>NZ_JACYUR010000002.1:540797-842927 GCF_014841875.1 Frigoribacterium sp. CFBP 13729 | reverse complement strand
TCGACTCCTGAGAGCCGGTGTCGTTCTCACGACGAGCCATGACGCTACACCATCTGGATCAGTGTTCGCAACCCACTTGGTCCGAGGCCAGCTAGCAGAACCAGCAGCAACTCGAGGACTTGGAGGTCAATGTCATCTGGTGGCCGGTGGAGCTTCGCTCCGCCGCACCTCCGTGGTGACAAGAGGAAACATTACAGGCACACCAGGCACATCGTCCAAACCCTGCCGCATCCCGGGCGTGTCGCAACCTCGAAGCCCGGAAATTCAAGGGTCCAGGCCCTGATCGGCCGCCAGAGGGCCGCACACGGCCTCCAGGGACACGTTCAGTGACGCGGCTGACCCCACGAATCACCCTTCGCGGTCGCCGGATGCACGAAGGCCCGCCCCTGCAGAGGGGCGGGCCTTCGTCGTCACGGAACAGGGCGGGTCAGCGGACCGTCACGCCGGCGAGCGTCTTCTTGCCGCGACGCAGGACCACGGTCCCGCCGGCCAGGGTGGACTCCCCCACCGGCGCATCCGCGTCGACCACGCGGACGTTGTTCAGGTATACCCCGCCTTCGCCGGTGCTCCGGCGGGCGGCACCGAGAGATGCCGACAACCCGGTGGCCACCAGTGCCTGCGCCACCGTGGTGGTCGAGTCCGCCTCCGCGGACGGGAGCTCGGCGACCGCGCTGCGGAGAGTGTCCTCGTCCAGGACACCGAGGTCGCCCTGCCCGAAGAGAGCGGCGGCCGCGTCGATCGCCGACTGCGTGGCGGCCTCGCCGTGGACCAGGCGGGTGACCTCCCACGCGAGCGTGCGCTGCGCCTCCCGCCGGAACGGCTCGTCGGCCACCGCTCGCTCGAGCGACTCGATCGCCGCTCGGTCGAGGAACGTGAACACCCGCAGCCGGGACACGACGTCGGAATCGTCGGTGTTGAGCCAGAACTGGTACATCGCGTAGGGGCTCGTCAGCTCGGGGTCGAGCCAGACGGCGTTGCCCTCGCTCTTGCCGAACTTGGTGCCGTCGCTGTTGGTGATCAGCGGGGTGCCGATGGCGTGCACCGCGACGCCCTCAGTGCGACGGATCAGCTCGGTGCCGCTGGTGAGGTTGCCCCACTGGTCGCTGCCCCCTGTCTGCAGCACGCACTCGTGCTGGCGGTAGAGCTCACGGAAGTCGAGGCCCTGCAGGATCTGGTAGCTGAACTCGGTGTAGCTGATGCCGGCGTCCGAGTTGAGGCGCGCGCTGACCGCGTCCTTCTTGAGCATGGTGCCCACCCGGAAGTTCTTGCCGATGTCGCGGAGGAACTCGATGGCCGACAACGGCGCCGTCCAGTCGAGGTTGTTCACGACTCGGAGGCCGTTCTCTCCCTCGGCGGCGAGGAACTTCTCGACGTGCACGCGGATCCGCGTCACCCACTCGGCGGTCTGCTCAGGTGTCTTCAGGGTGCGCTCGGCCGTTGGACGCGGGTCGCCGATCAGGCCGGTCGAACCGCCGACGAGCCCGAGCGGCCGGTGGCCGGCCAGCTGAAGGCGACGCATCAGCAGCAGCTGCACGAGGTTGCCGAGGTGCAGGCTCGGCGCGGTCGGGTCGAAGCCGCAGTAGTACGTGATCGGCGGGCCGGCGAGCACGGACTTCAGCGCCTCGGCGTCCGTCGAGACGTGGACCAGGCCGCGCCACTGCAGCTCGTCCCAGACGTCGTCGAACGTGGGGTCGTTGGCCTGGCCGGCGAGGACGTCGGCCGTTGTTTCGCTGCTCACCCGAGAACGGTATCAGCGTGCGGACGTGCCGCCGCCGCGCCTGACCGCGGGCCGCCAGGCCGAGACCGACGGTTCACCTGCGAGCGTGAACCGCCACGGGAACTCGTCGGTCCCGGCCCGGCCGGACACGCCGACGCGGGGACCGGCGACGACCTCGCCGGCGGCACCGGTCGGCAGCTCGAGGGAGAACCGCCCGTGCCCCAGGGTGCTGCCGTCGTCGTCGAGACCGATGTCGAGCGCCGACCCGAGCCTCCCGGGTCCCTTCGCCAGCTCGGCGTCGTTCCGGGCGGATGCCCGGCGCGACCGAGCGACGTCGAGACCGTCGACGACCTCGCCCGCGCGGAGCAGCAGCCCGGAGGCGTAGCCCTCAGGGCCGCAGACGATGTTGACGCACCGGTGGATCCCGTAGGACAGGTACACGTAGAGGGTCCCGCCCTCGCGGAACATGCTCGAGTTCCGCGGCGTCGGCCCGCGGTGCGCGTGCGACCCGGGATCCTGCCCCTGGCCGTGGTACGCCTCGACCTCGGTGAGCCTGACCGCCACCTCCCCGACCCGGAACACCGAGCCGAGGAGGAGCGGGCCCACCTCGAGGGCCGGCCGCGTCAGCAGCCGGGTCACCTCGTTCAGAAGAACCGCTGGCCCGAGGCGGTCGCGATCACGACGACCGCGACGAGGACGACGACGCACACCGCGACGACCGCGGGCAGCAGCCAGGCACGCGGGGTCCGCGGTCGACGCGGCTCGGTCACGCCGAGACCGGGTCGAGGTCGCGGACCAGGTGCGCGACGCGCTCGGTCAGCTCGGCCAGCTGCTCGGCGACGCGCTCGGGAGCCGTCCCGCCCACGCCCTGCCTGCTGCCGATCGAGCCGCGCACGGTCAGGACCGCACGGATCTCGGGGGTGAGGTGGGACGACACCTCGGCGTACTGCGCGTCGGTCGGCTCGTCGAGCTCCAGCCCGTGCTGCTCGCAGAACCTCACCAGCTCGCCGCTGATCTCGTGGGCGTCACGGAACGTCACTCCCTGGCGCACGAGCCACTCGGCCACGTCCGTCGCGAGCGAGAAGCCCTGCGGCGCCAGCTCGGCCATGCGGGCCTCGTCGAACTCGAGCGTGGCGATCATGCCCGTGAACGCGGGCAGCAGCACCTCGAGCTGGGTGACCGAGTCGAACACCGGCTCCTTGTCCTCCTGCAGGTCGCGGTTGTACGCGAGCGGGAGGCCCTTGAGCGTCGCCAGGAGGCCCGTGAGGTTGCCGATCAGCCGCCCCGACTTGCCCCGGGCGAGCTCGGCGATGTCCGGGTTCTTCTTCTGGGGCATGATCGACGACCCGGTCGAGAACGAGTCGTGCAGCTTCACGAAGCCGAACTCCCGCGTCGACCAGAGGATCACCTCCTCGGCGAGGCGTGACAGGTCGATGCCGATCGAGGCCGCCACGAAGGCGAACTCGGCCACGACGTCACGGCTGGCCGTCGCGTCGATGCTGTTCTCGGTGGTGCGCTCGAAGCCGAGCTCGGTCGCGACGAGCATCGGGTCGAGGCCGAGCGAACTGCCCGCCAGGGCGCCGGCGCCGTAGGGCGAGGCCGACGCACGACGCGACCAGTCGCGCAGGCGCTCGAGGTCGCGGACCAGGGGCCAGGCATGGGCGAGGAGGTGGTGCGCGAGCAGGACGGGCTGCGCGTGCTGCAGGTGCGTGCGCCCGGGCATCACGGCATCGGGATGAGCCGAGGCCTGCGAGGCGATCGCGTCGACGAGCACGACCACGAGACGGCCGATCGCCGCACCGTGGTCACGCAGGTAGAGACGCACGAGCGTGGCGATCTGGTCGTTGCGGCTGCGGCCCGCGCGGAGCTTGCCGCCGAGCTCGGCGCCGGCGATGCCGATCAGGCCGCGCTCGAGCGCCGAGTGCACGTCCTCGTCGGACTCCGCCGCCACGAACGAGCCGTCGGCGACCTCGGCCTCGAGCTGGTCGAGGGCGGCGACCATGCCGTCGAGCTCAGCGCCGTCGAGGTACCCCGCCGCCGCGAGGGCACGGGCGTGTGCCCGTGACCCCGCGATGTCGTACGGCGCGAGCTGCCAGTCGAACTGCGTCGACTTGCTCAGGGCCGCGAGCTCGGGGGCGGGGCCGGAGGCGAAGCGGCCTCCCCACAGGGCACCCGCCTCCCCCGCCCGCTGGTTCTGGCCCGGGGTCGCGTCGACCACTACTGCTGCGCCAGGTCGCGACGCGCCGAGATCTTGCTCGGCAGGGACCAGATCTCGATGAAGCCCTTGGACAGCGACTGGTCGAACGTGTCGCCCGTGTCGTAGGTCGCGAGGTCGAAGTCGTACAGGCTCTGGTCGCTCCGCTGGCCCGTGACGACCGCGCGGCCGCCCTGCAGCTTGAGGCGGATCTCGCCCGAGACGTACTTCTGCGTGTCGTCGATGAAGACGTCGAGCGAGCGCTTCAGGCCCGAGAACCACAGGCCGTCGTAGACGAGGTTCGACCACTCGGCCTCGACGCCGCGCTTGTAGCGACCGAGGTCGCGCTCGATCGTGAGCGCCTCGAGCGCCTCGTGCGCCTGGATGAGCGCCACGGCGCCGGGAGCCTCGTAGACCTCGCGGCTCTTGATGCCGACGAGCCTGTCCTCGACGACGTCGATGCGGCCGACGCCGTGAGCGCCCGCCAGCTCGTTCATCTTCTGCACGATGCCGAGCGGCGTGTACGGGACGCCGTCGATCGCGGTGGGCACGCCGGCCTCGAAGGTGATGACGACCTCGTCGGCGTCCTTGATGACCGAGGGGTCTTGCGTGTACTCGTACAGGTCTTCGATCGGCGGGTTCCACGGGTCCTCGAGGAAGCCCGTCTCGACCGCGCGGCCCCAGACGTTCTTGTCGATCGAGTAGGGGTTCGCCGCGCTCTGGCGGATCGGCAGCGAGTGCTGCTCGGCGTAGATGATCGCCTTGTCGCGGGTGAGGGCGAGGTCGCGGACGGGCGCGATGCTCGTCAGGTCGGGCGCGAGCGCGGCCACGGCCGCCTCGAAGCGGACCTGGTCGTTGCCCTTGCCGGTGCAGCCGTGCGCGACGCTGTCGGCGCCGAGCTCCTTCGCGACACGGGCGAGGTGGCGTGCGATCAGCGGGCGGCTGAGGGCCGAGACCAGCGGGTAGGTCTTCTGGTACATCGCGTTCGCCTTGAGGGCGGGCATCAGGTAGTCGCGCCCGAATTCCTCCTTGGCGTCGACGACGACCGACTCGACGGCACCGCAGTCGAGGGCACGCTGACGGATGTCGTCCATGTCCTCGCCGCCCTGTCCGACGTCGACGGCGAGGGCGACCACCTCCTTGCCGGTCGCGTCAGCGAGCCAGCCGATGCCGACGGAGGTGTCGAGACCTCCGGAGTATGCGAGGACGACGCGTTCCGCCATGGTTCTCCTTGAGTGTGGTGTGTGGGTGATCTTATCGGGAGGCCGCCCGGCCTCGTGGCCGGGCGGCCGGTGCTGCGAGCTCGCTGCTGCAGGCTCGCCGCTGCTGTCTCAGTGCGAGAGCAGCCAGGTGAGGAGCGCCTTCTGGGCGTGGACGCGGTTCTCCGCCTCGTCCCAGATGACGCTGGTCGGGCCGTCGATGACGTCGGCGTCGACCTCGTACCCGCGGTCGGCGGGGAGGCAGTGCAGGAAGATCGCGTCGTCGGCCGCCCGCGCCATGAGCGCCTGGTCGACCTTGAAGCCGCCGAACACGGCGACGCGCTCGTCCTTCTCGTCCTCCTTGCCCATGGAGACCCAGGTGTCGGTGACGACGACGTCGGCGCCCGCGACCGCGGCCGCGGCGTCGTCGACGACCTGGACGGAGCCGCCGGTCGTGGCGGCGATCGCGGCCGCGTCGTCGACGACGTGCTGCTCGGGCTGGAAGCCCGCCGGCGAGCCGATGCGGACGTGCATGCCGGCGGTGGCGCCGGCCAGCAGGTACGACTGGCCCATGTTGCTCCGGCCGTCGCCGACGAAGGCGACGGAGAGGCCCGCGAGCGTGCCCTTCGCCTCGCGGATGGTCTGCAGGTCGGCCAGCAGCTGGCAGGGGTGGAAGTCGTCGCTGAGCGCGTTGACGACCGGGACGGTCGTGCCGGCCGCCATCTCCTCCAGGCCGGACTGCGCGTAGGTGCGCCAGACGATGGCCGCGACCATGCGCTCGAGGACGCGCGCGGTGTCGGACGGCGTCTCCTTGCCGCCCAGCTGGCTGTTCGCGGTGGCGATCACGAGCGGGCTGCCTCCGAGGTCGGCGATGCCGACCGCGAAGGACACCCGGGTGCGGGTGGACGACTTGTCGAAGATCACGGCGACCGTCTGCGGCCCCTCGAGGGGGCGCTGCGACCAGCGGTCGCGCTTGAGGGCGTCGGCCAGGTCGAGGACCTCGAGCTGCTCAGCGGGGCTGAGATCGTCGTCGCGGAGGAAGTGGCGGGTCATTCGAGACCTTTCAGGACGCGGGAGAAGAGGGCGGAGAACTCGGCGATCTCGGCGTCGCCCACGATGAGCGGCGGGGCGAGACGGATGCTGGAGTCGTTGGGGGCGTTCACGATCAGGCCTGCCTCGAGGCACCGGGACGAGATCTCGGCGGCGATCGGCTGGGTCAGGCCGATGCCGATCAGCAGGCCCTGCCCGCGGACGCCGGCGACGAGCGGCGAGTCCATCGCCTCGACGGCGGCACGGATCTGGGCGCCTCGGACGACGGCGGCCTCGACGAGGTCGGCCCGCTCGATCTCGCCGAGGACCGCGTCCGCAGCAGCCGTGGCCAGCGGGTTCCCGCCGAACGTGCTGCCGTGCTGGCCGGCCTCGAACAGGTCGGAGGCGGCGCCGAAGGTGACGAGCGCGCCGATGGGCACTCCCCCGGCGATCCCCTTGGCGACGGTGATCGCGTCGGGCACGACGTCGAACTGCTGGAAGGCGAACCACGAGCCGGTGCGGCCGATGCCCGTCTGGATCTCGTCGAGGACGAGGAGCGCTCCGTGCTCGCGGGTCAGCTCACGGGCCCGCTCGAGGAACCCGACGGGGAGGTCGAGCACGCCGGCCTCGCCCTTGATCGGCTCGACGAAGAGAGCCGCGACGTCGTCGCCCATCGCGGCCTCGAGCGCCTCGAGCGTCGTGTCGATGTGCTCGACCCCCGCCACCATCGGCTCGAAGGGGCCGCGGAGCGCGGGCTTGCCGGTGAGGGCGAGGGCGCCCATGGTGCGCCCGTGGAACGAGTTCTGCAGGGCGAGGATCCGCGTGCGGCGTCCGTCGCCGCGGTTGAGCCGTGCCAGCTTGAACGCGGCCTCGTTGGCCTCGGCCCCGCTGTTCGCGAAGTAGACGCGACCCTGGTCGCCCGCGCCGCTGATGCGGAGGAGGCGCTCGGCCAGGGCCAGCTGAGGCTCGGTCGCGAAGTAGTTCGAGACGTGGACGAGCGCGCCGGCCTGCCGGGCGATCGCCTCGACGAGCACGGGGTGCGCGTGGCCGAGGGCGTTGACGGCGATGCCGGCGAGGAAGTCGAGGTAGCGCTTGCCGTCGACGTCCCACACGGCGCAGCCCTCGCCGCGCTCGAGCATCACCTTCGGGGTGGCCAGCGAGCGCATGAACGCGTCGCCGAACCGGCTCTGCCAGTCGCGGCGCTCGTCGTGTCCGGCTGGGGTCTGGGTGGTGGTCACGACTGTCCTTCCTGCGGGGTGCTGACGTCGCCGACCGGGGTGATCGGGAACGAGTCGACGACGGGTGCGCCGTAGGCGGCGGCCCTGTCGTCGGGGACGACCTCGGTGCCCGACCCGCGCTGGGTGAAGACCTCGAGGAGGATGGAGTGCGGGATGCGGCCGTCGATGATGGTCGCTCCCCCGACGCCGCCGACGACCGCGTCGAGGCAGGCCGTCATCTTGGGGATCATGCCCGACTCGAGCGTCGGGAGCATGTCTGTGAGCGCCGACACGGTGATGGCGGCGACCAGCGAGTCACGGTTCGGCCAGTCGGAGTAGAGGCCCGAGACGTCGGTGAGGACCACGAGCTTGGTCGCCCGGAGCGCCACGGCGAGCGCGGCGGCCGCGGCGTCGGCGTTCACGTTCAGCAGCGACCCCTCGTCGCCCTCGTCGACGGCGAGCGACGACACGACCGGGATGCGTCCGGCATCGATCTCGGCGAGCACCGACGACGGGTCGACGTCGACGACGTCGCCCACGTGCCCGAGGTCGACCGCCTCGCCGTCGACGACGGTGCCGCGGCGACGACCGCGGAACAGCGTCGAGCCCTCGCCGGACACGCTGCGGGCGAGGTCGCCGTGCTCGTTGACGAGCCCGACGATCTGCTGCGCGACGTCCCCGGCGAGGACGTCACGGACGACGGCGATGGCCTCGGTGCTCGTGTAGCGGTACCCGCCGCGGAAGTCGCTCGGGATGCCCGCGGTCGCGAGGGCCGCGGAGATCTGCGGACCGCCTCCGTGGACGACCACCGGGTACAGGCCGGCCAGCCGCAGGTAGACCATGTCCTCGGCGAAGGCACGGCCGAGGGCCTCGTCGACCATCGCGTTGCCGCCGAACTTCACGACCACGACCTTGCCGGAGAAGCGCTTGAGCCAGGGCAGCGACTCGATCAGGGTCGCGGCCTTGACGGCCGCGAGCTCCTGCTCGGCGCTGTGGGTCACCTCGTGTGCGCCCATCAGCTGGAGTACGCGCTGTTCTCGTGCACGTAGTCGTGCGTGAGGTCGTTCGTGAGGATCGTCGCCTCGGCGTCGCCGGCGCGCAGGTCGACCAGCACGTGGACGGCCCGCGGGGTGAGGTCGACGGTCTCGCTCGGGACGTCGGGCGCGCCGGCGTGGCAGACCCGGACGCCGTTCATCGACACGTCGACGTCGTAGGGGTCGAAGGCGGCCGACGTGGTGCCGATCGCGGCGAGCACGCGGCCCCAGTTGGGGTCGTTGCCGAACACGGCGGCCTTGAAGAGGCTGTTCCGGGCGATGGAGCGGCCCACCTCGACCGCGTCGTCCTCGTCGACGGCACCGACGACCTCGATGCGGATGTCGTGGGAGGCGCCCTCGGCGTCCGCCTGCAGCTGGCGAGCCAGGTCGGCGCAGAGCTCCGTGACCGCCGTCGTGAACTCGTCGGCCGACGGGGCGACACCGGACTCGGCGCTCGAGAGGAGCACGACCGAGTCGTTGGTCGACATGCAGCCGTCGGAGTCGAGGCGGTCGAACGTGACCCTCGTGGCCGCGCGCAGCGCGGCGTCGAGCGTCTCCGCCGGGAGGTCGGCGTCGGTCGTCAGGACGACGAGCATGGTCGCCAGGCCCGGCGCGAGCATGCCCGCGCCCTTGGCCATGCCGCCGACCACCCAGCCGTCGCCGGCGACGACGGCCTGCTTCGGCACGCTGTCGGTCGTCATGATCGCGAGGGCGGCGTCCTCGCCTCCCTCGGCGCTCAGCTGGGTCGCCGCCGCCCGGGCACCGGAGAGCACCTTGTCGCGGAACACCTGGTCGCCGACGCCGATCAGGCCTGTCGAGCAGACGACGACGTCGCCCGCCGAGACGCTGAGCGACTCGGCGACGGCCTCCGCCGTGGCGTGCGTCGTCTGGAAGCCGAACGGGCCGGTGAAGCAGTTGGCGCCTCCCGAGTTCAGGACGACCGCCTCCGCGACGCCGTCGCCCAGCACCTGCTGCGACCACAGGACGGGGTGCGCCTTGGCGCGGTTGCTCGTGAAGACGGCCGCGGCGGCCTTGCTGCGGCCGGTGTTGACGACCAGGGCGACGTCGCGTGCCCCGGTGCTCTTGAGGCCGGCGACGACGCCGGCGGCGGTGAAGCCCTGTGCTGCGGTGACGCTCACGGTGCCACTCCGTCCGTGCTGAGGCCCGCGGTCTCGGGGAGGCCGAGGGCGATGTTGGCGGACTGGACGGCCGCGCCGGCCGTGCCCTTCACGAGGTTGTCGATGGCGCTGACGACGACGACGCGCTCGGCGGCCTCGTCGACGGCGAGGCCGATGAGGGCCGTGTTCGCCCCGACCGTGTCGGCCGTGCGGGGGAAGACGCCCTCGGGCAGGACGTGGACGAACGGCTCGTCCGCGTAGGCCTGCTCCCAGGCGGTGCGCACGTCGTGGGCGCCGACCCCGGGGGCGAGCGTCGCCGTCGTGGTCGCCAGGATGCCCCGCGACATCGGGACGAGCACGGGGGTGAAGGAGATGTTGACGTCCTGCGCGCCGGCGAGCCGGAGGTTCTGCTGGATCTCGGGCACGTGGCGGTGCGTGCCGCCGACGCCGTAGGCCGAGGCGGAGCCCATCAGCTCGCTGGCGAGGAGGTGCGGTGCCAGTGCCTTGCCGGCTCCCGACGGGCCGACCGCCAGGACCGAGACGATGTCGGTCGCCTCGACCAGCCCGGCGCGGACGCCAGGGGCGAGGCCGAGGGTCACCGCCGTGACGTTGCAGCCGGGCACCGCGATGCGGCGTGCACCGCGCAGGGCGTCGCGCTGACGCCCGCCGGACGCGCCGAGCAGCAGCTCGGGCAGCCCGTACGCCCACGCGCCGTGGTACTCGGTGCCGTAGAACCGGGCCCAGGCGGCCTCGTCGGTCAGACGGTGGTCGGCCCCGCAGTCGACGACGAGGACGTCGTCGGGCAGCTGCGCCGCGATGGCACCGGACTTGCCGTGCGGGAGGGCGAGGAAGACGACGTCGTGCCCGGCGAGGGTCTCGGCCGTCGTCTCCACGAGCGTGAGGTGCGCGAGGGAGCGCAGGTGGGGCTGGAGGGCGACGAGGGGCTGCCCGGCGTTCTGGAACGCCGTCACTGTCGTGACCTCGAAGTCGGGGTGCGCCGCGAGGAGCCGGAGGAGCTCGCCGCCGGCGTACCCGCTGGCGCCCGCTACTGCTACGGAGTGAGGCATGTGTCCATCCTGATGGTCGAGTCGGTCGAGGATCGAGGGCGGCGGCGCCTCGCGAGGTCACTCGCGGAGCGTCGCCCCAGATCGCTCGCCGGCGAGGCGGACGGCCCCCTGCTTGGCCTCGGTCGCCTCGGCGGCCGTGAGCGTGCGGTCGTCGGCACGGAACCGCAGCGCGAAGGTCAGCGACTTGCTCGCCTCCGGCAGCCCGGTGCCCCGGTAGTCGTCCACGAGCCGAACGGACTCGAGCAGGTCGCCGGCGCCCTCGCGGACGGTCTCGAGCAGGTCGCCCGCGGCGACGTCGACGCCCACGACGAGCGAGAGATCTTGCGTGGCGGCCGGGTAGGACGAGATCGCCGTCGGCTGGACGGGGACGTCGGACAGCGCGAGGACACGGTCGAGGTCGATCTCGGCGACCGCGACGACGCGCGGCAGGTCGAGCTCGGCCGACACCGTGGGCAGCAGCTCGCCGGCCACGCCGACGACCTCGCCTGCGACGAGGACCTCGGCCGTGCGCCCGGGGTGCAGCGACGGGTGCCGGCCCGTGCGGAAGACGGCCTCGGCCCCGGCGGCGCGGACGGAGACCCGCAGGTCGTCGAGCACGTCGGCCAGGCCGGCGGCGACGGCCGGCTGGCCCGGCTGGCGGTCGATCGCGTCTCCGACGACAGCCACGGCCAGGTGCCGCGGCTGGGCGGGAAGACTGGCGGCCAGCTGGTCGAGGAGCTCGTCACCGGGGCGCTGGGCACCGGCGGGGACCTCGGCGGTGCCGTAGGTCGTGTCCTCGATCGGCAGGAAGACCGTGCCGCTCTCGAAGACCGAGACGTCGACCAGCCCACGGGAGGTGTTCCGGCGGACGACGTCGAGCAGGCCGGGGAGCAGCGAGCGACGCAGCTGGGGCGCTGCGGAGTCGAGCGGGTTCGCGAGCGTGACGGCAGGGACCGTCGAGCCGGTGTCCGAGCCGTCGATCGAGCCGAAGGCGGCGTTCTGGTCGGGACGGACGAAGGGGTAGGCCTGGACCTCGACCGATCCCGCGGCGGCCAGCGACGCCGCGACCCGGCGGCGGAGCTTCTGCTCGCGGGACAGCCCACGCCCGGGAGGCGCCACGGGCAGCACCGACGGGATGCGGTCGTACCCGGTGATGCGGGCCACTTCTTCCACGAGGTCGGCCGACGTGCGGAGGTCGCTCCGCCACGTCGGCGGGGTCACCTGCCAGCCCTCGCCCGACTCGACGACGACGGAGCCGACGGCGCGAAGGGCTCCCACGACCTCGTCGGCCGTGTAGTCGACGCCCATGAGGCGGGCGGCGCGGTCGCGCGGCAGCTCGATCGCCCCGGGCGCGACGGACTCGTCGAGGGAGGAGCCGAGCGGGTCGGCCGTGCCGCCGGCCAGCTCGACGAGCAGGTCGACGACCCGCTGTGCCGCGGGGGCGGAGACGGCAGGGTCGACGCCGCGCTCGAACCGACGGGAGGCCTCGCTCGGCAGCTTGTGCCGACGAGCGGTCCGGGCGATCGACACCGGGTCGAACGTGGCGGCCTCGACGAGCACGTCGGTGGTGCCCGCGCCCATCTCGGTGCGCGAACCGCCCATGACGCCGGCCAGGCCTACGGCACCCTGCTCGTCCGCGATGACTAGGTCCTCGACGTGGAGAGCACGGACGGTGCCGTCGAGGGTCTCGAGCTGCTCGCCCGCCGCGGCACGGCGGACCGTCAACCCGCCCTGGACCGCGTCGAGGTCGTAGCCGTGGATCGGCTGGCCGAGCTCGAGCATCACGTAGTTCGTGACGTCGACCGGCAGCGAGATCGAGCGGACGCCGGCGAGGCGCAGGCGGGAGGACATCCAGGTCGGCGTCGGCCGCGAGGCGTCGATGCCGCGGACGACCCGGGTGACGAAGGTGGCCACGGCCTGGCGGCCGCGCACCGGGGCGTCGTCGACGACGCTCACGCCGAAGCCGTCCGCCGCCGCGGCCTCGACGGTGCCGGCCGGGTCGGTGAAGGAGGCGCCCGTCGCGTGGGAGTACTCGCGAGCCACGCCGCGCATGCTGAGCGCGTAGCCGCGGTCGGGCGTGACGTTGATCTCGACGGCGGCCTCGTCGAGGCCGAGGAGCGCGATCGCGTCCGTGCCGACCTCGGGGTCGAGGCCGAGCGAGCTGAGCAGGAGGATGCCGTCGTGCTCGTCGCCGAGGCCGAGCTCACGGGTCGACGCGATCATGCCGTCGGACACGTGGCCGTAGGTCTTGCGCGCGGCGATCGGGAACGGCCCGGGCAGGACCGCGCCCGGCAGCGACACGACGACCTTGTCGCCCACGACGAAGTTGTGGGCGCCGCAGACGATGCCGCGGACGTCGTCGGGGCCGACGGCGACCTGGCACCAGTTGATCGTCTTGCCGTTCTTCTGCGGCTCGGGCTGCAGCTCGAGCACCTGGCCCACCACGAGGGGGCCCGTCACGTCGCCGACGTGGACGTCTTCCTCTTCGAAGCCGACCGACACCAGCGCGGCGTGCACGTGCTCGAGGGAGACGTCGACCGGCAGGTCGACGTGCTCGCCGAGCCAACTCAGCGGAACCCGCATCAGACCACCATCCCGAACTGCTCGCTGAACCTGACGTCGCCCTCGACCATGTCGCGCATGTCGTTGAGGTCGTTGCGGAACTGGAGGGTCCGCTCGATGCCCATGCCGAAGGCGAAGCCCTGGTGCACCTCGGGGTCGATGCCCGCGGCCCGGAGGACGTTCGGGTTGACCATGCCGCAGCCGCCCCACTCGACCCAGCGCGCGCCGCCCTTGGCGTTCGGCTGCCAGACGTCCATCTCGGCGCTCGGCTCGGTGAAGGGGAAGTAGTTGGGCCGGAGCCGGATCTGCGCGCCCTGCCCGAACATCGAGCGTGCCAGGTGCTCGAGCGTGCCGCGCAGGTGCGCCATCGTGAGGCCGCGGTCGATGGCGATGCCCTCGATCTGCGTGAAGACCGGGGTGTGCGTCGCGTCGAGCTCGTCGGTGCGGAAGACGCGACCGGTGGCGACGTTGTAGACGGGCAGCTCCTTCGCGAGGAGCGTGCGGATCTGCACGGGCGACGTGTGCGTGCGCAGCACGAGGTGAGCGTCGACCGGGTCGACGAAGAAGGTGTCCTGCATGGCACGCGCCGGGTGGTCGGCGTCGAAGTTCAGGGCGTCGAAGTTGAACCATTCGTGCTCGAGCTCGGGCCCCTCGCTGACCTCCCAGCCCATGCCGACGAACAGGTCCAGCATCTCTTCCTGCAGGAGGGCGAGCGGGTGCCGCGCACCGACGCGACGACGAGTGGGCAGGGCCGTGACGTCGACGGCCTCGTCGACGAGGCGCTGCGTCTCTTCGAGCTCGGCGAGCTGGCCCTCACGGCCTGCCACCGCCTGGCCGACACGGCCACGGGCGCCGCCGACGAGCTTGCCCGCCGCGGCCTTCTGGTCGTTCGGCAGGTCGCGAAGACCGGCGTTCATGCGTGCCAGGACCGACGCCTCGCCGGCGTGCTGGGCACGGGCCGCCTTGAGCTCGGCGACGGAGGCGGCGGTCGCGACGGCGGCGAGGGCCGCGTCGACCGCAGCCGAGACGGCCTCTTCGGAGATGGGGACGGAGTCTGACACGAGAACCAAGCTTAGCGATCGTTGGGGAGACGACCCGCGCCTCCTCGTGCCCTGGGGACGAGGAGGCGCGGATCGCGGATCCGGGGAGGAGCGGTCGGTGCGACGGTGCGGCAGGTCAGCGACCGCCGCCGCCGCCTCCGCCGGCGTCCCCGGTCGTCGCGGGGATGTTCGGTCGGCCGGCGCGGGCGAGCAGACCGGGGCCGCCGAGACCGCCTCCCCCGCCCTTCGTCCGGACGACGCCGCGTCGGCCGGTGCGCCGGTCGACGACGCGCACCACGTACGAGAAGACGAGGTTCGTGACGAGGTACACCACGAGGACGACCGCGAAGAGCGTGAACGTGTACGTGCTGCCGTAGGAGGTGCCGAGCCGGTTGAGCCCCTGCCTCGTGAGCTCGACGTAGCCGACGATGTAGCCGAGCGAGGTGTCCTTCAGGAGGACGACCAGCTGCGCCAGGATGATCGGCAGCATCTGGCGGAACGCCTGCGGGAACTCGATCGCGAAGCGCGTCTGCACGGGCGAGAGGCCGATGGCCAGCCCCGCCTCGCGCTGGCCTCGCGGCAGGGCGGCGATGCCCGAGCGCAGGGCCTCGCCGATGAGTGCTCCGTTGTAGACCGCCAGCGCGGCCACCACGGCCCAGAAGGCGCCCGTCGAGAACACCAGCAGGATGAACAGCATCATCAGCAGCACGGGCATGCCGCGGAAGAACTCGAGGACGACCGTGGTCGGCACCCGGACCCAGGCGGTGCGGGCGGTGCGGAGGAACGAGAACAGCACGCCGATGGCCACCGCGAGGACCGACGCGACGGCGGCGGCCTGGACCGTGGCCAGCCAGCCGCGGCCGATGTTCCGCCAGAGGTTGCGGTCGAGCAGGATGTCCCAGCGCGAGGGGTCGAGCACGCTGGCGGTGACGGCACCGTTGGCGCTGACGCGCGGGCGGCCCAGCAGGTACGCGACGTAGGCGACGAGCGCGACCACCAGGACCACGCCCACCACCGAGATGATGCGCGAGGTGCGGCGGGACTTCGGGCCCGGGGCGTCGTAGAGGACGTTCGTGCTCATCGCAGGACCGCGACCTTCTTCTCGACGAGGGCCGCGACGCGACCCAGGGTGATGGTGACGACCAGGTAGAACACGGCCACCGACAACAGCGTCGTGATGACCGCGTCGCCGCGGGAGTTCGCGATGAAGCGCCCCGCGGCGAACAGCTCGGCGACGAAGAACCCGCCCGCGACCGAGGTGTTCTTCGTCAGGGCGATGATCACGTTGATGAGGGGCGGGATGACCATGCGGATCGCCTGCGGCATGATCACGAGCGTCAGGGTCTGGCCGAAGCCCAGGCCGATGCTGCGGGCGGCCTCGGCCTGGCCCACCGGGACGCCGTTCACGCCGGAGCGGACGGCCTCGGCCACGAAGGGCGAGGTGTAGAGCGTCAGGCCGATCACCGCGAGCGGGAAGTAGCCGATCCCGACGCCGAGGTACGGGAGCACGAACGCGCAGAAGAAGAGGACGAGCGTCAGCGGGACGTTGCGGATCGCCTCGGTGTAGACCGTCGCGAAGACCCGGAAGGAGCCCACAGGAGAGATCCGCATGGCGGCCACGACGAAGCCGATGACGATCGCGCCGACGCCCGACAGGACGAGGAGCTGCAGCGTCGTGACGAAGCCGCCCCAGAATCGGGGCCAGTTGTCGATCACGGCGTCGAAGCCGGGGATGACGTCCAGGGGGTTCACAAGGGTGTCCTCAGGTCAGGGCGGCTGCCCACACGGGCAGGAGGCGGTGGCGGGCACCGTGCGCAGGTCGCGACACGGTGCCCGCCGGTGTCGCTAGTAGCGGTCGATCGCCGGGGGCTCGGGGGTCTCGAGGACCTTGCCGGCCGTCGCCTCCCACAGCTCGTCCCAGGTGCCGTCGTCCTCGGCGTCCTGGAGCGTGTCGTTGACGAACATGCGGAAGTCGGTGTCGTCGAGCGCGAGGCCGATGCCGTAGGGCTCCTCGGTGAAGGGCTCTCCGACGACCTCGAACTCGCCCTCGTTCTGGTCGGCGAGGCCGGCCAGGATCACGTTGTCGGTCGTGACGGCCTGGACCGCACCGGTGCGGAGCGGCTCGAGGCAGTTCGAGTAGGTGTCGGTCGCGATGATGTCGGTCGGCGCGCTGACGTGCTCGGCGATGTTCGCCTCGCTGGTCGAGCCGCTGACGGTGCAGACCTTCTTGCCCGCGAGGTCGTCGACGCTCTCGATGCCGTCGGGGTTGCCCTCGAGCACCAGCAGGTCCTGACCGGCCTGGTAGTACGGCCCGGCGAACGAGACGACCTCCTTGCGGGCGTCGTTGATCGTGTAGGTGGCGATGACGAGGTCGACGTCGCCGTTCTGGATGAAGGGCTCGCGGTTGGCGGAGACCGTCTCGACCCACGTGATGCCGCTGGCGGGGATGCCCAGCTTGGCGGCGACGAGCTTGCCGATCTCGGCGTCGAAGCCCTGGGGCGTGCCCGAGCCGTCGTCCAGGCCGAAGAGCGGCTGGTCGAACTTGGTGCCGATGGTGATCTCGCCGGCCTCGGCCAGGCGAGCCATCGTGGTGCCGTCCTGGAAGTCCGCGACCTCCTCGACGTCGACCGAGCTCTCGGGGGCGGCCGAGTCCGTGCAGGCCGAGAGGCCGAGCACCGTCACGGCCGCTGCGGCTACGGCGACGAATCCCTTGCTGAGTCGCATGTCGTTCTCCTTGCTGGGTGACCCGGCCGACGGTCGACGTCCGGGAGTCTGGGGGCGCCTCCTCGTCCGGGCGGGCAGCCGGGACGGGGGCACGAGGAGGCGCGTCGCGAGCGAGGCGCCCGGGCTCAGTGCGTGAGGATCTTCGAGAGGAAATCGCGGGCGCGGTCGGACTTCGGCGCCGTGAAGAACTCCTCGGGCGTCGACTCCTCGACGATCTGGCCGTCGGCCATGAAGACGACGCGGTCGGCGGCCTTCCGGGCGAAGCCCATCTCGTGGGTGACGACGACCATGGTCATGCCGTCCTTCGCGAGCTGCACCATGACGTCGAGCACCTCGGTGATCATCTCGGGGTCGAGCGCGCTGGTGGGCTCGTCGAGCAGCATCACCTTCGGGTCCATCGCGAGGGCACGGGCGATGGCGACGCGCTGCTGCTGGCCGCCCGAGAGCTGCGACGGCATCTTCGAGGCCTGGTTGCCCACGCCCACGCGGTCGAGCAGCTCCATCGCGCGCTTCTCGGCCTCGGCCTTCGAGCGGCCGCGCACCTTGATCTGGCCGAGGGTGACGTTCTCGAGCACCGTCTTGTGGGCGAAGAGGTTGAAGCTCTGGAACACCATGCCGACGTCGGCACGCAGCTTCGCCAGCGCGGCGCCCTCGTCGGGCAGCTGCGTGCCGTCGATCGAGATGACGCCGTCGTCGATCGTCTCGAGGCGGTTGATCGCCCGACAGAGCGTCGACTTCCCCGAGCCGCTCGGACCGATCACCACGACGACCTCGCCACGCCCGACCGTGGTCGTGACGTCCTTGAGGACGTGCAGCTGACCGAAGTGCTTGTTGACGTGGTCGACCACGACGAGGGGTTCCATGGGTCCACACAAACAGACGCCCGGAAGGGGGTCAAACTCACAGCTGATTCGTAACGCAACCGAAACGAGCCGTCCGGTCGGCCTACGAGCGCTGGGCGAACGCGCTCTCGTAGAGGCAGACGGAGGCGGCGGTCGCCAGGTTCATCGACTCGGCGTGCCCGTAGATGGGCACCACGACGGCGCGGTCGGCCCGGGCGAGGTCGTCGTCGGTGAGCCCGCGCGCCTCGTTCCCGAAGAGCCAGGCCGTCGGCGCGTCGAGGACGCCCTCCCGCCGCGCCTGCAGCAGGTCGTCGCCCTTGACGTCGGCCGCGATCACCTGGATCCCGGCCTCGGCGCACCGCGCCACGACGCTCGCCAGGTCGATGCCGACGGCGACGGGCACGTGGAAGAGGGAGCCGGTCGTGGCCCGGACGACCTTCGGGTTGTAGAGGTCGACGCTGCGACCGGTCATCACGACGGCGTCGGCGCCGGCCGCGTCGGCGGCACGGATGATCGTGCCGGCGTTGCCCGGGTCGCGCACCTCCTCGAGGATGGCGATGAGCTTCGGCCCGCCGTCGTCGCCCTCGGCGAAGATGTCCTTGACCGACGTCGGGAACTGGCGGCACACGGCCACGACGCCCTGCGGGGTCACGGTGTCGGCCATCGCGTCGAGCACGGCCTCGGTGACGAACTCGGCCTCGAGGCCCGCCTCGCCGGCCGCGTCGGCCAGCCCGGGGTGCCGCTCGAGGGCGGTGGGCGTGACGTAGAGCTCGAGGACCAGCTCGGGACGGAACGCGAGGGCCTCGGACACCGCCTGCGGCCCCTCCAGCAGGAACAGCCCCGTCTCGGTGCGGGCGTCCCGCTTGGACAGCTTCGCCACCGCCCGGACTCGCGGCGAACGGGGGTTGTCGATCAGAGGGGTGCGCACGCGACAACTATGCCGCACCCGGCCCCGGGAACGACGGAGGGCCCGGACAGCGAGTGCTGTCCGGGCCCTGCGTGAGGTGGTGCTGACGCAGTCGTGACTACGCGGCGGCCGTGGCCTTGGGGGCCGAGGTGTCGGCGGGCAGCGCGGCCTTCGCCGTCGCGACGATCGACGCGAAGGTGGCGGGCTCGTGCACGGCCAGCTCAGCGAGGATGCGACGGTCGACCTCGATGCCAGCCAGGGACAGGCCCTGGATGAGGCGGTTGTAGGTCAGGCCGTTCTGTCGCGACGCAGCGTTGATGCGCTGGATCCACAGGCGGCGGAACTCGCCCTTGCGCGCACGGCGGTCACGGTACGAGTAGACGAGGGAGTGGGTGACCTGCTCCTTGGCCTTGCGGTACAGGCGCGAACGCTGACCGCGGTAGCCCTCGGCGCGCTCGAGGATGACGCGACGCTTCTTGGCGGCGTTGACCGCTCTCTTGACTCTTGCCATTTTCTTGTTCCTCTACGTTCGTGTCAGCGGTCAGTGACCGAGAAGCTTCTTGGCGACCTTGGCGTCGGCCGGGGCCAACAGCTGGTCCTGGTTGAGGCGCGCCTTGCGGCTGGCGCTCTTCACCTCGAGGTTGTGGCGCATGCCGGCCTGCTGCTTCATGATCTTGCCGGAACCGGTGACCTTGAAACGCTTCTTGGCACCGGAGTGGGTCTTCTGCTTGGGCATGTCTTACTTGCTCTCTTCTGTCGGCTCGGCCGGTGCATCGGCCGCCGCCTTGTCGGACGTGGGGTGCTTCGGGGGCTTGTTCGCCGCCTTGCGAGCTTCGGCCTCGGCCTTCGCCTCGGACTTGTTCTTGTGGGGCCCGATCACCATGACCATGTTGCGGCCGTCGATGGTGGGGGTGGACTCGACACTGCCCAGCTCGGACACGTCCTCCGCGAAGCGCTGGAGCAGACGCACGCCCTGGTCGGGACGCGACTGCTCGCGACCGCGGAACAGGATCATGGCCTTGACCTTGTCGCCGCCCTCGAGGAAGCCCTCGGCGCGCTTGCGCTTGGTCTCGTAGTCGTGCTTGTCGATCTTCAGACGGAACCGGACCTCTTTGAGGATGGTGTTCGCCTGGTTGCGCCGGGCCTCTTTCGCCTTCTGCGCAGCCTCGTACTTGAACTTCCCGTGATCCATGATCTTGGCCACGGGAGGCTTCGAGTTGGGGGCCACCTCGACCAGGTCGAGTTCGGCCTCTGCGGCGAGACGCAGCGCCATGGCGATGGGAACGACGCCGATCTGCTCACCTGCAGGCCCCACGAGGCGGACCTCGGGGACGCGGATACGGTCGTTCGTACGGGGATCGCTGATGCGGAACTCCTCTGTCGTCGCTTCGTCACCTGCCGACCCGGAGGGCCTGCAGGGAAAGAGGAGGTTCGCGCACCGGTCGCTCTCGCGACGCGCACCGTCTGTCGACGGCGGTGCACTGCACCCTGGCTGCTCAGCCTGCTCCGCCTCGAGGATCGCTCTTCGGGGTGGTGCGGATCGAACGGGGTGCCAACAACCCGGTAACCTCGTGTGACGGTCAAGCGCGGGTGGGAGAATCTCCACTTTCGCACGCAGCAGACGCTGCGAGCCTGGAGAAGCCTAGCAGAGGATCAGCACGTGAGCCACACCCCGCACACCCACCCCGCCGACCGCCCCGACGACGCCCCCGTCGGCATCCCGGTCGAGCACCCGTCCGACGCCGTCCGCGACATCGCCGACGTCAACGCCGTCGAGGTCATCAACACCGTCGCCGTGCACCTGATGAGCGCGGCGGCCGTGAAGGTCGGCCTCGCCGACGACCCCGCGGCGCAGACCGACCTCGACGAGGCGCGCAAGCTCATCTCGTCGCTCGCCGGCCTCGTCGTGGCCAGCGCACCGGAGATCGGCGACCAGCACGCCCGTGCCCTGCGCGACGGCCTCCGTTCGCTGCAGCTCGCCTTCCGCGAGGCCAGCTCGATCCCCGACGCCGTCGGCAAGGGCCCCGGCGAGAAGCTCACCGGCCCGGTCACCTGACCCGTGGCCAGCTGAACTGACCCGTCGACACGACCCGCCTCAGGCGGGGACGACGCTGACGGACATGCTGTCGACGCGGTCCACGATCACGGGGTCGGCCTGCCAGGACGCCTGGAGGCGCTGCAGCAGTTCGTTGAGCTGCAGCTGGTCGAGGCCGGCACGCACGGCGAGTCGGACCACGATCTCGGGCGTACCGAGGCGGGCGCCTCGGTAGCCGGGCGAGATCGCCAGCCCGACCAGCGCCTCCTCGTCGGTCGACGCGGCGAGGAACGCCTGCAGGACCGCCTCGTCCGCGTGGGCGGGGACCCAGGGAAGGTCCCGGGCGACGGCCCAGAGCGCAGGTCGCCGGACGCCGAACTCGGTGGGCGACCCCGGGTCGAGCACGAGGTGCTCGGTCGACTCGGCCACGGCCGCGAGCGCGACCCGTCGCGCGTCGACGGGGACAGGACGCGCCACGGCGTCCCACCGGCCGAGGGCCTCGACGCTCGTGAACGCCGGCAGCACCGCGCGACCGTCCGGTCCGGCGACCGTCACGATGGACAGCTCCTGCGTCTTGTCGACGCGGCGACCGTGGTCGTCGAGCCCCTCCTCCCCCGCGACCGCGACGAGCGGGATGAGCAGGCGCGCCGGGCGCAGGGCGTCGACGACCTCGTGCTCGGGCAGCCCGCCCGCGCCGAAGCGGACCAGGGCCTCGAGGAGGCGCGGGTCGGCCGAGCCGTCGTCGCCGGCGTGGGCCGTGTCGTGGTGCTCGAAGGTGCGGCCCGCGAAGGGCCGCCCGGCGCTGTCGGCCGCGGGCAGGGGCTCGTGGCCGTGGCTCACGACACCGATGCGACGTCGAGCGCGGCGGCGAGGGTGAAGGCACCCGAGTAGAGGGCCTTGCCCACGATGGCCCCTTCGAGGCCGAGGGGAACGAGCTCGCGGAGGGCCGCGATGTCGTCCAGGCTCGAGATGCCGCCCGAGGCGATGACGGGACGGTCGGTGCGCTCCATCACCTGCCGGAGCAGATCGGTGTTCGGGCCGGTCAGGGTGCCGTCCTTCGTCACGTCGGTGACGACGTAGCGGGCGCACCCCGCGTCCTCGAGGCGAGCGAGGACCGTCCAGAGGTCGCCGCCGTCCTCCGTCCAGCCGCGCGCGGCGAGCGTCGTGCCCCGCACGTCGAGGCCCACCGCGACGGCCTCGCCGTACTCGGCGATGACGTGCGCGGCCCACTCGGGGTTCTCGAGCGCGGCGGTGCCCAGGTTGATGCGCTTGACGCCGGTGCTCAGCGCGTCGTCGAGCGAGCGGTCGTCGCGGATGCCGCCGCTGAGCTCGACGTCGATGCCCTTGACCTGCTTGATGACCTTCTTGATGATCGACCGGTTGTCGCCCCGACCGAACGCCGCGTCGAGGTCGACGAGGTGCAGCCACTCGGCGCCCTGCGACTTCCAGTCGTCGGCCGCCGCCACGGGGTCGCCGTAGCCCGTCTCGGTGCCGGCCTCGCCCTGCGTCAGGCGGACGGCCTGCCCGCCCGCGACGTCGACGGCGGGGAACAGGGTGAGGCCGGGGGTCGTGCAGAAGTCGCTCATGGTGTCTCTCTCGCGGGCGTGCCGCGTGCTGTCGCCGACGGGGCCGGGATCGCGGTCGGATCAGAGGGGGTTCAGAGTGTCCCGAGCCAGTTCGAGAGCAGCCTGATGCCCGGCTGCCCCGACTTCTCGGGGTGGAACTGCGTGGCCCAGAGCGGACCGTTCTCGACGGCCGCGACGAAGCGCCCGCCGTGGTCGGCCCACGTGACGTGGGGCTCGGGGAACGGGCGGATCACGTCGAGGGTCCAGGCCTGCGCCGCGAACGAGTGCACGAAGTAAAAGCGCTCGTCGCGCACGCCGTCGAAGAGGACGCTGCCCTCGGGAGCGTCGACGAGGTTCCAGCCCATGTGCGGCAGGACCTCGGCCTTCAGCTCGTCGACGACGCCGGGCCACTCGCCGAGGCCGCCGGTCGTCGCTCCGCGCTCGACCCCGCCCTCGAAGAAGACCTGCATGCCGACGCAGATCCCCATCACGGGACGGCCGCCCGCGAGTCGCCGGTCGATCATCTCGCCGCCGCGGACCGACTGCAGCTGGCTCATCACGGCGCCGAAGGCACCGACGCCGGGGACGAAGAGCCCGTCGGCCGCCTGCACCCTGGCGCGGTCGCGCGTGAGCTCGACGTCGGCGCCCGCGAGCTCGAGGGCCTTGACCGCCGAGTGCACGTTGCCGCTGCCGTAGTCGAGGACGGCCACCGTGGGACGGACCGTCACAGGGCGCCCTTCGTGGACGGCACCCCGGTCACCCTGGCGTCGGGCTGCACGGCCTGACGCAGGGCCCGGGCGAACGCCTTGAACTCGGCCTCCGCGATGTGGTGCGGGTCACGACCGCCGAGCACCCGCACGTGCACCGTGATGCCGGCGTGGAACGTGATCGCCTCGAAGACGTGGCGCACCATCGAGCCGGTGAAGTGCCCGCCGATGAGGTGGTACTCGAAGCCCTCGGGCTCGCCGGTGTGCACGAGGTACGGGCGGCCCGACACGTCGACGACGGCCTGGACCAGCGCCTCGTCGAGGGGCACGAGCGCGTCGCCGTAGCGGGAGATGCCGGCCTTGTCGCCCAGCGCCTCCTTGATCGCGCCGCCGAGCACGATGCCGACGTCTTCCACCGTGTGGTGGACGTCGATGTGGGTGTCGCCCGCCGCCGACACGTCGAGGTCGATGAGCGAGTGCTTCGACAGGGCCGTCAGGAGGTGGTCGAAGAACGGCACGGACGTGTCGATCGACGAGCGCCCCGTCCCGTCGAGGTCGAGGGACAGCTGGATGCGCGACTCGCTCGTCTCGCGGGACGAGGAGGCGGTGCGGGCGCGGGGCTGATCGGTCACGAGAAGAGCCTAATGTCGCGCAGCGCGTCGAGGAACGCGGTCGTCTCCGCCTCCGTGCCGGCGCTCACCCGGAGGTGCCCCTCGATCCCGAGGTCGCGGACGATCACGCCCCGGGCCAGGAGGCGGCGGAAGACGTCGGCCGGGTCGTCGACGCCCCCGAAGAGGACGAAGTTCGACCAGGTCGGCCACGGGCTGTAGCCGAGCTCGGTCAGGACACGGACGATGCGGTCGCGCTGGGCCTTGATGTCGTCGACCATCGCGAGCATCTCGTCGGCGTGGGCGAGAGCGGCCACGGCCGCCGCCTGCGTGAGGGAGGAGAGGTGGTAGGGCAGGCGCACGAGACGGAGGGCGTCGACCACGGCGTGGTGCGCGGCCATGTAGCCGACCCGGGCACCGGCGAAGGCGAAGGCCTTGCTCATGGTGCGCGAGACGATCAGGCGCTCCCGCCCCTCGAGCAGCGTCAGCGCCGTAGGCTGACCGGCCGGCATGAACTCGGCGTAGGCCTCGTCGACGAACACCATGCCGTCGGTCACGTCGTAGGCGGCTCGGACCGTCTCGAGGTCGAGCGGGGTCCCCGTGGGGTTGTTCGGGCCACAGAAGAAGACGACGTCGGGTCGGAGACGCTCGATCTCGGCGACCGCCGTCTCGGGCGAGATCGCGAAGCCCTCGTCGCGGGCACCCTCGAGCCAGGTGCTGCCGGTGCCCGCCGCGATGATCGAGTGCATCGAGTACGTGGGCGGGAAGCCGAGGACGGAACGCCCCGGGCCGCCGAACGCCTGGAGGATCTGCTGGATGACCTCGTTCGAGCCGTTGGCCGCCCAGATGTGCTCGCGGCTGAGACCGTGCCCGAGGTAGCCCGCGAGCGAGTCGCGGAGGAGCGAGAACTCGCGGTCGGGGTAGCGGTTCACGTCGACGAGGGCCGCGCCGACGGCCTCGAGGATGTCGGCGGCGACGTCGGCGGGGACGGGGTGGGTGTTCTCGTTGACGTTGAGGGCGACGGGCACCCGCTCTTGGGGAGCGCCGTACGGCGTCAGCCCCTTGAGGTCGTCGCGGATGGGCAGGTCGGCGAGGCTGAAGGACACGAGGCCATGGTAGGCGGCGAGCGGAGCGCCGACCTCACCGTGACCTGTCAGGCCGGGCAGGCCGGATCAGATCAGATCAGATCAGCGGCTGTACTTCTCGGGGACGGCGAGCGTCTGGCCCGCGGCCACCTCGGCGCTCGGCAGGTTGTTCAGGCGGACGAGGTCGCTGACGACGTCGCGCGGGTCTTTGGTGGGAGCGATCTCGCTCGCGACCTGCCACAGCGACTCGCCGCCCTCGACGGTGACCTGCGCGAACGACACGTCGGCAGCCTGGTCGGACGCCACGGCACCCGGGCCGAGCAGGAGGCCCGCGGCGACGATGCCCGCTGCGCCGAGCGCGACCGCCGCGCCCACGACCCGTCGGCCTCGACGCGTGATGCGGAGGCGCGTGCGGGGGACGCTGGGGCCGGTGGCGCCGGTTGTCGTGCCGAGGGTGCTGCTGCTGATGCTGCTCATGAGGTGGTTCCTTTCACCGCGAGAGTTGGTCGTACGAGTTCGTGCCCGGCACTCGGCCGGGAATGCCGGACACGAAGACGTGTACCGAACATATCTTCGATCGAGCCCGACGGCAACCACTTTCTTCGAACACCCGGTGCAGGAATGCGCGACACACTCGAACATGTGTTTCGCCAGGCGGCCGTGATCCGATAGGTTCCAGTCGGTGGGACGAGTACACCAGCGACCACCGACATCGACGGCAGGAGAGACATGACCGACCGGCACAGCGCCACGGCGACCGCCCCGGCGACGCCCCCGCGCAAGGCGCTCACCGCCAAGCAGGAGTCGATCCTCGCCGCCATCCAGGCGAGCATCGCCCAGAGCGGCTACCCGCCGAGCATGCGCGAGATCGGCGACGCCGTCGGCCTCAAGTCGCTGTCGAGCGTGACCCACCAGCTGAACCAGCTCGAGCTCGCCGGCCGCATCCGTCGCGACCCGAACCGCCCCCGCGCCCTCGAGGTGCTGGGCGAACCGGCCCCCGTCGCCACGGTCACGAGCATCCTCTCGACGAGCGACGACGGCGACACCGCCCACGTGCCGATGGTCGGGCGCATCGCGGCCGGCATCCCGATCACGGCCGAGCAGCAGGTCGAGGACGTCATGCCGCTCCCCCGCCAGCTCGTGGGGAAGGGCGAGCTGTTCATGCTCCGCGTCGTCGGCGAGTCCATGATCGACGCCGCCATCTGCGACGGCGACTGGGTGGTCGTCCGACAGCAGCAGGACGCCGAGAACGGCGACATCGTCGCGGCCATGCTCGACGACGAAGCCACCGTCAAGGTGTTCCGACAGCGGGACGGCCACACCTGGCTGCTCCCCCGCAACAGCGCGTTCGAGCCGATCGTGGGCGACCACGCGCAGATCCTCGGCAAGGTCGTGGCGGTGCTCCGCTCGGTCTGACGCCGTCCCGACAACGACGAAGCGCCTCCTGCCCTGACCGGGCGGGAGGCGCTTCGTCGTGCGGGGAGCGGACGGCTCAGGAGGCGGCTGGCTCCCCGGTCTCGACGGCGTCGGCAGCGTCCGTGCGCACGAACGGCGAGAGCGCCGCGACGTCGCTCGGGTAGACGCGGGCGTGGACCCGGGTGCCCTGCTCGTCGTAGTCGGTCGTCAGGACCCGGCCGGAGTCGTGCAGGTGCGAGACCACGTCGCCGCGGTCGTAGGGCACGAGCAGGTCGAGCTCGACCTCGGGCTCGGGCAGCAGCCCGGCGAGCTTGGCGAGGAGCTCGTCGATGCCCTCGCCCGTGCGCGCCGAGACGAAGACGGCCGTCGGCTCGAGCCCCTGCAGCACCAGCCGCTGGTCGTCGTCGACGAGGTCGCTCTTGTTGAAGACCACGACCTCGGGGATGTCCCGGCCGTCGACCTCGCCGATGACCTCGCGCACCGTCGCCAGCTGTGCGGCGGGGTCGGGGTGCGACCCGTCGACGACGTGCACGATGACGTCCGAGCCAGCGACCTCCTCGAGCGTCGAGCGGAACGCCTCGACGAGCTGGTGCGGCAGGTTGCGGACGAAGCCCACCGTGTCGGCGTAGGTGAAGGGACGGCCGTCGGCGGTCGCGCTCTTGCGGACGGTCGCGTCGAGGGTCGCGAACAGGGCGTTCTCGACCAGGACGCCGGCGCTCGTCAGCCGGTTGAGCAGGCTCGACTTGCCGGCGTTGGTGTAGCCGGCGATGGCCACGGAGGGCACCTCGTTGCGGTCGCGGTTGGCGCGCTTGGCGTCACGTGCCGGCTTCATCTCCTTGATCTGGCGTCGCAGGCGGGCCATGCGCGTGTGGATCCGGCGACGGTCGAGCTCGATCTTCGTCTCGCCGGGGCCCCTGCTGCCCATGCCCGCGCCGGCACCGCCGACCTGGCCACCGGCCTGACGCGACATCGAGTCGCCCCAGCCACGGAGGCGAGGGAGCAGGTACTCGAGCTGGGCGAGCTCGACCTGCGCCTTGCCCTCCCTGCTCTTCGCGTGCTGGCTGAAGATGTCGAGGATGACGGCCGTGCGGTCGATCACCTTGACCTTGACCACGTCCTCCAGCGCACGCCGCTGGCTCGGTGCGAGCTCGGTGTCGGCGATGACCGTGTCGGCGCCGAGGGCGGCCACGGTCTGCCGCAGTTCTTCCGCCTTGCCCTTGCCGAGGTAGGTGCTGGGGTCGGGGTTCGGCCGACGCTGCAGCAGGCCGTCGAGCACCGAGGCGCCCGCGGTCTCGGCCAGCGCGGCGAGCTCACGGAGCGAGTTCTCGGCGTCCGAGAGCGAGCCCTGCGACCAGACGCCGATCAGGACGACGTTCTCGAGGCGGAGCTGTCGGTACTCGACCTCGGTGACGTCCTCGAGCTCGGTCGAGAGGCCGGCCACGCGACGGAGCGCGGCGCGGTCCTCGCGGTCGTACTGGTCGCCGTCGCCCGATGCGTCGAGGGAACGGGTCTGGATCGCCTGGGCCGGCGAGAAGATCGTGTAGGCGGACGCCCGCGACGCCGCACGCTCGAGGACCCGAGCCACGACGTCGTCGCCGTGCTGTCCGTCGCGCTCGTCGTCGAGCGGGGTCGTGGGGGTGTCTGTCATCGAAGTGATACTAGCCCTCCGGAGGGGGTCGAGCCTGGGCCGTCACGGGCCAGGCAGCTGATGTTCGGTAGGTTGTCGTGCGTGACCAACGACCACTACTTCTCCCCGAACCCGGAGAGCGAGCTGCGTCGGCGGACGATCACGGCGACCCTCGCAGGGCGAGAGCTGACGCTCACGACGGCGTCGGGCGTCTTCAGCCCCGAAAGGGTCGACCCGGGCACGGCCGTCCTGTTGGCCGGTGCACCGCAGCCGCCCGCGACGGGCGACCTGTTGGACGTCGGGTGCGGATGGGGCCCCATCACACTGAGCCTCGCGTTGTCGTCACCCGACGCGACGGTGTGGGCCGTCGACGTGAACGAGAGGGTCCTCGACCTCGTCCGTGAGAACGCACGGGCCGCGGGCCTCGTCAACGTCAACGCCGTGACGCCCGACGGTGTTCCCGACGACGTCGTGTTCGCATCGATCTGGTCGAATCCGCCCATCCGCGTCGGCAAGGAAGTGCTGCACGGCCTCCTCGAGACGTGGCTCCCTCGCCTGGAGCCCGGCTCCGACGCCTGGCTCGTCGTGCAGAAGAACCTCGGCGCCGACTCGCTCCAGGCGTGGATGAACGCGACCATGGCGGACGTGGTGCAGGTGGAGCGGGCCTCGACGAGCAAGGGATACCGCGTGCTGCGGGCCCGTCGCGCCTCCTCGTCCCTCGCATAGACGAGCGACGACGACAGGGCGTGCGCCCTCGCGGCCCGGGGCCCCGGCGCCCACGCGTGGCGGACGGACGGACGCTAAAGGGTCAGCGCCCCGCTGAAGACGAGCTCGGCCGGTCCGCTGAGCGACACGTGCTCACCGTCGGCCCCGGGCGCGACGTGGACCCCGAGCACGCCGCCCGGCACCTCGACGGCCCAGTCGTCGGGCGCGCCCGCACCGGCCCAGTGCCGCACGGCGAGTGCCGCAGCCGCGGCACCCGTGCCGCACGAGAGCGTCTCGCCGCTGCCCCGCTCGTGCACGCGCATGCGGATGCGACCGATGCCGTCGACCACGAGCGGGTCGGACGGGACCACGAACTCGACGTTGGCGCCCTCGGCGGGCGCGGGGTCGAGCACCGGCACCCAGGAGAGGTCGAGCCCGTCGAGCTCGTCGTCGGAGGCGAGGGCGACGACCACGTGCGGGTTGCCGACAGAGAGCGAGAGGCCCGGCCTCGCCGCGTGGAGTTCCCGGGCGCGGACCGTCGGCTCGTCGTCCCCGAGCGCCCAGGCGCCGAGGTCGACCCGGAAGCCCGAGCCGTCACGCCGCACCGTGCGCACGCCGGCGCGCGTGCCGATCGTGAGGGCCTCGCCGACGGGAAGGTCGACCAGGCCGCGCTCGACCAGGTAACGCGCGAAGACGCGGACGCCGTTGCCGCACATCTCGGCGAGGCTGCCGTCGGCGTTGTGGTAATCCATGAACCACTCGGCCGAGGGATCGCTCGCCAGCGCCGCGGCGCCGGCCGGGAGCGCGGACGAGCGGACGGCACGGATGACCCCGTCGGCCCCCACGCCGAAGCGACGGTCGGTCAGGGCGCGGATGGCCACCCCGTCGAGGTCGGTCTCGCCGTCGGCGTCGGTGAACAACACGAAGTCGTTCCCGGTGCCCTGTCCCTTGGTGAACTGGAGCGTCGTGGTCACGCGAGGAGTCTAGCGAGGGCCCGCTCGACGGCCGCCGGGTCGCCGGTGGTCGACCAGTCGACGTCCGGGTACCGCTTGAACCAGCTGACCTGGCGGCGGGCGTAGCGACGCGTGAGCGCCTGCGTCTCGGCGATCGCCGCCTCCTCGTCGGTGTCGCCCCGCAGCTGCGCCGCCGCCTGGGCGTAGCCGATGGCCCGGGAGGCGGTGATCCCGTCGGCGAGGCCGAGCGGCAGCAGGCCGCGCACCTCGTCGAGCAGGCCGTCGGCCCACATGCGCCGGACGCGGGCGTCGAGACGCTCGACGAGGACCGGTCTCTCCTCGGCGATCCCGACGATCGAGGAGGGACGCCACCGCCGTGCCTCGTCGGGCAGGGCCGCCGAGAACGGCTCGCCGGTGATCTCGCCCACCTCGAGGGCCCGGACGAGCCGCCGGGCGTTGTGCGGCCCGATCCGCTCGGCGGCGACCGGATCGGTCTGCGTGAGCAACTCGTGCAGCGCGCCGGGGCCGCCGCTCTCGGCCAGCCGCTCGAAGCGCTGTCGCACAGCGACGTCGGTGCCCGGGAACCGGAAGTCGAAGAGCACGCTCGAGACGTAGAGCCCGGATCCGCCCACCAGGAGAGGCACGGCGCCGCGCGCGAGGACGTCGTCGATGACTGCACGGGCACGGGACTGGTACCACTCGACGCTGGCCTCGGCTGTGACCTCGAGCTCGTCGAAGAGATGGTGCGGCACGCCTCGGCGCTCGACCTCGGGCACCTTGGCCGTGCCGATGTCCATGCCCCGGTAGAGCTGCATCGCGTCGGCGTTGACGATCTCGGCAGACCGCCCCGCATCGCGGAAACGCTCGGCCAGCTCGAGCGCGAACGCGGACTTGCCGGTGCCGGTCGAGCCGACGACGGCGACCAGGCCGTCGCCCAGCGCTTCACCGACCGTCGACATGGTGCCCCAGTGTAGGGCGGGGCGTCACTCGAAGCGGACGCCGCCCCGGCTGCTGCCACCGCGCGGCAGGGCCTTCTCGACGGCACGACGGATGGTGTCAGAGCGGTAGCCGCGACGCATGAGGTAGCCGTTGAGACGCCGCTCGGCCGTGGCCCTGTCCAGCCCCCGCAGCGAGCCCGCACGCTTCTCGGCCCATTCATCGGCCCTGGCTTGCTCGTCGGCGTCGTCGGTCTCGGCGAGGACCTCCTCGATCACGGACGCATCGATGCCCCGCGAGCGCAGCTCAGACGTCACGGCGCCCCGACCGAGGCCCTTGCGGCCCTGCTTCGTCTCGAGGAGGTTCTCGGCGAGTTCCCGGTCGTTGAGGAGACCCACCCCTTCGAGGCGCGACACCTCGTCGGCCACGACCTCGGGATCGAGGTCGCGCGCCTCGAGCAGGGACGCCATCTCAGCCGACGAGACTCCCCGTCGACTGAGCGCGTGCAAGCTCACGTTCTCGGCCCGGGCCCTCTGAGCGTCCAGGTCCTCGGGCGGCTCCTCGGCCTCTGCCTCGTCGCCGTGTGCAGGGGCCACGGCAGACCCGTCCGACCAGTGCTCGGTCACGGCGGCCAGCGCGGCTGCCGCGTCACGCACCGGATCCCGCCGCGCGCCGTCTCCCGACGGGTCGACAGGCTCGTCGTCGTCCCCGACAGACGCGAGCCCCTTCGAGGGGTGGCTCGACGCGACTGCGTCTGCGCCTGTACGACCGGACCTGGCCCCGCGGACCCCGAAGAGGGGCGTCACGGGAGCCAGGTCGTCAGCCGACTCGTCGTCGTGCGAGGTCATGCGCCCTTCCGGGCGGCGATCTTGGCCTCGATCGACTCGACGGGCGCCTCGACCGGCTTCGCCCCGCCGACACCGAGCTTGGCCAGGATCTTCTGCTCGATCTCCTGCGCGACGGAGGCGTTCTTGAGGAGGAAGTTGCGCGAGTTCTCCTTGCCCTGACCGAGCTGGTCGCCCTCGTAGGTGTACCAGGCACCGGACTTGCGGACGATGCCGTGCTCGACGCCGAAGTCGATCAGGCTGCCCTCACGAGAGATGCCGACGCCGTAGAGGATGTCGAACTCGGCCTGCTTGAAGGGCGGTGCCATCTTGTTCTTGACGACCTTGACGCGGGTGCGGTTGCCCACCGCGTCCGTGCCGTCCTTCAGGGTCTCGATGCGGCGGATGTCGAGTCGCACCGAGGCGTAGAACTTGAGCGCCTTGCCGCCGGCGGTGGTCTCGGGGCTGCCGAAGAACACGCCGATCTTCTCGCGCAGCTGGTTGATGAAGATCATCGTCGTGCCGGTCTGGCTGAGCCCACCCGTGAGCTTGCGGAGGGCCTGCGACATGAGACGCGCCTGGAGGCCGACGTGGGAGTCGCCCATCTCGCCCTCGATCTCGGCACGCGGCACGAGCGCCGCCACGGAGTCGATGACGACGAGGTCGATGGAGCCGGAGCGGACCAGCATGTCGGCGATCTCGAGCGCCTGCTCGCCCGTGTCGGGCTGCGAGACGAGCAGCGCGTCGATGTCGACGCCCAGCTTCTTCGCGTACTCGGGGTCGAGGGCGTGCTCGGCGTCGATGAAGGCCGCGATGCCGCCGCCGCGCTGGGCGTTGGCGATGGCGTGCAGGGTGAGCGTCGTCTTTCCCGAGGACTCAGGGCCGTAGATCTCGACGATGCGGCCCCGAGGGAGCCCGCCGATGCCGAGCGCGACGTCGAGCGCGATGGAGCCGGTGGGGATGACGGCGACCGGAGCCCGCTCGTCACTGCCCAGGCGCATGACGGCGCCCTTGCCGAACTGACGGTCGATCTGCGCGAGCGCCGTCTCGAGCGCCTTCTCGCGGTTCTCTGCTGAGGGCATGGTGACTCCTTCGTGGTTGCTGTCCGTGCGCCTGTAGGCTGTCGCGTCGCGCTCGGCCCGGGGGCGGCGGTCTCGACGACAAGGCTGGTGCCCCCGCGGATGCGGGAGCGGTGGAACGTCGATGCGTGAACGCTACGACCCGCCACCGACATCGCGGACGCGATCTCGGCAGGAGGTGGAGCACTCGGGCGTCGACGCCCTTGTGGAGGAAGCTACCACCGTGCCGAACGCACGTTCGAACTCGGACCCCGGCGTGTCGAACACCTGATCGCCGACGGGCCGCGGCGCGCGCGTCCGTGACGACGGTCAGCGACGCGGCTCGGGCAGCCCGGCTCCGTGTCTGCGCGCGACCGGCACGCCCTCGGCCTCACAGAGGGCCAGCCACACCTCGCGCGGTGGCACGCCGCCGCGGAGCGCCTCGTCCGCGGTCTCGTCGCCCAGCGACGTGAGGACGAGGTCGCGGGTGACGACTCGTCCGTACGCCTCGCCGAACTCGTCGTCGACCGCCCTGCGGAACTCGCTCTTGCGCATCAGTCGAGGGTACCCGGACGCCGAGACGCCCCCGACCTGGGTCGGGGGCGTCTCGAGGCGTACTGCATGACAGACCGTGAGGTCAGGGGCGTCAGCGCACGACCAGGTCGGTGTCGAACTCGGCGACCATGTCGTCGGGCAGGGTGTCGGGGATCGGGTTGAGACCCTCGATGACGGCCATCCGGTCGCCCACCTCGCGCATGATCACGGAGATCGGCGTCTCGAGCGCGTCGGCGACCGACGCGAGGATCTCGGAGCTGGCCTCTTTCTGCCCACGCTCGACCTCGCTCAGGTAGCCGAGTGCGACGCTCGCCTTGGAGGCGACCTGTCGCAGCGTGCGGCCCTTCTGGAGACGGAAGTCGCGGAGGACGTCGCCGATCTCTTGACGGACCAGAACCATGGGACCCCTCCTTGCGACATAGGACCCACCGTGACGGGATTCAGGGGTGGGTGAGGAACACTGCTGTCGAGCTGGGTGCCACTGTAGCCAGCCAGCTCTGTGTGACGCTTGTGAACTCGCGAGATGTAACGAGACCGAAACCCCGGCTATTCCCGAGGCCCCGTGAGCCAGTCATGCAGCATCGAGAGTGATTCGGAGACGGTCGCCGATCGGATGGCTGCGCGGTCTCCCTCGAGGGCGAGCCTCGTGACGCGAGCCTCGCCTCCTGCGCTCAGGGCGACGTACACCGTGCCCGGCGCCTGGCCGTCCTGAGGGTCGGGGCCGGCGACCCCGGTCGTCGCGATGCCGACGTCGGCGGGCTGACCCTCGACGGCCAGCGCTCGACGTGCCCCCGCCGCCATGGCGACGGCGACGTCCGGATCGACGGCGCCCCGGGCCGCGAGCAGCGCCGCCGGCACACCGAGCAGCGAGGCCTTGAGCGGCGTGTGATAGGCCACGACTCCCCCGACGACGACCGCGGACGCACCGGGGACGGAGATGAGCTCGGCGGCGAGCAGGCCACCCGTCAACGACTCGGCGACCGCGACGGTGAGCCCCTGACGGTCGAGCTCGTGCACGACCTCGGCCGCGGTGGTCACGACGTGCGGGAGTGCTTCAGGGCGACCCGGACGTAGTCGGCACCCGACACGAGCGTGGCCACCACGGCGGCCGTCATCACGACCGTGTTGAGGCCGTGAACCCAGTCGCCCAACGGGACCCACAGCGGGAAGAGCGCCAGCGTCACCGCGACGGCCTGCAGCACCGTCTTGAGCTTGCCGCCTCGTGACGCGGGGATGACGCGGTCACGGATGACGACGAAGCGGTACACGGTTATGCCGATCTCGCGCACGAGGATGAGAGCGGTCACCCACCAGGGCAGCTCGCCGAGGATCGAGAGCCCGACCAGCGCGCCGCCGACCAGGACCTTGTCGGCGATCGGGTCGACAATCTTGCCGAAGTCGGTGACGAGGTCGAGGCCCCTCGCCAGCATGCCGTCGAGGCTGTCCGTGAGGATGGCGACGACGAACAGCACGGCGGCCGCGATGCGCAGCGGGCCGTCGGCACCGTCGTCGATCAGCAGCCAGGCGATGAACAGCGGCGCCATCAGGATGCGGACGACCGTGATCACGTTGGCGATGTTCGCCGTGCTGGCCGGCCCCGCGCCGCGGCTCGCGAAGCGTCCCCGCCAGGGGAACGTCGCGGCCCGGGGTGCGTCGGGGGTTCTCTCGTCGGTCACGTCAGTCCCTGCCGGTCAGGCCCCAGGCGTCTTCCGACTCCTCGTCGCCGTCGACCTCGTCGTAGCCTCGTGTCATCTCGGCGACGGGGTCGTCGCCGTAGTCGCCCGCGCCGACCGCCGTGGGAGCTGAGGAGGCGGGGGCCGGCCCCCGGAGCCCGTCGTCGCCCTGCCCGCGCAGCTTCGCCAGCACGCCCGGCAGCTGCTCGTTGGTCACGAGCACGTCGCGCGCCTTCGACCCCTCCGAGGGGCCGACGATGTCCCGCGACTCCATGAGGTCCATCAGGCGCCCGGCCTTGGCGAAGCCGACTCGCAGCTTGCGCTGGAGCATCGACGTCGACCCGAACTGCGTGCTGACGACGAGCTCCGCCGCCGCGAGGAGCAGCTCGAGGTCGTCGCCGATGTCGCCGTCGATCTCCTTCTTCTCGACCACGGCCGCCACGTCGGGTCGGTAGTCGGGACGCGCCTGCCGGGTGACGTGCGCGACGACCTCGGCGATCTCCGCCTCCTGCACCCACGCGCCCTGGACCCGCATGGCCTTGGAGGCGCCCATCGGCAGGAAGAGCCCGTCGCCCTGGCCGATCAGCTTGTCGGCACCGGGCTGGTCGAGGATGACCCGCGAGTCGGTCACGCTCGACACGGCGAAGGCGAACCTCGACGGCACGTTGGCCTTGATGAGGCCCGTCACGACGTCGACCGACGGACGCTGCGTCGCGAGCACCAGGTGGATGCCCGAGGCGCGCGCCAGCTGGGTGATGCGGACGATGCTGTCCTCGACGTCGCGCGGGGCGACCATCATGAGGTCGGCCAGCTCGTCGACGACCACGAGCAGGTACGGGTAGGGCTTGAGCGACCGGGCGCTGCCGGCCGGCAGCACGATCTCGTTCGCGACGACGGCGCGGTTGAAGTCGTCGATGTGGCGGAAGCCGAAGCTGGCGAGGTCGTCGTACCTCATGTCCATCTCCTTCACCACCCACTGCAGCGCCTCGGCCGCCTTCTTCGGGTTGGTGATGATCGGCGTGATCAGGTGCGGGACGCCGGCGTAGATGGAGAGCTCGACCCGCTTCGGGTCGATCAGGACCATGCGCACGTCGGTCGGCTTGGCCCGCATGAGCAGGGACGTGATCATCGAGTTGACGAAGCTCGACTTGCCGGAGCCGGTGGCGCCGGCGACCAGGAGGTGCGGCATCTTCGCGAGGTTCGCCACGACGTAGCCGCCCTCGACGTCCTTGCCGACGCCGATCGTCATCGGGTGCACGCTCTTGGCGGCGGCCCCGGAGCGCAGGACGTCGCCGAGCGACACGATCTCGCGGTCGGTGTTGGGGATCTCGACGCCGATGGCGCTCTTGCCCGGGATCGGGGAGAGGATCCGCACCTCGTTCGAGGCGACGGCGTACGAGAGGTTCTTGCTGAGGGCCGTGACCTTCTCGACCTTCACGCCCGGGCCCAGCTCGATCTCGTAGCGCGTGACGGTCGGGCCGCGGCTGAAGCCGACGACGCGGGCGTCGACGGAGAACTGACGGAGCACCTCGGTGATGCTGCGCACGATCTCGTCGTTCGCCTCGCTGCGCGCCTTGGCGGGCGGGCCGACGCTGAGCGTGGAGGCCGCCGGCAGGCGGTAGGGCGCCACGGGCGAGTCGTCCTCGACGTCGAGCGACGGCGGGGCGGGCTCGTCGTCGTCGACGGCGAGGAAGTCGGCCGCGACGTCGCTCTCGCCGGGCGCGGCCGCGGACGTGGTGGCCGGCACGCCGGTCGCAGGCACGGACGGCAGGACGGTCGTGGCGGCCGTCGCACCCGAGGGACCGCCGCCGGCGGCACCCGCGGCGGACGTCGTGGGCGCCGGCTCGTCGTCGTGCAGCGGGACGTCGATGCCGAACGACCGCACGGCGTCCTCCGCCGCGTCGAGGTCGTGCAGCAGGTCGGCCTGGTAGACGTCGGTCGGGGCGTCGGCTGCCGCGGCCCCCGCTGCCGAGGACCCTGCGACCGGAGCGTCGCCCCCGATGGTCGCGCCGTGGTCGACGAAGACCGGGCCGGCGGCACCGCGACGACGAGAGCCCCGTCCTCGGCGGTCCGCGGCGTCGTCGGCGCTGCTCTGGGTGACCACGGGAGTGTCGTAGGCCGGGTCTTCTTCGCGGCCGCTCTTGGTGCGTCGCCACCAGGGCAGCGTGTCGGGCTCGCCCGCCTCGCCGTCGGCGGCGCTGTCTGCCGTGGCTGTGCCCGCGTCCGCCGTGGTCTCGCCGAAGAGCCAGCGGTACAGGTCGCCGAGTCGGTGGCCGATGCGGTTAGGCGGCGTCTTGGTCATGATGAGCAGGGACAGGGCGAGCAGGACGACGACGACCGGCACCGCGACCCACTCGGTCGCGAGCATGACCAGCCAGGAGGCGACGAGCCAGCCGAGCACTCCCCCGCCCGTCGCCAGGGCGCGCATGCCCTCGACGGCCTGGGGCTGGCCGCCGTAGATGTGGCAGAGCGCGCTGATCGACACGATCATCAGCCCGAGGCCGATGCCGATGCGGGTGTTGTCGTGCACGGAGGCAGGGTGCCGGAACAACCACCCCGCGAAGAGGACCATGATGACCGGCAGGGCGTAGGCCACCCGCCCGACGAGGCCGCCGAACGTGTAGGCGTCGAAGCCGACGGCGATCGGGCTCGTGGGGTTCAGCCACTCGACCACGGCCCCGGCGATCGCCAGCAGCACGAGCAGGAACGGCACGCCGTCACGACGCTCGGACTTGTCGAGGGACTCGCTGCCGAAGAGCCGGAAGGCGCCGCCGGTCAGGTGGGCCAGGCCCATCCAGGCGGACGCGAGGACGCCGGGGCCCTCGTCGACGGGTGCCGGCGCCTTCGCGGCGGGGAGCTTCTTGGTCGCCGCGGTCGCGCCGCGGGCGGCAGAGGCGCCCGTGGACGCGCCGCGCCCCGAGCGCGAGCGCGCGGTCGACTTGGTGGGCGTGGCCATGCCGTCGAGGTTACCGCCCGCCGCCGACGCCGACCGGAGGCGGTCGGCGCGCCGGGCCCCGGGCGGCCCGCCCGGCTCAGTAGCGGATGGCGTCGATGACCTTGACCCGGACGGCGACGAGGGCGGGCAGCACCCCCGCCACGGCGCCGATCAGCGTCGCGGACCCCAGGCCGATCAGGGCGGCGGTGATCGGGAAGGGCGGCAGGTCGTCGACCGATCCCTGAGCGATGAAGCCCTGCACGGTCGGGTTCTGCACGACGAGCACGGCGACCATGACGCCGACGGCCCCCGCGACCACCGTGCCGGCGACGCTCTCGAGCATCACCGAGAAGAACACCCGGGGCGCCGTGGCGCCGAACGACCGCCGGACCCCGATCTCGCGGATGCGCTGCCGCACGGTGACCAGCGCGATGTTGACGAGTCCGAGCCCGCCGAGCAGCAGCACGAGCACGCCGACGCCCGTGATGATCAGCTTGATGGGCAGGAACGGGTCGGAGTCGCCCGCGTACGCCGCGTAGTCGGAACGGTTCACGTCGACCTGCACGTCGTCGCCGAGGGCCGCCGCGAGGTTGCCCTGCACCATCGTGCTCAGCTGATCGCCGGAGGACGTCGGCAGCCACATCTCGTACTGCGGCGTCTCGGCGTACCCGCCCTGGGAGAGCGGCACAAGGTCGTGCTCGTCCGAGGGCAGGAGGAACAGCCCGGGCGCCTCCTCGGCGTACTGCGCCGCCGTGACGCCCACGACGACGCCCGTCACCGAGTCCGTCCCGCTCAGCAGGAGGGTGGGGTGCGAGGCCACCGGAGGGCGGCCGAGCGTGTCCCAGAGCGCCTCGTTCACGACGACCGCCGGGGCCATGCGCTGGTCGTCGCCGTCGACGAACCAGGATCCCTCGGCCATGGACACCCGGTGCATCTCGCCGTACTCGGGGTCGACGACCTGGGCCGAGACGTCGGTGAGGCCGCCGGGCAGCTGGACGGACCTCGTCGTGAAGAGGTTCTCGGACGCCCACGAGATCTGGTAGCGCGACATCGTCGAGCGGAACTCGTCGTCGAGGAGGGCGGGGTCGAGCGGGGTCGCCCCCTGGCTGTAGGCCGACACCGTGTAGGTGGCGGGTCGCCCGCCGGACTTCTCGGACGACTCGCGGGTGGACTGCTCGGCGAGGCTGCCGAGCCCGACGACGGCGGTCAGCGCGGCGACGGCCACCGCGACCCCGATCAGGCTGAGCAGCACCCGCAGCTTGTTCACCCTCAGCTCGGACCAGGCCTCGACGAACGCCCCGACGACCCCCGACAGCAGCCCGCTCACGACACGACCTCGACAGGTGCCGGGGCGGAGGAGGAAGGACTCCCCGAGGCGGAGGAGACCGGAGCCCCGGAGGCTGTGGCGCCCGCCGGCACGAGGGCCGACGCCCCGGCCAGCCCGCTGCCCAGTCGCGCGGCCGAGAGCACGCCCGCGTCGAGCGAGTAGTGCCGGGCGGCGAGGCCCGCCACGGCCAGGTCGTGCGTGATGGTCACCAGGGCGGCGCCGGTGTCGGACGAGATGTCGTCGAGGAGGCGCATGACCGTCGCCCCCGTCTCGATGTCGAGCGCGCCCGTCGGTTCGTCGGCCAGGATGACGCGCGGGTCGCGCACCAGCGAGCGCGCGATCGCCACCCGCTGCTGCTCGCCGCCCGAGAGGCGGTGCGGCATCGAGTCGACGCGGTGCCCGAGCCCGACCTTCTCCAGCATCTCGGCCGCGATGGCCCGCCGGCGCCAGAAGCGCCGACCGCGGGCGTAGAGCAGCGGCGTCATGACGTTCTCGAGCGCCGTGCGGCCCTGCAGCAGGTTGAACTGCTGGAAGATGAAGCCCACCTGCTCGCCGCGGAGGCGGTCGCGGGCTCCCGAGCGCATGCCGCTGACGTCGACGTCGTCGAACCAGTGCGTGCCCGTCGTCGGCGCGTCGATGAGCCCCAGGATGTTGAGCAGCGTCGACTTGCCCGAGCCGGAGCGGCCGACGATGCTCACGTGCTCGCCCGCCTCGACCACCAGGTCGACGCCGCGCAGGATGTCGAGGGTCGCGTCGTCGGCGAGGGGGACCGTCTTCGTGACGCCCTCGAGCCGGATCAACGACATCAGCAGTAGACCTCTCCGGTCGTCGGGTCGACGCATCCCTCCTGCGGGGCGACGGCGCCGGGCACGAACTCGAGGACCATGTCGCCCTCGACGAGGCCCCCGGTCACCTCGACGGTCGTGCCGTCGTTGATGCCGAGCGTGATCTCCCGCTCCTCCTCCGTGCCGTCGGCGCCGACCACGGTCACGACGCCCTTGCCCGCGGCGCCCTCGACCGCGGTGAGCGGCACCGTGAGGACGTCGGTCGCGACGCCGGCAGGGATCGTCAGCTTCGTGGCGAGGCCCGCGAAGACCGTGACGTCGCCGGGGACGGCGCACGTCACCGACTGCCCCGAGACGCCCGTGCCCGACGAGTCACCGGTGTCGCCGGCGGTCGTGGTGCCCGCGCCGGCGCCGGCGCCGCCGATCGAGAGGCCGGTGCAGGCGAACGGCGCCGGGCCGCCCTGGATGGACGCGGTGCCCTCGGCCGGCCGGCTGACCAGGCGGTAGAGCTGGTCGGCGGCCAGCGCCCCCGTGACGTGGAACGTCGGAGGCGCCACCTTCGCGACCGTGTCGCCCACGGCCACCTCCTGGTCCTTGATGACGGAGAGCTCCGTCACGGTGCCCGCGACGGGCGACGTCACCACCGCGGTCTTGACGATCGGGGCGCGCTCGGTGACCGTGCCGTCGGCCGAGACCAGCGCCTCCTGCGGGGTCTCGGAGCGCAGCGTCGCGATCTTGTCGCCCGCGGCGACGGCCTGGCCCTTCTCGACGACCACGGTCACGACCGAGCCGGCCAGCGTGGCGGGCACGGTCGAGGCGGCATCGGCCTCGACGGTGGCGTCGACCGTCACGTCGTTCGTGACGGTGCCGACGGCCACGGCGACCTGGGGCTCGACGGCCTCGCCGGTCGGGACCGCCACGGAGCCGGTCGCCGCGTCGGGCGCCGCGAAGAACGCGAGCTTGACGAGGGCCACGGCGATCGCGACGAAGATCAGGATGCGGAGGATCGGGAAGATCCAGGTCTTGGCGACGCGCACGGGCGACTCCCCCTTCGGAGCAACGGACGGAACGTGCTCACCATAGGAGTCGGGGGACGACGGAGGCCTCAGCCGCCGGGATGACTTCCCGAACGAGCCGAGGCCTCGTGCCGAGCCGCGTCAGGCGCCGATGACCACCGGCACGATCATGGGACGACGACGGTGCTGCGTGTTCACCCAGCGGCCCACCGTGCGGCGCACGACCTGGCTGAACTGGTGCGTGTCCCGGGTGCCGTTCTCGGCCGCCTCGGCCAGCGCGGCGAGGATCTTGGGCATGACGTCGTCGAAGACCCGCTCGTCCTCGGCGAAGCCGCGCGACTGGATCTCGGGGCCGACGACGACACGCCCCGTCGTGGCGTCGATCGCGAGGAAGACGGAGATGAAGCCCTCCTCGCTGAGGATCCGCCTGTCCTTGAGGTCGGCGTCGGTGATCTCGCCGACGGTCGAGCCGTCGACGTAGACGTAGCCGAGGTCGAGCTGGCCGACCACCTCGGCGACCCCGTCGCGGAGGTCGACGACGACGCCGTCCTCGCCGAGGATCGTGTTCTCGCGCGGCACGCCGGTGCGCTCGGCCAGGGCGGCGTTCGCGTAGAGGTGCCGGTGCTCGCCGTGGACGGGCATGACGTTCTTCGGACGGAGGACGTTGTAGCAGTAGAGGAGCTCGCCGGCCGAGGCGTGGCCCGACACGTGCACCTTCGCGTTGCCCTTGTGCACCACGTTCGCACCGAGCTTGGTGAGCCCGTCGATGACCCGGTAGACGGCGTTCTCGTTGCCGGGGATGAGGCTCGAGGCGAGGATGACCGTGTCGTCCTGCCCGATCTCGATCTGGTGCTCGAGGTTCGCCATCCGGGCGAGGACGGCCATCGGCTCGCCCTGCGAGCCCGTGCTCATGTAGACGATGCGGTCGTCGGGGAGGTCCTTGGCCTTCTTGGCGTCGATGAGGACGCCCTCGGGCACGACGAGGTAGCCCAGGTCGGCGGCGATGCCCATGTTGCGGATCATCGACCGGCCCATGAACGCGACCCGGCGCCCGTTGGCGTGGGCGGCGTCGAGCACCTGCTGCACGCGGTGCACGTGGCTCGAGAAGCTCGCCACGACGACCCGGCGCGGTGCCCGGCGGATGACGTCGTCGAGGACCGGTCCGATGTCGCGCTCGAGGGCGGTGAAGCCCGGCACGTCGGCGTTGGTCGAGTCGGGGAGGAACAGGTCGACCCCCTCCTCGCCGAGGCGGGCGAAGGCCCGCAGGTCGGTGATGCGGTCGTCGAGCGGCAGCTGGTCCATCTTGAAGTCGCCCGTGTGCAGCACGAGGCCCGCGGAGGTGCGGATCGCGACGGCGAGGGCGTCGGGGATCGAGTGGTTCACCGCGACGAACTCGAGGTCGAACGGGCCGAGGGTCTCGCGCCCGCCCTCCTTCACCGTCAGCGTGTAGGGCTTGATGCGGTGCTCCTTGAGCTTCGCCTCGATGAGGGCGAGCGTGAGCTGCGAGCCGATCAGCGGGATGTCCGCGCGGAGGCGCAGGAGATAGGGCACCGCGCCGATGTGGTCCTCGTGACCGTGGGTCAGCACGACGGCGAGGACGTCGTCCAGCCGGTCGCGGAGGGGCGAGAAGTCGGGGAGGATCAGGTCGACGCCCGGCTGGTGTTCCTCGGGGAACAGGACCCCGCAGTCGACGACGAGCAGCTTGCCGTCGATCTCGTAGACGGTCATGTTGCGCCCGATCTCGCCGAGGCCGCCGACCGGGATGACCCGGAGCGTGCCGTCCTCGAGCTTGCGCGGGGTCTTGATGGTCGTGGGCATCGTGTCCTTCGGGTCGAGGTCGGGGCTCGTGCCCCGGGGATCGAGGTCTCCGTCGGCCCGCGCGCCGCGCCGTCGACACGGCCGGCGGCGTGCCGCGTGGTCAGCGCGTGGTGCCGTGCACCTTGGGCAGGGCGCCGCCGGCCGCGGCGTTGCGGTCGGGGCGGAAGCGGCTGAGGTCGAGCCCGGGGATGTCGCCGACGTGCGAGAGCTCGTCCTCGATGAGCGCCGCCTCGCTGTCCTCCGGGCCGACGAGCGGCAGGCGGACACGGGGGCTCGAGATGCGGCCGAGGCCGTGCAGGATGTACTTCGCCGCGACCGTGCCGGGCACGTGCGTCATGACGGCGCGCACCAGCGGCTCGAGCATCTTGTGGGCTGCCGTGGCCGTGTGCAGGTCGCCTGCGTTCACGGCGTCGATCATGGTGCGGTACGGCGCGGAGACGATGTTCGCCGTCACGCCGATGAGGCCCGAGGCGCCGATCGCCAGGTGCGGGAGCACGTTCGCGTCGTCGCCCGAGAAGTAGAGCAGGTCGGTCTGGTTGATGACGCGGCTGACCTCGGCGAAGTCGCCCTTCGCGTCCTTGACGGCGACGATGTTCGGGTGCTTCGCGGCACGGAGCAGCGTCTCGTACTTGATCGGGATGCCCGTACGGCCGGGGATGTCGTACAGGATGACCGGCAGGTCGGTCGCGTCGGCGATCATGCGGAAGTGCGTGAGGACGCCGGCCTGCGTGGGCTTGTTGTAGTAGGGCGTGACGATCATGACTCCGTCGGCGCCGGCCTTCTCGCTGGCCTTGTACAGCTGGATGGCGTGGGCGGTCTCGTTCGAGCCGCCGCCCGTGATGATCTTCGCGCGCCCCGCGGCGACCGACTTGCCGACCTCGACGAGCTTGAGCTTCTCGGGGTCGGTCAGGGTGCTGGTCTCACCCGTCGTGCCCGTGACGACGATGCCGTCGGCACCCGCCGAGACGCAGTCGTCGATGTGCTTCTCGACCGCCGGCCAGTCGACCTCGCCGTCGGCGGTGAAGGGGGTGACGAGAGCGACGAGGACCTGCCCGAAGGGGTTGCTGATGTTCGACACGTCGACCAGCGTACTGTCTCGCCCCGCGCGGATCGCCCCTCGGAGGGTCAGGGTCGACCCGGTCAGGGAGCGACGCGGCCGTTCGTGCCGAAGGCGGCGTAGGTGAGCGGCATGAGCTCGGCCCAGATGTCCTCCATCTTCTCGGCGCACATCTCGATCTCGCGCTGCGGGAACGACGGGAAGTGCGTGCCCTCGCGCTTCGTGCGGAGGCTGAGGAAGTTCATCAGCGACCGTGCGTTCACGGTGACGTACATCGACGAGTAGATGTTCAGCGGCAGGACGATGCGGGCGACCTCGCGGGCGATGCCCTCGTCGAGCATGCGCTTGTAGGCCGCGTAGGCCTCGCGGGAGGTGCGTTCGGTCTCGGACCGGACGAGCTCGCTCTGCTCGGGCGTGCCGGGCAGGAAGTCGTAGGCGCCGGGCTTGCCCACCTGCTGCAGGTTGCGGGTCGCGGCGGGGACGTAGAAGACGGGGTTGAGCTCGCGGTAGCGACCGCTCTCTTCGTTGTAGCTCGCCATGCGGTGACGCATGAACTCGCGGAACACGAAGATCGGCGCCTGTACGTAGAAGGTCATCGAGTTGTGCTCGAAGGGCGAGCCGTGGCGGTCGCGCATGAGGTAGTTGATCAGGCCGGCGCCCTTGGTCGCCTGGGCCCCGTCGGCCGAGGCCTGTGCGCCCTCGAGCGTCTGCTCGCCCATGGTCGAGACACGCGCCGCGAAGAGGACGTCGGAGTCGTGCGCGCTCGAGCGGACCAGCTCGACCGTGACGTCGCTGCGGAACTCGACGGGGTCGGCGGCGGTCTCGGGAGACGAGGAGGCAGGGGTCACGGCGTCGGCATCAGTCACGGCCACGACTCTACCTCCGACCACCGACGACGCTCGATCGGCGGCCGGCTCGGCCCCGCGGCCCGGGGGCCGGCGCCCGGTCGACCGGGAGGAGGCGCGGCTACGCTCCCGGGGAGGCGCACATCCCCTGCGCCGCACCTCCTCGAGAAAGACCGGGCCCATGACCGCCGACTCCCTCACCGTCCTCGTCTCCGGCGCCTCCGGCCTGGTCGGCACCGAGCTCCGACGCCAGCTGGTGGCCGCGGGCCACACGGTCGTCGCGCTCGTCCGGCGCGAGGCCCGCGACGAGGGCGAGGCGACGTGGGTGCCCGCTGCCGGGATCGTCGACCGCACCCTGCTCGACCGGGCGGACGCCGTCGTGAACCTGAGCGGCGCCTCCCTCGGCCGACTGCCGTGGACGACGGGCTACAAGCGCGAGATCCGTGACTCCCGCGTGACGGCCACCGCCACGTTGGCGCACGGCATGGCCGGCGCCGAGCGGCCGCCCGCCGTGTTCCTCAGCGGCTCGGCCGTGGGCATCTACGGCGACCGCCCGGGAGAGCGCCTGACCGAGCAGAGCCCCCGCGGCAGCGGCTTCCTGAGCGACGTCGTCGCCGACTGGGAGGCCGCGACCGCCCCGGCGCCCGACGCCACCCGTGTCGTCCACCTGCGCACCGGCGTCGTCGTGGGCCCCGGCGGCGCCATGGCCCCGTTGCTGCCCCTCACGAAGCTCGGCCTCGGCTCGCGCCTCGGCACCGGCGACCAGTTCTGGCCGTGGATCAGCCTGCACGACGAGGCCGCGGCCATCGTGCACCTGCTGACCTCGGGCCTCAGCGGCCCCGTCAACCTCGCCGGCCCCACGCCCGCGACCAGCGACGCCCTGACGCGACGGCTCGCCAAGGACCTGGGACGCCCCTACGCGCTCACGGTGCCCGAGGTCGTCATCAGCACGGCGATGCAGGAGGCGGGTCGCGAGATGCTGCTGCCCAGCCAGCAGGTCGTGCCGGAGGCGCTGCTCGCGGACGGCTTCGCCTTCCGTCACCGCACGGTCGACCAGGCGGTCGACGCGCTGGTCGGCAGCCGCTAGGCCGCGGACCGCATCCGCGACGCCTTGCGGACTGCCTGTCGGGCCCGCCTGCGGTCGCCGCACGCGTCGTAGGCCAGGCCGAGCCGGAACCAGGCGCGCCAGTCGTCCGGGGCGTCCTCGACGGCCTGTGCCCATCGGGGGAACGCCGCGTCGGCGGCGGAGCGTTCGTACCGGCCCGAGGCACGGCGCGGGACCTCGTCCACCGGCAGCTCGCCTGCCTCCTCGAGCTCGCGCACCATCTGCTGCGTGTGCACCCCGAAGCGCAGCTCGGCGACCAGCGCGAAGATGCCGAGCACGGGCAGCACCAGCAGCGCGACGCCGAGCACGACGGCCACGGGCTCGCCGGTCATGACGAAGAGGTACGCGCGCTGCGCGACGAGGACGACGTACAGGAGGAGGAACAGCGCCATGACGAGCGCCGCGGTGCGGCCCTTCATCAGTCGAGCGGCAGCACGCTGTCGAGCCCCACGACGACGCCCTCGACCCGGGGCGCCTCGGCCATGGCGACGAGCAGCCCCTGCTCGTAGGCGCGCTGCGAGATCGTGTCGTGCGTCAGCGTGAGCGTCTCGCCCTCGCCGCCGAAGACGACCTCCTGCTTCGCGACGACGCCCCGGAGGCGCATGCTGTGCACGGGGACGCTGGCGACCTGCTGGCCGCGGGCGCGCTGGTCGGAGAAGGGGGCGGAGACCGGGCCGAGCTCGCGGCGCGCCTCGGCGATCAGCTCCGCGGTGCGGACGGCCGTGCCGGAGGGCGAGTCGACCTTGCCTTGGTGGTGCGCCTCCACGATCTCGACGCTCTCGTAGAAGCGCGCCGCCATCGTGGCGAACCGCGTCGCGAGGACGGAGCCGAGCGAGAAGTTCGGGACGACCAGGACGCCGGGGCCGCCGACGTCGGCGACGACGGTGCGGAGCTTCGCCACCCGCTCGGCGTTCCAGCCGGAGGTGCCGACCAGGACGGGGAGGCCGGCCCGGACGACGTGCTCGACGATGCCGGGGCTGACGGCCGGGTGCGTCACGTCGACCACGAGGTCGGCACCGCGCACGTCGTCGAGGTCGTCACGGGAGGAGAGGCCGGCGTGCAGCTCGAGGCCCGGGGTGCGCCGGACGAGGTCGACGACGAACGAGCCGAGCGTGCCCGTGGCTCCGACGACGGCGATCTGGGAGGTCATGGGCTCCAACCTACCCGGCGGCGCCCGGGGGCCCGCCCGACCTAGCATGGTGCGCATGCCCCGGTTCCGTGCCGTCCCCGTGTCGTCCCCTGCCGCCGCCGACCTGCTCGAGGCGTACTTCGCCGAGCGCCGGGAGACCTTCCCGTCGGGGAAGGGCAGCTACCGCACCCCGTCGCCGTCGGACGCGACCTTCACTCCCCCGGCCGGGTCGTTCCTCGTCGTCGAGGACGAGGCCGAGGACGCCGGCGCCGGATCCGCCGCCGAGCCCGGCACGGTGCACGCCCTGGCGTGCGGCGGAGTCCGCCGCATCGACCCGACCGAGGAGGGGCTGGTCCGGTACGAGGTCAAGCACGTCTACGTGCGCCCGGAGGCCCGCGGGCGAGGGCTCGGTGGCCTGCTGATGGCCGAGCTCGAGGAGGTGGCCGCCGGCCTGGGCGCGGACCTGGTCGTCCTCGACACGAACGAGAGCCTCCTCGCGGCCGGTGCCCTCTACCGGGCGACCGGCTACCGCGAGGTCGAGCCCTACAACGACAACCCGAACGCGACGACCTGGTTCGCCAAGCCGGTGGTGCCCCGCGAGCCCGTCGGCTAAATCGGCTGCTCGACCGGCAGGCCGGTGCGCAGCTCGACGGGGAGGTGGCCCAGGTCGTTGTGCGTCACGAGCTCCGGCGGCTTCGCCGACCGGACGCGGATGATGGTCAGGCCGGCGTTGGCCTGGTTCACGCCCATCCAGCGCCAGTCGGGAGCCCCGAAGACCTCGCGCACGAACCACCCGATGACGAAGTTGTGCGTGATGAGCAGGTCGTGGCGATCCTCGCGCGAGGGCGTCAGCCACTCGGACACCGCGTCGGCCATCTGTGCCTGGCCTGCCTCGATCTCGTCCTCGGTGACGCCGCCGAAGAAGGGCTTGTAGGCGGACGGCATGTCGGCCGTCGGGCCCGACGGCACGCAGTCGAAGAGCAGGGTCGACGGCTGCGACTCGAGGGCCGGGAGCCGCTCGGTCATGATGCGTGCCGTCTCGGCCGCCCGCTCGAGCGGGGAGTGCCAGGCGGCGGAGAACGGGACTCCCCCGAGCCGCTCGGCGAGGAGGCGCGCCTGTCGCTTGCCGCGCTCGGACAGCGGGCCGTCGGGCAGCCCGTGCTCGGCGTCCTGTTGCTCGCCGTGCCGGACCAGGTACAGGTAGTGGGACACCGTCGTCTCCTGACTCATGGGGTGACCGCCGCCGACGTCGTCGTCGGGGGCGTGAAGGAGGATCCGTCGACGTCGCCCACGACCACGGTCGAGAGGGGGCCGGACCGGAGCTCACGGGCGAGGTCGCGCACGTCGCCGAGACTGACGCGCCCGAGCCGGGCGAGGGAGGCGTCGAGGTCGACGAACTCGCCGGTCGACAGCTCGGCCCGGCCGAGGCGGTTCATGCGGGTGTCGCTGTCCTCGAGCGCGAGGGCGGCGGCGCCGCCGAGCTGGCCGAGCGCCCGCTCCCGCTCGAGCTCGGTGACGCCCGAGTCGGCGACACGGTCGAGCTCGTCGAGCATGAGCTGCCCCACCATCTCGACGTTGCTCGGCGTGCAGCCGGCGTAGAGGCCGAACAGCCCGGCGTCGGAGTAGCTCGGGGCGAACGAGTAGACCGAGTAGGCCAGGCCGCGCCGTTCGCGGATCTCCTGGAACAAGCGGGACGACATGCCGCCTCCCAGGACCGAGTTGAGGACGGCGAGGGCCGGGCGACGGTCGTCGGAGGCGGAGATGCCCGGCATGCCCAGCAGCACCGTCGCCTGCTCGAGGGGCCGGCGCACGACGAGGGTCGGCTCGCTGGGCGTCGGCACGACGAGCTCGGTCGAGCGTCGGGGCACGGGAGCGGCCGCCTCGGTCGACCACGGCGACCTCGCGAGAGCCCGCTCGAGCCGCTCGACGACGTGGTCGTGGTCGACGGCCCCGGCGATCGTGACCACGAGGTCGCGGGGCCGGTAGTTCGCCAGGTAGTGCGCGTGCACGTCGTCGCGCCGCGCCTCCTTGATGCTCTCGGGGGATCCCCCGATCGGGCGCCCCACCGGGTGCTCGCCGAAGACGGACTCGAAGAGCCGCTCGCCGGCCACGTCCGCGGGGTCGTCGTCGGCCATCGCGAGCTCTTCGAGGATCACGCCCCGCTCGGTCTCGAACTCGCCGGGCTCGAGGGCGGAGGCGGTGAGCATGTCGGCGAGGACGTCGACGGCGTCGTCCAGGTCGACGTCGCGCACCCGGGCGTAGTAGCAGGTGTACTCCTTGGCCGTGGCGGCGTTGTGCTCGCCGCCGACCGACTCGAAGGCGACCGCGATGTCGAGGGCGGAGCGCGTCGCCGTCCCCTTGAAGAGGAGGTGCTCGAGGAAGTGGGTGGAGCCGCGCTCGCCGGGCTGCTCGTCGCGGGAACCCACGGCGACCCAGAAGCCGACGGTCGCGCTGCGGGCCCCGGGCATCTGCTCGGTGAGGACGCGGACGCCCGTCGGGAGGAGGGTGCGCCGCACGAGTGCGTCGCCCGTCGCGCGGAAGGAGAGCTCGACCGAGTCGAGTGGGAGGGAGACCGGGCCGTTCATCGCGTCGAGCCTACGGGACCGCACCTCGGCACGGCCCGACCGTCGGAGCTGGCACCCGAACTGGGGGACGGTCGTGCGGACAAACAGACGGTTCAGTCTGTCCTCCGCGGTGTTAGAGTCGGGGGACCGCCGGCGAGACACCCCCCTGCCTCGCCGTCGGCGGCTGGTCGGAGGTCATCCGGCGGTCCGGAGCAGACGTCCCCCCGCGCTGCTCCAAGCCGATATGCCTCGAGGAGCCACGCTGTGACGGTCGATTCCCCCCCTCCGGCCGTCCAGCGTCTCCCGGGGCGGCCCCGTGCCGACCAGACGACGCCCGGCGCCCGGGACCGCGTCCTGACGACGGCCGACCGTCTCTTCTACGACGAGGGCGTCCGCGTCGTCGGCGTCGACCGCCTCATCGCCGAGGCGTCCGTGACGAAGGCCACGTTCTACAAGCACTTCGGCGCGAAGGACACCCTCGTGCTCGAGTACCTGCGCGTGAGGCACGAGCGTGCCGTCGCCGGGCTCGAGGCCGTCGTCGCCGCGTCCCCCGGCGGCGCCGCGACCGTCCTCGCGGTCGTCGACGAGGTCGTCGTGTCACTGCAGTCGCCTCGCTTCCGCGGCTCGGCCTTCGCCAACGCCGCCGCCGAGTTCAGCGACCCGACCCACCCGGTCCGCACCGCCGTGGCCGAGCACCAGGAATGGCTCACCGACGCTCTCGTCGAGCTCTTCAAGGACGCCGACCACCCGATGCCCGGCGACGCGGCCGACGACTTCCTGCTGGCGCTCGACGGCGCGCTCGTGGGCGCGTACTGCGGCGACGCCATCGCGGCGTCCGCAGCGCTCCGCCGGACGGCCGAACGCCTCCTGCCGGCCTAGCCCGCCGCCGCTCCCGGCCCGGTCGAGCAGGTCGGGCCCGTCGGGCGGCTCAGGCCCGTCGCACGGACCGGGCCGACCGTTCCGCTAGGCGGAGACGCGGTCGAGCTCGAGCACCTGGGTGCGCGTGAGCTTGACCGTGGCCGCCTGCGCGAGCTCGACGACCTGCTTGGCGTTCGTGGCGCTCGCCACGGGCGCCACGACGTGCGGCTTGGCGAGGAGCCAGGCCAGGGCCACGGCCGCCGTCGAGACCTCGTGCGCCGACGCGACGCTGTCGAGCTCGTGCAGCACGCGCAGCCCCTTCTTCGTCAGGTAGCCGGAGACCCCGCGGCCGCGCTTCGTGCCGGCGAAGTCGGAACGTGAACGGTACTTGCCCGTGAGGAACCCGCCGGCCAGGGCGAACCGGGGCATGACCCCGAGGCGCAGCTGAGCCGCGACGCGTGCCAGGCCCTTCTCGTACTCGGCCCGGTGCATGAGGCTGTACTGGTTCTGCAGGGCGACCATCGGGGCCACGCCGAGCATGCCGGCGGCGATGCGCGCCTCGTAGAGCCGGTTGCCCGAGTGGTGCGACCCGCCGAACCAGCGGACCTTGCCCGCGCGGATGAGGTGGTCGACGGCGAGCAGGGTGCGCTCGAAGGCGACCTCGGTGTCGTCGACGTGCAGGTACAACAGGTCGATGTGGTCGGTGCCCAGGCGCTCGAGGGACGCCTCGACGGCGCGCTCGATCGAGCGCGGCGAGAGCCCGGGAGCGTCCGCGCCCTTGCCGACCTTGGTCGAGACGACCATGTCGTCGCGCGATCGGCGCGAGCGCATCCACGAGCCGATCATGACCTCGCTGCGGCCGCCCGCGTAGCTGTCCGCCGTGTCGACGAAGTTGCCGCCGTGGTCGTAGTAGGCGTCGAGGACCGACATGGTGTCGGTCTGGTCGGCGGTCCAGCCGAAGACGTTGCCGCCGAGCGCGACGGGGAAGACCCGGAGGTCGGAGACCCCGAGTCGACGTCGGGGCTGGATGATGCCGAGGTCGACGGGCACGGTCGCGTCGCCGACGGTCTCGGGGAGGCGTGCCGGCAGGTCGACGGGAGGTGCGGAGGGCGTGGTGGGACCGGGGATGCCCGCCGACGTGTTCGTCACTCCGTGCCCTTCGTGGTCGTGGCGTCGTGCGCGTGGGTACGCCGGACGACCACCTCGATGTGCCGCCTGAGATGGCCCGGGAGCACCGTGCTCGCTCCTGGTGCAAGCGTACGTGCTGAGGTCGCCGCGCGCCTGCCGCCGCACCCGATCGTTACGAGATCCGGCACCCCGAGTTCGGGGGCTGCCCCGGGAGGGCCGGCACCGACGACGGAGCGCCCGCCCCGACGTGGTCGGGACGGGCGCTCCGGCTGACTGCCGTTCGGGGACTAGACCTCGACGGACTCGTCGTTCGACTGCTCGGCGGCGCCGCTCGAGTCGGTGTCCGCCTCGTCGGCGACGACGGGAGCGAGCGACAGCTTGCCGCGGTCGTCGATCTTGGTGATCTCGACCAGGATCTTCTGTCCGACCCCGAGGACGTCCTCGACGGCCTCGACGCGCTTGCCGCCGGCCAGCTTGCGGACCTCGCTGATGTGCAGCAGGCCGTCCTTGCCGGGGAGGAGCGAGACGAAGGCGCCGAACGACGCGATCTTGACGACAGTTCCGAGGAACTGCTCGCCGATCTCGGGGTTCGTCGGGTTCGCGATCGCGTTCACCTGGGCGCGAGCGGCCTCGGCCGAGGGACCGTCGACGGCGCCGATGTAGACCGTGCCGTCCTCCTCGATCGAGATGTCGGCACCGGTGGTGTCCTGGATCGAGTTGATCGTCTTGCCCTTCGGGCCGATCAGCTCGCCGATCTTGTCCTGCGGGATCTGGACCGAGATCACGCGGGGCGCGGTCGGGGCCATCTCGTCGGGCGCGTCGATGGCCGAGTTGAGCACGCTCAGGATGGCGGTGCGCGCCTCCTTGGCCTGCTTCAGGGCGGCGTCGAGGACGGCGGTCGGCAGACCGTCGAGCTTCGTGTCGAGCTGGATGGCCGTGACGAACTCGGACGTGCCGGCGACCTTGAAGTCCATGTCGCCGAGGGCGTCCTCGGCACCGAGGATGTCGGTCAGCGCGGCGTACCGCGTCTGGCCGTCGACCTCGTCGGACACGAGGCCCATCGCGATGCCCGCGACCGGCGCGCGCAGGGGCACACCGGCGTTGAGCAGCGACAGGGTCGAGGCGCAGACGGAGCCCATCGACGTCGAGCCGTTGGAGCCGAGGGCCTCGGACACCTGACGGATGGCGTAGGGGAACTCCTCACGCGACGGCAGCACCGGCACGAGGGCGCGCTCGGCGAGGAAGCCGTGCCCGATCTCGCGGCGCTTCGGCGATCCGACGCGGCCGGTCTCGCCGGTCGAGTAGGGCGGGAAGTTGTAGTGGTGCAGGTAGCGCTTCTTGGTGACCGGGCTCAGCGAGTCGATCTGCTGCTCCATCTTGAGCATGTTCAGCGTGGTGACGCCCATGATCTGGGTCTCGCCGCGCTGGAAGATGGCGGAGCCGTGCACGCGCGGGATGACCTGCACCTCGGCGTCGAGCGGACGGATGTCGGCGAGGCCGCGACCGTCCATGCGGACCTGCTCGGTGAGGATGCGGTCGCGGACGACCTTCTTCGTCGCCGACTTGTAGGCAGCGGAGACCTGGCCGGTGGCCTCGGCGGGCAGCTCGCCCGCGTCGACCTTGGCCGAGATCGCGTCCTTGACCTTGCCCTTGAGCACGTCGTCGGCGTCCTGGCGCTCGGTCTTGCCGGCGATCTTGTAGACCTCGGCGAGCTCGGTGCCGGCGGCCTCGGTGACGGCCGCGAGGACCTCGTCCGTGTAGGGCAGGAAGACCGGGTAGTCGGCGATCTCCTTGAAGGCCTGCGCGGCCATGGCCGACTGCGCGTCGACGAGCTGCTTGAGGAACGGCTTGGCCGCCTCGAGGCCCTGGGCCACGACGGCCTCGTCGGGCTTGGTGGCGCCGCCCTGGATGAGGCCCCAGGCGTGCTCGGTGGCCTCGGCCTCGACCATCATGATGGCGACGTCCTCGTTGCCCGCGGCGTCGGTGACGACACGGCCGGCGACGGTGAGGTCGAAGACGGCCTCCTCGAGCTGCGAGGCCTTGGGGAAGGCGACCCACTGGTCGCCGATGAGCGCGAGGCGCACGCCGGCGATCGGGCCGGAGAAGGGCAGGCCGGAGATCTGGGTCGAGGCGCTGGCGGCGTTGATGGCCAGGGCGTCGTAGAACTCGTCGGGCGCGATGCTCAGGACGGTGATGACGACCTGCACCTCGTTGCGGAGGCCCTCGACGAACGAGGGACGCAGGGGCCGGTCGATGAGACGGCAGACGAGGATGGCCTCGGTGGAGGGGCGACCCTCACGGCGGAAGAACGAGCCGGGGATCTTGCCCGCGGCGTACGAGCGCTCTTCCACGTCGATGGTGAGCGGGAAGAAGTCGAAGTTGTCCTTCGGCTTCTTGCTCGCGCTGGTGGCCGAGAGGAGCATCGTGTCCTCGTCGAGGTACGCAGCGACGGCTCCCTGAGCCTGCTGGGCGAGACGGCCGGTCTCGAATCGGATGGTGCGCTTGCCGAACTTGCCGTTGTCGAGGACGGCTTCGCCGAACTTGATCTCTGGACCCTCCATGTGGGGGCTACTCCTCTTTGTTTTGCATCGAGGCCCCGTGTGGGCATCGATGTGCATCGGGAGCGGGCGGCGAGGACGGCGTGAGGACACGCACGTGCAGCAACGCGACGGAGGCGGCGGCACGTCTGGTCAGCGGAAGAAACGGTCGGACCCGCCCCGCGACCCCGTGCTCGGGACTCTCTGCGTGCACGTGTCGGGGCGTTCCGCCTGTCACCACCGGTGACCAGCAGCCAGACCGGCCTGCTCCGAGGGCGATGGTAGCACCCGGCCCCTCGGGGACCAGGGAGGCGACCCCCGCTCGGGGCGGCGCCCCGGGCCGGAGCCCCGGCTAGGGTCGACGGATGCACGCACCGCGCCTCCCCCGCCGCCCGGGGTCGAGCGCGGCCTCCGCGATCGCGACCGCGGTCGCCTGCTCGGCCGTGCTCGTGCTGAGCGCGGGCCTGCCCGCCGTCGCCGTGGAGGCGCCGACCGGGGACGCCGCGTCGGTGCAGCAGCAGATCGACGCGGTCGTCGGCTCGCTCGACGAGCTGGAGGCCGGCGCCGCCGACGCGAGCGAGCGCGCCGTGGTCGCCGAGGGCGCGAGCACCCGGGCCTCCGACGCCCTCGCCGCGGCTGCGGCGCTCTCGGACCAGCTCGACGCGCGGTCCGCCGAGGCCGAGTCGACCGAGGAGGCGGCCCACCGGCAGGCGGGACAGCTCGCCGCGCACCTGGCCCGCGCCGGCAGCGGCGCGTCGACGACCAGCGTGCTGCTCGGCTCGGACCACCCGGACGAGGTGCTGCGCCAGCTCGGCACCCTCACCCAGCTCGGGGACCGCTGGCAGGTGGTGCTGGCGGACGCCACCACGAGCAGCAACGAGCTCGCCTCGCTCCGCGACCAGTCGGAGGCCGCTCGTGCGGAACGCGAGCGCCTCGCGACGGAGGCGGCGCAGGAGGCGTCGGCCGCCTCCTCCGCACAGGCCGCGGCCGACGGCGCGGTCGCGTCGGCGACGAGCCGCACCGACGAGCTCTACTCGCAGCTCGCCGCGCTGCGGCAGAGCACCGCCGACGCCGAGCGCACGGCCCGACGGGACGCGGCGGTCCGCGCCAGCACCGAGCAGGCCGGCGCGGCGGCGGCTGACCGCGGAGCTGCCTCCGGCGGCAGCGGGGCAGGGACGCCGGCACCGCCTGTCGGCGCTCCGGCACCTGCCGCGCCCAGGCCGGCCCCCACACCGGCACCCGCGCCTGCACCGGCTCCCGCACCGGCCCCCGCTCCGGCTCCGGCTCCCGCACCGGCTCCCCCGGCCGGGGTCGTCAACGACCCGGCCGGGGCGAAGGCGTACGCGGCGTCCAAGATCGGCACGGGGTCCGAGTACACCTGCCTCGTGCAGCTCTGGAACAAGGAGTCGGGCTGGCGGACGAACGCGCAGAACCCCACGAGCGGCACCTACGGCATCCCGCAGGCGAACCCGGGCAGCCTCATGGCCTCGGCAGGGCTGGACTGGCGGACGAACTACCGACCCCAGGTCGACTGGGGCCTGAGCTACATCGCCGGGCGGTACGGCACGCCGTGCGGTGCCTGGGGCTTCTTCGTGCGGAACAACTGGTACTGAGCCGGCCCCTCCGGTCGCCGTCGCGCGTCAGGGCTGCAGCTCGGACGAGAACGGCCCCCGCCCTGCAGAGCAGGACGGGGGCCGGAGTCGAGACTCGGAGGTCGACTAGCGACGCAGGCCGAGACGACCGATCAGCGTGCGGTAGCGCTCGATGTCGACCCGGGACAGGTAGCCCAGGAGACGACGGCGCTGGCCGACGAGGAGGAGCAGGCCACGACGCGAGTGGTGGTCGTGCTTGTGCTCCTTGAGGTGCTCGGTCAGGTCGAGGATGCGCTGCGTCATCACGGCGATCTGGACCTCGGGGGATCCGGTGTCGCCGGGGTGGGTCGCGTATTCTTCGATGATCCGGGTCTTGACGTCAGGTGCGAGTGCCATTCAGGATCCCCTTCCAGTTCGTTGCGCGGCGCCCGTCACAGGATGTGCGAGCTCTCTTGTTCCGCGGCCGTTCAGACGGCAACCTGGCGAGCTTACCAGACGGGTGCCGGACGAGGTGAGCTGCGGCGGGCTCGCGAGCGGCGGCGGCTCGGCAGCACGAGACCGACGAACGCGGCGCCGATCGCCGCGCCGATCGTGTTCATCAGGATGTCCTGCGGGTCGGAGAACCGCGTCGACGAGAGCGCGGTGGCCTGGTAGAACTCGATGGCGCAGGTCGCGGCGAAGCCGACCACGACGCCGACCCACCAGGCGCGCTTCGGGAGGAGCAGCGCGGGGAACATGCCCATGGGCACGAACATGGCGACGTTCGCCGCCGCCTCGACCCGGGCGAACGTGATCCAGCTCGTCTCGTCGTGGCGACCGAAGAAGTCGAGGGCGCGCCAGAGCAGCTCGGACGTGCCGTCGCCGTAGACCGACGGGCGCAGCGTCATCCAGGCCACCCCGGCGAGGTAGACGAGGCTGAAGAGGAGGAGGACGGCGCGGCGCATCCGTCCATGGTGCGGCACTCCCGCTCGGAAGACGCTGCCCGGAGCCGAGGACCATCCTCCCGACGGAGACGATCGACCCTGGGGAGGGAGGACCGGGAGGCGCCTCCTAGGCTGGCGGGATGGACGAGACCACCGCCTCCTTGGCCGCTCTGTGGGCCCGGGTCGCGCAGCGCGCCGACCCGCTCCCCCTGTCGTGGATGCTGCTGGCCGTCGCCGCCGGGGCCGCGCTCGTGCTGCTGCCGGGGACCTGGCACACGGTGCGGCACGCGGTGACGGTCGTGCACGAGGGCGGCCACGGCCTGGCCGCCGTGCTGACCGGGCGGCGGCTGACGGGGATCCGGCTGCACTCGGACACGTCCGGGCTGACCGTCTCGCGCGGGCCGCGGTCGGGGCCGGGCATGGTGCTGACCCTGCTGGCGGGCTACACCGCCCCCGCGCTCGCGTCGCTCGGCGCCTCCTGGCTGCTCGGCGCGGGCTTCGCCGCCGGGCTGCTCTGGGCGCTGCTGCTGCTGCTCGCGCTGATGCTCGTGCAGATCCGCAACTGGTTCGGCCTGTAGGTCGTGCTCGTCGGCGCGGCCGTCGTCGCGGGCGTCACGTGGCTCGCGCCGGTCGAGTGGCAGCAGGTGTTCGGGCTGGTGCTGGTGAGCGTGCTGGGCCTGGGCGCCCTCCGCGCCTCCGTCGAGCTGCAGTCGAGTCGTCGGCGAGCGGCGCGCCACGGCGCCCGCACGGAGTCGGACGCCGACCAGCTCGCCGGGCTGACCCACGTGCCCGGCGTCCTCTGGGTCGGCGTGTTCGTCGGGGTCGCGGCGGCGTGCCTCGTCGGGGCGTCGCTGCTGCTGTTCCCGGGGTGGCTCGCGCCCTAGGTCCGGCTCGCGCCCTAGGCGGGGGCGCTGCCGAGGGCGTGCACGGGGATGCGCGACGCGAGGCGTTCGCGGCCGGGCAGCCCCTCGAGCTCGAGGAGCACGGCGATGCCGACGACCTCGTAGCCCGCGCGCTCGAGCAGGGTGACCGTCGCGTCGGCCGTTCCGCCGGTGGCGAGCACGTCGTCGACGACGAGCACCCGGGTGCCCGCGGGCAGCTGGCTCGGCCGCAGCTCGAGCGTCGCCTCGCCGTACTCGAGCGCGTAGCTCTCGCTCAGGACCTCGCCGGGCAGCTTGCCGGCCTTGCGCACGGTGAGGACGCCGACGCCCTGCTCGATCGCGATGCCGCCGGCGAGCGCGAAGCCCCGGGCCTCGATGCCGGCGACGGCCGTGAAGGCCCCGTCGAACGGCTCGGAGAGGGCGGCGGTCACGGTCGCGAAGGCGTCGGCGTCGGAGAAGAGCGGCGTCACGTCGCGGAACAGGATCCCGGGGACGGGGAAGTCGGGGACGACGGCGATCATGCGGTCGACGAGGGCGGAGGCGTCGGAGGCGGTCATCCGGTCGACGCTACCGGCTCTCGGAGGTCGCCCCGCACCTCCGGGGCCCGCGCCCCCTCGCCGGCGGACCGCCCCCTCGCGGGCGGACCGCCCGCTCGCGGGGTCGCTCGGCCGACCGGCCGCTCGTGACGATCGTGTGAACGGACGGCCCCGATGTCGGGGGCCGGTGACAGAGTCTGTCCATGACCCGCTACATCGTGCCCCCGTACCTGCTCGCCCACCTCGCCGCGGCCGACACCGAGCGCTTCACACGAGCTCCCGAGGCCGCCCGGCACGGGCTGCGGCAGATCGACGAGGTGCGCGCCGCCCGCAGCGAGGCGCCGCCCGTGCGGCAGGGCGCCGTCGCCCGGGGCCCCGAGGTCGAGCGCACCATCTCGGACGCCCAGGGCACCGAGCAGCTGCCCGGGGTGCGGGTCCGGGGCGAGGGCGAGCCCGAGGGCGACGACGTCGCGGTGACCGAGGCGTACGACGCCCTCGGCGCGACGCACGCGCTGTTCCGCGAGGTCTACGGGCGCTCGAGCATCGACGGCGCCGGCCTGCCCCTCGACGCGACCGTGCACTACGGCCAGGACTACGACAACGCGTTCTGGAACGGCGAGCGGATGGTCTTCGGCGACGGCGACGGCGAGGTCTTCGGCCGGTTCACCGCCTCGGTCAGCGTGATCGGCCACGAGCTGGCCCACGGCGTCACGCAGTACACGGCGAACCTGGAGTACCAGGGGCAGTCGGGCGCCCTGAACGAGTCGGTCAGCGACGTCTTCGGCGCGCTCGTCGAGCAGCACCTTTTCGACCAGACGGCCGGGCAGGCGACGTGGCTGATCGGCGAGGGGCTCTTCACCGAGGCCGTCGAGGGCCGCGCGCTCCGCTCGATGTCGGCGCCGGGCACGGCGTACGACGACGACGTCCTCGGCAAGGACCCCCAGCCGGCCCACATGGACGACTACGTCGAGACGACCGACGACAACGGGGGCGTGCACCTCAACTCGGGCATCCCCAACCGCGCGTTCTTCCTCGTCGCCGACGCGCTGGGCGGCCGCGCGTGGGAGCGCGCGGGGCAGGTCTGGTACGACACGCTCGTCGGCGGGCAGGTGTCGCCGACCGCCTCCTTCGCCGAGTTCGCCGCTGCCACCGTCTCGGCGGCGACAGCCCGGTACGGTGCCGACTCGGAGGAGGCGCGGGCCACGGCCGCAGGCTGGCAGGGCGTGGGCGTCGACCCGGCGGCCTGAGCACCGGGCCTCCCTCCCCCGGCAGCTCGCTGCCGCGGAGTAGCATCGCGGCCATGATGGTGACCGTCCAGAGGTCCGGCGGCTTCGCCGGGCTCACCCGCACCTGGCAGGTCGACGTGGACGCCGAGCCCGACACCGAGTCCTGGCTCGTGCTGCTCGACCTCGTGCCCTGGCAGGAGGCGCCCGCCCCGACCCAGCCCGTGCAGCCGGACCGCTTCGTGTGGGTCATCTCGGCGGAGACGTCGCCGGCGAAGAAGGCCAAGCTGCCGGAGCAACAGGTGACCGGACCCTGGCGGGAGCTCGTCGACCGGGTGCGCGAAGTGAGCGACGCCGAGCGCGCGGGCGAGCGCGGGGCCCCGCACGACTCCACCGCGCCGGGCAACGAAGGCTGACCGCGTGCCCTCTCGAGACACCGTCTTCGCGTCCGTGGCCGCGCTCGTCGTCGTGGGCGGCGCGGTCGGGATCGGGCTGGTCGGATCGGCGCAGCCGTCCCGGGTCGTCGGCGCCGAGAGCGCCCCGCCCTGGCCCGTGCCCGCCGTGGGCGACCGGCTCGACCGTGCCGAGCTCGCGGGCATGCAGAACGTCTGGGGCGAGGACCTCGCGATGCACGTGCACACGCACCTCTCGATCATGGTCGACGGCGAGGCCGTGACGATCCCCGGCGACATCGGGCACGACGCCGAGACGAAGCTCGCCGCTCCCCTGCACACCCACGACACGTCCGGCATCGTGCACGTCGAGTCGCCCCGACGGGAGTCGTTCGTGCTGGGCCAGCTCTTCACCGAGTGGGACGTGCACCTCGACGCCGTGAGCATCGGCTCGCTCGGACCCGACGACGGCCTCGAGCTGACGACGTTCGTGGACGGGAGCCGCTGGACGGGCGACCCGGCCGGCATCCGGCTGAGCGACTTCGAGGACGTCGCGCTCGTGCTCGCGCCCCGGGGCGAGACCGTGACCGCGCCTCCTGCGTTCGCCTGGCCGCCCGACTACCGCTGAGCGTCCGCGGCAGAGCTGGCGGCGAGGGGCAGGGAGGCGGCACCCTGGGGGCATGGACGAGAAAGAGACCCTGCAGCGCTACCTCACGAAGCAGCGCGCCGACCTGCTGGCGAAGCTCGACGGGCTCGACGAGTACGACGCCCGGCGTCCGCTCGTGGCGAGCGGCACGAACCTGCTCGGCCTCGTCAAGCACGTCGCGAGCGTGCAGCTCGGCTACCTCGGCGAGGTCTTCGACCGGCCGTCGCCGCAGGAGATGCCGTGGCTGACGGACACGAGCGAGCCGGAGGCGGACCTCTGGGCGACCGAGGACGAGACGCGGGAGGCGATCGTCGCGTTCGCTCGGCACTCGGCCGACCACGCCGACGCGACCGTCGCGGCGCTCGACCTGGACTCCCCCGGCGTGGTGCCGTGGTGGCCTGCCGACAGACGGGACGTCACGCTGCACTCGATCCTCGTGCACCTGTGCGTCGAGACGGCGCGTCACGCCGGCCACGCCGACCTCGTCCGCGAGCTCGTCGACGGCAAGCTCGGCAACGGACCGGCCGACCCGAACGTCCCGGACCGGGACGACGAGGGCTGGCGCGCCCACCACGACCGGGTCGAGGCGGCTGCCCGGGCCGCCGGCGCTAGCCGACGACCGTGAGGCGCTGCGTCGGCCGGGTCATCGCGACGTAGAGGCTCGCCGCGCCGCGGGCGGCGCCCGTGCGGATGCCCTCGGGGTCGACGAGCACGACGCTGTCGAACTCGAGGCCCTTCGAGGTGGCGGGGCTGAGCACCGAGATCGGCCGGGTCAGCGACGCCGTGCCCGGCGCCACCTGCCCGGGGAACAGCGGGTCGAGTCCCGAGACGAGGTCCGCCACGAGGTGCTGCGGCGCGATGACTGCGAGCGTCCCCTCGGAGTCGATGCCGCGGTCGGCGGCGACCGCCTCGACGGCCGCGGCGACGAGGGCGTCGTGCGCCGCGCCTCCTCGGCTGTCGCCCGCGGCGGCGAGGGCAGGCACCGCGATCTCGCGGACCGGCCACTCGCTCGACCGCACCGACCGGCTCGCCGTGATGGTCAGCCCGTTCTCGACGGCCAGGCGTTCGGCGTGCTCGACGATCTGGCTCGGCGTGCGGTAGTTGACCGTGAGTTCTTCGAGGCGCCAGGGCGCCGATGTGCCGGCGACGCTCGAGCCGCGACGACGGCCGAGCAGGGCCTGGAGCGCCCTGTCCCACGAGGAGGCGGCGGCCGGGCTGGACGCCTGGGCGATGTCGCCGACGACGGTGAACGAGCGCAGCGGGCAGCGGCGGGACAGCAGCCGCCACTGCATGGGCGACAGTTCCTGCGCCTCGTCGACCACGACGTGCCCGAAGGCCCAGGTGCGGTCGCCCGCAGCGCGCTCGGACGTGGTCATCGACGCGGCGCGCTCGGCGAAGCCGCCGGCGATCTGCTCGGCCGACACCATGCCCTCGACGCCCATGTTCTCGATGGCGCGCTCGGCGTTCTCGATGTCGCGCTTGCGCTGCTGCTTGCGCGCCAGCTTGTCGGGGTCGACCCCGGCCTGGAACTCGCCGAGCAGCTCGGCCGCCTCGTCGAGCAGCGGCACGTCGGAGATCGTGAACTGCGAGCCGCGGGGACGCTGGAGCAGGGCCCGCTGCGCCGGCGTCCAACGCTGGGTGATGGTCGCGAGCCAGTTCGGGCGCGCGAACAGGTCCTCGACGAGCTTCTCGGCCGTCAGCGGCATCCACGCGGTGTTGAGCAGCACCCGCACGTCGTGCGACTGGCGGATGTCCTCGCGGAGCACCGCCTCGTCCGACTCGTCGACCGTCGTGCCGTGCTCGCGCATCTGCGACACGAGCAGGCGGGTCAGCGCCGAGAGCGCCGCCTTGTTGAAGGTGACCCGGCCGAGGTTGTGCTGCTTGCCCCTCTCTTGCGCACGCCGCATGGCGTCGCCGATCAGCTCGGGCTGCACGACGAGCCGCTCGCCGTTGATGTCGATCGTCGTCGCCTGCGTCGGCCGGACCTGACGCGAGCGCACGGCTCGCTTGATCAGCTCGGCCATCTCGGCCGAGCCCTTGAGCGCCGCGACGTCGGGCGCGTCGTCGACCTGGGTCTCGAGGTCGGGGTAGAGCCCGCCGAGGCTCGACAGCACGACGCCGCTCTCGCCGAGCGACGGGAGCACCTGCTCGATGTACCGCAGGAACGACCGCGACGGACCGACGATGAGCACGCCCGAGCCGCGCAGGCGGTCGCGGTGCGAGTAGAGCAGGTAGGCCGCGCGGTGCAGGGCGACGGCGGTCTTGCCCGTGCCGGGCCCGCCCTGGACGACGAGGACGCCGTCGAGCTCGGAGCGGATGATCCTGTCCTGCTCGGCCTGGATCGTGGCGACGATGTCGGTCATCCGGCCGGTCCGCTGGGCGGTGAGGGCCGCCATCAGCGCGCCCTCGCCCTGCAGCTGCACGTCGTCGCGGTCGAGCAGGTCGGGGTCGAAGACCTCGTCCTCGAGGCGGGTGACGGCGCGCCCGGCGAGCGTGAGGTGGCGGCGGGCTCGGACGCCCATGGGCGTCGCCGCGGTCGCCTGGTAGAAGGCGCTCGCGCCGGGCACCCGCCAGTCGAGCAGGATCGGGTGGTGCTGCCGGTCGCGCAGGCCGACCCGGCCGATGTAGCGGAGGGCGCTGCCGGTCTCGTCCGGCCGCTCGAGCTCGAGGCGGCCGAAGGCCAGCCGCTCGTCGACGGCGCCGAGCTGGGTGATCGTGTCCTCGTAGAGCTTCGCGAACGCGTCCCGCTCGCTGCGGCTCTGGTGGTTGCCGCCCACGGCTTCTCGCCGGGTGCTCTCCAGCCGCACGCGGGCGTCGGCCTTCAACTCGTCCAGACGCGCGTACAGCGTGGCCACGTAGGCGCGTTCGCGCTCGAGCTCAGATGACACCAGGTTTGCTCCACCCCTCGGGAAAAGACGGCACGCCAGTCTACCTGTGCCCGGGCGCGCCTCCGCCCCCACCCGCGACGACGCCCGCGCCCTCCGGGGAGGACGCGGGCGTGTCGAGCCGAGCGGGTCGAGACCGCAGGCGGAGCTAGAACTCCTCGTGCGTCTCGGGGTCGCCGTCCCAGAGCCGGCCGCGCTCGAGGCCGCTGATGCGCGCCACCTCGTCGTCGGACAGCTCGAAGTCGAAGACGTCGAGGTTCTCGCGCTGGCGACCGGGGTCGGCCGACTTGGGCACGGGCACGGCGCCGAGCTGGACGTGCCAGCGCAGGACGACCTGGGTGGGCGTCTTGCCGTGGGCACGCGCGATCTCGGTGACCACCGCCTCCTGCAGCAGCTCGCTCTGCTTGGCGAGCGGGCTCCAGCTCTCCGTGACGATGCCCATGCGCTCGTGCACCGCGCGCATCCCCGCCTGGGGGAAGTACGGGTGCAGCTCGATCTGGTTCACCACGGGCACGACGCCGGTCTCGTCGGCGACGCGCTGCAGGTGCTCCTCGGTGAAGTTCGAGACGCCGACGCTGCCGACGAGGCCGTCCTCCTGCAGCTTCACGAACGCGCGGAACGAGTCGACGTACTTGTCGACCCGGGGCAGCGGCCAGTGGATCAGGTAGAGGTCGACGAAGTCGAGGCCCAGGTTGGCGCGGGTCTCCTCGAAGCTCGCCAGCGTCTCCTCGTAGCCGTGGTGCCGGCCCGGCAGCTTCGACGTGACGACGAGCTCGTCGCGCGGCACGTCGACACGGCGGACGGCCTCGCCGACCGCCGCCTCGTTGCCGTAGTTGAGGGCCGTGTCGAGGAGGCGGTAGCCGGACTCGATCGCCGTGGCGACCTGGCCCGCGCCCTCGTCGCCGTCCATCCCGTACGTGCCGAGGCCGAGGGCCGGGATGGTCCGGCCGTCGGCGAGGCCGATCGAGGGGGCCGTCATCAGCTGACGCCGAGGAGGTCGATGACGAAGATCAGGGTCTTGCCGGAGAGCGGGTGCCCGCCGCCGACGGGACCGTAGGCGAGGTGCGGCGGGACGACGAGCTGGCGGCGGCCGCCGACCTTCATGCCGGGGATGCCCTCCTGCCAGCCGCGGACGAGGGCCGCGAGGGGGAAGTTGATGGGCTCGCCGCGGCTCCACGACGCGTCGAACTCCTCGCCGCTGTCGAACTCGACACCGAGGTAGTGGACGTTGACGGTCGAGCCGGACTGGGCCTCGTCGCCGTCGCCGACCGTGATGTCGGTGATCTCGAGCTCGGCGGGAGCAGGAGCGGTGGGGGCGTCGATCTCGGGCTTGGTGCTGGGGTCGTGAGTCATGGCTCCATCCAACCACCGCCTCCTCGTGTCGTCGGGAGGAGGCGGGACGTCGACCCCGAACCGTGCGCATCGCGCATGATGGAGCCTTGACCACTCCGACTCCCGCCCCTGCTCCGTCCCGCCGCCCCGTGCTCGTCGACGTCACGCCGCTGCGGCAGAGCCCGGCCTTCGCGCGCCTCTTCGTCGGCAACACCGTGAGCGGCATCGGGACGCAGCTCACCCTCGTCGCCGTCGGGCTCGAGGTCTACGACATCACCCGCTCGACCTTCGCCGTCGCGCTGGTCGGCGTCGTCTCGCTCGTGCCGATGATCGTCGCGGGGCTCTGGGGCGGCATGCTCGCCGACGCGTTCGACCGGCGCAAGGTCGCCCTCGTCGCCGCCGTCTTCGCCTGGCTGTCGACCGCCGCCATCGCCCTGCACGCCTGGCTCGGCCTGCACGAGGTGGGGCTGCTGTACGTGCTGACCTGCGTCAACGCGGTGGCCGGGACGATGATCGCGACGTCGCGCGCCTCGATCGTGCCGCGCCTCCTGCCGGCCTCGCTGCTGCCCGCCGCGGCCGCGCTCGGCGGCATCGGCACGGGGCTGATGCTCACGGTCGGGCCGGCGCTCGCGGGGGTGCTCGTCGCGGGCATCGGCTTCGCGCCCACCTACACGGTCGACGTGGTGCTCTTCTCGTTCGCGTTCCTCGGGATCGTGACGCTGCCGCCGATCCGCCCCGAGGGGAACGCCCAGCGCCCGGGGCTGGCGTCGCTGGTCGAGGGGATGCGGTTCCTGCGGCGGGCGCCGACGGTGCGCACGACCTTCGTCGTCGACATCATCGCGATGACCTTCGGGCAGCCGCGGGTGCTCTACCCCGTCGTCGGGGCCGTCGTGATCGGAGGAGGCGCGGTGACGGTCGGCGTCCTCACCGCCTCCTACGCGGTGGGCGCCCTCCTGAGCAGCGTCTTCTCGGGGCGGCTCGGACACGTGCGCCTCCAGGGCCGCGCGGTCGACCGCGCGATCACCGTCTACGGGACCTGCATCGCCGCGTTCGGGCTCGTGCTGGCGGTCACCGCGCCGCGCGGCGACGGCGGGCTGACGGAGGGGCTGGGGCAGGCCGACCTGGTCGCGCTCGGGGCTGCCGCGCTCGCCCTCGCGGGGGCCGGGGCCGCCGACAACGTCAGCTCGATCTTCCGCTCGACCATCCTGCAGACCGCGGCTCCCGACCACATGCGAGGGCGTCTCCAGGGCGTGTTCATCGTGGTCGTCACCGGCGGGCCGCGGGTCGGCGACCTGTTCGTCGGGCTGGTCGCCGCGGCCGGCGTGGCGTGGCCGCCGTTGCTCGGCGGGGCGCTGATCGTCGTGCTCATCGCCGTCGTGGCACGGCTCACGCCGTCGTTCAGGACGTACGACGCGCTCCACCCGACGCCGTAGCGACGGAGGCGGCGACGGCCGCCGGCCTCACCAGCCGGGAGGCGGGAGGGGGCGACCCCACGGATCGTGCGTGGGCGGGCCGTCCTGCCAGTACTGCTGCTGCTGTGCGGGCTGCTGCGGCACCTGCAGCGGCGCAGGCTGCTGCGGCTGCCAGACCTGCTCGTGCTGCTGCGGCGGCTGCGGCTGATGCGGCCAGGCCAGCGCCGGCTGCTGCGGCCACCCGACGAACGCCGCGGGCGGCGCCTGCAGCGCCGACCGGCTCGCGGCGAGCGCCGCCAGCAGGTCGGCCTCGTCGCGGCGGGCGCCCTCGTCGTGCCCTCTCTTGCCCTTGACCAGCCGCTGCCGGGTGAAGGCGAGGCGCGTGGCGTCCGAGACGAAGCGCCGCATGGCGGGCCCCGTCCCGTTGGCGGCCGCCCAGCGGCGTGCTCGACGGCGGCCGGCGCCCGTCGACAGCATCGCGACCTCGTCGGCGCTGAACCAGCCCACCGCGGCGTACTCGGCGAGCCGTGCGTGCGTGACGCGGCGCTCGTTGCGGCGCAGGAAGACGACCAGCAGCACCATCGCGACGAAGATCGGCACCTGCACGAGCAGGTAGTAGACGAAGAAGCCGTCGCCGACGACGACGAGCGCGCCGTTCCAGAGGGCGTGCAGGGCGGCGGCGGGCACGACGCCGAGGGCGAACCAGCCGATCGCGCCGAGCCGGCCGGTTCGACGGGCCGCCCAGCCGAGCGCGATGCCGGTGCACGCCGTGTACATGACGTGGGCGAAGGGCGACATCAGCGCCCGGACGACGAAGACGAACACCAGGCCGTCGCTGCCGAGCGTCAGGTCGTCGACGACCTGCAGCGCGAAGTACTGGATGTTCTCGACGAAGGCGAACCCCGCGGCCACGGTCGCGGCGTAGACCACGCCGTCGACGGGGCCGTCGAAGTGCCGCCGGAAGATCCACAGCACCAGCAGCACGCCGAACCCCTTGGCGACCTCCTCGACGATCGGGGCCTGGACGACGGCGCCGAAGACCTCTGCGCCTCCTCGCGCCCCGATGCCGACGAGGCCCTGGACCGAGCCGACGACGAGGTCGACGATCAGGGCGGTGCCGACCGAGACGGCCGCGCCCCAGAGGAACGCGAACAGCAGGGCGACGCGGGGTTCCGGCTCCCAGCGGTCGACGAGCCAGATGCCGACCATGACGATGGCGAGCGGCACGAACGCGAGCAGGCTCGCGGCGAGGATCACGCCCGGCGACAGGAAGATGAGGAAGTAGACGACCAGGGCGAGGACGAAGACCCCGATCACCGTGAAGCCGACCGCGAGGGCGACACCGCTCGCGACCGGTCGACGCCGGGGCGCGGGCTGCGCGAAGACCGGCTGCGCCGGCCACCAGACGGGCTCGGGCGCCCGCGCGGGCTGGCCGGCGATCTGGTGCTGCTGTCCGGAGTCGTCCCACGTCATGCCCCCGACCCTACGGGCCCGCAGGAGGCGGTGGCCGGGTGCCGAGGAGGCGCCGGCCGCGACGACGGCCGGGCACTGGCCGGGCGCTGGCCGCGGCGCGCACGGCACGCGCTCCGGCCCCTCCCCCGCTGTACCCTCGGGGGATGTCTGCGACGCGGTCCCTCCCGGAGAACCCGTCGCCGACCCGGTACGTCGTCATGCGGGTGTGGCACGACTTCCTGAGGCACCGCACGATCGACGCCGCCGCCTCCCTGACGTTCTTCTCGACCCTGGCGATCCTGCCGACCGCGCTGGCCCTCGTGTCGGGCGTCGCGCTCTTCCAGGACGGCGAGGCGGCCGTGAACGACATCCTCGAGGTCGCCCGCTTCGTGCTGAGCGCCGACGCGATCGACACCCTGCGGCGACCGCTCGAGCAGATGCTCAGCCTCTCGAACCCGGGCGTCGCGTTCGGCATCGGCCTGTGGCTGACGCTGTGGTCGCTGTCGTCGTACACGACCGCCTTCGGCCGGGCGATGAACACCGCCTACGAGGTCGAGGAGGGGCGGCGCATCTGGAAGTTCCGCGGGCACATGATGATCGTCACCTTCGTGCTGATGGTGTCGTTCGCCGTGATCGCGGCCCTGCTGCTGGTCACCCCGACGCTCTTCGTCGGCATCGGCGAGGCCGCGGGCTTCCGCGAGCCGTGGTTCACCCTCTACAACGTGCTCAAGTGGCCCGTCATCGCCGCCCTCGCCGTGTTCGCCGTCGCGATGCTCTACTACTTCACGCCGAACGTGCGGCCGCCCCGGCTGCGCTGGGTGTCGTACGGCGCCATGTTCGCGCTCGTCATCTGGGCGGTCTGCACCCTCGGCTTCGCCCTCTACGTGTCGACCGTCTCGAACTACGACCGCTTCTACGGTTGGCTCGGCGGCGTCGTGGTCGTGCTGCTCTACTCGTACATCAGCAACTTCGTGCTCGTCATCGGCGGCGAGCTCGACAGCGAGGTGCTGCGGATGCGCCAGCTGCGCCGCGGGGTGAAGGCAGAGGAGGTCATCCCCCTGCCGATGCGCGACACGGCCCGCAACCACATCCTCGCCCGCAACGGAGCGTGGGACGTCCGGGTCGGCCGGGCGCTCCGCGAGCGGGCCCTGCGCGAGAACGGCGGCGTGCTCGACGCCGACGAGCTGCGCCACCTGCACGTGCGGGGCGAGCGGCTGCACATCACCGACCGCGACCACGCCCACGCGGCCGCGCTCGAGCTCGACCTGGACGGCGACGGCAGCCGCGAGCCGGAGCGGACGCCCGAGGTCGACGCGGCCCGCTCGCCCGAGCCGGAGGCCGCCCGCGCCCCCGAGGTCGACGCAGCCCGCGCCCCCGAGCCCCCCACGCCCTGAGCCCGGCCGGCGCCGCACCCCGCAGTGGACGATGCACCCCGTCGTTGCGGGGTGCATCGTCCACTCCGAGGTGTCCCGGCGACGGATGCAGGAGGATCGAGGCCATGGACTCGGACACGGTGGCGACGACGCCTCGACTGACGCTGCGCCTCCATCGCTCGAGCGATCTGGACCGGCTCGTCGCGATCCACTCCCGGCCGGACGTCGCGAGGTACCTCCTGCAGGAGCCCTGGACCGTCGAGGACGGCGAGGCACAGCTCGGGCGACGCCTGCCCCGGACCGACCTGGCCGAGCCCGTCGGGGCGCTCGCCCTCGTGGTCGAGCGGGAGGGCCTCCTCATCGGCACGGTGTCGCTGTGGCGCACGGAGCAGGAGCGGCGCACCGTCGAGATCGGCTGGACCCTCGACCCTGCGCACGGAGGCGGCGGCTACGCGACCGAGGCGGTCGCAGCCGGTCTGCGGATCGCGTTCGGACAGGACGACGTCCACCGCGTCACGGCGCAGCTGGACGCCCGCAACACGGCGTCCGAGCGCCTCGCCGCCCGTGTGGGCATGCGGCAGGAGGCGCACCACCGGCAGGACTTCTGGAGCAAGGGCGAGTGGACGGACACCCTGGTCTTCGGGGTGCTGGCGGATGAGCACGGCGCGCAGGCGCTCTGTCGGCAGCCCGACCGACCGGCCCCTGATCCCCGGCGGGGAGCGGACGCAGGCACCTGACGGAGCGGCTGCTCGTCAGGTCGGCAGACGGAGCGGCTGCTCCTCAGGTCGGCAGACGGAGCGCATCGGTGTAGTCGCGTCCGTCAGGTCGACCTGACGCGAAGAGCCGCAGGTCAGCATGGTCGCCTCGACAGACGGCGGCGGCCATCCTGTGGGCGCGCGCAGCGCTCACGAGCGGTGACCGACGGCCCTTCTCCGTGCGGACCGCCGCGAGGTCCGCTGCCAAGCGGTCGTGATGTCCTGCGGCGACCTCGAGGCTCCCGCCGGACGACAAGGTGAGGCTCGCAGCGAGGCCGAGCTGCGACTGCAGCACCTCGATCGCCTCATCGTCGCGGCTCTCTGCGTAGACATCACCGACCAGCAGACTGAGAGCGCGGATGCGAGCCCACGCCGTGAGCACCGACGACTCGTCGACGGGGTAGCGCCCGATCAGGCTGGTGATGCGATCGAGGAGCACGTCGGTCATGGGCCGATCCTCGCACGCCGCTGACGGAGGCCCAGGAACACGGGGGCCCGTCGGCCCCCTGACCGCGATCGCCGACGTCGGCACGAGGAGGTCGTGACCGTCGTGCGCTGAGAGGATGACCGCATGACGGATCACCTCGGACGACGCATCGAGCACCTCATGACGAGGTACCCGTTCGACGAGTCCTCTCGCCACACAGCCTGGGCTCGGACCACCGCGCTGAGCGAGCTCGTCCGGATCCTCCGGACGAACGAGCCGACCGACGTGGGGGTCGAGACGCTCGAGGCCCAGCTGAGACTGGCGGCGATCATCACCCGTGACTGCGACGGCGACCTCGAGGACGCGGCCTCGCACCACGATCGGCTGGCGTCCGACATCACCGCAGTGCAGCCGGACGCCGACCCCTGGTCCCCGGTGCGGAACGCCGCACGCGCCCACCGGATGGCCGCTGCCATCTGCCGTGGTGACCACTCCGACCTGCGGCTCTTCGCCTCCCCCCGGAAGGACGGGATCGACCGCACCGCGGCGCTCCGGCTGCCGCCTGCCGAGGGGTGACCTCCGGCCCCCGCGCTCGTCGAGGCGGTCCGCCGCGCCATCAGCATCCGCCGTGCTCGGCCGACCACGTCACGATCGCTCAGGACGGACGCTGTCGGACGTCCCGCCCGCACGGGGGCCGTCCGGGGTGGAGCGGTTGCCCGAGGCAGGGCTGTAGGCGTACCAGCGCTCACCACCCAGTCTCTCCGTCAAGCCTCGAGCCTCCTCGGCCTGCCGCTCTGCCCGCACGTGCAGGGCCTTCGCCGCCCTGGGGTTGGTCGGCGGCTCCTTTGACCCGAAGACGCGGCGCCCCTCGACCATCAGGTGCACCTCGACGCCGCGCCCGAGCTCGTCGGCGACCCGCCCGGCCAGGGCGCCGCCGGTGACGGCGAACTCGTGCTCGTCCTCCGGCGCGTGCGACGGGACGTCCGGATCGAGGCGCGACCGGTGGAACGCGTCCCATGCTCGGAGATCGTCCCGGAGTCGCGGCGACAGACGGGCATCGTCCAGATCGACTGCCCCGCCGGACCAGAGCACCGTGCCGGCGTGGTCGGGGAACATCCGCACGATCAGGCGGCCGTCTCGTGAACGCTCGGTCATCCCGAGACCGTATCGTGCCCGCCGGACAGCGCCCAGGGGTTCCCCGTCCGGTGCCGGGGAGGCGCGGTGCAGGCCGGACCGGCACCGCGCCTCCTGCGGACCGCTCGTCAGCCCGCGGTCTCGTCGCCCGGGTTGCGCACCCCGGTCGCGTTCGCGGCGCGGGCCACGGCCGCCGCCGGATCGTCGACGTCGATGATCGGGATGGCGCTCGTGACGGCCTCGAGGCCGGACAGGCGCGCGGGCGACAGCACCTTCTGCACCTGCTCCTCGCTCATCAGGCCGGCCGCGACGACGAGGCGCGCGATGGGCGCGTTCGTCGTCAGGGCGGTGTGCGCGATGGCGGCGGCGGCCGAGTAGCCGATGTACGGCGTCAGCGCCGTGACGCTGCCGACGTTCGTCTCGACCTGCTGCGTGAGCCGGGCGCGGTTCGCCTCGATGCCGTCGACGCAGTTGACCCGCAGCGTGCGGCAGGCGTACGTCATCCACTGGAGGCTCTGCATCACCGAGTGCGTGATGACGGGCTCGAACGCGTTCAGCTGCAGCTGGCCCGCCTCCGCCGCCATCGTCACGGTCACGTCGGCACCGGCGACCGAGAACGCGACCTGGTTGACGACCTCGGGGATCACCGGGTTGACCTTGCCCGGCATGATCGACGAGCCGGCCTGGCGCGGCGGCAGCGTGATCTCGCCGATGCCGGCCTGCGGGCCCGACGACAGCAGGCGCAGGTCGTTGCAGATCTTCGAGAGCTTGATGGCGCTGCGCTTGAGCGCGCCGCTGAGTGTCATGAAGACGCCGGTGTCGCTCGTCGCCTCGATCAGGTCGGGGGCCGTGACGAGCTCCATGCCCGACAGCTCGCTGAGGTGGCGGCGCACGGCGTCCGCGTACTGCGGGTCGGCCGTGATGCCCGTGCCGATGGCCGTGGCGCCGAGGTTGATCTCGCCGAGCAGCGGGATGACGTCGCGGAGGCGCTGCACGTCCTCGCCCAGGGTGTGGGCGAAGCCGACGAACTCCTGGCCCAGCGTCATCGGCACGGCGTCCTGCAGCTGGGTGCGGCCGACCTTGAGCACGTCGTGGAACTCGGCCCCCTTGGTCGCGAAGGCCGTGGCGAGCAGGTCGAGCTCGTCGAGGAGGCGGCGGAGCGTCAGGACCATCGCGATCTTCACCGAGGTCGGGTACGTGTCGTTCGTGCTCTGGCTGCGGTTGACGTCGTCGATCGGGTGCAGGTGCGCGTAGTCGCCCTTGGGGTGGCCCATCAGCTCGAGGGCCCGGTTCGCGATGACCTCGTTGCTGTTCATGTTCGTGCTCGTGCCCGCGCCTCCCTGGATCACCCCGACGGCGAACTCGTCGTGCAGCGCTCCCCCGCGGATCTCGACGCAGGCCTGCTCGATGGCGTCGGCCTTGTGCCTCTCGAGCACGCCGATCTCGACGTTCGCGCGGGCGGCGGCCTGCTTGACGAGCGCGAGCGCGATGACGAGGTCGGGGTAGACCGAGATCGGCCGCTGGCTGATCGGGAAGTTCTCGAGCGCCCGCGCCGTGTGGATGCCCCAGTAGGCGTCGGCGGGGACCTCGCGGCTGCCGAGGGAGTCGGTCTCGGTGCGCGTGCTCGGGCCGGCCGCACGTCGCCCGCGTGCGGCCGGCAGCTCGCCGGTCTGGTCGGCGGGTCGCTCGCCGGGACGCCCGTCGAGGTCGTCGGTGCCGGCACCGTGCTGGTCGTCGGTGCGGGTGCTGTCGGTCGTCACGGTGTCGTGCCTCCGTCGTCGTCGTCGTTCGCCGCCACGACCTCGTGAGCCGTGACGGTCGGCCGCTGCCGAGCCTACCGAGCCGAGGAGGCGCGGGCCGGGCCGAGCCCACATCGTCGACAGGTGTCGACCAGCGTCGCGAACCGTGGGAAGCTTCTCGACGCCGCCGGAGTTGCAGCCTCTGCACCGATGCGCCGCCGCCCGCTCGTCGAGCACGGCGGCGACAGGGCACCACCGCAGCGACGCACCCTCGCCGCGCAGGACCGCAGCGCCGCGTGCCGCCCCACCCGACCGCCGCCCCCGGGCCGCCAGCCGAGAAGACGCATGACCACCACGACGCATGACGACGCCCGCCCCGACGCCCCCGAGGGCGACCCTGCTCCCGGAGGCGCCTCGTCGCTCACCCCGGCCGAGCGGCGGCGCCTGACCCGGACGCCCGACCCGCGCGTCGTCACCGCCGTGCTGGCCTTCTCGGGCCTCGTCGCGGCGCTGATGCAGATGCTCGTGATCCCCATCGTGCCGTCGTTCCCCGAGCTGCTCGACGCCGACCCCGCCGACACGACCTGGATCATCACCGCGACCCTGCTCGCCGGTGCCGTCGTCACCCCGATCGCCGGGCGCCTCGGCGACCTGATGGGCAAGCGCCGGATCGTGCTCGCCCTCGTCGTCGTGATGATCGTCGGGTCGATCGTCGCCGCCTCCACGTCGGAGCTCGTGCCCCTGATCGTCGGACGCGCGCTGCAGGGCACCGCGCTCGGCATCATCCCGCTCGCGATCAGCATCCTCCGCGACACGCTGCCCGCCGAGCGCCTCGGCGGAGCCGTCGCCCTCGTCAGCGCCACCCTCGGCTTCGGCGGCGCGGTCGGCCTGCCGCTCAGCGCCTGGATCTCGGTCACCTTCGACTGGCACGTGCTCTTCTGGACCGCCGCCCTGCTCGGCGTCGTCGTCTTCGCCCTCGTGGCCTGGCTCGTGCCCGCCAGCACCCTCCGGACCGAGGGTCGCTTCGACCTGCCCGGGGCGATCGGCCTCGCCATCGGGCTCACGGGCGTGCTGCTCGCGGTCTCGAAGGGCAACGACTGGGGCTGGCTCAGCGGCTCGACACTCGCCTCCGGCCTGACCGGCCTGGCCGTGCTCGTGCTGTGGGGCTTCTACCAGCTGCGGGTCAGCAGCCCGCTGGTGGACCTGCGGGTCGCCGTCCGCCCTGCCGTGCTGCTGACGAACCTCGCGTCGGTCGCGCTCGGCTTCGCGCTCTTCGGCAGCAACGTGTCGCTGCCCCAACTGCTCGAGCTGCCGGCCGAGACCGGCGTGGGCCTCGGCCAGAGCATCATGGTCGCGTCGCTCTGCCTGGCGCCCTCGGGCGTCGTGATGATGCTGATGGCTCCCGTCGCCGCACGGGCCACCGCCCGCTTCGGCGCGCGCATCTGCCTCGTCGTCGGCGGGTCGATCATCGTCGTCAGCTACGCGGTCGCCGCGGTCGCGTTCGACCAGGTCTGGCAGATCGTGCTCGTGTCGGTGCTGATCGGCTTCGGGATCGGGCTCGCGTACGCGGCCATGCCGACGCTGATCATGCACGCCGTGCCCGCGACCGAGACCGCCGCGGCCAACGGCCTCAACACCCTGATGCGCTCGCTCGGCACGACGAGCGCGTCGGCCGTGGTCGGGCTGCTGCTCACGGCGAACTCGATGCCGTTCGCCGGCGGATCGGTGCCGACCGAGGCCGGCTTCCGGCTGACGTTCGTGCTCGGCGGAGCGGTGGCGCTGCTCAGCGTGCTGCTCGCCGTCGCGATCCCGCGGCGTGAGCCCGTGTACGCGGACGCGGCGCTGCCCACCGGGCCGGTGCGCACGCGCTGACCGGCGCCGATCGTCAGCGGTGCAGCGCCGGGACGATCAGGTAGATGCCGTAGAGGACCCCGAGGCCGCAGAGCACGAAGCACGCGTAGCCCGCAGCCGTGCGCACGGCACTGCGGTCGTCGACCGTGAGGAGGCGGAGGCCCAGCGAGTAGACCGTCACCAACGCGGCGGCGGAGAACAGCGACACCAGGGCGACGGTGACGAAGGCGGTCCAGTCGATGCTCATCGGGTCGTCCCGTCGTCGGTGCGGTCGGTGCGGTCGGTGCGGTCAGCTCGGTCGCCGCGGTCGGCGATCGTCGTCGCGACGGGCGGGTCGTCCAGCCGGACGAACGGCGCCTCCACTCCCCCGGCGGGCGTGTCGACGCGGCCCTTCTTCTCGGCACGGCGGGCGCGGCGGCGGGACAGGACGCTCGTCGCGGCCACGTCGACCTCCATCGCGGCCGACTGGTCGTGCGGGCGACGACGCGAGAGCAGGAAGATCCCCGCGACGACCGCGACCCCGACGACGGCGTCGACGACGAGCCCGACGATGCCCGCCGAGGCGATGAACGCCGCGACGGCGCCGACCGCAGCGCTCGCCGGCAGCGTGATGAACCAGGCGGCGACGATCTTGCCGGCGGTGCTCCACTGGATCTTGGCGCCGCGGCGGCCGAGCCCGGCGCCGATGATCGAGCCGCTCGCGACCTGCGTCGTCGACAGCGCGAAGCCGAGGTGGCTCGACGCCAGCACGGTGGCCGTGGTCGACGCCTCGGCGGAGAAGCCCTGGGTCGGCTTGACCTCGGTGAGGCCGCCTCCCATGGTCTGGATGATGCGCCAGCCGCCCGTGTAGGTGCCGAGCGCGATCGCGAGGGCGCACACCACGACGACCCAGAGGGGCGGGCCCGAGCCTGCTCCGAGGGCGCCCGACGCGATCAGGGTCAGGGTGATGACGCCCATCGTCTTCTGGGCGTCGTTCGTGCCGTGCGCGAGCGCGACCAGCGACGACGTGAAGATCTGGCCGTAGCGGAAGCCGCCCCGCTCGCTCTTGTCGTCGCGGCGACGCGTGATCCGGTAGGCGAGCCGGGTGGCCGTGTAGCCGACGAGCCCGGCGATGAGCGGAGCCAGCAGCGCGGGCAGCACGACCTTCGAGAGCACGACCGAGAAGTCGACCGAGCTGAGGCCGGCGCCGACGACGGCGGCGCCGATCAGGCCGCCGAAGAGCGCGTGCGACGAGCTCGACGGCAGGCCGCGCAGCCAGGTGAACATGTTCCAGACGACGGCGCCGATCAGCCCGGCGAAGATCATCTCGGGCGAGATCTGCACCCCGCCGTCACCCTCGCGGATGATGCCGCCCGAGACCGTCTTGGCCACCTCGGTGCTGAGGAAGGCGCCGACGAGGTTGAGCACGGCGGCCACCGTCACCGCGACCTTGGGCTTCATCGCCCCCGTCGCGATCGGGGTCGCCATGGCGTTGGCCGTGTCGTGGAACCCGTTGGTGAAGTCGAAGAAGAGGGCCAGGACGATGACCAGGACGACGATGAGCGTGAGATCCACCGGGCAACACTCGCACCCCGGTGAACGGCGGTCAACTCGGAGGTGCACGGCACGCAACGAGGAGGTGGACGGCAGGTGTCCGAGGACGACGCACGCGGCGACCGGCACGAGCACGCCGCGCTCGCTGCATGCGGCTCCGTCCCGCTCCGCTCAGACGTGCGGCACGAACTCCTGCCAGGCACGACGCCGGTCGCCCCGCGGGTCCTCCTCGACCCGGTCGACGTCGTCGATGACGAGCGTGCGGCGGCGCTCGGGCTCGTAGGTCGGCCAGTCGGCGACCGCTCCGGTCAGGACGAACTCGACCCAGCGCGCGCGCATGCGGGAGGCCGTGCGGAGGAACGCGCGACGACCGCCGAGCAGGCTCATCGCCCAGCCGAACGGCGTGCGCATCCGGTCGTAGAGCGCCCAGAGCTCGAGCCCGTGGAACGCGTCGACCCCGGCGACGCGGAGGATGCGCGGCGCGGCGTCGAAGCGGTAGAAGCGCACCGGCTGGTGGCGCGCGTGGCGCTCGGCGACCTTGACCGACGGGAACCAGAACGCGTAGTCCCCGCCGAAGTCGAGGGCCGCCGGGCGGTCGGGCAGCCCGGGGTAGAGCTTCTTGATCGCCTTGCGGGACGGCTTGGCGGTGGCGGCGAAGATCGCGCGGATGCGCGGCTTGGTCGTCGCGAGGATGTCCCGCCGTCCCGTGAAGACCGAGCCCTCCCGGTCGTTCGTCCCGATGATCAGGGGCACCGGGTGGGCCCGTCCCGCCTTGAAGGCGTCGAGGGGCCGTTCCGGCAGCACGTCGCCGTCGATCACCGGGCAGAAGCAGATCGTGCCCGGCTCCTCGTCCGGGGTGCGGAGCTGCAGCTCGGCCGCCGCCCGCACGATCGAGGCGACCGGCGCCTCCTCCAGCATCTGCGCCGCGTCGTCGAGCGACGTCGACTCGAGGTCGTCGTCGCCGACCTGGTGGCTGAGCAGCTCGAGGAACTCGGCCGCCCAGCGCTGCGTCACGGCGGGCAGGTAGACGGCGTTCGTCGGCGAGCTCTGCGCGATGGCCCGGGCGAAGAGGCCGCGCGCCGACGGCACCGTCATCAGCGTCGTCACCGCGTTGCCGCCCGAGCTCTCGCCCGAGAGCGTGACGGCCTCCGGGTCTCCCCCGAACGCCGCGACGTTGGCGCGGACCCACTCGAGCGCCGCGACCTGGTCGCGCAGCCCCAGGTTCGACTCGACCGGGCGCTCGGGAGTCGACCAGTGCGAGAGGTCGAGCCAGCCGAGCGCGCCCAGCCGGTAGTTGATGCTGACGTAGACGAGCCCAGAGTCGCGCACCAGCGTCTCGCCCTGTCTCGGGTACTCGCGGGACGAGCCGACGCTGTAGGCGCCTCCGTGGACGAAGACGAGCACCGGGAGGCGGTCGCCCGGCCGGGAGCCGCGGGGCGCGACGACGTTGACGGTGAGGCAGTCCTCGTCGAGCGGGGTGCGGCGGTCGACGCCGACGAACTGCCCTCGGTCCTGCGGGGCCGCCGGGCCGAACTCCGCGGCGTCGCGGACGCCCGACCAGGGAGCGGCCGGGGCCGGGGCCCGGAATCGGCGAGCGCCGGTGGGAGCCGCCGCGTACGGGATGCCGCGCCAGGCGAGCACGCCCCGCTCGCGCACCCCGCGGACGAGGCCGCCGGCGGTCTCGCGCAGCAGGGGGTCGTCGTCGGTCCGGGTCACGACCCGACTCTACGAGGCGCGGGCGGGCACCGCGGGCCCCTGTCGTGCGCCTCTCGCACACCGGTCGCCCACCCGACGACCGTCGTTCATCCGGAGTTCTCCGAGGTGCCGCCTGAGAGACTGGTGAAGGACTTCACACACTGCACATCTGCACCGACGGAACGGGGACTCACGCCGCATGGAACTCGCCGAAGTGCTGATCATCCTCTCGGGCTCCCTCCTCGTCACCGGCTTCGCGCGCTGGAAGGGCCTGCCGGCCCCGCTGCTCACGGTCGCCGTGGCGCTCGCCGTGTCGTTCCTTCCCGGGGTCCCCGACATCCAGATCGACAGCGAGGTCATCCTCACGGTCGTGCTGCCGCCGCTGCTCTACTCGGCGTCGCTCGACGTGTCGCTGCTGAACTTCCGCGAGAGCCGCGTGCAGATCCAGCGGCTCGGCATCGGCGCGGTCGTCGTCACCGCGTTCGTCGTGGGCGGGGTCGCCTACGTGCTGATCCCCGACATGACGTGGCCGGCCGCCGTGCTCGTCGGCGCCGTCGTCGCCCCGCCCGACGCGGTCTCGGCCGCGGCGATCGGTCGCAAGCTCGGGCTGCCCCGCAAGGTGATGACCGTGCTCTCGGGCGAGAGCCTGATCAACGACGCGGCGTCGCTGACGCTGGTGAAGGTGTTCCTCGCGATCGTGGGGGGCGCCTCCTTGACCCTCTGGCAGGACCTCGGCATCTTCGGCCTCGCCATCGGCGTGGGCGTCGCGGTCGGCCTCGTGCTCGGCTTCGTCGCGCACCGCGTGCGGATGCGCATCGACGACCCCGTCATCGAGAACGTGATCGGGCTGCTGCTGCCGTTCATCGCCTACATCACGGCCGAGGAGCTCAGCGGCTCGGGCGTGCTCGCCGTCGTCGCGGCCGGTCTCTTCGTCGGCTTCAACTCGCCCCGCACCGGCTACGCGACGCGACTGCAGGAGCGCCCGTTCTGGGCCGCCGCCGACGTGCTGCTCGAGGGCTTCGTCTTCGCGCTGATCGGGCTGCAGCTGCGGACCGTCGTCCAGGAGGTGGCCGCCAGCGACCGAGGACTCGGCCAGAGCGTCGGTGTCGCCTTCGTCGTCCTCGCGGTGGTGGTGCTCGTCCGGCCCGCGTTCGTCTTCGCCAGCTACTACGCGGCCCGCGTGCTGCGCTACCTGCTGTTGTCGCGCCTCCTGCGGGGCATGCGCCGGGTGCCGGCGCTGCGGCGTGTGCGCTACCACCCGCAGCCGCGGCTGGACTGGCGCCAGCTGACCGTCATCTCGTGGACGGGCATGCGCGGGGTGGTGACCCTCGCCGCCGTCGTGTCGATCCCCGCCGTGACCGAGAGCGGGGTGCCCGTGCCCGCGCGCGACACGATGTTCCTGATCGCGTTCGTCGTGACCGTGGGCACGCTGCTGCTGCAGGGGCTGACGCTGCCCGCCGTGATCCGCCGGCTCGGCGTGCAGGACACGAGCCAGCGCGACCGCGACCTCGCCGCCGAGCTCGCGCTCTTCGCGACGAGCACCGCCGAGACGCTCGAGCACGTCGAGGCGCGGCGGGCGGCCTGGACGGCGCAGTACGGCCCCGAGCTCACCGAGCGGGCGATCCAGGCGGCGACGGCGCGGCTCGTGCGACAGAACGACGCCCTGCAGCGCGGCGCCGTCGAGGACGCCTCCGACCGCACCGTCACGGGCGCCGAGCGCGACCGGCGTCGCGAGGTGCCGCGGGCGATCAGCAAGATCCGGCGCGAGCTGCTCGACAAGCGGCGAGAGGTGGTGCTCCGCGAGCGCGACGCGGGCGCCCTCGACGAGGAGGTCATGCGCCACGTGCTGCTCGGCATCGACGCGGAGGAGCTCGCCATGGACACCAACGCGATGTCGAGCACCCGGTCGTGAGGGCCGGGCGTATCGTGACGGCGAGCGAGAAGGAGGACGCGTGACGTCGACGAAGCCCGAGCCGGGGCGCTTCCGCCGCTGGTACTCGACCCTGCACCCGTCGCTGCAGCTGATCGGTCTGCAGCTCTGGCTGCCGCTGTTCTTCATCGTCGGCTTCTGCCTCTGCTACATCGCCGCGTTCCACGCCCCGCACCCGCACGACGTGCCGATCGCGGTCGTCGGGTCGTCGTCGGAGCTGCAGCAGGCGCTCGACGACGCCGACCCCGGCGTCTTCGTCGTCCGCGGCGAGACCACCGTCGAGGCGGCGGCGGAAGCCGTGCGCACCGGTCACGCGGCCGTCGCCTGGGACCCGGCCGGCTCCACCATCTACAAGGCGAGCGCGCACCAGTACCAGGTGTCCGCCCTCATCCCCGCGATGATCACGCCGGTGCTCCAGGCAGGAGGCGCGACGCCCGTCGTCCAGGACCTCGCGCCCCTGCCCGCCTACGACGAGTACGGCACGGTGTCGCTCTACCTCATGCTCGCCTGGTGCATCGGCGGCTACATGGTCGCGATGTTCATCGGCCTGATGGGGGCGCCGCTCCGGCACCGCACCCGGGTGTCGGTGATCGTCGTCGGCGCACTGCTGATCTCGCTGATCACGAACACGCTCGCCGGGCCGGTGATCGGCGCGGTGCAGGGGCACTGGGGCGAGCTGGTGCTGCTCGGCTGGGCCTGGATCACGGCCATCGGGCTCACCGTGAACGGCATCAGCTACTTCGCGGGACGCTTCGTCGCCCTGCCCGCGATGATCGTCTTCGTCTTCCTGTCGATGCCCGCCTCGGGCGGTGCCTACCCGTCGTGGTTCATGCCGCAGCCCTTCGCCTGGCTGAACGCCGTCGTCGTCGGCAGCGGCATCACCGAGATGCTCAAGCGCGTGCTCTACGACGTCGGCCCCGGCTACGGCCGCGGCCTGACGATGCTCGTCAGCTACGCCGTCGCCGGCGTCGTCCTGATGATCGTCGGCAAGGCGTGGTGGGAGCGGCGGCGCATCCGCCGCATCGTCACGGGCCGGACGACCATGTTCGCCGACGCCCAGGCCGCGAACCGCGAGTTCCTCATCAGCGAGCGTGACGACGTGCTCGCGCGGCACGGGCTCGTCGCGACCGACACGGGCAGCATCGACACGGTGCCCGAGGACGAGCGGAGGCGGTACGAGGCGGGCGCGGACGACGGCTCGGACGTCGACGGCGACGTGCACGGCGACATGTTCCTCGGGGCTCCGGGCGGGCTCGAGGACACCGGGCTCGACACGCGTCCGGTGCGCGTGGTGCCGAGGCGGGACGAGGGCGGCGGCGGGGCGCGCTAGCTGGCGTCAGCTCGCTGGTGTCGTCCGGCTCGCGTCAGCCGGCTCCCGTCAGCAGGCTCGCGTCGGCCGGGGACGACGACGGGCCCGTGTGCAGTGCACACGGGCCCGTGTCGCGGTCGGCCGTCGATCGCCTGGTCAGCGGCTCCCGGCAGCGACCGCGGCCGCTTCGCGCCTGGCGAGCAGGGCCTGTTCGGCGGCCCGGTCCGAGTGCGCGAAGCGGACGGCGACGACCGCGAAGCGCGTGAGCACCGCGGCGGTGCCGATCAGGGAGAGTGCGAGTCCCGTGCTCCCCAGCACGGCGCCCACGACGATCGCGGAAGCGGCGACGGCCCACCCGAGGACCACCACCCATCGCGGTGTCGTCAGGGACATCTCGGCCCACCGTCGCGTGCCACCCGTCGTGCGTGTCGCACGGATGATGACCGCCTGGTGTCCGCTCATGTCGCACTCTCTCCTGATCGTGTTGATCTGTCACCCGAATGACTCGTCTCCATCGACTGTAGGGATCGCGCCCGGAGCGTGCGTCCCCCTCTTGCGGGGGCACCCGAGAGGGGGCAGAACGCGCCGGAGTCCTCCGTTCTGCGGACCCGACGGGCCCTCAGGAGGCGCGCAGCGGCCGGTCGGACACCACCGTCGCGAGGTCGTCGCCGAAGGTGAACTCGTGCGACACGTGTCCCCCGACGAGCACGCCGGGCAGCCACTGCCGGGCGTCGTCCCACATCTCGCCGAGGGGCAGGTCGGCCACGTCGTGCCAGGCGGGCACGAGCTCGTCGCTCTCGGTCGGCTCGCCCTGCCAGCGGGTCGTCACGAACACGGACGACCGCTGGCTCCACGACTCGCGGTGGGGGAAGAGGTAGAGCAGCTCGCCCCGGGGGTCGAGGTCGGATGGGTCGACCGTCACGCCCGCCTCCTCGGCGACCTCGCGGACCGCCGCCTCGACGGCCGTCTCGCCCGGCTCGAGCTTGCCGCCGAGCCCCACGTGGTAGCCGACGCCGAGGCCGGTCTTCTTGCGGCCGAGCAGCACCTGGGCGACCCCGTCGCGCTCGCGGAGCAGGTACGTGACGCAGACGCGGTAGGGCATGCCGCCCAGGGTAGCGACCGGCGGCCCGGCGCCGAGCAGGAGCGCGGCACCGGGACGCGGGAGGCGCGCGACCGGCACCGAGGAGGCGTCCAGGGACGCCCCGCGTAGGGTCGTCGTCATGCCCGAGACGCCCGACGCACCCCGCGGCGGCGTGCCGGGGTTCCGCGGCGCCGGCCGGAGCCTCGAGGTGCTGCGGGCCGAGGCGCACGAGGAGCTGGCCGCCCTGATCGAGCTGCGCTGCCGGGGCGGCGAGGACCCGTGGGACGTGGTCCCGTCGCTGCCGACCGTCGACGAGCAGGTCGTGATCGCCATCCGCGCCGACGCCCGGGGCGTCGAGGGCGTGCCCGTCGCGGGCGGGCTCGGGGCCGAGGACGAGCTGCGGTTCCTCCGCGGGGTCGCGCTGTGGCACCCGGAGCTGTCGCGCGCCGTCTGGTCGTTGATGGGGCGGATCGACGCGGCGTCGCACTGAGGCGCTGGCGGTGCTGATGGTGACGGCGCTGTCGGGGGTCGCGGCTAGCGTGGCCGCATGATCTGGAGCGACGTCCTCACCGTGACGCTCGGCGCGTTCCTCGGCGCCGGGGCGGCCTTCGCCTCGAACCTGCTCGTGCGGCTCCTCGAGTCGCGTCGGTCCGAGGCCTCGGCCCTCAACGAGCTCGTGACCGAGATCCACTTCCGGCGGGTGCTCCGGCGCATCTCCGCGACGCGCAGCCCCGACGCCGCGACCCGCGATCCCGGCTGGCAGCACGCACGGCGGTCGATCGGCGCGCTGCGGGGCGTGATCCGCGCGGCACGTCGGCGCACGCGGCCGCGCTCGACGGCGTTGCCCGTGCTCAACGAGATGACGCTGGCGTGCAACACGTTCCTCGACGACAGCGAGGACGCGCCCGACCTGTACCGCCTGCACCTCATGCAGCTGCACGCCCGGCTCAACGAGAGCGTGCGACGCCTCCGCGACCCGCGCCGGGCCATCGCCGACCTCGAGCCGGGCGAGGCGCACCTCGCCCCGACCGTCGCGGGGCTGCGGGCCCCGACGACCCTGCTGGCGGACGACGGACTGCAGCCCGGAGGCGCGGGTACCGTCGCCCGCATGACCAGCGACGCGCACGCCGACCAGCCAGCCCCTGCCGACCTGCCCGACCCCGCAGCCGTGCCCGACGACGACCTCGACGGCCTCGCCACGCTGCCGGGCGTGCGCACCGCCGGCGGCGCCGAGAAGGCCGGCACCCCGGAGGAGGCGGCCGAGATCCGTCGGCAGGAGGCCGCCCCCGGCCCCGCCGAGAGCCACGTCGCGTCCGACGAGTACCCCGACGTCCCCGAGCAGGACGGCCTCACGGGGTCCGACCGCAGGGTCTGAGGCACGAGCCGGAGCACGACGCGGCAGCCTGGCTAGGCTGGCCGGATGGCCTCCCTCACCCCTCCCCGCGCCCCGCAGAAGCCCGTCGTCCGCAGCCACCACGGCCACGACGTCGTCGACGCCTACGAGTGGCTGCGCGACAAGGAGGACCCCGAGGTGATCGCCCACCTCGAGGCCGAGAACGCGTACACGGCCGAGCAGACCGACCACCTGGCCGCCCTGCGCGAGACGATCTTCGAGGAGATCAAGGGCCGCGTGCAGGAGACCGACCTCGGCGTCCCCGTGCGCGAGGGCTCGTGGTGGTACTACTCGCGCACGGCGGAGGGGAAGCAGTACGGCATCCACTGCCGCGCCCCGATCTCCGGGCCGGACGACTGGACTCCCCCGGCGATCGCCGCCGACCGCCCCGCCGAGGGCGAGCAGGTGCTGCTCGACGGCAACGTCGAGGCCGAGGGGCACGACTTCTTCTCGCTCGGCAGCTTCGACGTCTCGGCCGACGGCACCCGCCTGGCCTGGGCCGTCGACACGACGGGCGACGAGCGCTACCTGCTGCGCGTCCGCGACCTCGAGACCGGTCGCGACCTCGAGGACCGCGTCGAGGACACCGCTCCCGGCGCCGTGTTCGACGCGACCGGCGAGTGGATCTTCTACCCCACCGTCGACGAGGCGTGGCGGCCCGACACCATCTGGCGGCACCGCGTCGGCACGACGGGCGACGACGTCGTCGTGATGACCGAGCCCGACGAGCGCTACTGGATCGGCGTCGGCCTCACCCGCAGCCGCCAGTACCTGCTGATCGAGATGGGCTCGAAGATCACCAGCGAGACCTGGCTGCTGGACGCGACCCACCCGACCGGCGAGTTCCGGGTGGTCTGGCCCCGCCGGGAGGGCGTCGAGTACGAGGTGGAGCACGCCGTGATCGCGGGCAGCGACCGCCTCCTCGTCGTCCACAACGACGGTGCCGAGAACTTCGAGCTGGTCGACGTGCCGGCCGACGACCCGACCTCGACGACCGATCGCCAGGTCGTCGTGCCGCACAGCGCCTCCGTCCGGCTCGAGTCGGTCGACGCGTTCGCCGGGCACCTCGTCGTCGAGTACCGCCGCGAGGCGCTGCCGCGCTTCTCGGTCGTCCCCCTGGGCCCCGACGGCATCGGCGAGCCGGTCGAGGTCGAGTTCGACGAGCCGCTGTTCTCGGCAGGGGCGTCGGGCGGCCCCGAGTTCGCCCAGCCGACCGTGCGGTTCGTCCACACGTCGTTCACGACGCCCTCGACCGTCGTCGACCTCGACGTCCGCAACGGCGAGCGCCGTGTGCTCAAGCGCCAGGTCGTGCTCGGCGACTACGACCCCGCCGACTACCAGCAGGCCCGCGAGTGGGCGACGGCCGCCGACGGCACCCGCATCCCGATCTCGCTCGTCTGGCGGCGCGACGCCGTCCGCGTCGGCGAGCCTGCTCCCCTGCACCTCTACGGCTACGGCTCGTACGAGCACAGCATCGACCCGGGCTTCAGCGTCGCCCGCCTCTCGATGCTCGACCGCGGCGTGGTGTTCGCGGTCGCGCACGTGCGCGGCGGCGGCGAGATGGGCCGCGCCTGGTACGAGCAGGGCAAGACCCTGTCGAAGAAGAACACCTTCACCGACTTCGTCGACGTCGCCGACCACCTGATCGCCGAGGGACGCACCAGCCCCGAGCTGCTGGTGGCCGAGGGCGGCAGCGCGGGCGGCCTGCTGATGGGCGCCGTGGCGAACATCGCCCCGGAGCGCTTCGCCGGGATCGTCGCGGCCGTGCCGTTCGTCGACGCCCTGACGAGCATCCTCGACCCGTCGCTGCCCCTCACCGTGATCGAGTGGGACGAGTGGGGCGACCCCCTGCACGACCCCGGGGTCTACGAGTACATGGCGAGCTACACGCCGTACGAGAACGTGCGTGAGGGGGCGACGTACCCGCGCATCCTCGCGGTCACCTCCCTCAACGACACCCGCGTGCTCTACGTCGAGCCTGCGAAGTGGACGGCTCGGCTGCGCGACGTCGGCGCTCCCGTGCTGCTCAAGACCGAGATGTCGGCGGGCCACGGCGGCGTCAGCGGACGTTACGAGTCATGGCGCGAGCGGGCCTTCGAGCTCGCCTGGCTGCTCGACGTGCTCGGCCGCGCCTAGGCCGACGTGGGGCACCTCGCGCAGGACACGGCCGCGCTCGACCAGGTCGGGCTCGACCACGTCGCGCTGCTGCGCGGGATCAACGTCGGGACGGCGAAGCGCGTGCCGATGGCCGAGCTGCGGGCAGCCGCCGAGGACCTGGGGAACGAGCGGCCGGCGACGCTGCTGAACAGCGGCAACCTCGTGTTCTCGGCCGATCGTCCGCTCGGGTCCGAGGACGCCGACGCCCTGCGGGCAGCCGTCCGCGAGCGCACGGGCGTCGACGCCGAGCTGGTCGTCCTCGGCGGCGACGCGTTCGCGCGGATCGCGGCGGCGAACCCGCTGCGCGACGGGTCACGCGAGGCGAAGCTGCTGTCGGTCGCCTTCGCCCAGGCTGGGCGTCCCGTGATCGAGGAGGCGCCTCCTGCGTCCGACCTCGCCCCCGAGCTGATGGTCGTGACGGGCGAGGCGGTCTACCAGTGGCTGCCCGACGGCGTCCTCGCCAGTCGCGTGCCCGCCGCGTGGTGGCGGTCGCTCGCCGTGCCGGTCACGGCGCGGAACGACGCCACGGTGCGCAAGATCGAGGCGCTGCTCGTCTCCAGGCGCGCCGCCGCCTCCTGACGACCGGTCCGTCCCGTCGTCTCCAGGGTCGGCAGGTTCAGGCGGACTCGGCGCCGAGGCCCCGGGCGAGCTTCGAGCGCGACGTCGAGGGGACGGCGCCGGCGGCGAGCAGGCGCTCCTCGATCGCGTCGAGCAGGGCGTCTCCCGCCGGGCCGTCGACGCCGGGGGCGAGCTCCGCCTCCCACTCGCGCCAGCGTCGGACGACGGGCTCGGCGCCGTCTCGGCCCGGCACGGTCGCCGTGACGACGTCGTCGGCGAGCTCGGCCACCGCGTCGCCCTCCGCGTCGAGGAGCGTCGTCGCCGTGCGCGTCGTCTCGAGCACGATCACCGGCGCGACCGACCGGCCGCGGAGCTGCTCCTCGACCCGGGCGAGCAGCTCGGCGGGGACTCCCTCGTCCTCCGAGCCGAGGGGCGCGTGCACCTCGCGCCGCCCCCGGGTGCTGCCGTCGGAGGCTGATGCGGCCGCCGAGTGGTCGGTTCGTGTCCCCTGAGAGGTCTCGGAGGACGTCTCCTGACCACTCGAGTCCTGACCACTCGGGGCCGAGCCGGCGGCCACGGGCGGCAGCTTGAGGTGCCAGCCCTCGTCGCGGCCGCCCGTCCGGCGGCGGAGCGTGATGCGCGAGCCCAGCAGGAGGTGGTCGTCCGTGTCGTGGTAGACGGCCCGCAGGTGCGCGGGGGCGGAGCGCTCGACGCGGGCGACCTCGAGGACCGGGGCTGCGCCTCCTGCGGGGCTCGAGAGGCCGTCGAGGTCGGGGACGACCGCCTCCGCGTCGACGTCGTACTTGCGCTCGATCTCGGTCTGCTCGCTCGTGCTCATGCAGACAGTTCTAGCCTGGCGGTCTCCGAGCGTCCCGGGCCGGGAGAACACCGGTCTCCCGACCTGCCCGCGGGCGTAGGGTCGGGGGCATGAGCGACGTCGCGCCGACCCTTGCCGGATGGATGGCGCGACAGCGCTGGTACGCCACGAAGGGCAGCACGCCCGCGATCCGGGTGATCGGGTCGTTCGAGGCCGACCTCGACGGCGTCCTCGCGATGACGCTGCTCGTGATCGACGAGGCGCCCGAGCTGCCCGTGCTGTACCAGGTGCCCGTGGTCGCGCGCCGCACCCCGCTGCCCGGCGGCGACGCGGCGTTCATCGGCTCGGCCGACGACCTCTACCTCTACGACGCCCCGCACGACCCCGCGTACGCACGTCACCTCTTCGAGCTGATGTCGAGCCGTGCCCACGTGGAGGGCTCCGACGTCGTCGTCGACGGGACGCCGCTCGTCGAGGCCGGGCGGGTGCGGAAGTCACGCGTGCTGAAGGGCGAGCAGTCGAACACGTCGATCATCTACGACCTCGAGGGCGGGCCCGTCGAGCACGCCATCGCGAAGGTGTTCCGGGTGCTGCACCACGGCGACAACCCCGACGTCACGACGCAGGCCGCGCTGACCGAGGGCGGCTCGACCAGGGTGCCGACGACGTTCGGCTCGCTGCACGCCACCTGGCCCGACCCGGGCCGCGACCACGGCGAGGCGCGCGGCCACCTCGCCTTCTCGCAGGAGTTCCTCGCCGGTGCCGAGGACGCCTGGCGCGTCGCGCTCGACGCCGCCTCCGCCGGCCAGGACTTCACGACCTCCGCCCGCGAGCTCGGCACCGCCGTCGCCGAGGTGCACGCCACCCTCGCCGACCAGCTCGGCACGGTCGACGCCGACGCCTCGGCCGTTGCCGAGGCCCTCACGAGCATGCGACGCCGCATCTCGATCGCGGCCCGCGAGGTGCCCGAGATCGCCGAGCACGAGGAGGCGGTCCTCGCCGTCTACGACGCGGCCGAGTCCCTGACGTGGCCGCGCCTCCAGCGGATCCACGGCGACCTGCACCTCGGGCAGGCACTCCAGTCGCCCAGCCGCGGCTGGACCCTGCTCGACTTCGAGGGCGAGCCGCTCCGACCGATGCCCGAGCGCTCGCGTGCCGACCTCGCGCTGCGGGACATCGCCGGCATGCTCCGCTCGTTCGACTACGTCGCCGGGTCGCTCGCGCAGCAGTCTCCCCCGGTCGACGCGGCTGCCTGGGCGCACGACTCGCGCGTCGCCTTCGTCGACGGGTACATCGCCTCCTCGGGGGTCGACGTGCGCGCCCAGCGCGCCCTGCTCGACGCGTTCGAGATCGACAAGGCCGTCTACGAGGCCATCTACGAGAAGCGGAACCGGCCGGACTGGATCGGCATCCCCCTCGCGGCGGTCGCCCGGCTCGTCGCGCGCTCGGGTCGCCGCGTGGGCTGAGGCCCGCGCCGCCGCCCCTGCTCTCGGGCCACGCGCGGTGGTGACGGAGCGGAGGAGGCGCGGCGCCGGTCCTGGGGACCGGTGCCGCGCCTCCTTCGTGCTGCCGTGCCGGGCCCTAGGGCCGCGGCACGTTGCGCAAGTTGGAGCGCGCCATGGAGACGACCTCGCCCGTGCCTCCGTTCATGACGATCTTCGACATCGCCAGCGAGAAGCCCTTCACCTGGGCCCCCGTGATCGCGGGAGGCAGCGAGAGCGCCTGCGGGTCGGTCGCGATGTCGATCAGCGCCGGCCCGTCGTGCTCGAACACGGCCTCGAAGCCGTCGCGGAGGTCGCCCGGCTGGTCGACGTGGACGGCGTGGATCCCGATCGAGCGGGCGACGGCGGCGTAGTCGACGTAGGGCACGTCGACGCCGAAGTCCGGGTAGCCGTCGACGAGCATCTCGAGCTTGACCAGGCCGAGGGTCGAGTTGTTGAAGACGACGATCTTCACGGGGATCTCGTACATCTTCGCGGTGATCAGCTCGCCCATCAGCATCGAGAGCCCGCCGTCACCCGACATCGAGACGACCTGGCGGCCCGGGAACGCGAACTGGGCGCCGAGCGCGTGCGGCAGGGCGTTCGCCATCGAGCCGTGCAGGTACGAGCCGAAGACGCGACGACCGGCGGTGGGCGTGATGTACCGCGCCGCCCAGACGTTCGCCATGCCGGTGTCGGCGGTGAAGATCGCGTCGTCGGCGGCGATCTCGTCGAGGATCGACGCCGCGTACTCGGGGTGGATCGGGACCAGCTTCTCGGCCCTCTTCGTGTACGCGCCGACGACGCTGCCCATCAGCTTCTCGTGCTTCTTGAGCGTCTTGTCGAGGAACCGGCGGCTCTTCTTGGGCTTCACCAGCAGCTGCAGCATGCGCAGGGTCGGCAGCACGGCCCCGTGCACCGGCACCTGCACCGTCGCGCGACGACCGATCACCGCGGCCTCGACGTCGACCTGGGCGATCGTCACCTGGTCGCCGTCGGGCAGGAACTGCGGGTAGGGGAAGTCGGTGCCGAGCAGGACGAGGAGGTCGGCGTCGTGGATGCCCGCGTGCGCGGCCCCGTAGCCGAGCAGGCCCGTCATCCCGACGTCGTAGGGGTTGTCGTGCTGGATGACGTCCTTGCCGCGCAGGCTGTGGCCGATCGGCGCCCCGACGACGCCGGCCAGCTCGATGATCTCGTCGTGGGCGCCGCGACCGCCCTCGCCCACGAAGAACGCGACGGTGCCGGCGGCGTTGATCGCGTCGGCGAGGGCCTGCACGTCCTCCTGCGCGGGGACGAGCTCGGGGGCGCGGGTCGTGAGGTGGGGCGGCGTGGCGCCCTGCGCCTCGAGCTCCGCGATGTCGCCGGGCAGCGTCACGACGCTGACGCCGTGGCCGGCCACCGCGTGCCGGATGGCGGAGGCGACGACCGACGGCGACTGGACGGCCGTCGAGATCATCTCGGAGTAGCCCGAGCACTCGACGAAGAGCCGGTCGGGGTGCGTCTCCTGGAAGTAGTCGGTGCCGATCATCGCGCTGGGGATGTGGCTCGCGATCGCGAGCACCTTCGCACGGCTGCGGTGGGCGTCGTAGAGGCCGTTGATGAGGTGCAGGTTGCCGGGGCCGCAGGAGCCGGCGCAGACGGCGAGTTCGCCGCTCATCTGCGCGTCGCCGGAGGCCATGAAGGCCGCCGCCTCCTCGTTGCGCACGTGGATCCAGTCGATGCCGCCCTTCGCCGAGCCGCCGGTGCGGCGGACCGCGTCGACGATCGGGTTCAGGCTGTCGCCGACGATCCCGTAGATGCGCCGGACCCCGGCTGCGACGAGCTGGGCGATGATCTGGTCGGCGACGGTGTCTGCCACGGGGTCCTCCTGGTGCGGTGCGTGATGGTGTGGTGCGTGATGGTGTGGTGCGTGATGGTGCAGGGACGCAGGAGGCGGTGGGCCGGCCCGGTCGAGGGGCCGGCGCCTCCTGCTGTCGTGTCTCTCAGCCAACTCCCCCGTCCCTCACCGCCGACCGGGCATAGCCTGTGCCCATGACCGACACCGCCACCTCCTACGTCCCCGAAGCCGGCTCCATCACGATGTTCAGCACGTCGTGGTGCGGCTACTGCGCCCGCCTGAAGCAGCAGCTCGGCAAGCAGGGCATCGGCTTCACCGAGGTCAACATCGAGGAGGTCGCGGGCACCGCCGAGATCGTCGAGAGCGTCAACGGCGGCAACCAGACGGTGCCGACCGTGATCTTCCCCGACGGCTCGACCGCGACGAACCCGTCGCTCGCCGACGTGAAGGCGAAGCTCGGGCTCTAGCGCTCGACTGACGCCCGTCGGCGCTCGCCGGCGCCCGCGACGCGAGAACGCCCCGATCCTCCCTCGGGAGGCGCGGGGCGTTCGCGTGCGCCAGGTCGCGTCAACTCTGCGGTGCGGCCGCGAAGAACTCGATCTGGTTGCCGTCGGGGTCCTTGACCATCAAGGTGGTGCCGAAGTCGGGGTCCTCGAGGTCGGACTCGATGCCGACCGACGCGGCGTGCTCCTGCCAAGCGACGACTGCCTCGCGGTCGGCCACGGCGAAGCCGATGTGGTCGAGGCCGGGCACGGTCGGGTCGAAGGGAACCGCCTTGCCCTCGGTGTAGGCGGTCACGCCGAGGATCTGGCCGTTGCCGACCGAGAAGAGGCGACGGTCGAGACCGTCCAGCACGATCTGCCCGACGGGCGGCGCGCCGAGCAGCGACTCGTAGAACGCGAGGCTCGCGTCGAGGTCGGACACGGTGATGGCGACGTGGGCGTAGCCCTGGATCTCGGGCATGGTGTGCTCCTTCGGGTGCGTGCGTGTGGTGGTCACCCGACCCAACTCCCGCCTCCTGGGAGGCGTCCCTCCCCCGTCGCCCCGCACTCGCTCATCGTCCACAGGACCGACGCGAGGAGGCGCGGGCCCCGACCCGAGGACGCCACGCTGGCCGCGTGCTCCCCTCCCGCGCCTCCGGCCTGCTGATCCGGTCCCGTCACGACGACCCCGCCGAGCGTCGGGCGCACGCCCGCGGCGAGCTCGTCCGCGTCGCGCCCGGCCGCTACGTCCGCGCGGCGGACTGGGCGCCGCTCAGCCCCGAAGACCGCGTGGTCCTCCGTGCCGTCGCGACGCTGGATCGCCTCGGGCGGACCGCCGTCGTCTCGCACGTCGCCGCAGCCGCGATGTGGGGCATGCCTCTCGTGGGCGTCCCCCCGTCGACGACGAGCATCACGGATCCCGACCGCGGCCGCACGCACACCGGCGATCACATGACCAAGCACGCGGCGGCCCTCGCGGACGTCGACGTCGCGACAGTCGAGCACATGCCGCTGACGACGCCGGCTCGGACGGCTGTCGACATCGCTCTCACCGCCTCCCGCAGTCAGGCAGTGGCCGTTCTCGATCACTGCCTGCGGGCCCGGCTCTGTACCCTCGACGAGTACTGGGCGGCCCTGGACCGACGTGACCGGCGGCGAGGCACCTCGCGGGTCGTGTGGGTCGGCGCCTTCGCGTCTCCCCTGGCCGAGTCGGCAGGCGAGTCCGTGCTCCGCGTGGCTCTCGACGGGCTGGACTTCCCTCCTCCGCAGCTCCAGCGGCCCTTCCGCGACGAGGTGGGCCTGATCGGCTACGGCGACTTCTGGTGGGACGACGTCGGGCTGCTGGACGAGTTCGACGGCCTGAAGAAGTACCGCGCTGCCGAGTACCGAGGCGGTCTCAGCGTCGAGGACGTCGTCGTGCGCGAGAAGCTGCGCGAGGACCGGCTGCGCGCCCTGCCCGAGGTACGCGGCGTCGTCCGGACCGTGTGGCGCGACCTCTACCGCCCCGCGGAAGTGGCGGCCGCGCTAGCTCGCGCGGGCCTTCATCGACAACGCACCGGGTTTCGTACACTGCACCGGGACTAGACGCGGTGCAGTGCACGAAACCCGGTGCAGTGTCGAGACGGCAGCCCGGCAGGGGCCGCGCGCTGCTACTCGGCGAGGGCCTCCGTGAGGAGGGCGACGAGCGCGCTGAGCTGGATGTCGGTCGAGTCGACCACCTCGCTGTCGTCGCCGTCGAGGGCGCGCGCCGCGAGGCCCGCCTTGCTGTCGATCAGCTCGGCGATCTTCGTGTCGATCGTCTGGGCGGCGATGATGCGCCAGGCGGTGACGGGTTCTTCCTGGCCGATGCGGTGCACGCGGTCGATGGCCTGCGTCTGCTCGGCGTCCGTCCACGACAGCTCGGCGAGCACGACGTTCGACGCGACCTGCAGGTTGAGCCCGACGCCGGCCGCCGTGAGCGAGCAGACGACGACCTCGACCTCGGGGTCCTCCACGAACGCGTCGATCTGGCGCTGGCGCACGGCCGGCGTCTGGTCGCCGCGGATCGACGAGTACTTGATGCCGCGCTTCGCGAAGGTCTGCTCGGCGACGTCCATCACGTCGATGTGCTTGGCGAAGAAGACGACCTTGCCGACGTTGCGGGCGAGCTGCGCGGTGTAGTCCGCGGCGAGCCCGGCCTTGGCCTGGCCGATGCGGCGCACCATGCTGAAGACGTTCTCGCCGTTCTTCGCGGTGGTCGTGTCCTCGAGCTCCCACTTCGCGACCTGGCGCACCAGGTCGTGGTCGATCCCCTCGACCCGGACGCCGGAGGTGCGGGCCGCGAGCGCGGACCGGTACCGGGAGACGAGACGGCGGGCCAGCTCGCGCTCGGCCTCGCGGATCGAGCGGCCGGCCTCGTCGTCGAGCTCGACGGGGAGGTCGGCGATGCGGCGGGCCGGGATGTCCGCGGCGACGTCGACCTTGCGGCGTCGGACGATGCCGAGGTCGATGACGATCTCGCGGGCGGACGAGAAGAAGCCGGGATCGGCCGGCGTGAGGCCCGCCTCCTCGAGCTGCTCCATGAGCTCGGCGGCGGGCTTCTTGTCGCCGATCCAGCCGAGGAACTCCCAGATCGCACGGAAATCTTCGATGTCGTTGATCAGCGGCGTGCCGGTGAGCGCCATCAGCAGGGGGTGCGCCGTGCGCGAGCGGATGCGCTCCGACAGCTGCAGCACGTGCCGCGAGCGCTGAGACTCCTTGTTCTTGATGAAGTGCGCCTCGTCGACGATCATGCCCTTGAAGCCGAGGTCGCCGAGCCAGCCGACGTGGCGGTCGAGCACCTCGTAGTTGACGATCACCACGTCGGCGAAGGCGTCGAGGGTGTCGCCGTCGCCGTGGATCACCGTGGCCGTGCGGGTCGGCGTCCAGAGCTGGACCTCGCGGGCCCAGTTGGTCTTGACGACGTTGGGCACGACGACGAGCAGCGGGTACGCGCCGGCCGCCTGCGCGGCGAGCAGCGACTGGGCCGTCTTGCCGAGGCCGGGCTCGTCGGCGAGCAGGTAGGTGCGGTGGCCCTGGCGGGCGGACTCGACGAGCTGCGCCTGGTGGTGCATGAGCGTCGCGCCGGCCGGGGCGTCGACGGTGGTCGGCTCGGGGAGCGGCATGCACGCGGACCCGCCGCCGGCGCCGTACTCGAACGACTTGAAGAGCGGGCCGAAGAGCTCCCAGTTGGCGAGGCGCACCGGGTGCACCTCGCGGGTGACCTCGGCGAGCGAGAAGTCCGGCGGCAGGAACGGGTTGGCGAGCTGGCGCGAGACGACCGACTGCGGCACGACCTGGCGCTCGGAGACGGGCGCGACGGGCGCGGCCTCGCGCACGACGACCTGCTCCTCGGGCGCGAGCTCCATGCCGGCGGACATCTGCATGTCGCGCTTGAGGGCCTTGGCGCTCTCGGACACGACCGCGTCCTCGCCGAGCAGGGCGATGAGCGACGTGTCGCGGGCGGCGGTCTTCGCGAGGATCTGCGCGACGCCGTCGAGGCGCTTCATCTGCTCGGCGCGCTCGGAGTCGCTGATCGCCTTGTCGACCTTGACGCGGGCTCGCTCCTCGCGCATGAGGAGCGCGATGACCTGGAACTTGGTGCGACTGGAGGGCTTGACCTGCCCGCGCTGGGCGGCGGCCTCCACCTCGCGCACGGCCCGGGCGAGGACGGGGATGAGCCCGTCGTTGTCCACCTCGCGGCGGCGGTGCTTCTGGGGGGCGGTGCGGGTGCCGCCCTGCTGACGCTGGCCTGGTCGAGCCAAGGCTCCTCCTCGTGGTCGACGCGACGGTCGACGTGCTGTGTCGTCGAGCGACGACGGGTGGTGCTGCGGTGCGGCGCTCCGGCCCGGGGGCCGGCCCCGGCTCTCGTCTGCCCCGGCCCTCGCCTGCCCCGACGCGACGGCCCGCCGCGGTGCGGGCACCTGGGCGGAACGAGACACGACCGGACGACTTCGGGTCGGACGGCGGGAAGGCACGGACGGACGGAACCAGCCTCAGACGCGAGGTGCGGAGGAGGCGCGGTGCCGGCGACACGTCACCGGGCCCGTGCAGACCTGGCCGACACGGACCTACGAGGCGGACGAGCCGCCGCCGGTCGTGTCGGACCCACCGTGTCGGACGACGACACGGACGGTGCTGAGCCCCACTTTACGCGCTCACGCACCCGCGACGCCACCGGGCGCCGCCGTGTCGCGGGCGGCGGGGGCCGGCCAGCCGCCGAGGGCCCCGGCCGCGGCGCCGACCAGCTGCTCCGCCTTGCGCCGCCCGGTGTCCGTGCCGAGCGTCGCCTGGCCCCCCGCATGAGCCAGCAGCTGGGCTGCGACCGCCGGGGCGAGGCGGTCGGCGAGCTCCGGCACCGCACGTGCCCAGGTGCGGGAGAGCTCGTCCGCGAGCCGCTCGCACGCGCGGGCCTCGGCCTCGTCGCCGTTGCCGCGGTGCCACTGACCCGTGACGACGAGGTGGGCGACCAGGGCCGCGGCGTCGCGGGCGGGGTGGCCGAGCCCGGCGGTGTCGATGTCGAGCAGGCCGGTGACGTGCCACGGCCGCTCCGGGTCGACGAAGAGCTGCTCGAGGTGGAGGTCGCCGTGGATGACGGCGAGCACGTCGCCCGTCCAGGACGACCGTCGACGCTCGATCTCGCCGTACAGGGCGTGGATCTCGGGCGCGCGCTGCGGCAGGGCCGTCGACAGGGTGCCGCGGTGCCAGTCCGCGTGGTCGAGGGCGTCCGACTGGGCCCGGTTCGTGATGTGCACGCCGGCGACGAGCCGGCCGAGGTCGACGATCTGCCGCACGAAGCGCGGCTCGTCCGCGAGGTCGGCGACCCGCTGCCCCGCCGGCACGCCGGGGACGCGCTCGAGCACGAGCAGTCCGTCGGGGCGCGACGCGAGCACGCGGGGCACCGGCAGGCCCTGCGCACGGAACGCCTCGTGCTGGGCGACGATCGGCGCGACGCGGTCGGGTCGGATCACCTTGAGGAACACGGTCGTCTCGGCGGAGTCCAGCCGGATGACCGCCCTCTTGCCCGGCCGGTACGCGGCGACGCTCAAGGTCGGCGAGGCGACCACGATGCCGAGCGCGGCCAGCGACTCCGTGACGCGGTCGGGGTAGGTGACGCCGGCGAGGGCGGGGAGGAGAGGGTCGGCCGGGTACGCCCAGACGGCGAGCTGCTGCCCCGTCGACGGGTCGGTGGTGAGGACGCTCGTCGCGTCGGCGGTCGACACGTCCGTGTCGATGAAGGTCAGGACCGTGTCGGAGGCGCCCGCCTCGTCGACCGTGTCGACCTCGTAGCCGTAGAGGAACCCGTGCCCGGACGGCTCGACCGAGTGGGGCCGGAAGGCGACGACGGTGAGCCCCGAGCCGGCGAAGGCCGCGGGGAGCACCTCTGCTGAGTTCGGCCACACGCGTTCAGTAAACCCGTCGGAGGCGGCCGCCGAGGGCCGACGGGGCGGCACGGTTACCCGATCGTGATGCGGGCGCGACGGTATCCTCGGGAGCGTGCACCTCGTCTCGCGCATCCGTCAGACGCGGCGCACCCCTCTGCTCCAGGTCGCCAAGACGTCCGCCGCGGTCGTCGTCGCGTGGTTCGCGTCGGTCGCGCTGCTGCAGCAGCCCCTGCCGATCTTCGCCGCGATCGCCGCGCTGCTCGTCGTCCTGCCGAGCGTCAACCAGTCGCTCGTGCGCGGGCTCGAGCGGAGCGTCGGCGTGGTCGCGGGCGTGCTCATCGCGTTCGCGGCAGGCCAGCTGTTCGGCGCCTCCACGTGGATCGTGCTCAGCATCGTCGTCGTCAGTCTGCTCGTCTCGTGGGCGCTCCGCCTCACGCCGAGCAGCGCGAACCAGGTGCCGATCTCGGCGATGCTCGTGCTCGCGATCGGGGCGCAGACCCCCGACTACGCGCTCGACCGGGTGCTCGAGACCGTCATCGGCGCCGTGGTGGCCCTGGCGATCAACGCGCTCGTGGTCCCCCCGGTTCTGCTCGCGCCCGCCCACCTGGCCGTCGGACGCCTCACCCGCGACCTGGCGGCGGTGCTGGACGAGCTCGGCGCCGTGCTCTCGACGCCGAGCGACCGCGAGCGCCTCGGCGCCGTGCTCGTGCAGGCGCGAGGCCTGCGCGACCTCCAGGCGAAGGCCGCCGCGGCCGTCGCCGCGGGCGAGGAGAGCCTCATGCTCAACCCGCGCGCGAGCCGTCAGCGGACCGTGCTCGAGGCGGACGCGGCGCTGCTCGTCCGGCTGACGGCGCTCGTCCACCGCGCCGTCGGGATGACCCGCTCCGTGCACGACAACTACGACGTCGAGCTCGTGGACGACCCGGCCGTGGGGCAGATCGCCGAGGAGCTGCATCGGGCGGCGCACGACCTGCGCCTCCGGGGACGGCAGGCCGAGGCCGGCTCGGCACCCGCCTCCTCGGGGCCGTCGCCGGACGAGCGCCGGCTGCACGGTCAGCCCCCGTTCGGCGGCGACCGCCCGCCGCTCGACGGCGGCGAGGCCGACACGAGCCACGACGCCTGGCCCGAGGCCCCGGCCCTCACGGCGCCGGTGCGGGTGCTCCGGCCCGACCCGGACCACTGGGTGCTGATCGGCTCGCTGCTCGAGGACATCCGCCGGGTGCGCGAAGAGATCATCGACGAGTGACCGGCGACGTCAGCGCGGCCCCCGGCGACTCCTACGCGCCCTTCGGGCTCGACCCCGAGGAGGCGCGCGACCTGGTCGAGGACGTCGTCGACACCGCCGACGGCCGGGTCGTGCTGCACCGGTCGGCCGTGCTGGGCGACGCGGGCCCGGCGGGCGACGCGGCCCGCGCCTCCGCGACGGTGATGCTGCACGGGGCGGCCGGCTCGTGGACGACGTGGCTGCCGCTCCGCCGGGCCGTGCGCGAGGCCGGCGCGGACGCCCCGGCGGCCCTCGCCGGACCGCTCGTGCTGATCGACCTGCCGGGCTGGGGAGCCAGCCCGGCGCCCGCCGTCGCTCTCGACGTGCACGCGGCGTCCCGGGTCGTCCACGCCGTGGCCGACTCCTGCGGGCTCGACCGCTTCGACCTCGTCGGCCACTCGCTCGGCGCCCTGGTCGCGCTGCACGTCGCCGCGCAGACGCCCGGTCGCGTGCGGTGGCTGGGGCTCGTCTCCCCGACGACGTTCTCCGCGCTCGAGGCCGCGTCGCGGCCGTGGCGCGGGCTGCGGACGGTGCCGGCCCTCGTGCTGCTGCGGGTGGTGTTCCGGGTGCTGCCCCGCGCCTCCGGCCCCCTGCTCGCCGGCGCCGCCAGGGTCGGGCTGCTGCGCGCCCTCTCCGCTCCCGTGTTCCGGCACGTGCGCCGGGTGCCCCGCTCCGTGCTCGAGGCGTTCGTGGCCGAGATCCGGCCGCGGGCCTTCGTCGCCGCGGTCAAGTCGGGCGTGGGCTACGACACCGGCACCTGGGCGAGGATCACCTGCCCGGTCGCGGTCGTCGCCGGGGCGGAGGACGCGTTCGCGCAGCCGGACGACCTCGTGCGGCTGCGGGACCTGCTGCCGCAGGCGCGGACGACTGTGCTGGTCGGCTGCGGGCACTTCGCCCACGTCGAGCGGCCGCGCGAGACGGTCAGGGCACTGAGCCCCCGGCGCTGAGGGCGTCGCCGTCGGCGCCGACCTCGCCGAGGTCGCCGCCCTCGACCGCGGCCACGACCATGTCGACGCACCGCGGGTTCCCCAGCGGCCGGAAGTGCCCGTCGACGGGGAACGTCACGTTGACCGCCCCCGGCAGGACGCTGCCCTCGGTGACGTGCGCGTCGAAGCGCGATGCCATCGAGGTGACACGCCCGTTCGCCTCGCGCTGCTCGGCGAGCTGCAGCAGGGCGGCGTCGCTGGGCGAGAAGGCCCGGAGCGCCGGGTTCGGCAGCACGCGCGACCAGCGCGTGCCCGAGAACGGGCTGTTGATCGCCACCATCCTGTCGATGCGACGGTCGACGTCGGTGCCGACCATCATCGACTTGCCGACCAGGCCGCCCTTGCTGTGGGCGACGACGACGACCCCGCGCAGGTCGTGCGCGTCGAGGATCCGCTGCGCGGCCTCCGCGGTCGCCGGGATCGGCTGCCGGTTGTGGCGCATGCCGGGCACGACGACGACCGGGTGCCCGAGGTCGGACAGGCGCTCGCCGATGACCCGGAGGTGCCGCCAGGTCTCGTAGACGCCGGGCAGCAGCAGCACGGGGGCGCGGTCGCCGTGTCGCCACCGTGCAGGGACGACACGGCCCGACCGCGGCACGAGGTGCACGCGCCAGACGAAGGCGTAGTCGGTCACCACGGTCGCGGCGAAGCGGACCAGGCCGACGCGACGGCGGCCACGGCCCCGGGACGGTGCGGAGGTCATGGCCCCGACGCTAGGCCGAGGTGCTCAGGCGACGCTGTGCGCCCGGGGCGTGCCGGCGGGCTCGTCGTCGACCCAGACGGGGGCGTCCCGGAACTCGACGGCGGCACGGGACGCGGCGAGCGCGCGCACCCAGCCGGTGCAGATCGACGCCCACGGCGGCGGGAACTGGGCCGCGTCGTCGAGGAGGCGGATCGCCAGGCCGGCGTGGCCGGCACGGGCTGCGGCGCTGGCCGCGTCGGGCAGCGCGCCGATCACGTAGCGGACGACGAGGACGCGGTGGTCCCACGCCATCTGGTCGATGTCGTCGAACGCGCCCCAGGCGCTCTCGATCTCGCGACGCAGCCGCGTCACCTCGACGGACTCGAAGCCCTGCGATCCCTCGCTCATGTGCCCCCCTCAGAGCCGGACGGGCGCCGGTGCCCGTCGATCGGCGACCGGTCGGTCGCCGATCGAGAAGATACCACGCCACCGGTTTCGAGACGAGATCGGCAGGCACAGCTCGCGGAGGCCGATCCGCGCCTCCTCACCTGGGTGTCCCCCGGAAGCTGGACCACTGCCCGGCGGGACGGGACTACCGTCCACGACGCACCCTGACCGGTGCGACGCAGCGGCTCGACGGCCGCACGCCCCCACGACTGAAGGAGTCCCCGTGTTCCAAGGATCCCCCGCCCTGCGCGAGTCCATGCAGAAGGTCCTCGTCGACCTCATCGAGCTCCACATCCAGGGCAAGCAGGCCCACTGGAACCTGCTCGGCAGCAACTTCCGCGACCTGCACCTGCAGCTCGACGAGATCGTCGACGCAGCCCGTGAGTTCAGCGACGAGGTCGCCGAGCGCATGCGCGCCGTCTACCTCGTGCCCGACGGCCGTTCGAACACGGTCGCCAACGAGACCAGCCTCGTGCAGTTCCCCGCCGGCCCGGTCGAGACCACCTCGGTCGTCGACCTCATCGTCGACCGGATGTACGCCGTCGTCGACACCATGCGCACCGTGCACGACGACGTCGACGACGAGGACCCGACGACGGCCGACGTGCTGCACAGCATCCTCGAGCGCCTCGAGCAGCTCGCCTGGATGACCGGCGCCGAGAACCGCCACCCCGAGCAGGACGCCGCGTCGGCGGACACGCGCGGACGCGACGAGGACGCCATGGCCGAGGGCCAAGACCGCGTCGGAGCCGTCGCCAACTAGCGACCCGCCGCCCGCCCCTGCGGGCACCACCGACTGGGCACCGCCCCGGAGATCCCCTACGCGACCTCCGGTGCGGTGCCCTTCCCACGACCTGGAGGCACCACATGAGCGACAGCACCAGCACCAGCACCGGTTCCGACTCCTTCGACCACGTCGTCGTGGGCGGGGGCATGACCGCGGACGCCGCGGCGAGGGCGATCCACGAGACGGCCCCGGAGGCGACCGTCCTGATCCTCAGCGACGACGTCGACGAGCCCTACACGCGCCCCGCGCTCTCGAAGAAGCTCTGGATCGACCCCGACTACACCGAGACCGACAACGACCTGGGCACCCGCGACGCGTCGGGGGCCGAGATCCGCCTGCGCACCTCGGTCACCGCCGTCGACCGCGAGGCCCGCACCGTGACGACGGACGACGGGCGGACCGTGTCGTGGGGGCGCCTCCTGCTGGCGACCGGCGGCACGCCGACCCGGCTCGACCTGCCCGAGGACGACCGCGTCGTGCACTTCCGCACCGCGGCCGACTACCGGCGGCTGCGCGAGCTCTCGGGCGAGGGACGTCGGGCCGTCGTCGTCGGCGGCAGCTACATCGGCACCGAGCTCGCCGCGGCGCTGGTGCAGAACGACACGCGCGTGACGCTCGTCACGCCCGACGACGTGCTCGGCGGCTCGGTCTTCCCGGCCGAGATCGCGACGCGCTTCGAGGCGGCCTTCGAGGAGGCGGGCGTCACGCTGGCGAAGGGACGTCGCGTCGAGGGCGGCTCGGCCTCCGACGCGGGGCTGCAGGTCGCGCTCGACGACGGCTCGTCGCTCGAGGCCGACGCCGTGGCCGTCGGCCTCGGCATCACGCCGTCGACCGAGCTGGCCGAGGCGGCCGGCCTCGAGGTCGAGGACGGCATCGTCGTCGACGCCTCGCTGCGCACCTCGGACCCGCACGTCTTCGCCGCGGGCGACGTCGCCTCCTACCCGGACCGCATCCTCGGCCGCCGTCGCGTCGAGCACGTCGACAACGCCAAGGAGCAGGGCGCGTTCGTCGGGCGCGTGATGGCCGGGGCCGACGAGCACTACGGACACACGCCGTACTACTACTCGAAGGTCCTCGACATCTCGTACGAGGCGGTCGGCACGCTCGACGCGTCGCTCGAGACCGTGGTCGACGACAAGGGCGACGGGTCGGCCGTGGCGTACTACCTGTCGGACGGCGCCGTGGTCGGCGTCCTGCTCTGGAACGTCGAGGACGCCCGCGACGCCGCTCGCGCGGTCCTGGCCGAGGGCACGGACGTGTCGCGCGACGGGCTCGTCGGGCGGATCTGAGCCGGGCGGATCTGAGCCGGGACTAGACCGGACGGCAGGGCCCCGGGGACGCGCACCGCGCCTCCTCGGGGCCCTTCGCCGTGGGCGGCCTCGGGAGTGCCGTGCTCAGGTGCTCAGGCCGTCAGGCCTGCGGGCCGAACAGGAACGGCGCGCGACCGGCCCGGTCGAGGTCGAGCGCGAACACGCCGCCGCTGAGGGGGTGCTCGGCGAGCTGGTCGTCGTCGAGCCCTTCGCGGGCGGACAGCACGAAGAGGGTCCGCAGGTCGGCACCGCCGAACCCGATGCCGGTGAGCAGCGGCACGGGGAACTCGATGCGCTCGACGACGTCGCCGTCGCGGTCGAGGTGCACGACGACGCTCTCGCCGTGGACGGCGCCCCAGAACTCGCCGAGCTCGTCCCGGGCGAGGCCGTCGTGCGACCCGCCCGACGAGAAGGGGACGAGCTCGCCGAGCCTGCCGTCGGCGTCCCACGACGCGCGGTAGATCGTCTCTCGGTCGGTGTCGGTGAGGTAGATCTCGGAGCCGTCGTCGTTCCACTCGAAGCCGTTGGTCGTCGTGAAGTCGTCGCGCAGCATCGTGACGTCGCCGTCGGGCCCGACCCGCCACAGGCCGGCGACGGGAGCGCCGTCCGGGTCGAGGGCCCCGACGACGAACGCGCCGAACGGGTCGCACTTGCCCTCGTTCAGGCGCATGCCCTCCTTGGCGAGCTCGACGGCCGCGAGCACCTGCAGCGAGCCGCCGTCGTCGTCGGTGAGCACGATCTGGTCCTCGAGGGCGGCGACGAGCCCGCCGCCGCGGCGCCGCTGGAAGCTGGGGAGGGGCGGGTCGACCGGCAGGGACCGGTCGCGCAGGCCGTCCGCCGAGGTGCGGTGCAGGAGCCCGGGCGTGATGTCCGTCCAGACGAGCTCCTGAGCGTCGACGTCCCAGACGGGGCTCTCGCCGAGGGTCGCCCGGGCGTCGAGGAACAGGCGGGGACGGGGCGTGCCGGTGTCGGTCATCCGTCCCGTCTACGCGTCCGGCCTGGCCGCCGCCTTCTCCCCAGGGGTACGGACCGGCCCCGTTCCGCACAGACCCCTGGCAGCGGCGAGCACGAGGAGGCGCGGGAGAGCACCGTAGGACGGGTGACCGACACCCTCAAGAACGCCCCCGCCGACACCGACGACTTCCACGACGACGCGTGGTCGGCGCCCGACCCCCGGGAGGACGGCTACGTCGCCCTGCGCTCGTACGGGGCGATCGGCGACGGCCGCACCGTCGCTCTGATCGCGCGCGACGGCCAGATCGACTGGCTGCCGTTCCCGTCGATGCCGAGTGACCCGGTCTTCTCGGGCATCGTCGACTCCGCCGACGGGGGCCGCGTCGAGCTGCGGCCGGTCGACGACGACTTCGAGGTCCAGCGCGCGTACGTGCCCGGCACGAACGTGCTGCGCACCCGGTTCCGCACCTCCGCCGGCAGCGTCGAGGTCACCGACGCGCTCGTGACCGGCGTGGCCGGCCGACTTCCCTGGGGCGAGCTCGCGCGTCGCGTCGACGGCCTCGAGGGCTCGGTCGAGATGCGCTGGGCCGTGGTGCCGGGCAACGCCTTCGGAACGCATCCCGTCACCCGGGTCGACACGGTGCACGGCCCCGTGCTCCGCGCCGCGGACATCAACCTGGCCCTGGTCGGCTTCGAGCACGGCCGCACCGACCCGACGGAGCCGGGCGACGGTGACGCGGAGGGGCCGCTCGAGTTCCGGGGCACGTTCACGACGACGCCGGGCTCGCGGTCGCTCATCTGCCTGTGCGGCACCGAGGACGAGCCCCTGCACCTGCCCGACCCTCACGTCGTCGACCAGGGCATCGACCGCACCATCGAGAACTGGGAGGGCTGGTCGACCGAGTTCAGCTGGGACGGCCCCTGGGCCGACGCCGTGCACCGCAGCGCGCTCGCCCTCAAGCTGCTCATCTACAGCCCCACCGGCGCCATCGCGGCCGCGGCGACCACCGCCCTGCCCGAGAACTTCACCGGCAAGAAGAACTGGGACTACCGCTTCGCGTGGGTCCGCGACCTCGCCTACACGGTGAACGCGCTGCTGCGCTTCGGGCTGCGCGAGGAGCCGCACGCGGCCGTCTCGTGGCTGCTCTCGGCGCTGAAGGCCAACGGCCACGAGATGCACATCTTCCTCGAGCTCGACGGCAGCGTCCCCGGAGGCACGCGCGAGACGGAGTCCGAGGGCTGGCGGGGCATCGGCCCCGTGTACGCCGGCAACCCGGCAGGCGGCCAGCTGCAGCTCGGCGTCTTCGCCGACATCATCGCGGTGATGAGCCAGTACGCCCACGGCGGCAACATGCTCGACGCCTCCACACAAGACCTGCTGACCGGCTTTGCCGACGACGCCTGCCGTCGCTGGCAGGAGAAGGACAGCGGCATCTGGGAGCTCGGCGACGAGCAGCACTACGTCAGCAGCAAGATGGGCTGCTGGCAGGCGATCGACGCCGCTCTCGGCCTGGCCGAGATCGGCCAGCTGCACCCGACCGACGACGACCTCGAGCACTGGAAGAAGAACCGCGACCTCATCGTCGAGTGGATCGACGAGCACGGCTGGTCGGAAGAGCGCGGCGCGTACCTCATGCACCCCGACAGCGACGCCCTCGACGCCTCGGTGCTGCTGCACGCCCCGAGCGGCTTCGACCGCGGCGAACGGATGTCGCGCACCATCGACACCATCCGTGCCGAGCTCGGCGCCGGCCCGCTCGTCTTCCGCTACAGCGGTGTCGACGCCGAGGAGGGCACCTTCGTCGCCTGCGCCTTCTGGCTGGCCTCCGCCCTGGCCTGCGTCGGACGCATCGACGAGGCCGTCGACCTGATGGACGAGCTCGTCGTGCAGTCGAACGACGTCGGGCTGTTCACCGAGATGATCAGCGCCGACGACGGGCAGTTCCTCGGCAACATGCCGCAGGGCCTCAGCCACCTCGCCCTCGTCAACGCCGCCATCACCATCGACGAGATGCGCACCGAGCTCGGCGTCCAGCCGGACGACCGACGCGACGGCGACGACGACGCGAACGACCGCCAGGAGAACTGATGACCGACGCCGCCGCTCCTTCGCCTGCCGCCCCTGCCGTCCCGGCCACGCCGGACGACCTCGGGCTCGTCGACGCCTGGTGGCGTGCGGCCAACTACCTGACGGTCGGCCAGATCTACCTGCGTGACAACCCGATGCTCGACCGCCCGATCGCCCGGGACGACATCAAGCCCCGCCTGCTCGGCCACTGGGGCACGTCGCCTGCGCTCAGCCTCGTCTACGCGCACCTCAACCGCGTGATCCGCCGCGACGACCGCGACCTGCTGTACGTCTGCGGCCCGGGGCACGGCGGACCGGCCATGGTGGCGAACACCTGGCTCGAGCACACCTACTCCGAGCTCTTCCCGCAGGTGCCGCTCGACCGCGACGGCATGCAGGAGCTGTTCCGGCAGTTCTCGTTCCCGGGCGGCATCCCGTCGCACGCGGCCCCCGAGACGCCGGGCTCGATCAACGAGGGCGGCGAGCTCGGCTACTCGCTCAGCCACGCCTACGGAGCGGTGCTCGACGACCCCGACCTCGTGGCCGTCTGCGTGATCGGCGACGGCGAGGCCGAGACCGGGCCCCTCGCGACGAGCTGGCACGCGAACAAGCTGCTCGACGCCGTGCACGACGGTGCAGTGCTGCCGATCCTCAACCTCAACGGCTACAAGATCGCGAACCCGACGATCCTCGCCCGCATCCCCGAGGGCGAGCTGCTCGAGCTGTTCCGCGGCTACGGGTACCAGCCGATCGTCGTGTCCGGCGGGTTCGACGGCGAGGACCCGATGGTGGTGCACGCGCAGATGGCCGCGGCGCTCGACGAGGCCTTCGGCCGCATCGACCAGATCCAGCAGGAGGCGCGCTCGGGCGAGAGCACCGAGCGCCCGCGCTGGCCGATGGTCGTCCTGCGCACCCCCAAGGGCTGGACGGGCCCGAAGGTGGTCGACGGCAAGGAGGTCGAGGGCACCTGGCGGGCGCACCAGGTGCCGCTGAGCGGTGTCCGTGAGAACGACGAGCACCGCGAGCAGCTCGACGCCTGGATGCGCTCGTACGGCGCCGACGAGCTGTTCGACGAGACCGGTGCGCCCGCCGGGTTCCTCGACGAGCTGCGCCCCCGCGGCGAGAAGCGGATGAGCGCGATCCCCGCGTCGAACGGCGGGCTGGTGCGTCGTCCCCTCTCGCTGACCGACTACCGCTCGCACGCCGTCGAGACCAGCGACGACCGCCGCACGACGGCGGAGGCGACCCGGGTGCTCGGTCGCTGGCTCGCCGACGTCGTGCGTGACAACCCGTCGACGTTCCGGCTCTTCGGCCCGGACGAGACGGTGTCGAACCGCCTCGACCCGGTCTTCGACGTCACCGACCGCGTGTGGGCTGCCCGCATCGAGGAGGAGGACGAGCACGTCGCCCACAGCGGCCGCGTGATGGAGGTGCTGAGCGAGCACCTGCTGCAGGGCCTGATGGAGGGCTACCTGCTCACGGGTCGCCACGGCCTGCTCAACACGTACGAGGCGTTCGTGCACATCGTCGACTCGATGTTCAACCAGCACGCGAAGTGGCTCGAGAGCGCCGACGACATCGCCTGGCGCGAGCCGATCTCGTCGTTCACGTACCTGCTCTCGTCGCACGTCTGGCGCCAGGACCACAACGGCTTCTCGCACCAGGACCCGGGGTTCCTCGACGTCGTCGTCAACAAGCAGGCGCACCTCGTGCGGATCTACCTGGCGCCCGACGCGAACACGCTGCTCGCCGTCGCCGACCACGCGCTGCGCACCACGGACACGGTGAACGTGGTCGTCGCCGGCAAGCAGGAGTCGCCGGCCTGGCTCTCCCTGCCCGAGGCGGAGGCACACGTCGCCGCCGGCGCGGGCATCTGGGAGTGGGCGGGCACCGAGGGCACGCCGGTCGACGGCGTCGACCCCGACGTCGTGCTGGCCTGCGCGGGCGACGTGCCCACCCTCGAGACGGTCGCCGCCGCGGACATCCTCCGCCAGCGCCTCCCCGATCTCGTGACCCGCGTCGTCAACGTCGTCGACCTGATGCGCCTGCAAGACGCCGACGAGCACTCGCACGGCCTCGCGAGCGACGACTTCGACGCCCTCTTCACGAGGTCGACGCCGGTGGTCTTCGACTTCCACGGCTACCCGACGCTCGTGCACCGGCTCACGTACCGCCGCACGAACCACGACGGCATCCACGTGCGCGGCTTCCAGGAGAAGGGCACGACCACCACGCCCTTCGACATGGCGATGCTCAACGACATCGACCGGTACCGGCTGGTGCTCGACGTGCTGCACCGCGTGCCCGGCCTCGCCGACGCGCACCCCGACCTCGTCGCCGAGTTCGAGGCCAAGCGCGCTGAGGCCAGGGCGTGGGCCTACGAGCACGGCGAGGACCTGCCCGAGGTCGTCGAGTGGGAGTTCGGCCGCTAGGTCGCCTCCTGCACCGGGGGCGTGCGCTGGTCCTGCGGACCGGTCGTGCGCCTCCGTCGCGGAGTACGGTCTCGGGCATGCCGAAGGACGACACACCCCCGCAGCTGAAGAACCCCGAGATGTACGAGGCCCTCCGCGACGAGGGCAACTCGAAGGAGAAGTCGGCGCGCATCTCCAACGCAGCGGCCCAGAAGGGCAACAGCGAGGAGGAGGTCGCGGCGAAGGGCGGCCGGTCGGGGTCGTACGACGACTGGACCGTCGACGACCTGCGCCGACGCGCGAAGGAGCTCGGGCTCAGCGGCTACAGCGACGCCAAGAAGGACGACCTGATCGAGATGCTGCGCGACCACTGAGGCCGCAGCCCGTCACCGAGGCGAGCGGCGTCAGCTCGCCTTCTTCTCCGCAACGGGCTTCTTTTCCGCGGCGGGCTTCTTCTTCGCAGCTGGCTTCTTCTCGGCTGCGGGCTTCTTCTTCGCCGCGGGCTGCTTCTTCACAGCTGGCTTCTCAGCCGTTTTCTTCTCGACTGGCTCCTTCTCCTTGTCGGGCGCCTCCTTCGCGGCGGGCTTCTTCGCGGCGGGCTTCTTCGCCGGGGCCTTCTTCGCACCCGACCGGCTCCGCTCCACCGACTGTCTCAGCGCCTCCATCAGGTCGATCACCTCGCCGTCGCCGGATCCGTCGCCGTCCTCGTCGTCGTCGTCCCCCGAGCGGCCGAAGGTCGCGTCCGTGTCGAGCGACTCGCCTTCCTCGAGCTTGGCGTCGATGAGCTTGCGCAGCTCCTCCTGGTAGTCGTCGCCGAACTGCGACGGGTCGAAGTCATCCCCCAGCGACTCCACCAGGGAGCCGGACATGTCGAGTTCCTTGCCGCTGATCCGCACCTTCTCGTCGAGCACGGGGAACCGCGCCTCGCGGACCTCGTCGTCCCAGAGCAGCGTCTGCAGCACGAGCACGTCGCCGCGCACGCGCAGCGCGGCGAGCCGGGTCTTCTGCCGCAGCGAGAAGTGCACGATGGCCGTGCGGTCGGTCTCCTCGAGGGTGCGCCGCAGCAGCACGTAGGCCTTGGGCGACGCGGAGTCGGGCTCGAGGAAGTAGCTGCGGTCGAACATCAGCGGGTCGAGCTGGTCGCTCGGCACGAACTCGAGCACGTCGATCTCGCGCGAGCGCTCCTCGGGCAGGGACTTCAGGTCGTCCGCCGTGAGCACGACCGTCCGGTCACCGTCGTCGAACGCCTTGTCGATGTGCTCGTAGTCGACGACCTTGCCGCAGATCTCGCACTTGCGCTGGTACCGGATCCGACCACCGTCCGCGTCGTGGACCTGGTGCAGCGAGACGTCGTGGTCCTCGGTGGCGCTGTACAGCTTCACGGGCACGTTGACGAGCCCGAACGTGATCGCGCCCTTCCAGATCGATCGCATGACGGTCATGTTCCTCCGCATGCGCTCCGAATGACCGGCTGACGGGTACAGACACCGGGCACGTCCCCCGCACGGCGTGCACCGTGGAGCGCATGAGCCAATACGACAAGAAGAACCCGGTCGACCTGTACCCCGCACCGCCGTTCCCGAAGCAGGAGCAGTCGCTGCCGGGCGAGGCCTGGAAGATGGACCCGAAGCCCGACCACGGCGAGACCAGCTACGTCGGCAAGGAGCGCCTCGTCGGGTTCCGCGGCATCGTCACCGGCGGCGACTCCGGCATCGGCCGTGCCGCCGCCATCGCCCTCAGCCGCGAGGGCGCCGACCTCGTGCTGAGCTACCTGCCCAGCGAGCAGACCGACGCCGAGGAGGTGCGCGACCTGCTCGAGGGCGAGGGCCGCCGCGTCGTCCTCGTGCCCGGCGACATCTCGGACGAGCAGTACTGCAAGGACCTCGTCGCGAAGGCCGTCGAGGAGCTCGGCGGGCTCGACACGCTCGTCATGGTCGCCGGCCGCATGAAGAGCAACGACGACATCCTCACGCTCACCACCGAGGACATCGACTCGACCATCAAGACCAACGTCTACTCGCTGTTCTGGCTGTCGCAGGCGGTCATCCCGCACCTCGAGCCCGGCTCGTCGATCGTCACGACCGGCTCGGTCCAAGGCACGCAGCCGAGCCCGGACAAGATCGACTACGCGCTGACGAAGGGCGCCATCGGCGTGTTCACGTCGGGCCTCGCGCAGCAGCTCGCGCCCAAGGGCATCCGCGTCAACCAGGTCTCGCCCGGCCCGGTCTGGACGCCGCTGCAGCCCGGCTCGGACGACGCCGAGACCGTGTCGGAGTTCGGCGGCCAGGCACCGTTCGGCCGTCCCGGCCAGCCGGCCGAGCTCGCCGCGGCGTACGTGCACCTCGTGAGCCCGGAGTCGAGCTACACCTCGGGTGCCACCATCACGATCGCGGGGGCCATGCCGGCCGTCTGACCGGCACCGCGCCTCCTCGGCTCCGCTCGCGGCCCGCTCCCCCGCCCCGGCGGGGAGGCGGGCCGTCGCGGTCCGCAGGCGCGGGCGTCCGGGACGCCCCGCACGACGAACGAGCATCATCGAGGCAGACGACACGAGGAGGCGCCGGATGGCCAGCAAGGGACGCGGCGAGCGCGTGCAGGTCGGCGGGCACGCGCTGCAGCTCACCAACCTCGACAAGGTGCTGTACCCGGCGAGCGGCACGACGAAGGCGGACGTGCTCGGCTACTACGCCGCCGTCGCGGAGTGGATGCTGCCGCACGTCGAGGGCCGTCCGGCGACGCGGAAGCGCTGGGTGAACGGCGTCGACGGCGAGGTCTTCTTCGAGAAGAACCTGCCCGACTCGGCGCCCGACTGGGTCGCCCGGCACGAGATCGAGCACAAGGACCACGCCAACGTCTACCCGATGGTCAACGACCTCGCGACGTTGACCTGGCTTGCCCAGGTCGCGGCGCTCGAGGTGCACGTGCCCCAGTGGCGCTTCGGGCCGCGCGGCGCGCAGCGGAACCCCGACCGCCTCGTGCTCGACCTCGACCCGGGCGAGGGCGTGGGCCTCGCCGAGTGCGTCGAGGTCGCGCAGCTGCTGCGGCCCCTGCTCGACGGGATGGGTCTCGAGCTCGTGCCGGTGACGAGCGGCAGCAAGGGCGTGCACCTCTACGCGCGGCTCGACGGGGGGCAGACGAGCGCGCAGGTCAGCGACGTCGCCCACGAGCTCGCCCGTGCCGTCGAGGCCGACCATCCCGACCTCGTGCTGAGCACGATGGGCAAGGCCGACCGACGCGGCAAGGTGCTGCTCGACTGGTCGCAGAACAACGGGAACAAGACGACGGTCGCGCCGTACTCGCTGCGCGGCCGCGAGCGCCCGACCGTCGCGATGCCGCGCACCTGGCGCGAGCTCGCCTCGAAGCAGCTGCGCCAGCTCGAGTACACCGAGGTGCTGGAGCGGCTCAGACGCCGCGGAGATCCCCTGGCCGACGTGTCGAGCGGCACTCCGGTGCCCCCCGGAGAACTCGGCGACGACATGCGCAACACCGAGTCGCCGGAGCACGACCCGTCCGGCGACGGCGAGACCCGGGAGCGCGGCGACCGGCTCGCGACCTATCGCTCGAAGCGCGACGCGTCGAAGACGGCCGAGCCCGTCCCCGCCGCCGCCCCGCCGACGAGCGACGGCCGCAGCTTCGTCATCCAGGAGCACCACGCCAGCCGCCTGCACTGGGACTTCCGACTCGAGCACGACGGCGTCCTCGTCAGCTGGGCGCTGCCCAAGGGCGAGCCCGACGACCCCGGCACGAACCACCTCGCCGTGATGACGGAGGACCACCCGCTCGAGTACGGCACCTTCGAGGGCACCATCGCCAAGGGCGAGTACGGCGCCGGCGAGGTCACCATCTGGGACTCGGGCACCTACGACGTCGAGAAGTGGCGCGACGGCAAGGAGGTGATCGCCGTGCTGCACGGCGAGCAGCGCGGCACCCGCCGGGTCGCCCTGATCCACACCGGCCACGGCGGCGGCAAGGCCGAGCAGAACTGGCTGATCCACCGGATGGCGGACGACGACGCGGGAGGCGCCGACGGAGGCTCCTCGGGCGGTCACGGCACGACGACGGCGAAGAAGGAGGCCGGGAAGAAGTCCGGCGGGAAGGGGCGGACGGTGATCGGCTCGGGGACCGGGTCCGGGTCTGCCCGCTCGACCCGCGCCTCCTCGTCGGGCCGGGCGGGCGACGGCGACGGCGACGATCGCGGTGACGCTCTCGACCCCGTCTCCCCGATGCTCGCCGTCGCGGGCACCGCCGCCGACGTCGACGACGACTGGGCGATCGAGATGAAGTGGGACGGCATCCGCGCGATCGCCGTCGTCCAGGGCGACCGGGTGACCCTGACCAGCCGCAACGGCCACGACCTGACCCCTGCCTACCCCGAGCTGCAGGTGCTCGCCGACCAGGTCGACAGCGACGGAGGCGCGGTGCTCGACGGCGAGGTCGTGGCCGTCGACGAGTCCGGCCGCCCCGACTTCGGGCTGCTGCAGACGCGGATGGGCCTGACGAAGCCCCGCGAGGTCGAGCAGGCCGCCAAGGGCGCGCCGATCCGCTACCTGCTCTTCGACGTGCTGCACGCCGAGGGGCACTCGCTCCTCAGGAAGACCTACGACGAGCGGCGCGAGGTGCTCGAGCGGATCGTGACCTCCGAGGGCCCGATCGACGTGCCGGTCGTCTTCGACGGCGACCTGGAGGAGGCGATGCGGACCTCGCAGCGCCTCCGGCTCGAGGGGGTGGTCGCCAAGCGCCGCGACGCCACCTACAGCGCAGGCCGACGCTCGCGCGCCTGGATCAAGACGAAGCACCACGCGACGCAGGAGGTGGTGATCGCGGGCTGGCGTCCCGGGAACGGCCGTCGCGCCTCCGGCGTGGGCTCGCTGCTGATGGGCGTGCCCGGCGACGACGGGCTCGTCTATGTCGGACGGGTCGGCACGGGGTTCCGCGATCACGACCTCGACGCGCTGCTGACGGAGTTCCGCGGGGTCGAGCGGAAGACCAGCCCGCTCGTCGGCGTACCCGCCGCGGACGCCCGCGACGCGCACTGGATCACGCCGTCGCGGGTCGGCGAGGTGTCGTTCGCCGAGTGGACGTCGACCGGGCGCCTCCGCCAGCCGTCGTGGCGCGGCTGGCGCCCCGACAAGTCGCCCGACGACGTCGTCCGCGAGAGCTGACCGCGGGGAGGAGACTCGAGGCATGACAGACGCCCGCGGCCAGCGCATCGTCCTCGTGGTCGCGGTCCTCGCCTCCTTCGTGGCGTTCCTCGACGGGTCGATCGTGACCGTGGCGCTGCCGGCCATCGCGCGGGGCCTCGGCGACGGAGGTGCGGGGCCGGCGAGCGGAGCCGACCTGACCCTGCAGCAGTGGGTCGTCGACGCGTACCTGCTCGCGCTCGGCTCGCTGATGCTCGTCGCGGGGTCGCTCAGCGACACGTTCGGCCGGGTGCGGGTGCTCCGAGCCGGCCTCGTCGCGTTCGCGCTGACGAGCGTCCTCGCCGCGCTCGCGCCCGACCCCGGCTTGCTCATCGCCGCCCGCGCGCTGCAGGGCGTCGCGGCGGCCCTGCTCGTCCCGTCGAGCCTCGCACTCATCACCTCGACCTTCAGCGGCCCGGCCCAGGGCCGCGCGATCGGCTCCTGGACCGCCTGGACCGGCGTCGCGTTCCTGATCGGCCCGCTCGCCGGCGGCGCCCTCGTCGACACCCTCGGCTGGCGGTGGGTGTTCGCCGTGGTCGTCGTGCCGGTGGTGCTGACGCTCGTGCTGATGACGCGCCTGCCCGGCGACGCGCACCGCGGCGGGCCCGACCAGCCGGCCCGCGTCGACGTCGTCGGCGCCGTGCTCGCCGCGGTCGGCCTCGCGGGCCCGGTCTTCGCGCTCATCGAGGGCCAGCGCGTCGGGCTCGGCGCCTGGTTCGTCGTCGTGCCGCTCGTCGTCGGCGTCGTCGCGCTCGTCGCCTTCGTCTGGTGGGAGCGGCGGGCGCCGCAGCCGATGATGCCGCTCGACCTGTTCCGCACCCGCGAGTTCGCCGTCGGCAACCTCGCCACCGTCGGCCTCTACGCCGCCATCAGCCTCGGCACCCTCACCATCCCCCTCGTCGTGCAGGAGCTCGCCGGCCTCACCGCCACCCTCGCCGGCCTCGTCACCCTGCCGACGACGATCGTGTCGCTGCTCTTCTCGACGATGTTCGGCACGCTCGCCGCGACGCACGGACCCCGCCTCTTCATGACGGTCGGGCCGCTGATCACGGCGAGCGGGTTCCTCTGGATGCTGCTCGTCCGCGACCCGATCGACGTCTGGTGGCAGGTCGTGCCCGGGGTCGTCCTCTTCGGCCTCGGCCTGTCCGTCACGGTGGCGCCGCTCACCTCGGCCGTGCTGTCGGGCATCTCGCCGGCCAGGTCGGGCATCGCCTCGGCGGTCAACAACGCGATCTCGCGGGTCGCCGGGCTGGTCGCCGTGGCGTTCCTGGGGGTGATCGCCGGAGGCGCCCTCACGGTCGACGGGTTCCACCGCGTCGTCGTCGTGGTCGCGGTGCTGCTCGTCGGCAGCGCGCTCGTCTCGTTCGTCGGCCTGCGGGGCACGCGCCGCGCCTCCTAGGGTCGCCGCCCCCTGTCCCGTCCTGTTCCGGGCGTCCCGTCGCGTCACGGCGAGACGCGATGCTCGGGACAGGACGGGACGCGCCTCCTAGACCGGAGGAGGCGGCGGCACCGGCAGCCCGCCGACGAGGTCGCCGAAGCGCCGCCACGACGAGTCCTGCTGCGCGAGCCGCCGGAGCGCCAGCAGCAGCGGCTCGACCAACACCGTCCCCAGCACGACGTACTGCACGGCCGCGTCGACGCTCTCGAGCGGGACCCCCGCGATCTCGGCGTCCGCGACGTCGTGCATCGCCCGCGCGTAGCCGTCGAGCCGCTCGGGCGGCAGGTCGAACCCGGCGGCCTCGAGGCCGTCGACGGCGACCTCGAGCGCGGCGAGCACGGGGCCGTCGCCGGGATCGACGGTCCAGCCCCAGCGCTCGACGAGGCCGCGCGCCCGGGCGTGGTCGACTCCCTCGGGCGCGGCGGGCGTGACGGCGTGCTGGGCGACCCCGAGCACCTCCCCCACCGAGTCGTGCTCCAGGTCGAGGAACTCGAGCACTCCGCGCGCCCGCGCCACGCTCAGCCCGCCGGGGCCGAGCAGCGCCCGCACGAGCCGCAGCCGCCGTACGTGCTCGTCGCCGTAGCGGGCCTGCGTCGCCGAGGTGCGCTCGCCCTCGGGCAGCAGCCCCTCGCGCAGGTAGTACTTGATCGTCGCGATCGGGACGCCGCTCACGTCGGCGAGCTCGGAGATGCGCACGGGTGCCCCCTTGACTTTGGATAGCTGCACTCTCCAAGATGGGAGCGCACTGGAGAGCAACACTATCCAATCACCAGGCACCCACCCGCGCAGTCGCGTCGAAGGAGCGAGATCATGGCCCGTGTCATCCCCGGCAGGACGACCCACCGGCACGAGGGCGAGCTCGTCGTCTTCCTGATCGGCATGCGCGTCAACAAGATCTGGCGGCCCGACCAGTGGCTCCCCGTGTTCGCCGCGATGACCCCGATGATCGTCGAGCTGTTCAAGGACAAGGATTCGGGCCTCCGCGGCCTGCGAACCACGATCGGCTCGCGAGGGCCGGTGCTGGTGCAGTACTGGGACTCGCTCGAGAAGCTCTACGCGTACGCCGGCTCGGCCGACCAGGCCCACCGCCCCGCGTGGAGCGCCTTCAACCGCCGTGCCCGCAAGGCGCCGGGCGCGGTCGGCATCTGGCACGAGACGTTCGTCGTCGAGCGCGCCGAGAGCATGTACGTCGGGATGCCCGCCTCCGGCCTCGCCCTGGCGACGGAGGCGGTGCCCGTCGGCCCTCGCGCCGACACCGCCCGCGCGCGCGCCGCGGCCGGCCGCACCGCGCCCGGCCCAGCCGCCGCCTCCTGACGACCACTGCTCCGCTACCGTCGACCCGTGCTCACCACCGACCGCCTCCTCCTCCGCCGCTGGCGCGACGCCGACCGCGAGCCGTTCGCGGCGATGAACGCCGACCCCGTCGTGATGGAGTTCTTCCCCTCGACACGGACGCGCGCCGAGTCCGACGCGATGATCGACCGGATCGAGCAGGGCTTCGAGACGGACGGCTTCGGCCTCTGGGCCGTCGAGCGGTGCGCCGACCACCAGCTGCTCGGGTTCGTCGGCCTGTCGCGGCCGTCGGTCGACGTGGTCGTCGGCGGCCGCCCCCTCTCCGACCAGGTCGAGATCGGCTGGCGCCTGCGCCACGACGCCTGGGGCCAGGGCCTCGCCACCGAGGCCGCGCACGAGGTGCTCCGCACGGCCTTCGACCCCGACGAGCTCGACCTGCCCGAGGTCGTCAGCTTCACGGCCGCGACCAACCTCCGCTCCCGTGCCCTGATGGAGCGTCTCGGCCTCGCCCGCGACCTGGCCGACGACTTCGAGCACCCGGCCCTGCCGCCCGGCCACCGGCTCCGCCCCCACGTCCTCTACCGCGCCTCCCGCGATCGTCCCTCCCCGGACGCCGTTCCCCCGACGACGGGGTCCTGACCGTCGTACCGAGGTCGCGACGGGCCAGGGCGCCCTGGCAGGATCGTCGTGACCACGAGGGGGAGACGATGAGAGCAGAAGACGTCCAGGCGAAGCGGTTCTCGCCGGTGAAGTTCCGCGAGGGCTACGACATGCACGACGTGGACGCGTTCCTCGCCCGCGTGCAGGCGGCCATGACCGCCGACGACGAAGGCCGTGCGGGCGCGACCGACCTGAGACCCGAGGACGTCGTGAACGCCCGCTTCGCCCCGACGAAGTTCCGCGAGGGCTACCACGAGGACGAGGTGGACGACTTCCTCGACGAGATCGTCGCCGACCTCCGCCGCCGCGGCCTCTAGGCGACCGGCGTCAGCCCGAGCAGGCGGAGCACGTCGTCCGCCTCTTCCTCCGGCGTCCGGGTGGCGTCGACGACGATGTGCCGCTCGTCGGCCTGCGGCGGCTCGAGCGTCGCGACCTGCGAGTCGAGCAGCGTCGTCGGCATGAAGTGCCCCGAGCGCTCGGCCATCCGGCCGCCGATCAGGTCGCCGCTGCCCTGCAGGTAGACGAAGACGACGTTGTGCTCACGCAGCACGTCGCGGTACTTGCGCTTCAGCGCCGAGCAGGTGATGACGCCGGGGACGCCCTGCATCGCGTGCTCGACGATCCACGACGAGACCGTGTCGAGCCACGGCGCCCGGTCGTCGTCGTCGAGCGGCTGACCGGCAGCCATCTTGGCCACGTTCTCGTCGGGGTGCAGGTCGTCGCCCTCGGCGAGGTCCCAGCCGAGGCGCTCGGCGACGAGCGCGGCGACGGTCGACTTGCCCGACCCCGACACCCCCATGACGACGAGCACCGGGTCCGACTCGTGCGCCGGGTGGCGGGCCGACCCCGGCACGAGCGGCGCCGAGGAGGCGGCGCCCGCGTTCTCGAGGGTGGCCATCAGCGAGCCTCGTCCGAGGCAGAGTCGGAGGTGGAGGGGAAGGGCGCGGGGCTCGGGGTGGTCATGTCGTGTCCTCTCGAGGTCGCGACCGTGCGATCTCGTCGTCGGATGGGGCTGCGAGCCGGCCGACGACGCAGAGGCGCCGGCGCCGCTCTCGGCCCAATGGTAATACGAATCAGTGACGGGTGCCTGAGGCCGTCCGGCAGAGGCGCTGGCCGGCCGCACAGCAGCCCGTCACCTCGCGTTCACCCGCGCGTCGCCCGCGGGGTGCACGATGCCCGCATGATCGCGATCAGCGCCGAGGTGCGGCAGGCCGACGGCATCGACTCCGTCCGCGAGCTCGAGACCAGCCTGCGGCGGCACTGGGAGAGCATCCCTGTGAAGTCCCACCAGTACCTGCTGCGCTTCTGCGACGGCCCCGTCCTCGTCACCGACGAGCTGCGCTCGCTGCGCCTCGACGTCGTCGTCTCGGACGAGCGCTCCGCCGCGCACTTCGTCGAGTCGTTCCGCAACGAGATCGAGTCGCGGGTGGTCGGCCGGCCCGTCGACGTCCGCTGGTCACGCCCGGCCGTGGCCCCGCAGCCGCTGCGCTGAGCCGACGGAGCGCCTCAGGCCTCGGCCGCCGCGATCAGCTTCGCCATGGTGCGGTGCAGCAGCACGAGCTCGTCGCGGGTGACGTCGAGCCGGGCCATCATCCGCTCGGGGATCGACTCGGCCTGCTCGCGGAGGGCCACCCCCGCGCCGGTCAGCTCGATGCTCAGCGCTCGTTCGTCGTCCGCGCTGCGCCCGCGGGTCACCAGGCCCTGCGCCTCGAGGCGCTTCACCAGCGGCGACAGGGTGCCGGGATCGAGCCGCAGCAGCCGGGCGAGGTCGCGGAGCGCCAGCGGCTGCTGCTCCCAGAGGGCGAGCATCACGAGGTACTGCGGGTGGGTCAGCCCCATCGGCTCGAGCACAGGGCGGTACGCGGAGACGACGCTGCGGGAGGCGACGGACAGGGCGAAGCAGATCTGGCTCTCGAGCGCGAGCGGATCGACGGCCGACGGGTCGACCGGCGACGGCTCGACCAGCGACGGCTCGACCGGCACGGAGGCGCGGGCCGCGGCACTCACTCGCCTGCGTCCCGCGGGCAGTGCAGCATCGTGCGCGGGCCGGAGCGGTCGACGACGTGCTCGTCCATCGGGCGGCCGCAGAGCGGGCACGCGCCGCCGTGCGCGGGGGCGACGATCGGCGCCTCGTCACGGATGCCGAGCTGTGCACCGCCGATGTAGGGGCGCAGCCGCGCGTTCATCCGCTCGACCGCGTCGCCGAACCAGCTGCCGTGCTCGTGACCGGGCTCACGCCCGGCCCGGGAGGATCTCGTCGATGCCATGTCGTGAGTGTACCAATGATTGGTGCCCCACACGATGGCCGAGGAGGCGGTCCGCACGTACCCCGGCAGGCCGCGGCCCTGAGCAGGCGGCCAGCCCCACGGCGTATCACGGGTGCATGACCCGCGATCAGTACACCTTCGACGACCCCCGCACCCGCTACCCCGTGATCAGCCCGGAGGTGCAGCAGCAGCCGGAGCCCGGGCTCCAGTCGCGCATGACGCCCGTCCCCGACCTCGGCGAGGACACCTACCGCGGCACCGGCCGCCTGACTGGCCGCAAGGCGCTCATCACCGGCGCCGACTCCGGCATCGGCGCGGCCGTGGCCATCGCCTTCGCCCGCGAGGGCGCGGACGTCACCCTCTCGTACCTGCCCGAGGAGGAGGAGGACGCGCGCCACGTCGTGTCGCTCGTCGAGGCGGCCGGGCAGAAGGCCGTGGCCGTCCCCGGCGACCTGACCAGCGCCTCCTTCTGTCGTGAGCTCGTGCAGCAGGCCGTCGACGGCATGGGCGGGCTCGACGCGATCGTCAACGTCGCCGGGGTCCAGGTCTGGCAGGAGTCGATCGACCAGATCACGGACGAGCAGTTCGACCGTACGTTCAAGACCAACGTGTACGCGCCGTTCTGGATCATCAAGGCCGCCCTGCCGCACCTGCAGCCCGGCTCCACGATCGTCAACACGGCCTCGCTCGAGGCCTACACGCCTGCCCCCGACCGCCTCGACTACGCGACGACCAAGGGCGCCATCAACAACTTCTCGAAGGGCCTCGCGCAGCAGCTCGTCGGCAAGGGCATCCGCGTGAACGTCGTCGCCCCCGGGCCGACCTGGTCCGTGCTGCAGGTGACGCAGGGCGTCGACCCCGAGACCCTGCCCGAGTTCGGCTCGAGCGAGTCGCCGATGGGGCGCGCCGCACAGCCCGCCGAGCAGGCTCCCGCCTACGTGTTCCTCACCAGCGCCGAGTCGAGCTTCGTCGCGGGCGAGACGCTGAACGTGAACGGCGGGATGGTCACGCCGTGAGGCGGTGACCGTCGGGAACGCCCTGACACGACGAAGGGCCCCGCAGGTGCGGGGCCCTTCGTCGTCGGTGCAGGTCTGGAGGCTGGTGCTAGCCGACCTTGCGACCCTGCGCGAGCACCTGGTGGGCGCGGGCGGAGAGCTCGCCGCGGACGAGCACCTCGTAGCGGCCCGCCTCCATCGTCTTCACCGAGGCGAAGTCGCGACGACCGCGCGTGGCGGCGTGGCCGACCGCGCCCCAGAGGGCGCCCCACAGGGCACCGGCGCCGAGGGCGATGAGCAGGACGCCGATGAACGCGACGCCCGGGGCGAAGATGCTGAAGAGCAGGCCGAGCAGGAGCCCGAACCACGCACCGCCCGCGGCACCGCGCGCCGCGGCCTTGCCGGTGGTCAGGCGGCCGGCGACGTTCTCGACCGTGCGGATGTCGTGTCCGACGATCGACACGCTCTCGACGGGGAAGCCCTCGTCGCTCAGCAGGTCGACGGCGGACTGCGCGTCCTCGTACCGGGTGAAGGTCGCCAGCGTCTGGGGGTGCCCCTCGCCGGCGAAGGCGCCGATGCCCTTGGGGCCGGGGGCGCCGGTCGTGGGCGTAGAGGCCGGCGCACCCTGCTGAGGGGCGCCCTGCTGGGGCGCGCCGTAGGGGGCGCCCTGAGGTGCGCCGGGGGCGACGGGCTGCTGGTCGGACGGCGCAGCGGCACCGCCCGCGGGCGTCGGGGCGTACTCGCCGTACGCAGGACGGGGGCGGTCCGCACCCGTCGGCGCCCCGGAGGCGCGGGTCGCGTCGTCGTCGGGGGCGGGGGTCTGGCCAGGCTGCTCGTTGCTCATGCATGATGTCTACCGCGTCCGCCACGCGCGTGGAGCCGATGCACAGCCCGCGTCCAGACCAGCGCCGCGTCCTGAGATGGTCGACCCGCGCCTCCTCATGGTCACCTGCACTGCCGGCCATCACGCGAAAAGAGAGATGGCCCCACCCGGAGGTGAGGCCATCTCGCACTGCTGTCTTGCTTTTGGTGGATCTGAGGGGACTCGAACCCCTGACCCCCTGCATGCCATGCAGGTGCGCTACCAGCTGCGCCACAGACCCAGATGATGTTGCCGTGTTGCTCGTGTTCCCGCTGCCGGAGCAACTCGTCAACCTTACTACAGAATCCGGCGGCGCAAGTACACCCGCCGCCGGGGCCCCGCCGCACTGCGTCAGGCCTCAGAGGTGACGCAGGTACCGCCCCGGCTCGTCGAGGAACGCCCGCCAGTGCTGCACGAGGTCGAGCTCGCCCCAGGTCGTCCGCTCGATGCCCCGCTCGCCGAGCTGCAGCACCGACGCGCCGGGCAGGGCCGTGAGCACGGGCGAGTGGGTCGCGCAGACGACCTGCCCGCCGGCGTCGGCGACGTCGGCCAGCGTGCCCATCAGCTGGAGGCAGGCGGTGAACGACAGGGCCGCCTCGGGCTCGTCGAGCAGGTACAGCCCCTTCTCGGCCAGCCGGACGTCGAAGGCGTGCAGGAAGCTCTCGCCGTGGCTGACGTCGTGGAAGCCCGGGTCGCCCTTCTCGTAGCGCGAGAACATGTCGAGCGCCGTCTCTGATCGCAGGAACCAGCCCCTGGCCTTGCGTCCGACCATGCGGCTGCCCGTCGGCGTGCGTCCGAGCTCGAGCACGGCGCCCAGCTCGGACGGCTCGAGCTCGGACGAGTACCTGCCGTGCGAGCGACCGCCACGGACGTCGGCGCCCCACACCTCGGCGAGGGCCTCGACGATCGTCGACTTGCCGCTGCCGTTCTCGCCGACGAGGAAGGTCACGGGCGCGTCGAAGGACACGCCCGTGCCGACGAGCGCGGCGACGGCCGGGACGGTGAACGGCCACTCGACAGGGTCGGCGACGAGCGCCTCCGGCACGCGGACCCGGTCGATGATCATGTCGTCAGGGTCGCACGGACCGCCGACGTCATCGACCTCACGACGTCATCGACGCCACGAGACCGGAGTGGCGGGCCTAGGCCTCGGACGAAGCCGGAGCCGAGGCGGCCTCGGCGGAGGAGGCGCCCACCACGTCGAGCGGGATCGCCGGGCAGTCGCTCCACAGGCGCTCGAGCGAGTAGTACTGGCGGTCCTCGTCGTGGAACACGTGGACGACGACGTCGCCGAAGTCGAGGAGGATCCAGCGGCCCTCGGCGCGGCCTTCGCGGCGCAGGGTGCGGGCGCCGGCCTCGAGCATCTTGTCCTCGATCTCACCGGCGATCGCGACGACGTTGCGCTCGCTGCGGCCGGAGGCCAGGAGGAAGATGTCGGTGAGGGCCAGCGGCTCCGAGACGTCGAGCGCGACGAGGTCGTCGGCCTGCTTGTCGTCGGCGGCGCGGGCTGCGATCTGCAGGAGCTCGATGGCACGAGGGGTGGCTGTCACGGATTCCTTCGGGGTGGGTCGCCCCGGGACGGGACGACGGCGGCGTCAGCCGCCGAGGATGCCCGTGGCGAACCCGGCGATGACGACACCGATGATACCTGCTCCGAGGACGCCCCCGCCGATCCCGAGGATCAGGGGCAGCTTGCTGGAGGCGGGCTGTGACGCCGCGAGGACGACCGACCGCGTCGAGGTGTGGGTGCTGATGGCCCGGCTGGCCCGGACGGGAGCCGCGTCGGTCTCGGCGCTCTCGGCGTCGCCCTGCTCGAGCAGGCGGTCGATGTCGGAGTTGTCGATGCGCGCCTGCGACCCCGTGGCGCCCAGGCTGCGGGGCAGGTCGATCGAGCCCGTGATGATGATCTCGCCGGTCGCGTTGAGCGCTCCGGTGACGTCCGCGACCTGCTGGTCGGTGAGGATGAGCGCGTTCGTCTGGCCGGTGTGGGTGCCGAGGGCACGACCGGGGGCCGTGTCGTCGTCGGGCTCGTCCGACTGGGTCGTCCAGTGGCCGACGGGCGGCACGAAGCCGCTCGGCTCGGGGACGGACGCGGGTGCGGGCTCGGCGACGGCCGCGGCCGCCGCGGACGACCCGGTGCCGTCGGGGGCGGCGGCCGACTCGCCGCCGTCGGGGGTCGAGGCCGAGCCAGGACGCGAGCTGCTGAGGTCGAGGGGGAAGACGGAGGGCGCGGAGGTGGGCGCGACCGCAGGCCCGGTGGGCGAGGCGGTCGGCTGCCCCGTGCGGCGCGGGCCGGGCGCGCGCCCGTCGTCGTCGCCGTCAGCCGCGACGCTCGGCACGACGGACGAGTCGTCGCCGACCGACTGCCGCGCGCTGGCGGGGGCGCTCTCGTCGAGCGGCGCCACGATCTCGTCGACCGTGCTGAGCGCGTCGACCAGGCGGCGACGCGGCTCGGGGCCGGGGGCCTGGAGCGGGACGGGCGCCGAGGGGCCCGTCTGCTCGGCGCGCTGGGCGCGCATCTGGCGTCGGGTCAGCCCGTCGGGACCGGCGACGGAGGCGGGAGGAGGAGTGGGCGCCGAGGCGGGGACCGGTGCGGCCGAGACCGGCGTGCCCGCAGCCTGCGGAGCCGAGGCCGGGACGAGCGTGGCGGGCACGGGCGTCGACGCGAGGGCGGATGTCGACGCCGGGGCGGCTGCGGACGCGGGCGCCGAGCCCGAGGCGGGCGCGCCTCCTGCGGTGCCCTCGGCGACGGCGCGGCCTGCCTCGCGGGCACGTTCGCGCTCGCGGATCTGGCGCCGGGTCAGCGGCTGCTCGTCGGACGTGCTCATGCGTTGCTCCGATACAGGTGGTGCTTGGAGATGTACTGGACGACCCCGTCGGGGACCAGGTACCACACCGGGAAGCCGCGGCCCACCCGAGCGCGGCAGTCGGTCGACGAGATGGCGAGGGCGGGGACTTCGAGCAAGCTTACGTCGCTCTCCGGGAGGCCGCCGACGCTGAGGTCGTGGCCCGGACGGGTCACGGCGACGAAGTGGGCGAGGTCCCACAGCTCCCTGACGTCTTTCCAGTCGAGGATCTGCGCGACGGCGTCGGCCCCGGTGATGAAGAAGAGCTCGGAGTCGGGACGCTGGGCCCGGATGTCCCGGAGGGTGTCGATCGTGTAGGTGGGGCCGTCACGGTCGATGTCGACCCGGCTCACGGTGAACATCGGGTTGGAGGCGGTGGCCACGACCGTCATCAGGTAGCGGTGCTCGCTGTCGCTGACGCCCGACTTCATGTAGGGCTGGCCCGTGGGGACGAACAGGACCTCGTCGAGGTGGAACGACTGCGCGACCTCGCTCGCGGCGACGAGGTGACCGTGGTGGATCGGGTCGAACGTGCCGCCCATGATGCCCACGCGGGGTCGACGACCGGTGACGAACGCCCCGGGGGTGCTCGTCGCAGGCGTCGTGCCGACCATTCTGCGGTGCCGCCGGGTCAGTGCTGCTCGGGGTGCCCGAACTCGTCGATCGGCCCGGCGTGGTGCGCCTGCGTCGACGCCTTGCGGGGCGAGCGGTTCGCGACGTCGCGGTAGCTCCACACGACGAAGCCGAGGAACAGGAAGAACAGGCCGAAGGTGGCGGCGATGACGACGGGGGGCGCGATCAGCGGCGCGAGGTCTTCGTGGGCTGCGGCCAGGAGGGCGACGTCGAGCATGGGTTCTCCGTTCCGAGGGGCGATCCCCGACAGTCTAGCCGCGCGGCCGGGCCTGGCCGCGCACCTGGCCCTGCCCTCGGACGACCCACTTCGTGCTGGTGAGCTCCGGCAGCCCCATCGGCCCCCGGGCGTGCAGCTTCTGCGTCGAGATGCCGACCTCGGCGCCGAAGCCGAACTCGCCCCCGTCGGTGAACCGGGTCGAGGCGTTGACCATGACGACCGCGCTGTCCACCTCGTGCAGGAACCGCTCGGCGACCGCGTGGTCGTTCGTCAGGATCGACTCGGTGTGGTGCGTCGACCAGCGCGCGATGTGCGCCATGGCCTCGTCGACGTCGGCCACGACGCGCACGGCCAGGTCGAGGCTCATGTACTCGGCGGCCCAGTCGGCGTCCGTCGCCGGGACCGCGTCGGGGAACGAGCGCAGGACGCGCTCGTCGCCGTGCACCGTCACGCCGGAGGCGCGGAGGGCGCCCAGCACCGGCGGCAGCAGGCGGTCGGCCGCGTCCGCGTGCACGAGCAGGGTCTCGAGCGCGTTGCAGACGCTCGGCCGGCTGACCTTCGCGTCGACGACGACGTCGACGGCCATCTCCTCGTCGGCGGACGCGTCGAGGAACACGTGCACCACGCCCGCCCCGGTCTCGATCACCGGGACGGTCGACTCGCGCACGACGGTCTCGATCAGCTCGGCGCTGCCGCGCGGCACGAGGACGTCGACGAGCCCGCGCGCCCGCATCAGCTCGGCGGCCCCGGCCCGGCCGTGCTCGTCGACCGTGACGACCGCGTCGGCGGGCAGCCCCGAGACGACCAGCGCCTCCTGCACGACGTCGACGAGCACCTGGTTCGTCTCGCGCGCCGCGCTGCCGCCCCGCAGCACCGCCGCGTTGCCGCTCTTGAGCGCGAGGGCGGCGATGTCGACCGTCACGTTCGGGCGGGCCTCGTAGATGACGCCGACGACGCCGAACGGCACCCGCACCTGGTCGAGCCGCAGGCCGTTGGGCAGGACCCGGCCCCGGAGGCTCTCGCCGACCGGATCGACGAGGCCGGCGACGAGCCGCACGGCGTCGGCCAGCGCCTCCAGCCGGGCGGCGTCGAGGCGGAGGCGGTCGCGCAGGGCCTCACCGACCCCCTCGTCGAGCGCCCGTGCCAGGTCGAGCTCGTTCGCGGCCACGATGCGCGGGCCCTCGGCGACGAGGGCGGCGGCGACGGCGTGCAGCGCGGCGTCCTTCTCGGCGGCGGTGAGGGTCGCGAGACGGACGGACGCCGCCTTCGCGGCGCGCAGGGTCTCGGTGAACGACGGGGCGACGACGGACGACATCCCCGGAGCCTACGGCGACGGGCTCCGCCGTCGCATCCGCGGCGCCGTCAGCCGCGGGGAGCCGCGGCGAAGAACGTGCCGACGGCAGCGCCGGACAGGGCCGCGGCGACGTTCGCCGCCGACGTGACGAGCACGGGCGTGCCGGCCGCGGCCGCGTAGCGCGCGGCGGCCACCTTGGTGCCTGCTCCCCCGGTGCCGACGCCTGCCGCGCCCGCGTCGCCGAAGGTCACCCCGGCGAGGTCGTCGCCCTGGGGCACGTCGTCGATGCGCACGGCGCCCGGCTCGTGCGGCGGGCGCGTGTAGAGCGCGTCGACGTCGCTGAGCAGCACGAGCACGTCCGCGCCGATCAGCTCGGAGACGAGGGCGGCGAGGCGGTCGTTGTCGCCGAAGCGGATCTCCTGCGTGGCGACCGTGTCGTTCTCGTTGACGATCGGCAGGATGCCGAGCTCGAGGAGGCGCCCCATCGCCCGCTGCGCGTTGCTGCGCGGCGTCGGGTCGGCCATGTCGCCGGCCGTGAGCAGCACCTGTCCCGCGACGATGTCGTGGCGGCGGAGGCTCTGCTGGTACCGGAAGATGAGCACGTTCTGGCCCACCGCCGCGGCGGCCTGCTGCGTCGCGAGGTCGGTCGGTCGTGAGTCGAGCCGCAGGTGCGGCATCCCGGTCGCGATCGCGCCCGACGAGACGAGCACCACCTCGGCGCCGCGGGCGTGGGCGCCGGCCAGGGCGTCGACGAGCGGCTCGATCTGGTGCGCCGCGGCGCCGCTGATCGACGACGACCCCACCTTGACGACGATGCGCCGGGCACGGGCGATGTCGCCCCGGGCGGCGACGACCGGGTCGCCGCCGGCGTGCGGCAGGGCCTCGACGGGACCGTCGGTGCTCATTCCTGCTCGTCGCCCTCCTTGACGAGGAAGCCCTCGTCGTCGGTCCAGAGACCGGCAGCGCGCTCGCGCTGCAGCTCGGCCCGGGCCTCGGCCTTGGCGTCCATGCGCTCGAAGTAGTCCTCGCGGCGCTGGTTGCGGGTCGGGCGGTCGTTCTTGATCAGGCGCGGGTCCGTGCCGCGGGCCGAGGTCATCAGCTCGGCGGTCGAGGTCAGCGTCGGCTCCCAGTCGAAGACGATGCCGCCCTCGGGACCGATGACGACGGTCGAGCCGGCCTGCGCACCCGCCTTGAACAGGGCGTCCTCGATGCCGATGGCGTTGAGCCGGTCGGCGAGGTAGCCCACCGCCTCCTCGTTGTTGAACTGGGTCTGCACGACCCAGCGCTCCGGCTTCTGGCCGAGGATGCGGTAGACGTTGCCGTACGTGCCGCCCTCGACCTTGATGACGAACGGCTTCTCGTTGACCGCGCGGGGGCGCATGACGAGACGAGGAGGCGCGGGCCGGGCCGCGATCTCGGCGCGGCTCTGCTCGACGACCTCGGCGAGGGCGAAGGAGAGGTTGCGGAGGCCCTCGTGGCTGACGGCCGAGATCTCGAAGACGCGGTAGCCGCGGGCCTCGAGCTCGGGCGTGACGAAGTCGGCGAGCTCGCGCCCGTCGGGGACGTCGACCTTGTTCAGCGCGATCAGCTGGGGACGCTCGAGCAGGGGCGTCTGCCCCTCGGGCACCGGGTACGCCTCGAGCTCGCGGCGGATGATCTCGAGGTCGGTCAGCGGGTCGCGGCCGGGCTCGAGCGTGGCGCAGTCGAGCACGTGCAGCAGTGCCGAGCAGCGCTCGACGTGGCGGAGGAACTCGAGGCCCAGGCCCTTGCCCTCGCTCGCGCCCTCGATCAGGCCGGGCACGTCGGCGACCGTGTAGCGGGTCTCGCCCGACTCGACGACGCCCAGGTTCGGGTGCAGGGTCGTGAAGGGGTAGTCGGCGATCTTCGGCTTGGCGGCCGAGAGCGCGGCGACGAGGCTCGACTTGCCGGCCGACGGGTAGCCGACGAGCGCGATGTCGGCGACGACCTTGAGCTCGAGCAGCACGTCGCCCTGCCAGCCGGGCGTGCCCAGCAGCGCGAAGCCGGGGGCCTTGCGCTTGGTCGACGAGAGCGCGGCGTTGCCGAGCCCGCCGATGCCGGCCTCGGCGATGACGTAGCGCATGCCGTGCTCGGTCATGTCGACCAGCTCGTCGCCGTCGACGGTCTTGACGACCGTGCCGAGCGGGACCGCGAGCTCGAGCTCCTGGCCCTGGGTGCCGCTGCGGTGGTCGCCCATGCCGGGGCCGCCGTTGTCGCTCGAGCGGTGCGGCGCGCGGTGGAACCCGAGCAGCGTGGTCACGCCCGCGTCGGCGACGAGCACGATGTCGCCGCCGTTGCCGCCGTTGCCCCCGTCGGGGCCGGCGAGGGGCTTGAACTTCTCGCGCTTGACGGAGACGCAGCCGTTGCCCCCGTTGCCTGCTCGCAGGTGGAGGGTCACGTGGTCGACGAATGTGGCCATGTATCGGTCTCTTCTAGCTCTGGTGCCGGCGCGCGCTGCCCCGGGTCTGTCGCGCACGGGCGACCGGTGTCGGGCCGTGCGGTGGTGCCTCGCCGTCGGCGGACGGAGGCGACGATGGTGTCCCGACAGGCCCTGTGGCCTCGCGGGCTCCCGCGGAGCCGGGCGCACCTGGGCCGGGTGAGCACCAACCTGTGATGGTACAGGGCCGGTCGGAGGCGGTCAACGCGACGGCCGCCCGACTAGCATCGGCGCGTGACCATCCTGATCGACGAGCCGATCTGGCCCGCCCACGACACCGTCTGGGCCCACCTGGTCAGCGACGCGTCGTACGACGAGCTGCACGCCTTCGCCGCCGCCCAGGACATCCCCCGCCGGGGCTTCGACCACGACCACTACGACGTGCCGGAGTCGCGCTGGCACGACCTCGTCGCGGCCGGGGCGCAGCCGGTCACCGGGCTCGACCTCGCACGACGGCTCGAGCGCAGCGGCCTGCGCGTCTCGCAGCGGGTCAAGCGGGGGCTCTGACCTCAGCCGCCCCTCCTGCTCACCAGGCCGCGGCGTGGCCCGTGAAGCTCGCGACGACGGCCCCGGTCTCGACGTCGACGACCGTCGTGGTGGTCCCCTGCGGCACCGGGTCGATCGTGTAGCTGTAGTCGGTGGTGTCGTCCGCCGAGGCGGTCTCGACGGCGAGGTACTGTCCGTTCGGCGAGACCGAGAACCCCTCGATCTGCGACGACTCGCCCGCGGGGCGGAACAGCACCCGCGCCTCCTGCTCGTCGTCGAACACGATCAGGTTCGTGAAGCTCGCCCCGCCGTCGGCCGGCACGGCCACCTGCTGCACGTACTCGGTAGCGGCGACGGCGACGAGGTCGCCCCGGTAGGGTGTGCCGCCCTCGACCGCCGAGAACCGGATCGGCGTCTGCTCCCCCGTCGCCAGGTCGACGCGGAACGCCTGGAGCGCCGTGGCCGCCACGATGCCCCGGCCGTCCAGCGAGACGCCCTGCAGGGCGACGAACGTGCCGAGGGGACGAGGAGGCGCGGTGCCGGTCAGGTCGTAGACGGCCACCTGCTCGTCGCCCGCCTGGGCGACGAGGCTCGCCTGGCCCGGGACGACCGCCCAGTCGAGCACCGACACGGGCTGGCCGGAGAGGGACAGGACGGGGGCGACAGTGCGCTGGCCCTGGAGGGGCAGCGTGTAGAGCAGCTCCTGCTGGGAGCCCTGGGACCGCCAGGAGAACGCCAGCGTGGTCGTGGCGGCGTCCGCGCCCAGCTGCGTGATCAGCCCCGTCCCGTCGGGCAGCGGCAGGGTCTCCGCGGCGACGCCGTCGTCGGAGACGAGGCTCAGGGTCGACTGCTCGCCGTCGTCGGTCACGACCGCGACGGCCGTGTCGAAGGCCTCGAAGGCCTGGATCCGGGGGGCCGACCACACCGCGGTCCGGTCGCCGCCTCCCAGGAGGGAAGCTCGTTCGAGGACGTCGTCGGTTCCCTCGGCGCCGTGGACGACGCGCCAGGTCACGGCCGGGTCGGTGCTGAAGGTCGCGCGGAGCGTCGCGTCGCGAGCCTGGTAGACGCTCGAGACGCCCTGCACCGTGACGGTGTAGTCGGTGCCGTAGCGGAGCCGGTCCGCGAACTCGACCGCGACGACGTCGCCCGACGTCTGCACCCGGAAGTCGGCGGCGGGCGAGATGGTCACCTGCTCGGGGTCGACGTGCGCCACGGGCTGGTTGGCGAACAGGCGGAGCTGCTGGCCCGACCGGTCGACGACGGCCGTCGTGTCGACCTGGACGTCGGTCAGCTTGGGCCCCTGCAGGTGCGTGAGGACGCCGAAGACGGTGCAGACGAGCGCGAGCACGACGACGAGCGCGACGAAGCGCCGCCGCTGCCGGGCGTGCCGGTCCGCCTCGTCGAGATCGCCGTCGGCCGCCCAGAGATCAGTAGAGGTAGGGGTCACTCGGCTGGCCGACCTTCTCGAGCTCGTCGGGCACCAGGGCGATCGGGTCGCTCGACGTGCGGCTCGGGTTCGTCTGGAAGCCGCCGGAGACGTCGAGCCAGTCGTCGGCCGACACCTGGCTGCGCCAGTCGACGAGGTGCACCGGCACGCCCACGGGCTGCGCGTCGACGGCGCAGCAGGTGACGACGAAGCGCGACACGTAGAACACGTCGGGGTCGTCGCCGGCCGGGACGACGAAGCCGACCACGTCGGCGGTCTTGCCCTCGAAGAACGACAGGTCGCTGGTCTGCCGAAGCAGCCCCGCCCAGTCGAGCACCGAGAACGCGGCGTAGGCGTCGGCGTCGGCGGACGCGGCGTCCTCGACGCTCGTGCCGGCGAGGGAGGCGGTGGACGAGTTCACGTCGCGCTGGCCGGCCGTCGCGCTCGTCAGCGTCGCGGGCGGGAGGACGACGAGCGACACGGCGACGGCGGTGGTGACGAGCGCGCCCGCGGCGACGGCCGCCGTGCGGGCGGCGGCACGGCCACGACGGCGGCGGCGGGGACGCTCGGCCGGGGCACGGAGCTCGTCCGCGTGCGCGTCGTGGTGGTGGCCGTCGTGGCCGTGCCCGTCGGCCTCGTCGCCCGAGCCGTCGCGGGACGACGGCGCGAGGACGAGCACGCCGAGCGACAGCACCATGCCGATCGCGATCATGATCACGGTGAACACCACGTAGCGCGGGTGGATGTAGAGCACGAGCTGCCCCGTCGCCGACAGCCACAGTGTCGAGATGCCGACCACGAGGGTCAGGAGCACGCCCTGCCAGCGATCGGCGAGGCGCGAGACGGCGTCGAGGCGGAGCGGCGTGCGGGCAGCGCCGGGAGCGCGCGAGGAGTCGCGCGGGGAGGAGTCAGGCAAAGTAGTTCACCACCAGTCCGATGGCGGCGCTGGTCAGCGCCACCACGAGGGTCAGCTGCGCGAGGGTGCGCGGTCGGTACGTCGTGCGGAGCAGGGCCAGCATCTTGACGTCGATGATCGGCCCGAAGACGAGGAACGCCGCGATGCCGCCGGGCATGAAGGTCGACGCGAACGGCAGCACGAAGAACGCGTCGACGTTGGAGCAGAGCGAGATCACGAACGCCAGCACCATCATCGCGAGCACCGACCAGACGGGGTTGCTGCCCAGGGTGACGAGCACCGAGCGCGGCACCGCGGTCTGGATGCCGCCGGCCACGGCGGCGCCGATGAACAGCGCCGGCATCATGGTCGACATCTCGCGACGGAACAGCTCGACGCTCTCGCGCAGCTTCGAGGCGCCGCTGTGGCCGTGCTCCTGCGGCAGGGCGCACTCGGCCGCGAACGACCGGGTGAGCAGGCTCTCGGGGTCGGGGTGACGGCTGTACAGCCAGCCGATCAGGTTCGCGATGAGGAACCCGCCCGCCAGCCGGGCGACGAGGATGCCGTCGCTCCAGCCGAACGCCTGGTGAGTCGTGATGATCGTGATCGGGTTGAGGATCGGGGCGGCCAGCAGGAACGTCATCGACTCGGAGACGGTGAAGCCCTTGAGGACCAGCCCTCGCGCCAGGGGCACGTTGCCGCACTCGCAGACCGGCAGGAACATGCCGAGGAACGAGATGACGGCGCGGCGCAGCAGCGGCTGGCGGGGCAGCCACGAGGTGAAGAAGGCTTGCGGCAGCCAGACCTGCACGATGATCGACAGGACGATGCCGAGCAGCACGAACGGCACCGACTCGACGATGACGCTGATCGTGAGGGTGACGAAGTCCTGGAGGGTGTCGGGCAGCAGCTGCGGGCCGAGGGCCGGGCTCGCGAGGCGCAGCACGAGCAGCACCACGGCGATGCCGATCCCGACCGCGAGCAGGGGCCCACGTCTCGACCGTCGGGCGGGGGCGTGCTCGTGGGCAGCTCGGCGCAGGGCGTCGCGTTCGCGGAGGGGCGCGCTCACCGGTCGTCCCCGTCGTCGGCGGCCCGGCGGAGGACGTCGCGTTCGCGGAGGGAGGCGCTCACCGGTCGTCCCCGTCGGCGGCGGCCCGGCGGAGGACGTCGCGTTCGCGGAGGGAGGCGCTCACCGGTCGTCCCCGTCGGCGGCGGCGGGGGGCGCGAAGCGCGACCAGTCGTCGGCGGCGGAGGCGCTCCGGGGAGGCGTGGGCCGGGTCGCGGGGGCAGGCTCGCGTGCCGTGTCGTGGACGCGTCCCCGGGGGCCGGCCGGCGCCTCCTCGACGGGGGCAGGGTCGGGCTCGACCTGGTCGGCGGCGGCCACCTCGTCGCCGCCGGACTCGACGTCGACCGCGTCGCCCGGGTCGCCCGGGAGCGTCGCCGTACGGGACGCGTGCCACGCGAGCACCACGCCGACGAGCAGCAGCGCCGTGTCGACGACGCCGGCGGCGAAGGGGATGGTCGTGAGGTAGAGCGCGAGGTTGACCCAGGTGCCCCCGCTCAGCGACGCCGCGACGCCGGGCACGATGCCGACGAGCGCCAGGGCGACGGTGCCCGCGGCACCGGCGACGAGACCGTGGCGCAGCGCCCGCGGCAGCGACAGACCGGGGTCGACGGGGCGCACGAGCAGCAGGACGACGAACGCGACGAGGTAGAACGGGAACGGGTAGAGCACGAAGCTGCCGAGGAACTGGCCGACCGGCGTCGCCGTGAAGTCGCTCGGCCAGGGCGTCACCGAGTAGCCGAGCGCCGAGCCGACGAGCGCCGCGAGGCCCAGGGCGAACCGTGCGACGAGCACGACTCCGAGGGCGGTCGCGGCGGAGAGGAGGCGGCTCCGGCCTTGGTCGGACCGCAGGCCGCGGAACTCGGAGGCCGCCCGGCGCACGAACACCGCAGCCCGACGGGACGACCTGTCGGTCGCCGCGTCGGGCTGCGGTGTCGAAGTCACTCCGTCACCCTAGACGAGTCACAGTTCGTCGGAGCTGACCCCCACGCCGAGGATGAACGGTCCGCCCTCGGCCTGCTCGGACGCGTCCGACGACGCGGCTGCCGTCGTCGTGCCCGAGCTCGAGGCCCGGCGCGAACGGCCGCGGCCCTGTCCGGGCTGCTTGGGCTCGGGCAGCGCGCCGAGCACGCTGTCGAGGATCTGCTCGGCGTCGTGCGTGCTCATCTTGCGGGGCTCGCGACGGGTCGCGGCCACCGGGATGTCGAGGATCGCGACGGACGCCTCGGGGGTGACCGTGGCCGTCGACGCGGCACGGCGGCTGCCGCGCTTCGCCGGGGCCGCGGGATCGGCGGCCGGCTGCTGTGCCGCCGCGGGGGCGACGTCGGCAGCCGGGGCTTCGACGACGGGTGCTGACGTCGGCTCCTCGGCGACCGGGGCCGTCTCGCGGACCGGCTGGTCGTCGGCCTGCGCGTCGCGCTGTCCGCCGCCCTGCTGCTCGCCCTGCTCGGCGTCGCGCGACCGCGAGCCACGACGGCCCTTGCGGCCGCCACGGCTGCGACGCGGCCCGTCGGACGAGTCGTCCTGGGCCTCGTCGGGTCGCGTGGACGACACCGAGGCCGCGGCGGCGTCGATGGCGGCCTCGACCGCGGCGGCCGCCGTGGCGGCGCTGTCGCTTTCGGCCGGCCGGTCGCCGTCCTCGGCGTGCGCGATGGTCGACGCCGCGATGCGCGAGAGCGCGTTCTTCACGTCGTCGGTGATGGCGTGCGTGCCGGTCGTCGGGTGTGCCGACGAGCCCGCCTGGCCGCCCTGGCCGGCCGAGCCGCGACCCTGGCCGCCGGAGGCGCCGGCCGTGCCGCCCTGCTTGCCTGCCTGGGCCCCGCCACGGCGGCGCTGCTCCTGGCCCTTGCGGGGCTGCTGCTCCTGCACGCGTGCGGCGCTGCCTGCCTCGGCGAACGACTCGGCCAGGCCGAGGCCGAGCTTCTTGCGCGTCATCTGCACGAGGCCGAGCGAGGTGACCTCCGCGACCTGGTGCTTGGTCCGGTCGCGGCTGAGGCACTCGACCAGTCGGCGGAGCACGAGGTCGCGGTTCGACTCGAGCACCATGTCGATGAAGTCGACGACGATGATGCCGCCGATGTCGCGGAGGCGCAGCTGGCGGACGATCTCCTCCGCTGCCTCGAGGTTGTTCTTCGTGACCGTCTCCTCGAGGTTGCCCCCGGAGCCGACGAACTTGCCCGTGTTGACGTCGACGACCGTCATGGCCTCGGTGCGGTCGATGACCAGCGAGCCGCCGGAGGGCAGCCAGACCTTGCGGTCGAGCGCCTTCTCGATCTGCTCGTTGAGGCGGTGCTCGTCGAACGCGTCGCGGTCGCCCTCGTAGCGCTTCACGCGGTCGAGCAGGTCGGGCGCGACCGCCGACAGGTACGACTGCAGGGTGTCGTAGGCGTCGTCGCCGTCGATGACGAGCTCGTGGAAGTCCTCGTTGAAGACGTCGCGGACGATCTTGATCAGCAGGTCGGGCTCCGAGTGCAGCTGCGCGGGGGCGTTGCCGGCCTCGACCTTGCTGCTGATGTCGGCCCACTGGTTCGTGAGGCGCGTGATGTCGAGGGTGAGCTGCTCCTCCGTGGTGCCCTCGGCCGCGGTGCGGACGATGACTCCCGCGTTCTCGGGCAGCGCCTCCTTCAGGATCTTCTTGAGGCGCGCGCGCTCGGTGTCGGGCAGCTTGCGGCTGATGCCGTTCATCGAGCCGTTGGGCACGTAGACGAGGTAGCGGCCGGGCAGCGAGATCTGGCTGGTGAGACGGGCGCCCTTGTGGCCCACCGGGTCCTTCGTGACCTGGACGAGCACGCGGTCGCCGGGCTTGAGCGCGAGCTCGATGCGGCGGGGCTGGTTGCCGTTCGACAGCGAGTCCCAGTCGACCTCGCCCGAGTAGAGCACGGCGTTGCGGCCGCGTCCGATGTCGACGAACGCCGCCTCCATGCTCGGGAGCACGTTCTGGACGCGACCGAGGTAGACGTTGCCGATCAGCGAGACGTTCTGCGCCTTGGCGACGTAGTGCTCGGCGAGGGTGCCGTCCTCCATGACGCCGATCTCGATGCGGTCGCCCGAGGAGCGGACGATCATCTTGCGGTCGACGCTCTCGCGGCGGGCCAGGAACTCGGCCTCGGTGATGACGGTGCGGCGGCGGCCGGCGTCACGGCCGTCGCGGCGACGCTGCTTCTTGGCCTCGAGACGGGTCGAGCCCTTGATGCGCTGCGGCTCGGTGATGAGCTCGACCTGGCGCTGCGGGCGCTCGCGACGGTCGACGCGGTCGCCGCCCTGGCGCTGCTCGGAGTCGCGCTCTTCCCTGTCCTGCGAGCGGCCGCGCTGGCGGCGGCGGGAGGTGCCGCGCTGCGGCTCGTCGCGGTCGTCGTCGTCGCGGTCGTCGTCACGCTGGTCACGGTCGTCGTCGTCGCGGTCGTCACGGTCGTCGCGGTCGTCCCACTCGTCGTCGTGGCGACGACGCCCCGGCCGGGCCGGCAGGGGGAGGATCTCGGGCGCGTGGAAGATCAGGCTCGTCGTGGTGAGCTGGGCCGGGATGGGCCCCGACTCGGCCTCGGCGGCGTCGCTCGCGTCGTCGGCCGGAGCCTCGGCGCGCGGCGGCGCGACGGCGGCGATGTCGGCCTGGACGGCCTCGGTGTCGACCACGGCCTCGGGCTGCGCGGCGCGGGCGGTGTCGATGCTGGTGCTGCTGGTCGCGGCCTCGGCCCCGACCTCCTTCTCGGTGGTCACGGGGGAAGCCTCCTGGGCGTCGTCGTTCCGGTCGTGGGGGGCGGCGCCGAGCGCGCGGCGCGCGGTCGTCGCCGGTGCGGGCACCTGGCGCGACAGGAGCCCGGCGAACAGGCCCCTCTTCTTCTTCGGCTGGCCGTCTCTGTCGTTGTCGTTCTTGTCCACCACTGCTGGTGTGCTCCTCGACCCGCCGTCGGCATCGCCGTCGCCGGGTGGTCTCGTGTCGTGGCCGGGAGGCGCCGTGCACCTGCCTGCGGCCACCGCGCCCTCTCACGGCGCGCATCGTCAGCGACGTCGCGTTCGGTCAGCCGGAGCCGGCGCCCGTCTCTGCGGGCGTCTCCCCGGATGTCGTTCGTCGACGTCAGGTTCTTCGTTGCTCTGTCCGGAACTGGCTGTCCGGCGGTGGGCGACTGCGCCCTGGCCCGGATCTAGCTGCCACCTGACGGTGCCCGCCCGCGAGGACGGCCACTCGTGGAGGCCGACCTGCCGACGGCCCCGCGGTGCAGCACGGCCCGGAAAGTCTTGATCCCGGGACTCACGCCCCGCGACTGGCTCGATTATCGCACGCCTCACCCGGGACCACGATCGGGACGGTGAGATGATCGTCGTCGTGACCGAGCAGAGAGCGCCTCAGCGCACCCACCCGTCGACGGGTCGACCCGTCGTCGTCCCCGCCGTCCTCCTGGTGATCGTCGGGCTCGTGGGGCTGCTCGGGTCGTTCGCGCTGACCGTCGACAAGTTCCGGCTGCTCGAGGACCCGACGGCCTCGCTCGGCTGCGACGTCAACCCGTTCGTCGGCTGCTCGCCCGTCATCAACAGCTGGCAGGCCTCGCTGTTCGGCTTCCCCAACCCGATCCTCGGCCTCGTCGGGTTCGCGGCCCCCGTCGCCGTGGGCGTCGGGCTGCTCGCCGGCGCACGGTTCGCCCGGTGGTTCTGGGTCGCCTTCACGGCGGGCGTGTTCCTGGCCTGGGTGTTCGTCACGTGGCTGTTCACCCAGACGGTGTTCGTCATCGGGGCCCTCTGCCCGTGGTGCATGCTCGTCTGGTCGGTGACCATCCCGCTCTTCTGGATCCTGCTGGTCTGGGGCCTCGCGCGCGGCGTGACCGTCCCGCACGGGCGGCTCCAGCGGGCCGCCGCGGCGTTCCTGCCGTTCTCCTGGATCCTGCCCGTGCTCAACTACGTCGTCGTCGCCACGGTGATCGTCGTGCAGTTCCCGCTCCTCCTGCCCACCCTGCTCCGCTGAGCCGCTCAGCCTCCCCATGGGGAGGTGCGAGAGGGTCGACGAGGCCACCGACACCGACGAGCGAGGAACCATGACGCCACCAGCCGGACCAGGAGAGACCAAGCGCGAGCGACGGGAGTCCGCCCGCGAGAAGGCGCGCGTCACGCGTGAGGCGGAGGCCAAGCGCCGACGCCGCAACAAGTGGGCCCTGCAGGGCGGCCTCGTCGTGGGCGTGCTCGCGATCCTCGCCGTCGTGGCCCTGGTGATCACGCGATCGCTCGCGCCCGCGGGCCCCGGCCCCCTGAACATGGCCAGCGACGGCATCGTGCTCTCGGGCGACGGCACGACCGTCTCCGCCGTCACGACGGACGCCACGCCCGCCGACGGCTCCCCCACGCCGTCCGCGGCCGGCACGGCCGAGAAGCCGAGCATCGTCGTCTACCTCGACTACATGTGCCCCTATTGCGGCCAGTTCGACACCACGAACGCCGAGCAGCTCGAGACCTGGGTCACGCAGGGCGCGGCCGACCTCGAGATCCACCCCCTCGGGTTCCTCGACAACGCGAGCCTCGGGTCGAAGTACTCGACCCGGTCGGCGAACGCCCTCGCCTGCGTCGCGAACTACCAGCCCGACACGGCGCTCGACGTCAACACCGCCCTGTTCGCGCAGCAGCCGGCCGAGAACACGACCGGCCTGACGAACGACGAGCTGGTCACGCTGGTCCAGGGCGCCGGCGCCGACGACCCAGACATCGCCTCCTGCATCACCGACGGCGAGTTCACCGACTGGGTCGCGTCCGCGACCGAGCGCGCGCTGAACGACCCGCTGCCGAACTCCGACCTCGCCGCGGTGTCCGCGACGCCGACCGTGCTGGTCAACGGCCAGCAGTACCAGGGCTCGCCCACCGACGCCGCCGCGTTCGCGCAGTTCGTGGCCGAGGTCGCCGGTGGCCAGCCGACCGGCGACACGAGCACGGGCGAGCTGCCCGGGTCGACGGCCACGCCGTCCCCCTGACCGACGCCCGGTCGTGAACGACGAAGAAGGGGCGGTGCCGGCCCCTGGGACCGGCACCGCCCCTCCTTCATCAGGGGTTCAGGAAGATCAGAACCAGAGGGCGAGCTCGCGCGCGGCGCTCTCGGGGCTGTCGCTGCCGTGCACGAGGTTCTGCTGCACGGCGAGGCCCCAGTCGCGGCCGAGGTCGCCGCGGATCGTGCCGGGGGCGGCGGTCGTTGGGTCGGTCGTGCCGGCCAGCGAGCGGAAGCCCGGGATGACGCCGTTGCCCGCGACGCGGATCGCGACGGTGGGGCCGCTCTGCATGAACTCGACGAGCGGCTCGTAGAACGGCTTGCCGACGTGCTCCTCGTAGTGCTGGGCGAGCAGGTCGCGGTCGGCCTGGACGAGGCGCAGGTCGACGAGCGAGTAGCCCTTCGCCTCGATGCGGCGGAGGATCTCGCCGGTGAGGCCGCGGGCGACGCCGTCGGGCTTGACGAGGACGAGGGTCTCTTGGAGGTCGGTCACTGGTGCTCCTTCGTGTGGGGCGGGTGGTGGTTCGGGTGGCTGGAGGGCTCGTGGCCGGTCGCGACGGCGCGGGCGGTCAGGGCTGCGGGCCGAAACGCGCCGCGTTCATGCGGTCGAGCTGGGTGCCCTTGACGAGGCAGTAGGTCCAGATGGCGACGAAGAGGGCCGCGACGACGTACATGACCGGGTCGAGGAGCCCGCAGGCGACGAGCCCGAGCTGAACGACCCAGCCGAGCGCGATCCCCCACCGCCAGCGCAGGGTGCGCGACACGAGGAGGACCAGGACGATGGCGCCGAGGCCGCCGCCGAACGCCACGCCCGGGGGGACCAGGTCGCGGCCGTTCACGACGAGCATGACGAAGAACAACGACATGGCCTCGAGCACGAGCACGATCGACAGCAGGCTCTCGGCCGCGCCGCGCCGACGCGCCCGACGCGTCGGGCGCGCGGGGCCGGTGGGGTCCGCAGGAGGGGGCGCCTCGGTCACGAGAGCCCGCCCTCGGCCTGCGAGAGCGCGAGCACGTCGCCGACCAGGGTGATCGACCCCGTCACCACGACGCCGCCGGGCTCGTCGCCCTCGGCCTCGTCCGCGAGGTCACGGGCCGTGCGGAGCGCCGCCACGAGGTCGGTCTCGACCACCACGCGTGCGGCTCCGACGACGCCGACCGCCACGGCCGCGAGCTCGTCGGCGTCCACGGAGCGGTCGGAGCCGCTCTGCGTGACGACGAACTGGTCGACCGTGCCCGAGAGCGCGCGGACGATGCCCGCCGCGTCCTTGTCGGCGAGGACCGAGAGAACCGCGACGACGCGTCCGAACTGGAAGTAGTCGTCGATCGCCTTGGCGAGCGCTCGCGCGCCGTGCGGGTTGTGGGCCGCGTCGACGAGGATGGTCGGCTCGTTGGCCACGATCTGCAGCCGCCCGGGCGACGTCGCCGCGGCGAGCCCCTCGGCGAGCACGTCGTGGTCGAGCGCCTGGCTGCCGCTGCCGAGGAACGACTCGACCGCGGCCACGGCGACGGCCGCGTTCTGGGCCTGGTGGTCGCCGAAGAGCGGCAGGAGCAGGTCCTCGTAGCGGCCGGCGACGCCGCGGATCGTGACGACCTGGCCGCCCACCGCCACCGTCGTGGACTCGACGCCGAAGGCGACGCCCTCGACGGCCAGCGACGACTCGGTGAGCTCGGCCGCGCGCTGCAGCTCGGCCAGCGCCTCCGGCAGCTGGGCCGCGCTGACGACTGACGCTGCCGGCTTCACGATGCCGGCCTTGGTCCGGGCGATGGCCTCGACGGTCGACCCCAGCCGGGCCTGGTGGTCGAGCGCGATCGGCGTGAAGACGGCGACCTGGCCGTCGGCGACGTTCGTGCTGTCCCACTCGCCGCCCATGCCGACCTCGAGCACGACGACGTCGGCCGGGGCGTCGGCGAAGCACGCGAAGGCGAGCGCGGTGAGCGCCTCGAAGAACGTGAGGGTCGGCTCGCCCGCCGCCTCGAGCTCGGTGTCGACCATCGTCAGGTAGGGCTGGATGTCGTCCCAGTTGGCGACGAGGCGCTCGTCGCTGATCGGCTCGCCGTCGACGACGATGCGCTCGTTGAGGCGCACCAGGTGGGGGCTCGTCATGAGCCCGGTCCGCAGCCCGTGGGCCCGGAGGACGCTCTCGATCATGCGGCTCGTCGACGTCTTGCCGTTGGTGCCCGTGATGTGGATCACGGGGTAGGCGCGCTGCGGGTCGCCGAGCAGCTCGACGGCGCGGCGCGTGGCCGACAGGCGCGGCTCGGGGGCGGACTCCCCCACGCGGGCCAGCAGCTCGTCGTGCACCCGGGTCGCCTCGGCGGCGAACTCGCCGTCGCCCTGGCCCGCGCCGTCGTCCTTCTCGTTCTTCTTCGGGCTCACGCTCGTCGCACCTCCACCGTCACGGCCGAGCCGGAGCCGACCGCGACCTTCCCGTCGCGTCCCGCGACGTCGTCCTGCACGTCGACGACCAGCTCGGTCGTCAGGGTCTCGGCCTGCACCATGTCGCGGTGCGTCCCGAGCGCCGCGGCCGCGGCCGCGTCGGTCGCCACGGTCGTCACGACCCGGTCGGACACGTCGAGGCCCGCGGCCTTGCGTGCCTGCTGCACGGCCCGGACGACGTCGCGGGCCAGGCCCTCGGCCTCGAGCTCGGGCGTCGTGGCCGTGTCGAGCAGCACGAAGCCGCCGTCGCCGACGAAGGCGATCGCCGCCGACGGGTCGTCGACCGCCAGCTCGAGGGTGAACTCGCCCGGCAGCAGCTCGACGCCGCCGACGACGACGTTCTCGCCGACGGGGGCCCAGTCGCCCTTCTTCGCGGCCGGGATGACCTGCTGCACCTGCTTGCCGATGCGGGGCCCTGCCGCACGGGCGTTGACGGTCAGCTTGCGGGTGACGCCCCACTCGCCGAGGCTCTCCTCCGTCAGGGGCGTGAACGCCACCTCCTTGACGTTCAGCTCGTCGCGGAGGATCGAGCCGAACGGCTCGAGGCCGGCCGGGTCGGGCGCGACGACGGTGAGGCGGGCCAGCGGCAGGCGCACGCGCAGGCCGGTCGCCTTGCGGAGCGCCAGGCCCGACGACGCGATCGCCCGGACGGCGTCCATCGAGGCGACGAGGGCGTCGTCCTCGGGGAACGAGGAGGCGTCGGGCCAGTCGGTGAGGTGCACGCTGCGACCGCCGGTGAGGCCCTTCCAGATCTCCTCGGTCACGAGGGGCGCCAGGGGCGCGGCCACGCGCGTGACCGTCTCGAGGACGGTGAAGAGCGTGTCGAAGGCGTCGCGGTCGTCGCCGGCCCAGAAGCGGTCGCGCGACCGGCGCACGTACCAGTTGGTGAGCACGTCGGCGAAGTCGCGCAGGGCGGCCGCCGCGAGCGGCGAGTCGAGCGCGTCGAGGTGCCGCTCGACGTCGGTGACGAGGAGGCGCGTCTTGGCCAGCAGGTACCGGTCGAGCACGTCGGTCGAGTCGGTGCGCCAGGTCGCGACCAGGCCGTCCGCGACGTGCCGGCCCTCGCCTCCCGAGCTGCCGCCGTCGGCGGCGTTCGCGTACAGGGTGAAGAAGTAGTAGGTGCTCCAGAGCGGCAGCAGGAACTGCCGGACGCCCTCGCGGATGCCCTCCTCGGTCACGACGAGGTTGCCGCCGCGGATGACCGAGCTGGACATCAGGAACCAGCGCATCGCGTCGGCGCCGTCCCGGTCGAAGACCTCGGACACGTCGGGGTAGTTGCGGAGGCTCTTGGACATCTTCTGGCCGTCCGAGCCCAGCACGATGCCGTGGCTGATCACGTTCGAGAACGCGGGCCGGTCGAAGAGCGCCGTCGAGAGCGCGTGCATGACGTAGAACCAGCCGCGCGTCTGCCCGATGTACTCGACGATGAAGTCGGCGGGGGCGTGCGACTCGAACCACTCCTGGTTCTCGAACGGGTAGTGCACCTGCGCGAACGGCATCGAGCCCGAGTCGAACCAGACGTCGAAGACGTCCTCGATGCGGCGCATCGTGCTCTGCCCCGAGGGGTCGTCGGGGTTCGGCCGGGTCAGGTCGTCGATGTACGGACGGTGCAGGTCGGGCTCGCCCTGCTCGTTCGTCGGCAGGCGGCCGAAGTCGGCCTCGAGGTCGGCCAGCGAGCCGTAGACGTCGGTGCGCGGGAAGGCCGGGTCGTCGCTGCGCCAGACGGGGATCGGCGAGCCCCAGTAGCGGTTGCGCGAGATCGACCAGTCGCGGGCGCCCGCGACCCACTTGCCGAACTGGCCGTCCTTGACGTTCTCGGGCACCCAGGTGATCTCCTGGTTGAGGTCGCCCATCCGGTCGCGCACGTCGGTGACGCGGACGAACCAGCTCGAGACGGCCTTGTAGATCAGCGGGTTGCGGCAGCGCCAGCAGTGCGGGTAGCTGTGCTCGTAGCTCGCGAGCCGCACGAGGCGGCCGTCGGCGCGGAGGCGCTGCACGAGCACCTTGTTGGCGTCGAACACCTGCAGCCCGGCGACGCCGAGCTCGTCGAACATCGGCAGGAAGCGGCCGGCCTCGTCGACCGACACGATGACGGGGATGCCCGCGGCGGCGCAGACCAGCTGGTCGTCCTCGCCGTAGGCGGGCGCCTGGTGCACGATGCCGGTGCCCTCGCCGGTCGCGACGTAGTCGGCGACGAGCAGGCGCCAGGCGTTCTCGGTGCCCCACGCCTCCGTGTCGGCGTAGACGTCCCAGATGCGGTCGTACTCGACGCCCTCGAGCTCGGCCCCGGCGAAGGTCGCCGTGACGGCGGCCTGGGCCGCCTCGGGCGAGTCGTAGCCCAGGTCCTTCGCGTAGGCCGCGAGGGTGTCGGCGGCGAGCAGGAACACGCTGCCCGTGAGCAGCTGCTGGTCGCCCGTGCGCTCGCCGGGCAGCAGGGCGTGCGGCACCGTCACGTACGTGATCTCGGGCCCCACGGCGAGCGCCATGTTGGTCGGCAGCGTCCACGGGGTCGTCGTCCAGGCGAGCGCCTCGACGCCGGTCAGGCCGAGAGACTCGGCCTTGGCCCCGACGAGGGGGAACGCGACGGTGACCGTCTGGTCCTGGCGCATCTTGTACACGTCGTCGTCCATGCGGAGCTCGTGGTTCGACAGCGGCGTCTGGTCGTGCCAGCAGTACGGCAGCACCCGGAAGCCCTCGTAGGCGAGCTGCTTGTCCCACAGCTGTCTGAAGGCCCAGAGGACGCTCTCCATGTAGCTGACGTCGAGGGTCTTGTAGTCGTCGTCGAAGTCGACCCAGCGGGCCTGGCGGGTGACGTAGCCCTGCCACTCGTCGGTGTACTGCAGCACCGAGCTGCGCGCCGCGGCGTTGAACGCGCCGATGCCCATGTCGTCGATCTGGTGCTTCTCGGTGATGCCGAGCTGGCGCATGGCCTCGAGCTCGGCGGGCAGGCCGTGGGTGTCCCAGCCGAACCGGCGGTGCACCTGCTTGCCGCGCATGGTCTGGTACCGCGGGAACACGTCCTTGGCGTAGCCGGTGAGGAGGTGGCCGTAGTGCGGCAGGCCGTTCGCGAAGGGCGGTCCGTCGTAGAAGACCCACTCGTCGCTGCCCTCGCGGGCGCGGATCGACTCCTGGAAGGTGTCGTCGCGACGCCAGAAGGCGAGCACGCCCTGCTCGACGTCGGGGAACCGGGGCGATGCGGGTACCGGCTTGTAGGCCATGGGGGCTCCAGGTGCTGCGGATGTCCGTCCACGAGGACGCCTGCCGAGGGTTCTCGGTCGGCGCGGTACCACCTCGCTTGCCGCCCCTGGCGGGACGACCTCTCTGCTGCGGCTGTGACGGGCCTGCCCCGCTCGGGTCTAGTGACGCCTCCTGCCCCAGTGTCGGGACGATCGACGGGTTCTGCCGAGTGCTCCCCGGTGATGGCCGGATCAATGCTCGTCCATCATACGAGCCGTGGAGGCGGGACGCGATCAGGTGCAGGCAGTGCAGAATCAGCAGCATGACACCAGAGCCCTCCGCGGCGCCGCCCGCGGCGACCGAGCCGCCCACCGAACCCGGTGCCGGGTCCGCGCTGAAGCCCGAGAGCACGACGACGGTGATCGTGGCGTTCCTCGCGAACCTGCTGATCGCCGTGGCGAAGACCGTCGCGGCGTTCCTCACCGGCTCCGCGTCGATGGTGGCCGAGTCGGCGCACTCGTGGGCCGACACGGGCAACGAGATCTTCCTCTTCATCGCCGACAAGCGCGGCGTCAAGCAGCGGGACGACGACCACCCCCTCGGCTACGGCAAGGAGACCTACGTCTGGTCGATGTTCGCGGCGTTCGGGCTGTTCACCGTCGGCGCCGTGGTGTCGATCCAGCACGGCATCTCGCAGCTCGGCGCGGCCGAGGAGGCCGAGGACTACCTGGTGAACTACGTCGTGCTCGGGGTGGCCTTCCTGCTCGAGGGCACGTCGTTCCTCCAGGCCTTCCGCCAGGCCCGCGGCAGCGCCCGGGCCGGGCAGGTGCCCACCCTGCGTTTCGTGCTGCGCAGCTCGAACTCCACGCTGCGCGCCGTGTTCGCCGAGGACGCCGCCGCCCTGGTCGGCCTGCTCATCGCGTTCCTCGGCATCTTCCTGCACCAGGTGACCGGCTCGGCCGTCTTCGACGCGGTCGGCTCGATCCTCGTCGGCGTGCTGCTCGGGGTCGTCGCCCTGGTGCTGGTCGACCGCAACCGCCGGTTCCTCGTCGGTGAGAGCCCGAGCGACGAGCTCGAGACGACGGTGCTCGAGCGCCTCCTCGCCCGGCCCGAGATCGCCCGCGTGACCTACCTGCACACGGAGTTCGTCGGCCCGAGCCGCCTGTACCTGGTCGCCGCCGTCGACATGACGGGCGACGACACCGAGGAGCACGTCGCCGTCGCCCTCCGCCGCGTGGAGCGCGAGCTCGAGGAGCACGACGTCGTCGAGGAGGCGGTGCTCACCCTCTCGACACCGGACGAGCCGAGCCTGCAGCCGCGTCGCTGACCTCTGCTCCGCCACACGGGAGGGCCCGCCTCCGAGCAGGAGACGGGCCCTCCGTGGTGTCCGTGCGTCAGGCGCGACGCGCTCGACGCCGGGCCACGCCGACTCCGCCGAGGCCCGCGAGCATCAGCCCGAGGCCGAGCGCTCCCGCCCACGGCGTCGCCTCGTCCGTGCCCGTGTGGGCCAGCGAGGACGTCGTCCGCGGGACCACGGCGACCGGGCGGACGGCACTCGGGGCGACGACGGGCGCCAGCACGACGGGCGCCGGTGCCGAGGGCGCCAGCACGACGGGCGCCGGTGCCGGCCCGACCCGCACGTCGATGCTCGCGAACGCCGACGGCAGCGTCGTGGCGAATCCGTCCTCGTCGTAGGACTGCTGGGCGATGGAGACGCGTGCGAGACCCACCGGGAGCCACACCGGGGTCGACCAGGTGCCGTCCGCCCCGACGGAGACGGGGTCGTGTCCGTAGCCCCAGCCCCTCTCGGGGTCGAGCATCAGGAGCTCGATGTCCAGGAGCTCTCCCGGCGTCCCCGTCCCCGAGACCACGAACCTCCGCGTGTCGGTGTCCCCGAAGGGCACGACGTCCCCGTCCACCTGCGATCCGTCGACGGGCGACGTGATGACGGGAGCGTCGGAGGCCAGCTGCCCGAGCACGAGGACCTCGCGCACGATCGAGCCGAGCGGGCTCCCGTCGGCCGCGGACGCCGTGACCGTCACCTGGTAGTCGACCATGAACGGAGCGGGGTCGATGGCGATCGCCTCGCGGAAGGTCGTCCCCGTGACCGCAGCCCGGAGCGACGTCCCGTTGCTCACGACGATGCTGACGCTGCTGCCCTCCGGGACGGTCCCGGTGACGACGACGCCGCCGCGGAACGCGAGCTCGCCCTGCGCAGTCGGGGACGTGACCTCGAAGCCGGGCGCGGCGGCTGCCTCGTCGGCTGCCGCCTCGTCTTCGACGACCGGTACCTCCGCGGGCGTCAGGACGCCCCCGTCGGCGACCGGTGCCTCGGCGACAGGCGCCTCGACGACCGGAGGCGCGACCTCGCCGTCGGGTACCTCCCCGGCGTCCGGCGCCTCCACGGCGGTCCCTGCGTCGCCCGCCTCCGGGGACGGCTCGGCGGGCGTCGCGTCCCCGACGTCCGACGCGGCGTCCGGCTCCGCGGCGACGCTGGGCGCGTCGACCGCGACGGCGGCGGCCGCCCCGTCGACCTGCTCGACGGGCGCCGCCTCGGCATGTGCCGCGGGCGTCGTCATCAGGAGTCCCCCCAGGGCGATGACGATGGCAGTCGGCAGCGCCACGGCGGCCGACACAGTGTTCTTCATGATCTTCTCTCTCGTGTGAGTCGAGGTGGCCGCCGTGCCCTCGACCCACCCCCGAGCACGGCGCTCCCGGCCTCGTGAGGCCGTCCTCCGCTCACAGTAGGGGCACGTGACGAGCGATCCTCATGCCGTGACCGGACCGTTGCCGTAAGTCATCCTCCCGACCGACCCGCCTCATCTCCCCGGCCGACCGGACCACTCGCCTGCGCGGAGGGGACAACGCCCGGCGCCTTCTTAGGGAGCCCCTGTAGCGTCGATCCGTGCGCACGATGATCCGGCTGGCCAAGGCCCACCCCTCCGCCCTCCGCTTCCTCGTGGTCGGCGGCATCGGCTTCGTCATCACCATGGTGATCAACTACGGGCTCAAGCTCTTCGTCATCCCCCAGCACCCCGTGACCGCGCTGTCGCTCGGCATCATCGTCGCGACCGTCGTGTCGTACTGGATGAACAAGAAGTGGTCGTTCGACGACCGCGGCGACCGCCACACCGGCCAGGAGATGCTGCTCTTCGTCGTCGTCAGCGTCATCGGGGTCGCGATCAACTCGGCTCCCTTGTACCTGTCGCGCTACGGTCTCGGCTTCGAGGTGCCCCAGGTCTCGCGCACGACCCAGGAGATCGCGGACTTCGTCAGCGGTCCCGTCATCGGCACGATGCTCGCGATGGTCTTCCGCTACTGGGCGATGAACAAGTGGGTGTTCCCGAAGCGCGCCCAGCTCGACGACGTGCTGTCCCCCGTCTCGCCCTCGACCGCCTCCACCCCCACGGCCTAGCCGTCGGCGAGGCGGTCGGCGCGCGCGAGGCCGTCGGCCACGGGCGCCAGGGCCGCCGCCACCTCCTCGTCGAGTGGTCGTCGACGCACGCCGGCCCGCGCCCACCTGACGACGGCGGTGGCCGCCGCCGCCAGCAGCGCCGACGCCGCCACCTCGGCCCCGACGTCCCCGCGCGGCACGTCGGCGGTCTCGCAGAGGAACGACGCCACCGTCGCGCGGATCCGCACGAGGCGCACCGCCGCCGACGACACGAGGTCGTCGCCGAGGCCCATCGCGTCCGACTGGGTGAGGGCCCACGGCACACGGTCGGAGGGGTGCGCGGCCGCCAGCTGCATCAGCGCCGACTCGACCCTCCGCACGGGCGACGTGCCCGAGGAGGCGCGGAGGGCGTCCCCGAGGCCCGCCGCGGTCGCGTCCAGGTCGAGCCAGAACGTGTCCGCCTTCGACTCGAAGTAGTTGAAGAACGTGCCGCGGCTCACCCCTGCCCGCTGCGCGATCTGGTCCACCGTCGTGCGGGACCAGCCCTGCTCGAGGAACAGCTCGGCCGCGGCGTCGGCGAGGACGTCGGCCGACGACCGTCGCGGCCGTCCCGAGGGCCGGGCGATGCGGGACGTCGTCTCGTCTGACATGGGGTCAATCATGCCGCTAGACTCGTCCACGGCTTTGTTGTACCCAGTTCAACAAGCCACCCCACCTCGCCCCACACCTCCGGAGCCCCATGCGCACGCGCTCACTGCCCCTGCTCGCCCTCGCCTCGGCCGGCGCCCTGCTGCTCGCGGGCTGTGCCCCCGGCGGCGACTCGTCCGACGACGGGACCCCGCGGGCCGGCGGCACCCTGACCTACGCCACGGGCGACGCCGAGCCCACCTGCCTCGACCCCCACGTCGGCGGCAACTACCCTCAGGCCCTCGTCTCGACGCAGTACCTCGAGTCGCTCGTGTCGAAGGACTCGGAAGGCGAGATCGTGCCGTGGCTCGCCGACTCGTGGGAGGAGTCGGACGACGGCCTCAGCTGGACCTTCACCCTGCGCGACGGCGTCTCGTTCACCGACGGCACGCCGTTCGACGCCGCAGCCGTCGCCGCGAACGTCGCGCACCTGCAAGATCCGGAGACGCTCTCGTCGACCGGCTACCTCGCCCTGCAGAAGGTCACCGGCGTCGAGGCCGTCGACGCCCGGACCGCCCGCTTCGACCTGAGCGAGCCCGACAGCGCGCTGCTCGAGTCGCTGACCCAGCCGTGGCTCGCCATGGAGTCGCCGGAGGCGCTCGAGCGCTCCCAGGAGGCGAACTGCGAGTCGCCGGTCGGCACGGGCCCCTTCGTGGTCGAGTCCTGGACCAAGCAGGACCGCGTGGTGCTGAGCCGCAACGACGACTACTCGTCGCCGCCCGCCGACGCCTCCCACGACGGCCCCGCCCACCTCGACGAGGTCGTCTGGCGCTTCATCCCGGACTCCGCCGCCCGCTACGCGGCCCTCCAGGCCGGCCAGGTCGACGTGATCGACAACGTCCAGCCCGACACCCTCGTCGCGGCCGAGAAGGACGACTCGCTCGACGAGATCGACGCGCCCCGCCCCGGCGCCGCGAACCGGATCGAGCTGAACTCGGGCAAGGCGCCCTTCGACGACGAGCGCGTGCGACAGGCCTTCATCACCGGGGTCGACGTGAACGACGGCATCGACTCGCTCTTCTTCGGCACGGCGGAGCGCTCGTACTCGCCCCTCTCGAGCGTCGAGCCGCTCGCGTACTCGGACGAGTCGCTGTTCGACGTCGACCCCGACGCCGCAGGCGACCTGCTCGACGAGGCCGGCTGGACGGAGCGCGACTCCGACGGCTACCGCACCAAGGGCGGCGAGCGCCTCTCCCTCGAGTTCCCCGTGAGCACGAACCAGTCGATCCCCGCCGAGCAGTCGCTCTTCGAGCAGATCCAGGCCGGCGCGAAGCAGCTGGGAATCGAGGTCGTGCTGTCTCCCCTCGACCTGTCGAGCTGGTACGGCGCCCTCGCCGAGAACGACTACGACCTGGTCAGCGCTCCGTACACGAAGGTCGGACCCGACGTGCTGCGCATCCTCTACGACACGGCCGGCATCACGCCCGCGCCGAGCGGCTACTTCGCCAACCTGGCGCAGCTGAGCGACCCTGCCCTCGACCAGCTGCTGACCGACGCCGCGCAGACGAGCGACCCCGACGAGCGGGCCGACCTCTACCAGCAGGCTCAGCAGATCGTCCTCGAGAGCTACACGGTGCTGCCGCTCTACGACCAGCAGAACCACTACCTCGTGCGCTCGTCGGTGACCGGCGTCCGCGCCCTGCCGCCGGTCTCGGCCGTCACCCTGTATGACGCTTCCCGTACCGACTGAGCCGGGGCGCGACGCCGCGGCGGGCCGCGCCTCCTCGACCGCTCCCCCCACCACCGACGACGCGTCCTCCCCGTCGCCCACGAGGCCGGAGCGCAGGAGGCGCGGGCGCGCGGCAGCGGCGGCCCGGTGGCTCGCCGGTCGGGTCGTCGGCGGCGTGGTCGTGCTCTGGGCGGTCGCGACCATGGTCTTCTTCGCGATCCGGCTGGTGCCCGGCGACCCCGCCGAGGCGATCATCGGGGGTCCGGGGTCGCAGGCGTCGGCCGAGGCGCTGGCGCTGGTGCGCGAGCAGTACGGGCTGGACGACCCCCTCCTCCTGCAGTACCTGGCCCAGCTCGGCCGTCTCGCGACCGGCGACCTCGGCACCTCGTACTCGCTCCGCACGGACGTCGGCGCGCTGCTGCTCGCCCAGCTGCCCGGCACGGTCGTGCTGGCGGCGTGCGCGCTCGCCGTCGCCTGGCTGATCGCGCTGGGGACCGCCTGGTGGGCCACCCTGGGCGGCCGGGTCGCCGCCGCCGTCTCGTCCGGCCTCGAGGTGGTGGCGGCCGCGGTGCCGCACTTCTGGCTCGGCAGCGTGCTCGTGCTGGTGCTCAGCACCCAGCTCGGCCTGCTGCCCCCGGTGAGCACGGGCACCCCGATCGGCCTCGTGCTGCCGGTGGTGACGCTGGCCGTGCCGGTCGCCGGGTTCCTCGGCCAGGTGACGCGCGACTCCCTGCTCGACGCGGCGTCGTCGCCGTTCGCCCTCTCCGCCCGCGCCCGGGGCGAGTCGACCTCCGGGCTCTTCGGGCGACACCTGCTGCGGCACGCCGCCCTGCCCGGCCTGGCCCTCTCCGGCTGGGCCTTCGGCTCCCTGCTGAGCGGGGCGGTCGTCGTCGAGTCGGTCTTCGCCCGGCCCGGCCTCGGCCGCACCCTGCTCGGGGCCGTGACGCTGCGGGACATCCCGCTCGTCACCGGCGTCGCCCTCGTCTCCGCGCTCTCGTACGTCGTCGTCGTGGCCCTCGGCGACCTGGCCGAGCGGCTCGTCGACCCTCGGGTGCGGGCGTCGTGAGCGTCGTGTCGAGCACGCGGCCGGCGCGTGACCCGCGCCGCACCCGGTCGCCTCGCACGCGCCTCCGCGTCCCCGAGGTCGTCGCCGCCGTCGCCCTCGCGCTCGTCGTCGTGGCGGCGGTCGCCCCGGGGCTGCTCGCCCCCGCCGATCCCCTGGCCGTCTCGCCGACGGACGCGTTCACGGCCCCCTCGCTCGCGCACCCCCTCGGCACGGACGAGTCCGGCCGCGGCATCTGGACCCGCATCGTCCACGGAGCCGGCGCGAGCCTCGCGATCGGCGCCGCGGCGACGGTGATCGGCACGGGCCTCGGCGTCCTCCTCGGCGTGGCCGCGGGCTTCGGGGGCGGGCGCCTGCCGGGGCGCGTCGCCGACGTGGCGGTGTCGCGCCTCCTCGAGGTCATGTTCGCGCTGCCGGGCCTCCTGCTCGCGCTCGTCGTCATCGCCTTCACGGGGCCGGGCGCCCTCCCCGCGACCGTCGCCGTCGGCCTCGCCACGGCGCCGGGCTACGCGCGCATCGTGCGGAGCCAGGTCGTCCGCGTCCGACGCTCGGCGATGGTCGAGGCCGCCGTCGTGCTGGGCCGTCGCCCCGCGACCGTGCTCTGGCGACACGTGCTGCCGAACGCCCTCGCGCCCGTCGTCGTGCTCGCGACGCTGGGCCTCGGCCAGGCCGTCGTCTGGGCCTCGTCGCTCAGCTACCTCGGCCTCGGTGCGCCGCCGCCCGCCCCGGAGTGGGGCGCCATGCTCTCGGCGGGCCGCCTGTACGTCACGAGCGCGTGGTGGATGACGGTGTTCCCCGGGCTCGCCGTGGTGCTGACCGCCGCCTCGGCGACGGTGCTCGGCCGGGGGCTCGCGCGCCGGGGCGGAGGAGCCTCGTGACCGCCTCCGCTCCCCTCCTCGTCGTCGACGACCTCCGCGTCTCGTTCGGCTCCGGCCCGGTCGTCGACGGGGTCTCGTTCACGCTCGCGGCCGGCGAGTGCGTCGCGATCGTGGGCGAGTCGGGGTCAGGCAAGAGCGTGACGGCGCGGGCGTTGCTCGGGCTCACGGGCGGGACGGTCGCCTGCCGCCGGCTGACGCTCGGCGAGACCGACCTCGTCGACCTGGGCGAGCGCGCCTGGCGTCGCGTGCGCGGCGCCCGGGTGGGCCTGGTGCTGCAGGACGCGCTCGTGTCGCTCGACCCGCTCCGCCCGATCGGCCGGGAGATCGACGACGCGCTCCGGCTGCACACCCGCCTGACGCCCCGACAGCGGCGGGAGCGGGCCCTGGAGGCGCTGGTCGAGGTGGGCATGCCCGATCCGGAGGCGCGGCTCGGCTCCCGCTCGGGCGAGCTGTCGGGCGGGCTGCGCCAGCGGGCGCTGATCGCGGCCGCCCTCGCCGTCCGGCCCGAGCTGGTCGTGGCGGACGAGCCGACCACCGCGCTCGACGCCGAGGTGCAGCGGGTCGTCGTCGACCGGCTGCGCGCGCTGCGCGACGGGGGGACGGCCGTGCTGATGATCAGCCACGACCTCGGCGTCGTGCGCCGTCTCGCCGACCGGGTCGTCGTGATGCGGGCGGGCGAGGTCGTCGAGACCGGGCCGACCGCCGAGGTGCTCGACGCACCCCAGCACGAGTACACGCGCATGCTCGTCGCGGCCCTGCCTGCCGGGGCGCCCCGCGGCGCGCGGCTGTCCGTGCCGGCTACCGCGAGCGCCGGCACGCCGCCGGACGGGGAGGCGGCGGCGGCACGGGCGGACGACGCCCCCGTCGTGCTCTCCGCGAGCGGCCTCCGCCGCGTCTTCCCGGCGCGCGGCGCCGTGCCCGACCGGGTCGCCGTCGACGACGTCTCCCTCGAGCTGTGCGCGGGCGAGACGCTCGGCCTGGTGGGCGCCTCCGGGAGCGGGAAGACGACGACCGCGCGCCTCCTGCTCGGGCTGGACGCCCCCGACGCCGGCACGGTCGAGCTGCTGGGCGAGCCGTGGGCGCCCCTGCACGAGCGGGACCGCCGTGCCCGACGTCCGCTGCTGGGCGCGATCTACCAGGACCCGGCGAGCTCGTTCGACCCCCGGCTGCCGGTGGGCAGGCTCCTCGCCGACGCGCTGACGGGCGGCGACCGCACGCGCGTCGGCAGCGATGCCCTGCGTCGCGACGTGCTGGCGCTGCTCGACCGGGTCGGGCTCGCGGCCGACCTGGCCGACCGGGGCACCGCCTCCTTGTCGGGAGGTCAGCGGCAGCGCGTGGCGATCGCCCGCGCCCTGGCCGCGCGCCCGACGGTCATCGTCTGCGACGAGCCGGTGTCGGCCCTCGACGTCTCGGTGCAGGCGCAGGTGCTCGACCTGCTCGACGACCTGCAGCGCGAGGAGGGCCTGGCCTACCTGCTCATCTCGCACGACCTCGACGTCGTCGGCCACATGGCCGACCGCGTCGCGGTGATGCAGCACGGGCGGGTCGTCGAGCAGGGCCGGACGGCCGAGGTGTTCGCGGCCCCCCGGCACGAGCACACGCGCGCCCTGCTCGCGGGGCGCCCCTAGCGCCGCGCCGCCCTGCCGCGCAGGCCGCCCTGCCGCGCAGGGCCGCGCCGTTGCGCCGACACCCCCGAGAACCGCGGAGACCCCTCGGCGCGCGCACGGGTGCGCGCGGGTCCGAGGGGTCTCGACGTGACGGGGGCGCGGGGCGCTAGGCCTTCGCGGACGCCTCGTCGTCGACCGGCGGGCGGACGACCTGGATCGGCCCCGACTCCGCGAACGCGAGCGCCCAGTCCGACTTCGACACGTCGCTCGACTCGTCCGAGTACGCCGCGATCAGCTCCTGGGCCTCGGCGTCGGTGGCGACGGACGGGCCCGAGCCCAGCAGCGGCTCGTTGGCGGTCTCCTTCGTGAACGAGACGGCGACGAGGCCGATCACCGCGGCGGCCATCAGGTAGAACGCGGGGATGTCGTGGGCCCAGCCGAAGCCGCGGCCCTCCGCCCAGACGACCAGCGCCTCCGTGGCGAGGGGGGTGGTCCCGCCGAAGAGCGACACCGACACGTTGAACGCGATCGCGAGGGCGCCGTAGCGGATGATCGTCGGGAACAGCGCGGGCAGCGTCGAGGGCATCGTCGACGTGAAGGTGACGAGCACGAGGCCGAGCACGAGCAGGCCCGCGAACGACAGCACGCCGTTGTCGCTCTGCACCATGCGGAGCGCCGGGAACGACAGCACCAGGAACCCGATGCAGCCGGCGAAGAGCACGGGCCGGCGACCGAAGCGGTCGCTGAGCCGCCCGCCGAACGTGATGACGAGCATCATCAGCACCATCACCACGATGATGAAGAGCAGCCCGCTCGTGGCGTCGCGGCCGAGGGTGTTGGTCAGGTAGGTCGGCATGTACGACAGCAGCATGTAGTCGGTCACGTTGAAGACCAGCACGAGGCCGACGCAGACGATGAGCGCACGCCAGTTCTCGCGGAACAGCTTCAGGAACGGGACCTTCTGGTGCTCGCGCTCCGACGCCTCCGCCTGCTGCTTCTGGAACGCGGGGGTCTCCTCGAGCTTGAGGCGCAGGTAGAGGCCGATCAGACCGAGCGGCCCGGCGACGATGAACGGGATGCGCCAGCCCCAGCCGAGCAACGCCTCCTCGCTCAGGCCGAGCTGCAGGGCGGTCACGAGGGAGGCGCCGAGCACGTAGCCGCCGAGGGTGCCGAACTCGAGCCACGAGCCCATGAAGCCGCGGCGCTTGTCGGGCGAGTACTCGGCGATGAAGGTCGCGGCGCCGCCGTACTCGCCGCCGGTCGAGAAGCCCTGCAGGAGGCGCGCCAGCAGCAGCAGGATCGGGGCCCAGATGCCGATGGTCGCGTACGAGGGGATGAGGCCGATCGCGAGGGTGCCCGCGGCCATGAGGATCATCGTCATCGCGAGCACCTTCTGCCGGCCGATGCGGTCGCCGAGCGGGCCGAAGAACGCGCCGCCGATCGGGCGGACCACGAACGCCGCGGTGAAGGTGCCGAAGGTGAAGAGGATGTTGAGAGCGTCGTTCCCGGGCGGGAAGAAGACCTGCGCGATGGTCGTCGTGATGTAGGCGTAGACGCCGAAGTCGAACCACTCCATGGCGTTGCCGAGCGCGGCGGCGCTGACGGCGCGCTTGAGCATCGACTCCTCGACGACGGTGACGTCGTCCGTGGTGAGCTCGCGGCGCGCGGCCTTCGGGCTGTTCTTGCGGGCAGACATGTGTCGGGATACCTCCGGGTGGTCGGACGGAGCGCGACCACGGTGTCGGGCAAAACCGGACGAGGCTAACAGAGACCGGCATGTCAGATCCAGTGCAGTGCTCGCAACAGTGCCCTGACCGCATCTTTCCTCGCCGACGACCACGACGCCTCCTGCGCTGCCGCCTCGTGGCCACCCCGGTCGCGGCCCCCGCCGCGCGTACACTGGGGCAGTCCCACAACCAGGCGCCTCCCCACCGACACGGCGCCGCCCACAGAACCGGAGCAGCCCATGACGTCACCGATGCCCGAGAAGCCCGCCCTCGAGGGGCTGGAGGCCCGCTGGGGCCAGGTCTGGGAGGAGTCGGGCACCTACCGGTTCGACCGTGACCAGGCGACGCGCGCCTCCGTGTTCTCGATCGACACCCCGCCGCCGACCGCGTCGGGCAGCCTGCACATCGGCCACGTCTTCAGCTACACGCACACCGACGTCAAGGCGCGGTTCGAGCGCATGCGCGGCGCCAGCGTCTTCTACCCGATGGGCTGGGACGACAACGGCCTGCCGACCGAGCGTCGCGTGCAGAACTTCTACGGGGTGCGCTGCGACCCGTCGCTCCCCTACGACGCGTCGTTCACGCCGCCCTTCGAGGGCGGCGACGGCAAGTCGGCCAAGGCCGCCGACCAGGTGCCGATCTCGCGCCGCAACTTCGTCGAGCTCTGCGAGCGCCTCACCGTCGAGGACGAGAAGCAGTTCGAGGACGTCTGGCGCAAGCTCGGCCTCTCGGTCGACTGGACGCAGAGCTACCGCACCATCGACGACCGCTCGCAGGCGATGGCGCAGAAGGCGTTCCTCCGCAACCTCGCCCGCGGCGAGGCCTACCAGGCCGACGCTCCCACCCTGTGGGACGTCACCTTCCGCACCGCGGTCGCGCAGGCCGAGCTGGAGGACAAGGAGGTGCCGGGTGCCTACCACAAGCTCGCCTTCCACCGCACCGACGGCGAGGGCGACGTGCTCATCGACACGACGCGTCCCGAGCTGCTCCCCGCCTGCGTGGCCCTCGTCGCGCACCCCGACGACGAGCGCTACCAGGCCCTCTTCGGCACCACCGTGCGCTCGCCGCTCTTCGACGTCGAGGTCCCTGTGGTGGCGCACCACCTCGCCCAGCCCGACAAGGGCTCGGGCATCGCCATGGTCTGCACCTTCGGCGACACCAACGACGTGGTGTGGTGGCGCGAGCTGCAGCTGCCGAACCGTGCCGTGATCGGCTTCGACGGCCGCTTCGTCAGCGAGGCCCCCGCCGCGATCGAGTCGGAGGCGGGCCGAGAGGCCTACGCCCAGCTCGCCGGCAAGACGGTCTTCAGCGCCAAGGCCGCCATCGTCGAGCAGCTGACCGCCTCGGGCGAGCTGATCGGCGAGATCCGGAAGATCTCGCACCCCGTCAAGTTCTTCGAGAAGGGCGACAAGCCGCTCGAGATCGTCTCGACCCGCCAGTGGTACATCGTCAACGGCGCCCGCGACGAGGCCCTGCAGCAGTCGCTGCTCGAGCGCGGCCGCGAGGTCGGGTTCCACCCCGACTTCATGCGCGTGCGCTACGAGAACTGGGTCAACGGCCTGAACGGCGACTGGCTCATCTCTCGCCAGCGCTTCTTCGGCGTCCCCCTGCCCGTCTGGTACCCCCTCGACGCCGACGGCAACCCCGTCTTCGACGACGTCATCGTGCCCGACGAGGCGTCGCTGCCCGTCGACCCGTCGAGCGACCCGGCCCCCGGCTACGACGAGTCGCAGCGCGGCGTGCCCGGCGGGTTCCAGGGCGAGCTCGACGTCATGGACACCTGGGCGACCTCGTCGCTCACGCCCCAGCTCGCCGGCGGCTGGGAGGCCGACCCCGAGCTGTTCGAGCTCGTGTTCCCGTACTCCCTGCGCCCGCAGGGCCAGGACATCATCCGTACCTGGCTGTTCTCGACGGCGCTCCGGTCGCAGCTCGAGCACGGCACGGTGCCGTGGACGGACGCGTCGATCTCGGGCTTCATCGTCGACCCGGACCGCAAGAAGATGTCGAAGTCGAAGGGCAACGTCGTGACGCCCGCCGCGATGCTCGACGACCACGGCTCCGACGCGGTCCGCTACTGGGCCGCCTCCAGCCGGCTCGGCACCGACGCGGCCTTCGACCCGCAGAACCCGAAGCAGATCAAGATCGGCCGACGCCTGGCGATCAAGGTGCTCAACGCGGCCAAGTTCGTGTACTCGTTCGAGCTCCCGTCGGGCGAGTTCTCGATCACCGAGCCGCTCGACCGCGACCTCCTCGCGTCGTTCGCCGCGGTCGTCGACACCGCGACCGAGGCGCTCGAGGGCTACGACCACGCCCGTGCGCTCGAGGTCACCGAGAAGTTCTTCTGGACCTTCTGCGACGACTACCTCGAGCTCGTCAAGGAGCGCGCCTACGGGGCGACGACTCCCGCCGAGCAGGCCTCGGCCGTGCTCGCCCTGCGCACGACGATCGACGGCCTGCTGCGCCTGCTCGCGCCGTACCTGCCGTTCGCGACGGAGGAGGTGTGGTCGTGGACGCACGACGACTCCGTCCACCGCGCCTCCTGGCCCACGGCTGACGAGCTCGGCGATGTGGGGTCGCCCACCGGCCTGCTCGGCCTCGTCGGCGAGGCGCTGATCGGCGTCCGCCGGGCGAAGTCCGACGCCAAGGCCTCGCAGAAGACGCCGGTCGTCTCGGCGACGATCTCGGCCCCGGCCGCGCAGCTCGAGGTGCTCCGCGGGGCGGCCTCCGACCTGGCCGCCGTGGGCAAGATCCAGTCGCTCGACTTCGTCGAGGGCGAGTCGCTGGCCGTGACCGCGATCGAGCTGGGCGAGCTGCCGGAGGCCCCTGCGGCGGCCGGCGCCCCGACCCCGGCTGCGGGCGCCTGATGCAGCTCGGCACGCGCTGGAGCGTGGGAGGCGCGGCTCCGGCCAGCCTCCTCGCCCCCGTGCTCGGCGCGGTCGCCCAGGTCGAGCGCGAGCTCGCCGACGAGGGCGTCGACGCGTCGTCCTGGCGCTGGACGCTCACGTACCTCGAGCACCGGCCCGTCGTCGAGCTCGACGACGGCACGGTGATCCGCGTCGACGCCGTCACGGGCGAGGCACGCGTGCACGCCCCCGACGACGGCCCCGACGAGGACTAGCCCGGGCCGAGCACCCACCTCCGCGTTCTCGAGCTCGCCGAGACTCGGGTCAGGCTCGGGCGACGATCTCGCCGTGCGGCATGAGCAGCCACCCGTCGGGCGCGTCACGCCACGCGCGCCACGCGTCCGCGATCGCGTGCAGCTCGGCGTCGGTCGCGACGCCCTTCGCGATCGCGTCCCCGTGGAACGCCGACTCGGTGGCGCGCGCGGCCCAGCTGTCGCCCCACCAGGTGCGCTCCTCGTCCGAGGCGAAGCACCACGAGGAGGCGGTGCTCACGACCGCCTCGAGGCCGGCCTCGAGCGCCCAGCCCTTGAGGCGCCTCCCGGCGTCGGGCTCGCCGCCGTTGCCGCGGTGCACCTGCTGGTAGACCTCCATCCACCGGTCGAGGCCGGGCGACTCCGGGGCCCAGACGGTGCCGTGGTAGTCGACCTCGCGCACGGCGACGACTCCCCCGGGCCGAGCGACCCGACGCATCTCGCGGAGCGCGCCGACGGGATCTGCCACGTGCTGGAGCACCTGGTGCGCGTGCACGACGTCGACCGTGTCGTCGTCGAAGGGCAGCTCGTACAGGTCGGCCGTGACGAACTCGACGTTCTCGACGCCACGCTCGGCTGCGAGCTCGGCGGCCTGCGCGACGATCCCGGCCGCCGCGTCGACCCCGACGACGCGCCCCGGGGCGAGCCGCTCGGCGAGGTCGACGGTGATCGTGCCCGGCCCGCACCCGACGTCGAGCAGCGACAGCCCGGGGCGCAGGTGCGGCACGAGGTAGGCGGCGCTGTTCTCGACCGTGCGCCACGCGTGGCTCCGCAGCACGCTCTCGTGGTGCCCGTGGGTGTACGTCGCGCGCGGTGCGGTGGGTCCGCCCGGTGCGGTCGGCTCGCGCCGTGCGGTCGGTTCGCTCATGTGCCCGACCCTAGCGAGCCTCCTAGTGTGGGCGGATGACGAACCCGTTCCTCGAGCCGAGCTCCCTGCCGTATGCGCTGCCGCCCTTCGCCGAGATCACGGACGGCGACTGGCTGCCCGCCTTCGAGGCCGGCTTCCAGCAGCAGCGCGCCGAGCTGGAGGCGATCGCGACGGACCCGGCCGAGCCGACGTTCGCCAACGTCCTCGAGGCGCTCGAGCACAGCGGGCGGATCCTCGCCCGCGTCGAGCACGCGTTCTTCGACAAGGCGTCGAGCGACTCGAACGACGTCACGGACGCCCTCGAGCTCGAGCTGGCCCCGCGGCTCGCCGAGCACGCCGACGCGATCCGCCTCGACCCGCGACTGTGGCGACGCCTGGACGCGCTGCACGCCCGACGCGAGCAGCTCGACCTCACGGCCGAGCAGCGGTACCTGCTCGAGCGCACCGTGGCCGACTTCGTCCGTGCCGGCGCCGCGCTGGGCGACGACGACAAGGAGGCGCTGCGCCAGCTGAACCAGGAGCTGTCGACCCTGACCACCCGCTTCGAGAAGGCGCTGCTGGCCGACACGAACGACCTCGCGGTCGTCGTGCGCGACCCTGCCGAGCTGCGCGGCCTCACCGAGGGCCAGCTCGGGGCGGCAGCCGAGGCGGCACGGGAGCGCGGGCTCGAGGACGCCTGGGTCGTGTCGCTCGTGCTGCCCACCGGGCACCCGCTGCTGGCGTCGCTCGACGACCCGGCGCTGCGGGAGCGCGTGATGGTCGCTTCCCGGTCGCGCGGACGGCGGGGCGGCGAGCACGACACCCGTGCGCTCGTGCTCGAGATCGCCCGGCTCCGGGCCCGGCGCGCCGTCCTGCTCGGGTTCCCGGACCACGCCTCATGGGTGACGGCGGGCGAGACGGCCGGCAGCCCGGCAGCCGTCGCCGAGCTGCTCGGCCGGCTCGCGGTGCCCGCGGCGCGGAACACCGCCGCCGAGCTCGCCGATCTGCGCCAGCTCGCCGCGAGCGAGGCGGGAAGCGGCAGCGACAGCGACACCGACACCGACACCGACCAGGTCCGCGCCTCCGACTGGGCCTGGTGGGCCGAGAAGGTCCGTGCCGAGCGCTTCGACGTCGACACGGCCGCGATGCGCGACTACTTCGAGGCCGACCGCGTGCTGCACGACGGCGTCTTCCACGCCGCCTCCCGCCTCTACGGCCTCGAGTTCGCCGAGCGGCGGGACCTCGTCGGCCCGCATCCGGAGGCTCGGGTCTTCGAGGTGACCGAGAACGGCGGCGCGCCCGTCGGCCTGTACGTGCTCGACCTCTACACCCGCGACTCGAAGCGCGGCGGGGCGTGGATGAACCCGCTCGTGTCGCAGTCGGACCTGCTGGGGCTTCCGCCCGTCGTCGTCAACAACCTCAACGTCTCGAAGCCCCCGGCCGGCTCGCCGACCCTGCTCACGCTCGACGAGGTGACGACGCTGTTCCACGAGTTCGGCCACGCCCTGCACGGCCTGCTCGCCCGGGTCACCTACCCGTCGTTCTCGGGCACGAACGTGTTCCGCGACTTCGTGGAGTTCCCGAGCCAGGTCAACGAGATGTGGATGCTCTGGCCGGAGGTGCTCGAGAACTACGCCGTCCACCACGTGACGGGTGAGCGGATGCCGCGCGAGCTGGTCGAGAAGCTCGTCGCCTCGCGCACCTACGGGGAGGGCTTCGCGACGAGCGAGTACCTCGCCAGCGCCCTGCTCGACCAGGCGTGGCACAGGCTCTCGCCCGAGCAGGCCGACCGGGTCGACGACGTCGAGGCGTTCGAGCAGGAGGCGCTGGCCGCGGTCGGCCTGGACCTCGCGCAGGTGCCCCCTCGCTACTCGAGCACGTACTTCGCGCACACCTTCTCAGGCGGCTACGACGCGGGCTACTACTCGTACATCTGGAGCGAGGTGCTGGACGCCGACGCCGTCGAGTGGTTCGAGGAGAACGGCGGGCTGAGCCGCGAGGCGGGCGACCGGTTCCGGGCGCGTCTGCTCGGCGTCGGCGGGTCGAAGGACCCCCTCGAGGCCTACCGCGACTTCCGTGGCCGCGACGCTCGGGTCGAGCCGCTGCTGGAGCGCCGCGGCCTCGTCTGACCCTTCCGCATCGGTGCCCCTCGCAGGGGAGAACGCCCTGGACGACAGGTGTCCAGGGCGTTCAGGAGGTGCGTGGAGGCCGTCGGACTAGGCCGATTTCTCGACGCGCTCGTCCACGAGACGGGGAACGATCGTCGGCGCCGCGTTCTCGAGCACGGAGGCGCGGGTCACGACGACCGTGCCGACGGTGTCGTCGGAGGGGACGTCGAACATGATCGGCCCGAGCACCTCTTCGAGGATCGCCCGGAGGCCACGAGCACCGGTCTGGCGCAGGACGGCGAGGTCGGCGATCGACTCGAGAGCCTCGTGCTCGAACTGCAGCTCGACCCCGTCGATCTCGAACATGCGCTGGTACTGCCGCACGAGGGCGTTCTTCGGCTCGGTGAGGATCTGCATCAGGGCGGCCTGGTCCAGCTGCGTCACCGTCGTCACGACAGGGAGGCGCCCGATGAACTCGGGGATCAGCCCGAACTTGTGCAGGTCTTCAGGGAGGACCTCGCTGAAGAGGGCCGCCTCGTCTTCCTTGCTGTGCAGGGGGGCGCCGAAGCCGATGCCGCGCTTGCCCGCACGGTTCGAGATGATGTCCTCGAGGCCGGAGAACGCACCGGCGACGATGAAGAGCACGTTGGTCGTGTCGACCTGGATGAACTCCTGGTGCGGGTGCTTGCGACCGCCCTGGGGAGGCACGGAGGCGACCGTGCCCTCGAGGATCTTGAGCAGCGCCTGCTGCACGCCCTCGCCCGACACGTCGCGGGTGATCGACGGGTTCTCGGCCTTGCGAGCGATCTTGTCGATCTCGTCGATGTAGATGATGCCCGTCTCGGCGCGCTTGACGTCGTAGTCGGCCGCCTGGACAAGCTTGAGCAGGATGTTCTCGACGTCCTCGCCGACGTAGCCCGCCTCGGTGAGGGCGGTCGCGTCCGCGACGGCGAACGGGACGTTGAGCCGCTTGGCCAGGGTCTGGGCGAGGTAGGTCTTGCCGCAGCCCGTCGGGCCGATCAGCAGGATGTTGGACTTCGAGATCTCGACCTCGTCGGCGAGGGACTCGGCCGCCGTCAGCGTCGACGCGGCGCGGATGCGCTTGTAGTGGTTGTAGACGGCCACGGAGAGCGCGCGCTTCGCGGCGTCCTGCCCGATGACGTACTCCTCGAGGAACGAGTAGATCTCGCGGGGCTTGGGGAGGTCGAACTCGCTCGTGGGCTCGTCGCCCGCCTCGGCCAGGCGCTCTTCGATGATCTCGTTGCAGAGCTCGACGCACTCGTCGCAGATGTAGACGCCGGGGCCGGCGATCAGCTGTTGGACCTGCTTCTGGCTCTTGCCGCAGAACGAGCACTTGAGCAGATCAGCGCTCTCACCGATGCGTGCCATGCCCGGCCTCCCTACGAGATCGTCGTCGCCCCCTGTCGGACGTCGTGCACCGAGCCTAACCCGATCCCCCGACACTCCGGGACCGACCTGCGGCCCGGACGCGACGGAGCCCCGGGCAGCTCGCCCGGGGCTCCGTCGTCGTGCTCGCGACGCGTGGCCGGCTAGCGCGTGAGCGCCGGCTGGTTCTTGCGCGAGGTCAGCACCTGGTCGACCAGGCCGTAGGCCAGGGCCTCGTCGGCGCCCAGGATGTTGTCGCGCTCGATGTCGCGGTTGACCTGCTCGGGCGTCTTGTTCGAGTGCTTCGACAGCGTCTCCTCGAGCCAGGTGCGCATGCGCAGCACCTCTTTCGCCTGGATCTCGATGTCCGACGCCTGGCCGCCGCTGCTGCCGCCGGTCGCGGGCTGGTGGATCAGCACGCGGGCGTTCGGCAGGGCGAGGCGCTTGCCGGGCTGGCCGGCGGCGAGCAGGACCGCGGCCGCCGAGGCGGCCTGGCCGAGGCACACCGTCTGGATCTCCGGACGGATGTACTGCATCGTGTCGTAGATCGCCGTCATGGCCGTGAACGAGCCGCCGGGCGAGTTGATGTACAGGGTGATGTCGCGATCGGGGTCCATGCTCTCGAGCACGAGGAGCTGCGCCATGATGTCGTCGGCCGAGGCGTCGTCCACCTGCACGCCGAGGAACACGATGCGGTCCTCGAAGAGCTTGGCGTAGGGGTCCTGGCGCTTGTAGCCGTAGGCCGTGCGCTCTTCGAAGCTGGGGAGGATGTACCGGGAGCTGGGGGTCTGCAGTCGGCCCGCGCCGCCCATCATCGGGAGTTCCATGAGTGTGTCTCTTTCTCTGCTGACGATCGGGGAGGGAGGTCTACGACTGGTCCGTGCCGGCGCCGCCGACGACGTCGGTGGCCGAGCCGCGGATGTGGTCGACGAAGCCGTACTCCAGGGCCTCCTCGGCGGTGAACCAGCGGTCGCGGTCGCCGTCCTCGTTGATCTGCTCGACGGTCTTGCCCGTCTGGGCAGCGGTGATCTCGGCCAGGCGCTGCTTCATCGAGAGGATGAGCTGCGCCTGCGTCTGGATGTCGGAGCTGGTGCCGCCGAAGCCGCCGTGCGGCTGGTGCAGCAGCACGCGCGCGTTCGGCGTGATGTAGCGCTTGCCCTTGGTGCCGGCCGTCAGGAGCAGCTGGCCCATCGAGGCCGCCATCCCGATGCCCACGGTGACGATGTCGTTCGGCACGAACTCCATGGCGTCGTAGATCGCCATGCCGGCCGTGATCGACCCGCCGGGCGAGTTGATGTAGAGGTAGATGTCCTTCTCGCTGTCCTCAGCGGCGAGGAGCAGGAGTTTCGCTGCGATCTCATTGGCGTTCTCGTCCCGCACCTCGGAACCGAGCCAGATGATGCGGTCCTTGAGAAGTCGGTCAAAAACACTGTTGGGCAGTGTCACGTCGGCCATGGTGGAGCTCCCATTCGTTGTCGCTTGTCGTCGAATCTATCCGGTGGGACGCACGGGTTCCGGGCTGTTCGCCCACGGCAATAACTTCCGCTCCGCACGGCGACGTGACCGAGCCGAGGAGGCGCGGGTGCAGTCCGGGAACGACGGAGGGCCGGGTGCACCAGCACCCGGCCCTCTCGACGCCAGCGCCTCATCGGCGCCGACGCGTCAGCTCAGCTCACGCGTGGTCGTGACCCTCGTGGTCGTCGTCGCCGCCGACGCCCGCGGTGGCGGTGAAGGCCGACAGGTCGACCTCCTTGCCTTCGCCGTCGACGACCTTGGCCTTCGACAGCACGACGGCCAGGGCCTTGCTGCGGGCGACCTCGCCGACCATGGCGGGGATCTGGCCGTTCTGGTCGAGCACCTTGATGAACTCGCCGGGCTCCATGCCGTACTGGGCGGCGCCCTGGATCAGGTACTGGGTGAGCTCGTCCTGCTCGACCTTGACCTCTTCCTTCTCGGCGATCGCGTCGAGGAGGATCTGGTTGCGGAAGGCCTTCTCGCTGCTCTCGGTCACCTCGGTGCGGTGCTCGGCGTCCTCGAGGCGGTTCTCCTGCTCGAGGTGACGGTGCACCTCGTCCTCGACGAGCTTCTCGGGCACGGGGATCTCGACGGACTCGAGCAGCTTCTCGACGACCTGGTCGCGAGCCTGGGCGCCCTGGCCGAACGTCTTCGACTTGGCCAGCTGCTCCTTCAGGTCGCCCTTGAGCTCGTCGATGGTGTCGAACTGGCTGGCGATCTGCGCGAAGTCGTCGTCGGCCTCGGGGAGCTCGCGCTCCTTGACGGCGGTGACGGTGACGGCGATCTGGGCGGTCTCGCCCTCGCGGTCGCCGCCGAGCAGCTTCGACTCGAACGTGGTGCTCTCGTCGGCGGTGAGCGACTCGAGCGCCTCGTCGATGCCCTCGATGAGCTCGCCGGAGCCGAGCTCGTAGGACACGCCCTGGGCGGTGTCGACGGTGTCGTCGCCGATGGTGGCCGTGAGGTCGATCTGGACGAAGTCGCCGGTGGTGGCGGGACGGTCGACCGTGACGAGCGTGCCGAAGCGCGTGCGCAGGTTCGACAGCTCCTCCTCGACCTCGTCGTCGCTGATCTCGACCGAGTCGACGGTGAGCTCGATGCCCTCGTAGTCGGGCAGGTCGAAGTCGGGACGCACGTCGACCTCGACGGCGATGGTCAGGTCGCCGGAGAAGTCCTTCACGTCGGGCCAGGAGACGACGTCGGCCTCGGGGCGGCCCAGGACGCGGATCTCGGTCTCGGAGACGGCCTCGCGGTAGAACTTGTCGAGGCTCTCGCTGACGGCGTGGTTCAGGACCTCTTCGCGACCGACGCGCTGGTCGATGATGGGCGGCGGCACCTTGCCCTTGCGGAAGCCGGGGATGTTGATCGACTCCGCGATGTGGCCGTAGGCGTGCGTGACGCTGGGCTTGAGCTCGTCAGGGCTGACGACGATGTTGAGCTTGACGCGCGTGGGGCTGAGCTTCTCAACGGTGGTCTGGACCAATGTGGGGCTTCTCCTGTGTTGGTGGTGCTGAACTCACGTCCGAGACAGCAGGTAGACGATCGTCGGGGCGACAGGACTCGAACCTGCGATCTTCCGCCCCCAAAACGGACGCGCTAGCCACTACGCTACGCCCCGTATATCACCTGGCACGGCGAGCTCCGTTGGTCCCGTTGAGGTCGGGTGGAGACAAGCCTCGAGGGAGTCTAGCCGACCTGGGGAGCGCCCGTACCGGGCCGGTCGACGACATGCCCTATAGTTGAGGACACCCATGTGGCCCAGGCCACTCCGGGGATGTAGCTCAATGGTAGAGCCTCAGTTTTCCAAACTGATGGCGCGGGTTCGATTCCCGTCATCCCCTCTCGATCGCTCGACGCCTCCGGCGTCCGGTGCCGCAGGCACCGTGCATGGATCCTCCTCCCGATGTCATTCGGCTCTCGACGCCCTCGACGTTGCATCCCCGAAGAGGGGGCGCGTTCGGTGCCGTCTCGGTACTGAGCGACTGCCGCGATGCCTCATGATCTGAGGATGGATCGCGCGAAGATCGCCCGGGCCGCGCTCGTGGGCGCGGCCCTCGCCCTGCTCGTGACGGGGTGCAGCGCCGGCGTGGCCACCGCCTCCCCCGTGTCTGCCCCCACCGGGCCCCCGCAGGCCGCCACCTCCGCCGCACCGGGCGACGTCACGGGAGGCGGCACCGGCGAGGACGACGTGCGCCGTGACGACGCCGTGCGCGTCGCGATCGTGGGCGACTCCCTGACGGCCGGCGGCGCGCGACTGCTCAGCGACGGCCTCGACGCGAACACCTGGATGACGTACGCGCGCGGCGACGGCGTCGAGTGGGTGGGCGGGTGGGCCAAGGGCGGCAGCACCATCCAGGAGCAGGCCGCAGCGGTGACCCCGGTCGCCGACGTCGACGTCCTCGTGCTGATGTCGGGCACGAACGACGTGCGCAGGGGGATCGGCTTCGCCGAGTCCGCCGCCTCGTACGACGCCGTCGTCGCCACCGTCGCCCCGCGCCACGTCGTGGTCGCGGCGATCCCGCCCTACGACCGCGCGCCCGCCGCCGCCGCCGTGTACCAGAGGGCCCTCGAGCGGCACGTGCTCGAGAGGGGCTGGACCTGGACCGATCCCTGGGGCTTCGCCCGCGACGGCCTCGTGTTCGCGGCCGGGACCTCGCCCGACGGCATCCACCCCACGACGGTCGGGTACCAGCGCGTCGGCGAGTCGCTGCGCGAGACGATCCTCGAGGTGGGCGGCACCCGGGGCGACCTGCTCCAGGCCGGCCCGGCGGCGGACGGCACGGCCGAGGGCGACCGGTCGCGGACCAGCTAGCCGGTCGACCGCCGCGACGACCTCACCGCTGGAGGAAGGCGAGGACGGCGAGCACCCGGCGGTGGTCGCTCCCGCTGTCCTCGAGCAGCAGCTTTTGGAAGATCGAGGTGACGTTCTTCTCCACCGCACCGGTGCCGATGACGAGGGCGGCGGCGATGGCCGCGTTGGTGCGCCCCTCGGCCATCAGGCCGAGCACCTCGCGCTCACGGGGCGTCAGCGCGGCGAGCGGGTCGCCTCGCCGGCCGAGCAGCTGCGAGACGACCTGGGGGTCGAGCACCGTGCCGCCGTCGGCGACCCGGCCGAGCGCGTCGCCGAACTCGTCCACGGAGGCGACGCGGTCCTTGAGCAGGTAGCCCACTCCCCCGCTGCCTGCCTCGAGCAGGTCGCGGGCGTACGCCACCTCGACGTACTGCGAGAGCAGCAGGATGCCGAGCCCGGGACGGCGGCGTCGGGCCTCGATCGCGGCACGGACCCCCTCGTCTGTGTGGGTCGGGGGCATCCGCACGTCGAGCACCGCGACGTCGGGCGCCTTCTCGTCGAGCTCGGCCAGGAGGGAGTCCGCGTCGCCGTAGGCACCGACGACGTCGGCGCCGATCTCGTCGAGGAGGCGGACGAGGCCCTCGCGGAGCAGCACCGAGTCGTCCGCGACGACGACGCGCAGGGCGGGGGTCACAGGTCGCTCGGGCACCCCGCCAGTCTAGGGAGCGGGCGGCGCGGCGGGAGCAGCCGGACCGGTCGCACCGACCTCCGCCGGCGAGTCGTCGACGAGCGGGATGCTCACCGTCACGATGGTCGGCCCGCCCGTCGGGCTGGAGATGTCGAGGAACCCGCCCAGGCCCACGAGCCGCTCCTGCACGCCGGCGAGCCCGTGTCCGTCGCGGAGGCCCGCGCCGCCCTGGCCGTCGTCGGTGACGACGAGCTCGAGCAGGGTGCCGCGGCCGTCGGGAGCGGTCCTCGTGCGGAGCACGAGGTCGGCCGAGATCGCGGACGAGTGCTTGCCCGTGTTGGTCACGAGCTCGGAGGCGATGAAGTAGGCGTTCCGCTGGATCTCCGTGGGCAGCACGACGTGGGCGGGCACCCGGTTCAGCAAGGCCGTGGGGATGACCGCGCGGTCGACGAGCGACTCGAGCGCCGCGACCAGCCCGCGGTCGAGCAGCAGGGGAGGCGCGAAGCCGCGGGACAGGGCGCGCAGCTCCTCGAGGGCCTCGCGGGACTGGGCCCGCGCCTCCTCGATCAGGGCCTTGCCCTTCTCGGGGTCGGAGTCGACGGCCCTGGCCGCCGCGGCGAGGTCCATCTGCAGGCGCACGAGGCGCTGCTGCGGCCCGTCGTGGATGTCGCGCTCGAGGCGGCGGAGGGCCGTGCCCTCGGCCGAGAGGGCCGCGGTGCGCGAGATCTCGCGGTCGGCGAGCTCGACGGCGAGCTGGTCGCTGCGGAAGCCTCCGAGCATGGCGGCGGCGATCGCGTGGTGCATCACGACGAAGCCGTGCACGACGAAGGGCATCAGCAGCACGACGCCCGCGAGCACGACGGCCCCGAGCAGGAGGAGCAGGAGCCCGCCGCCGCCCCCGACGACCGCGTGCAGGCCGTCGCCGCCGGGCACGCTGCCGACGACCACGCCGCCGAAGACGAACAGCAGGGCGGGGCCCGCGACGAGCAGCACGATGACCATCGTCGTGAGGGCGGCCGCGGCCGGGAACACCACGAGGCCGTAGAGCAGGTAGAGCCAGTAGTGCGGGTTCGCGAACGCCGAGAGCGCGCGGACGCCGCGGTTGTCGGAGCGGCCCCAGGTCGTGTTCGGCGTCCAGTCGACGGGACGCACGGGACGGTCGATCGCCCAGCGCAGGCGGATCACCTCGAACGTGCCGAACCAGCGCGCCAGCCACAGGCTCGCGAAGACCACGACGGCGAGGAAGACGAACCCGACGACCGAGTTGTCGGCCTGGCCGAGCGACCGGAAGAAGAGGGTGGAGAGGCCGCCGATCACGACGACGAGCACCGCCGACAGGGCGACGTAGCCGAGCTCGCGGGGCAGGGCACGCCAGCGACGCCCGTAGCCGCCGGGCGGGGGCGGCGGCGAGAGGTAGGGGTTCGTGGGGGCGCTGATGGTGCTCTCCTGGGTCATGCCTCGAGCCTCGCGGAGGCGCGGGCACCGTCCCATGGTGCCAGCGCCCGAGAGGGCGGTGGGGTTATCCCCCGCACGGCCAGGTGAGGCCAGGCTGGCCTCGGTGAGCCGAGCCTCAGCTTGCTTGCGGAATCCGCTCAGCCCTCTACCGTGGGGTAGATCGTCTAGGAAAGGACACCGCCATGACCGACGCCACCACCATCACCGTCCCCCAGGGTTCCGTCGACCCCGACGTCGCCGCCGGCGTCGCCCAGTTCCTCAGCCCCATCGTCACCGACCTCACCGCGCTGTCGGTCAACGGCAAGCAGGCGCACTGGCACGTGCGCGGCATCGCGTTCGTCGCCGTGCACGAGCTGATCGACGTGGTCGTCGACCACGCCCGCGAGTGGGCCGACCTCGCCGCGGAGCGCGTCGTCGCCCTCGGCCTGCCCGTCGACGCCCGCATCGAGACCGTCGCCGCCAAGACGAGCATCCCGACGACCTCGCCCGGCTTCAACCAGATCGACCGCACGATCGCCGAGCTGGTCGCCCAGATCGACGCCGCCCTCGGCGCCGTCCGCACGGCCATCGACGAGCTCGGCGAGCTCGACGCGTCCAGCCAGGACGTCGCCATCGAGATCTCGCGCGGCCTCGAGAAGGACCGCTGGTTCCTCGCCGCGCACGTCGCCGGCTGAGTCCGCTCCCTCCTGACGCGCGGAGGCCGTCGCCCTCGGGGCGGCGGCCTCCGTCGTGTCCCGGGCTGTCGTGCACCGGGGGGGTCGTGCCCGCACCCAGGGCGTCAGGGCGTCAGGCGCTGAGCCGCTCCTCCCGACGACGCCGCTGCTCGACGGGGTCGGGCACCGGCGCCGAGGCGATCAGCCGTCGCGTGTAGTCGTCCGACGGCGCCGTCAGGACGGAGTCGCGGTCGCCGAGCTCGACCAGCCGGCCCGACCGCAGGACGGCGACGCGGTCGCAGAGCGAGTCGACGACGGCCAGGTCGTGGCTGATGAAGAGGCACGCGAACCCGAGCCGGCCCTGCAGCGACCGGAACACGTCGAGGACCTTGGCCTGCACCGACACGTCGAGGGCGCTGGTGGGCTCGTCGGCGATGAGGAGGTCAGGGTCGAGCGCGACCGCGCGCGCGATCGCCACGCGCTGCCGCTGCCCTCCGGAGAGCTCGTGCGGGTAGCGCTCGCGCCAGGCCCCGCCCAGCCCGACGTCGGCCAGCAGCGCGTCGACCCGGTCCGTCAGCTCAGCACCGCGCAGCCCGCGCCTGACCTGCAACGGCTCGCCGAGGGTCTGGGCGATGCTGTACCTCGGGTTCAGCGAGGTCGACGGGTTCTGGAAGACGACGGCGACCCGCTCGCGCATCGCCCGCTGCTCACGTCGACCCGCCGTGGCGAGGTCGACGCCCGCCACCTGGACGACGCCCGAGGTGATCGGCGCCAGCCCGACGGCCGCCCGCCCGATCGTCGTCTTGCCGCTGCCCGACTCGCCCACGAGGCCGAGGATCTCGCCGCGGCCGACCGTGAAGCTCACGTCGTCGACGGCACGGAAGCGGCCCACGACCCGGTTGCCGTACTCGACTACGAGGTCGCGCACGACGAGCGCCGGCGGCGGCACAGCCGCGGCGGCAGCAGGCGCAGCGGCGGGCACGGCGGAAGCCGCAGCCGCGCCCGCGCCCGCGCCCGAAGCCGGGCCCGCCACGACGAGGCGGTCGCCCACGCGCGGCACCGCGTCGAGCAGGGCGCCCGTGTACTCGGCCACGGGGGCCGCGAAGAGGGCCCCGACGTCGTTCGTCTCGACCACCCGGCCCGACCGCATCACGACGACGCGGTCGGCGAGGTCGGCCACCACGCCCATGTCGTGGGTGATGAGCAGGATGCTCGTTCCCGAGCCCTGCTGGAGTCGGCGGAGCACGTCGAGCACCTCGGCCTGCACGGTCACGTCGAGCGCGGTCGTCGGCTCGTCGGCGATCAGCAGGGCAGGGTCGGAGGCCAGCGCCATCGCGATCATGATCCGCTGGCACTGGCCGCCGGAGAGCTGGTGCGGGAACGACCGCAGCCGGGCCTCCGGCTCGGGGATCTCGACGCTCCTCAGCAGCTCGACGGCGCGGGCCCGCACCGCGGCACGGCCGAGCTCCGGCTCGTGCCGGCGGACCGCCTCCTCGATCTGGAACCCGACCGTGAAGACCGGGTTCAGGGCCGCCGTGGGATCTTGGAAGATCATGGCGATCCGCTCGCCCCGGAGGTGCCGCACGGCGGCGTCCGGCAGCCCGACGAGCTCCTGGCCGTCGAAGACGACCGAGCCCTCGACCGTCGCGTTCGCCGGCAGCAGGCCGAGCACCGACATGGCGCTGACGCTCTTGCCCGAGCCCGACTCGCCCACGACCGCGAGCACCTCGCCGCGGCGGACCTCGAAGGAGGCGCCCTCGACCGCGACCTGGTCGTCACCGTCGACGTCGAACCGGATCGTCAGGTCGTGCACGCTCAGCAGCGGGTCGGTCATCGGGGCTCCTGGTCGTCGTCGGTCGGGGAGTCGCCCCGTGCCGGGGCGGCCGCGTCGCGGTCGGCCTTGAACGCCTCCCAGTCGGCGAGCATCTTGCGGTGGTACCTCGAGACCCAGGTCATGTAGTCGCGGCCGTTCACCAGCCGGTGCCGCACCTCCTCGTCCCGCTCGTCGGCCGGGTCGAGCACGGCGAGGCCCTGCTCGATGGTGACGCGCTGGCGGTCGAGGTACCGACGCTCGCCGGCGAGCCAGCTGCCCCAGATGTCGTCCTCGGCCCGGAAGTAGTGGCTGCGGTCGCCCGGCACGACGTGGCGGGCGATGAAGCCGGAGTCGACCAGGCGGCGGGTGGACATCGAGACCGACCCGGCGCTCGCGCTCAGGGCGGAGCCGAGGTCGGCGGACGAGATGTACGGCTCGCGCATCATCATGAGGTAACCGAGGATGCGGCCGTCCATCAGCGCCGAGCCCGCCATCTCCCACATGACGGCGAACTGCTCGACGAAGTCCCGTCGGGCGGCCTCGTCGGCCGTGACCTCAGGCCCGGAGGAGGAGGAGGTCGTCGTCGTGGGGTCGTGGCGCGGCATGCGTTCTCTCGATCCGTGAGGTGTCGCCTCGGCAGGGCGAACGGTGCCCGGCCAGCCTAGATCGGCGGCGGTGACGGTCGTCATCCCTCGAGCTCCGTCACCGGGCGCATGCTCATGCCTCCCGCGCCCCGCAGCCGCGAGACCCGACCGTCGGCGTCGAACTCGTAGCGCATCGTCTCGCCCACCGCCCCGAAGCCGTTGCCCCGGGCGATCAGGAGCTCGTCCGGCCCGGCCACGCGCAGCCGGTCCATGCCGTCGACCGGGTCCGCGCCGGACGGGTGCAGCGCCACGAGGTTCTCGCCGAGCAGCGCCACGTCGACGATGCCGAACTCGCCCGCGAACCGGCCGGTGAAGCGGGCCGGGTCGACGCCCGACGAGGAGGCGCGGGTCGCGAGGCCGGGCGGCGCCGGCTCGAGCGCCAGGTCGAGGAGTCGCAGCACGCCCGACGAGAGCGCGGTGGCGGGCCCGTCCACGGCGTTGGTCAGCACCGAGACGGCGAGCCCCAGGGCCGGGTCGAACAGCGTGCGGGTGATGTGGCCCGGGTACCCGCCCGAGTGGCCGACGACCCGGTGGCCGCCGACGCGGTCGATCACGAAGCCGAGGCCGTAGTGCGCCGACTCCGGCTGCGACGCGTCGGACTGCCAGGCCTCCCGCTGGGCGAGCCGCTTGCTGTGTTCGCCGAGCAGGCGCTCGTCGCCGTCGAAGTGCGCCGACGCGTACCGCACGAGGTCGGACGCGGTGCCGTAGAACCCGGTCGCCGCGGCCATGGCGCGGGTGTCGACGTGGGCGAGCCGCACCCGCGTCTGCGAGACGTGCCGGCCGCTGTGGCCGGCCGCGTACTCGTCGGCGCGCGACTCGTCCCACTCCGGGCCGGTGTGCCGCAGCCCGAGCGGCTCGACGATCGACTCGGTGACGAAGTCGCCGTACGACCGGCCCGACACGGCGGCGACCACCAGCCCGAGCAGCGAGTAGCCGAGGTTGCTGTAGTTGAAGCCCGCCCCCGCGGGCGCCTTGTCGCCCCGGTCGAGCAGCATCTCGATCAGCTCGGCCTCGTCGGGGAACGGCCGGCCGTGCTGCCAGTAGTCGCCGTCGAGGCCGTCGCGGATCACGCCCGCGCCGTGCTCGAGCAGCTCGCGGACGGTGGCGTCGGCGAGGCGGGACCCGGCCTCGGCCAGGCGCGGCACGTGCTGCCCGACCGGGTCGTCGAGGCGCAGGGCTCCGCGCTCGACGAGCTGCAGCACCGCCGTGGCCGTGAAGGTCTTCGAGTGCGACGCGATGCGGAACAGGTGCTCCGTCGTCAACGGGGCGCCCGCCTCCTCGTCTGCCAGCCCGTGCGCCGACGAGAGCTGGAGCGCGTCGTCGAACCAGACGGCGGCCTGGACGCCCGGCACGCGCTCGCGCCAGCGCCGGTACGCGAGCCAGCCGTCGACGTAGGGCAGGGCGGCCCGGAGGTCGGCGATCTGCGGAGCGGTGAGGGCGGTCGGGACCTCGGGGGCCTCGGGCGTCGTGGTCATGGGTCCTCCGGTGGTCGGCGTCACTGCTGGCGACGAGGGTCGAGGGCGGCACGGAGGGTGTCGCCCAGGCTGATGATGCTGAGCACGGTCACGGCCAGGAACAGGGCCGGGAACACGAGGAGGTGGGGCGCGTTCTGGAACTGGCTCGACGCGCTCGCGAGCTGCAGGCCCCACGAGATCGCCGGTGCCTCGAGGCCGATGCCGAGGTACGTCAACGAGCTCTCGGCCACGATGACCCCGCCCACCGTGATGGTGGCGACGACGAAGACGGGCGACAGCGAGCTCGGCAGCACGTAGCGCGTGACGATCCGCCAGGTCGAGAGCCCCATCGTCCGTGCCGCGAGGACGAAGTCCGCCTGGCGCACCGACCGGACCGAGCCGCGCACCAGGCGGGCCATCGTCGGCCAGCCGAACAGGGCGAGCACGAGCGAGACGGTGAGGACCGACCGCTCGCCGGCGCTGTTCAGCACGACGACCGCGCCGAGCAGCAGGGGGAACCCGAGGAACACGTCGGTGAGGCGCGAGAGCGCGGCGTCGACGATCCCGCCGCGCATCCCCGCGATCGTCCCGACCACGATCGCGACGACCATCGAGAGCACCGTCGTGAGCAGGCCGACCGACAAGGAGGCGCGGGTGCCGTGGATCACGTTGGCCCATACGTCGCAGCCCTGCAGGTCGTACCCGAACGGGTGCCCGCCGGTCGGGTCGGCGCCGCTGAGGCCGAGGTCGCAGACCCGGGGGTCGCCGTTGCCGAAGAGCCCGGCGAACGGGCCGGGGAACACCGCGATCAGCGTCAGCAGCAGGACGACGACCGCAGGGACGACGAAGCCGGGCCGACGGACGGCCCGCCGCAGCGGATGACGACGCCCGCCGGCGAGGGACGGGGCGACGGGGGTCGTGAAGCTCTCGGTCATCGTCGGACTCTCGGGTCGAGCAGGGCGTGGATCGCGTCGACCAGGAGGCTGGTGACGAGGAAGACGAGGATCAGCGCGGTCGAGATGCCGACCACCGTCGCGCCCTCGTGGCTGCGGATGGCCCCGAACAGGAGGTTGCCGACCCCCGGCAGGTTGAAGATCCCCTCGATGATGACCGTGCCGCCGAGCAGGTAGCCGAGGTCGGTCGCGAGGAACGTCGCGGTGGGGATCAGCGAGTTCCGCATCACGTGCACGCCGATCACCCGTCGGGGGGCGAGCCCCTTGGCCCTGGCCGTCCGCACGTAGTCGGAGCTGAGGTTCTCGAGCACGGAGGCGCGGGTCAGGCGGGAGACGGAGGCCAGCCCGAAGAGGGCGATCACGATCGCGGGCAGCGCGTAGGCGGCCGGCCAGCCGGCCGTCACGCCGGCGACGGGGAACCAGTCGAGCCGGACCGCGAACACGAGCTGGAGGGTGACCCCCACGACGAACACGGGGATCGCGCTGGCCACGATGGTGCCGCCCAGGATCGCCTTGTCGACCAGCGTGCCGCGCCTCAGCGCCGACAGCACGCCGAGCCCGATGCCGACGACGATCTCGAGCAGCCACGCCGACAGCGCCAGCGTGACCGTGACGGGCCAGCGGCTGGCCATCTGGTCGCCCACCGACTGGCCGGTGAACGTCGTGCCGAAGTCGCCGCGGAACAGCCCGCCGATGTACCGGGTGTACTGCTGCCAGAGCGGCTCGTCGAGGTGGTACTCGGCCCGGAGCGCTCGGACGACCGCGTCGCTGAGGGGCCGGTCGCCGCCCAGCGCCCGGATCGGGTCGCCGGGCAGCGCGAACACCGTGAAGTAGATGACGAAGGTGACCCCGACGAAGACGACGGCGAGTCCGCCGACGCGCTCGACGACGGCCAGCGCGGTCTTCATCGCGAGCCCTCGGCGGGCGGCAGGGTCGGGGTCGGGGCAGGGTCGGCGGCGGCGGCGGCGGCCGGCCGGCCCGTGCCCGCGAGGTGGGCGGCAGCGGCCAGGACGGCCCCGTACTGCACGCCGACGAGGCTCGCGATCGGGATCACCTCGGCACGGTCGTCGGCCGCGGCCTCGGCCTGCCAGGTGGCGTAGAGGACGGCCGCCTCCTCGGCGAGCCGGCGGAGCGGCGCGGACGCCGTCCCCGCGGCGGACTCGACCTCGAGCGCGCGCAGCAGCATCCCGCCGTAGCGCAGGCGGAAGCAGTGCACGAGGTCCTCGCACGAGAAGCGCTCGGTGACGGTCGCGGGTCGTGCCGACGCCGGATCGGCCGCCCGGGTGCGATCCACCGTTCCCATCCGGATCAGCATCGGCACGAAGGCGCGTGAGGCGCGGAGGAACGGCGACTCGATCGTGAGGGCCGGCTCGGCACGGGCGAGCAGGCCGGCCAGCGCCTCCCCCGTCTCCGTCATCCGGGCGCTGGTGCGGAGCAGCAGGGCCGAGTAGGCCTCGTCCGTGGGCGAGGTGTCGTCCGCGTCGGGGTGCTTCCAGTAGGGCAGCTCGGCCACGAGGCCGAGGGTGCCGTGCCGGCTCGCGTACTCGCTCGACGACGACCCGCCGATCTCGACCGCGGCCTCGACCCCCAGGGACTCGAGGTAGTCGTAGGCGTCGGCGATCGTGCCGGTGCCGAAGACGGCCGGCGCGTACTGCTCGAGGTACGGCGACTCGGGCTCGCCGGTGTCGAGCGGCAGGCCGAGCGAGGCAGGGACGGCGTGCAGCGCCTCCGTCAGCTCGGGCACCGGCCGGCTCAGGTAGTAGTAGACGCCGCCCATCTCGCCGTTGTGCAGGCTGACGTAGAGCTCGGGCCTCAGCTCGTCGATCAGGCGCATGAGGCCGAGGGTCTCGGGCATCACGCGATCGAAGTAGGCGTCCCCGTACGACGTGGGGAAGGTCCACTCGACCTGCTCGTCCGGCGCCGGGCGGTAGAAGCGACGCGCGTAGTGGCCGCGGTCGCCCGGATCGGCGAACCAGCCCTCGTTGAGGCGCCCGCCGTCCGGGTCGATGCTCGGCACGATGTGCCAGACGGCGCCGAGCGACTCGCGCAGCTCGGCGTCGGCGCAGAGCGTCTCGGCGAGGTGGATCGCCGTCCACGAGCCGATCGGCTCGTTGGGGTGGACGCCGCCGACGATCAGGTGGTTCCGGGAGGCGGTGCCCGTCGAAGCTGCACCGCTGGAGGCTGCACCTATCGAGGCTGTGCCTATGGAATACATCCGGATGGGCTCGCCGAGGCGGCTCGTCGCGACGCGGCGGCTGGCGACGAGACCGGGGTTCTCGCGCTCGATCCGGGCGAAGCGCTCGGCCAGGGCGTCGAGCGTGGGGAAGCCGTCGAGCGGGGGCACCGAGCCGGCCCGGCGGACGATGTCGTCCGTCGAGCCGACCACGGCGGGGGCGGGGCGGGTGGCGCGGTCGTCGATCGTCACTTCAGGGTGATCCCCTGCACGATCGGGCTGCCGGCGGCCTGAGGCAGGGTCGCGACCTTCTCGCTGGTGACGTACGAGTACTTGTCCGAGAACGTCGGCGCGACGGGGAAGTCCGCGAGCACCTCCTCCTGGACCGCGCGGTAGGCGTCGGTCGCCGCCTCCGGCGTCGCGGCCTGGTCCGCCTCGTCGAGCAGCGCGTCGACCTCGGGCGAGCTGTACCAGGTGCAGTCGTAGCAGCCGCCCGCCTCGGTGAAGAGCGACCGCAGGGTGTTCTGCTGGCTGACGTAGAGCGCGCCCCAGTGGCCGAAGTGCGGGCCGGACGTGGTGCGGTCGACGAGGCCCTGGTAGTACTCGGCCCAGTCGGTGCTCGGCTTCGCCACGACGTCCTCGACGCCGAGGTTCTGCCGGATCTGGTTCGCGTAGGCCTCGAAGAGCGAGTCGAGGCCGCTGCCGCCCGGGTAGACGATCTCCATCGTGCCGTCGAAGCCGCCGGCCTCCTCGAGCAGGGCCTGGGCCGCGTCGGGGTCGAACTCGCAGAACTCGCCGCAGAGGCCCTCGGGCGTGCCGTCCATCGCGGACGGGGTGAAGGCCGTCGCGGGCTCGTAGAGGCCGCCGTAGATGGCCGTGTTCACGGCGTCCCGGTCGATGGACATCGAGATCGCCTGGCGCACCCGGACGTCCGAGTAGCGCTCGTCGGTCAGGGGGAACCCGAGGTAGTCGATGCCGGGGGCGTCGAACGAGTACAGGCGGTCGCCGAAGTCGGCCTCGGCGGACGTCATCTTCGACGCGGGCAGGAACAGCACGTCGGCGTTGCCCGCGAGCACGTCGGTGTAGGCCGTGTTCTGGTCGCTGTAGCTGCGGTAGGTGATGTCGTCGACCTGGGCCGCGTCGTCGCCCTGGTATCCGTCGTACTTCGACACCGTGAACTCGGCGTCGTCGACCCACGGCTCGGTCATCTCGAAGGGGCCGTTGCCGACGGGCTGGCGGTCGTACGCCTCCATGTCGTCGTAGGCGGACTCGGGCATCGGGTAGAAGCCGGTCTGCGCCTGGCTCAGCTGCAGCGGGAACTGGCTGTCGGCGTGCGACAGCTGCACCGTGAAGGTCGTGTCGTCGACGACGGAGAGGCCGCTCATCGTGCTCGCGGTCGGGTCGCCCTCGGCCGGGTTCAGGTCGTCGTAGCCGGCGATCCCCGCGAGCTGGCCGCTGTTCTCGAAGGCGTTCGCGGCGTCGGCCGTGTAGTTCCACGCGTCCACGTAGCTCTGGGCCGTGACCGGCGTGCCGTCCTGGAAGGTCCAGCCGTCGCGCAGGACGATCGTCCACGTGGTCGCGTCGTCCGACTCGACCGACTCGGCCTGCACGTACGTGACGGCGTTGTCGGCGTCGACCGAGACGAGCGGCGCGAACAGGCTCATCACCTGCGTGAACGCGACGGTCTGGCGCCCGGGCGTCAGGTGGTCCGGCTCGGCCGTGGCGTAGACGAGGGTCCCGCCCGCGTCGGCGCCGGAGGAGCCGCCTCCTGCGGCACAGCCGCCGAGGGCGAGGGCGGCGACCGTGACGGCTGCGGCAAGGGTCGTTCGGGTGGCTCTCATGTGTGTCCTCCAGCGCCCTGGGGCGGTTCGGGTGGTGCACTCCGATGCCGTGACGGGACGGCGTGCTGTCACGTTAGGGAGCGGACACGGTCGAGCGGAAGACTTCGCGCTCAAAAGTTTCACTACTTTTTGAAACCTTCATCACGACGAAACACCGAAGACACACGACAGGCGTCGGTCAGAGCGCCCGGTGCGTCCAGCGCCCGCCGAGCAGCGTGGCCGAGACGGCCAGGTGCCGCAGCTCGTCGTCGGAGGCGGTGAGCGGGTCGCACTCGGTCACGACGAGATCGGCCGCCGAGCCGACCTCGACCCTGGTCCGGCCGCCGGTCGACGCGGCGAGCGCGGTGCGCGCCGCCAGCCGCTGCTCGGGGTGCCACGGGTCGCGGCCGTCACGCGCCCGCCAGACGGCCGCGGCGATCGCCACCCACGGGTCGAGCGGCGCCACCGGCGCGTCCGAGCCGAGCTGGAGGCGCACCCCCGCCTCGGCGAGGCTCCCCCACGCGAACGAGCGCCCGGTGCGGTCCGCCCACAGCCGGTCGGCGACGTCGCGGTCGTCCATGGCGTGCTCGGGCTGGATGCTGGCCACGATGCCGAGCCGCGCGAACCGCGCGACGTCGTCCGCGTCGAGCAGCTGTGCGTGCTCGATCGAGCCGCCGCAGCCGACCTCCTCGAGGGCGTCGAGGGCCGACGCGTTCGCCGCGTCGCCGATCGCGTGCACCGCGGGCACCAGGCCCGCCGAGGAGGCGCGTCTCAGGTAGGCGACGAGCGCCTCCTTCCCGTAGGTCGCCACGCCCCGCGCCGCGGGGTCGCCCTCCATGCCGACGTAGGCGTCCCGGCACCACGCGGTGCGGGTGCCGAGCGAGCCGTCGGTGATGATCTTGGCCGGCCCCATCTCGACGAGGCCGTGCGTGCCGGGGATCACGTCGCCGGTGCGCAGGCCGCGGGCGACGACCTCGTCGAGGTCGGCCGGGTAGACGCCGGCGCGCACGCGGAGGCACGTCGTGCCCGCCGCCACCCTGCGGGCCCAGCGGTCGACCGAGAGGGTCATCTCGAGGTCGACGATCCCGACGACGCCTCGCGCGGCGGCGGCCTCGGCGGCCTCGGCCACCCACTCGTCGAGCTGGTCCTCCGAGACGGCGCTGACCGCGGTGCTCACGGCGAAGGCGTCCGCCTCGCGCAGCAGGCCCGTCGGGTGGCCGGCGTGACCGTGGGCCGCGAGGGCCCGGGAGTCGAGCCAGACGGAGTGCAGGTCCTTGCTGACGAGCACGACGGGGACGTCGCCGGAGACGGCGTCGAGCAGGGCCCTGGTGGGCTCGTCGGCCCAGAGCGCGTCCTGGAACCCGTAGCCGATCAGGGGCTCACCGGGCGCCGGGGGCTGCGAGCGGAGGCGCTCCCCCACGAGCGACGCGGCCTCGGCGGCCGACCCGGCCGCCGACACGTCGAGGCGACGACGCACGAGCGCCCACTGGTCCATGTGCACGTGGGAGTCCCAGAGGCCCGGCCCGAGCCACCGGCCGGCGAGGTCGACGACGTCGGCGACGTCGGCACCCTCGACCGCGACGAGCCCCTGGCCGATCTCGGCGACGACACCTCCACGGAGGAGGACGTCGACCCGGGCGGCGTCCTCGGGGCTGTGGACGCCGGCGAGGCGGGCGTTCCTCAGGAGGACGGGACGCGCCTTCTCGGGTCCGGCATCGGTGCCGGTGCCGGGCAGGACCGCGCTCACCGGTCGCGGACCCGACGCATCTCGGCGGCCAGGGCCGGCTGCGCGTAGTGCTCGCCGTGCTCGAGCTCGTCCACGATGCGGTCGACGACCTCGGGCGCCTTGTTCTGGCTCAGCTTGGCGCGCGCGTCGAACCGGGTGACCCGCAGCCGGATGCCGACGGTGCCCTTCGCGACACGGCGCGAGCCCTCCTCGTCGAGCGTGAGGGTCGACGGCTCGGGCATGACGCGCTCGAAGTGGTCGACGAGCTCGCCGAGCACGCGGAAGTTCTCGTCGTCCGACAGGATCTCGGGCGTGCCCCAGAGGTGCGCCGTGACGTGGTTCCAGGTCGGGATGATCTGCTCGGCGGGGTACCACCCGGGAGACACGTAGCCGTGAGGCCCCTGGACGATCACCATGACCTCGGAGGTGCCCAGCTCGAGCGAGCGCTCGTCGGGCCGGCCGACGTGGCTGACCAGCACGATCGCGTCGGGGTCGGCCGGGTCGTCCTCGAGCACCACCGGGTAGTGCGAGGCCACGATGCCGTCAGCCGTCGACGCGACGATCGTGGCCCAGGGGTTCTCGCGGACGAGCCGCCTGACCTCGTCGACGTCGGACAGGACGAACGTGGGGGTGTGCCGCATGGAGCCACCCTGGCACAGGTTTCAGCCTCGATTGAAAGCTGTGACACGCACGTAACACGGCACGGCGCTCAGACCTGGTCGACCGGGCACCAGTAGAGCTTCCGACCCGCGGCCATCTCCATCACGATGTTGGTGCCGCAGACCCGACAGGGCAGGCCCTCACGGTGGTAGACCCAGTGCCGGTCGGCCCGGCTGCGCAGGGCCTTCGCGTGCTGTGCCTTCGTGAGCCCGTCCATCGTCATCATCTGCCCGAGCTCGACGCCGCTCCTGAGCAGCTTCGTCCAGTCCTTGTAGATCGCCTTCAGCACGTCCTCGGGCACCTGGTTGCCGGGGGTGTGCGGATCGAGCCGCGCGCGGAAGAGCAGCTCAGCGCGGTAGATGTTGCCGATGCCGCTCACGACGCTCTGGTCCATCAGCAGCAGGCCGATCGGGGTGCGCTTCTTCCGCACCGTCGTCACGAAGCGGTCGCTGCCCTTCTTGGGCGAGTCCACGAGGGGGTCCGGGCCGAGCTTGGCGATGGCCGTGTCGACCCCGGCGGCGTCGAGGACCTCGCACTTCGTGGGGCCGCGCAGGTCGCCGACGGCCGTGTCGGTGAGCAGGCGCACGCGCACCTGGCCGACGGGCTCGGGCGGGAACGACTCGATGTCGTCCTCGGCCTTCTCCTGCTCGGCCATCCGGACGCGACTGCGACGCGGCGCCCCTATGCTCGCCATCGAGTCCTCGCCGTCGTCGTCGGGGGCCGCCTCCGCCTTGCGGGTGCGAGCCCGACGCGTCCGCGACTCGGCCATCGAGTGGCCCGTGGCGATGTCGCCCGCGAAGTCCCACGCGCCGTAGAGGCCGAGGTGCACGTGCAGCCAGAGGCCGTTGTCGAACTCGAGGAACATCTGCTTGCCGACGGCCTTGGCGTCGACCATCGTCGCGCCGTCGAGCTTCTCGGCCCCGGCGGCGAACCGCCCCTGGGGCGAGCTCACCTCGCACCGGCTCCCCACGAAGGTCTGCTCGAACTGGTTGGCGATGCGGTGGACGGAATGGCCCTCGGGCACGGCGGCACCTCACTGGCTGGGTCGATCGGGCGGAGCCGATCCGACGGGGGACGACGGAGCGGCGGGGCCCGGAGGTCCCGCCGCTCCCGACGTTACGTCGTCAGTCGACCGGGTGCCCGGCGATCGCCCCGGTGGTCTCGTACTCGCCCACCTGGGCGATGCGACGGACGTGACGCTCGTCGTGGCTGAAGGGCTCGGCGACGAACGCGTCGATGAAGGCCAGCGCCTCCGCCTCCGTGTGCTGACGGGCGCCGATGGCGATCACGTTCGCGTCGTTGTGCTGACGGGCGAGCTTCGCCGTCGAGTCGTTCCAGACCAGGGCGGCACGGACGCCCTCGACCTTGTTCGCGGCGATCTGCTCGCCGTTGCCCGAGCCGCCGAAGACGACGCCGAGGGCCTCGTGGCCGGCCCGCTGGTCACGGACGACGGACCGGGCCGCCGCGATGCAGAACGACGGGTAGTCGTCGAGCGGCTCGTAGCTGGTCGGGCCGTGGTCGGTGACGTCGTGGCCGGCGTCGGAGAGGTGACGGATGACGGTCTTGCTGAAGTCGAGACCGGCGTGATCGGTCGCCACGTGGATGCGCATGCTGTCGATCCTAGGACGGCCCGGGCCACGGCCCTGCGTCAGTCGAAGATCGGGCCGACCGTGCGCGTGCGCTTGATCTCGAAGAAGCCCGGGTACGAGGCGGCGGCGACCACGCCGTCCCACAGGGTCAGTGCGATCTCGCCCTTCGGCGCCGGCGAGATGACGGGACCGAAGAAGGCGGTGCCGTTCACGGCGATCACGGGCGTGCCGACGTCCTGGCCGACGCGGCCGATGCCGTCGAAGTGGCTCGCCCGCATCTGCTCGTCGTACTCGTCCGAGTCGGCGTGGGCGGCGAACTCGGCGGGCAGGCCGACCTCGGCGAGCGCGGCGGGGATGACGACGTCGGCGTCGGTCTCGCCGCCCGGGTGGATGCGGGTGCCGAGGGCGTCGTAGAGAGGCTTCACGATCTGCTGGCCGTGCAGCTCGCCGGCGGCGGTGACGAGCCGCGTGTAGCGCAGCATCCGGGCGAAGGCGGCCCTGTACTCGTCGCTCACGTCGTTGTCCTCGTTCAGCACCGCCAGGCTCATGATGTGGAACGTCACGTCGAGGTCGCGGTGACGGGCGACCTCGTCGACCCAGCGGCTGGTCATCCAGGCCCAGGGGCAGGAGGGGTCGAACCAGAAGTCGACGGAGGTGTGGGGCGCGGGGGCGACGGTGTCGGTCATGCCCCCAGTGAACACCCCGGCGTCGGGGGGCCGGTCTAGGCTCGTCCGGGGACCACGAGTCCCGCAACGACACCTGAAGACGGATGGAGCAAGCGTGCCCGGAGAGAACCTGACCCGACTCGAGGCGCAGGAGCGCAAGAGCGTCGTCGACGTGCAGTCGTACGAGATCGAGCTCGACCTGACCCGCGGGGCCGAGGTCTTCGGCAGCTCGACGACCGTCCGCTTCACCGCGACGGCCGGCGCCTCGACGTTCATCGACGCCCTCACGCGCACCGTGCACTCGGCCACGCTGAACGGCACGGCCCTCGACGTGGCGGCCGTGAACGACGGCGTCCGCATCCAGCTCGACGACCTCGCCGCCGAGAACGTGCTCGAGGTCGTCGCCGACGCCGAGTACACGAACACCGGCGAGGGCCTGCACCGCTTCGTCGACCCGGTCGACGACGAGGTCTACCTCTACTCGCAGTTCGAGGTGCCCGACAGCCGCCGCGTCTTCGCGGTCTTCGAGCAGCCCGACCTGAAGGCGACGTTCCAGTTCACCGTGACCGCCCCCTCCCGCTGGCAGGTCGTCTCGAACCAGCCGACGCCCGAGCCCTCCGTCGACGGCGAGGTCGCCACCTGGACGTTCTCGCCCACCCCGGTGCTCTCGAGCTACATCACGGCGATCGTCGCGGGCCCCTACGACGTCGTGCGCAGCGAGCTCACGAGCTCGGACGGCCGCACGATCCCGCTCGGCATCTTCACGCGTCGCTCGCTCACCGAGTTCCTCGACGCCGACTACATCTTCGAGAAGACGCGTCAGGGCTTCGCCTACTACGAGGAGAAGTTCCGCTTCCCGTACCCGTTCGACAAGTACGACCAGCTCTTCGTGCCCGAGTTCAACGCCGGCGCGATGGAGAACGCGGGCGCCGTCACCTTCGTCGAGACCTACGTGTTCCGCAGCAAGGTGACCGACGCGATCAAGGAGCGCCGGGTCGTCACGATCCTGCACGAGCTCGCCCACATGTGGTTCGGCGACCTCGTCACCATGAAGTGGTGGAACGACCTCTGGCTGAACGAGTCGTTCGCCGAGTGGGCGTCGACCATCTCGACGGCCGAGGCCACCGAGTGGACCGAGGCGTGGACGACGTTCCAGGCGATGGAGAAGAGCTGGGCCTACCGCCAGGACCAGCTGCCCTCGACGCACCCCGTCGTCGCGACGATCAACGACCTCGAAGACGTCCAGGTGAACTTCGACGGCATCACCTACGCCAAGGGCGGCTCGGTGCTGAAGCAGCTCGTCGCCTGGGTCGGCATCGACGCCTTCTACGCCGGCGTCGCCGCGTACTTCCAGAAGCACCACCACTCCAACACCGAGCTGCGCGACCTGCTCGTCGAGCTCGAGGCCACCTCGGGCCGCGAGCTGACCAGCTGGAGCGAGAAGTGGCTCGAGACCGCGGGCGTCAACACGCTGCGTCCCGAGATCGAGACGGACGCCGACGGCGTCATCACGTCGTTCGCCCTCCTGCAGGAGGCGCCGGCCGACTACCCGACGATCCGCCCGCACCGCCTCGCGGTGGGCCTCTACGACTTCGACGGGGACGCCCTGGTGCGGACGCACCGGGTCGAGATCGACGTCGACGGCACCCGCACCGAGGTGCCAGAGCTCGTGGGCCAGCACCGCGGGGCCCTCGTGCTCACCAACGACGACGACCTCGCCTACGCGAAGATCCGCCTCGACGAGCAGTCGCTCGCCACCGCGATCGAGCACCTCGCGGCGATCTCCGACCCGCTGGCCCGCGCCCTCGTCTGGGGCTCCGTCTGGGACGCCACGCGCGACGCCGAGACCTCGCCCTCCGACTACGTCCGCCTCGTGCTGTCGAACATCGCGAGCGAGACCGAGTCGACGACGATCCGCACGACCCTGACCCAGCTGGTGCAGACGGCCCGCAGCTACGTGGCGCCGTCCCGCCGGGCCGAGGTGCTCGCCGAGGTCGGCGACCGCCTCCTCGAGCTGGCGAAGGAGGCGGAGGCCGGGTCGGACGCGCAGTTCCAGTTCGTGAAGTTCTTCGCCGCCGCCGCGTCGACCCCGGCGCACGCCGAGGCCCTCCGCGCCCTGCACGACGGGTCGCTGGCCCTCGACGGGCTCGAGGTCGACACCGACCTGCGCTGGGAGCTGCTCGAGGGCCTCGTGCTCGTCGGCGCCGCCGGCGAGGCCGAGATCGACGCCGCGCTCGAGGCGGACAACACCGCCAACGGCGCCCAGGCCGCCGCACGCGCCCGCGCGGCGATCCCAACGGCCGAGGGCAAGCTCGCCGCCTTCGCGTCGGTGGTCGACAGCGCCGAGCAGCCCAACGCCATCGTGCGCGCGACCGCCCAGGGCTTCCAGCACACGAACGACCCTGCCGTGCTGCGGCCCGTCGTCGAGCGCTACTTCTCGTCGATCACGGGCATCTGGGAGTCGCGCAGCTACCACATCGCCGACACGCTGGTCTCTGGCCTCTACCCGGCTGGGCTCGCCGACCAGCAGCTGGTCGACGCGACGCGCGCCTGGCTCGACGCGAACCCGGACGTGCCGGCGCTCCGCCGCATCGTGGTCGAGAGCCTCTCGGGCGTCGAGCGCGCCCTGCGCGTGCAGGCGGTCGACGCCCGCTAGTCACGAGGCGCGGGCGTCCCTCGGGGGCCGCGCGCGCTTCCCGCATCACCGTCGGACGGCGGACCCTGTTCACAGGGTCCGCCGTTCTCGCGTCCAGGCTGCTCCCGGGCGGCGTCGGCGGCTCGTGCGAAGCTTGACGAGATGATCGACTACTTCGCCGCGCCTGCCACCGACTCCACCGTCGTCACGGACCCCTTCGACTGGGCCGCCTTCTGGGCGATGTGGGGCGTGCCGATCCGCATCCTCGCGATCGTCGTCGTGGCCGTGCTGCTGCGGGTCGCGTTGCACTTCATGATCCGCCGCGTGGTCGACCAGGTCGTCAGCGGGATCAAGCGCAAGCAGAACGTCGACGACACCCAGGCCCTGATCGCGTCGCCCCTGCAGGCGGTCCGCGTCGTGCAGCGCACGCGCACGCTCGGCAGCGTGCTCAACAACGTCGTGACGGTGCTGATCGCCGGCGTCGCGCTCGTGCTGGTGCTCGGCGAGCTCAGCTTCGACGTCGTCGCCATCGTCGGCGCGGCCAGCGTCGTGGGCGCCGGCCTGGCGTTCGGCGCCCAGAACATCGTGAAGGACCTCCTCAACGGCATCTTCATGGTCGCAGAGGACCAGTTGGGGGTCGGCGACGTCGTCGACGTCGGCCCGGCGACCGGTGTCGTCGAGGCCGTGGGCATCCGCGTCACGCAGATCCGCGACGTCAACGGGGTGCTCTGGTTCGTCCGGAACGGCGAGATCCTCCGGGTCGGCAACATGTCCCAGGGCTGGACCCGGGTCGTCATCGACCTCGCCGTGCCCTACGAGGCCGACGTCGACACGGTCCAGGCGGCCATGCTCAAGGCGGCCACCGACATGGCGGCGCTGCCGAAGTGGGGGCGCAGCATGATCGACGCCCCCGAGGTCTGGGGCCTGCAGTCGATCGCCGAGGAGCACGTCGTCATCCGCATCGTGTCCAAGACCCGGTCGTCCGAGCGCGACAACGTCGACCGCGAGCTCCGATCGCGCCTCAAGAAGGCGACGGACGAGCTGGGCATCACGCTCCCCTCGCTCAGCAGCGTGGTCCTCACGGGCTTCGACGGCGCCTCCTCGGTGCAGGGCGCCCGCCCGCCGCAGACCGTGCCGACCCCGCACGTCCGACCCACGAAGGGCAAGCGCTCGTGACCGACCTCCCCCTCGGCCCGCCTCCTGCGGGCGCCTCCCAGCCGATCACCCTGCGCAGCGGCGCCGGGCGTGACGACGCCCAGGGCAACTTCTGGCAGCAGATCGGCGGGCGGCCGACCTTCGAGCGGCTCGTCCGCCGCTTCTACGAGGGCGTGCAGACCGACGACGTGCTCTGGCCGATGTACCCGGAGCACGACCTCGAGGGCGCGATCCAGCGCCTCGCCGGGTTCCTCGAGCAGTACTGGGGCGGCCCGACCACCTATAGCGACGAGCGCGGCCACCCGCGGCTGCGGATGCGGCACATGCCGTTCACCGTCACGCCGGAGGCGCGCGACCGGTGGCTGCACCACATGCGCACCGCGGTCGACGAGCTCGAGCTCTCGCCCCTCCACGACGCGACGCTGTGGGCCTACCTCGACCGGGCGGCCCACGCCATGGTCAACGCCCCCGGCGCTTGACCAGCACGTGGCCGCGGCTGGTCGTCAGCCGGGTCCAGGCACCGGTCTCGTAGAGCGACACCGCCTCGCCCTCGCCGAGGAACCCGAGGCTGAGCGCGGCGAACGCGGCCCCGGCGGGGACGGTCTCGACGCCCTCGACCGGGCGCGACCACACGTCGGACCGCACGCGGTGGACGATCTGCTCGCCCGCGTTCTCGGGCAGGGCGGAGGCGATCTCGGCGATGCCCGCCGTGGCCGCGGCGTCGAGCGCCGGGGCGTCGGCAGCGCCCTTCGGCACCCAGCCGCCCCGGGGCGGCGAGATCGCCGCCCAGGTGACCGTCGCGACCTCGATCGGCAGCGTGACCGTCACGGGTGCCGTCGGGTCGACGACGTCGTTCTGCAGCCGGACGAGCCGCTCCTTCAGCGAGCGGACGGGGACCACGGCGTCGAAGTCGGGGGCGTCGTCGAGCTGGAACGTGCGGAGGCCCAGCACCGTCGGGCTCGAGTCGAGCAGCCCCAGCGGGTAGAAGACGGCGGCGTACACCGCGAGGACGCCGGAGCCGGCGACGAGGCGCACGGAGCCGTCCTCGACGCGGCCGGCACGGCCCAGGAAGGTCGCGAGGTCGCTGAGGGACAGGGAATCGGGGAGGGCGAATGTACGGCTCATCGGCCCCCTAAACTACATCGGATGAGCGCCGATCCCCTGCAGAACCTGCTCGCCACCCTCGACCTCGCCCCGGCCGGCATCGTCGGAGGACAGGACGTCTTCACCGGCACGTCGCAGCCCGAGCCGCTCGGCCGGGTCTTCGGCGGGCAGGTCATGGCGCAGGCGCTCGTCGCCGCCCAGCGGACCATCGTCGGCGACCGACCCGTCCACTCGCTGCACGGGTACTTCCTCCGGCCGGGCGACCTCACGATCCCCATCACGTTCACGGTCGACCGCATCCACGACGGTCGGTCCTTCGCCACCCGCCGGACGCAGGCGTCCCAGGACGGACTGCCGATCTTCTCGATGATCGCGTCCTTCCAGACGCCGGACGACGGCCTCGAGCACCAGGTCGCCATGCCCGACGGCCTGCCCGAGCCGGAGGACGTGCCGAGCGACGCCGAGCTGCTCGGCGCCGTCGACCACCCGATCGCCCAGGCCTGGGCGGCCGATCGTGCATTCGACATGCGTCACGTGCCGTCGCCGGTCTACTTCAGCGTCGAGGGCGCCCGCGTCGAGCACCAGGCCGTGTGGCTGCGCGCGACGGGCGCCCTGCCCGACGACCCCGACCTGCACCGCGCCTCCTTGCTGTACGCCAGCGACTACACGCTGCTCGAGCCGATCTACCGGCGCCACGGCGTGCCGCTCGTGACGCCCGGGCTCAAGGTCGCGAGCCTCGACCACGCCATGTGGTGGCACCGCCCGGCCCGCGTCGACGAGTGGCTGCTCTACGTGCAGGAGTCGCCGACAGCCGTGGGCGGCCGCGGGCTCTCCCTCGGGCGCATCTACGACCGCTCGGGGACGCTCGTCGCGAGCGTCGCCCAGGAGGGGATGGTGCGGGTCCCCCGCGCCTGACCCGGCCGAGCGCGGCCGACGGCAACGATCAGCGGCTCACGGCCCGGATCAGCGACGTCGGAACGTCAGCGGGTCCTCGACGAACGGCGTCCAGGCGGCGCGCTCGTCGTCCGTGATGCGTCGCGGCGTCCCCGACGCCGTGTCGACGAGGACGATCGAGGTCGACGCCTTCGTGTAGAGCACGGCGGGCTCGACCGCCGCGGGCGACCAGACCTCGTAGCAGACCTCGAGGCTGGCACCGCCGAGACGGCCGATCCAGATCTGCACGTCGAGGGGCGCGCGGAGGTACGGCACCGGTACCAGGTACTCGAGCTCCTGTCGCGCGATGAGGGTCATCGTGGCGGCGTCCGGCCGGCCGTCGAGCACGGCGGCGCCCGACGTCTCGCCGACCGTGCCGTCCGACACCCAGAACGCGTCGATGCGCGCCTCCTCCAGGAGGCGCAGCATCGACGCGTTGTTCACGTGCCGGTACGCGTCCAGGTCGCTCCAGCGGACCCGGGTCGGCACGTGCAGTCGGGTCATCTCAGTCGCGCGTCAGCTTGCGGTACGTGGCGGAGCTGGGCTTCGCCGCGTCGGCGCCGAGACGCTCGATCTTGTTCTCCTCGTAGGACTCGAAGTTGCCCTCGAACCAGTACCAGTTGGGGGTGCCGTCGTCGTTCAGGCCCTCCCACGAGAGGATGTGCGTCGCGATCCGGTCGAGGAACCACCGGTCGTGGGTGATGACCACGGCACAGCCGGGGAACTCGAGCAGCGCGTTCTCGAGACTGCCCAGGGTCTCGACGTCGAGATCGTTGGTGGGCTCGTCGAGCAGGAGGAGGTTGCCGCCCTGCTTGAGGGTCAGGGCCAGGTTGAGGCGGTTGCGCTCACCGCCGGAGAGCACCCCGGCCTTCTTCTGCTGGTCCGGGCCCTTGAAGCCGAACTGCGAGACGTAGGCCCGCGAGGGGATCTCCGTCTTGCCGACCGTGATGTAGTCGTGGCCCTCGGACACGACCTCCCACAGGTTCTTGTTCGCGTCGATGCCGCCGCGGCTCTGGTCGACGTACGAGATGTCGACCGTCTCGCCGACCCGCAGGTCGCCGCCGTCGAGGGGCTCGAGGCCGACGATCGTCTTGAAGAGCGTGGTCTTGCCGACGCCGTTCGGGCCGATGACCCCGACGATGCCGTTGCGGGGCAGCGTGAAGGTGAGGTCGTCGATCAGCACCCGCTCGCCGAACTGCTTGCGCAGCTTCTTCGCGTCGATGACCTGCGAGCCGAGACGCGGCCCGACGGGGATCACGATCTCCTCGAAGTCGAGGACCCTCGTGCGCTCGGCCTCGGTCGCCATCTCCTCGTAGCGGGCGAGACGCGCCTTCGACTTGGCCTGGCGGCCCTTGGCGTTGCTGCGCACCCACTCGAGCTCGGACGAGAGGCGCTTGGCGAGCTTCGCGTCCTTCTTGCCCTGCACCTGGAGGCGCTCGCCCTTCTTCTCGAGGTAGGTCGAGTAGTTGCCCTCGTAGGGGTAGAGGCGACCACGGTCGACCTCGGCGATCCACTCGGCGACGTGGTCGAGGAAGTACCGGTCGTGCGTCACGGCGAGGACGGCGCCGGGGTACTTGCTGAGGTGCTGCTCGAGCCAGAGCACGCTCTCGGCGTCGAGGTGGTTGGTGGGCTCGTCGAGGAGCAGCAGGTCGGGCTTCTGCAGCAGCAGCTTGCAGAGCGCGACGCGGCGCTTCTCGCCGCCCGAGAGGTTCGCGACCTCGGCGTCGCCCGGAGGCGTCCGCAGGGCCGACATGGCCTGCTCGAGCTGGGAGTCGAGATCCCACGCGTCGGCCGCGTCGATCTCCTCCTGCAGGGTGCCCATCTCGGCGAGCAGCGAGTCGAAGTCGGCGTCGGGCTCGGCCATCGCGGCCGACACCTCGTTGAAGCGGTCGAGCTTCTGCTTGATCGGGCCGACGCCCTCCTGCACGTTCTCGAGGACGCTCTTCGTCTCGTCGAGCTCCGGTTCTTGCATGAGGATGCCGACGGTGTAGCCGGGCGAGAGCTTGGCCTCGCCGTTGCTGGGGGTGTCGAGCCCGGCCATGATCTTGAGGATCGTGGACTTGCCGGCACCGTTGGGGCCGACGACGCCGATCTTGGCGCCGGGGATGAACGACATGGTCACGTCGTCGAGGATCAGCTTGTCGCCGACCGCCTTGCGGGCACGGACCATGGAGTAGATGTATTCGGCCATGCCCACCAGTCTATCGGTGGGGCGCCGTCACCAGTCGATCGTGCGGGTGGTGCCGACCAGGCAGGACCCGGTGCCGAGGACGGGCGCGACCTCGCTGGCGAACCCGGTCGCCCCGGTCTGGCCCACGAGGCAGTCGCTGCCCCACAGCACCGAGAACTGCACGGTGTCGGCCGCGCGCCCGATCGACGTCGAGTCCGGGGTCACCTGCATGGCCGCCTTGTCGAAGCCCGCCGCCGTGAGCGTGTCGACGATCGTGCGGCCGTCGCCGGCTCCGCCGCCGTCGAGGTGGCGCGACACCGTCATGTCGAAGAACGCCTTCGCCTCGTCGGTCGTGGAGTCGGCCGTGAGCGTCGGGTCGGGCGCGGGCGTCGCGCCGTCCGTGGTCGGCGCGGGGCTCGGGGCGGTCTCGCCCGACGTGCAGCCGGCGAGCGCGACGGCGACGAGCACGACGGCGCCCGCGCGCAGGGCGACGAGTGGGAGACGGGTCACGGGGGGCCTTCCTCGGCGGGCCCGGTCAGGGCCGTGACGATCCTACGACGCGGGCCGGGGTCGGATGCCGACGCCCCCGGCGGGTCAGAAGGGCGGCACGCCCACCCGGTCGACGGCGTCGGCGGGTTCGTGGCGGGCGGCCTCCCCGGTGGTGCCGGCCGCCGAGGGGGCCTGCTCGTCGAGGGCGGGGCCGCCGCCCGTGGCCCATCCGCCGGACGTGGAGGCGGGCGTCTCGACAGCGGGAGCCGTCGCGGCGTCGCCCGCCGCGCCTCCTGCGGTCGCCTCGGACGCGCCCGCGGGGGCGGCCGCAGCGGACGTCGAGCGAACGAACGCCGAGCGGCCCCAGCGCAGGTCGTGGCCGATCGCGTCCGCGTCGACCTCGACGGTCGTGCCCGACTTGTCGCCGGCCTCCCACGCCCGGACACGGAGGCGGCCGAGGACGACGACCCGCTCGCCCTTGTGGAGGCTCTGCCCCGCGTTGGCGCCGAGCGACCGGAAGGCGGTGACGGTGTACCAGTTCGTGTCGCCGTCGACCCACTCGTCCTTGACGCGGTCGAAGCGCCGGTGGGTCGAGGCGAGCCGGAAGCTGGCGATGTCGAGGCCGGCCTCGGTGGTGACGACGCGAGGGTCGGTGGCGATGATCCCGGTGAGGGTGATGGTGTCTGTCATGCGGGGAGTCTCACGGGACCGGGCCGGTGGGCGGGCGGGCACCGCGCCTCCCTGTGGAGGGGGTGCTCGGCCCGTCGCGACGGGGAGGGACGAGGGGTGTCGCCCCGAGGAGCTCAGTGCTCGTGGAACTCCGGGTACTCGGCACCGGGGCCGAGGGCTGCGAAGAGCGCGCTCTTGGCCACGGCCAGGGTCGGGTACTCGCCGCTCTGCTCGGGCCGGCCGACGAGACGGACGACGAACCCGTCGACCGTGCGTCCGATCGACCCGACCGTCCCCGCCGGTCCGACGGCGACCCAGGTCTGGCCGGCGGACTCCGCGGCGTCGGTCGTGCTGGTCGTGCTGGTCGTGCTGGTCTGGTCGCTCATCGTCGAGCACCGTCCTCTCTGCAGTGGATCATCGAGTGCGCCGCGCAGCTGCACGGCGCACGCTCAGGTCGCGAGCACCCACCTCGCGAAGCTCTTGCGCACCTTCGTCACCTTCGGCAGCGCGACGGCGGTGCAGTAGCCCTGGCCCGGGTTCTTCGCGAAGAAGTCCTGGTGCTCGGGCTCGGCCTCGGTCCACGGGCCGAGTCGCTCGATCGTCGTGACGACGCCTCCGCCCCACGTCTCGGCGGCCCGGTCGCGGGCCGTCTCGAACAGCTCGACCTGCTCGTCGTCGGCCGCGAACATCGCCGACCGGTACTGCGTGCCGACGTCGGCGCCCTGTCGGTCGAGCTGCCGCGGGTCGTGCAGCGTGAAGTAGACGTCGAGCACGACGTCGGCCGGGAGGACCTCGGGATCGAACGTCACCGCGACCGCCTCGGCGTGCCCGGTCGTCCCCGTGCAGACGTCGTCGTACGAGGGGTGCGCCGTCCGGCCGCCGGTGTAGCCGGACACGACCGCTGAGACCCCGTCGAGGGTGCGGAACACCGCGTCGAGGCACCAGAAGCAGCCGCCGGCGAGCACGAACGTGGTCATGTCGGCGAGGGTACTCCCGCCCTAGGCTGACGACATGAGATCACCCTTCACTCACTACGTCGCCGACGACGAGCGGTACTCGAAGCTGGACTACGTCCGCACCGGGCGCAGCGGCCTCAAGCTGCCCCGCATCTCCCTCGGCCTCTGGAACAACTTCGGCACCGACCGCGCCCTCGAGACGCAGCGCGACATCGTGCTGCGCGCCTTCGACCGCGGCGTCACCCACTTCGACCTCGCGAACAACTACGGGCCGCCCTACGGCTCGGCCGAGGAGCAGTTCGGCCGCATCCACGCCGCCAACCTCGTCCCTTACCGGGACGAGCTCGTGATCTCCACCAAGGCCGGCTACGACATGCGGCCCGGGCCCTACGGCGACGGCGGCTCGCGCAAGTACCTGCTCAACTCGCTCGAGGCCAGCCTCGAGCGCACGGGCCTCGACTACGTCGACGTCTTCTACTCGCACCGACCCGACCCCGAGACGCCGATCGAGGAGACGATGGGCGCCCTCGCGACGGCCGTGCACCAGGGCAAGGCGCTCTACGCGGGGATCTCGAACTACGGCCCGGAGCAGACGCAGGCGGCGATCGACGCCCTCGCCGACGAGGGCGTGCCGCTGCTCATCCACCAGCCGCGCTACAACATGTTCGACCGCGCGCCCGAGCGGGGCCTCTTCGACACCCTGCTCGAGAACGGCGTCGGCTCGATCGTCTTCTCGCCGCTCGCCGGCGGCCTGCTGACGAACAGGTACCTCTCGGGCAAAGCCCCGGCCGGGTCGCGCGCCGCCGAGGGCCGCTGGTTCACCGAGGACGCCCTGGACGAGACCTACCTCGAGCGCGTGCGCGGCCTGAACGAGATCGCGGAGGCGCGCGGCCAGTCGCTCGCCCAGCTCGCCCTGACCTGGGTGCTGAGGCAGCCCGCCGTGACGAGCGCCCTCATCGGCGCGTCGTCGGTCGCGCAGCTCGACGACAGCCTCGACGCCCTGCACGGCGCGGGGCTGAGCGACGACGAGATCGCCGCGATCGAGCCGTTCGCGGTGGACGGCACCGACCGCTGAGACGCGGGGTCCTCCCGGGACCGCACCGTCACGCCGCCCGCTCCCCTCGAGGGTGCGGGCGGCGTCGTCGATGTCGGTGGTCGTCCGTACCGTGGTGCTCGTCCTCGACAGCATCGGCCGGATGACCTCCAGGAGCACCACGTGACCTTCACGAGCACCACGATCCTCAGCCCCGACGCCACCCGCGCCGCAACGACGCCCCCCGCCGTCGCGGCGACGCGCGAGGCCCTCACCGAGACCCGCGGCGGCCTCCGCCTGGTGCAGGTCCGCGACGACCTCGCTCGGGTCACCCGGGCCGGGGGCGAGGTGCTCGGCTACGTGGAGCGGCTCGACGACCCGCTCGGCGACCGCTGGCGGGCCAAGCGCTTCGTCGCCCGCGAGCGTCGGTTCGTCGAGATCGGCGAGTTCTGGAGCCGGTCCGACGCGACGGACTGCTTCCGCTTCGCCTGAGCACGCTGAACGGCGCGCGACACGCTCGGCGGCACTCCTGTCGGTGCCCCGACGACCTTCGACCTCAGCTGTAGAGTTCGCCGCATGCAGTGGTGGAACAGCTTCGTGGAGTGGGCGTCGTCGGACGCAGGGTGGCGCATCGTCAGCGGGGCCGTCGTGCCCTTCGTGGCGATCGTCCTGGCAGGCGTGGTCGCCGCCCTGATCGGCCGTGCGGCCATGCGCCGCGTGGTCGCGATGCACGACGACGAGGCGAAGGCCACGGCGGTCGCGGGCATCGTCTCGGCCGCCCGCAAGGCGGCGATCTGGAGCTCGCTCGGGCCGGAGGAGCGTGCCTACGCCGACCACCTCGCCCAGGAGAGCGAGGTGCGGCTCCGCCTCCTGCCGGTGTCCGGGGCCGGCACGGCGGCCAGCTGGGCCGAGCACGAGATCGCGGAGCTCAAGCGGAACTCCGCGAGCTTCAGCTACGACTCGGGGCACGCTCTCGACGAGCTGCGCGACCGACTGATCGAGTGGCAGAACAAGCCCGGGCGTGCGAAGAAGCTCTTCAAGGCCGACCTCGAGCGGTGGAGCTACGAGGAGGCGGACGTCGACAAGGGCCTCGACGCACGGCAGAAGGCCTGGGACGCGGAACAGGCGGCCACGGCGTCTCGCGAAGCACGCCCGACCATGTCGGCACAGCCCGCGCAGCCCGCACAGGCCGCGCAGACGGGAGCACCGGCCTACGAGCAGTGGCGCTCGCCGGTCTCCCCCGCGACACGTCCCGCCGACGAGCCGGCCCCGGCTCGCGAGGCCCCGTCCGAGACCCGCGCCACGGCGGTCCTGACGTCGTCGCCTGACGACGACACGGACGTCGACCCGGACACGACGTCGTACGGCCAGCAGGTCAGCGCCCAGGACGTCCGCCGCCGGACCTCGCCCGACGCCTGACGCCTGGCCATCACGTCACGGTGCCCTCGGCAGGAATCGAACCTGCGACCAAGAGATGAGAAGCACCACGTGGATCACGTCATGGTGCCCTCGGCAGGAATCGAACCTGCGACCAAGAGATTAGAAGGCTCCTGCTCTATCCGCTGAGCTACGAGGGCGTGCCCCCACGATAGCGCGTGGGTCCGGTCCCCCCGGGCGGCGACGCCGTCAGACGGCGAGGGCCAGCGCGCTCAGCACCTGGTCGAGGCGAGGTGCGCCCGCCGCGCGGAACACCTCGGTGCCGTCGTCGGTGAGCACGACCATGGTCGGCGTGCTCGTGATGCCCCGCGCCTCGGCCTGGTCGGCACGCGCGGCGACGTCCGCCTCGTCGACCACGAGGGCAGGGACGAGGGCCTGAGCGTCGGCCACGACGGCGCGGGCCGCGTGGCAGGGAGCACAGAAAGCGGACGTGTACAGCTCGAGCTTCATGGCCGGGACAACGAGGAGGCGCGGGGGAATGTTCCCCGCGCCTCCTCGTGTCGCGTCGACTCCCTGCGGAGCCGACGACCTGCCTCAGTTGTCGAGGTCGTCGTTGCGGTCCTCGGGGTCCTCGACCGGGTCGCTGTCCCTGACGTCGAGCGAGTAGTGGACCTGCAGCTGCTCGCCGACCATCTTCGCCTCGCCGGCCGTGTAGACGAAGCCCGTCTCGAGGCCGTCGATCAGGACGTAGTCGACGATCTCCTCGTCGTAGGAGCCGTTGGTGCTGATGCGCGTGTCGGTCCGGCCGTCGCTCGGGCCGCCCTCGAAGAAGACGACGTACTCGGATCCCTCGGCCACGGTGGGCTTGCTGTCTGTCATGGAGCCGTTCTACCAGGAGGCACCGATCCCTTGCCCAGCTTGGGTGCGTCTCCCCCGGGATCCGCCCGTCCACGGTCGCGAGACCCATTCACATTGCCAAGCTATATAGATTGGCTATACACTTGCCGGATGACTTCACAGCCGACCGACATCCTGGAGAATCTCCTGACGTCGACCCATCGCCTGACGCGGATCGCCGCGCAGGAGACCGGCCGCACGACCTCGCCCGCCGTCTGGCGCACGCTCTCGATCCTCACGACCGACGGCTCGATGCGCGTCGGCGACCTCGCCCGGACGAGCCGCGTCAGCCAGCCGACGATGACCAAGCTCATCCACGGCCTGGCCGACGACGAGCTCGTCCGCCGCATCGCCGACGTCGACGACTCCCGCGCCTGGCTCATCGCCATCACCCCCAAGGGCACGGAGGCGCTGGCCGAGTGGAAGGGCCAGCTCGCGACCGCGCTCGGCCACCTCTTCGACGACCTCGACGACGACGAGTGGCGCGTGCTCGACCACGCCGCCCAGCTGCTGAGCACCCGCGTCTCGTCCGAGGCGGTGTCCGCATGAGCGCCGCGACCCACGGCGCGGCCGCGAGCACCGGCACCGCGAAGCCGAGCATCCTCAAGCAGCCCACGGCCGTCTGGGCGATCGCGTTCGCCTGCGTCGTCGCCTTCATGGGCATCGGCCTCGTCGACCCGATCCTCCCCGCCATCGCCGAGTCGCTCAAGGCGACCCCGACGCAGACCGAGCTGCTCTTCACCAGCTACCTGGCCGTCACCGGCATCGCGATGTTCTTCACCAGCTGGGTCTCGAGCCGCCTCGGCGCCAAGAAGACCCTCATGATCGGCCTCGCCCTGATCGTCGTCTTCGCCGTGCTCGCCGCCACGAGCGGCGACGTGTGGGAGGTCATCGGCTTCCGTGCCGGCTGGGGCCTCGGCAACGCCCTCTTCATCTCGACCGCGCTCGCGACGATCGTGGGCGCCGCCTCCGGGGGCACCGCCTCCGCCATCATCCTGTACGAGGCCGCCCTCGGCCTCGGCATCGCGATCGGCCCGCTGATCGGCGGCCTGCTGGGCTCCGTGAGCTGGCGCGGACCGTTCTTCGGCGTCACCGTGCTGATGGCGATCGCGTTCATCGCCATCGCGGTCTTCCTCAAGGGCGGCGCGATCGAGAAGCCGACGCCCACGAGGCTGTCGGCGCCGTTCCGCGCCCTGGCCGTGCCGGCCCTCGGCACCCTCGCGGCGACCGCGTTCTTCTACAACATCGGCTTCTTCGTCCTGCTGGCGTACACCCCGTACCCGCTCGGCTTCGGCGCCATGGGCATCGGCCTCACCTTCTTCGGCTGGGGCGTCGGCCTCGCGATCACCTCCGTGTGGGTCGCCCCGCTGCTGACCGCCCGGATGAAGCGGACGACGGTGCTGCGCATCGCCCTGCCCCTGCTGACGCTCGACCTGCTCGCGGCGGCGCTGTTCGTCGGGACGCCCGCGGCGCTCGTCACCTGCGTCGTCGTCGGCGGCCTCGTGCTGGGCGTGCTCAACACGGTGCTCACCGAGAGCGTGATGGAGGCGACCGACCTGCCCCGCTCGGTGGCGTCGAGCGCGTACTCGGCCGTCCGGTTCATCGGCGGCGCGATCGCCCCGCCCGTGGCCACGCTCCTCGCCGACAGCATCGCGCCGAGCGCCGCCTACGTCTTCGCCGCCGCGAGCGTCGCCGTCGGCCTCGTGATCATCCTCGCCGGGCGTCGCGCCCTGCGTCGCGTCGACGACGGCCCCGAGTCGACCCGCGTCGAGGCCGAGGCGATCTCGGCCGGCGAGGTCTCGTAGCCGCGACCCGCACGCCCGGCCCGGCCCGCGCCTCCCCCGCCCACGAGACGAGGAGGCGCGGGCCGGGCCGTGTCGGAGCCCCGGACTAGAGTGGCGGCATGGCTACGACGAACGACCGACTGGTGTGGATCGACTGCGAGATGACGGGCCTCGACATCGCCGTCGACGAGCTGGTCGAGGTGGCCGTCGTCGTCACCGACTTCGACCTCGTGCCCGTGCACCCCGGCTTCACCATCGTCATCAAGCCCGACCAGTCGGCCCTCGACAACATGGGCGACTTCGTCACCGAGATGCACACGACCTCCGGGCTGATCGACGAGATCCCGAACGGCGCCAGCCTCGCCGAGGCCGAGTACGAGGTGCTCGAGTACATCCTGAAGTACGTCCCGACCGAGCAGCACGCGCCCCTGGCCGGCAACACGATCGGCACCGACCGCGCGTTCCTCGCCAAGTACATGCCGCGCGTCGACGGCCACCTGCACTACCGCAGCGTCGACGTCTCCTCCATCAAGGAACTGGCACGCCGCTGGTTCCCCCGCGTCTACTTCAACGCGCCCCAGAAGCACGGCGGCCACCGTGCCCTCGCCGACATCCTCGAGTCCATCCGCGAGCTCGAGTACTACCGCCGCGCCGGCTTCGTCGCCGACCCCGGCCCCACCACCGACGACGTCCAGGCGATCTCGAAGGCCGTCGTGGACGAATGGGCGCCCCGGCTGTAGTAGAGTCTTCTCGTTGCGATCGCTCCGGCAGTCGCGCATGGTGGGTATAGCTCAGCTGGTAGAGCGCCTGGTTGTGGTCTAGGAGGCCGCGGGTTCAAGCCCCGTTACTCACCCCAATGGAAAGGCCCTGCCCCTACTCGGCAGGGCCTTTTTGGGGTTCCGTGCCTTCTTGCCTCCGACGCGTTCCGCGTCGGAGACGTCGTGGAAGGCCGAGAAGGTGCATCGGCAGCGGCGCAACTTCGCTTCGCTCGTTGTCTCCGTACGCACGGGAGCGATGGCGCGAGGACGCCCGAGGCACCCGGCTGGTAGGACGGTCAGATGGTGACCAGCGTGGCGACGAGTGACAGGCCGATGCCGTGGTGGGGGCTCGTGCTCGTCGGGGTCGCCCTCGTGGTCACGGGCATCCTCGCGCTCCTGGCCTACAGCTACTGGGGATGGGAACGTCGCGTCGAGGCGATGGCCGTCATCAACCCCCCAGCGGGCATCTTCTTCGTCGTCTGGGGCCTCGGCCGCGGGGCCCGGCAGGCGGCGCGGCGCCTCCGCACCCGGACCGGCCGCTGAGACCTGATCGGGCGTCACCACCGTCTGCGGTCAAAAGCGTGTGGGACCTTGGGCAGGTGGACGACGAGAGAGCGGACGGCGCGACGGCAGCGGCGGGCATCGACCCGGTGACGCTGAGCCTCGCGCGGTTCGACGAGCTGGTCGTGGCCGAGCTCGACGAGCTGCCCGACGACATGGTCGACGGCCTCGACAACGTCGTCTTCGTCACCGACGACCGCCCCGAGGACGGCTCCCTCGACCTCCTCGGCCTCTACGACGGCGTCGCCCTCACCGAGCGCGGCACCTACGGCTTCGGCGAACTGCCCGACCGCATCATCCTCTACCGCGAGCCGCACCTCGCCGTCGTCGACACCGAGGACGAGCTCCGCGACGAGATCCACGTCACGCTCGTGCACGAGATCGCGCACTTCTACGGCATCGACGACGCACAGCTGCACGAGCTCGGCTGGGCCTAGCCCGCCGAGCCGCCGACCGAGCCGTCGACCGAATCGCCGCGCCCGACGTCCACCACGACGTCGGCGAGGCCCCGCGGGCCGTCGATCGTGAGGTGCCGCTCCTCCTGCTCGGCCCACACGTCCCACCACGGCTCGTAGGTCGCGCCGTCGCGCCGCAGCGCCCGGGCTCGCCGCGTCTCGTCGTCGAGCTCCAACCAGACGCGCAGCGTCGCCAGGGCCGAGGAGGCGCGGGTCAGCGCCCCGGCGCCCTCGACGACCACCGAGACGTCCGGGTCGAGCGTGCGCCGCTCCCCCGGCACGCCGTGCTCCCAGTCCCACGTGGTCCACCCTGGGTCCGCTGCCGCGAGGATCGTCGACTCGACCACCCGAGACGCCGCCTCGAGCCCGTGCCACCCCGGGTACACGTCGTCGAGGTGGACGAATTGGACCGGCCCGAGCCGGTCGACGGGCCAGGCCGCCACCAGCCGTCGAGCCAACGTGGTCTTGCCCGAGCCCGAGCGGCCGTCGATCAGCAGCACCACGCGGTCCTGGCCGACCCGCGCCTCCTGCGCCCTCGTCAGCAGGTCGACGACGACACGACGCGCGTCGGCGTCAGGCCGGCCCACGTCGGCCGCCCCGTCCTCAGGCAAGGACGAACTCCCACGTCCCCGCGAGCACCGCAGCCGTGACGGCAGCCGCCGCGATGAGCACGCCGATCACGACCAGCACGGCGTCGCGGAGCCCCACGGTCGACGGCCGGGCCCAGGTGCGCGCGGTGTCCGAGCCGAAGCCCTTCGCCTCCATCGCCGTCGCGAGCTTGCTCCCGCGCCGCACCGACAGGACGAGCAGCGCGAACGCCTGCCCGGCGAGGCGGCGTGCGGCGGCGACCGGGCCCCGCGCGTCGGCGACGCCCCGCGCCCGTCGGGCGAGGGCCAGCTGGCGCCAGTCGTCGGCGAACAGCCCGGCGAGCCGGAGCCCCGCGAGGCCGCCGAGCACGAACCGCGCCGGCAGCCGCAGCACCTGTGCGAGGCCGTCGGCGAGGTCGGTGGGATCGGTCGTGGCCAGGAGGACGATGCCGGGGATGCCGACCGCGAGGATGCGCAGGCCGATGGCGAAGGCCAACGAGACGGACCCCTCCGTCACGCTGATCCACCAGAACTGCAGCAGCACGGCGCCGTCGTCGCGGCCGTAGAGGACCGTGACGACGACCGACATCGGCGCGGCGATCCAGAGCGGCGCGGTCCGCCGGAGCAGCTGCCTCGCCGAGAGCCCCGCCCAGGGCAGCAGCAGCAGCTCGAGGCCGAGCGCCACCCCCGCCGACACCCAGTCGATCGAGAGCAGCAGCACCACCGACACGACGAGCGCGGCGAGCAGCTTCGCGACGGGGTTGATCCGTCCGACGACACGGTCGGTCTCGACCGCCTCGAGCAGGCTCATCGTGACCCCTCGGCGACGACGGGCCGTTCGAGGACGACCACCTCGTCCGCCAGCGCGTCGACGAACTCGGCGTCGTGCGTGACCGCAACGACGCTGCGGCCCTCGTCCACGAGGGCCGCCAGGAGCGCGACCAGCTCGCGCCAGGTGCGCGCGTCCTGCCCGAAGGTGGGCTCGTCGAGCACGAGGAGGCGCGGCCGCGAGGCGAGGACGGTCGCCACCGACAGGCGCCGCTTCTCGCCCCCGGACAGCGTGAACGGGTTCGCGCCGGCGAGGTGGTCCAGCCGGAGGCGCGCCAGGAGCTCGTCGACGCGCTCGGCGACCTGCGCCGCCGGCTCGCCGAGCGCCTCCGGCCCGACCGCCAGCTCGCGACGCACGGTGGGGGTGAGGAACTGGTGCTCCGGGTCCTGGAACACCGTGCCGACCCGGGTGAGCAGCTCGCGCGAGCGCCACCGCACGGGCACGGCGCCGGCACCGGCGGCGAGCTCGTCGGTGGCACGCAGCTCGCCCGACACCGGGGCGAGCAGGCCGGCGAGCGTCAGGGCGAGCGTCGACTTGCCCGCGCCGTTGGGGCCGGTCACGGCCAGGGTGCGGGCGTCGTGCACCACCAGGTCGATGTCGGAGGCGACGGCACGGCCGCGGTGGCCCACGGCCAGCCCGCTGGCCTCGAGCAGCGGGCCCCGCGAGGAGGCGCGACGCCGGACGGGCGGCTCCAGCACGACCCCGGGGACCCACACCCCCGCCTCCGTGAGCCGTCCGCGCTGCCGGTCGAGCACCTCCTCGGGGGCGCCGTCGGCGAGGACTCCCCCGCCGGCGGCGAGCACGACGACGCGGTCGACGACGGGCAGCCAGACCGAGACGCGGTGCTCGACGACGACGAGCGTCGCGCCGGTGCGCTCGGCCACCCGGGCGACGGCGTCGCGCACCTCGACGACACCCTCGGGGTCGAGGTTCGCCGTCGGCTCGTCGAGCAGGACGAGGCCTGGTCGCATCGCGAGTGCGCCGGCGAGCGCGAGGCGCTGCTTCTGCCCGCCGCTCAGCTGGGCGGTCGGCCACGAGCGCGGCAGGTCGAGCCCGACGGCGTCGAGGGCGTCGTCGACGCGGCGCCACGTCTCGTCGCGCGGCACGCCGATGTTCTCGCAGCCGAAGGCCACGTCGTCGCCGACGCGGGCGAGGACGACCTGCGAGTCGGGATCCTGCAGCACCAGCCCGACGCGGCCGCGCTGCTCGGCCGGAGGTCGCCCGTCGACGAGCAGCTCGCCGCGGGCGTCGCCCTCGTCGTCGCCGCCGAGCACGCCGGCCAGCCCGGCGAGCAGCGTGGACTTGCCTGCCCCGGAGGCGCCGAGCAGCAGCACGCGCTCGCCCGGCTCGACGACGAGGTCGAGGTCGGACACGGCCGGGAGGATCCGGCCGGCGTGCCACCACCCCCAGCCGCGGGCGTCGACCCGGGCGCCGGAGGAGGCGGTCACGTCGTCGAGGACGCGATGCTCAGACGCGTGCCTCGGCCGAGCGGCCGGAGGCGAAGCGGCTGAGCGCGCCGGTGCGGGCGAGCCCCCGGGCGGCGAGCCAGGAGAGCAGACCGGCCAGGACGACCCCGGAGACGACGGCGCTGATGCCGTAGACGACCTTGAAGTCGAGCGCGGTCGCGGCGATCGACGAGAACGAGGTGTCGAGCAGGGCGACCGCGACGCCCGCGCCGGCACCGGCGAGCAGGGCGACGTGGAGGCGGAAGGACGAGTAGAGGAACGCCGCGAAGACGAGCTCGGCGCCGAGGCCCTCGACGACGCCCCAGATCAGGGTCGAGAAGCCCCACTGCGTGCCGATCAGCATCGACACCACGGCCGCCATCACCTCGGTGTAGACGGCGGCGCCCGGCTTGCGGATGATCAGCCCGCCGAGCACGCCGGCGAAGAGCCAGCCGCCCGACAGCAGGCCCGAGAGGCCGGGCGTGAAGGCCAGCAGGTTGCTGAGCGGCTCCCACGCGAGGCCCCAGGCCCAGAAGACGACGCCGCAGGCGACGCCGATCACGCTGGCGACGACGATGTCGACGACGCGCCAGCGGCGCGACGGCCTCGGCGACCTCGGCGACCTCGGCGACCCCGAGGCTGTGGGACGATCCTGGCGATCGGGCTGGGCCTCGTTCGCGGACACGGAAACAGACATGTTCTCTCCTCCCTGCGCTGGCATGATCCAGATCAGGTTCGACGGTCGAAGCGTGGATCGCTTCCTCTCAGCCCGGATCACCGGACTCCCGTGTGTGTGCCGCCGAGCATAGCGCTGCCGCGGCCCGAGCGCGTCAGGCGAGCGTGAGCTGCCCGTCGGCGCGCAGCCACTCGAGGCCCTCGACGATCGCCTCGACGCTCGTGTAGCGCGGCGCGTAGCCGAGCAGCCGCCGGGCCTTGTCGATGCTCATCGAGAGGCTGCGCGACAGGTGCTGCCATGACGCGTCGGCCGACTCGGGGCTGCGCTGGGCGCAGAAGTCGTCGAACGACGCGACCGTGAGGTGCGCCTCCTGCCCGAAGATCCTCGCGACCTGCTCGGCGAGGCCGCGCAGGGTCACGGCGCGCTCGCTGACGACGTGGAACGACTCCCCCACGGCCTGCGCCGGACGCTCGACGGCCAACTGGAACGCCTGCGCGACGTCGTCGGCGTGCACGTGGTGGACGGTCTCGAGCCCGAGCCCCGGCATGACGACCTCGCGTCCCGCCGCGAGCGCCTCCCACACGTCGAGGTCGAGGTTGCCGACGGCGTTGATCATCGGCCAGCCGGGCCCGGTGATGTGCCCGGGGTGCAGCACGGCGCTCGGCACGCCGCCGGGTCGTCGCGACTCGGCCAGCAGCAGGCGCTCGATCTCGGCCTTCTGCGTGCCGTACTCGCCGACCGGCGTGCGCCGCGCCTCCTCGGTCACCGGCACCTCCGCCGACGGGCCGTGCACCCAGATGGTGCCGCAGTGCAGCAGCACCGTGCCGCTGCCTCGCAGCGCCTCCACGAGCGAGAGCGCGGAGGCGGGCGTGAAGCAGATCAGGTCGACGACGACGTCCGCGTGCAGGTCGGCGATCGCCCGGCCGAACGAGCCGTCGGCGTCGCCGACCTCGCGGTCGAGCTGCACCCGCTCGACGCTCGCCCAGGCGGCGTGCTCGCGGTAGGGAGCCGAGGTGCCGCGCGACACCGCGACGACGTCGTGCCCGGCGAGCACGAGCCGCGGCACGAGGTAGCCCCCGACGTGCCCGGTCGCGCCGATCACGACGACCCTCACGACGAGGCCCCGACGAGGAGGTGCGGGCGGGGGTCGAGGACAGCTGCCGTCGTCGGCAGCGCTGCGGTCGTCATGCCCCGACGCTAGGCGCGGCGGCCCCTGTGCGCCCGCTGCCCGTAGGCTGACGTGGTCCACGACCCGGAGGTCCGATTGCACACCTGGCCAGGCAACCCCTACCCGCTCGGCGCCACCTACGACGGCAGCGGCACCAACTTCGCGATCTTCAGCGAGGCGGCCAGCAAGGTCGAGCTGTGCCTCTTCGACGCCGACGGCGCCGAGACGCGCGTGCCCCTCACCGAGGTCGACGCCTACGTCTGGCACGCCTACCTGCCGACCGTGCAGCCCGGGCAGAAGTACGGCTACCGCGTGCACGGCGACTACGACCCCGCGACGGGCTCGCGGGCCAACCCTGCCAAGCTGCTGCTCGACCCGTACGCCAAGGCCACCTGCGGCGAGATCGACTGGGACGAGTCGCTCTTCGCGTACCACTTCGGCGACCCCGACTCGCGGAACGACGACGACAGCGGCCCGCACATGATGCTCGGCGTCGTCATCAACCCGTTCTTCGACTGGCAGGGCGACCGCCCCCCGAAGTACAGCTACGACGAGACCGTCATCTACGAGGCGCACGTCAAGGGCCTCACCGAGACGCACCCCGACATCCCCGAGGACGAGCGCGGCACCTACGCCGGCGTCGCCCACCCGGCGATCATCGACCACCTCAAGAAGCTCGGCATCACGACCCTCGAGCTGATGCCCGTGCACCAGTTCGTGCAGGACAACACGCTGCTCGAGAAGGGCCTCAGCAATTACTGGGGCTACAACACCATCGGCTTCTTCGCGCCCCACGCGGCCTACTCGGCCACGGGCGACATCGGCCAGCAGGTGCAGGAGTTCAAGACGATGGTGCGGGTGCTGCACGCCGCGGGCATCGAGGTCATCATCGACGTCGTCTACAACCACACGGCCGAGGGCAACCACCTCGGGCCGACCCTGTCGTTCAAGGGCATCGACAACGCCGCCTACTACCGGCTGATGGACGGCGACGCCAAGCACTACATGGACTACACGGGCACCGGCAACAGCCTCAACGTCCGCCACCCGCACTCGCTGCAGCTGATCATGGACAGCCTGCGGTACTGGGTGACCGAGATGCACGTCGACGGCTTCCGCTTCGACCTCGCCGCCTCCCTCGCCCGCGAGTTCTACGAGGTCGACCGGCTGTCGACCTTCTTCGAGCTCGTGCAGCAGGACCCGATCGTGTCCCAGGTCAAGCTGATCGCCGAGCCGTGGGACGTCGGCCCCGGCGGCTACCAGGTCGGCAACTTCCCGCCGCAGTGGACCGAGTGGAACGGCAAGTACCGCGACACCGTCCGCGACTTCTGGCGCGGCGAGCCCTCGACGCTCGGCGAGTTCGCGAGCCGCATCACCGGCTCGGCCGACCTCTACGAGCGCGACGGTCGCCGCCCGGTCGCGAGCATCAACTTCGTGACGGCGCACGACGGCTTCACCATGCGCGACCTCGTCAGCTACAACGAGAAGCAGAACGACGCGAACGGCGAGGGCGGCGCCGACGGCGAGAGCCACAACCGCTCATGGAACAGCGGCGTCGAGGGCGAGACCGACGACCCGCAGGTGCGCGCCCTCCGCGAGCAGCGCCAGCGCAGCTTCCTCGCGACCCTGCTGCTCAGCCAGGGCGTCCCGATGCTGCTGCACGGCGACGAGCTGGGCCGCACCCAGCGCGGCAACAACAACACCTACGCCCAGGACAGCCCCATCAGCTGGATCGACTGGGAGGCGGCGGACCGCGAGCTCGTCGAGTTCGTCGCCGAGGTGATCAAGCTGCGGCACGACCACCCCACGTTCCGCCGTCAGCGCTACTTCAACGGCCGTCCCGTCACCCGGGGCGAGGGCGAGCCGCTGCCCGACATCGTCTGGCTCACGCCCGAGGGCGACGCCATGCAGGAGGGCGAGTGGAACGAGTCCTACGCCAAGGCGATCGGCATGTTCCTCAACGGCGACGGCATCCGGGGGCGCGACCAGCGCGGCGGCCGCATCACCGACGTCAACTTCGTCCTGTACTTCAACGCGAGCGCGGAGACGGTCACCTTCGTCCTGCCGCCCGACGAGTACGCGGAGGGCTGGGAGGTGGTGGTCGACAGCACCGTGTCGGCGCCTCCGCCCCCGGCCCAGGCCGCACCGCGCACGCCGACGGCGACGCGGACCGCGACCACCGTCCAGCCCCCCAGCACGCCGCAGGTCCCTGCGGCGCTGCTCGCCGGCGACCGGCTCCCCGTGGCGGGCCGTTCCCTCGTCGTCCTCCGAGCCACGGCCGAGGAGCCCGCGTGACCCGACACGACCACCCCCGTTCCACCTACCGGCTGCAGATCAGGGCGGGCTTCGACCTGTTCGCGGCGGCCGACCAGGTGCAGTACCTGCGCGACCTCGGCGCCGACTGGGTCTACCTGTCGCCCGTGCTCGAGGCCGAGCCGGGCAGCGACCACGGCTACGACGTCGTCGACCACAGCCGGGTCGACCCCGACCGCGGCGGCACCGCGGGCCTCGACGCCCTGTCCGAGCGTGCCCACGGCGCCGACCTCGGCGTCCTCGTCGACATCGTGCCGAACCACGTCGGCGTCGCGACCCCGAAGGCCAGCACCTGGTGGTGGGACCTGCTCACCCACGGCCGCGAGAGCAGGTACGCCGACGCGTTCGACGTCGACTGGGCGGCCGGCGGCGGCAAGGTGCTGCTGCCCGTGCTCGGCGAGCCCGCGGGCGACGACGGGCGGATCGAGGGCCTCGAGGTCGTCGACGGCGAGCTGCACTACTACGAGAACGTCTACCCGATCGCACCCGGCACGCTCGGCGGCGCCGCGGACGGCCCTGCCGACGCTGCGGCCGTGCACTCCCGCCAGTCGTACGAGCTCGTGCACTGGAAGCGCGCCGACACCGACCTCAACTACCGTCGCTTCTTCGCGGTGAACACCCTCGCCGGCATCCGCGTCGAGGAGGGCTGGGTCTTCGACGAGTCGCACGCCGAGATCGGGCGCTGGTTCCGCGAGGGCCTCGTCGACGGTCTCCGCGTCGACCACCCGGACGGCCTGGCCGACCCGGGCGGCTACCTCGACCGGCTCGCCGCGCTGACCGGCGGCGCCCACGTGCTCGTCGAGAAGATCCTCGAGGGCGACGAGCGCCTCCCCGAGGACTGGGCGACGGACGGCACCACCGGCTACGACGCCCTCGCCGACCTCGACCGGGTCTTCGTCGACCCCCGCGGCGCCGCCGCGCTCGACGGCCTCGACTCGCGCCTGCGCGCCGACGACGACAGCGCGCACTCCCCCGCGGACGGCGACGCCCGCGCCTCGGACGAGGCGGTCGACTGGCACCGGATGATCCTCGGCACCAAGCGCGGCATCGCCGACGGCATCCTCGGCAGCGAGATCCGCCGCCTGGCGCGCCTCGTCTCGGACGACGGACGCGCGGACGACGCCGTCGTCGACGCCCTCGCCGAGCTCGCCGCCGCGTTCCCGGTCTACCGCAGCTACCTCCCGCAGGGGGCCGACCAGCTGGCCCGCGCGGCCGAGGTCGCGACCGGGAGCCGCCCCGATCTCGCGGACGAGATCGCCCGCGTCGTCGCCGTCCTCGCCGACGAGTCGCACCCGGCGTCGGTGCGCTTCCAGCAGACCAGCGGCATGGTCATGGCGAAGGGAGTCGAGGACACGGCGTTCTACCGCTACAGCCGTCTCGCCACCCTCACCGAGGTCGGCGCGGACCCCGCCGAGTTCTCGCTGACGCCCGCCGAGTTCCACGCTCGCCAGCAGGCCCGTCTGGCGGAGCGGCCCTTCGGCATGACGACGCTGTCGACGCACGACACGAAACGCAGCGCCGACGTGCGCTCGCGGATCACCGTGCTCTCCGAGATCGGCGACGAGTGGACGGCGACCCTCGAGCGCCTCCGCGACCTCGCCCCGATCGGCGACGGCCCGTTCGAGAACGTCCTCTGGCAGAGCGTCGTCGGCGCCTGGCCCGCATCGCGCGAGCGACTGCACGCCTACGCCGAGAAGGCGAGCCGCGAGGCGAGCACCTCGACCACGTGGACCGACCGCACCGCCGACGCGGAGGCCTTCGAGGAGCGCATGCACGCGGCGATCGACGCGGTCTTCGACCACGAGGAGGTGCGGCACGAGATCGAGAGGATCGTCGACGTCGTCCGCGCCCCCGGCCGCAGCAACTCGCTCGGCCTCGCCCTGCTGCAGCTGACCGGCCCCGGCAGCCCCGACGTCTACCAGGGCGGCGAGCTGTGGGACCACTCGCTCGTCGACCCGGACAACCGTCGCGAGGTCGACTTCGCGCTGCGCCGCCGCCTCCTCGACCAGGTCGCCGCCGGCGAGACGCCGCCCGTCGACGAGACGGGCGCGGCGAAGCTGCTCGTCACGCACCGGGCGCTGACCCTGCGTCGCGACCGCCCGGAGCTGTTCACGCGCTACGGCGCCCTGCCCGTGTTCGGCGACCAGGCCGACTCGGCCGTGGCCGCCGACCGCGGCGGCGCGCTGACCATCGCGACGCGCCTGCCCGTCGCCCTCGAGCAGGCCGGGGGCTGGGGCGACACCGTCGTCCTCGTCCAGGGCCGCCGCTGGCGCGACGTGCTCACCGGGCGCGAGCACGAGGGCGGGCGCCTCCGCCTCGCCGACGTGCTCGACACGTACCCCGTCGCGCTGCTCGTCCCTGCGGAAGAGCAGTAAGGACGCCGCAGGGCAGGAACAGCGCCCCTCCGCACGACTACCGTCGACCCCCTGCGGGTCGGCGGTTCGTCGTCCTGCCCGCGGCCACCCGACCACCTGCACCTTCCCGACCACCACACCTCCCGAGGAGACCGATGAGCGTCTACGACGTCTGGGCACCCACCGCGACCACCGTGCAGCTGCACCTCGACGGCGCCGTGCTGCCGCTCGAGCACGAGACCGCGACCGGCTGGTGGCGTGCGCCGGCCGACCTCGACCGCTCCCCCGGCCACCGCTACGGGTTCCTCGTCGACGGCGGCGAGACGCCCCTGCCCGACCCGCGGTCGCGGCGCCAGCCCGACGGGGTGCACGGCCTCAGCGAGACCTGGGACGGCGACTCGTTCGACTGGACCGACGCCTCCTGGATGGGTCGTCAGCTCGCCGGCGCGGTGGTCTACGAGCTGCACGTCGGCACCTTCACGCCCGACGGCACGCTCGACTCGGCGATCGAGAAGCTGCCGCACCTGGTCGAGCTCGGCGTCGACCTCGTCGAGCTGCTGCCGGTCAACGGCGTCAACGGCCGCTGGAACTGGGGCTACGACGGGGTGGACTGGTTCACCGTGACCGACAACTACGGCGGACCCGACGCGTACCAGCGCTTCGTCGACGCCGCCCACGCCGCCGGGCTCGGCGTCGTGCAGGACGTCGTCTACAACCACCTCGGCCCCTCGGGCAACTACCTGCCCGTGTTCGGCCCGTACCTGTCGAGCAAGCACGCGAACACGTGGGGCGACAACGTCAACCTCGACGACGAGGGCTCGCACGAGGTGCGCGAGTTCATCCTCGACAACGCGCTGATGTGGTTCGAGCGGTTCCACGTCGACGCCCTGCGGCTCGACGCCGTGCACGCGCTCGTCGACGACAGCCCCGTGCACCTGCTGCAGGAGATGGGCGAGCGCACCGCCGCCCTCAGCGCCCACCTGAGCCGTCCGCTGACGCTGATCGCCGAGAGCGACCTGAACGACGCTCGCCTCGTCACGCCTCGCGACGGCGGCGGCTTCGGACCCGACCACCGTCAGGGCTTCGGCCTCGACGGGCAGTGGAGCGACGACTTCCACCACGCGCTGCACGTCGCCCTGACCGGCGAGACGAACAGCTGGTACGCCGACTTCGCGTCGCTCGACTCGCTGGCGAAGGTCGTCACGAAGGGGTTCTTCCACGACGGCACCTGGTCGTCGTTCCGCGAGGCCGACCACGGCCACCCGGTCGACGCCCGGCACATGCCCGCCTGGCGCCTCGTCGTCGCGAACCAGAACCACGACCAGATCGGCAACCGCGCCGTCGGCGACCGCCTCGCGGCCACCCTCGACGACGGCCAGCTGCAGATCGCCGCGGCGCTGACCCTCACCTCGCCGTACACGCCGATGCTCTTCATGGGCGAGGAGTGGGGCGCGTCGACCCCGTGGCAGTTCTTCACGTCGCACCCTGAGAAGGAGCTCGGCGAGGCCACCGCGAAGGGCCGCATCGCCGAGTTCGCGAAGTCGGGCTGGGACGAGTCGGTCGTGCCCGACCCCCAGGACCCGCAGACGTTCGAGGACTCGAAGCTGGACTGGTCGGAGCTCGGGCGGGGGCGCCACGCCCTGCTGCTCGACGCCTACCAGCAGCTCACGGCGCTGCGCCGTGCCGAGCCCGAGCTCACCGACCCGCGCCTCGGCCGCACCTCGGTCGAGCACGACGCCGAGGCCGGCTGGTTCGTGATGACCCGGGGCACGATCCGGGTGGCCGTCAACTTCGGGACGCAGGAGGCGCGGGTCGACGTGCCCGCCTCCTCCGTGCTCTTCGCCAGCGACGACTCGATCGCGGCCGGCGCCGAGCTGGTGCTGCCGCCGCACTCGGTCGCGGTGGTCCGCTAGCCGCGCCGCTCGACCGAGCCCGGACATGACGACGTCCGCACGGCCGGGGCTGACCACCCCTGCCGTGCGGACGGTGCCGCCTCCCTGCTAGCGCGCCTGCGCGTGGCGCACGACGGGCCCGACCCGGTGCGACGTCGCGCGGACGCTCGGCAGGCGACGGTGTCGCACGACCAGCTCGACGAGGGCACGCCCTCGTCGGCGGAGACCCCAGAGGGTCACCTTGGTCAGCGACTCCCTGACGATCGAGCCGCTCATCTTCGAGGCGCCGTGGACGCGCTCGGTGAACGTGATCGGAGTCTCGACGACCCGGAGGCCCGCCTGGAGGGCGCGCCAGAGCAGGTCGACCTGGAAGCAGTAGCCACGCGACTCGACGGCGTCGAGGTCGATGCGGCGGAGGGCCGAGGCACGGAACGCGCGGAAGCCGCCCGTCGTGTCGGCCACGCGGATCCCGAGGGCACCGCGGGTGTACCAGCTGCCGCCGCGGCTGAGCAGCTCACGCCGCAGCGGCCAGTTCTCGACCTCGCCGCCCGGCACCCAGCGCGAGCCGAGCACGAGGTCGTCGTCGGCGAGCAGGCCGAGCATGCGGGGCAGGTCCTCGGGGTGGTGCGAGCCGTCGGCGTCCATCTCGACGATCGCGTCGTAGCCGCGCTCGAGGCCCCAGGCGAAGCCGGCGAGGTAGGCGGCGCCGAGGCCCGCCTTCTCGGTCCGGTGCATCACGTGCACGCGGGGCTCGCGGGCCGCCCAGGTGTCGGCGAGGGCGCCGGTGCCGTCGGGCGAGCCGTCGTCGACGACGAGGACGTCGACGGCGGCGCCGGACGCGAGGGTCCGGCTGACGATCATGTCGAGGTTGTCCCTCTCGTCGTAGGTGGGGATGATCACGAGCGCGTCGTTCACGGGGGTGGTCCTTTCCGGTCGGGTCGGAGAGAAGGCGGTGCGGGTCGGGTGAGGTGGTGCGGTGGTGCAGTGGTGCAGTGGTGCGGGGCGGACCGGACGTGTCGGGTGCGTCGGCCTCAGGGTCGTGCGGCGGAGAGCGTGTGGGGCGTCAGCTCGTCGACACGAGGTCGGCGAAGACGATGAGGTTGTCGACGTAGTGCCCGGTCGAGCGGTCGAACGTGCCGTCGCAGGTGATGAGTCGCAGGCTCGGCGTCGGGGTCGAGCCGTAGACGTCGCTGGTGGGGAACGTCGCCTTGGGCGTCCGCTCGCTGCCAGTGACGCGGAACGTCTCGACGGTGCCGGTCGACAGGGTCACCTGGACCTCGTCTCCGACGGCCAGCTTCGCCAGGTCGACGAAGACGGCGGGCCCGCTGCCCGAGTCGACGTGGCCGGCGATGACGGCCGGCCCGACGGCTCCGGGCACGGTGCCGTCGCGGTACCAGCCGGCCGACTCCCACGCCTGCGGCGGGTCGAGCTCGCCGGCGGCGCCGAGGCCGAGGTCCTCGAGGCCGGAGTCGACCCCGATGGACGGGATCTGCACCCGCTCGGGCGTCGCCCCCGCGGGAGGCGGGGTGTACGACTGTGCCGCCGGGTCCTGGAACGAGCCGGCGGCCCCGCTGGCGGGGTCGGCGCTCGGCGAGGCGGACGACGTCGGCGCGGTGGTCGAGGCCGGGCCCTGCGCCTCCGCGCCGGACCCGCCCGGCTGCGCCGCGACGGCGGCGACGGTCGCGCCCCCGGCGAGCAGCAGCACGGCGGCGCCGAGCGCGATCGCGGCACGTCGGTGCGACGAGACGAACTGCGACACGGTCATCGGGACACCGCCAGGGGCGAGCAGGCGCCGAGGGCCGAGCCCTCGTCGTCGAGCTGGAGGGCGGCGAGCGCGGCCCAGGCGGCGCCGTAGTAGGTCGGCGTCGACTGCGCCAGCGCGTCGGCACGACCGAGGTCGGCCGCGGCGGCGTCGGGCTCCCCCGCACTGGCGAGCGCGGCGGCCCGCGCGGCGTAGGCGAGCGGGCTCTGGTCCTGGCCCACCTCCTGGCCGCCCAGGTCGAGCTGCATCGGCAGGTCGGGGTAGCGCTGCAGCACCGGCGCGAGCCGGGCGGCCAGCGCCACGTCGACCGGGTCGCACGACTCGGCGTACCGCAGGGCGAGCCGGCCGGCGTCGTAGCTGTACTGCACGGTGCCGGACGAGCCGTCGGCGCTCGGCAACGGGACGACGGTGCCGTCCTGCTGCACCTGCGCCCAGTCGCTCGGCAGGGCGGTGGCGGTCAGCACGTTCGTGGTGACCGCGCGGGAGCCCTGCTCGAGCTCGGTCCAGCGGGGGTCGCCGCTGGCCTCGCCGAGCTGCGCGAAGGCGGCCGGCGCGGCGTAGGAGGGGTTGTACGACCACGGGCCGGAGCCGGCGGCCCAGGGACCGGGGAGCAGGATGCGCCCCACGTCGGTGCTCGCCGTCATCTCGTCGAGCACGTGCGTGCCGAGCTGGACTCCCTCGGTGGTCCAGGTGGGTCGGTCGAACGCCGCACCGGCGAGCACGAGAGCCCTGGCGGCGTCGACGTCGGCGTCGCTGGCGGGCATGTCGTCGACGACGGCGCCGTCGGCCCAGCGCCAGGCGAGCAGTCCGTCCTGCCGGACCAGCTCCTCCTTCGTCCAGTCCCAGATGGCGGCGAAGCGGTCCTCGTCGCCCACGGCCGCGGCGACGAGCATGCCGTAGGCCTGTCCCTCGCTGACGGTGTCGTCACCCTGGTCGCGTCGGACCACGCGGCCGTCGTCGTCCACCCACTCGTCGAGGAAGTCCTCGCCGATCTGCGTGGCGCTGCGGGCGTCGGGAGTGCTGTCGCCGGTGCCGGGGTCGCTGCTCTCGGCAGGCCCCCCGGCGGTGCGGTCGGGGGCGCCGCCGGGTGCTCCGACGACGAGGAGGGCGATGCCGGCGGTCACGGCCAGCGCCGCGACGACCACTGCGGCGAGCAGTGCCTTCGTCTTCTTCGTCATGTCGTTCCTCTGGGGGTCTCGGTGTGGCTCACGGAGCGGTGTCCGCGCGGGGTGCTTCGTGGAGGGCGCTGCGGGTGGGGCCCGAGGAGGCGCGGCGACGGTGGTCGCTCACCGCGCCTCCTCGGGATCTCAGGCCCCGAACCAGCTGCGGACGGTGGCCCAGAAGCCGGCGGGCTCGTCCTTCACGGGGTGCTCGGCCAGGTAGCCGCCGCCCGTCTGGACGCCGCCCACGGGGGCCTGCGCCGTGGCCGCGCTGTCGACCACCGGCACGACGGTGAGCCCGCCGGTCGAGTTGTCGAGCACGAACAGCGTGTTGATGCTGCCGGCGGCGAGGTCGACGTCGCTCGTGCCGGTGACCTTCTGGCCGGTCAGGTCGAGGCTCCACGGGCCGGCGGCCACCTCGGCGTAGCCGCTGGCGCTGCCGAACGAGGCCTTCGACGCGATGGTCGTGCCGGTCGTCGTCGCGACCGAGACGGTCTTGCTCACGGTCGCGGCCTGGAACAGGCGCACCTTGGCCTGGCCGTCCGTCGGCGGGGTGAGGTCGTCCTTGACGACGCGGGTCTCGAGGTCGTCGTTGGGTCCGTAGGCGAGGGCCGTGATCGGCTGTCCGCTGTCGACGGTGACGTTCGTGGTGATGACCGGCTTCGCGTCGGCGGGTGCGTCGGCGGCGGTCATCGAGACGACGTAGGTGCCGGGCGTCAGCGCCTGGTACGGGCTGACCTGGCCGAACGTGACGTCGTCGAGGTCCATGACGACCTGGCCGCCGGCGAGCGAGGTCAGGGTCACGTCGACCGACTTGGTGTCGGGCGAGAGGTGGCCGACGCGGACCCAACCGTCGCCGTCGGCGGCGTGTGCGGGCGACGCGCCGACGAGCGACCCGGCGAGGGCGACGCCTGTCGCCGCCGTGAGCGCGAGGACGGTCACGAGGCGGCGCCTCGGTGTGGTGGTCGAGGAGGCGGCGGTCGCGGAGGCGGTGCGTGCGGTGCTGCTGTGGAGTGAGGTCATCAGGATGGTTCCTTTCCGGTCGGGTGCCGCGTCCGAGAGGGCGCGACGGCGGTGAGGAGGGGTGCCGGGGGTCGTGTGGACGACCCCCGGCGACGTGGTCAGTCGGACAGGACGCCCGACGGGGCGACGGCGGAGAACGTGATGCGAAGGCCGTCTCCCTGCGGCTCGATCGAGGCCGGCTCGTAGGTGTCGCCGAGGCCGCGGAGGAGCGTGTCGAGCTGCGCGACGGTCTCGCCGCCCTGCGGCGTCACGTCGAACTGCCGGAACACGGACTCCTGCTCACCCGGCAGGGCGGCCGGGTCGGCGACCGAGATGGGCGCCGCGGCCGCGAGCTGACCGAGGACGATCAGGGCACGCGGGTCGAGGCGGCCGTCGCGGAGGGCCTGGTCGAACGTGGCCGACACCTGCAGGTCCGGGTTCTGGGCGAGCTCGGCACCGGCGGCGGACCGCGCGGCGGCGGCGGCGTCCCCGGAGCGCTGCGCCTCGGCGGCGCCGTCGCTGTCGATCCGGCGGATGTTCACCTGCTGGTCGCCGTCGCCGAAGGAGGCGACGACCGTCGAGCTCTCGAGGGCCGAGCGCACGTCGGGCGATCCTGCTCCCGACGTCCGGACCGACTCGGTCTCGAACAGGTAGTCCGAGTCGCGCCAGCCGTTCGGCGACTGAGCCTGGACGGCGCCGTCGGTGTCGATCTTGTAGAACCAGATCACGTTGTCCCGGGCGAAGCCGGCACGGACCAGGTCGACCCACACCGCGTCGTCGACGAGGAGACGGCTGTCCTTCGGGACGTTGGTCTCGACCCAGGTCTCGGCGTTGCGCATCGGCGCGTCGAGGTCGGAGTCGAGGAACCCGCGCAGCTGCACGGCCCAGAGGGGCACCAGCGCCACCACGGCGGCGACGGTGAGCGCGATCCAGGTGACGGACCCGGTGCGGACCGCGGCCGTCGAGACGGCGCCGGCCCGGCGCGCCCGCACCGACTTCACGGCGGCGTCCGTGACCGCGGCGATCAGCAGCGCCGCGAACGGCAGCAGCATGATCACGTACGGCACCGGCAGGTAGCCGCCGGGACGGAACATGAAGGCGATCAGGAAGACCATCATCACGGCGATCGGGCGGACCCGCTTCATGAAGAGGCCGACGACGGAGGCGAGGGTGCCGACGACGATCAGCACCTGGTCGAGCTGCCACCACTGCGAGACCGTCGCGAAGAAGAGGCTGCCGGTGTCGAACACCGAGCCGCTCGCCTCGCGGGTCGCGAGCTGGAACTGGATGCCCTCGAGCAGGCTGACCCGGCCGGCGCCCGGCAGCAGCTCTCCCTTGACGGCGGCGAGCGCGACGTAGCCGAGGCCGACGAGCACGAGCAGGCTGCCCGCGATCGAGAGCGTGTAGCGGCGGGTCGACTTGTCGGCGCCGCGCCACATCATCCAGGCCAGGAACGGCAGGGCCAGCAGGTACGTCTCCTTCGAGAGCACCGCGATGCCGAACGAGACGGAGGCGGCGGCGAAGCCGGCGAGCTGGTAACGCTTGCTGAGGGCGAAGACGAACGCGGCCAGCAGCCACGGCGTCGCGACGTTGTCGAGGTAGACCGTGCGGTGGAACTGCAGGGCCAGCGGCGACACGGCGAACACGAGGCCGGCGACGGCCGCGGCCGGGCGGCTGAGGCCGAGCTTGCGGGCGAGCAGCCAGAGCAGGGCGACGGCGACGACGGTGAAGGCGAGCATCGCCTCGCGGCCGGCCAGCACCGCGACGTCGTAGCGGTCGAAGGCTCCGGTCAGGGCCGTGTAGGCCGAGATCTGCAGCCAGCCCACCGGGGGGTGGTCGTACCAGTAGGTGTAGTGGGCGAGCTCGCCGAGGTTCTGGACGGCCCACGCCTGAGCCGTGTACGTGCCCTCGTCGTCGATGCGCTGCGGCGAGCCGGCCATGTTGAAGGCCTGCACGACGGCGGCGATCGCCATCAGGGGCAGCAGCCAGACGAGGCTGGCGCCGTGGCGGCGGAGCCACCCCGGCGAGCGCTCGGGGGCAGCCTGCATGGGCGTGCCGAGACGGCGCGGCGCCGAGGCGATGCGGTCGTCGACCGCCGTCGGGCGGTTCAGCGTGCTGGTCATCGGTCACCTCCTGTCATGGCGAGGGCGGGCTCCTGCTGGGACGCGCGGGGCGCCTCCTGCGGGGCTGGGGTCTCGGCGGGGCGGTGGGCTCCGGTGTGCTCCGTCTTCTCCCAGGCGTTCATGCCCCGGATCTGGCGGAAGACGGCTCGCACGGCGGCGAGGGCGAGGAAGATCTGGTACGGGATGAGGCCCCAGACCAGGCGGAAGTAGTCGCGCGCCCGGACCTTCTGGCCGTAGGTACGGCCGAACTCCCGGAGGCCGGTGAACTCGACGGCCAGCAGCACCAGGGTCGGCGCCAGCGGGATGAACGAGACGAGGGCGATGGCCGTCGGCACCTTGATCGTGAAGATCAGGATGACGGAGATGGGGATCAGGAGGCCCGTGGCCGCCTGGATGAAGGGCATGGTCAGCAGGTAGCGGGCCATGAGTCGCTGGCGCAGACGCGGCAGCTTCTTCCACTCCCCTTTGCCGTAGACCTGCATGAAGCCCTGGTTCCAGCGGGTGCGCTGCTTCAGCAGCGAGACGAACGTGCCGGGGGTCTCCTCGCGGGTGACGACCTCGGGGCTGTAGGCGACGACGACCTTCGCGCCGGCGCTCGACAGGCGGACGCCCAGCTCGCAGTCCTCGGCGAGGCACTCGGCGTCCCAGCCCTCGGACCAGTCGAGCCAGTCCTTGCGGACGAAGACGGTGTTGCCGCCGAGCGGGATGAACTTCTCCTTGGCGTGGAAGTGCAGGCGCGAGCGGAACCAGAAGTAGTACTCGAGCACGTTGCGGAGGCTCCACCAGCTCGACTGGAAGTTCATCAGCTGCACGCCGCCCTGGACGACGTCCGCGTCGGTCTCGCTGAAGCGCGAGTCGACGAGCGTCAGGAGGCGCGGGTGCACCTCGTCCTCGGCGTCGAACACGCCGACGATCTCGCCGCGCGAGGTCTGCAGCGCGAGGTTGAGCGCCTTGGGCTTGTTCTTGGGGACGCTCGAGTCGACGACCACGCGGATCAGGTCGGGGTGGCGGGCCGCAGCCTCACGGGCGACCCGCTCGGTGCCCGGGTCGTCGTGGCCGACGATCGCGATGATCTCGAAGTCGGGGTGGTCCTGCAGCGCGAGGCGGTCGAGGGTCTGGCCCATGACCTCCTCCTCGTGCCGTCCGGGGACCAGCAGGGTGAACGAGTGCCGTGCGTCGAGGGGGTCGGAGCTGAACTGGCTGCCCTCGAGGTTGTCCTTCGAGCGCCAGGCGTGCAGCATCCACCACAGCGTCGAGACGGCCACCGCGGTCAGCAGCAGCGACACGACGATCAGCGACGAGTAGCCGATCCACTCGAAGGGGCTCCAGTCGGGCAGCGAGAAGCCCGAGAGGGCCTCCCCCGCGCCGGACGTGGCGCCGCGGTTGGGCACGAACTGGTCAGGGCTCGTGGGTGCCTGCGGCGTCAGCAGGGGCTGCGGCTCGCCGGCGGCGAGCAGGGAGTGCACGGGGTGCGTCGGGTCAGTCGACACGGTCGTTCTCCTGTCGGGTCAGGGGTGGGAGGTGGTCTCCGGATCGCGACGGTCGGGTGCCGCGAGCGGGGTGTGGCCGGTGGTGCGGGGGTGGCCTGTGGTGCGCAGTTCGGGTGGTGCGCGGTGCGGGTGGTGCGCGGTGCGGGTGGTGCGGTCAGCGGGCGTCGGCGGTGGCCGGCGCGAAGACGAACCAGCGGTACGCGACGTAGCGGAACGCCGTGCCGAGCACGAGCCCCACGCCGTTCGCCGCGATGTTGTCGGCGAGCTGGCTGGTGTGGCCGAGCACGTAGTGCGACACGAAGAGGCAGAGGGAGGCGATGGCCAGCCCCCCGACGTTCACGAGGCCGAAGACGACGGCCTCCCTGAGCACGGCACGGCCACGGTCGGCACGGAACGTGAGGTAGCGGTTGCCGAGCCACGCGACGGCGGTCGCGACGATCACCGAGATCACCTTCGCGCCGATCGGCTTGTCGTCGAGCAGCGTGACGCGCAGCAGGTTGTAGACGCCCACGTCGACGACGAAGGCGATGCCGCCGACGAGGCCGAAGGTCGCGAGCTCGCGGAGGCGGCTCGCCACGCGCACCGAGACGGCGGCGCGGGCGGGCACGGGGGACGTCGCCGCGGAGGCGGCGGCAGGGTCGACGCCGGGAGCGTCGGCCGGTCGGGTGGTCACCCTCTCGTCGAGGGCAGTGGCGTCGGGCATGACACCGGTTCGGGGGCCCCCCGTTAGGGGGTTTGCCCGGGGTACGTCCTTGTGCGGTGGTTGCCAGGTTGGCGTCACGCGCTGTTCACATGGCGGTCCCGGCTGCCGCTCGCCTCGCGCCCGGGACGCGCGTAGCGTGAGCCCATGGAATTCAGATACCTCGGACACAGCGGTCTCAAGATCTCTGAGATCACCTACGGCAACTGGCTGACGCACGCGTCGCAGGTCGAGAACGACGTCGCGACGCAGTGCGTCCGCGCCGCCCTCGACGCGGGCATCTCGACCTTCGACACCGCGGACGCCTACGCGAACACGGGCGCCGAGACGGTGCTCGGCGCGGGACTCGCCGGCGAGCGGCGCGAGTCGCTCGAGATCTTCACGAAGGTCTACTGGCCGACGGGCCCGGCGGGCCACAACGACACCGGCCTCAGCCGCAAGCACATCCTGGAGTCGATCGACGGCTCCCTGAAGCGGCTCGGCACCGACTACGTCGACCTGTACCAGGCGCACCGCTACGACAGCGAGACCCCGCTCGAGGAGACGATGCAGGCCTTCGCCGACGTCGTCCGCCAGGGCAAGGCGCTCTACATCGGCGTGAGCGAGTGGAACGCGGAGCAGATCCGCGCCGGCCACGCGCTGGCCGAGAAGCTCGGCGTGCAGCTCATCTCGAACCAGCCGCAGTACTCGATGCTGTGGCGGGTCATCGAGCAGGAGGTCGTCCCGGCGAGCAAGCAGCACGGCCTGAGCCAGATCGTCTGGTCCCCCGTCGCGCAGGGCGTCCTGACCGGCAAGTACAAGCCGGGTGCCGAGCTGCCCGCCGGCAGCCGCGCGACCGACGAGAAGGGCGGCGCGAACACCATCAAGCGCTTCCTGACCGACGAGGTCCTCACCGGCGTCGCCGCCCTCGAGCCGATCGCCGCCGACCTGGGGCTCTCGATGGCCCAGCTCGCCATCGCGTGGGTGCTGCAGAACGACAACGTCGCCTCCGCGATCATCGGGGCCTCGCGTCCCGAGCAGGTCGCCGACAACGTCAAGGCGGCCGGCGTGACCCTGCCCGCCGAGGTCATGACGAGGATCGACGAGGTGCTCGGCGACCTTGCCGAGCGCGACCCCGCCAAGACGGTCTCGCCCGCCCAGCGCCCGGCCTGAGCCGCCGGCCTCGCACGCTCCACCTCGGCGACGACGTTCCCGATCTCCGGCCGGAGATCGGGAATGTCGCGCGGGAGGATGCGCTTGCATATACTCGTACCGACCTTCGGTGACACGTCACCGATCTAGATCTCACCGCACGACACACCACGAAGCCCACAGAACAGCAGGAGAACACCATGGCCATCACCGCAGAGAAGATCCCCGCCGGCACCTGGACCCTCGACCCCACGCACAGCGAGGTCTCGTTCAGCGTCCGCCACCTCGCCATCAGCAAGGTCAAGGGCTCGTTCGAGTCGTTCGACGCCTCGCTCGTCACCGCCGAGGACCACACCGCCAGCAAGGTCACCGCGTCCATCGACGTAGCCTCGGTCAACACGAACCAGAAGGACCGCGACGGCCACCTCCAGACCGGCGACTTCTTCCTCGCCGAGGAGCACCCGAAGATGTCCTTCGTCTCGACGAGCATCGAGGAGAAGGGCGACGACGCGTTCCTCGTGCACGGCGACCTGACCCTCCGCGGCGTCACCAAGCCCGTCACCCTGAAGAGCGAGCTCGGCGGCCTCGTCGTCGACGGCTACGGCCAGACCAAGCTCGGCTTCTCGGCTACCACCAAGATCGACCGCACCGAGTTCGGCGTCACCTGGAACGCGGCCCTCGAGGCCGGCGGCTTCACCCTCGGCAACGACGTCACCGTCACGCTCGAGATCCAGTTCGTCCTCGCGCCGTAGTCGCACCGTCGCGGGCGCACGCCGCCCGCGCCCCGGAGGGCCCGCACCTGCAGTCGCAGGGGCGGGCCCTCCGTCGTGGTCGGCGCCTCCTCGTGCCGGCGCCTCCTAGGCCAGCACCCGGCGGAGCACCGCTCGCTCCCCCAGCGTCCACGCCGCGCTCGTCACCATGTACAGGGCGGCGGCGAGCGGGACGAACGCCGCGACGACGACGGTGGCGAAGGGCAGCACGCGCGCGACCGTCGCGAGGCCGGGCAGCGCCTCCTGCCCGGGCGTCGCCACGACCGGGCCGACCGCTCGGAGATCGGCCCGTCGTCGCAGCTCGACGACGAGCGCGAGCACGACCAGCAGCACCACGAAGGGCCAGACGGCACCCGCCGCGACGCCGGCGGCGACGGGACCGACCGAGCCCACCAGCGAGGCGCCGAGCGCGGCCCCGGCCAGGACGTGCCCGAGCAGGGCGTTGGCGTGCCCGGCGATCACGGGGTGCGAGAACAGCGACCAGACCGCCGTGAGCACCGGCGCCTGGGCGAGGGTCGGCAGGCAGCCCGCCAACGGCGACACCCTCTCCGACGTGTAGAGCGCCGCCGTCGCGCGCTGCAGCGCCTGGGGGTCGCGGATCCGCCGGCGCAGGTCGGCGAGGGCGGGCGCCAGTCGTCGGCGGCCGATCTCCGCCCGCACCTGCGACACCCCCACGGGCACCAGCAGTGCACGGACGAGCAAGGTCAGGAGCACGACGGCGAGCGCGGACGACGAGGCGCCGGCGATCGGCTCGACGAGGTCGCTCAGCGCGACGACGACGGTGTGCAGGCCGTCGAGGACGACGGCGAGGGGCGGGAAGGCGGACAGGTCCATGGAGGTCCTCACGGCAGAAGGAAAGAGGTCGCTTCTGGCCGTCGGGCGCCGCGGGCGCTGTCAGACGGCCGGGAGGAGCCGTCCCGGCGCCCGGGCGCGCACGTGTCCGTCGGAGTCGGGGTCGCGGGCGAAGACGAGGAGGCGCACGTCGGCCGCCTCGGTCAGCACCGGCCCCGGCACGGCCGTGCCCAGCCCCGCGAGCGCCAGCACCGCGCGGGCGACGACCACGATCGCCAGCACCGCGGCGGCGCCGACGAGGCCGACGACGACCGTGGCGGGCAGCGACCCGGCGTGGCCGACGGCGAGCCCCATCGCGAGCGCGAGCTCGAGCGGCGCGAGGACGCGCACCAGCAGCTCGAGCAGGGAGGTCATGCACCCGACACTAGAGGACACGCCGGGGCACACGGTAGGTACGCTGACGGCGGACCTCGGATGCCGCGGCCGTCCTCGGGAAGGCTCGCGCGCCTCCTGCGTTGTCACCGTCATACCTGCTCCGAGGAGGACCCCGCATGACGCACGACTGGATCACCCTGCAGCACCGGGCGCACGCCGAGTTCGCGCGCCGGGTCGAGGCCGTCACCGACTGGGACGCCCCGACGCCCGACACCGAGTGGGCCGTGCGCGACCTCGTGCGCCACGTGACCCGCGAGCAGCAGTGGGTGCCCGTCCTGCTCGAGGGCGGCGACCCGAGCGAGGCGCAGGCCTCGGTCGAGCCGCTCGGCGACGACCTCGTCGACGCCTGGCACCGGTCGTCGCGGGCCGCGGCCGAGGCGTGGCGCGAGGCGGACCCCGAGGCGTCGGTGCGGCTCAGCTCGGACGTCGTGCCGGTGCACGAGTACCTCGCCGAGCAGGTCGCCGACGTCACCATCCACGCGTGGGACCTCGCCCGCGCCATCGGCTCGGACGAGGAGCTGGACGACGACCTCGTCGCCGCCGTCTGGTCGGTCTTCGAGCCACAGCGGGACGCCCTCGAGGCCTCCGGGCTGTTCGCCTCGCCGGTGCCCGTGGACGACGACGCCCCGATGCTCGTCCGCCTGCTCGCGCTGACGGGCCGCGACGCGCGCTGACGGAGGGTGCCCCGCTCGCTGACGCGGGCTGCCCTGCTCGCTGACGCGGGCTGCCCCCGCCCGCCGACGCAGGGCAGGCGGAGCGGGCGCCCTCGCAGGTCGCCCGGACCTCGGGATGGTTCGATGTCGGCATGACCGCCGACGCCGAGTCCGACGCCCGCCCCTGGCTGCACAGCTACGCCCCGGGCGTCCCCGCCGACATCGAGCCCGTCACGGGCACGCTCGTCGACCTGATCGACGACGCGGTGGCTGCCCACCGCGGCAAGGTCGCCCTCGAGTTCTTCGGGCGCGAGACCAGGTACCGCGACCTCGGCGACGAGATCGAGCGGGCCGCCGAGGGCCTCCGCAAGCTCGGCGTGACGGCAGGCGACCGCGTGGCGATCCTGCTGCCGAACAGCCCGCAGCACGTGGTGGCCTTCTACGCGACGCTCCGCCTCGGCGCCGTCGTCGTCGAGCACAACCCGCTCTACACCGACCGCGAACTGCGCCACCTCTTCGAGGACCACGGCGCCAAGGTCGCCATCGCCTGGGACAAGCTCGTCGGGCGCCTCCGCGAGCTGCCCGGCGACCTCCGCTTCGACACGGTCGTCTCGGTCGACGTCACCCGGAGCATGCCCCTCGGCACCAGGCTCGCTCTCAAGCTCCCTGTCCCCGCGGCGCGGAAGTCGCGCGAGGCGCTCACCGCCCGTGCCGTCGGCGACGTCAGCTGGCCCGACCTCGTGTCGGGCCGCCCGCTGAAGAGGCGCCACCCGCGCCCTGCCCTCGACGACGTCGCCCTGCTGCAGTACACGAGCGGCACCACCGGCTCGCCGAAGGGCGCCGTGCTGACCCACCGGTCGCTCCGCAGCAACGCCGAGCAGGGACGCGCCTGGGTGCAGGGCGCCGTCGAGGGCGAGGAGACGGTGTACGGCGTGCTGCCGTTCTTCCACGCCTACGGCCTGACGCTCTGCCTCACCTTCGCGATGCGGATCGGGGCACGGCTCGTGCTGTTCCCCAAGTTCGACGTCGACCTCGTGCTCAAGGCCGCGGCGAAGCACCCGCCGACCTTCCTGCCCGCGGTCCCGCCGATCTACCAGCGCCTCGCCGAGGCCGCCGAGCAGCGCGGCGTCGACCTCCGCAGCGCGCGCTTCGCCATCTCGGGCGCGATGAACCTCCCCCTGTCGACGGTCACCGCCTGGGAGCGCGTCACGGGCGGCATGCTCGTCGAGGGCTTCGGCCTCACCGAGACGTCGCCGGTCGCCCTCGGCAACCCGATGGGCCCGACCCGTCGCCCGGGCACCGTGGGCGTGCCGTTCCCCTCGACCGAGGCGCGCGTCGTCGACCGCGACGACCCCGACCCCGAACGCCCCGTCGCCCCCGGCGCGGCCGGCGAGCTGATCCTCCGCGGCCCGCAGGTGTTCCGCGGCTACTGGAACCGCCCCGACGAGACGGCCGAGGCGTTCCTGCCCGGCGGCTGGTTCCGCACCGGCGACATCGTCAGCATGAGCGCCGACGGCTACGTCACCATCGTCGACCGCATCAAGGAGCTGATCGTCACCGGCGGCTTCAACGTCGCCCCGTCCGAGGTCGAGGAGGCGGTGCGCGGCGTCGCCGGCGTGGCGGAGGCCGCGGTCGTCGGCCTGCCCCGCGACGGCGGCGGCGAGGACGTCGTCGCCGCGATCGTCGTCGAGCCCGGCAGCACGGTCGACCCCGAGGAGGTGCGCGGCCACTGCCGCGAGCAGCTCGCGGCCTACAAGGTGCCGCGTCGCGTCGTCGTCGTCGACGAGCTGCCCCGGTCGCTGATCGGCAAGGTCCTCCGTCGCGAGGTCCGCGACGCCCTGATCGCCGGCCGCTGACCGGCTGGCCCGCTGACCCGCTGACCGGGGGCGACGCTCGCCGCGCCTCCTCGGCCCTACAGCACCGCCCAGCGGCCGAGCGGCCAGAAGACGACCGTCGCGCGGCCGACGACGTGGTCGAGCGGCACGAAGCCCTCGTAGGGGCCGGTCACGTGCGACCGGGAGTCGGCCGAGCGCTCGCGGTTGTCGCCCATCACCCAGAGTGCGCCGTCGGGCACGGTGACGTCGAACGGCGCGAGCGACGCCGGGTCCCCCTCGGGCACGTTCAGGTACGGCTCGTCGACCGGCTCACCGTTCACCAGCAGGCGCCCCTCGGCGTCGCAGCACGAGACGGTGTCGCCGGGCAGCCCGATCACGCGCTTGACGAGGTCGTCGCCCTCGCCTGCCGTCAGCCAGCCGCCCGGGTCCTCGAAGACGACGACGTCGCCCCGGTGCAGGTCCGTCACGTCGGGCACGAGCCCGTTCACGAGGATGCGGTCGCCGATCAGCAGGGTCTGCTCCATCGACGCCGACGGGATGGAGAACGACCTCACGAGGAACGTCCGGACGCCCCACGACACCAGCAGCGCGATCAGCACGATCACGACGAGGTCGCGCAGCCAGCGCAGCCCTCCCGCCCGCCGGGTCGCAGGAGGCGCGGCGGCGTCGGCAGGATCGGTCATGCTCCCATCCTCCCCGGTCCGCAGCGGCGGCGGCTACGCCTGGGCGCCCCGCAGCCGCTCGAGCCGCGCGAGCGAGTGCTCCTCGGCGACCGGCTTGTCGCCGAGCACGCGGCCGATCGCCCCGAGCATCACGCCCGCGGGCCGGGTGGTCGGCAGGTCGACCGGCCCGACGTGCGGCGCGCGAAGGCCGAGCAGCTCGCGGAACCGCGGCTGCAGGGTGCCCACGGCACCGTTGAACAGCACCGGGTAGCCGACGCGCAGCACCGGGAACAGCGGCGGCCGCGTGATGAAGCCCACCACCTCCTCGGTCCGGGCGGTGCGCTCGAGGATCCCGCGGCGGTCGAACTCCATGAGCTGGTCCTGCATCTCGGCGACCGAGCGCGGCGGGTCGACGACGCCCATCAGCTCGCCGGCGGTCGCCCACTCGCGCACGTACGCGTCGGGCCCGCCGGGCACCTCCCCCTCGCCCCACGCCAGGTACGCGGCGAGGAACGAGTCGGCGAAGGCCATGTGCACCCAGCTGAGCAGCTCGGGGTCGTTCGCCGCGTAGTCGTGCGAGACGCCGTGCCGGTCGTCGTAGCTGCCGACGACCTTCGTGTGCAGGCGGCTGACCCACCGGGAGGCGTGGGTCGCCGCCTCCTGGCTGCCGTAGGTCACGGTGTAGATCCAGCGGATCGTGCCGGCCAGGCGGCCGAGCGGGTCCTCTCGGAACCGGGAGTGGTCGTGCACCCCGGCGAGCGCCCCCGGGTGCAGCGCCTGCACGAGCAGGGCGCGGACCCCGGCGAGGATGGCGGTGTTCGAGCCGTGCACGGCCCAGACGGCCGACCCCGGCGCGAAGAAGCCCTCGTCGTCGCCCTTCGCGAGGTCGGTGACCCACTCGGGCGTGCCCGTGTACTGGCCGTTGAAGGTGTACTGGAGGCGGGCGCGGAGCGGCTCGGTCAGGGCGGGCATACTCCGATCATGCGCCGCGGGGGCTGGGCGCCTGCCCTCGGCGAGCGCGGGAGTCTCGACGTCGAGGCAGTCGAGGCGGTCGCGGCAGTCGCGGCCGGTCGAGGCGGTCCGGCCGTCCTGCCCGGACGCACCGCGCCTCCTCGTCCCGGTGTCGAGACGAGGAGGCGCGGGCAGAGCAGGCAGGCAGGCGTCAGTTGCCGTGCGCCTCCTCGGCGACGGGCTGCCACTCCTCCCAGAGCGCGAGGCGCGACTCATAGTCCTTCTTTGCGATGCCCAGCGACGCCTTGCCGAAGAAGACGCGGAGCGGCGGCTCGTCGGCGTCGACGACCTTGAGGATCGCCGCGCGGGTGGCCGTAGGGTCGCCGGGGTCGGCGGCCGAGGGACGCTTGGACGCGGCCTCGCGGACCTCGGCGTACGCCTCGTTCTCGTCGCTGCGCGAGGCGGACGGGCCGGACCAGTCGGTCGAGAAGCCGCCGGGCTCGACGAGCGTGACCGAGATGCCGAAGCCGGCGACCTCCTGCGAGAGCGACTGGCTGATGCCCTCGAGCGCCCACTTCGACGCGTGGTAGATGCCGACGGTCGGGAACGCGCTGATGCCGCCGATGCTCGAGACCTGGACGATGTGGCCGGAGCCCTGCTCGCGCATGATCGGCAGGGCCGCCTGCGTGACCCAGAGGGCGCCGAAGAGGTTCGTCTCGAGCTGGCCGCGCGCCTCCTCCTCGGTGATCTCCTCGACCATGCCGAAGTGGCCGTAGCCGGCGTTGTTGACGACGACGTCGAGGCGGCCGAAGTGCTCGGCGGCCTGCTGCACGGCGGCCACGTCGGCGGCGCGGTCGGTGACGTCGAGCTGGATCGGCAGGAACGTGTCGGGGTACTGCTCGACGAGCGCGTCCACCGCCTCCAGCTCGCGGGCCGTGCCGGCGACGCTGTCGCCTCGCTCGAGGGCCGCCTCCGCCCATTCGCGGCCGAAGCCCTTCGATGCCCCGGTGATGAACCAGACCTTGATCACGGTGTTCCTCTCGTCGTGTCGTGTCGCGCTGTCGGGAGCGCGGCTCCACTGAACGCCCGGCCTCCCCGACGCGCGCACAGCCAGCTCGGAGGGTGCGCATCTCGGCCTAGAGTGGTGCGCGTGACCATCGACACCGCTCGTCCCTGGCTGGCCTCCTACGCTCCCGGCGTCCCCCACGACATCGAGCCCGTCACGGGCTCCCTCCTCGACATCGTCGAGGGCACGGCGGCCGAGTACCCGAAGTCGGTGGCGCTCGAGTTCTTCGGCGCGACCACCACGTACGCCGAGCTCGTCGACCAGGTCTCCCGAGCGGCCGAGGGCCTGCGCAAGCTCGGCGTCCGCCACGGCGACACCGTCGCCCTCGTGCTGCCGAACAGCCCCCAGCACGTGGTGGCGTTCTACGCGGTGCTGCGCCTCGGCGCGATCGTCGTCGAGCACAACCCGCTCTACACGCCGCGTGAGCTGCGGCACCAGTTCGAGGACCACGGCGCGAAGATCGCCATCGCGTGGGACAAGGTCGTCGAGACCCTGCAGGACTTCCCCTCCGACGTCGCCGTCGACTCGATCGTGTCGATCGACGTCACCCGCGGCATGCCCCTCGCGACGCGCACAGCCCTCCGCCTGCCGATCAAGAAGGCGCGCGAGTCGCGCGACCGCCTGACCACGACCGTGCGCGGCACCGTCCCGTGGGAGAAGGTCGTCGGCTCGTCCCGCATCAAGGCGAAGCACCCTCGCCCCGAGACCTCGGACCTCGCGGTCATCCAGTACACGAGCGGCACCACCGGCACGCCCAAGGGCGCGCAGCTGACCCACGCGAACCTGCTCTCGAACGCGGCGCAGTCGCGGGCCTGGGTGCCCACCATCACGCGGGGCGACTGCACCGTGTACGCCGTGCTGCCGATGTTCCACGCCTACGGGCTGACGCTCTGCCTCACCTTCGCGATGAGCATGGGCGCCCGCCTGGTGCTGTTCCCGGCCTTCGACCCGGCGCTCGTGCTCAAGGTGATGAAGAAGCGCCCGCCGACCTTCCTGCCGGCGGTCCCGCCCATCTACACGCGCCTCCGCAAGGCCGCCGACGACGCCGGCATCTCGCTGAAGGGCGTCGAGGTGGCGATCTCGGGGGCCATGCCCCTGTCGGCCGAGGTCGTCGAGCCCTGGGAGGAGCAGTCGGGCGGCTGGCTCGTCGAGGGCTACGGCCTCTCCGAGTGCTCGCCCGTGCTGATGGCCAACCCCGTCGGCCCGACTCGTCGCGCCGGCACGGTCGGCCTGCCCCTCTCGAGCACCGAGGTGCGCGTCGTCGACCCGGAGGACCCGACCGTCGACGTGCCCGCCGGCGAGAGCGGAGAGCTGATCGTGCGCGGTCCCCAGGTCTTCAGCGGCTACTACAGGAAGCCGCAGGAATCGAGTGAGGTCTTCGTCGACGGCGACTGGTTCCGCACCGGCGACATCGTCACGATCGACCCGGACGGCTTCGTCCGCATCGTCGACCGCATCAAGGAGCTCATCATCACCGGCGGCTTCAACGTGAGCCCGTCCGAGGTCGAGGAGGTGCTGCTGCGTCACGAGGGAGTGGCCGAGGCCGCTGCGGTCGGCCTCCCCTCCCCCGGCGGCGAGCAGGTGGCGGCCGCCATCGTGCTGCACCCGGGTGCCGAGGTCGACGTGCAGGCGCTGCGCACCTTCACCCGGCAGCACCTCACGCCCTACAAGGTGCCCCGTCGCATCGTCGTGGTTGACGAGCTGCCGAAGTCGCTGATCGGCAAGGTGCTGCGCCGCAAGGTGCGGGACGAGCTCGCCGACCGCTGACCCGGGCCGACCAGCCGCTGCCGCGGCGTCGCCGACCGGCGTCGACCGGCCGGCGCTAGCCTCGACGGCATGACCATCGACGCTCTGCCCACCAGCACGCCGTCCGCCGAGGGGATCGACGCCGTCGGCGTCGAGGCCTTCCTCGACGGGCTCGAGTCCACGCCCGGCGTCGAGCCGCACGGCATCGTGGTCGTGCGCCACGGCTCCGTGGTGACGCAGGGCTGGTGGGCCCCGTACTCGGCCGACCGGGTCCACCTGCTCTACTCGCTGAGCAAGAGCTTCACCTCGACCGCCGTCGCCTTCGCGGTCGACGAGGGCCTCCTCGGCCTCGACGACACCGTGCTCAGCCACTTCCCCGAGCTCGACGCCGACGTGACCGACCCGCGCAGCCGGTCGATGCGCGTCCGCGACGTGCTCGCGATGTCGAGCGGCCACCAGGCCGAGGCACTCGGCCGCGCCCTCGAGGCCGACCCGGCCGACCTCGTCCGCGGGTTCCTCCTCACGCCGCCGGAGGCCGACCCCGGCTCGGTCTTCGCCTACAACCAGCCCTGCACCTACGCGGTCGCGGCGATCGTTCAGCGCGCCTCCGGCCTGTCGCTCACCGACTACCTGCGTCCGCGGCTGTTCGAGCCGCTCGGGATCGGGCAGGCGAGCTGGCAGCGCGACGACAGCGGCCGCGAGATCGGCTTCAGCGGCCTGCACGCGCAGACCGAGGCCGTGGCGCTGCTCGGCCAGCTGTGGCTGCAGCGGGGCGTGTGGCGTGGAAAGCAGCTGCTCCCCGCCTCCTACGTCGACGAGGCGACCCGGGTGCAGGTCGCGAACCCCGACGAGGCGAACGCGGACTGGAGCCAGGGCTACGGCTTCCAGTTCTGGATGGCCCGGCACGGCTGGCGCGGGGACGGCGCCTACGGCCAGTTCTGCGTCGTGCTGCCCGAGCACGACGTCGTGCTCGCGCTCACCGGCCAGACCGTCGACATGCAGGCCGTGCTCGACCTCGCCTGGCAGCACCTCCTGCCTGCCTTCGAGGGCCCGGGCGACCCGACCGCCGACGACGCGCTGGCCCGCCGCACGGCCGCGCTCGCGCTGGCGCCCCTCGAGGACGACGCCGGCGCCGCCGAGCTGCACGCCGCCTCCTTCGTGCCGACGTCGTCGAGCGAGCAGCCGTCGCTGACGTCCGTCGAGTTGGCGAGCGACGGGTCGTCGTGGCGCGTGCTGCTGCACGAGGGCGAGAACGTGCTCGAGGCCGAGGTCGTCCTCGGCGCCTGGACCGTCACCGACGCGCTCGCGGTCACCGCGGGCCGCCGGGCCGCCGCGCTGCACGTGGACGTGGTGTTCGTCGAGACGCCGCACCGCCTGCACCTCGTCCTCAAGGGCGGTGACGCCGACGTCCGGTGGGAGACCACGCCGCTCCACGCGCCGGCACTCCGCCAGCTGCGAGCGCCGCGCGACGGGGAGACGGCCCCGCTCTAGCTCGGCGAGACCCGGTCGCGCAGCCGTCCCTCGGCCAGCCAGGCGAGGCGCCGGAGCGTCTCGCGGTTGCGGACGCCGAGCGCAGGGTCGAGCACGGCGTCGGGGACGAGCGCGCCCGGCCCGGTGACCGCCTCCTCCTCCATCACGACGAGGCAGCCGCCGGTGCGGTCGTTGACGGTGAGCGTCACTTGAGCCTCGCCCAGCGGCCAGCCCCTCGCGCGGAGGACTGCCCGGTGCGGCGGGTGCCACACCAGCACGCTCGTGGTGTCGTCGACGACGAGCGGCCAGACGCCGAACGAGTGGTGGATCCTCGCGCCGACGGCCGGCCAGGTGAGCTCGACGTCGCGGATGCGCGAGGCGCCCACCACCCAGCTCGGGTAGAGCCAGCCGTCGCTCAGCACGTCGAAGACGTCGTGCGGCGACGCCTCGACGAATCTCTGGTCGCGGCTCACGTCGTCCCTCCGTCGGGGCCCAGCCGGGGCAGGTGCTCGACGCCGAACTCGTGGCGCAACGCGCTCAGGGCGGCGTAGGCGCCGCCCATCCCGTGCACGGAGGGGCCGGGCGGCACGGACGACGACGCGAGGTAGGTGCCGGGGACAGGGGTACGCCACGGGTCGGTCGACACCACCGGGCGCGCGATCAGCTGCCGCATCGTGGGAGCGCCCGACGCGATGTCGCCGCCGACGTAGTTCGGGTCGTGCTCCTCGAGGTCGGACGCCGTGTGGGCGCGGGAGGCGAGCACGAGGTCGCGGAAGCCGGGCGCGAACCGCTCGATCTGCTGCGTGACCGCCTCGGTCATGTCGACGGTGCTGCCGTTCGGCACGTGCGCGTAGGTCCACAGGGCGTGCTGCCCGGCGGGCGCGCGGGTGTCGTCGACGACGCCCGCCTGCACCGCGAGCACGAACGGCTCGGCGGGGTGCACGCCGCGGGCGACGTCGTGCTCGGCCCGGGCGACGGCTGCCCGGTCGCCGCCGAGGTGCACGGTCGGCGTGCGCCGCAGCTCCTCGGCCTGCCACGGCACGGGGCCGCTGAGGGCGAAGTCCACCTTGGAGGCGCCTCCCCCGTACCGGAACCGCTCCAGCCGGCGTCGGTACCCGGCCGGCATCTCGTCGCCGACGATCGCGATCAGCTGCTTCGGGGTCACGTCGAGCAGCCGCACGGACGCGTCCAGCTGTCGCAGGCCGGTCACCTCGACGCCGGTCTCGATCACGCCGCCGTGCGCCACCAGGTCGTCGGCGAGCGCGTCCGCGATCGCCTGGCTGCCGCCGCGCGGCACCGCCCACCCGTAGCCGTGGCCGTGCACCGCGAGGGCGAGGCCGGCAGCCGACGCGCTGAGGCTCGGCATCGGGCGGATGGCGTGGGCCATGACGCCCGCCAGCAGCGCGCGCGCCTCCTCGGTGCGGAGGCCGGCGTCCCACCACGGGCCCGCCTGGTGCAGGATCCGCAGGCCGAACTCGACGGTCGTGCCGAGGTGGCGGGGCACCTGGAGGATCGGCGACAGGGTGAACTGCGACAGCTCGGGCTCGAGGTCGACGAGCCGCGAGAACATCCGGTGCCAGGTCGGGCCGTCGACGCCGAGGCCGTCGGCGGTCCGCTCGAGGTCGCGGTACGCCACGCCCGCCGTGCCGCCGTCGAGCGGGTGCCCGTACGAGACCTCGGGCACGATCATCTCGACCCGCTGCTGGAGCCCCCACCGCCGGAAGAAGCCGGAGGCCATCGCCATGGGGTGCACCGCCGAGCAGATGTCGTGGCGGAACCCCGGCAGGGTCAGCTCGGCGGTGCGGGTGCCGCCGCCGATGGTGTCGGCGCGCTCGAGCAGCTGGACTCGCAGTCCTGCCCTCGCGAGCACGACGGCGGCCGAGAGGCCGTTCGGGCCGGCGCCGACGACGACGGCGTCGAAGGCGGCCGTCACGGGCGGCGCCGGCTGCCGGCGACGGCACGCACGACGGCGGCACCCGCGCCGAGGGCACCCGCCGCGGCGAGCGCGTAGCTGACGCCACGGTTGCGCGTGTACCAGACCTGCGGGCTGGTCGAGCGGGCCTGGTCGTCGAAGATGCCGTGGGCGCCGTGGTCGCCCGCCACCGGGCTGTACAGGTTGTCGGGCCACATCGGCTCGGACTTCTCGGGCGCCTGCTGTCCGCTGTAGCCGGTCTTGGCGAGGTACACGTCGAGCCAGTTGGCCACGAACCGGTTGCCGAGCACCGTCATGACGGTCGGCTCGCCGATCCACGAGCGGCGACGCGGCTTGTCCGCGACGTCGGCGATCGCCCGGGCGCCCACCTCGGGCTGGAAGATCGGCGGCACCGGCTTCGGGTGCTCGGGGAGACGCGACCGGACCCAGTTGAACTGGATCGTGTTGAGGGCCGGCATGTCCACGGTCGAGATGACGACGTGGCTCCGGTTGTGGATCAGCTCGGTCGTCACCGACTCGGTGAACCCCTGCACGGCGTGCTTCGAGGCGCAGTAGGCGGCCTGCAGCGGGATGCCCCGGTGCGCGAGCGCGGAGCCCACCTGGATGACGTGGCCCGCGTCGCGGGGCGTCATGCGCGACAGCGCCGCGCGGGTGCCGTTGACGAAGCCGAAGTAGTTGACCTGGGTGGCCCGCTCGAAGTCGTCGGGGTCGGTCTCGAGGAACTCGCCGAACACCCCGACCATGGCGCAGTTGACCCAGAGGCCGATGTCGCCGAGCTCGTCCTCGACGCGCGTCGCGGCCGCCTCGACCTGCTCCCGGTCGGCGACGTCGGTGGGGACGCCCAGGGCGCGGCGACCGGCCGCCCGGACGTCGGCGACGGCGCCGTCCAGCCCCTCCTGGCCGCGCGCGAGCACGGCGACGTCCCAGCCGCGGTCGGCGAGCTCGCGCACCACGGCCCGGCCGAGACCCGCGCTGCCCCCCGTCACGACGGCGATGCGAGAGATGGTGGGGTCGAGCTTGCTCATGGGTCTCCTCAGACGGTCTGCGACGGGGTCGTCGGGGTGCGGGTGGTCGACGGTAGTCCTGGCCAGGGGTCCCGGTCAGATGTCGAAGTCGCCGAAGCCGCCGCCCCCGCCGAAGTCGCCGCCGCCGAATCCGCCGCCGAAGTCGCCGCCCCCGAAGTCGCCCGCCGCGCCCGGGTCGCCGCCGGTGGCGTCGCCGGCCAGCTGCGGGTCGGAGCCGGCGTCGGCGCCCGCACCGCCGTCCGCGCCACCGTCGGCACCGGCGTCGCCGTCAGCACCGGCGTCGCCCGCGTCGCCGCCGTCGGCCGTGGCGTCGCCGCCGTCGGGCAGGAACGAGCTGACGAGGGCCGAGCCGATCACGTAGCCGGCGACCGTGCCGAGCAACGAGCCGCCGATGATCGAGCCCATGCCCATGCCGCCGCCCTGCCGGCCCTGTGCCTGGCCGGCACCGGCCTGCGCGCCCTGCTGGCCGCCTCCCAGGGTCTGCTCGAGGGTGCCGGGACGACGCAGCTCGGAGCGGGTGGCCGCCTGGGCCAGCGAGCCCGCGTCGTCACCGCGGGGCTGCTCGCCCTGGGGCGACTGGCGGCTGAGCTCGTCGAAGACCGTGCGGCGCTGCTCGGGCGTCAGGGTCGCGAACGCCTCGGCGTGCACCTGCTCGATGGTCTCCGGCGGCGCGGTGCGGAGCAGGTAGCGGTAGCGCTCGACGGCGATCTCGTCGTCGGTGCGGCCGCCGGGACGCTGACCGGTCTGCTGAGGGGCCTGCTGCTGCCCCTGCCGCGGCGTCGCGCCGTCCTGCGGATCGTCGCGTCCGAGGAGCTTGTCGAGGAATCCCATGGTGTGCCGTTCCTTCCGGTGGTCCCGGGAGCCTCCCGGGGTGTCCGACAGTACGGACGACCCGGTGCGCCCGCCTGGACGCAGCGTGGAGATCCGCTCAGAGTGGACCCGCGGCGGGGTCAGCCCTGCGAGCGCCCGGCCGCACGGCGACGCCGCACCGCCCGGACGACGAGCCACAGGACGACCCCGGCGATCGCCGCGTAGACGGCGTAGTCGAGATACGTCGCGTAGCGGTCGATCAGCTCGTACTGGGTGCCGAGGGCCACGCCCAGCCCGATCAGGAGCGTGTTCCAGAGGCCGCTGCCGATGATCGTGAAGAGCGAGAAGGTGACGAGCGGCATCCGGTCGGCGCCCGCGGGCAGCGAGATGAGGCTCCGCACCCCGGGGATGAAGCGACCGAAGAAGACCGCCGACCGGCCGTGGCGGTGGAACCAGCCCGCCGCCGAGTCGAAGTCCTCGCGGTCGACGAGCGGCAGCTTCGACAGCCATCGGATGCTGCGCTCGAGGCCGAGCACCGCGCCCAGCCAGTAGAGCACCAGGGCGCCCACGTAGGCGCCGAGCGTGGCCGTGGCCACGAGCAGGACGACGTTCATGTCGCCGCTGCCCGCCAGCGCACCGGCCAGGGGCAGGATCAGCTCGCTGGGGATCGGCGGGAACACCGTCTCGACGAACGTGAGCAGACCGACGCCCCACTCGCCGGCGGCGTCGATGACGCGGGAGGCGATGCCGACGATGCCGTCGCTCTCGGTGAGCGAGCCGGGTGCACCGGAGGCGGTGGTGGCGGTCGGGGCGGTCGGGGCGGTCGGGGCGGCGGGAGCAGCGAGGAGGAGCGGGCTGGCGGCGATGGAGGTCATGGGTCCCTGGGTCGGTTCGTGGCCCGCGAGGGCTCGGATCGGCTCGTCGAGCATGGCAGGGACGGCTGGGGACAGCCCCGGACGCTGCACATCGTGCACGACTGCGCCCGCGCCCGCACCCGGGGACACGACCGGACGCGGGGTGTCCGTGTCGGGGGCGCACGGTAGGTTGGCACAGACCGCTCCGCTCGTCCGAGTCACGGTGCGGCACGGACGACAGGAGCGAACGGGTACACCATGGGATCGCTGATCTACGGCACGTCGAGCATCGAGATCGAGTTCGACGACAGGACGCTCGAGCACCTGCAGATCGTCATCGCCACCAAGCTGCGACGACGCGAGTCGTTCTTCTTCTCTTGGCGTGACACCCAGAAGGTCGGCGACGGCCGCAGCAGCATCTGGCTCGACCCGGGCATCCCCCTCTACTTCAAGTACTCGGGCGGTCGTGTCCCGACGATCAGCCGCGAGTGGCTCGCCGAGCTGACCACCTCCTCCAACAGCTCGTCCGGCCTGGTGCTCACCGACGAGCCGAGCCTCGACAACTCGGCCAAGCGCAAGTAGCGGCCCCGAGCGGCAGCGGGCGCCTCGGAGCCCCAGGTCGCTCAGCGGCGCGAGCCGCGGGCCCGACGACGCCGCACCCTCACGAGTGCTCTCCAGCCGAGCAAGAAGATCCCGAGCACGACGACGGTGACGATCACGAAGCTCACCGCCGTGCCCTGGCCGCTGATCACCCTGAGCACCATGCCGACGACGACCGTGGCAGGCCACACGACGAGGCCGGAGCCGACGGCCGGGAGCGAGCGTCCGCGCACCAGCACGAGGGCCCAGCCCACGACGAGCCCCGCGGCGAACGGCCACAGGGTCGTCAGGACACCGGCCAGCGCTGACCCCTCGTCGTGGCTGCGGCGCCCGATCAGGACGAACGCCACCACGAGGACGAGATCCGCCACGAAGGCCCACCACGGAGACCGGCGCGCCGTCATCGTGGCTGCTCCAGGGTGCGCGACAGCTCGGCGAGCAGGTCGTCGACCTGAGGCTCGACGAGGCGCGCCAGGGCCTCCGCGATTCGCTCCCGGTGGCCGGCGACGGCGAAGCAGAGGGCCGTCCCGACCGCCTGCGCGTGCTCGTCGGCGAGGGCGAGCTCCCGACGGAGGGCCTGCTTGGCCTGCTCGGTGAACTCCGGCTCGGCCGCAGCCTCCTCGTCGGTCGGGCCTGCAGGAGGCGCGTCCTCGGCGGCGAGGCCCGCCAGGGTGAACAGGAACGGCTGGGTCGGGTCCGGCTCGGGGTCGACGTCGAGGCCGTCGAACTCGGGTGCGAGGTCGGCCTCCGGCCGGTACCCGTCGGGCTCGCCCGCCGCGGCACGCCGCAGCTCGCGGTCGACCAGGGGCAGGTTGCGGGTCGTGTAGGTCTCGACCTCGGCGTCGACGATGTGCCGGAGGCGGTTGAGCAGCGCGTGCTGGACGGCGTGCGGCACGTCGTGGTCGAGGCCCGCGGCGGTGGAGACCGGCGAGCCGAAGCAGGTGCGGCAGACCCGGGTGCGCCCGCGGGCCGTGCCGATCCGCCAGCGCGGCAGCCAGCGCAGCCAGGCGTCGACCGCGCCGCGCACCTGCCCCTCGATCGAATCGGCCATGCGACGAATCTAGGGCGCGGAGCCCGTCGGGGGCCGCTGCCGTCGGGCGATTCGCACCTCCGACATCCCAGGGATCAGGAACGAGCCGTCACGCGGTCCTGATCCGTGCACGGATCAGGACGATCACGCCCCTCCCCGCGCGGATCAGGACAGATGTTCCTGAATGAGGACAGGGCGGGCAGGGCGGGTCAGTCGACGGTGACGAAGTCGATGAGCTGCTCGACCCGGCCGAGCAGGGCGGGCTCGAGGTCGCCGAAGGTCCGCACGCGGCCGAGGATCCGCTGCCAGGCGGCGGCGATGTCGGCCTGGTCGTCGTGGGGCCAGCCGAGGTGCGCGCAGATGCCGTGCTTCCACTCGACCGAGCGCGGCACGGTGGGCCACGACTCGAGACCCAGGCGACCCGGCTTCACGGCCTGCCAGACGTCGACGAACGGGTGGCCGACGACGAGCACGTGGGCGCCCGACGGCCCGCGGGCGATCGAGTCGGCGATCCTGCTCTCCTTCGACCCCGCCACCAGGTGGTCCACCAGCACGCCGACGCGGCGGGTCGCGGTCGGCCGGAACTCGGCGAGCACCTCGGCCAGGTGGTCGACGCCCTCGAGGTACTCGACGACGACGCCCTCGACCCGCAGGTCGGCGCCCCAGACCTTCTCGACGAGCTCGGCGTCGTGCCGGCCCTCGACGAAGATCCTGCTCTCGCGGGCGACCCGTGCCCGGGCCCCGTCGACCGCGAACGAGCCCGAGGCCGTCCGTGCGCGCCCCTGGGGCGCCGCGCGGGGCACGCGCAGCGCGACCGGGGAGCCGTCGATCAGGAACGACCCGCCGAGGGGGAAGGCGCGGACGCGGCCCTTCCAGTCCTCCAGCTCGACGGTGCCGGCCTCGACCCGCACGACGGCTCCCGTGAAGCCGCTGCGCGCCTCCTCGACGACGAGGTCGCGGACGGCGTCGGTGGGCGTCGGCGCCGGTCTCGACGAGCGCTTCCAGTCGCCGCTCAGCACGTCCTGTCCGTAGCGGTCGTCATCCACGGGGCGGTCCTCCTCGGGTCGGTCGGGTGGGTCGGGGCTGGTAGGGGCGCGGCGGCCCCTTGCCGTCGGGCTCGCCGCCGGCGGGGCGCCCCGTCGTCGGTCGACGCCCGGGCACGGTGCTCGGCGGCGGGCGGGTCGCGCGGGGAGCCGCGGCGGGGCCCGCGACGGAGCCGAGCCCTGCCCTGGCCCCGGGGCGGTCGGCAGGCGCGGCGGGGCGTGACGCAGGGTCGGCGCGCCGGGCCGGAGCGGGTGTCGGAGACGCCGCCGAGGCGGCAGCACCCGATCGTGCCGCCGCCGCCGAAGCCGTCGGGCCAGCGGACTCGTCCGGTCGGAAGCCGAGCCCGAAGGCCCAGGCGAAACCGCCGAGGACGACGAGGACGTAGAGACCCGACACGACGAGCGGCAGCCACCAGGCCGACAGCGGTCCCCCGCCCTGCCCGGCGATCGCCAGGACGACGAGGGCCGTCACGAACCAGACCGCGGCCGCGAAGGCCCGGGCGGCCCAGCGAGCCAGGCGCAGGCGGAGCTCGCGGCGGCGGGGCGCCGCCTTCCAGTGGGCGGCGTGCGGAACGAGCAGGTGCCGGGCCGGCGTCCACGCGAGCGCGGCGGCCGTGACCAGCCACGCCAGTACGAGGCCGACGAGCAGCGAGGAGGCGATCAGCACGAGGTCGGACCGGCTCGCCGCCAGCCCCGTGGCCCCGTCCCGGAGGTGGACCACGGCCACGCGCTCGGGCAGCAGCTGCATGGCGGTCACCAGGACGAGCGCCGCCGCGGCGAGGGCGAGGCCCATCGGCGCGGCGGTACGGAGCAGAGGCGGCACGGTCATCGTGACCGGGCCGCCTCTGCGGCGTCGAGGCGGGTGGTCAGGCCTGCGCCCTCTCGAGCACGAGCTCGCGGACGCGCGCGGCGTCCGCCTGGCCCTTCATCGCCTTCATGACGGCGCCGATGACGGCGCCGGCCGCCTGGACCTTGCCGTCGCGGATCTTCGCCAGCACGTCGGGCTGCTGGGCGAGCGCCTCGTCGATGGCGGCGATGAGCGCTCCGTCGTCCGAGACGACCGCGAGGCCGCGCGAGGCGACGACCTCGGCGGGCGAGCCCTCGCCGGCGACGACGCCCTCGAGCACCTGACGGGCGAGACGGTCGGTCAGCTCGCCGGACTCGACGAGGGCGATCAGCTCGCTGACGTGCAGGGGCGACACGAGCGACGACGGCTCGACGCCGGCCGCGTTGGCGGTGCGGGCGATCTCGCCGGTCCACCACTTGCGGGCCGCCTGGGGCGACGCGCCGGCGGCGACGGTGTCGACGAGCTCCTGCAGGAGGCCCGAGTTGACGACGTCCTGGAACTCCTGGTCGGCGAAGGCCCACTCGGCCTTGAGACGGCGACGCAGGGCCACCGGCGCCTCCGGCAGGGCCAGGCGGAGCTGCTCGACGAGCTCGCGCGACGGGACGACCGGCAGCAGGTCGGGCTCGGGGAAGTACCGGTAGTCGTCGGCGTCGCTCTTCGGGCGCCCGGCGGAGGTGCGCCCGGTGTCCTCGTGCCAGTGCCGCGTCTCCTGGGTGATCGTCCCGCCCGCGGCGAGGATCGCCGCCTGGCGCTGGATCTCGTGGCGGACGGCGCGCTCGACCGAGCGGAACGAGTTGACGTTCTTCGTCTCGGTGCGCGTGCCCAGCTCCACCTGGCCGTGCGGACGGAGCGACACGTTGGCGTCGCAGCGCAGGTTGCCGCGCTCCATCCGCGCCTCGCTGACGCCGAGGCTGCGGACGATGTCGCGGATGGTCGAGACGTACGCGGCGCCGAGCTCGGGGCCGAGGGCGCCCGCGCCGATGATCGGCTTCGTGACGATCTCGACGAGCGGGATGCCCGCGCGGTTGTAGTCGACGAGCGAGTACTCGGCACCCTGGATGCGACCCGTCGAGCCGCCGACGTGCGTGAGCTTGCCGGCGTCCTCCTCCATGTGCGCCCGCTCGATCGGCACGTGGAACACGGTGCCGTCGGGCAGCTCGACCTCGACCTCGCCCTCGAACGCGATCGGCTCGTCGAACTGGCTGACCTGGTAGTTCTTGGGGTTGTCCGGGTAGAAGTAGTTCTTCCGGGCGAAGCGCGAGCTCTCGGCGATCGAGCAGCCGAGGGCGAGGCCGAGGCTGATCGAGTACGTCACGGCCTGCTCGTTGACCACCGGCAGCGAGCCCGGCAGCCCCAGGTCGACCGGCGTCACGTTCGTGTTCGGCTCGCCGCCGAAGAAGTTCGGCGCGTCGGAGAACATCTTGGTCTTCGTGCCGAGCTCGACGTGCACCTCGAAGCCGAGGACGACCTCGTAGCGGGCGAGCGCCTCGTCGTAGTCCATCAGGTCTGCCTTGGCCATCAGATGACTCCCTCGGTGGCGGCGGTCTGCTCGGTGCTGCTCAGGTCAGGCGCACGCGAGATGAGAGTGTGGCCCCAGCCCTGCTCGAGGAGCTGCTCGACGGCGGCGCCGTAGGTGTAGAGACGGGCGTCCTCGCGGGCGGGAGCCATGAACTGCAGGCCCGTCGGCAGGCCGTCCTCGTCGGCGAGCCCCATCGGCACCGTGATGCCGGGCACGCCGGCGAGGTTCGCGGGGATGGTCGTGAGGTCGTTCAGGTACATCGACAGCGGGTCGTCGAGCTTCTCGCCGAGCGGGAACGCCGTGGTCGGCGCCGACGGCGAGACGAGCACGTCGACCTTCTCGAACGCGGCCGCGAAGTCGCGCTGCACGAGCGTGCGCACCTTCTGGGCGCTGCCGTAGTACGCGTCGTAGTAGCCGGCGCTCAGCGCGTAGGTGCCGAGGATGATGCGGCGCTTCACCTCGGGGCCGAAGCCGGCCTCGCGGGTGGCGGCCATGACGTCCTCGACGGTGCCGCGACCCTCGGGCACGACGCGCATGCCGAAGCGCACGGAGTCGAACTTCGCGAGGTTGCTCGAGGCCTCCGCGGGGAGGATCAGGTAGTAGGCGCTGATCGCGTACTCGAAGCTCGGGGCGTCGATCTCGACGACCTCGGCGCCGGCGCCGGTCAGCAGGTCGAGCGCCTCGGCGAAGCGCGCCTTCACGCCTGCCTGGAAGCCCTCGCCGGCGAGCTGGCGGACGACTCCGACGCGCACGCCCTGCAGGGCGCCGCCGGCGAGGCCGCGGCGGGCGGCGTCGGCGAACGACGGCCACTCGTCGCGCAGCGAGGTGGAGTCTCGGCGGTCGTGGCCCTTGATGACGTCGTGCAGCAGCGCCGAGTCGAGCACGGTGCGGCTGACGGGGCCGACCTGGTCGAGCGAGCTCGCCAGCGCGATGGCGCCGTAGCGGCTGACGCCGCCGTAGGTGGGCTTGACGCCGACCGTGCCGGTGACAGCGCCCGGCTGGCGGATCGACCCGCCGGTGTCGCTGCCGAGGGCCAGGGGCGCCTCGAAGGCGGCGACGGCCGCGGCCGAGCCGCCGCCCGAACCTCCGGGCACGCGGTCGAGCGACCACGGGTTGTGCGTCGGGCCGTAGGCGGAGAACTCGGTCGACGAGCCCATCGCGAACTCGTCCATGTTCGTCTTGCCGAGGGGCACGAGGTCGGCGGCACGCAGCTTGGCGACGACGGTCGCGTCGTACGGCGGCACCCAGCCCTCGAGGATGCGGCTGCCCGAGGTCGACGGCATGTCGATCGTGCAGAGGACGTCCTTGACGGCGATCGGCACGCCCGCGAGGGGGCCCATCGCGTCGCCCGCGGCGCGGCGGCGGTCGACGTCGGCGGCCGTCGCCAGGGCCTGGTCGCTGACGTGCAGGAACGCGTGCACGTCGCCGTCGACGGCGGCGATGCGGTCGAGGTGCGCCTGCACGACCTCGACGGACGACACGTCGCGCGAGGCGAGGCGGGTGCTGAGGTCGTCCGCGCTGAGGCGGATGATCGAGGAGGCGTCGGCCACGTCTACTGCTCCTCTCCCAGGATGGCGGTCACGCGGAACCGCGAGCCGTCGTGGTCGGGCGCGCCCGAGAGCGCCTGCTCGACCGTGAGCGTCTCGCCCACGACGTCGTCGCGGAACACGTTCGTCAGCGGGATCGGGTGGCTGGTCGCCGGGACGTCGTCGGTCGCGACCTCGGACACCTTGGCGACGTTGTCGACGATCTGCCCGAGCTCCCGGGTCATGGTCTCGATCTCGTCGGGGGTGAGGGCGATGCGGGCGAGACCTGCGAGGTGCTCCACCTGTTCGCGCGTGATTTCAGACATGCTGCTCCGTCACGTGGTTCGTCTGGGGTACCGCGGCTGGGGGTACCCGACGATCTTACGGGGCCGCACCCGGCCCGGCAGGCCCGGGACGTCGTGCTGGCCGCCGCGGGGCACGGCCGGGCTCAGTCGCGCACGTACAGGTCCTGGGGCCGCACGAGCGAGAGGTCCGGCGCCTCCGGGGCGACCGGTCGCGGGTCGCCGGGCTCGCCGTCGACGAGGTCGCCGCGGCCGAGGCCGATCAGGGCCGTGCTCCGCAGGGTCTCGGTGCCGGGCACCAGGTAGGAGTTGTGGCCGAGGGCGGCGGCGAGGGCGCGTCCCGTGTAGCCGTCCGCGCCTCCCCCGGTGTGCAGCAGCACGGCGCCGAAGCCGGCGGTGCCGGGATCGGCGCCGAAGTACGCGCTGCCGGCCACGGGGTCGAAGCTGCCCGCCGCGGCGTAGACGTCGTCGCCGGCGACGTCGAGCATCGACGCGGTGGGGACGACGCTGCCGGGCGAGCCGAGCAGCACGAGGGAGTCGACCGACACGGTCCCGGACGACAGGGCGAGCGTGGCCGTCGTCGATCCGTAGGAGTGGCCCACGACCGTGACCCGGGCAGGCGAGGAGGCGCGGGCCGCGTCGAGCCCCGCGATCGCGTCCTCGAGGCGGTCGGCCCCGGCCCGGGCGAGGTCGAGCCCGTAGACGTTGGTCAGGTCGGGGGTCCGGTAGCCCAGCCAGGCCACGACGGCGACCTGGTCGAGGCCTTCGCCGTCGGCCCGTGCCAGGAGGTAGGTCCACGACCTCTGCTCGTCGTACAGCTCGCCGGCCGTGTCCGTCCAGTCCACGAGCTGGCTGCCGACGGTGAAGAACATGCCCGGCACGAGCACGGTGACGTCGTCGGCCGTGTCGAGGTCGCCGACCGAGACGGCCGCTCGGCCCGGCAGCACCGTGTCGAGGACGACGAGGTGCCGCTCCGCGTCGCCGGCCGCGCGGCCCCCGACCGCCGCGGCGACCTGGTCGAGCATCTCGGCGCGGTCGTCGTCGTCGCGCCGTTCGTCCTGGGTGCCCCGACGCTCGCCGATCGCGGAGCGCGCGGCGACGAGGAACAACCGGTTCGCCTCGTCCCTGGTCGTGTACGGGACGCCCTCGAGGTTGCCGACGAGACCAGGCACGCGAGCGACGAGGGTCAGCTGGCGCGAGGGGTCGAGGCCTGCCCACCAGGACGCCACCTCGGGGGCGGTCCGGACGGAGGCGACCGCGTCGACGAGCGCACCGGTGTCGTCGCCGGAGGCGTCCAGGGAGGCGGCCAGGCCGGCGAGCTCGTCCTCGCTCGCCGTCGCGAGGTCGTCGAGGCAGGACGCGGGGACGGCTCCCGCGCAGACGTCGGAGAGGGCCGAGCGGGCGGGCCCGGCCAGGCTCGTGGGCGCAGGCGGAGTCCCCCGGCCGGCGGACGTGGCGTGCTCGGACGCGGCTCGGTCCTGGGGGGCCGACGTCTCGGACCCCGTTCGCATCTCAGACCCCGTGCGCACCGGGGACACCGTGTGCGCCTCGGCACCCGCTGCTCCGGGCCCGGCGGCAGGCTCGACGGGACCGACGACCACCCCGGAGAGGTGGATCGATGCGGACAGGATGGCTGCGGCGAGGAACAGCACGTCGGGTCTTTCCCCCTCGTGCGCACCTGAGCCACGACCCCCTACAGCCCTGGTCGATGCGCGCCCTCATCGTACGAGCGCGAGGTGCCGCCTGACCAGGCATTTCGTTAGTCGGCTGGGGATTCGTCCCCCGAAACGGGGACAGCCAACCCCGATGGGCCCTCCTTAAGGAGGACAGCGAACTCCGCCGCGTCGATGATGCGGACGCCGAGCTGCTCCGCCTTCGTGAGCTTCGACCCGGCACCGGGGCCGGCGGCCACGAAGTCGGTCTTCTTGCTCACGCTGTTGCCGGCCTTGCCGCCGGCCGCGAGGATCGCCTCCTGCGCGCCCTCCCGGCTGAAGCCCTCGAGGCTGCCCGTCGCGACGACGGTCAGGCCGGAGAGCACTCCCCCGGCCTCGACGGCCGCGCCGGGGCCCGGGTGGTCGGGCGTCGTGAGCTGGACGCCTGCCGCGGCCCAGCGGTCGACGATCTCGACGTGCCAGTCGACCTCGAACCAGTCGCGCAGGGCGTCGGCGATGATGCCGCCCACGCCGTCGACGGCGGCCAGGTCGTCGCGGGCCGCGGCTCGGATCGCGTCGAGCGAGCCGAAGTGGCCGGCGAGGGCGCGGGCGGCGACCGGCCCGACGTGGCGGATGCTGAGGCCGACGAGGATGCGCCAGAGCGGGCTCGTCTTCGCGGCCTCGAGGTTGGCGAGCATCTCGATCGCCGTCTTCGACGGCACGCTCGTCTCGTCACCGGCGAACTCCGTGGCGTCGGGGTCGAAGGGGCCGTCCTTCTTCGCACGGCGCCGCCGGAACGGCGTCACGAGCTTGGGCACCCCGTCGGCCTCGAGCTTCTCCATGCCCGTCTCGAAGTCGCGCACGACGACCCTCACGGGGAAGATGTCGCTCATCGTCAGGTCGAACAGCCCCGCCTCGGTGCGGAGCGGCGGCGTCGACGGCTCGACGGGCTGCGTCAGCGCGGCCGCCGCGACCTCGCCGAGGCCCTCGACGTCGAGCGACCCGCGCGACGCGATGTGCTCGACGCGGCCGCGCACCTGCGCGGGGCAGCTCTCGGCGTTGGGGCACCGGAGGTCGACGTCGCCCTCCTTCGCCGGACGCAGCGTGGTGCCGCACTCGGGGCACTCGGTAGGCATGACGAACTCCCGCTCGCTGCCGTCGCGCAGCTCCACCACCGGGCCGAGCACCTCGGGGATGACGTCCCCGGCCTTGCGCAGCACGACGGTGTCGCCGATCAGCACTCCCTTGGCCTTGACGACCTGCTGGTTGTGCAGGGTCGCCTGGCGCACCTCGCTGCCCGCGACCTCGACCTTGCGCATCACAGCGAAGGGCGTGGCCCGGCCGGTGCGGCCCACGCTCACGACGATGTCGAGCAGCTCGGTGTTCACCTCTTCGGGCGGGTACTTGAACGCCGTGGCCCAGCGCGGCGCCCGGCTGGTGGCGCCGAGCTCGTCGTGCAGGGCGAGGTCGTCGACCTTGACGACGATGCCGTCGATCTGGTGCTCGACGCTCGACCGGCGCACGCCGTAGTCGTGGATGAACGCCGCCACCTCGGGCACCGTGTCGTAGACGCGGTGGTGGGTCGAGATGGGCAGGCCCCACGAGGCGAGCAGGTCGTAGACCTCGCTCTGGCTGTGGACGTCGGTGTCCCGCTCGAGCTCGCGGACGGGCCAGGCGCCGATGCCGTGCACGAGCATCCGCAGGCTGCGGAGGCGGGCGTCCATCAGGGCGCGCTTCTCCGGGCTCTTGCCCTCGGCCTTCTGGCGCAGCGACCCTGCCGCGGCGTTGCGCGGGTTCGCGAAGACACGCTCGCCCGCCTCGCGCTGGCGTGCGTTCAGCTGGTCGAACTCGGCGACCGGGAAGAAGATCTCGCCGCGCACCTCGACGATCGGAGGGTGGCCGCTGCCCTCGAGACGCTCGGGGATCGTCCCCATGGTGAGCACGTTGCCCGTGACGTCTTCTCCGACGACGCCGTCGCCGCGGGTGGCGGCCGTGACGAGCACGCCGTGCTCGTAGCGCAGGTTGATGGCGAGCCCGTCGATCTTGAGCTCGCAGAGGAACCGGACGCGCTCGGCGCCGGCGTCGCGCTCGACCTTGCCGGCCCACTCGGCGAGCTCGTCGTCGCTGAAGACGTTGTCGAGGCTGAGCATGCGCTCGGCGTGCTCGACGGGGGCGAACTGCGTCGTCTCTGCCCGGCCGCCCACGGTCTGCGTCGGGCTGTCGGCCGTGAGCAGCTCGGGGTGCTCGCCCTCGAGCTCGGCGAGGCGCCGCACGAGCGCGTCGTAGTCGGAGTCGGACGCCGTCGAGGCGTTTCCCTCGTAGTACTGGTCGCGCAGCTCGAGGACGCGCGACGTCAGCTGTGCGACCTCGTCGCGGGCGGCGGCGAGGTCGTCGGGCGTCACGTCGGGGACGACGGCGTCCGGCAAGACCGCGACCGGGGGCTCGCCGCTCGTGGGCCCGTCGTGCACCGACCCGTCGTGCACGGACCCGTCGTCCGCGGGCCCGTCGCTCACGGCGCGGGGACCGGGACGGCGCTGACCGTCCGGTCGATCGTGCACTGGCCGAGCACGCGGGTGCCGACGTAGACGACGGCGGTCTGCCCGGGGGCGACGCCGCTGAGGGGCTCGTGGGGAGTGATCACGAGCTCCGTTCTACCCTCGACCACCGACACCCGCGCGACGGCGGGGACGGGGTCGGCGTGGGCCCTGATCTGGACGTCGCAGTCGAACGCCGTCGTGGGGTCGACCGGCGCGCGGCCGGCCCACGTGTACGAGCCGCCGGCGATCTCGCCGATGTCGAGCGCCTCCTTCGGCCCCACCACCACCGTGTTGTCGACCGGTCGCACCTCGAGCACGAAGCGGGGCTTGCCGTCGTCCGACGGGAAGCCGACGTTCAGGCCCTTGCGCTGCCCGACCGTGAACGCGTGCGCGCCCTGGTGCGTGCCGATCGTCTCGCCCGAGCGGTCGAGGATGTCGCCCTGCTCGGCGCCGACGCGCTCCGCGAGCCAGCCGCGGGTGTCGCCGTCGGGGATGAAGCAGATGTCGTGGCTGTCGGGCTTCGCCGCGACGCTGAGGCCACGGGCGGCGGCCTCGGCCCGCACCTCGGCCTTCGAGGGCGTGGCCCCGAGCGGGAACATCGAGTGCGCCAGCTGCTCGGCGGTGAGCACGCCGAGCACGTACGACTGGTCCTTGGCCCACGCGGAGGCGCGGTGCAGCTCTCGCTCGCCCTGGTCGTCGGTGACGATGGTCGCGTAGTGCCCGGTGCACACCGCGTCGAAGCCGAGCGCGAGGGCCTTCTCGAGGAGGGCGGCGAACTTGATGCGCTCGTTGCAGCGCATGCAGGGGTTCGGGGTGCGACCAGCGGTGTACTCGGCCACGAAGTCGTCGACGACGTCGAGCGCGAAGCGCTCGCTGAAGTCCCACACGTAGTAGGGGATGCCGATGACGTCGGCGGCACGCTGGGCGTCCATCGAGTCCTCGATGGTGCAGCAGCCGCGGCTGCCGGTGCGGAGGGTGCCGGGCATCCGGCTGAGGGCCAGGTGCACCCCGACGACGTCGTGGCCGGCCTCGACCGCCCGGGCCGCGGCGACCGCCGAGTCGACGCCGCCGCTCATCGCTGCGAGGATCTTCATCCGTCAAGTGTAAGCAGCCGCGCCGGCGCCCGGCGGGGTCGAGGGGGTCGGCCCCGGCCGAGGCAGGCATAGTGTGGCCGGTGCCATGACGTCGACGCCCTCCCCCGCCTTCTCGTTCCGGTCCGTCGCCCTGTCGGCCTTCCTCCCCGCCGCGTTGTTCGCGATCGGCGAGGGGGCGATCATCCCGATCATCCCGGTCGTCGCCAGCGACCTCGGGGCGACCCTGCCCTTCGCGGCCTTCGTCGCCGCGCTCATCCTGGTGGGCGAGCTGATCGGCGACGTCCCGAGCGGCTGGCTCGTCTCCCGCATCGGCGAGCGCACCGCGATGATCTCCGCCGCGCTCGTGAGCATCGTCGGGCTGCTGACCTGCGTGTGGGCGCCGAACGAGTGGGTCCTGGCCGGGGGCGTGCTGCTCATCGGCCTCTCGACGGCCGTGTTCGCCCTGGCCCGGCACGCCTTCATGACGAGCTTCGTGCCCGTCGAGGTCCGGGCACGCGCGCTGTCGAGCCTCGGCGGGGTCTTCCGGCTCGGCTACTTCGTCGGGCCGTTCCTCGCGGCCGGCACCATCCACCTCACCGGCTCGACGCAGTCCGCGTTCTGGATCCACGTCGCCGGCTGCCTCGGCGCGGCCGTCGTGCTGCTCGTGCTGCGCGACCCGTCCGAGGTGCTCCGTGAACGGCGGGCGGCGGCGGCCGTCCCCGTCGACGCCCCGACCCCCGGCGAGGAGAAGGTCGCGAAGGAGGCGGAGGGACTGTTCCGCACGCTCGCCCGCCACCGCGGCGTCCTCGTCAAGCTGGGCAGCGGCGCCGCGCTGATCGGCGCGATGCGGGCCGGGCGCCAGGTGATCCTGCCGCTCTGGGCCGTGAGCATCGGGATCAGCGCGCCGCAGACGGCGCTGATCATCGGCATCGCGGGCGCCGTCGACTTCGCGCTCTTCTACACGAGCGGCCAGATCATGGACCGCTGGGGCCGCCTCTGGAGCGCCGTGCCCTCGATGGTCGGCCTCTCGATCTCGTACCTGGCCCTGTCGCTCACCCACGACCTCGACGCCCGGGTCGGCTGGTTCGTCGCCGTGGCGATGTTCATGTCGCTCGCGAACGGGATCGGCAGCGGCATCCTCATGACCCTCGGCGCCGACCTCGCCGACCGGGCCGACCCCGCGCCGTTCCTCGGTGCCTGGCGGTTCACGGGCGACGCGGGCAGCGCGGCCGCACCGCTGCTCATCTCCGGGCTGACCGCCGTCGTCTCGATCTCGCTGGCGAGCGGGGTGATGGGCGTGCTCGGCCTCGTCGGGGCGGTCATCCTGCTGCGCTACGTGCCGCGGTACTCGCCGCACGTGCCGCGGGAGCTGCGCTGACGCCGAGCCCGCGCCTCCTCGTGCTCGTGCTCGTGCTCGTGCTCGTGCTCGTCGGTACACTCGGTCCTGCCCGCGGGAGTGGTGAAACTGGCAGACACGCAGGATTTAGGTTCCTGTGCCTTCGGGCGTGAGGGTTCAAGTCCCTTCTCCCGCACGAAGGTCCGGCTCTGTCCCGGTGACGAAGGTCACTGCAGCCTGCGCAGCCAGCACGGGTAGCCTGGGCCTCCCGGCACCTCGAGAAAGAGACCCATGCTGCCCCTGGCGACCATCTCGTGGCTGGACCCCGAGTACCTCCTGTCGGCGTTCGGCCCCTGGGCCGTGCTCGGCGTCTGCCTGCTCGTCTTCGCCGAGACCGGGCTGCTGATCGGGTTCCTGTTCCCCGGCGACACCCTGCTCATCATCACCGGCATCCTCGCGGCCACGAACCCCGGTGCCCTCGGCCTGCCGATCTGGCTGATCGCGATCTTCATCGGGATCGCCGCCTTCGCCGGCGGCGAGCTCGGCTACCTGATCGGCCACAAGATCGGGCCGCGCATCTTCGAGCGGAAGGAGAGCGGGCTGTTCAGCAAGGCGAACGTGAACCGGACGAACGCCTTCTTCGAGCGCTTCGGCCCGCTCGCGGTCATCATCGCCCGCTTCGTGCCGGTCGTCCGCACCTTCGCGCCGATCATGGCCGGCGTCGGGCACATGAGCTACCGGCGCTACTCGCTCTACAACGGCATCGGCGCGGTCCTCTGGGGCTTCGGCGTCACCATGCTCGGCTTCGGCATCGGCCACATCCCGCCCGTCGCCGACTTCGTCAGCTCGTACATCGACCTGATCCTGCTCGGCGCCGTGCTCGCGACGCTGATCCCCGTCGCGATCCACTACTTCCACGGCGTGCACACGGCCAAGAAGCACGAGGCCGACGGCACGACCCCCGACGCCGAGGTCGACGCCTCCGCGGTCGGCTCCGCCGCCGTCGACTCCCCCACCGGCCAGACGCCGACGCAGGCCTGACCCCCCTCCTCATTCAGGAAGATCGGTCCTGATCCTCGCGGATCAGGTGCCGATGTTCCTGTCTGCTGCAGCGTTCAGGAACCCCTTCAAGGAGCTTCCTGAGTTGCCCGCGCGGTCGGGCCCGCGAAGGCTCAGCCAGCCCGCGGGCAACAGCAGAGGCGCTCAGCCCGCGAGGGCCGCGACGTGCGGCGCGATGGCGCGGAACGCCCGCGACCGGTGGCTGACCGCGTTCTTCTCGTCCGGGGTCAGCTCGGCCGCGCTGCGGGTCTCGCCCTCGGGCCGGAACACGGGATCGTACCCGTGTCCGCCCGTGCCGACCCGCGCCTCCAGGACCTCGCCCGGCCACTCGCCCTGCTCCACCAGCTCGCGGGCGGCGACCGTGCCGTCCGCCGACGCGGGCACGACGAGCGCCGCCGCGCACGAGAAGTACGCCGAGCGGTCGGGCACGCCGACCAGGTTCGCCAGCAGCAGGTCGATGTTGTCGTCGTCGTCACGGGTGCCGGCGTAGCGGGCCGAGTGGATGCCGGGCGCGCCCCCGAGGGCGTGGGCCGAGATGCCGCTGTCGTCGGCGAGCGCCGGCAGCCCGGTGTGGGCCGCCGCCGCGCGTGCCTTGATCAGCGCGTTCGCGGCGAACGTGTCGCCGTCCTCCACGGGCTCCGGGCCGTCGTAGGCGACCAGCTCGACGCCCGGCGCGGTCTCGGCGAGCAGCAGCCGCAGCTCCCGCACCTTGCCCTGGTTGTGCGTGGCGATGACGACCTGCGTCACGCGCCCAGCACCTCCTTCTGGAGGGTCGTCAGGTCGGCGCCGCCGGCGACGGCGAGGTCGAGCAGCTCGCCGAGCTCGCGTCGGTCGAAGGGCGCACCCTCGGCCGTGCCCTGCACCTCGACGAACAGGCCGGAGCCCGTGACGACGACGTTCATGTCGGTCTCGGCGCGGACGTCCTCGACGTAGGCGAGGTCGAGCAGCGGGACGCCGTCGACGATGCCGACCGAGACGGCGGCGACGCTGTCGGTCAGCGGGGTCGCCTTCTGGGCGATGAACTTCTTCTCGCGGCCCCACTCGATCGCCTGCGCGAGCGCGACGTACGCGCCAGTGATGGCCGCCGTGCGCGTGCCGCCGTCCGCCTGGAGCACGTCGCAGTCGAGCACGATGGTGTTCTCGCCGAGGGCCTTCGTGTCGACCACGGCCCGCAGGCTGCGACCGATCAGGCGGGAGATCTCGTGGGTGCGTCCGCCGATCTTGCCCTTGACGCTCTCGCGGTCGTTCCGCGAGCCGGTGGCGCGCGGCAGCATCGCGTACTCGGCCGTGACCCAGCCCTTGCCCTTGCCGGCCAGCCAGCGCGGCACGCCGTTCGTGAAGGAGGCGGTGCACAGCACCTTCGTGTCGCCGAACGACACCAGGGCGCTCCCCTCGGCCTGCGCGCTCCAGCCCTTCTCGATGGTGACGCGTCGCAGCTGGTCGGCGCGGCGGCCGTCGGCGCGGACGAGGTCGGTGGTGGTCTCGGTCATGGTGTCTCCCCTGGTCGGGTCGGTCTGGTGTGGTCTTGCGTGGTCTCGCGCAGTGCGGGGCGGGCGGTGCGGGGCGGTCAGGCCGTGGCGGCGCGGTCAGGCGCGCGGGCCGCCGGCGCGCAGCCCGCCCGGCAGCTCGATGGCGCCGGTCTCGAGGTGGCCGACGCGCGACACCTCGGGCCCGAGGAACCGCTTCGCGAGCCGCAGGAACGACGCCTCGTCCGCGCCGGTGGCCTCGAACTCGTAGCGGGGCACGCTGCCGGCCGGCGCCTCGAGGTCGTGGTCGACGAGGGTGCGGTAGACGTCGGCGGCCGTCTCGTCCGCGCTCGAGACGAGGCGCACCTCCGGCCCCATCACGTACTGGATCGCGGCCGACATCAGCGGGTAGTGGGTGCAGCCGAGCACGAGCGTGTCGACCCCGGCCTCGCGGAGCGGTGCGAGGTAGCCCGCGGCGACCTCGCGCAGCTCGGGGCTCGAGGTGTCGCCCGCCTCGACGAACTCGACGAACCGCGGGCACGCCTGCGTGAAGAGCTGCAGGTCGGCGGCCGCGGCGAAGGCGTCCTCGTAGGCGCGCGAGCGGACGGTGCCCTCGGTGCCGACGACCCCGATGCGCTTGTTCCGCGTCTGGCCCACGGCGGAGCGGACCGCGGGCTGGATGACCTCGACGACCGGGATCCCGGCGCCCGTCGTGTACCGCTCGCGCGCGTCGCGGAGGACCGCTGCCGAGGCGGTGTTGCAGGCGATCACGAGCAGCTTCACCCCCTGGGCGACGAGGTCGTCCATGACGGCGAGCGCGTACTCGCGCACCTCGGCGATGGGCTTCGGGCCGTAGGGCGAGTGGGCGGTGTCGCCGACGTAGAGCACGGACTCGCGCGGCAGCTGGTCGATGATCGCCCGCGAGACGGTCAGCCCGCCCACGCCGCTGTCGAAGACTCCGATGGGTGCGTGCGTCACGGTCGTCGAGCCTACCCGGACGGAGGCGCGCCGCAGCCGGGCGCCCTGGTCCCGGCCCCCTCCCCCCGCCTAGGGTGGAGGGGTGACCAGTGCCCTGCTGACCGACCGCTACGAGTTCACGATGGTGGAGGCGGCCCTCAAGGCCGGCACCGCCGACCGACGATGCGTGTTCGAGCTCTTCGCCCGCCGCCTCCCCCAGGGTCGCCGCTACGGCCTCGTGGCCGGCACCGGGCGCTTCCTCGCCGAGCTGACGCAGTTCCGGTTCGGCGACGCCGAGCTCGCCTGGCTGCGGGACGGCCGCATCGTCGACGACCGCACCGTCGACTGGCTCGCCGACTACCGCTTCTCGGGCGACATCCGCGGCTACGCCGAGGGCGAGGTGTACCTGCCGGGCTCGCCCCTCCTCGTCGTCGAGTCGACCTTCGCCGAGGGCGTGCTGCTCGAGACGCTCGCCCTCAGCGTCTTCAACTACGACTCCGCCGTCGCGAGCGCCGCGGCACGGATGGTCTCGGCGGCCGACGGCCGGCCGCTCGCCGAGATGGGCTCGCGGCGCACCGGCGAGCGCAGCGCCGTGGCGGCGGCACGGGCCGCCTACGTCGCGGGCTTCGTCGCCACGAGCAACCTGGAGGCCGGGCGCACCTGGGGCGTCCCGACGATGGGCACCGCCGCGCACGCCTTCACCCTCCTGCACGACACAGAGCGCGAGGCGTTCGAGGCGCAGGTCGCGAGCCTCGGGCCCGGCACGACGCTGCTCGTCGACACCTACGACATCCCGGAGGCGGTGCGCACGGCCGTCGAGGTCGCCGGCACGGGCCTCGGCGCCGTCCGCATCGACAGCGGCGACCTCCCTGCGCTGGTGTCGCAGGTGCGCGCGCAGCTCGACGGCCTCGGCGCCACGGGCACGAAGATCACCGTGACGAACGACCTCGACGAGTACACGATCGCGGCGCTGCGCGCGGCGCCGGTCGACAGCTACGGCGTCGGCACGTCCGTCGTGTCGGGCTCGGGCCACCCGGCGGCCGGGATGGTCTTCAAGCTGGTCGCCCGTCAGGGCGCCGACGGCGAGTGGGTGTCGGTGGCGAAGAAGTCCGCCGACAAGGCGACCATCGGCGGCCGCAAGGCACCGGTGCGCGTGCTCGTCGACGGCGTCGCGACGACCGAGCTCGTGCGCATCGGTGAGGGGGGCCCGGGCGAGGGCGAGGAGCGACCGCTGCTCGTGTCGCTCGTCACCGACGGCGTCGTCGACGACCGCTGGACCGGGCCGCAGGGCGTGCAGCGTGCGCGGGACCACCGTCAGGCCGCCGTCGACGAGCTGCCGCCGAGCGCGTTCCGGCTCGGCCGGGGCGACCCCGTGCTGCCGACGGTCTACGAGTGAGCGGCGCCTGCCGGGTGACGGACGGGACCTACTCGGACTTCATCTTCTCGTAGACTTCTTTGCAGGTCGGGCACACGGGGAACTTCTCGGGGTCGCGCCCCGGCGTCCACTTCTTGCCGCAGAGCGCCTTGACGGGCTTGCCGCTCAGCGCGGACTCCATGATCTTGTCCTTCTTCACGTAGTGCGAGAAGCGCTCGTGGTCGCCGGGGTCGACGGCGTCCTCGGTGAGGAGCTTCTCGAGCTCGCGATCAAGGACGTCGAGTCCGCCGCCGGTCTGTGTGTCGCTCATGGCGACCATCGTACGTCAGCTGCGCAGGGTGAAGGCGAGCAGCTCGGGCGCACGACGGGTGAACGTGCGCGAGCCGATCGCGACGCCGACGACGAGCACGACGACGCCCGCGGCGAGCCCCGTGACGAACGACCACATGTCGGCGTCCTGCTGCCCCTGCAGCAGGTAGCGGCCGGCGAACCAGAGCGACGGGGACGTCGCGAGGACAGCCCCTCCGATCATCGTGACCTGGGCCGTCACCGAGGCGCTGCCGTGTGCCTGGGGCTGCTGGAACGGGTCGTCGTGCGGACGCACCGCCGCGTAGGGCATCGCGGCCGAGACGACGCTCGACAGCCCCAGGCCGCTCAGCAGCAACCCGGCGGACACCCCGATCTCGGGCAGCAGGGCGCCCCGGTCGCCGAAGAGCCACGTGGCGACGAGCGAGCCGAGCACGACGAGCGGCACCCCGATGAGCAGAGGAGGCGCGAGGCGGCCCACGCGGTCCGCGAGGCCCCCCGTGCCGGCCGCGACGTGCAGCCACAGGGCGGTGCTGTCGTACGCGACGTCGTTGTGCGGCAGGAACCCGAGGATGAGGCACATGAGCGGCACCGGCACGAGCGCGAGCCAGTGCCAGCTGATCCCCGCGATGCCGAGCGGGACGACGAGCAGCGGCAGGATCGGGATGATGACGAGGGACATGCGGTAGCGCGCGTCCCTCATCCAGTAGGTCAGGCTCCGGCCCGCGACGGCACCGGTCGGGCTCGCCCGGACGAACTCGAACCAGCCGAGGCCGGCCGCGTCGTCCGCGACGTCCGGCTCGGGCTGGTCGACGAACGCGCGGGCCACGAGCGCCCGCCACGCGAGCCAGAGGCCGACGAGGGTGACGACTGCGACCACGAGGTCCGCGACGACCCGACCCGTCTCGCCGACGGCCGCGTGCCCCGGGAGGGCGAGGGCGGCGCCGAACGGGGTCCAGGCGAGCACGTCGGCGACGACCCCGCTCGTCCTGCCGCCGGGGAGGGTGGCACGGACCAGGTCGATGACGAGAGGCACGAGCAGCACCGCGACCACCACGCCCCCCGCGACGAGGAACTGGCGAGCCCGGCGGGTGGTGAGGACGACGCTGTTGATCGTCGCCGCCACCAGGGACGCGAGGTAGGCCGTGGCGCCGGCGAGGACGACGGCCAGGACGGCGAGCGACGCGATGCCCTGCCCCTCGCCCCACGAGCGCACGTAGCCGGGAGCGACGGCGACGAGGGCGAGCACGGGCAGGCCGACGGCACCGCCGAGGGCCAGGCCGACCGCGGCCGACCCCTCGGGCACGCCCAGGACGGCCAGGCGGCGGGGGTCGCTCCACGGCGGACGGACCCGCGCGAACGGCAGCACGCTGTAGGCGACGACGACGAGCGCCCCGGCACCGACGACGAGCGCGCGGACGTCGCTGAGCGGATCGTCGCGCAGCGAGCCCGCGAGGGCGGACACGGCGAAGGAGGCGCCGAGGACGAGGAGGACCGACACGACCGTGACGAGCAGCCGGCGCGGCTCGTGCCGGACGGTGTTCGCGATCGTCTGGAGCCTCAGTCGGAGAAGCTCTGCAACCATTCCATGCCCTCCGTGACGGCTCGGCCGCCGGCCAGCTCGACGAACGTCTGCTCGAGCGAACGGCCGGCCCTGACCTCGTCGACCGTCCCGCTCGCGAGGACGTGGCCGTCGACGATCACCGCGACGCTGTCGCAGATGCGCTCGACGAGGTCCATGCTGTGGCTCGACAGCAGCACCGTGCCGCCGCCGGCGACGTAGCGCTGGAGCACGTCCGTCACCGTGGCCGCCGACACCGGGTCGACCGACTCGAACGGCTCGTCCAGCACGAGCACGCGGGGCGAGTGGATGACGGCCGCCGCGAGGGCGATCTTCTTCGTCATGCCGACCGAGTAGTCGGCGACGAGACGGCCGAGCGCGTCCTGCAGCCCGAAGGCGGCCGCCAGGTCCGCCGAGCGCTTGCGGGCCGTGGCCCCGTCGAGCCCCCGGAGGGTCGCGGAGTAGTAGAGGAGCTGGGCGCCCGTGAGGCGGTCGAAGAGCCGGAGGCGGTCGGGCAGCACGCCGAGGGCGCGCTTGGCGGCCGCAGGGTCGTCCCACACGTCGGAGCCGAGCACCGAGACGGTGCCCGCGTCGGGTCGCAGGAGCCCGGTGACGATCGACAGGGTGGTCGTCTTGCCCGCGCCGTTGGGGCCGACGATGCCGTAGAACGAGCCGGCCCGGACCTCGAGGTCGACGCCCTCGACGGCGACCGTGCTGCCGTACCTCTTCGCGATCCCCTTGATCGAGAGGACCACGGGGCGCTCCCCGTCGTCGGCAGGAGGCGCGGTCGCCACGTGGGGGCCCGTCGCGTCGTCCGTGACCACGGCCGGCAGCTCGTCGTCGTCCGTGCCCGCGTCGACCGACGCGGACTCGTCGTCCGTCTCGACCGCCAGCTCGTCGGGCGCGGTCGCCAGTGCGACGACGTCGTCGTCGTCCTGGACGGGCTCCGCGTCGTCGGGCGGGCCATCGGCGTCAGCCGGCAGGGCGACGGCGTCGCCCGGCACGCTCTCGTCGTCGTCGTCGGACTCGACCACGGCCTGCTCCTCGGCGGGGGGCACGACGTCGAGCTCGGCCACGGCCTCCTCGGCGACGGCCGCCTCCTGGGCGGCGACCTCGGCGGCGGCAGCTTCCTCGGCCGCCGCAGCGGCAGCGGCCGCCGCCCGGGCGCGTGCGTTCGCGGCCCGCGTCGCGGCAGCCTTCTTGGCGGCTGCCGACCGGTCGGCAGCAGTCCGGGTCGAGGCGGGCTTGCGGCCGGCCGACGTGGTCCGAGGGCCCCTCGGGGCGGGAGACGCGCCTCCTCGGGAGGGGGTCCGCTCGCGTCCCGGCTGCTCTCGCTGGCCCGTCGCGCCCTGGCCGGGCTCGTCGACCGTCGCCACCCCCTCCGGTGCGTCCGTCGGCGTCGCCTCGTCGTCCATCTGATCCCCCCGGTGAAGCACGTCCCCGCCGCTGCGCGTCGCCTCGTCGGGGTGCAGGGCACCCTCCTGGTCGTCGCGCGCGGAAGCCATCGCACCACCGTACCAAGCGAGCGAGCCCGGCACGCCCGCCCTGAGGACGATCACGAAAGGGACACGACCTCGACCAGCACCTGCCGCTGAGCGACCGCTCGCGGTAGTCTGGGCGAGCACGACGACGTGTCCACATCGAGTCCCGAGGGTGAACGCCGCCCGAACACCAGACGGAGGGGCGCCACAGAAGGCGCCCGACCGCACCTCCCGGGGCACGACCCAGAAGCACGACCGACACCTGTCCAGACCCGGGGCCCGCCCCACGGATCTCCGATCCGAGGTCCAGGCGGCGCACCGTGACGGCCCTCACCACCGGCCGGCACGGAACGACAGGCAGACAGTCAGCCCCACGAGGAGACAGACGTGAGCAAGACAGACAGCACCGCCCCCCAGATCGTGATCCTGGCCGCCGGCCTCGGCAGCCGCCTCGGTCGTTCGCTGCCCAAGGCGCTCACCGAGCTGAGCGACGGCCGCACCATCATGCAGCAGCAGTTCGACAACATCCGGTCGGCGTTCGGGCCCGACGCCCGCATCACCGTCGTCGTCGGCTACAAGTTCGAGCACATCGTCGAGGCGTTCCCCACCGCCTCCTTCGTCTACAACGAGCAGTACGACCAGACGAACACCTCGAAGAGCCTGCTGCGCGCGCTGCGTGCCAGCACGTCGGGCGGCGTCCTCTGGATGAACGGCGACGTCGTGTTCGACCCCGAGGCGCTGCGCCGTGCCGCGCGTCAGGTCCGCGACGAGCAGTCGTTCGTCGCCGTCAACACCTCGAAGGTCTCCGACGAAGAGGTCAAGTACACGACCACCGCCGAGGGCTACATCGCGCAGCTGTCGAAGCAGGTCGTGGGCGGCCTGGGCGAGGCGGTCGGCATCAACTTCGTCGCCAAGGCCGACAAGGCCGTCCTCATGCGCCAGCTCGCCAAGGTCGACGCGCAGGACTACTTCGAGCGCGGCATCGAACTGGCCATCGAGCAGAACGGGCTACTCTTTGAGCCCGTGGACATCTCCGACCTCTACGCCGTCGAGGTCGACTTCGCCGAGGACCTGGAGCGCGCGAACCTCTTCGTGTGACCGGGGCCCGCCCCGTCGGCCGGGATGTCCCCCGAGACCGAGGACACCCGTGAGCACAGCCCTGGCCGATCGTCCCCGGCGCACCGGGGCCTCCCGCTACCGCCAGACGCTGTGGCTGCTGACCAGCCGCGACCTCAAGGTCCGGTACTCGACGTCCGCGCTCGGCTACGTCTGGTCGATCCTCGATCCGCTGGTGATGGCGGGGATCTACTTCTTCGTCTTCCAGGTGGTCTTCCAGCGATCGGTCGGCGAAGACCCGTACATCGTCTTCCTGCTGAGCGGGCTCCTCCCGTGGATGTGGTTCAACGGAGCGGTCTCCGACAGCACCCGGGCGTTCATCCGCGAGGCGAAGCTGGTGCGGTCGACGAAGATCCCCCGGACGATCTGGGTGTTCCGCCTGGTCGGCTCGAAGGGGATCGAGTTCGCCCTGAGCCTGCCGGTGCTCGCCCTGTTCGCGGTCCTCGGCCGAGCCGAGCTGCACTGGCAGGTGGTGTTCCTGCCCCTCGCCATGGTCATGCAGACCGTGCTCGTCGCCGGAGTGGGGCTGATCGTCGCCCCCCTGGTCGTGTTCTTCCGCGACCTCGAACGCGCGACCAAGCTCGCCCTCCGGTTCCTCTTCTACGCGTCCCCGATCATCTACGGCACCCGCGACCTGCCCGAGAGCCTGCACCTCCTCGCGGCCTTCAACCCGCTGAGCGGGATCTTCGGCCTCTACCGGTCCGCGTTCTTCCCCGAGCAGCTCGACCTGCTCGAGGTCCTCGTCGGAGGCGGCATGTGCCTGCTCCTCCTCGCCGTCGGCCTCACGGTGTTCCGGGCCAGCGAGCGCGCCGTGCTGAAGGAGATCTGATGACTCCCCCCACCGGCGACCAGCCCGTGATCCGCGTCGAGGGCGTCGGCATCCGGTTCCGCCGCAACCGCCGCGGACGCCGCTCCTTCAAGGACCTCTTCTCCGACTCGAGCCGGCGGTCCCGCCCCGGCGAGTTCTGGGCCCTGCGCGACGTCTCGTTCGACGTCCGTGCGGGCGAGGCGATCGGGGTCGTGGGCCGCAACGGGCAGGGCAAGTCGACGCTGCTCAAGCTCGTGGCCGAGGTCATCCTCCCCGACACGGGGTCCGTCTCGGTCTCGGGAGGCGTCGCCCCCCTCATCGAGATCACCGGCGGCTTCGTCGCCGACCTCACCGTGCGCGAGAACGTGTACCTGACAGCGGGCCTGCACGGCATGCGCCGGGACGAGATCGACGAGCGCTTCGACGAGATCATCGACTTCGCCGAGATCGCCGCGTTCGTCGACACCCCCTACAAGCACCTCTCGAGCGGCATGAAGGTCCGGATCGCGTTCGCCGTCATCTCCCGGCTCGAGGAGCCCGTCATCCTCGTCGACGAGGTCCTCGCGGTGGGCGACAAGGCGTTCCGCGAGAAGTGCTACGGGCGGATCGAGCAGATGCTGGCCGACGGCCGCACGCTGTTCCTCGTGTCGCACAACGAGCGCGACCTCAAGCGCTTCTGCGCCCGGGGCCTCTACCTCGACAAGGGCGAGCTGGTGTTCGACGGCCCGCTCGACGAGGCCCTGGCCCGCTACTCCTCCGATCATCCTCCCCGGCCCGCGGCGTAGCATCCGGTGATGCCCGATCGCCACGTCTTGCCCCGTCCCGCCGAGGACGACATCGTCCGCATCGATCCCGCCACCGGGTCTCCCGAGCCGTACCGGGCCGCGTCGCAGGACGGCCAGGTCGTCGACTCGGCGTGGCTGCGTCGTCTCGACCGCCTCCTCGCCGTCCAGCGGCCCGTGGTCGTCAAGCACGTCGCGGCCCTGCGGCGCCGCCACCGCAAGGCCGACCCGGCCAAGCTCATCCGCATCCTCGAGCGCGAGTACCTGACGGCCGTCACGTCCGGCGGGGCGGCCGTCGGGGCGAGCGCGGTCATCCCCGGCGTCGGCTGGGGCATCTCCCTCGCCCTCTCCGGGGTGGAGACCGCGGGGTTCCTCGAGGCGAGCGCCCTGTTCGCCCAGTCCGTCACCGAGGTGCACGGCATCGCCGTCACCGACCCGGAACGCGCCCGGGCACTCGTCATGACGATGATGATGGGCGCCCCCGGCGCCACCCTCGTCCGGCAGTTCGCCGGGGAGGCGCTGGGCACGGCCCCTGCCCGCAGCGCGTTCTGGGGCGAGCTGGTCACGCAGAAGCTCCCCAAGACGGCCATCAGCGGGCTGACCGACACCGTCCGCAAGCACTTCGTCCGGCGCTTCGCCGCGTCGCAGACCGCCACGGTCCTCGGCAGGGCCGTCCCGTTCGGGATCGGCGCGGTCGTCGGCGGCACCGGAAACCACCTGCTGGGGCGCAAGGTCGTCGCGAGCGCGAGGGACGCGTTCGGACCGGCTCCCGCCTCCTTCCCGGTCGAGCTCGGCGCCTGACGCACCTGCCGGCCCGACGGACCGCCGCGGCGTCGTCGTGCGGCGGGAGGTCGTTCCTCCCCCGACAGGGAGCAGTCCACAGGTCGGAGCGGGAAGGGTCGGGGGTCCGACCTACCGTCACGGCATGACTGTGACAGCTCCCACCGCCTACAACGTCCCCTTCCGCCTCGACCGCTCGCGCGGGCCGCGGATCGTCCGCCTCGTCAACGACGGCAGCGAGACCGTGTCGTCCCTGAGGGTCACCCTGCTCGGCTCCGGCCTCCTGGTGCCCGTGAGCACCGGCACCCTGGCCCCCGGGCAGTCCCTGGCCCTGAGCGTCATCGGCCCCGAGCTCGTGGCGAGCTCGATCGCGGTCGTGCGGTGGTTCCGGCCGTCCCGGGAGGAGTACCTCTGGCGGTTCAGCTTCTGACGGCGCGGGCGCGACGCTCCGCCACGTAGTCCGCAGCCGAGAAGGCCTCGAGCACGGGCGGCAGGTGGTCGCCCGACATGCCGCCGACCAGCACGGCCGGGTCCACGCCGAGCACCGCCGCGAGTCGCACGATCGTGTGGAGGACGGGGTTGCCGACGCCGCGCTCGATCTTGCCGTAGTTCGACACGTTCATCCCCGCGAGGTGGGCGACCTCGTCCTGGCTGAGCCCGAGGCGCTGACGCTCGCCGCGGACACGTTCACCGAAGAGCAGGGCGGCGGGAGACGAGGGATCGGGCATGCCTCATGGATACGCCCCTCAGCGATGCGGTGCCAGATTCCAGACGCCTGGATGCCACGGCCACGAGCGCTGCATGCCTCTGCCCTCGGCCGAGGACCGAGCCTAGGAGGCGGTCTCGCCGCCCGAGGACTCGGTGTCCGATGCGTCGATATCCGCCGCATCGGCGCGCCGGGCGAAGTCGTCCCTCCGCTCGACGAGCCGCAGCACCGCCTCCTCGAACCGCCTCGTGGCGGCGCCGGGAGTCGTGTCGCCGAAGTACCGGCGGACCCAGTGCTCGAGGCGTCGACGAGCCTCCGGGTCGTCACGGACGCGGTCCACCACGTCGACGACGTCGCCGGCCTCCGCGGCCTCGAGCCACTCGGCGGCCCCGAGGTAGCCTCGTTCGTCGACGTCGGCCTCGGCGGACGCCGGCCTCGTCACGAGGAGGGGCCTGCCCGTCGCGAGGCGGTCGTAGATCATCGCCGAGACGTCGGTGATCGCGACGTCCGCCGTCGTGAGCTGCCAGCCGAGCTGCGGACTGGTGTCGTAGATGTGGCCTGCTCCGGGCGCCGCCGCGTTCGCGGCCTCGATCGCCGCCACGACGGCCTCGTGAGCGCGCCGGTAGTCACGGTCGACCACCCCGCTGCGAGGGTGCGGGCGGTAGACGAGCCGGTGGCGCCCCGACGCCAGCAGCGCCTCGGCCAGACGGACGCCGTGTGTCGCGATGGACCCGTAGGTGGCCGCCGGGCGATCGCCCTCCCAGGTCGGGGCGTAGAGCACGACGATGCGGTCGTCCGGCTCGAACGGGGGCGTCCCCGCAGCGTGGTCGGCCTGGGGCCGGCCGATGGGCACGGCACGACGGTCGAGGTCGTAGTCCCAGAGGGCGGCCTCGAGCCGTGCCCGGGCGGCGTCGCCCGCGATGAAGGCGTAGTCGTACGCCTTGAACTGGTTCGTGGTCATGTACATCTTGTCGCTCTCGCCGTGGTTGACGAAGACGTGCCACATGCGCCCGTAGCGCATCATCTGGAAGTTCTTGGCGTTCTGGTTCACGTACAGGGTCATGGCCAGGGGCTGCGACCCGACGAAGTCCTCGAGGTCGACGACCTGACGGGCGTAGACGACGGGGACGGGCGACTCCTCCAGGAGGGCGAGCATGGCGCCGGGCGAGCGCGCGACGATGGCGACGGGGACGGTCTCGGCGAGATGGGCCAGCGGCGCGTACCACTGCCTGATCTGGTACATGTTGACCGCCGTGTCCGCGAAGTAGACGGCGACGCGGACCGTCCCGGGCGCCGGGCGCCGGCGGTCGTCGCCGAGACGCTCGAGCTGCCGGCGCTGACGCCGCGACTTCCAGGCACGCGAGGCCAGTCCCCTGGCGAGCGAGAGATCCCGTTTCAAGGGCACGGAGGGTCCTCCTGTGGTGCTGATGTCCCCGACGACCGTCGCGCACCGGGGTGTCCCAGGCTAGATCACCGGCGGTCGGCCGGACCTGGACATGCGCAGGACCGTTACCCAACCGATGGACCGACGGCCACCGGGAGACGTGCGCCAGCCCTCGGCCCAGCCGCCGAACCAGGCCCCGAGGCGGGCCGGCGTCGAGGCCCAGCGCAGCACCTGCACCGCCGTCCAGCTGCCGACGTACACGGGGACGAGCGGCCACGGCAGGTTCCGCTTGGCGAGCCACACCCGGTTGCGGGCGTTGAGCCGGTGGTACTCGGCGTGGCGCGCAGGGTCGATCGCGGGGTGGTGCGCCACGAGTCTGCCCTCGTAGCGGACCCGGAGGCCCTGCGCCCAGACCCGCCACGCGAGCTCGATGCCCTCGTGGGCGTAGAAGTAGGGCTCGCCCCAGCCCCCGCAGGCGTCGAAGACCCGGCGAGGCATCACCGTGGCGCCCTCCCAGACCGAGAAGACGTCGCTCGACACCGCAGGGTCGCCCTTGCGCAGCCGCGGGATCCAGCGGCGGGGCGAGGTGGCCCCGGAGGCGTCGACGACCCGGGGCTGGACGAGCCCCACGTCGCCCTCGTGCCGCATCAGCTCGATCGCGTCGGCGAGGAACGTCGGGGAGGGGATGCTCGCGTCGTCGTCGAGGAAGAACACCCACTCGCCCGACACGCGCTCGGCGCCGCGGTTGCGACCCGCGGGGATGCCGACGTTCTCGGGGAGCGTCAGGACCGACACGCCCTCGGGCACGGGGCCGGGGCCCCCGCCGTTCCCGACGCACACGACGTCGACCTCGACGCCGACCTGCGCGAGGACGCTCTCGAGGCCGCGGCGCAGGTCGTCGGGCCGGCGGCCCTGGGTCAGGCTGACGACCCCGACCCGAGGTGTCGAGCCAGCCGCCTCGCCGCTCAGGAGCGGACCCTCTTCGACGCCATGATGGCCACGAAGTGGCCCACGAGGGCGACCACGGACAACGGCAGCAGCAGCGACACGAGCACGCGGTCCGCGAGGGGCTCGCCGACGACCAGCCCCACGAGGGCGGCGACGAAGGCGAGCATCGTCAGCTCGACGGAGTGGTAGAGCCGGTGGAACGGGACGAAGCGGGCGGCGGAGCGGAGCCGCGACAGGAGGCGCCCGCTGGGGACGGTCGCGCCGCCGCGCTTGTCCTCGAGGCGGGTCAGGCCGGCGTTGGCCCGGGCCACGTGCACCATGTCGTTGAGGGCCTTGTTGAGGACGATGACGAGCGCGAGCGCCGTGCCGAGCGTCGTCCAGAGCCAGTCGGCGGGCACGTCGAACGGCCAGCCGGCCGCCCGGAGCCCGAGCGCCACGGGAATGAGGGCCTCGGTCGAGTAGTGCCCGACCTTGTCGAGGAACACCCCGGCCGGTGAGCTCGTCCCCCGCCACCGGGCGACCTCGCCGTCGCAGCAGTCGACCAGCATCTGCAGCTGGCCGAGGACGAGGGCGAGCATCGCGCCGCCGATGCCGGGCACGAGCAGCGCCGCGGCGGTGGCCCAGCCCGTGAGGATCATGAGCCCGGTGACGCCGTTCGCGGTGACGCTCGTCTTGAGCAGCCACCACGTGAGGTAGGGCGAGACGTCGCGCAGGTAGAGCGAGGCCGTCCAGTGCTCGGCGTTGGCACGGCTGCGGACCTCGGGCGGCTGGGCCACCCGTCGCAGCTCGGCGATGGACGTGGGACGCGTGGGCAGCGCGGTCATGGCGTGAGGCTATCTTCCCGTGTGCGCGGTGATGTTCCCCGTCAGGTCGAGGAACCCCGCCACGAAGCCGAGCCCCCAGCCGAAGTGGATGGAAGGCAAGACTACGAGAAACCACAGCCGCGTGCGGAGACCGTCGCCCCGGGCCACGAGGACGGCGGCCAGCACCACGAACGCGACGTAGAGACCCGGCACGACGAGCCCGAGCAGCGCCCAGGCCGCCGCCGTCCCCGTCAGCGCGCCGACGAGGCCCACCAGGCCGGCCAGCACGCCCAGGGCGACGCCCACCACCATCGCGGGCGGCACGAGGTAGCGGAGCGTGTTGGCCTTGGGGAACCGCCGCGCGAGCTCGCCCCGCCACAGCCCCGTGGCGACGAACTGCCGGGCGAGCTTGCGGAGGCTGGGTCGCGGACGGTACGTCACCACGAGCTCGGGCGTGAACCAGACGGTGCCCCCGGTGGCGCGGAGGCGGCGGTTGAGCTCCCAGTCCTGGCCGCGCTTGACGCCCTCGTCGAACAGTCCGACCTCGAGGAGGCGGTGGCGCAGGAAGACGCCCAGGTAGGCCGTCTCGGTCGGCCCCTCCGCACCTCCGACGTGGTGGGGCGTGCCGCCGAGCCCGACCCGGCTGCCGTACGCGCGGGCCACGGCCTTCTCGAAGGGCGTGCGCCCCTCCGCCAGCATGATGCCGCCCACGTTGTCGGCGCCGCTGCGGCGCAGCGCGGCGACGGCCAGCCGCGTGTAGTCCCGCGGGAGCACCGAATGCGCGTCGACCCGCACCGTGATCGGGTGCACGCTGGCGCGGATGGCCACGTTCAGGCCCGCCGGCGTGGAGCCGACCGGGTTCGGCAGGGTGCGGATGCGGGGATCCGCGGCCGACATCGCCGCGACGACCTCGTTGGTGCCGTCGACGCTCGGGCCGAGGGCCAGGAGGACCTCGAACGGCCCCTCGTAGTCCTGGTCGACGAGGCTCTCGACCGCGGCACGGATCTCTCGCTCCTCGTTGAGCACGGGCATGACGTAGGACACGCCGGGCGCCGGGCTGTCGGGGAAGGTCATGGAGGTGCCTCGGGATGCGGCGCTGACGCGCTGACGGACGAGACCGGAGCCCCGCGGAGATCCTGCCGAGCCTACCAAGGCCTCAGGGCGGGCCGGGGCAGCAGGTGCCCTGGTCCGCCCTGAGGAGGAGCCGTGTCGTCCCCGAGGTCAGCTCGTGAGCGTGTCCAGGGTCACCTGGGCGGTCGCCTCCGCGCCGTCCCGCACGTACGTCAGCTCGGCCGTGGCGCCCCCGGTCAGGAACCGGACCTGGGCGGTCAGGTCGGTGCGGCTCGTGACCGCGATGCCGTTGAACTCGGTGACCACGTCGCCGGCACGCAGGCCGGCCTCCTGGGCCGCGCCTCCCTGGCTGATCTCGACGATGAGCGCTCCGACCCGGTCGGCGCCCTGCGCCGTGGCCGCGTCGTCGACGCTCGCGCCGAGGAGGCCGTGGGTGGCGCTCCCGTTCGCGATGATCTCCTTCGAGACCCGCTGCACGAGGGCGGAGGGGATGGAGAAGCCCACGCCGATGCTGCCCGAGGACGAGCCGGAGCTGGCGATCGCCACGTTCAGGCCGATCAGGTCTCCCTTGGCGTCGAGCAGCGCGCCGCCCGAGTTGCCGGGGTTGATCGACGCGTCCGTCTGGATGACGGGCAGCGAGATCACGCTGCTCGCCTGGTTCTGGGTGCTCCCGTCGCCGTTGTTGAACGAGAACGGGCCCTGGCCGTTGTTGTCGCCCTGGTCGCCCTGGTCGCTGCCGTCGCTCGGCGCGGCCGAGGACTGGACGGTGATGCTGCGGTTCAGGGTCGACACGATGCCGTCGGTCACGGTGTTCGAGAGCCCCAAGGGCGCCCCGATGGCCACGGCGGTGTCGCCCACGTTGAGCTTGGACGAGTCGGCGAACGTGATGGGCTTCAGGCCCGTGGCGTCCACCTTGAGTACGGCGAGGTCGACCGTGGGGTCGAGGCCCACGACCTCGGCGGGCAGGATGTTGCCGTCGCTGAGGGTGACGGTCACCGTGCCGGAGGCGCTCGCGCCGTCGAGGGTGACGACGTGCGTGTTGGTGACGATGTAGCCGTCGTCGGAGACGATGACGCCCGACCCCGTGCCGCCCGACGATCCGCTCGCGACGTTGATGGTGACGACGGACGGCGTGGCCTTGGCCGCGACGGCCGTGATGGCCGTGGCGTCGTCGTAGTCGTTGACCGTGAGCTCACGGGACGGGCCGCTCGAGGCGGTCGTGCCGCCGCGTCCGTCGGCGACCACTCCTCCCACGACCCCGCCGAGCGCGCCGCCCGCGATCAGGCCGACGGCGAGGGCGGCCGCGAGGACGCCCTTGCCGCCGCGGCGCCTAGTCGTCGAGGTGGGAGGCGCCCAGGAGGCGGCACCCTGAGGAGCTCCGCCCGCGGCGGGCCGCCCGAAGGCGTCCGTCTGCTGCGACGACGCCTGCGCGTACTGCGGCGCCTGCTGGTACGACGAGGGCTGCTGGTAGGAACCAGGCTGCTGGTACGACGAGGGCTGCTGGTACGACGCCGGCTGCTGGTACGACGAGGGCTGCTGGTAGGAACCAGGCTGCTGGTACGACGCAGGCTGCTGGTAGGACGCGGGCTGCTGGTACGAGGCCGGCTGCTGCTGGTGGGCCGCGGGCTGCTGGTACGACGCCGGCTGCTGGGAGGACCCAGGCTGCTGGGGCGCGGCAGGGCGCCCGTCGGCCGAGCCGGCGCGCGCGGCCGCCTCGTCGGCGAGGGATCCCGGCGTGCTGCCCGGCAGGGGCGGTGCGCCGAACGTCACCGGGGGCTCCTGCCCGCGCGGAGCGGTGGCGGCCGTCTCGGGAAGGCCTGCGGCGTCCGGTCGGTCGGCCCGCGCCTCCTCGGCGGGGCCCCCGGTCGTCGGCGCCTCGTTCGTCGCGTCGTGGTCGGGACCGACGTGGTCGTCCGCGCCTCGGGGGGTCTCGTTCATGAGGGTGTGCTCCTTCCAAGCCCTGACAGCCTGGTCGCGCAAGCTGTGCAGCGCATAAGACCCGCCTGGGAGCGGGCTGCGGTCAGCTTATGCGTCCGCCGGTGAGGGTCGGCCTGCCCCCGCAGAGGTGACCGGTCGTGCGGGTACCGTGACAGCACCATGACTGCACCTGCCCCCTGGGAACGCGCCGCGCGCGGCGCGATGCTGCTCGACGGTGCCGGCCGCGCCGCGCCCACCGTCTTCGCCGAGATGTCCGCGCTGGCGGCCCGCACCGGGGCGATCAACCTCGGCCAGGGGTTCCCCGACGAGGACGGGCCCCGGGTCGTGCTCGACGCCGCCCACGCCGCCCTCGACGCCGGCCTGAACCAGTACCCGCCCGGTCGCGGCAGGCCCGAGCTGCTCGAGGCCGTCGCCGAGCACCAGCGGCGTTTCTACGGCATCGAGCTCGACCCGGGACGCGAGGTGCTCGTCACGGCCGGCGCCACCGAGGCCCTGGCCGCGACGGTCCTCGCCCTCGTCGACGACGGTGACGAGGTCGTCACCCTCGAGCCGTTCTACGACGCCTACGGAGCCGTGATCGGCCTCGCCGGCGGGGTGCACCGCACCGTCCCGATGCGCGGGGCCGAGTTCGCGGTGGACCACGCCGAGCTTCGCGCGGCGTTCTCCGACCGCACGGCCCTCGTGATCGTGAACGACCCGCACAACCCGACGGGGACGGTGCTCGACGCGGCGACGAGGCAGCTCGTCGTCGACCTGGCGCGCCGCCACGACGCCGTCCTCGTCACGGACGAGGTGTACGAGCACCTGCTCTTCGACGGTGCCGCACACGTGCCGCTCTCGACCCTGCCGGGCGCCGCGGAGCGCACGCTGAGCATCTCCAGCGGCGGGAAGACCTTCAGCACGACGGGCTGGAAGATCGGCTGGCTCACCGGCCCCGAGCACCTCGTGTCGAAGGTGATGACGGTCAAGCAGTACCTGACGTTCGTGAACGGCTCGGTCTTCCAGCCCGCGATCGCCGTGGGGCTGGGCATGCCCGACGAGTGGTTCGCGGGGCTCGCCGCCGGCCTGCAGCGCAAGAGGGACGTGCTGGCTGACGGCCTCGCCGCCGCCGGCTTCTCGGTCGCGCCGTCCCGCGGCGGCTACTTCGTCGTCGCCGACGCCGCCCCGCTCGGCTTCCCGGACGCCGCCGACCTCTGCCGGCGACTGCCCGAGCTCGCCGGCGTCGTCGGCGTCCCCGTCAGCGCCTTCTGCCACGAGGAGGCGGCGGTCGAGCACGCGTCGCGCATCCGGTTCGCGTTCTGCAAGCGCGCGGAGGTGCTCGAGCAGGCGGCTCGTCAGCTGGCGGCCCTGCGCGTCTGAGGCACGAGCGGGGCGCCTCCTCGGCTCACGGGGTCTTGCCGGCCGCACCGGCCGCGTCGCCCGCGCCGGCCGTGTCGCTGCGTGCCGTGGTGCGCTCGGCCAGCACGGCGCCGGCCTTCGCGAGCCACCGCTGCGGCTCCGCCCGCGAGGCGGCGGCTCCCCCGGCCAGGACGGACGTGTCGACGACGTCCACGAACCCGGCCGGGTCCGCTGCCACCTGGCCGGCCACCAGGGCGACCGGCACGTCGAGGGCACGAGCCGAGGAGGCGACCCACGAGACGAGCTTGCCTCCTGCCGTCTGCTCGTCGAACCGCCCCTCCCCGGTGACGACGAGGTCGGCCTCGGCGACCAGGCGGTCGAGCCCCACGGCCTCCGCGACGGCCTCCGCGCCGGAGACGACGGTCGCGCCCCAGACGAGGAGCCCGAAGCCCGTCCCGCCCGCGGCCCCGGCGCCCGGCCTCGACGGATCGGCGTCGACCAGCACGGCGAAGCCCTCGAGCGCGCGCTCGAGGGCGAGGACGTCGTCGGCAGTGGCGCCCTTCTGTGGACCGAACACAGCAGCAGCGCCGCGCGGTCCCAGCAACGGCGCCGTCACGTCGGACCAGATCTCGACACCGCCCGCGGGCAGGGGCCGGAGACCGGACAGGTCGACCCGCACGGCCGCGGCCAGCCCGTGCGACCCGTCGACCACGGGCTCGCCCAGGGAGTCGAGGAGGCGCGCGCCGAGCTCCGTGAGGAGCCCGGCGCCCCCGTCGGTCGACGCGCTGCCGCCCAGCCCGACGACGAGGCGCTGTGCACCTGCGTCGAGCGCGTCGGCGAGCACCCGGCCGAGGCCGCGCGTGTGGGCGTCGTAGGGCGCGGGTGCCGACATCAGCCCGAGGCCGCTCGACGACGCGAGCTCCGCCACGGCCGTGCCGTCGGGGAGCATCAGCCAGGACGCGGTGACGGCCCGACCGTCGGGGCCGGGCACGACGACCTCGTGACGTGTGCAGGTCGGGAGCGCGGACTCGAGGGCGTCGAGGGTGCCCTCCCCGCCGTCGGCCAGGGGCAGCTCGGTCACGTGGTCGCCCGGCCGCACGGAGCGCCAGCCCTCGGCGACGGAGGCGGCCACGGCGGCGGCGCCCGCGGTCCCCTTGAAGGAGTCGGGCGCGACGACGACGGCGAGGCCTGGCACAGGGACATGCTGGCACACCGGGCGCCAGGCACGGGAGGGTCGGACACCGGGAACGACAGAAGCCCTGATCGAGTGATCAGGGCTTCTGTCGTGGTGCGGCGTTGGTTGCGGGGGCAGGATTTGAACCTACGACCTCTGGGTTATGAGCCCAGCGAGCTACCGAACTGCTCCACCCCGCGGCACGAGAAGAAACTTATCACGGCAACTGACGCTCCACAAATCGAGGCCGTGCGAGGTGCTGTCGGGCGAGCCTGGTCACCCGCAGAGCGCCTGCGGAGACGGCGACGGCCGCCCCTCGACGAGTCGAGAGGCGGCCGTCGCCGTCAGGTCGTGACGTCACTGGCCGCTGGCGGCCACCGCGTCCTCGAGGGCGGTCTGGAGGCGCTGGTCGGCCTCCGCCGCCGCCACCAGGTCGTTCGACGCGTACGCCGCCGCACGGTCGTCCAGCGCGGACTGAGCGTCGGCCAGGGCCGCGTTCAGCGCCGAGTTGCCCGTGGCGGTGCCCGCGTCCGGAGCGGGCGTCGCCGTGCCCGGGTCGGTCGTCCCCGAGTCGGTGCCCGTGTCGCCGCCAGTGTCCGTCGACGTGCCGTCGTCCGTCTCGGGCACGGCGTCGTCTCCGGCCACCGCCCCGGAGTTGCCGCCGAACAGCGAGTCGAGCGCGCCGTTCAGGGTGTCCTCGAAGGCGATCTTCTCGCCGAACGAGACCAGCACCTTCTGCAGCACGGGGTACGACGTCTCGGAGTTCGACTTCACGTAGATCGGCTGCACGTAGAGCAGGCCGCCGCCGACGGGGAGCGTGAGCAGGTTGCCCCGCACGACGCTCGTGTCGCCCCGGGTGAGGAGCGCCAGCTGGTTCGCGACCGCCGTGTCGGTGTTGAAGTTGTTCTGCACCTGTCCGGGGCCGGGCACCGTGTCGGTCTTGGGCAGGGTCAGCAGCGAGAGCTTCCCGTAGTTCTCCGAGATCTCCCCCGGTGTCGAACCGGCGTCCGCGTTGGCCGCCAGGTAGCCGGTCAGCACGTTCCTCGCGTTCTCGCCCGACTGCTGCGGGATGTACGTCGAGTAGATGGAGAAGGCCGGGTCCTGGTCGGGAAGCTGGAGCGTCAGGTAGTACGGCGGCTGCAACGGCGGGCTGGCCGCGTTGCTCGTCGGCTCGTTGGGCGTGACCCACGCGTCGTCGCTCGAGTAGAACGAGTCCGCGTCGGTGACGTGGTAGGTGCCGAGGATGGCGCGCTGCACCTTGAACATGTCCTGCGGGTAGCGGACGTGCTGCATGAGCTCGACGCTCATGTCGCTGAGCGGGCTGACCGTCGACGGGAAGATCTTCTCCCAGGTCTTGAGGATCGGGTCCTCGGTGTCCCAGGCGAAGAGGTCGACCGACCCGTCGTAGGCGTCGACCGTCGCCTTGACCGAGTTGCGGATGTAGTTGATCTCGTTCGACGCGTAGACGGGACGCTCGGTGTAGGTGTCGGCGATCGCGTCGGACAGGGCCTGTGGCTTCGAGTACGGGTACTCGCGCGTCGTCGTGTAGGCGTCGACGATCCACTTGACCTTGCCGTCGACCACAGCCGGGTAGGGCGCGCTGTCGATGGTCAGGTACGGAGCCACCTTCTGCACCCGCTGCGCCGGGTCACGGTCGTAGAGGATCTGCGAGCCGTCGTTGACGGCGTCGGACAGGAAGACCTGCTCGGACTGGAACTTGATGGCGTAGATGAGCTTCTTGAAGGCGCTGTCGAGCTTGGGCCCGCCGTCGCCGCTGAAGGTCGTCGTCTGGTTCGTGCCGTTGTCGTTGCTGCCCGAGGGGTAGTCGAGCTCGATGTCGTCGCCGCCCTCGCCGCCGACGATCGAGTAGGCGGGCGACTCCTGGCCGAAGTAGATCCGCGGCTCGTACTCGTCAGCGTCGCCGAGCGCGCCGTTGACGGGGATGCCCGACTCGAGGAACACGGGCTGGCCGTCGGCCGAGCGCTGGTTGCCGTAGGCCGCGACGACGCCGTAGCCGTGGGTGTAGACGAACGTCGTGTTGTAGGGCGTGGCCGAGCTGCCGAGCTGGTCGGTGTTGAGCTCGCGCACGGCGATCACCGTGTCCTGCGTCGCTCCGTCGATCGTGTAGCGGTCCACGGAGAGCTGCTCGGGGAAGCTGTAGTACTGGCGGTACTGCTGCAGCTGGGCGAAGGCGTCGGTCACGAGGGCCGGGTCGATGATGCGGATGTTCGCGGTCGTGACCGCGTCGCCCGCCAGGGCGCCCGCCTCGGCGTCGGACACGGCGTCGTACGGCTGCTCCTCGACGTCGGAGACGCCGTACGCGTCCCGGGTGGCCTGGATGTTGCGGTCGATGTACGTCGACTCGACGGTGCGCTCGCTGGGCTCGACCTGGAAGCGCTGCACGATCCACGGGTAGATGCCGCCGACGATGATGCTGATGATGATCAACGCGGCGGTGCCGATGACCGACAGGCGCCAGCGGCCGATGATCGCGGTCACGACGAACAGCACGGCGACGACCGCCGCGGCGAGCGCGAGGATCTGCTTGCCGGGGATGCCGGCCGCGACGTCGGTGTAGGTGGCACCCGTGATGAGCTTGTTGGTGCCGTCGGAGAGCGTGGCGTACTGGTCGAGCCACAGGCTGACGCCCTGGAGCAGCAGGTAGACGGCGGCGGTCACAGCCAGCTGGATCCGCGCGACCCGCGAGATGCGGACGTCGCGGCCCGAGAAGCGGAGCGCTCCGTACAGGTAGCTCGTGGCGACCGCGGCGATGCCGCTGATCAGCACGACCGCCGACGCGAAGCCGACGACGCCCTGGTAGAAGGGCAGCTCGAACACGTAGAAGCCCACGTCGAGGCCGAACTGCGGGTCGGTCTGGCCGAAGGGCGTCCGGTTGAGCCACTGGAGGGTCGTCTGCCAGTTGGTGGACGTGGCGATGCCGGCGAACAGACCGAGGACCACGGGGACGCCGATGACGACGACACGGCGCAGCGGCTCGATGACCTGCTGGTAGCGGTCGAGCTGCGAGTTGAGCTTGGCGTAGACCGGCCGGAACCGGAACGCGACCTCGATGCTCACCCACACCGGCACGGCCATGGCCACGAAGCCGACGAAGAACATCGCCGCCCCGGCCAGCCACTGGGTCGTCAGCACGTTGGCGAAGCCCAGCTGGTCGTACCAGAGGTAGTCCGTCAGCAGCGACGAGAAGATGAAGAAGGCGATGACCAGGGCGGCGAGGACCGCCACCGTCACCAGGACGGGCAATCGGGGCGAGCGTCGTACGGGTCGCGACGATGCAGGTGACGTCAAGTGGTTGCTCCTGGATCAGGGGACGTGGACGGCCATCCTACGGGGGCCGCTCCCGAACAGGCTGCGAGCCCGCCCATCGTCCTCGACACGTCCAAGAGGGAGCTGGACGCGCCTCCTCGTGCCTACTGTGCCGAGCAGGTGGGCAGGGCCCCGGTGTCGCCTCCGTCGGCCACGGTCTCGAGCGCCGTCACGGCGTCGTCGAGCGTCGCGACCGAGTAGACGTCGAGCCCGTCGGGCACGTGGCCGACGACCTCGTCGCAGTTCGAGCGGGGCGCGAGGAAGACGGTGGCGCCCGCGTCGAGCGCGCCGTAGAGCTTCTGGCGGATGCCGCCGATCGGGCCGACCGTGCCGGAGGCGGTGATCGTGCCCGTGCCCGCGACCCGCTCGCCGCCGTTGAGCTCGCCGGGCGTCGTCTTGTCGATGATGCCGAGGGCGAACATCATTCCGGCGCTGGGGCCGCCCACCTTGTCGAGGCGCAGGGTGACGTCGAAGGGGAACGTGTAGTCGACGCTCACCCCGACCCCCAGCAAGGAGGTGCCCTGCACCTCCTGGGGCGTGATCCGCTCGGTCTCGCGCTGCCCCGACCTCTCGACCACCACCTCCGCCGGGGACGTGGCCCCGTTGTCGGCCACGATCGAGCGCAGGGCGTCGACGTCGCCGTTCGTCGTCAGGTCCTGCCCGTTGACGCTCACGAGCACGTCGCCCTCCTCGAGCACGCCCTCGGACGGACCGCCGGGCGAGACCTGGCTCACCGACACCGTGCTGGGGACCTGGTACCCCTCGTGCACCAGGGCGGCCGCGACGGCGGACTTCTGGGAGTTCTGCATGTCGACGGCGTTCTGCTCGTCGACCTGCTCGTTCGAGACGCCGGAGGGGTAGATCGCCTCGACCGGCACGACGGCCCGGCTCGGGGAGAACCAGGAGCCGACGACCTCGATCCAGCTCGGGCGGACGGACTCGTTGCCCTGGACGCTCACGGTGAGGAGGTCGAGGGAGCCCGCCGTGGGGTAGGTCTCCGCACCGTCGACGGTGATCAGGGGGGCGTCCTCGCCCTCGTACTCGGCGGTGCCCAGGGTGTCGAAGACGGGGCCGGGCTGCTCGATCAGGTACGGCGACGGGATGAAGGTGAGCGCGAGGCCGGAGACGAGCGCGACGCCGAGGAGGGACCAGCCCAGACGGCCGGAACGGCGACCGGCCGTGGCGGCTCGGGTCGGGGGCGTGAACAAGGCCACGGGTGTTCCTCTCGCTGTTCGCCACGGGCGCAGCGAAGGACCCTGGGGCATCGGCCGGGATCCAGGCTGTTCCTGGGGCCACGAGCTAGCGTAGCCACCATGACCGATGATCCGCAGCGCGAGCCTGAGGACGAGTTCCGCGACATGCTCCGCCAGTTCCTGTCCGGCGACTCCGAGATCGATCCGTCGCAGCTCGCGGGTGCCGCGGGGCTGCCGAACGACCCGGCCTTCGTGGCCCAGCTGATGAGCCAGCTGCAGTCCGCCGTCGCCCGCAGCGGCGACGGCATCGACTGGTCGGTCGCGACCGACCAGGCCGCCTCGGTGGGCACGCAGTCCGCCGTCGCGACCAGCCCGGCCGACGAGCGGGCCCTCGAGCAGGCGTTCCACGTCGCGGCCCTCTGGCTCGACGACGTCACCTTCGTCTCCGAGCTCACGGTGGCGCCTCGCCTCCTCACGCGCGCCGAGTGGGCACGGCTCTCGATGCCGGTGTGGACCCAGCTCGCCGAGCCGGTCGCCGAGTCCATCGCCGACTCGCTCACGAACGTCCTCCGAGAGCAGGCCCCGGAAGAGATGCAGCAGCTGCTCGCCGGTGCCAGCCAGGTGATGCGCAGCGTCGGCGGCACGCTGTTCGCCATGCAGCTCGGCCAGGTCGTGGGCCAGCTCTCGACCGAGGTCGTGTCCGGCGGCGACGTCGGCATCCCCCTCCTCGACGACCAGCAGGCCGCGCTCGTGCCGCAGAACGTCGCCGCCTTCGGCGAGGGCCTCGACATCGAGACCGACCAGGTGCAGCTCTACCTCGCGGTGCGGGAGCTCGCCCACGCCCGGCTGTTCCGGCACGCTCGGTGGCTCCGCCTCCACCTCATCTCGTCGATCCGCGAGTTCGCCCAGGGCATCCGCATCGACACCGCCCGGCTCGAGGAGCTGGCGGTCGACTTCGACCCCTCCGACCCGGGCGAGCTGCGCGACGCGCTGGCGAGCGGTGCGCTGATCCCCCCGAAGACCGACGAGCAGCTCGCCGCGCTCGGCCGGCTCGAGACGACCCTCGCCCTGATCGAGGGCTGGGTCGACGTGGTCACCGCCCAGGCCACCGCGCGCCTCCCCCGCTCCGCCGCGATCGCCGAAACGGTGCGCCGTCGCCGGGCCGCAGGCGGGCCGGCCGAGTCCGCGTTCTCCACGCTCGTGGGACTCGAGCTGCGACCCCGTCGACTGCGCGAGGCCGCGGCCATGTGGTCGGCCGTCTCGGAGGCGGTGGGCGCCGAGCAGCGCGACGCTCTCTGGTCGCACCCCGACATCGTGCCCACCAGCGCGGACGTCGACGACCCGCAGGCGCTTATCGCCCGGCTCACGTCGGACGAGCCGGCCTTCGACGACGTCGACCAGGCCATCGAGGACCTGCTGAACGACACCAGCGACGACCGTCCCCGCGAGGCTGAGGACGGCTCGGCCGACGAGCCCGGCTCCTCCCCCGCCCCCTGAGGTCCACGACGGCCCCCGAGCTCCTGTGGACAACCCCGCGGGGCCGGACGGCGTGGTCCAGTCTCGTCAGGTGCCCCGCTCCTCGCCGCTCCGTCTCCCTGCCCGTGCTCCCGTCGTCTGGCGTGATCCGTCGTCGCTCCAGATCGGGGTGGAGCACGTGCACGCTGTCGTCGACCGCGTCACGGCGGGGCAGGCGGAGTTCCTGGCCGCCCTCTCGGCCGGCCTCGGGGCTGGCGGCATCTCGGCGGTGGTGGTCCAGGTGGGCTGCGACAGGTCCGAGGCCGACGACCTGGTGAGGCGGCTCGGGCCCGTCCTCCTCCCTGGCCCCTCGGCACAGCTCGCCCTCACGCCCCGCCCGGTCGTCCGGCTCGCGGGGCGCGGTGCCCTGGCCGACGAGGTGGGGCGCCTGCTCGAGTCCTGCGGCCTCGGCGTGCTCCTCGAGGACGGCGAGTCGGCCGCCTCGGCCGCCTCGACGCCGGGTCGGGTCGACGGGGCGCGGCAGCAGGTCGGCGTCGTCGTCGGCGGCCTCGCCCTCGACCCCGTCGTCGTGTCCGAGTGGCTGCGCCGGGACGTGCCGCACGTCCTCGTGCGCGTCGGCGACCGCTCGGTCCGCGTCGGTCCGGTCGTCGTCCCCGGGGTCACGGCCTGTGCGCGGTGCCTGCACCTCCACGACGGCGACCGCGACCGTGCGTGGCCGGCCGTCGCAGGGCAGCTGGCCGCGCTCCCCGTCGCCGCGCCTCCCCTGCTCGTCCTGCGGGACGCCGCGGTCCGGACCGTCCGCCGCGTCCTCGCGGCGACGACGTCCCCGGCCGGAGGCGACGGCGACGGCGAGCGCCGCGTCGGCGGCTCCCCGCCGGCAGAGGTCGTCCGCATCGACCTCGACACCTACGAGGTCAGCTCGTCGGTCGTGCGGCCCCATCCCGGCTGCGGGTGCGGAGCTCCTCCAGGAACCGGCTCGGTCGACGCTCGCCGCCCCGGCCCTGGCCGCTCGGCGCCCACGAGAGACGCAGTCGCTCCCGCGCCCGGGTGATGCCGACGTACAGCAGACGACGCTCTTCGTCGATCGCCTCGAGGCCCTGGGCGTAGCTGATCGGCACGAGACCCTCGCTGAGGCCGATCAGGTAGACGCTCCGCCACTCGAGGCCCTTGGCCGAGTGCAGCGTGGCGAGGGTGACCGCGGCCATCGTCGGCTCGTGCTGCCCGGCCTGCCTCGCCAGCAGCTCCTCGACGAACTGCACCAGGGTCGTCCCCTCCGGCGAGGCCTCGGCGAGGCCCATCAGGGCGTTCAGCGACTCCCAGCGGTCGCGGAGGGCGCCTCGCTGCTCCGGCGCCTCCTGCGTCCAGCCGAGGGAGCGCAGCACGTCGCTGACCGTCTTGAAGAGGGGCTCGCCGATGATGCTGACCGAGGCTCCCTTGAGCATCATCACCGCCTCCTTGACCTCGCGGAGGTCGAAGAACCGGGTGGCCCCGTGGATCCGCGTCGAGACTCCCACGTCGGCCAGGGCGCGCTCGAGGGCCGCGGCCTGGACGTTGACCCGGTAGAGCACCGCGATCTCCTCCGGCGCGACCCCGCTGCGGATCTCGTCGGCGATCGTCTGCGCGACGCCGCGGGCCTCGGCCATGTCGGTCGGGTACTGGACGACGGGCGGCACCGGCCCCGTCGACTCGACCGCCGGGTGGAGGTGCAGCGCGCCGGGCCGGCCCCGCATCAGCTGGTTCGCCGTGTCGACGATCTGGCGCGACGACCGGTAGTTCTGCTCGAGCCGGACCACGGTCGCGTCGTCGTAGCGCGAGCCGAAGCCCAGGAGGTAGTCGGCCGACGCCCCGGCGAACGAGTAGATCGTCTGGCTGGCGTCGCCCACGACGCAGAGGTCGTTGCGGTCGCCGAGCCAGAGCTCGAGCAGCTCCTGCTGCAGCGGGGAGACGTCCTGGTACTCGTCGACGACGAAGAAGCGGTACTGCTCACGGACCTGCTGCGCGACGCGGGGCTCGAGCTGCATCATGCCGACGGTCGCCAGGAGGACGTCCTCGAAGTCGAGCTGCCGGCGCTCGTCCTTGATGTCCTCGTAGGCACGGTGCAGATCGACGGCCTTCTCGACGGTGAGCGCCTGCGGCAGGTTCCGCGAGTGCGCCTTCACGGCGTACTGCTCCACCGTCAGCCGCGACACCTTGCGCCACTCGATCTCACCCGCCGTGTCGCGCAGCGACGCCGTGTCCAGCTTCAGGCCCACACGCTCGGCCGCGTGCGCCAGGAGCTTCCCCTTGCTGTCGATCAGCCGCGGCATCTGCCCGCCCATCGTCTGGGGCCAGAAGTACGACAGCTGCGACAGCGCTGAGGCGTGGAAGGTGCGAGCAGAGACCCCGCCCGCACCGAGCTGGCGGAGGCGCCCCCGGAGCTCGGCAGCAGCACGCGACGTGAACGTCAGGGCCATCACGCGCCCGGGCGCGTACACGCCGGTGGCGACCCCGTAGGCGATCCGGTGGGTGATCGCCCTGGTCTTGCCCGTGCCGGCCCCCGCCAGCAGGCAGACGGGGCCGAGCAGTCGCCTGGCCGCCTCGCGCTGCTGCTCGTCGAGGCCCGCGATGAGCGACGCGGCGTCGCTCACTGGTCGAGCTCGGCGCCGAACCAGTCCTCGATGATGGCGCGTGCGATGGAGGTGCGGCCGGGCAGGAGGACCTCGCCGAGCGAGGCGGCCAGCTCGTCGCGGCTGAACCAGCGCAGGTCGAGGATCTCGGCGCCGTCGGGCTCGAGGGTGCCCGGGTCGTCGACGTCGACGCGCGCCGTGAAGCCGAGCATGAGGCTGGCGGGGAACGGCCAGGGCTGCGACCCCACGTAGCGCGGGTCGACGACCTTGACGCCGCTCTCCTCGAAGATCTCGCGCTGGACCGCGTGCTCGAGGGACTCGCCCGGCTCGACGAAGCCCGCCAGCAGCGACCAGCGGTTGGACTCCCACAGCGCGTTCGAGCCGAGCAGGAGGCGGTCCTCGGCGTCGGTGACGCCCACGATGATCGCCGGGTCGGTCCGGGGGAAGACCTCGTGGCCGTCGTCGGCGTCGCGACCGACCCACCCGGCCTTGTCGCGGACGAGGGGACGGCCGGTACGGGGCGAGAACCGGTGCGAGTCGTGCCAGTTCGCGAGCGCCACGGCCTCGACGGCCAGGCCGGCGTCCCGGTCGCTCAGCCGGGTGCCGAACATGCGGACGCTGCCCCAGTCGTCGTCGGTCGCCGACAGCCGGGCCGAGGCCTCGTCGTCGAGCAGGGCCGCGACCAGGGGCGTGCCCACGGGCTCGGCCGCGTCGGGGTCGAGCGACCGTCCGAGGTAGAGGTAACCGGCCGCCTCGGGGACCTCGCTCGGGGGCAGGAGGGCGAGACGGTCGCCGCCCGCCATCAGCAGGCGGGTGCCCCACACGGGGAGCACGCGCGTGCCCTGCTCCGCGAGGAGCTCGGGGATCGCGTCGGGTTTCTCTCGCGTGAGGTAGTCGCGGTCGACCTGGTGTCGGGCGAGGGGCAGCCGGGACGTGAGCGGCGAGGACATCGGACGACCAATCATCGCGAGTTGACAGCGTGGCGAACGGCGGAGCACCGGACACTGCGGCCTACCCTGAGGGCATGGCCAGATCTCACCTCACTCTAGCCGCGTTGGCCACGGCCGCCGTCGCCGACCTCGACGTGCGCACGACCTCCCCGCACGGCTCCTCGACCGGCGACGTCGACTCCGCGCTGCTCACGACGGGGGCCGGTGACGAGCTCATCGTGCGCGTCCCCCGGTCGCAGCGTGCCGAGGCACAGCAGTCCGCCGACCTGGTCGCCCTCCGGGCCCTCAGCGCGGGCGTCCGCGGGCGTCTGCCCTTCGCCGTCCCGTCCTACCGGGGCCAGGCCCCCGTCGGCCGGACCCGCGGGATCGTCTACGACTTCATCGCGGGGACGCACCTCCGCACGGCCCAGGTGACCGGCGGCTCCGGCCTGCCCACGGCCCTCGGCCGAGGCGTGGCCGCGATCCACGCCCTGCCGACCAGCTTCGTCACCGACGCGGGGCTCACGAGCCACACGCCGTTCGAGGCGATGCGCTCGACGGCCTCGCTCGTCGACCGCGCCGCCTCCACCCGGCTGCTGCCCGCCGCGCTGCTCGAGCGGTGGGAGGCGGCGATCCAGGACCACGTGCTGTGGCAGTTCCAGCCCACCGTCGTCAACGGCTCCCTCGACGCGGCGTCCTTCCTCGTCCTGGACGGCGCCGTCACCGGGGTGCTGGGCTGGCACGACCTGCAGGTCGGCGACCCTGCCCGCGACCTCGCCTGGCTGCTCGGCGCCGGCCCCGAGGCCGTCGACTCCGCCTTCTCGGCCTACAACGACGCCCGGGGCACGAGCGACCACCAGCTCCGACGCCGCGCCACCCTCTACCGCGAGCTCGACACGGCGAAGTGGCTCCTGCACGGCACCGCCACGAAGAACACCGCCGTCGTCGACGACGCCGTCGGCATGATGGCCGCCCTGGTCGACCGGCTGCAGTCTCCCGACGGGGTGTCGATCTCGTCGGACTCGACGGCCGCGCTCGACCTCGACGGCGTCGAGGAGCTGCTCTCGACCACCGAGCGCCGGCACGGCTGAGACCCGGTCGGGCTGACGACCGGACCGGCGGATACCCGGTCGCGCTGACCCTCGGCTCGACCGAGCTGCCCGTCGCGCCTGCGCCTGGGCGGCGGGCTACTCGGCCTGGCCTCCTGCCTCCACCGCGTCCCAGAGGGCCGTCAGCTCGTCCCTGTCCGCGATGTGCCGGGGCTCGACCACGACGTCGTCCGCCACGAAGTAGAAGGCCGCGTCGATGTCGTCCGCCGGCACGCCGCGGAACGCGGAGTACGCCTCGCGGTAGAGGGCGAGCTGCAGCTGCCGAAGCTCGAGGTCCGCGTCGTCCGTCGGGGCTCGACCGGTCTTCCAGTCGACCACCTGGAGGCGCCCCTCCCGCTCGAAGACGGCGTCGATCTTGCAGATGACCGTCCGCCGTCCGAGCGGCAGGTGGACCTCCAGCTCGACCTCGACCGGCTCGAGCCGTGCCCAGGGAGACCCCTCGAAGGTGGCCTGGAGCTCGACGAGACGGCGCGCGTCGTCGGGATCGACGAGTCCGTTCCCGCCGCGCTCCTCGTCGTCGTCGAGGTCGAGCTCGAGACCCCACGCGTCGAGCAGCTCGGCGCGGCCGGTCGGCCGGTAGCGCTGCTCGACCCACTCGTGGAACAGGGTGCCGAGGCGCGTCGCCCGGTAGGGGCGCTCCGGCAGCGGACGTCGGAGGGACGAGGCGACGCCGGAGGGGTCGCTCACGTAGTCCTTGAACCGGGACGCCGGGATGCGCTGCGGCAGGTCGATGCTGCCGGCCCGCCGGCGGACGGCCTCTCGCTCGAGCAGGAGCAGCTCGATGTCGTCGGCCCACGGCCCCACGTCCTCCCGCCGCCGGGCCGCCGCGTCGACCACCTCGCCGGTGCCGTCCTCCCCCGACTCGCGAGCTCGGAGGGTGCGCCCGACCCGTACGGCGGCGCGCTCGACCCGTGCGCGCCTCGGGCCCAGCGGGTCGACGGGCCAGACCAGCTCGCGCGACGACTGGGCGAGAGGGTCGGACTCGTCGTCGGGCTCGACCGGCACCGCCTCGGCCGGGACGAGGCCCGCCTCCACAAGCTCGGCCAGGTACCTGCTCGGCTGCCGCGGCTTCACGGTCGACGACCAGAACGACCCGCTGAGCAGCAGGGCCTCCTTCGCTCGGGTGAACGCGACGTACGCGAGGCGCCTCTCCTCGGCGAGGTGCCGACGCCGGAGGTCGTCCTTGAAGGCCGCGAGTCGCTGGTCGAACTCCTTCTGGTCGTCGACGGAGCGCCAGGCGAGGTCCGGCAGCTCGGCGGCGTCGCCGCGGAACTCGTAGGGCAGCTCGCCGAAGCCGAGCCAGCCGACGCCCTCGCGCGACGTGCCGGGCAGCTCGCCCTCGACGAGGCGCGGGACGGCGACGAGGTCCCACTCGAGGCCCTTGGAGCCGTGCACGGTGAGCAGCTGGACGGTGCCGGGCTCGCCGTCGTCCGACCTCGGCCCCATGTCGTCACGCCGCTCGGCCGCGGCCAGCCAGGAGAGGAAGCCGCCGAGGGCGGCGTTCTCGTCCGCCGCGACGTAGCCCGTCAGCTCGTCCTCGAAGGCCTGCAGCCACGCGCCGCCGTGGCCCTGCCCCGTGGCGGCCGCGACCTCGACGTCGAGCAGCATCTCCTGCTGCACCAGCGTCACGAGGTCGACAAGGTCGAGGCCCGTGCGCCCGCGCAGGAACGCCAGCTGCGAGCCCAGCCGCCGCATCCGGGCGAGGCCCTCGTCGCTCAGCCCGCGCAGTTGTCCGTGCCCGTCGGGCGCCGTGGCCACGAAGTCGAGCGCGTCGACCAGGGAGCCGTGCTCGCCCACGGCGACGGACGCGCGGAAGCCCGCGGCGACCTCGTCTCCCAGCACCTGCTGCGCGTGGTCGTGGGCGAACAGCCAGGAGGCGACGGACCGGAGCGCCGCGACGTCGTGCAGGCCGATCCGCCAGCGCGCACCCGTCATGAGCCGGATGAGCTCGGACCCGGCCGAGGGGTCGTGGAGCACCCGGAGGCAGGACACCAGGTCGACGACCTCGGGGCGCTGCAGGAGCCCGCCGACGCCGAGCACCCGGTAGGGCACCCCGCGCTCGGCGAGCGCCTCGACGAAGGCGGGCATCGTCTTCTTGGACCGGAAGAGCAGCGCCGCAGTGCGCGGCGACGGGACGCCGTCGACGACGGGCGGGTCGGCGAGCTCGCGGGCGAACCAGGCCGCGACCTGGTCCGCCTCGGCCGGCAGGGTCTGCTCGAAGAGCGTCTCGACCCGGCCGTCGGGGGCCGTGGGCCGGGCTCGCAGCTCGCCGACCGGCACCTCGGACGCCGCCGCCAGCTCGGCCACCACCACGTTGGCGGCGTCGAGCACGCCTCGGGAGTTGCGCCAGCTCGTCGAGAGGCTGTAGACGGCGTCGGGCTCGGCCCCGAAGTCGACGGGGAACCGGCCGAGGTTCGCCGCGGAGGCGCCCCGGAAGCCGTAGATGGACTGGTGCGGGTCGCCGACCGCCATCACGCCCGTGGAGGCGAACAGGCGCGACAGCAGGCGCGTCTGCACGACGCTCGTGTCCTGGTACTCGTCGAGGAGCACGACGCGGAAGCGCGCGCGCATCGCGTCGACGACCTCGGGGGCCGTGTCGCAGACGTCGAGCGCGAGCGCCACCTGGTCGGAGTACTCGACGAGGCCCCGACGCGCCTTCTCGTCGGCGAACTGCTCGGCGAGCGCCACGAGCGGCGGCAGCGCCGACACCGCGGCGACCGCGTCGGTGACCGACTTGTAGGCCGACCCCTTGGTCGAGGGCAGGCCCGCGAGGTCGAGGAACCGGTCGCTGAGACGCAGCACGTCGTCGCCGTCGGCCACGTTCTCGCTGAGGGCGTGGCTCAGCCGGAGCACCGCCTCCGTCAAGGAGTCGACGCTGCGTCCGAGCCCGGCGAGGCGCTCGTCGCGGCTCGCGACGACCAGCGACCGCGCCAGCTGCCAGGCCGAGGCCTCGCCGAGCACCTGCGACTCGGGTTCGCGACCCACGCGGAGGGCGTCGTCGCGGAACACCCCGTTGGCGAAGGCGTTGTACGTCGACACGGTGGGGACGTCGAACGGGTCGGGGTCGTCGCCCAGCAGCCCCGCCTCGCCGAGCTGGCGGATGCGCTTCTCGATGCGTTCGCCCAGCTCGCCGGCGGCCTTGCGCGTGAAGGTCAGGCCGAGCACCTGCGAGACCTCGACGTGGCCGTTGGCGAGCAGCCAGACGACCCTGTTGGCCATGGTCTCGGTCTTGCCGCTGCCGGCGCCCGCGACCACGAGGGCGGGCACGAGCGGCGCCTCGATGACGGCCTGCTGCTCGGGCGTCGGCTCGGGCAGGCCGAGGCGCACCGCGACGTCGACCGCCGACAGGCTCACGAGCTGACCTCGCCGACGACGTGGATGCGGCAGGAGCCACCGGTCCTGCCCTCGCAGTGCTCGTCGAGGCGGGCCAGGAAGACCTGCCCCGCCATGCCCTCGGCCGCGGTCTCGACGCGGCCGCGGAACTCCTGGAGCATCTCGGCGTCGAAGGCGGCCTGGGCGGGTTCCCGGTAGAGCTTGCCCCGCACGCCGGAGGACACGACGACGAGCTTCGCTCCGCCCGGCGGCGTCCCCTCCGGCACGCTCTCGACCGCGCCGTCGGCGAGGGCGAGCTGGTAGCTGCCGAGCTGCGGGTGGGCGGCGATGGCCGCCGACGACGTCGGCGCAGCTCGCCCGGTCTTGAGGTCGACGATGACCGCGGCGCCGTCGCGGGTGCGCTCGACCCGGTCGATCGAGCCACGGAGGCGCGCCGGGCCGGTGTCGAGGGTGAAGGTCGACTCCGCGCCGATCAGCTCGCCGCCCGACTGCGCGAAGTCGCGCAGGTAGGAGGCGAGGCTCTCGGTCATCTGCCGGGCTCGGCGCTTCTCGGCCTCGGCGATCCAGGGCGACTCGAAGTCGAGCTCGTCCCAGCGCTCCTCGACCGCGTCCCACAGGGCCTCGACGTCGGTGTCGAGCGCGTGCTCCATGACGGAGTGGAGGACCGTGCCGATGCCCATCGAGGCGTTGGGCGCCGATCCGCCGAACCGGTCGACGAACCAGTGCAGCGGGCACTCCTCGAACGAGCCGAGCTGGGAGGGCGAGACCGCGACGTGGGCCTCGGGCTCGGTGAGGTCGACCAGGGGTGCCGACGTGCTCGGCTCGGCGAGGCCGTACCACTCGCCCGGGTGCGCCCCGGCGACGCCGGCCGCGGCGAGACGGGCCAGGCCCGCCGTCGCCGACTCCGCGCGGCCCTGGTGGGTCGACTCGACCACGACGTGCCGGAGGTGACCCACGAGGCCGCGGAGCGAGAGCGGGTGCCCCCCGGACGGCGACGGCGCGTCGGTCGGCAGCAGCCGGAAGAAGACCGACGGCCCCTCGTCGTCGTCGGAGGTGCAGGAGAGGACGACCTGGCGACGCGCTCGCGAGACCGTGAGCGCGAACATGCGCAGCTCGTCGCTGAGCACCGCGGCACGGGCGTCGACCGGGGTCGGCCCCTGGTCGGGTCCCTCGCCCGCCTGCGCCGCGTCGACCAGGTCGTCGGGGCCGAGCAGGGCACCGCGCACCCGGAGGTTCGGCCACACGCCGTCCTGCAGGCGGGCTGCCACGACGACGTCGACCTCGAGGCCCACCGCGGCCGACGGGGTGCAGACGAGCACCGACTCGGCGGACGCCTGCGGCGAGAGGGTGTCCTCAGGCACCTCGGCGCCGAGCAAGGCGTCGAGGAACCCGACGGCGGGGGCCTCGGGGGTGCGCTCGACGAACCGCTTCGCGGCCGTGAACAGCGCGACCACCCCGTCGAGGTGCCGGTCGGCCTCGGCCGCCACGATGCCCCGGCCCGCGGCGCGGGCGCTCCACTCGCGCGCGAGGCCGCTTCTGTCCCACAGCCCCCAGAGGACTTCCTCGATGCTGGCGCCGGCCGCGGCCTCGCGACGGGCGCCGTCGAGGCTGGCCGCGAAGCGGCCCGCCCGGGCCGCCGGCCTCGAGTCGATCGTCGCGAAGCGTCCCGGCCCGGCGAGCGCCTCGACGAGGAGGGCGTCGGCGGAGCGCGTGCCTCCCCCCGCGAGCTCGTCCGCCCGCAGGGCGAGCCGGAGGCGGCGCAGGGACAGGGCGTCGAAGCCCGCGAGCGGGCCGAGCAGGAGCTCGGCCGCGAGGTCGGCCGTGAGCTCGTCGCGCCCGACGGCCACCGAGGCGGCCAGCAGGAGGTGTCGCGCCCCGTGCTCGTCGCGGACGGCACGTCCCGCTGCTGAGGTGCGCGTGGGGACGTCGGCCAGCTGGAGGCCGCGGGCGACGCCGGGCACCTGGCCGCCGCTGCGCACGACGACCATCATGCTCGACCACGGGACGCCGGAGACGAGGTGGTGCTCGCGGAGCACGCGCGCCACCGTCGAGAGCTCGTGGGCGGGGCTGTCGGCCTGGACGGAGAGCACCGGAGGGACGTCACGGCCAGGCTGCACGTCCGGACGAAGGCCCGGCGCGCCCTGAGCGCCCGGCACTCCCGCCGCGGGCCGCCCGGGCTCGGCGGCGTGCTGACGCCCGGCGCCGGCCGTGCCGATGCGCGCGGTGACCCGCTGCACGAGCTCCCGGAGCGGCGGGTCGTGACGGTGCGCGGTCGACAGCCACAGCGTCCGCGCGTCGGGCAGGCCGAGCCGCTGCCCGAGCCGGCCGAGCACGTCGGGGCTGCCGCCGCGGAACGCGCTCGTGGCCAGGTCGGGATCGCCGAGCGCGATCACGGCGACCCCGCGGCGCGCCAGGGCGCGGAGCAGGGCGACCGTGGACTCGGTGGCCTCTTGGGCGTCGTCGACGAGCACGGCGCGGAGGCCGTCGACGACCGGCGCGGTCTCGCCGCGGTCGAGCGCCGCCACGGCCCAGTCGACGAGCTCGGCCGAGTCGAGTCGGCGGCCCGGCATGGCGTCGACGACGACGTGGTACTCGTCGACGAAGTCGGCGACGGCGGCCCACTCGGGCCGGTCGCGCGCCGCGGAGAGCCGACGCAGGTCGTCGGGCGAGAGGCCCTGCTCGGTCGCGCGCATCATCACCTCGCGCAGCTCGGTGCGGAACCCGCGCAGCACGCGGACGCGGGGGCCGAGGACGTCGGGCCACCGAGGGCCCGTGCCGTCGACCTCGTGGCCCTCGAGCATCGAGCGCACGACCGAGTCGTGGTCCCCGCCGGTCAGGAGCGCGGGCGGCTCGGCGCCGGCGAGACGGGCGGCGTGGCCGACCACGTCGAAGGCGAGGGACGAGACGGTGCGCGCGAGGGGGCCGGGGGTGGGCACGTCGAGCCGGGCGGCAAGGACGTCACGGAGGCGCGTGGCCGTCGTGCGGGACGGCGTCAGCGCCGTCACGGAGCCGGGCGCCCAGCCGCGCGTCTCGAGCCGGTCGGCGACGAACTCGACGAGGGCGGTCGTCTTGCCGGTGCCCGGGGCCCCGATCACCGCGGCGGAGACGCCGTCGGGCAGGTCGAGCACCGCCCGCTGGGACGCGTCGAGCTCGACCGCCGACCGCGTGTCGGTGCCCGAGACCGGGCGGAAGGAGGTCGTCACCATGCGCTCGACGCTAGCGGCTGCCGCCGACACCGAGGAGCGACGCGGGCCGGTGCCGCGACGCCGCTTGCGCTCTCGGTGAACGCGTCAGGCCGCACCGGGCCGGGTCGGATATCGTGACGACGTGGACATTCGCATCGGCATCACCAACAGCCCCCGTGAGATCAGCTTCGAGACGTCGCAGACCGCGGCCGAGGTCGAGGCGATCGTCGCCGACGCCCTCGACGGCAGCAAGACGTACGTCACCCTCGCCGGCTCGAAGGGCAAGACCTACCTCGTGCCCACCGCCTCCCTCGCCTACGTCGAGGTCGGCTCCGACGAGAACCGCCGCGTCGGCTTCGTCAGCTGACATGGAGCTCCTCTTCGTCGTGCTCGGCGGTGCGCTGCTGGGCTTCGTCGCCCACTTCGCCCTGCCGGCGCACGACACCCGCGGGGTGCTCCTGGCCCCTGCGGCCGCGGCGGCCGTGGCGGCCGTCGCCTGGGAGGTCCTCCTCCTGGCAGGCCTGAGAGCCGACGGCGGCTGGATCTGGGTCGTCGCCCTGCTGCTGGCGGGCGTGGTCGCGATCGTGGTCTGCCGCGTCGCGGCGACGGCGAGGAGACGCCGCGACGGCGACCTGCTCGCCCGCCTGATGCGGGGCTGACACCGCGCGCTGCCCCGCAGCGAGGTGTCGTCAGGCCGTGAGGCCGAGGGCGTCCATCCGGCGCGTGTGCGCCGCCACGAGCTCGGTGAAGACGGGCTCGAGCCGTTCGTCGTCGGCGGACTCGTGCGACGCGGAGATCGCCGCGCGGGCCACGAGCAGCGTGTCGCCGACGAGTCGGCGGCCCCACAGGGCCAGGCGCGACGCGAGCTGCGGGTCGTCCTCGATGGCCGCCGAGAGCTCCGCCACGATGGCGGACTCGTCGTCTCCCGCCTCCAGCACCCGCACGATCCGTTCGCGGTGGTCGGCGGTCAGTCCCGCCGCCAGTCGGACGAAGACGTCGTTCAGCAGGCCGGCGGCGACGTAGGAGGCGAGGATGGCCTCGTGCCAGTCGGCGCCCTCGGTGCGTCGACGGAACTCGTCCACGGCGTGGCGGTGAGGTTCCATCGAGACCGTCGGGTCGCCCCCGGTGCGCTCGATCTCGGCGAGCAGGCCCCGGTGCCGGTCGAGGGTGCTGCCGGCCACGCGGGCGGTCATCCGCTGCGCGCGCACGTGCGGGGCGGACTCCGCAGCACGGCCGAGGCCCTCGAAGAGGGACAGCTCGAGGTAGGCGGCCTGCCCGAGGTACACGTCGAGGTCGGGGGTGAAGTCGCCGAGCTCGACCCGGTTCACGGGCACGGCCTTGGAGGCGGGCCGCGGCCACTGGATGGACGGGACGCCGCGCTGAGACCTCCGGCCCTTCCATGACACCACGCCGCAAGCTTACGGGGTCCGGGGGTCGCGGCCGCACGACGGGCTAAACTGTCCGCGATCCGCCTACACATGAGACAGGGCAACTACGTGACTTTCACCGATCTTCAGATCGACCAGGACATGGTCGACGCACTGGCTGCGAAGGGGATCCTCGAACCGTTCCCCATCCAGACCCAGACCATCCCGCTCGCGCTCTCCGGCCAGGACATCATCGGCCAGGCCAAGACGGGCACCGGCAAGACCCTCGGCTTCGGCCTCCCCGTCGTCCAGCGCATCGGCCTCTCCCCCGAGCCCGGCGTCAAGGTGCTGGTCGTCGTCCCGACCCGAGAGCTCTGCGTCCAGGTCGCCGAGGACCTCGAGGTGGCCACGTCGAACCGCGACACCAAGGTCGTCAGCATCTACGGCGGCAAGGCCTACGAGGGCCAGGTCGAGCAGCTCAAGGCCGGCGCGCAGATCGTGGTGGGCACCCCCGGGCGCCTCCTCGACCTGGCCGGCCAGCGCCTCCTCGACCTCAAGGGCGTGCAGGAAGTGGTGCTCGACGAGGCCGACAAGATGCTCGACCTGGGCTTCCTCAGCGACATCGAGAAGATCTTCCAGCAGGTGCCGGCGACGCGCCACACCATGTTGTTCTCGGCGACGATGCCCGGCCCGATCGTGGCGCTGGCCCGCCGCTTCATGACGAAGCCGATCCACATCCGCGCCACCGACCCCGACGAGGGCCTGACGCAGGCGAACATCAAGCACGTCGTCTACCGCGCCCACTCGCTCGACAAGGACGAGGTCATCGCGCGCATCCTGCAGGCCGAGGGCCGCGGCAAGACCGTCGTCTTCACCCGCACCAAGCGCGCCGCCGCGAAGCTGGTCGAAGAGCTGAACGACCGCGGCTTCAACGCCGCCGCCGTGCACGGCGACCTCAACCAGGAGCAGCGCGAGCGCGCGATGGCGGCCTTCAAGGCCGGCAAGAAGGACATCCTGATCGCGACCGACGTCGCGGCGCGCGGCATCGACGTGAACGACGTGACGCACGTGATCAACCACACGGTCCCCGACGACCACGACACGTACCTGCACCGCGCCGGCCGGACGGGCCGCGCGGGCAAGACCGGCATCGCGGTCACGTTCGTCGACTGGGACGACCTGCACAAGTGGGCTCTCATCGACCGGGCCCTCGACATGGGCCAGCCCGAGCCCGTCGAGACCTACTCGTCGAGCCCGCACCTCTTCGAGGACCTCGACATCCCCGCCGGCACCAAGGGCCGCCTCAAGTCGGCCCCGAAGGCCGCCGTCGAGGGCGGCGCCGCCACGGCCCGCGAGCGCAACCCCGGCTCGCGCAGCCGGTCGCGCGGCGCCGAGGGCGACTCCGGTCGTCGCGGGAGCGAGCAGTCGTCGCGACGCGACCAGGCGCCCCGCCGTGACCAGGCTCCGGCCGAGGCCCCCACGGCTGCGCCCGCTGGCGACGGCGAGGCCCCTCGCCGACGCAGCCGCACGCGGCGTCGCCNCCCCGCACCGTCACGGTGCGGGGCCTCCGTCGTCGCCGGGCCCGCGCGGCGGACGGATCGATCGACCGCGTCCGCCGGCGCACCTCGGGACGATCAGCCCTCGACGGGCCGCCAGCCGGTCGCGGCGTCGACGATGCGCGCCAGCTGCTCGGGGTCGGTGCTGTTCTCGCCCAGCCGGTTGGGCTTGCCCGTCCCGTGGTAGTCGCTCGAGCCGGTCGTGATGAGGTCGTGCCGGGCCGCGAGCTCGCGCAGGCGCTCGGCGCCCGCCTCCGTGTTCTCGCGGTGCCGCACCTCGACGCCCAGCAGGCCCGCCTCGACGAGCTGCTCGAACGACCGCGCCGAGATGTTCGTGTCGCGTCCGCGCGTCGCCGGGTGGGCGATCACGGGGACGCCGCCGGCTGCACGGATGAGCCGGATCGCGTCGATCGGGCTGGGCGCCTCGTGCGGCTCGTAGTAGCCGGAGCGCCAGTGCAGGATGCCGGCGAACGCCGCGCTGCGGTCGGGCGCGAGGCCCGCGGCGACGAGGGCGTCGGCGATGTGGGGCCGTCCCAGGGTCGCGCCCGGCGTCGACTGGGCCAGGACGTCGGCCCAGCTCACGTCGTAGTCCGCCGCGATCCGCTCGACGATGCGCTCGGCGCGGTGCAGCCGGCTGTCGCGCAGGCGTGCCGTCTCGGCGACGAGCGCGGCGTCCTCGGGGTCGAACAGGTAGGCCAGCATGTGCACGCTGTTCATGCCGAGCCTCGTGCTCATCTCCATGCCCGGGACGAGCGTGAGGCCGGTGCCCGCGACGGCCCGGGTGGCCTCGGACCAGCCGGCCGTCGAGTCGTGGTCCGTGAGGGCCACGACGGCGAGGTCCGCGGAGACGGCCGCAGCCACGAGCTCGGCGGGGGTCTCCGTGCCGTCCGAGACGCTGCTGTGGGTGTGCAGGTCGATCGGGCGGTGGGGCATCCCCTCATCGTAGGCCGACACCGCTCCGGCCCGCCCGAGCGTCCTCCCTGCACAGGACGGGCGGTCGCCTATGCTCGGTCCCGCCATGATCCGTCGTCTCGTCGCCTTCGTCATCGTCCTCGCGGTCGCCGCCGCCCTGTTCGTCGTGCTCTGGCCGCAGCAGCTCGACCTCCAGCGGACGTGGCCCGTCGCCCAGCTGGTCTCGTTCCGCGGTGCGGCAGCGGCCGTCGCCGGCGTGCTGGCCGTGGTCCTCTTCGTCGTCGGGATCGCGGCTCGTCCGCTCCGGTCGATCGCCGCCTCCCTCGGGGTGCTGCTGCTCGTCTTCGGGGCCGTGTCGATCGGCGTGGCCGCCGCCAGGGGCATCGGCCGCGACGACTTCGTCGAGGCGCTGCCGACCGACCTGACGGTCGTGGTCTGGAACACCGAAGGAGGCGCGCCCGGCGCCGAGGCGATCGCCGCGTTGGCCGTCGAGGAGGGCGCGGAGATCGTGAGCCTTCCCGAGACGAGCGCCGAGACCGCGACCGCGGTGGCCGACGCCATGGCGGTGGCCGGGTTGCCGATGACCGTCAAGACCGTCGAGTACCCCGCCCAGGGCGGCTCGGAGCCGACGTCGTTGCTCATCGCGGCGGCCCTCGGCGAGTACACCGTCGCCCTGGCCGAGGACGGCACCGCCGTCGAGACGACGCCGCTCATGCCCTCGGTGGTCGCCACCCCGGCCTCGGGGACGGGGCCGACCATCGTCGCCGCCCACCCCGTCGCGCCGACGACCGCGCAGATGGACCCGTGGGAGGCGGGCCTCCGGTACCTCGCGGACGCCTGCACGGACGGGAACGTCATCATGGCGGGCGACTTTAACGCGACCCTCGACCACATGGCCGGCCTCGGGACCGCGGGCGGCGCCCTCGGCCGGTGCCGCGACGTCGGGGTGACGACCGCGAACGCCGGCCTGGGCACCTGGCCCACCGACCTCCCGCCGCTGCTCGGCACCCCCATCGACCACGTCCTCGCGACGCGTTCCTGGATGCCGACCGGCTACAAGGTCGTCACCGACCAGGACGAGGCCGGCAGCGACCACCGCCCCGTCGTCGCGCAGCTCACCATGACGGGCGCCTGACCCCGCACCGGGTTGGACGGCCCGCGACTTCGCGGGACAATGGCGGCATGGACGCACAGAAGGCACCCCGTGCCACCACGAACCGATCGACCACCCCCCGCTCGGACTCGTTCAAGGACTACATCTCGTCCCGGTGGGCCGATCGTGACGAGGTGATGCCGGCGGCGCGCGAGGAAGCCGCCTTCGCCGCCGCGCGCCGGGCTCGCCTCTCCGAGCTGCACCGGGGCGAGCGCCTCGTCGTCCCGGCCGGGCGCGCGAAGGTCCGCTCGAACGACTGCGACTACCCGTTCCGGGCGCACTCCGCCTTCGCGCACCTGACCGGCTGGGGCTCCGCCACCGTGCCCGGCTCGGTGCTCGTCCTGGAGCCCGCCGGCGACGGACACGAGGCCACGCTGTACTTCCGCGCCAGCGCCGGTCGCGAGTCGGACGAGTTCTACGCCGACCCCGAGATCGGGGAGTTCTGGACGGGACCTCGCCCCTCGCTCGCGCAGGTCGGTGCCGACCTCGACCTCGCCACCCGTGAGCTCGCCGAGCTCGACGCGGTCGTCGCCTCGTCGACCGGCGCCACCCTCGTGCTCCGCGAGGCCGACCCCGAGCTGACCGCGCGCGTCGACGCCGTCGTCGCGGCCGCCGTCGACTCCGCCGGCCCGGACGAGACGGGCACGGACGAGACGGGCACGGACGAGACGGACGCGGACGCGACCGACGCCGACCTGACGTCCGCCGCAGCCGTCGACGTCCTGGCCCGCGACGCGAGCGAGCTGCGCCTCGTCAAGGACGCGTGGGAGGTGGCGCAGATGCGGCAGGCGGTCGCCGTCACCGGCCGCGGCTTCTCGGACGTCATCGCGGACTTCGACGACATCGTCGCCCACCCCCGCGGCGAGCGCCTCGTCGAGGGCACCTTCAACCGCCGCGCCCGGGCCGACGGCAACACGGTGGGCTACGACACCATCGCGGCCTCCGGCGACCACGCCTGCGTGCTGCACTGGACCCGCAACGACGGCCCGGTCGCCGACGGCGACCTGATCCTGATCGACGCCGGCATCGAGCTCGACAGCCTCTACACCGCCGACATCACCCGGACGCTGCCGGTGTCGGGCCGCTTCAGCGACGTGCAGCGACTCGTCTACGAGGCCGTGCTCGAGGCCGCAGATGCCGCCTTCGCCATCGTGCGCCCCGGCATCGCGTTCCGCGAGATCCACGCCGCCGCGATGCAGGTCATCGCCGAGCGCACCGCCGAGTGGGGCTTCCTGCCCGTCAGCGCCGCGGAGAGCCTCGAGCCCGACCACCAGTACCACCGCCGCTACATGGTGCACGGCACGAGCCACCACCTCGGCATGGACGTGCACGACTGCGCAGCCGCGCGTCGCGACCTCTACCTCGACGGCGTCCTCGAGCCCGGCATGGTGTTCACCATCGAGCCCGGCCTGTACTTCCAGCCCGACGACCTCACCGTGCCCGAGGAGTTCCGCGGCGTCGGCGTCCGGATCGAGGACGACATCCTGGTGACGGCCGACGGTGCCGAGAACCTCTCGGTCGGCATCCCGCGCACGGTCGCGGACGTCGAGGCCTGGATCGCCCGCCCGTAGCACCGTTCCCACGGGGAGACCCTCGGCCCCCACGGGAAGAGCCCCGGTCCCCCTCAGGGGGCCGGGGCTCTCGTGTGGCCGGAGCACGGGCCCCGCAGGAGGCGCGTGCCGTGCAGCTGCGTCAGTCGCGCCCGGTGCCGGGCCCCGACTCCGTGCCGTCCACGCCGTCAGCGCGTCCCGCGCCGTCCACGCCGTCGGTCCGGTCCACCTCGCCCGCGGGACCGGCGACGTCGTCGCCGCGCCGTCGGCTCGTCACGAGCACGACGACCACGGCCACGAGCGCCAGCACGACGATGCCGATCCCGATGCCCACGACGAGGCCGAGGTTCGACTGGTCCGGGTCGGCGGTCTGGGCGAGGGCCTCGCCGGTGGCGCCGTCGGTCGGGTCCGCCGAGACCGACGGGACGGCTGCGCCCGTCGACTCCGCGCCTCCCGGCTCCTCCGAGGCCGTGGGCTGCCCCGCACCGGCCGCGCCCGCGCCCTCGTCCGAGGTGTCGCAGGCGGGCCGGGTGGCGGCTCCCTCGGCGACGCTCGCCCCGGCGGGCGGCGCCCAGGTGAAGGGCAGCGACGCCGACACGGTGTGGCCGTCAGCCGAGACGGCCTGGTACGTCATGGTGTAGTCGCCCGCCGCGCCGAGCGCGACCCCGGTGCTGAGGGTGGCCCCGCCGGTGGCCGAGCAGCCGTCCTCGAAGTGCCGCCCGGAGGCGTCGGTCACCTCGAGCACGTTCGACGAGCCGGTGCCCGACAGGTCGAGGATCACGTCGTTGAAGGTGATCGACGCCTCGGTCAGCTCGGCGGTCTGCGTGCTGCCCTCGGCGGGCGTGCTGCTCACGACGTAGTCGTGCGCCGAGGCGGACGAGACCGGTGCGAGCGCGAGCAGGCCCGCCGCCCCGACGCCCAGGACGCCGACGACGAGGGCGGCACGGGACGGTCGCCGACCGGCCGGCGCGCGACCGGGCAGGGGCGAGGAGGCGCGGATCACCGGCGCTCCCCCGCCCCGTCCGTGCCGGGTCGGGTCGCACCCGCGGCGCGAGGCCGTCGGGTCAGCGCCACGACGCTCACGACGAGCGCGACGGCGCCGAGCGCGAGACCGCCGGTGCCGAGACCCACGGCGACCGAGTCCGAGGCGGAGCCGGCGTCGCCGGACGACGAGTCGTCGCCCGCGGCGACGGCGGCGCCGTCCGCACCGCCCGACATGTCGTGGCCGCCGTGCTCGTCGGCGGGCGGGGCGTCCTCGACGTACAGCACCGGGGCCGGGAACTCCGGCTCCTCGCCCGAGGCCGGAGTCTCGTCCGCCCAGTCGACGACCGAGCCGTCCGAGTAGGTCTGGTGGGCGGGCAACGTGATCGAGCCGGTCTCCGGCACCGCTCCTGCGGAGATGACGAACTGCTGGAACTCCCCCGGGCCGACCTGGGTGCCGGGGTCGGCCGTCCAGGTGACCTCGGTGGGCGCCTCCGTCACGGTCGCGCCGTCGAGCTGGACGGGCTCGGGGAGGGTGCTCGTGGTGACGACCGTGGTCCAGCCGGGCAGCGGCTGGTAGGTGACCGACGTGAAGGGCGTGTCGGTCGGGAGGTCGACGGTGAGGCCGACGGTCCCGGCCGTGGCCGACTCGGTCGGCACCTTGAAGGTGAGGGTGGCGTACGAGCCGGGGTCGACCTGGGCCGGGTTCACGCGCACGTGCGCCGACGCCGCCAGGGGGGCGGCGAGCGTGAGCAGTGCCGCGGCGCCGAGGGCTGCGGCGACGCGCGCGGCGGCGGCCGGACGCGAGGAGGAGCGGGTGGTGGTCATGGTGATGGTCCTGTCTGGCCGCGCGGCGGCGGCCGGTGTCGTCTGGTCCGGGCCTCGTCGTCGAGCGGACGGCGGGCCGGGCACCGGCGTCGGGAGTCGACGCCGGTGCGGTGGTCAGACGGGCAGGGGCGGACCGCGGAGGGGCCTCGCGCCGATCGCCCGGAGGGGCGGCGCACGCCGCCCCGGCAGGGCGAGGACGGGACGGAGGCGCGGGCCCGTGCTCACGGGCGGCACGGCCCCGGAGAGAGCACGACGGACGCGGGCGAGGCCGTGGACGGCCACCAGAGCCAGGCGCTCGAGGCAGTGGGCGCCCCAGCGCAGCCCGACCGCGGTGACGAGCGCGGCGGACGCGTGCGCGGCCCACATCAGCCCGCCGGCCATCGCCATGTGGTGCCCGCCGGGCGCGGCGAGCACGTCGGACGCGCCGGCCGTGACGACCAGGGGCGAGTGGTGCCCGCCCACGGCCGAGGAGCCGGAGCCGGAGCCGGCGGCGGCGGCGCCCAGCGAGAACAGGAGGTGGAACGCGAGCTGGCTGGCGGCGACCGAGACGGCGAGACGGAGCAGCGAGGCCCGGCGGCCGGTCAACGCGATGCAGAGGGGCACCGAGAAGGCGAGCGCGAGCACCACCCCGAGCGTGCCGGGCTCGGCGCCGCCGCCCGCGACGTGCGAGAAGGCGGCGACGACGACGGAGAAGCCGGCGGTCAGCCAGCCGCGGACGAACCGCGTCCATCTCGGGGCCATGGCGCTCTCTCGGGGTCGGGGACGGTCGCGCCAGTTTAGCGGCGGCCGGGGTCGGCCACGGGCCGGGACGGGACAGGTCCGTCGACGCCGAGCGACCTCTCCCGCCGGTCGCGGCGGGGAGGCAGGCGAGGGCTGCAGATGCAGTCGCCGTCGCCGCTCTGGGACAGCGGGGTCACGGGTCGACAACGATCCCGCACGACGGGTCGGGCGCCTCCTACGCTCGCCCCATGGGGCGGCTGAGCACGACCACGACGACCGGGGCGGTGCTCGTCGTGCTGCTGGTCACGGCGGGCTGCGCCCTCGACGCCACGGCGCCGCCTCGGCCCGTGGCCGAGGTCGTCGAGGGTCCCCCCGACTGCGCGCTGAGCACCGACGCCTGGATCGTGCCCGAGCCGGGCGCCGCGCCGTCGGCCGCTGGTCCGCACGCCTCGAGACGACCTGGACGGACGACCTCGACCGGCTGCTCGCCGCCCTCGCCCTGCCCGATGAGACCGGCGGCTCGGGCGTGTGCACCGCTGACATGGAGATCGTGCCCGACCTCTGGCTGACCTCGGCCGACGGACGGTCGATGCGCGCGGCCTGGCCGGTGACCCCGTGCGGCGGGACGCTGCCCGGCACGCACGACGTGCTCGACGCGCTCCCCGTCGAGGAGGAACGGCTCGTCCGCGTCTCGCTCGTCCAGAGCCGGGCGGCGCTCGACGCCGGCTGCAGCATGCAGGCCTCCCTGCCCTGGATGCTCGGCGTCGGGACCACGACCAGGATCGAGGGCCTGGAGCCCGACGACGTCGTGACCGACGACGCGGCCGGCACGACGACGGTGCCGGCCGTCCCCGCCCAGCCGATGGCGCCTCCTGCGCTGCCCGACCCGGCCGACCTCGACCGCGCCTGCGTGTACGCGGTCGACCCGCCGCTCCCGGAGCCCGCGGCGCCCACCGACAGCCCGTTCGGCACCGGCGCCGGGTCAGGGTCCGCGGCGGCGCCGGGGACGATCTCGAAGTCGGTCACGAGCGGGACGTTCACGCGGGTCGTGCCGCTCGCGGACGGAGTCGGGTCCCGGCTGGTGCTCGCCGCGGGGCAGCCGTCGACACCCGGGCTCGAGCAGTGCGACGCGACGACGACGTCGTTGGTGACGCTCCCCGACCACGCGGCGGGCGCTTCCTTGCCGTCGGACCCGCTGCTCACCGCCGAGCTGGACGGCTGCGGGCGGCTGCTGACGAGCGACGGAGGCGCGAGGCCCCTCCCCGAGGACCTCGCGGCGGCGCTGCGCGGCTGACCGGACCGGCGGGCGTGCCGGCCGACCGGACCGATCGACGAGCTGGTCGCCTCACCGCCCGGTCTGCGGCCCCGCGAGGATCTGCTGCGCGCGGTGGGTGAGCTCCGGGTCGACGACGATCTGGTAGCTGCGGGCGAGCACCTGGTGGGTCGAGGTGAAGTCGCGGCGGCGCCGGCTGATCGCGAAGCTGGCGAGTCCGTAGAGCATGCCGAAGCCGGCGCCGATCAGCGACGCCGCCAGGATCGTCGTGACGGAGGCGGTGTCGGGCGAGAAGAGGAGCATGACGGCCCCGAAGAAGACGCCGATCCAGAGGCCCGTGACGGCACCGGCCAGCGCCGCACGGCCGTAGGTCAGCCGGCCGGTGACCCGCTCGACCGTGGTGAGCTCGTTCCCGATGATCGCGAGCTGCGCGATGGGGAAGTCGGCGTGCGACAGGCGCTCGACGACGGCCTGGGCCTCGGGGTAGCTGGCGTACGTCCCGAGGACGTCGCCGCGGGGCAGGGTCGGGACGCTCGGCGCTCGGCGGCCCCAGGGGCTCGGGTTCGTCATGAGAGCAGTGAAACACGTCGGCATGGACGGCAGCACGCGGCGCGGTCGGGCTGAGCGACTAACTTGGAGGCGTGAGCGCCACCAGAGTCTTCGTCGCCCGTCTCGCCGGGTGCTCCGTCTTCGACCCCGCCGGCGACAAGGTCGGCAAGGTGAGGGACGTCCTCGTCGTCTACCGCCGTGAGGACCCGCCGCGGGTCGTCGGCCTGATCGTCGAGGTGCCCGGCAAGCGCCGCGTCTTCGTCAGCATCGGCCGGGTCACGAGCATCGGCTCGGGGCAGATCATCACGAGCGGCACGATCACCCTGCGTCGCTTCGAGCAGCGCGGGGGCGAGACCCGCGTCATCGCCGAGATGCTCGGCCGACGGGTCTCCCTGCGCCGGGACGGCGGCCGCGCCGTCGTCGAGGACGTCGCGATCGACGAGGTCAGCGAGGGCGACTGGGAGATCGGCCAGCTGTTCCTGCGCCGCCCGAAGACCACGCCGTCGCCCTTCGGGAAGGGCCCCACCGCGTTCGCCACGTGGGACGAGGTCGTGGAGGAGAACGAGCCCGGCGAGGCCCAGAGCGCCGAGCACCTCATCGCCGCCTACTCCGACCTCGTGCCCGCCGACCTCGCGAACACGCTGCTCGACCTGACCCCCGAGCGCCGCCTCGAGGTGGCCTCCGAGCTGTCCGACGACCGCCTGGCCGACGTGCTCGAGGAGCTGCCGGAGGACGAGCAGGTCGAGATCTTCTCCCAGCTCGACGACCAGCGCGCCGCGGGCGTGCTCGACCAGATGCAGCCCGACGACGCCGCCGACCTCATGTCCCAGCTCGGCGACGAGCGCAAGGAGCAGCTGCTCCAGCTGATGGAGCCGGAGGAGGCGGACGACGTCCGCATGCTGCTCAGCTACGACGCCGACACCGCCGGCGGCCTGATGACCACCGAGCCGGTGATCGTCTCCGCCGACGCGACGGTGGCCGAGGGCCTCGCCCTGATCCGGCGCCACGAGTTGGCGCCGGCGCTCGGGGCCGCCGTCTGCGTCACGCTGCCGCCGTACGAGCCGCCGACCGGCCGGTTCCTCGGCATGGTGCACTTCCAGCGGATGCTCCGCTACCCGCCCAACGAGCGCCTCGGCACGCTGCTCGACCAGCAGCTCGAACCGGTCCGCGTCGACGCGACCGCCCTCGAGGTGACGCGGGTCATGGCGACGTACAACCTCGTCAGCGTGCCCGTCGTCGACGCCGCCCACCGCCTCGTCGGGGTGGTGACCATCGACGACGTCCTGGACCACGTGCTGCCCGACGACTGGCGCAGCAACGACCAGGACAGACCGCTCAGCCGCTCCCGGGCGCGTGCCCGCCGCGCCCCCCTGACCACGACCCCGACGACTACCCCGAGGAGGACCACCGGTGGCACGCGATAACCGGAGCACCGTCCGACTCGACTCGCCCAAGGGCCTCCGCACCCGGGTGCTGCCGGGGCGGCGCCGTGCGGGGCGCGACCGCTTCGGCCGCGCCACGGAGGCGATCGCCCGGGCCATGGGCACGCCGCAGTTCCTGATCGCCCTGACGGCGTTCTGCGTGCTGTGGATGGTCTACAACACGACGGCGCCCGACTCGATCCGCTTCGACAGCGCCGCGATCGGCTTCACGGCGCTGACGCTGATCCTCTCGCTGCAGGCCTCCTACGCCGCGCCCCTGATCCTCCTCGCGCAGAACCGCCAGGACGACCGCGACCGCGTCCAGTTCGAGCAGGACCGCCAGCGGGCCGAGCGCAACCTCGCCGACACCGAGTACCTCGCGCGCGAGGTCGTGGCCCTGCGCATCGCGATCCGCGACATGGCCAGCAAGGACTTCATCCGGGCCGAGCTGAGGGGGCTGCTCGACGAGATGGACCGTCGGGACGAGGAGGCGGCTGCGGCGGCCACGACGGACGACGCGCCCCGTGGCTGACACCGCTGACGCAGGCACCCCCGCCGCTCGCGTGCTGACGGCGCTGGGATCGGTGCTCGACCCCGAGATCCGCCGACCGGTCACCGAGCTGGACATGATCGGCGACGTGTCGGTCGACGCTGCGGGCGCGGCGACGGTCTCGGTCAAGCTGACCATCGTGGGCTGCCCCGCGGCCGACACGATCGAGCGCGACGTGCGCGCCGCGACGGCCTCGGTCGACGGCGTCACGGACGTGACGGTCGCCGTCACCGTCATGACGAAGGAGGAGCGACACGCGCTCACCGAGAAGCTGCGGGCCGGACGGGGCGCCCGCGTGCAGCAGTTCGGGCCGGACTCGCTCACCCGCGTCATCGCGGTCACCAGCGGCAAGGGAGGCGTGGGCAAGTCGACCGTGACCGCCAACCTCGCCGTCGCGCTCGCGGCCCGCGGCCTGTCGGTCGGCATCGTCGACGCCGACGTCTACGGCTTCAGCATCCCGGGCCTGCTCGGCCTGGTCGGCCCGGACGGCGCCGCCGTCAAGCCCACGCAGGTCGACGACATGATCCTGCCCCCCGTGGCCCACGGGGTGAAGGTGATCTCGATCGGCATGTTCGTCGACGACTCCTCCGTCGCGGTGGCCTGGCGCGGACCGATGCTGCACCGCACCATCCAGCAGTTCCTCACGGACGTGTTCTTCGGCGACCTCGACGTGCTGCTGCTCGACCTGCCGCCCGGCACGGGCGACGTCGCGATCTCGGTCGGGCAGCTGCTGCCCCACGCCGAGGTGCTCGTCGTGACGACGCCGCAGCCCGCGGCGGCCGACGTCGCCGAGCGCAGCGGCGTCGTGGCCCGCCAGACCGGCCAGCGCCTCCTCGGGGTGGTCGAGAACATGGCCGGGCTCGCCCAGCCCGACGGCACCGTGCTCGAGCTGTTCGGCACCGGAGGCGGCGCCGAGACCGCACGCCGCCTCTCAGCCGGGCAGGAGGCCGACGTGCCGCTGCTCGCCAGCGTGCCGCTGAGCCTCGGGCTGCGCGAGGGCGGCGACCTGGGGGCGCCCGTCGTCGTCGCGGCGCCCGACGACCCTGCGGCGCGGGTCATCGACGCGCTCGCGGGCACCCTCGCGGTGCGCCCGCGCAGCCTCGTCGGCCGCCGGCTGGGCCTCAGCGTCAGCTGACGGCGTCGCCTGACGGCATCCGGGTGCACGAGAGGCCCCCGTGCAGGTGCACGGGGGCCTCTCGGGTGTCTCGATCACTCGCCTCTCGCGGGCCGTCGCGCTCAGGAGGAGACGCGACCTGCCCGCCGACTCGTCATCGGTTCCAGCACGGACCGGCGGCGAGGGGAGGCGGCGACGAGCCGACTAGGACCAGCGGGTGAAGGTGCGGGTCGGGATGGCGCGGTAGCCGTCGCGGGCGACCGCGACGACGGATCCGACGATGCCGATGCTCGCGGCGACGGCCAGGACGATGATTCCGGTGAACATGTTCTTCTCTTTGTCTGCGCTGTCGCGCGGTGTGGGCAGGACGATCGACCGCCTCCTGGACCGGGTCGTGCAGGGCACGACGACAGGTCTCGTAGGCGGTCGGTCAGCCTCGTTGCGGATGCTCGGGACCAGGTCGACCGAGCGGAGAGGGCATGGGGTCCCTCTGATGACAAGGTCAAGTCTGCGCCCTCACAAAGGGAAGCACAACCATGCTTTTCTACCGTGACACCGTAGAATCGCTACATGGACGTCAAGAGGCTCGAACTGCTCCGGGAACTCGCCGAGCGGGGCAGCATCGCCGCCGTCGCCAAGGCGACGCACCGCACCCCGTCGGCCGTCTCGCAGCAGCTGAAGGTGCTCGAGAAGGAGGCCGGGGTCGCCCTGACCGAGCGGGTGGGCCGAGGCGTCGTCCTGACGGGCTCGGGCCGCGTCCTCGCCCAGACCGCCACCGACGTGGCCGTGGCCCTCGAGCGCGCCCAGGCCGTCTGGGCCGACTTCGTCGCGACGCCCCAGGGCGAGGTCACCCTCGCGACCTTCCCCACCGGCGGGCAGATGCTGCTGCCGGGCCTGCTCCGGACCATCGCCGAGACGCCGGGCCTCACGGTCGTGGCGACCGACCACGACCCGTCGATCCTCGAGTTCGCCGACCTCGCCGCCGACCACGACGTCGTCGTCGCGCACTCCCCCGACGGGCGCGCCTGGCGGGGGCGCGGGCTCGTGACGGTCCCGCTGCTCACGGAGCCCCTCGACGTGGCGCTGCCGGCCGACCACCGCCTCGCGGGACGGGCCTCGCTCTCGCCGGGCGACCTCGAGGGCGAGACCTGGATCGGGGTCCCGACCGACTTCCCGTTCGAGTGGGTCTACCGCGAGATCGAGCGCGTCACGGGCAGCCCCGTGCGCGTCGCCCAGCGCTTCAGCGACACCAAGGTGACCGAGTCGCTCGTGGGGGCCGGCCTCGGCATCGCGGTGCTGCCGCGGTTCACCGCGAAGGAGGCGCGGGACGACATGGTCCTGCTGCCCCTCGAGAGCATCCGAGCCGTCCGCTACGTCTCGGTGCTGATGCGTCGCGACCGGGCGGAGCGGCCGTCCGTCCGCCGCGTCGTCGACGCCCTGCGCGCGGAGGCCTCGCGGGTCGCCGCGCTGCACGGCGGGGTCTGACGCGGTGCTGCAGGGCCGGAGCTGCGCGACCGGCGGCGGGGCAGGGCTAGGTCGCCTCGGCGTCCCACGGGGGCACCTCGCCGACCGCGAGCGGCTCGGGCGCCGGCCGTGGGCCGCCGCCGGGGAGCCCGACCGACACGGCAGCCGCCGTCGCCGGGGCCATGGCGCCCGACACGGGCTTGGTGGCGGCCTCGGGGGCGTCGAGGAGGGCGTCGCGGATGATGCGCCGCGGGTCGTACTGCCGCGGGTCGAGCTTCTGCCACTCGACCTCATCGAACTCGGGCCCCATCTCGTCGCGCATGCGGGCCTTCGCGCCGTTCGCCATGTCGCGCAGGCTGCGGACGAGCTGGGCCAGCTTCGAGGCGTAGCCGGGCAGGCGCTCGGGGCCGAGGAGGAAGACGGCGAGCACGCCGATCACCAGGAGCTTGTCGAACGTCAGACCGAACAGGGACACGCATGCAGACTAACGTCTGCCCCCGACAGCCAGCCCCTAGGCTTGGGCACCGAGGAGTGAGTGTGTCGCAGATCGAATCGAGCTGGAAGTTCGCGGAAGAACTCGTGACGGAGAGCGGACCGCTGGCCGAGGCTCGGCAGCACTCGCTCGAGGTCGGGGTCGAGGCCGTCTCCCCCGCCGTCGGCGCGCAGCTGGCCGTCGCCACCGCCTCGTCGCGGGCCCGCAGCATCATCGAGATCGGCACCGGGGTCGGCGTCAGCGGCCTCTGGCTGCTCGCCGGTGCGCCCGACGCGACCCTCACCTCCATCGACCGTGAGATCGAGCACCAGCAGGCGGCGCGCGACGCCTACCTGCGCGGCGGCGTGCCCGCCGCCCGGGTGCGCCTGATCACCGGCCGGGCCGCCGAGGTGCTGCCCCGCATGAACGAGAACAGCTACGACGTGGTCTTCGTCGACGCCGATCCCGGCTCCGTCATCGAGTACGTCGAGCACGGACTCCGGATGGCCCGCCCCGGCGGCCTCGTGCTCGTCGCGCACGCGCTGTGGCACGGTGCGGTCGCCAACCCGGCCAGGCGCGACGCGACGACGACGGGGTTCCGCACCCTGCTCACCGAGG
>NZ_JACYUR010000002.1:0-540785 GCF_014841875.1 Frigoribacterium sp. CFBP 13729 | reverse complement strand
CCGACGGGGCGTCGAGGGTGATGCGGGAGGTCGTGCCTAGTCGCCGACGACGTTCGCCAGCGCGTCGTGGAGCTCTCGTGCTTCGTCGTCGTTGACCGACACCACGAGGCGGCCGCCACCTTCGAGCGGAACGCGCACGATGATGAGACGGCCCTCCTTCACGGCCTCCATAGGCCCGTCGCCGGTCCTCGGCTTCATGGCTGCCATCAGATAGTCCCCTTTCGCGAAGATTCAGATCCCATTATCTGTGATTCTGCGGCTGACACCTAAACAAGAGGAGGCGTCACCCGGCTCACGGGGGCGTCCAGTCGTACCCGTCCACCCACCAGCACCAGTCGATCCAGAGCCACTGGCCCGCCACGGCGAGCAGCACGATCCCGACTCGCCAGGCCCTCGAGCGCGGCAGGGCGAGCACGCCGAGCAGCGGGAACAGCGGCATCAGCAGGCGCCAGGTGCTCGACTGCGGGAAGAACACGGCGAGCAGGTAGAGCGCGTAGGCGAGGCTCCACAGCCGGAGGTCGACGCCGAGTCGACGTCCCCACGGGCCCAGCAGGAGCACCGCGAGGGCGATCAGCGAGATCACCAGCAGAGCCACCCCCAGACCACCCGGGAACCACCAGTTCGCACCCTCGATCCAGGGCGTGAACGGCACCAGCGGGCCGTAGCCGATGTACGCCGACCGCCAGGCGAGCTCCGTCTCGGTGTACGCGTCGAGCCTGCCGGTGACGAGTCCGGCGACGAGCAGCCAGCCGACCCCGAAGACCGCCGACGCCACCGTGGCCGTCCCCGCGGCGAGCATCTCGCGGCCGGGGAACGGATCGTCGCGTCGGCGCCACCAGCGGTAGAGCGTGTGCAGGCCGAGCGCGAGGGCCAGCGGCAGGGCGCCCGGCCGCGTGAACGACATGACCAGCACCACCGGCAGCATCGCCACGTAGCGCCGCTGCAGGAGCAGCAGCAGGGCCGCACAGAGCAGGAACAGGAACATCGACTCGGCGTAGGCGACCTGCAGCAGCGGCGACAACGGCGAGGCGCAGAACAGCACCACGGCGAAGAGCGCGGTGCCCTCGGGCAGCACCCGTCGGAGGAGCTTGTAGAAGAGCAGCGCCGTGCCGCCCGCGAAGACGGTCGACACGACCACGGCGAGGGTCGCGAAGGAGGCGCCGGTCAGCTCCATCAGACCGCGCACCAGGAACGGGTAGGCCGGCATGAACGCCCACGCGTTCTCGGCGACGTGGCCGGTCTCGGTGAGCGGCAGCGTCGACGGGTACCCCACGGCCGCGATGATGTAGTACCAGTGGCCGTCCCAGATGCTGGCGAAGCTCGCGTAGTCCGGGCTCGCGAGCGTCCAGGCGTTGGCGCCCTGGCGCTGCGCGAAGCTGACGAGCAACACCGTGCTGACGACGCGCGACAGGACGAAGACGCCGAGCACGCGGGCCCACCACGGCAGCAGCCGCCCGCGGACGGTCAGCCAGCGGCGCGCGTCGGAGGCACGCGACGCCGGACGGGTCGACGACACCGGACGGGTCGACGACGACCGGGTCGACGACGCCGGGGACGGCCGCGTGGTCAGGCCGTCAGCCACGCCCGCAGTCCGCGCTCGTTGTCGAGGATCTGCTGGACCGGCACCCGCTCGTCGTCGTGATGGGCCAGCAGCGGGTCGCCGGGGCCGTAGTTGACCGCGGGCACGCCGAGGGCCGAGAAGCGGGCGACGTCGGTCCAGCCGTACTTCGGCTTCGCCTCGCCGCCGACGGCCTCGAGGAACTGCCGGGCCAGCGGGGCGTCGAGGCCGGGGCGGGCGCCCGGGGCGAGGTCGACGATCGTCACGTCGAAGCCGGCGAACAGCTCGCGGACGTGAGCGACGGCCTCGTCCGCGCTGCGGCTCGGCGCGAAGCGGTAGTTGACGTGCACCATGCACTCGTCGGGGATGACGTTGCCGGCCACGCCCCCCGTGATCCCGACGGCGTTGAGCCCCTCACGGTAGACGAGCCCGTCGACCTCGACCTCGCGCGCCTCGTACGCGGCCAGGACGTCCAGGATCGGGGCGGCCGCGTGGATGGCGTTCGAGCCGACCCACGAGCGCGCGCTGTGCGACCGGGCGCCGAAGGTCCGGATCTCTGCCCGCAGGTTGCCGTTGCAGCCGCCCTCGACCTCGCTGCGGGTCGGCTCGCCGAGGATGGCGAAGTCGGCCTCGAGGAGGTGCGGGTGCAGCCGTGCGAGCCGCCCCAGGCCGTTGAGGGCGTCCGACACCTCTTCGTGGTCGTACCAGACCCAGGTGACGTCGACCACGGGCTCCGTGAGCTCGACCGCGAGGCGGAGGTGGACGGCGCTGCCCGCCTTCATGTCGACGGTGCCGCGGCCCCACAGGTGCTCGACCCCGTCGTCGTCGGTCTCGAAGCGGGTGGGCAGGTTGTCGTTCAGCGGCACGGTGTCGATGTGCCCGGCGATGACCACGCGACTGTCGCGGCCGAGCTCCGTCCGGGCGACGATCGCGTCGCCGTCGCGGAACAGCGTGAGGTGGTCGTGCCCCTCGAGGGTCTGCCAGATCGAGTCGGCCACCGCCTGCTCGTTGCCGGAGACGGACTCGACGTCGCAGAGCTGGCGGGTGACGTCGACGGCGGACACGCTCAGGTCGAAGGGCGGCATGGACCCGAGTGTAGGGCCGGTGCCCGGCAGGTCGCCGGGCGGCGCCTCCCCGCCGCCCTACGATCGAGGGCATGACCACGGACACCCCCGCCGCCACCCACGCCCACGGGTACGGGCTCGCCACCGTCGCCCGCGACGGCAGCACGCTCGACACCTGGTTCCCCGCGCCGTCGCTCGGCCGGCTGCCCGCCGACCGCGACCCGGCCCTCGTGCCCGCCGAGATCGCGGACGCCGCCGGGCCCGACGCCCGCCGGGGCGTCGACCTCGTCCCCGTGACCGTCGAGATCGAGCTCGCCACGCCTCCGGCGTCCACGCCCGACGCCTACCTGCGGCTGCACCTCCTGAGCCACCTGCTCGTCGCGCCGAACACCATCGACCTCGACGGCGTCTTCGGCCACCTGCCCATCGTCGTCTGGACCAACGCCGGACCGGTGCACCCCGACGACTTCACCCGCCTCCGCCCGTCGCTGCAGCGCGCCGGCGTCGCGACGACGGGCATCGACAAGTTCCCGCGGATGCTCGACTACGTCACCCCCGACCGCGTGCGCATCGCCGACGCCTCGCGGGTGCGCCTCGGCGCCCACCTCTCGCCCGGCACCACCGTGATGCACGAGGGCTTCGTCAACTTCAACGCGGGCACGCTCGGCGCGTCGATGGTCGAGGGCCGCATCTCGCAGGGCGTCGTCGTCGGCGACGGGTCGGACATCGGAGGCGGCGCCTCCATCATGGGGACCCTGTCGGGAGGCGGCACCCAGCGCATCACCATCGGCGAGCGCGCGCTGCTCGGCGCCAATGCCGGCATCGGCATCGCGATCGGCGACGACACCGTCGTCGAGGCCGGCCTCTACGTCACGGCGGGCACCAAGGTCGTCGTCGTGGGCGGCACCCCGACGAACGACGGCAAGCAGCAGACGGTCAAGGCCGTCGAGCTCTCGGGCCGCCCGGGGCTGCTGTTCCGCCGCAACTCGGTGACCGGCGCCGTCGAGGTGCTGCCGCGCAAGGGCCACGGCATCACGCTCAACTCGCAGCTGCACGCGTAGCCGCGACGACAGGACGGGCGGGTCCGTCGTCCCCGGGTCGTCGTCGACGCCCGGTCACGACGGACCCGCCCGTCTGCGCTGCCGGTGCCGCGGCTAGCGCTGCGGCCAGTCGCGCTGGGTCTCGCCCAGGTACAGCTGCTGCGGGCGGCCGATCTTGGTCGCGGGGTCCTGGTTCATCTCGCGCCAGTGGGCGATCCAGCCCGGCAGACGACCGATGGCGAAGAGCACGGTGAACATGCGCGGCGGGAAGCCCATCGCCTTGTAGATCACGCCGGTGTAGAAGTCGACGTTGGGGTAGAGCTTGCGCTCGACGAAGTAGTCGTCGGCGAGGGCGATGTCCTCGAGCTCCATCGCGATGTCGAGCAGGTCGTCCTTGACGCCGAGGGCGGCGAGCACCTCGGTCGCGCTCTCCTTCACGAGTCGGGCACGGGGGTCGAAGTTCTTGTAGACCCGGTGGCCGAAGCCCATGAGCTTGACGCCGTCTTCCTTGTTCTTGACGCGCTCGACGAAGCGCTCGACGCCCTGGCCGCTGTCGCGGATCTCGGCGAGCATCGTGAGCACGGCCTCGTTCGCGCCGCCGTGCAGCGGGCCGTAGAGCGCGCTGATGCCGGCCGAGATCGACGAGAACATGTTCGCCTGCGTCGAGCCGACGAGGCGGACGGTCGACGTCGAGGCGTTCTGCTCGTGGTCCTCGTGCAGGATGAGGAGGCGTTCCAGCGCCTTCGACAGGACCGGGTTCACCTCGTACGGCTCGGCCATCGTGCCGAAGTTCAGCTTGAGGAAGTTGTCGACGAAGCTGAGCGAGTTGTCGGGGTAGAGGAACGCCTGGCCGAGGCTCTTCTTGTGCGCGTACGCCGCGATGACCGGCAGCTTCGCGAGCAGGCGGATGGTCTGCAGCTCGACCTGGGCAGGGTCGCTGACGCTCATCGACCCCTCGTAGAAGGTGCCGAGCGCGCCCACGGCGCTCGAGAGCACGGACATGGGGTGCGCGTTGTGCGGCAGCGCGTCGAAGAAGCGGCGGAGGTCTTCGTGCAGCAGGGTGTGGCGGCGGATGCGGGCGTCGAAGTCGGCCAGCTCGTCGGCGGTGGGCAGCTCGCCGTAGATGAGCAGCCACGCGGTCTCGAGGTAGGTCGAGTTCTCGGCCACCTGCTCGATCGGGTAGCCGCGGTAGCGCAGGATCCCCTCGTCACCGTCGATGTAGGTGATCTTCGAGCGGGTCGCGGACGTGTTCACGAACCCCGTGTCGAGGGTCGTGTAGCCGGTCTGCTTGGTGAAGCTCGAGATGTCGATCGACGAGGCACCCTGGGTGCTCGGCACGATCGGGAACTCGGCCGTCCCCCCCGGGAACTGCAGCGTGGCCTTCTGGGCGTCGTTGGCAGGATCAGTCACCCTGTCACCCTAGCGGTCAGCCCTGGAGGCGCTCCACGGCCGCGGCGATCCGCTCGTCCGTCGTCGTGAGGGCGACCCGCACGTGGCGCCCGCCGTCGACGCCGTAGAAGCTGCCGGGCGCGACGAGCACGCCGCGCTCGGCGAACCAGTCGACGCTCGTCCAGCAGTCCTCGTCGCGGGTCGCCCAGAGGTAGAGCCCGGCCTCGCTGTGGTCGATGCGGAAGCCCGCGGCCCCGAGGGCAGGGGCCAGGGCCGCGCGACGGGCCCGGTAGCGCTCCTTCTGCTCACGCACGTGCGCCTCGTCGCCGAGGGCTGCGCGCATGGCCTCCTGCACCGGGGCGGGCGGCATGAGGCCGGCGTGCTTGCGTACGGCCAGGAGCTGGCCGATCACGTGGTCACAGCCAGCCACGAAGCCGGCCCGGTAGCCCGCGAGGTTCGACTGCTTGCTGAGGGAGTAGACGCTGACGACGCCGCGCAGGTCGTCGCCGACGACCCTCCGGTCGAGGATGCAGGGCGTCGGCCTGTCGGCCCACTCGCCCTCCCAGCCGAGCTCGGCGTAGCACTCGTCGCCGGCGACGACGGCGCCGAGCTCGCGGCCGCGCGCCACGACCGCCCGCAGGTGCTCGTGGTCGAGGACGGCGCCGTCCGGGTTGCCGGGGCTGTTCACCCAGATCAGCCGAGTCGACTCCGGCCACTCGGCGGGGTCGTCGCTGGCCAGCACGTCGGCGCCCACGAGCGCCGCGCCGAGCGCGTAGGTCGGGTAGGCGGCGACCGGGTGCACGACGGTGTCGCCCGGGCCGAGGCCGAGCCAGAGCGCCATGCCCGCGATGAGCTCCTTGGAGCCGATGGTGGGCAGGACGTTCGCGTCCTGAAGGCCGGACACGCCCCTCCTGCGCTCGTACCACTCGGCGACGGCCGCCCGCAGTGCGGGGGTGCCGGCGACCTGGGGGTAGGCGTGGGCGTCGGTCGCGGCCGAGAGGGCCCTGGCGACGACCTCGGGGGTCGGGTCGACGGGCGAGCCGACCGAGAGGTCGACGATGCCGCCCTCGTGCCGGCGGGCGACGGCGGCCGCCGCCGCGAGCGAGTCCCAGGGGAAGTCGGGCAGCGACAGCGCCACGATCGACCGGGGCCTAGGCCTGCGCGCCCTGCGGGGGCAGGGCGGAGATCACGGGGTGGTCGCCCGCGATGACCCCGACCTTCGCCGCGCCGCCGGGCGAGCCGATCTCGTCGAAGAACTCGACGTTGGCCTTGTAGTACTCGGCCCACTTGTCCGGCAGGTCGTCCTCGTAGTAGATCGCCTCGACGGGGCACACGGGCTCGCAGGCACCGCAGTCGACGCATTCGTCGGGGTGGATGTAGAGCGAGCGTTCGCCCTCGTAGATGCAGTCGACGGGGCACTCGTCGATGCAGGCACGGTCTTTGACATCCACACAGGGCAGTGCGATCACATACGTCACGTTCGGGGGGTTCCCTTCACCTCGGGCAGAGGGTCCAGCCTAGCGCGCCGTCGGCTGGGTGCCGGCGGAGGAGGCGGTGGGCGCGGAGTCGGACGCGGTCGACGAAGAGGCGGTCGACCCGTCGTCGGGCCCGGCGCCCCGCGGCGGCAGGGTCGGCCAAGCGATCACGACCATCGCGATCAGCAGGGGTCCGAAGGTCCACGCGTAGCCGGGGCCGTTCGCCGGCACGAGCGCCGAGCCGCCCGCACCCGGCTGGGACAGCAGCGCGGCGGCGCCGAGCAGGCCGAGCGCGACCGCGACCGCGACGACGCGGGAGCCGAAGAGGAGGCGCATGCCGGCCAGCAGCGCCGCGGCCATCACCAGCGACAGCACGAGGCCGGACCAGATCGGCGCGCCGGCGACGGTGACGGTGCCCTGGTGGGCGACCGTGCCGAGGGCTCCGAAGACGGCCCCCGCGGCGAGGGCGAGCACCGTGGTCGCCACCCGGCCGCCGGTGCTCATGTCGGCGAACTCGGAGGCGCCGGCGGGGCCGGCCGCCCGGGAGTCGGGCTCCGGCACGAAGCGGAACGACTCGCTCGTGCCCACGGGCTGGACCGCGCCGTGGGGGAAGAGGATCCCCGCCGCGCCCCGGGGCAGGTCGACGACCTCGACCTGCGTCCGGTAGCGGCGCAGGGCGGCCAGGCGGCGTGCGGTCGAGGCACGGACGTCGACCGTGCGGACCGAGTCGTCGGCGGCGAGCGCCTCGGCCTCGGCGCCCGTGGCCTGTTCGGCACCCGCGACGACGGCGAAGAAGGGCACCTCGGCCAGGCGCGCGACGCGCACGGCGGCCCGGTTGGCCCGGACGTGGTCGGGGTGGTGGTAGCCGCCGTCCTCGTCGTAGCTGACGATCGCCGTCGGCCGGACGGACTCGACCACGGCCTGCAGGTCGGACACGATCTCGCCGAACTCGGCCGCGCAGAAGGCGGCGCCGTGCAGGTCGGGGGTCGGGCCGGCCACGCCGTCCGACCGCCACACCATGCCGCTGTCGCGGTACACCCGCGCCGGCAGCCCGTGGGTGCGCGCCTCGGGGTCGCCGAGGAACCGGTGGTCGCGGACGCCGAGGTCGCGCATCGCCTCCGCGATCTCGCCCTCGCGGTGCGCGGCGAGGGCGGCTTCGTCACCGCGGAGCCGGGCCAGGTCGTCGGGCATGACCTCGCCGAGCTCGCCGCGGGTGCAGGTGACGATCGTCACCTCGGCGCCGGCGTCGACGAGGGCGGCGATCGTGCCGCCCGTCGCGATCGTCTCGTCGTCCGGGTGCGCGTGCACGAAGAGGACCCGCTCGGCCCGCAGGGCGGAGGGCTGGCCGGGGCGGGCATCGCCCTGGCGGGCATCGGGGGCGGAGCCGAAGTACGTCATCACTGGACAGGATATGCCGCCCCGCACTATGGTCGGTCCGGCCCGGGAAGCTGGTGAGGTTAGCCTAACCAAACTACCCGGACCGGTCGCGGTCACCCCACCGCCGCACGCCCTCCTCTCGAAAGCCGTCGCCCGTGCTCGCCAACTACCTCATCGGACTCCGCGAGGGCCTCGAGGCCGCCCTCGTCGTGGGCATCCTCGTCGCCGCCGTCGTCAAGCTCGGCCGCCGGGACGTCCTCCCCCGTCTCTGGCTCGGCGTCGCCGCCGCCGTCGTCCTCTCGCTCGGCCTCGGCGCCGTGCTCACCTTCGGCGCGTACGGCCTGACGTTCCAGGCCCAGGAGATCATCGGCGGCGGCCTCTCGGTCGTCGCCGTCGGGTTCGTCACCTGGATGGTCTTCTGGATGGCCCGGACGGCGCGCAGCATGCGCGGCGAGCTCGAGTCGAGCCTCGACCGCGCGATCGCCGGCGGGGCCTGGGCGGTCGTCGCGCTCGCCTTCCTGTCGGTCGGGCGCGAGGGCATCGAGACCGCCCTGTTCGTCTGGGCGACGGTGCAGTCGACCGGAGGCGGCGACGCGCCCGTCGTGGGCGCCCTGCTCGGCATCCTCACGGCCGTCGCGATCGAGGTCGCGATCTACCGCGGGGTCGTCCGCCTCGACCTGCGCCGCTTCTTCACGGTCACCGGGTACCTGCTCGTGCTCGTCGCGGCCGGGGTGCTCGCCTACGGGGTGGGAGACCTGCAGGAGGCGGGCGTGCTGCCGGGCCGCACCTCCCTCGCCTTCGACGTCAGCGCCGCCGTGCCCCCGACGAGCTGGTGGGGCACCCTGCTGCAGGGCCTCGTCAACTTCACCCCGACGCCGACCTGGCTGCAGGCGGGCGCCTGGCTCGCCTACCTCGCCGTCGTCGTCCCGCTCTTCGCGCGCGCCACCCGTGGCCGTGCGCCCCGCCCGGCGGAGGCCTCCACCGCCTCCTCCGACTCCTCCCCCACCGACCGCCCCACCGCCCGCACGACCGCAGGAGCACCCCGATGACCCCTCGCCCCCTCGCCCTCGTCTCCGGCGCCGCGCTCGTCGCGCTCGCCCTGACCGGCTGCGTCGCGAACTCCCCCGGCGGTGCCGCCACGGCCGGAGCCACCGTCGTCACGGTCGACGGGAACGCCGACGCGTGCTCGCTCTCGGCCACCACGGCGCCGAGCGGCCCCGTCACGTTCACCGTGACGAACACGGGCGACGACAACACCGAGTTCGAGCTGCTCGCCTCCGACGGCCTGCGCATCATCAGCGAGAAGGAGAACATCGGGCCGGGCACCAGCGCCTCGATGACCGTCGCGGTGCAGCCCGGCGACTACGTCACGGCCTGCATCCCCGGCCTCGTCGGCGAGGGCGTCCGCGCGCCGTTCACCGTGACCGACTCGGGCGCCGACGTGACCCCCGTGGGGACCGAGAAGGAGCAGGTCGACGCCGCGGCCGCCGCGTACCTCGGGTACGTGAAGGACCAGGTCGGGCAGCTCGTCCCCGCGACCCAGGCGTTCCTCGACGCGTACACGACCGGCGACGACGACCTGGCACGCAGCCTCTACCCGACGGCCCGCGCGTACTACGAACGCATCGAGCCCGTCGCCGAGTCGTTCGGCGACCTCGATCCGAAGATCGACTTCCGCGAGGCGGACGTCGAGCCCGGCACCGAGTGGACCGGCTGGCACCGGATCGAGAAGGACCTCTGGCAGCCGACCGCGGACGAGAACGGCGGCGAGGCCTACACGCCCCTGACCGCTGACGAGCGCACCCGCTTCGCCGGCCTGCTCACCGCGGACACGGCCGAGCTGCAGTCGGCCGTGACGGCGAGCGGGTTCTCGATCAGCATCGACACGATCAGCAACGGCGCCGTCGGCCTGATGGACGAGGTCGCCACCGGCAAGATCACCGGCGAGGAGGAGATCTGGTCGCACACCGACCTCTGGGACTTCCAGGGCAACCTCGAGGGCGCCCGCGTCGCCTACGAGGGCGGGCGCGACATCGTCGCCGACAAGGACCCGGAGCTCGTGGACCGCATCGACTCGCGCCTCACGGCCCTCGAGGACCTGCTCTCGTCGTACGGCAGCCTCGAGGCCGGCTACCCCTCGTACACGGAGCTGACCGACGCCGACAAGAAGAAGCTCAGCGACGCTGTCAACGCCCTGAGCGAGCCCCTCAGCGAGCTCACCTCGACCCTGGTCGGCTGACGGGTGCGCGAGGGCGGACGATGACGGACGAGGAGGCGCGGCGCGCGACGAGCGAGACGGCTGCGGCCGGTGAGCCCACGGGTCCAGGCGGCGCGTCGCGCGGGCTCTCCCGCCGCGGACTGCTGGGCCTGATCGGCACCGGTGTCGGGGCGGGCGCCCTGGGCGTCGGGGTCGGGGTCGGCAGCGACCGGGCCCTGCAGGCGCACGCGCAGGGCACCTCCGGCGCCGCGGCCCGCTACCCCTTCGCCGGCCGCCACCAGTCGGGCATCACGACCGCGGCCCAGGACCGGCTGCACTTCGCCTCGTTCGACATGGCCGCCGGCACCACCCGGCGCGACCTCGTCGAGCTGCTGCAGGACTGGAGCGCCGCCGCCGCCCGCCTGACCCAGGGGCTCGACGTCAGCGAGACGGGCGCGACCGGAGGCTCGCCCCTCGCGCCGCCGGACGACACCGGGGAGGCGACGGGACTGCCCGCCGCCGGGCTCACGGTCACCATCGGCTTCGGCCCGACGCTCTTCACGGACGCGACCGGCGCCGACCGCTACGGCATCTCCTCACAGCGGCCCGCCGTGCTCGTCGACCTGCCGCACTTCTCGGGCGACCAGCTCGAGGAGGCACTGACCGGCGGGGACCTGTGCGTCCAGGCCTGCAGCGACGACCCGCAGGTCGCCGTCCACGCCGTGCGCAACCTGTCGCGCATCGCCTTCGGCCGGGCCTCGCTGCGCTGGTCCCAGCTCGGCTTCGGCCGCACCTCGTCGACGACGCGGGGCCAGTCGACGCCGCGCAACCTGTTCGGGTTCAAGGACGGCACGGCGAACGTGCGCGCCGAGGACGGCGCCGCCGTCGAGCAGGGCGTCTGGGCTGCCGGCAGCGACGGCGCCGACTGGATGGACGGCGGCTCCTACCTCGTCGCGCGCAAGATCCGCATGACCATCGAGACCTGGGACCACGCCTCGCTCACCGAGCAGCAGACGGTCGTCGGGCGCGACAAGGGCGAGGGCGCGCCCCTGTCGGGCGGCTCGGAGTTCACGGCCCCCGACTTCTCGGCCGTGTCCGCCGACGGCTCGGGACCGGCCATCGCCGTGGACTCGCACGTGGCGCTCGCCCACCCCGACCAGAACGACGGGGCGACCCTGCTGCGCCGCGGCTACAACTTCGTCGACGGCAACGACTCGCTCGGCCGGCTCGACGCCGGGCTCTTCTTCATCGCGTTCCAGCGGGACCCTCGACGCCAGTTCGTGCCCATCCAGACGGCGCTCGCGCGGGACGACCGGATGAACGAGTACCTGAAGCACGTCGGCTCGGGCATCTTCGCCGTGCCGCCGGGGGCGAGCCAGGGCGGCTGGGTCGGCGAGACCCTGCTGGGCTGAGGCGCGCCTCCTGCGGGAGGGCTCGGCGGGCCGCTTCGCAGGGCCTGGTCGACGCCTCGACCGGACGGGCGCGACGGGCTAGACGGGCGTGACGACGTAGGTCGCGACGACGGCGCCGTCCGAGGACTGCGTCGTGAGCGTGAGCAGCACGCGGTACGTGGCCCCGGTGAACGTGCCGAGCGCGGTGTCGCCGTCGACGTTCACCCCGCTGGCCGTGTAGCCGGCGCCCTCGAGCTGGGTCTGAGCCGTGGCGAAGTCGTCGAGGCTGCCGACGGTGAGCTGGGCGACCCAGCCGGTGCCCTCGGGGCCCGCTCCCCCGCCGCGGACCGTGCCGTCGAGCAGGGGCACGTCGGCCGGGAACGACTCGGGCAGGGTGCCGTCGGTCGACACGCTCGCGCCGCCGAGCACGTCGCCCACCGCGTCCTCGACGGTGCCGCGCACGCTCTCGACGCCCTGGTCGACGGCGCTGCCCACGATGTTGTCGACCATCGAGCCGTCGCCGCAGGCGGTCAGGCCGACGACGACCCCACCGGCCAGCAGCAGGGCGGAGGCGGAGCGGACGAGGCGGGTGCGGGGAGTGCGGGTCAGCGTGGTCACGGCGACGACCGTAGCGCCCGCCGCTGTGCGGAGCCGTGGAACGTGCGGCCGCTGCACCACCACCCGGAGCGGGCTCGGCATCGGGGCCGGACACGGGTGCTGAGGACGACGGCTGGCCACACGACGAAGGAGGCGCCCCGCACTGCTGCGGGGCGCCTCCTCCGTGACCTGGCCGGGCCGGCCTGATCGGGTGTCGCTCGTTACGCGTTCTGCTTCTTGAGGCGAGCCGTGCTGCGCTGACGCGCGCTGGCGTCGAGCTCGACCTTGCGGATGCGGATGGCGTCGGGGGTGACCTCGACGCACTCGTCGTCACCGGCGAACTCGAGGGCCTCCTCGAGCGAGAGCACCTTGGAGGGCGTCATCGACTCGAAGTTGTCGGCCGTCGACTGACGCATGTTGGTCAGCTTCTTCTCCTTGGTGATGTTGACGTCCATGTCGTCGGCGCGCGAGTTCTCGCCCACGACCATGCCCTCGTAGACCTCTTCGGTCGGCTGCACGAAGAAGGTCATGCGCTCCTGCAGGTTGATGATCGCGAAGGGCGTGACGACACCGGAGCGGTCGGCGATGATCGAGCCGTTGGTGCGGGTCGAGATCTCGCCGGCCCAGGGGCCGTAGCCGTGGCTGATGCCGTTGGCGATGCCGGTGCCGCGCGTGTCGGTGAGGAACTGCGTGCGGAAGCCGATCAGGCCGCGCGACGGGACGATGAACTCCATGCGGACCCAGCCCGAGCCGTGGTTCGCCATGTTCTCCATGCGGCCCTTGCGGGCGGCCATCAGCTGCGTGATCGCGCCGAGCCACTCGTCGGGCACGTCGATCGTCATGTGCTCGAACGGCTCCTGGAGCTTGCCGTTCTCGTCACGACGGGTGACGACCTGGGGCTTGCCGACGGTGAGCTCGAAGCCCTCGCGACGCATCTGCTCGACCAGGATGGCCAGCGCGAGCTCGCCGCGGCCCTGGACCTCCCACGCGTCGGGGCGTCCGATGTCGACGACCTTGAGCGAGACGTTTCCGATCAGCTCGCGGTCGAGGCGGTCCTTGACCATGCGGGCGGTCAGCTTGTGCCCCTTGACCTTGCCGATGATGGGCGAGGTGTTGGTGCCGATCGTCATCGAGATGGCGGGGTCGTCGACCGTGATGGTCGGGAGCGGCCGCACGTCGTCGGGGTCGGACAAGGTCTCGCCGATGGTGATGGTGTCGAAGCCGGCGACGGCGACGATGTCGCCGGGGCCCGCGCTCTCGGCCGGGTAGCGGCTGAGGGCCTTCGTGATGAGCAGCTCGGTGATGCGGGCGTTCGCGACGGTGCCGTCGGCCTTGACCCAGGCGACCGTCTGGCCCTTCTTCAGGGTGCCGTGGAACACGCGGAGGAGCGCGAGGCGACCGAGGAACGGCGAGGCGTCGAGGTTGGTGACGTGGGCCTGCAGCGGGTGCTCGTCGTCGTAGGTCGGCGCGGGCACGTGCGTGAGGATCGCGTCGAACAGCGGCTCGAGGTCGTCGTTGTCGGGCAGCGAGCCGTCGGCGGGCTTGTTGACGGACGCGGCGCCGTTGCGGCCGGACGCGTAGACGACGGGCACGTTGAGGATGGCGTCGAGGTCGAGGTCGTCGACCTCTTCGCTGAGGTCGCTGGCGAGGCCGAGGAGCAGGTCCTGGCTCTCGGCGACGACCTCGTCGATGCGCGCGTCGGGACGGTCGGTCTTGTTGACCAGCAGGATGACGGGGAGCTTGGCCGCGAGGGCCTTGCGGAGCACGAAGCGCGTCTGGGGCAGGGGGCCCTCGGACGCGTCGACCAGCAGGACGACGCCGTCGACCATGGACAGGCCGCGCTCGACCTCGCCGCCGAAGTCGGCGTGGCCGGGGGTGTCGATCACGTTGATGGTGATCGGGCCGTCGGTCGCGTGGGCACCGTTGTAGAGCACCGCGGTGTTCTTCGCGAGGATCGTGATGCCCTTCTCGCGCTCGAGCTCGTTCGAGTCCATCATGCGGTCTTCGGTGTCGAAGTGCGCGTCGAACGAGTTCGTCTGCTTGAGCATGGCGTCGACGAGGGTCGTCTTGCCGTGGTCGACGTGGGCCACGATCGCCACGTTGCGCAGGTCGCTGCGGATGGCAGTCGCCATGGATGTATTCCTTACGAGAAGAGTCAGGGGGAAGTGGTCGGGACGGGGCCCGGCGGGAACAGTCTACGGCACGTGGTAAAGGGGCCCTCCCCCGTGCTCTCGGCACGGTCGGAGGGCCCCTTCACAGGCAGGTTGCCCGGGTGTCAGCCGCTCAGCGGCCGAACTCGAACTGCGCGCCCGGGATGGCCTCGAGCAGCTCGCGGGTGTACTGCTGCGACGGGTTCGCGAAGATCTCGTCGGTGGTGCCCGACTCGACGATGCGGCCCTTCTGCATGACGCAGACGTTGTCGGCGATGAGCCGGACGACCGCGAGGTCGTGCGTGATGAAGAGGTACGTCAGGCCCAGCTCGGTCTGCAGGTCGGTGAGCAGGTCGAGCACCTGCCCCTGCACGAGCACGTCGAGGGCCGAGACGGCCTCGTCGAGCACGATCACGTCGGGCTTGAGCGCGAGCGCCCGCGCCACCGCGATGCGCTGACGCTGACCGCCCGAGAGCTCGCCCGGGTAGCGGTTGACCATCGACACCGGCAGCGAGACCTGGTTCAGCAGCTCGTGCACGCGGGCCTGGCGGCTCTTGTGGTCGCCGATGCCGTGAGTGACGAGCGGCTCGGCGATCGTGTTGCCGACGCTGTACATCGGGTCGAGCGAGCCGTACGGGTCCTGGAAGACCGGCTGCACCCGGCGACGGAACCCGAAGAGCTCCGAGCCCTTCAGCGCCCCCACGCTCTGGCCGTCGATCGCCACGGTGCCCGAGGTGATGCCCTCGAGCTGCAGCACCAGCTTGGCCACGGTCGACTTGCCCGAGCCCGACTCGCCGACGAGGGCCGTCGTCGTGCCGCGCGGGATCGAGAACGAGACGTCGTCGACGGCCCGCAGCTCGGTGGTCTTGAAGCCGCCCTGGCGGATCGCGTAGACCTTCGAGAGGTTCTCGACCTTGATGAACTCGGCGTTCGTGCGGCCGAGCTCCTCGCGCTGACGGGCACGGGCGATCAGGTCGGCGTCGTCGGCGCCCTCGTCGCTGACCTCGCCCGCGTGGCTGTGCGTGGGCTCGATCGTCGACTGGATCCGACGGCTGGCGAGGCTCGGCGCCGCCGCCACGAGGCGCTTCGTGTAGGGGTGCTGGGGGTTGGCCAGGATCTCCTTCGAGGGACCGGACTCGACCACGCGGCCCTTGTACATGACCACGAGCTTCTCGGCGCGCTCGGCCGCGAGGCCGAGGTCGTGCGTGATGAAGAGCACCGAGGTGCCGTAGTCGCGCGTCAGCGTCTCGAGGTGGTCGAGGATGCGCCGCTGCACGGTCACGTCGAGGGCCGAGGTCGGCTCGTCGGCGATGAGCAGCTTGGGCCGCGATGAGAGGCCGATCCCGATCAGCACGCGCTGGCGCATGCCGCCCGAGAACTGGTGGGGGAACTGCTTGAGGCGCTGGTCGGCGTCGCCGAGCCCTGCCTCCTGCAGCACCTCGATCGCTCGCTGCCGCACCGCCTGCTTGCCGGTGGCGACGCCGTTCGCACGGATCGCCTCCTCGACCTGGAAGCCGATGCTCCACACGGGGTTGAGGTTCGACATCGGGTCCTGCGGGACGTAGCCGATGTCGCGACCGCGGATCGCCTGCATCTCGGCGGCGGAGGCCTTCGTGAGGTCCTTGCCCTCGAAGAGGATCTGACCGCCCGTGACCTCTCCGGTGCCGGGCAGCAGGTCGATGATCGAGGTCGCGGTGGTCGACTTGCCCGAGCCGGACTCGCCCACGATGGCGAGGCGCTCGCCCGGCATCATGGTGAAGTCCACGCCGCGGACGGCGTCGACGTAGCCCGACTGGGTGCGGAACCCGATCTTCAGGCCCTTGATCTCGAGCAGGGGGGTCGCGCCGGAGGCGGTGGTCGCCTGGGCGGGTCGGGTGGAGGTGTCGCTCATCGACGGGCCCTCGCCTTCGGGTCGAGGGCGTCGCGCACGACGTCGCCCATCATCAGGAACGACAGCACGGTCAGGCTCAGCGCGGCGGCCGGCCAGATCAGCGGCATGGGCGCGACGCGCAGCGACGACCGGGCGGCGTCGATGTCGTTGCCCCAGGACATGACGCCGCTGGGCAGGCCGATGCCGAGGAACGACAGCGTGGCCTCGGCCACGATGAACGTGCCGAGCGACACGGTCGCGACGACGATCACCGGGGTGATGGCGTTCGGCACGACGTGGCGCAGGAGGATGCGGAACCGCGAGACGCCGAGCGCCGTCGAGGCCATCACGTAGTCGCTGCTCTTCGCGCCGAGCACCGAGCCGCGCATGATGCGCGCGATCTGGGGCCACGCGAAGAGCGACAGCACGAGGGCCACGGTCAACGGCGTGCGCGACGGCAGCACCGACATGAGCACGATCGCCCCGAGCACCGTCGGGATGGCGAAGAAGATGTCGCCGATCCGCGAGACGACCGCGTCGAGCCAGCCGCCGTAGTAGCCGGCCAACGAGCCGATGACGATGCCGACGATCGTGACGATCACCGTGGCCAGCAGCCCCACCGTCAGGGAGGCGCGCGTGCCGTAGATGACGCGCGCGTAGACGTCGAGGCCCTGCAGCGTGAAGCCCATCGGGTGGCCCGCCTCGGGACCGCCGTTGCTGGAGCGGAGGTTCGCCCCCGCGGTCGGCGACGTCGACGTGAAGAGCTGCGGGAAGACCGCGACGACGATGACGAGCAGGATCAGGACCGCGGAGATCCAGAACAGCGGGCGGGTCTTCATCGCGTCCCACGCGTCGTTCCAGCTCGAGCGGGGCTTCTCCGACTCGTCGACGGCGTCGACCGCCTTGAGCGGGGTCTCCTCGATCGGCGCGACGTAGTGGTCGGGCGAGAGGCCGGGGGTCGAGTTACTTGGCATAGCGGATCCTCGGGTCGAGAACGGCGTAGAGCAGGTCGACGAGGAGGTTGGCCAGCATGAAGATGATGACCATCACGGCCACGAACGACACGACGGTCGGGCCCTCGCCGAGCTGGATGGCGCGGTAGACCGTGCCTCCCACGCCCTGGATGTTGAAGATGCCCTCGGTGACGATCGCGCCCACCATGAGCGAGCCGATGTCGACGCCCAGGTAGGTGACGACCGGGACGAGCGAGTTGCGCAGGATGTGCACCCCGACGACGCGTCGACGGGTGAGGCCCTTGGCGGTGGCCGTGCGGACGAAGTCGGCGCTCATGTTCTCGGACACGGAGGCGCGGGTCAGCCTCACGATGTAGGCGAACGACACGGACGCCAGCACGATCGCGGGCAGGACGAGCTCGTTCCACGGGGCCTGCGAGCTGACGGTCGTGCGGAACAGGCCGAGTTGGATGCCGAAGACGTACTGCAGCACGAAGCCGATGACGAAGGTCGGGACCGAGATGAGCAGCAGCGAGACGACGAGGGCGCTGTTGTCGAAGATCTTGCCCTTGCGCAGGCCGGCGACGAGGCCGACCAGGATGCCGGCGACGGCCTCGAAGAGGAGGGCCAGCATCGCCAGGCGGAAGGTGATCGGGAACGCCCGGACGAGCTCGTCGATGACCGGTCGACCGGAGAAGGTCGTGCCGAGGTCACCCGTGAACAGCCCGCCGACGTAGAGCAGGTACTGCACGATGAAGGGCTTGTCGAGGTTGTACTGGGCGCGGATGGCCTCGATGACCGCCGGGCTCGGCTGCTTCTCGCCGAAGAGCGCCGCCACGGGGTCGCCCGGCAGGGCGAAGACCATGAAGTAGATGAGGAACGTCGCCCCGAAGAAGACGGGGATCAGCTGGAGGAGGCGCCGGCCGGTGTACCAGAGCATCAGGCCGCCTCGGATTTCTGCGCGTGCATGGTTGTCGCAATCGTGTGGAGGGAGGAGTGGACGCCCTTCGGGGGGCCCGGGACAGGATGACCTGCCCGGACCCCCCGGGGGACGATGAGAGCGGCGGGGCCGCTCTCGGTGCGACTAGTTCTTGGTGACCTCGTAGAAGAGGGGCACCGAGTTCCAGCCGAACTCCACGTTGCTGACCGTGTCGGCCCAGACGCCCGTGACGTTCGAGTACCACAGCGGGACGACGGGCAGGTCCGTGAAGAGGACCTCCTGTGCCTTCTGGAAGTCGGCGGTCGCGTCCTCGGGCGACGACGCTGCGGCGCCCTCGGCGAGCAGGCCGTCGAACTCGGTGCTGGTGTAGCGGCCGTAGTTCGATCCGGCACCGGTCTGGTACAGCGGCGAGAGGAAGTTGTACAGCGACGGGTAGTCGGCCTGCCATCCGGAACGGAAGGCGCCGGTCATGGCGTCGTTGTCCTCGTCGTCGAGCAGCTCGGCGAAGGTCGGGTAGGACTGGCCCTCGGCCTTGATGCCCAGCGTGTCGGAGATGCTGTTCGTCGCGGCGTCGACCCAGTTCTGGTGACCGCCGTCGGCGTTGTAGGCGAGGGTGAACGTCGTGTCGCCGTAGGGCGAGATGGCGTCGGCCTCGGCCCACAGCTCCTTTGCCTTGTCGGCGTCGTACGAGAGCACGTCAGAGCCCTCGAGGTCGTCCGAGTAGCCGTCGATGACCGGGGACGTGAAGTCCTTGGCCGGCGTGCGGGTGCCCTGGAAGATGACGTCGGTGATGTCGTCGCGGTTGATCGAGAGCGAGATGGCCTGGCGGCGCAGCTTGCCCTCCTCCGTCGTGCCGTCGAAGTGCTCGAGGTACTGCGGGATGGTGAACGACTGGAAGATCGCTGCGGGCTGGTTGACGTAGCGGTCCGCGAAGTCGCTCTGGTAGGAGGCGAACTGGGCGTCCGGGACCTGGTCGAGGATGTCGAGGTTGCCCGACAGCGCGTCGGCGTAGGCCGCGTCCTGAGTCGTGTAGAACGTGATCGTCAGGCCGCCGTTGACGGGCTTGCGCGGGCCGTCGTAGTCGGGGTTCGTGACGAGCTTGATGTCCTGGTTGTGGGTCCAGGCGCCTTCGCTCTCGAGCTTGTACGGGCCGTTGCCGACGGGGTTCTCGCCGAACGCGTCGACGTCGTCGTAGAACGACTCGGGCAGCGGCGAGAAGGCCGAGTAGCCGAGGCGGAGGGGCCAGTCGGCGGCGGGCGCGGACAGCTCGACCGTGAACTCGGTGTCGCTGACGACCTCGAGCTGGAGGTCGCTGTCGGCCTCGGCGTCGTAGCCGGCGATGTTGTCGAAGAAGTACGAGGCGCTCTGGGCGTTGGAGACCTGAGCGGCCCAGTTCCAGGCCTTCGTGAACGACTCGGACGTGACCGGGGTGCCGTCGGTGAAGGTCTGGCCGTCCTTGAGCGTGATGGTCCAGAGCTGGTTGTCGTCCGACTCGATCGACTCGGCCGCGTCCATCTCGGACTCGCCCTTCGCGTTGTACGAGACGAGGCCCGCGAACACGGAGTCGATGATCTTGCCGCCGCCGACCTCGGTGGTGTTCGAGGGGACGAGCGGGTTCTGAGGCTCGTTGCCGTTGGTGGTGATGATGGCGCTGGAGTCGCCCGAGCCGCTGTCGCCCGAGTCCCCACCGCTGGCGCAGCCCGTGAGGACGAGTGCTGCCGTCCCCACGACGGCGATGGCCCCGAGGCCCATGCGCGTCTTCTTCAATGTTCCTCCTGATGCGGGAAAGGACGCAGCGGGACCCCCATGAGCCTCGCCGCGTTGGATGCAGTCACCCTAAGCACCGGGCTCAGCCATCTCCAAACCCCTGGGGGAACGGTTACACGACGGAAACCAACTCGCCGGATCTTTGCGTCCGTGGGCGATCTGTTGCGCCGCGGCTGCGAAGAGCGCAAGGATCCGCTGCGAGAAATCAGACAGCTGCCGGGTATCATCCGCTGCCGACCGGAGCGTCCCGTACGATCGGCGCGTGAGCGACAGAGACGACACGCTACCGGCAACGCCGGGGCCGAGGCCGCGCGACGGGATGGCCGGCCCCCTCGAGACGGGGCCGGGTCGACCTGGCAGGGCGCGCCTCCGGGTCGAGATCGCGATCGTGCTCGGGCTGTCGCTCGGCGCCTCGGCGGTGTACTCGGTGCTGTCGATCGCCAACCGGCTGACCCGCGACGAGGCGCTGTCGCAGCAGACGGCGACGCTCAACTCGTCGCTCAGCGACCGACCCGTCTTCGACCTGATCTACCAGCTGGTCGGCATCGCCGTCGACCTCGTGCCCGTCGCGCTCGTGGCCTACCTGCTCTGGAACGAGGCCCGCCCGCACCTCGGCCGCCTGGGCGTCGACTTCTCGCGCGCCGGCCGCGACGTGCTCGGCGGCGCCGGGCTCGCCCTCGCCATCGGCATCCCGGGCATCGGGCTCTACCTCGTCGGCAAGGCCCTCGACCTGACCGTGACCGTCGTCCCGACCGACCTCGCGGCCGAGTGGTGGACGGTGCCCGTGCTGCTGCTCTCGGCGCTGCGGGCAGGCGTGACCGAGGAAGTCATCGTCGTCGCGTACCTCTTCGCCCGGCTCCGCGACCTCGGCTGGCGCACCTGGCCGATCATCGTCGCCGCCGCGCTGCTGCGCGGCAGCTACCACCTGTACCAGGGCTTCGGGGCCTTCGTCGGCAACGTCGTGATGGGGCTCGTCTTCGGTTGGCTCTACACGCGGACGGGCCGGGTGCTGCCCCTGGTCGTCGCGCACCTCCTGATGGACGCGGCCGTGTTCGTCGGCTACCCGTGGGCGGCGACGACGTTCCCGGCGGCCTTCGGCCTGCCCAGCTGACCCGAGGAGGCGGCGGGCCGGACGAGGGGCGTGGCCTCCCCCGGCCACGCCGACGCCGATCTGCGCCGACTTGCCTCGTCACCTCTCGGCGCCCCTTGACACCCGTTCGGGGGGAGCGTGTCATTGTCTCGAGGGTCGAACGGACTCGACAACTCCACACGCACCTCCTCGACCGTCCCCCCGGGTGTCATCCGGGACGGCCCCCGTCACGCCGGCGCCGTCCGCGCCGCTCAGGGGCCGGCACCCGCGGGGACCAGGAGGGAGCCGCCCGCGTCGCCGACGGGATCAGCGACCGGGCGGCTCCCTGCGTCACGGCACGACGTGCGGAGCAGGCGTGCTCAGGCGAAGGCCTCGACCGGCGGGCACGCGCAGAACAGGTTGCGGTCGCCCCAGGCCTGGTCGATGCGACGCACCGGCGGCCAGTACTTGCCGCGAACCAGGGTGCGGACCGGGTACACGGCCTCGTCGCGGCTGTACTCGCGGGTCCACTCGCCGGAGATGACGGACTCGGCCGTGTGGGGCGCGCCCCGCAGGGGGCTCGACTCGGCGGTGAAGCGGCCCGACGCCACGTCGGCGGCCTCGCCCGCGATGGCGATCATCGCGTCGACGAAGCGGTCGATCTCGGCGAGGTCCTCGCTCTCGGTCGGCTCGACCATCAGCGTCCCGGCGACCGGGAACGACATCGTCGGCGAGTGGAACCCGTAGTCGATGAGGCGCTTGGCCACGTCGTCGACGGTCACGCCCGTGGCGTCGCGGAGCGGTCGCAGGTCGAGGATGCACTCGTGTGCGACCAGGCCGTTCTCGCCGGCGTAGAGCACCGGGAAGTGGTCGCGCAGCCGCGCCGCCACGTAGTTCGCCGAGAGCACCGCGGCGCCGGTCGCCGCGGCGAGCCCCTCGGTGCCCATCATGCGGACGTAGGCCCAGCTGATCGGCAGGATGCTCGGCGACCCGTAGGGGGCGCTCGACACGGGGACGCCCGCGTGGACGAGCCGCTCGCCGGCCGCAGCGGGCTCGGCGCCCGTGCGACGGTCGGCCTGCTGTGCCAGGGGGTGGCCGGGCAGGTACGGGGCGAGGTGGGCCTTGGCCGCCACGGGCCCGACACCAGGACCGCCGCCCCCGTGCGGGATGCAGAACGTCTTGTGCAGGTTCAGGTGCGAGACGTCGCCGCCGAAGTCGCCGAACCGGGCGAAGCCGAGCAGCGCGTTGAGGTTCGCGCCGTCGACGTACACCTGGCCGCCGGCCGCGTGCACCGCGTCGGTGACCTCGCGGATGTCGTGCTCGTAGACGCCGTGCGTCGACGGGTACGTGATCATCAGCGCCGCCAGCTCGTCACGGTGCTGCTCGACCTTGGCACGCAGGTCGCCGAGGTCGACGTCGCCCTGCTCGTTGCAGGCCACGACGACCACGCGGAGCCCCGCGAGCACGGCGCTGGCCGCGTTCGTGCCGTGCGCGCTCTGCGGGATGAGGCACACGGTGCGGGCCGTGTCGCCGGCGGCGAGGTGGAAGCCGCGGATCGCGAGCAGGCCGGCGAGCTCGCCCTGGCTGCCGGCGTTCGGCTGCAGCGAGACCGTGTCGTAGCCGGTGACCTCGGCCAGCCAGCCCTCGAGCTGGCCGATCATCTCGAGGTAGCCCTCGACGTCGGAGGCCGGTGCGAACGGGTGCACGGCCGCGAACTCGGGCCACGTCACGGCCGCCATCTCGGTCGCCGCGTTGAGCTTCATCGTGCAGCTGCCGAGCGGGATCATGCCGCGATCGAGCGCGTAGTCCTTGTCGGCGAGGTGCTTGAGGTAGCGCATCATGCTGGTCTCGCTGCGGTGCGTGCGGAAGACCGGGTGCGTCAGGAAGTCGGAGGTTCGGCGGAGGCCTTCCGGCAGCACCTCGTCGCGCTCGTCACGCGCCTCGCCGCCGCCTGCGGGCGACGCCGCGGGCAGGGAGACGCCGAGCACGTCGGCGACGACCTCGAGGTCGTCGCGCGTCGTCGTCTCGTCGAGCGACAGACGGACGCAGTCGGAGTCGACGGCCCAGAGCAGGTAGCCGCGAGCGTGCGCGGCGGCGACGATCTCGTCCGCCCGGCCGGGCACGAAGACCTGGAGGGTGTCGAAGAACACGTCGCTCTCGAGCTCGAGGTCGCTCGCGCGCACGGCGGCCGCGAGGTCGGCGGCGTGCGCGTGGACGCGCGACGCGATGTGCAGGAGCCCCCACGGGCCGTGGTAGACGGCGTACATCGAGGCCATCACGGCGAGCAGCACCTGGGCGGTGCAGATGTTCGACGTCGCCTTCTCGCGGCGGATGTGCTGCTCGCGGGTCTGCAGGCTGAGCCGGTACGCCGGGTGGCCCTCGACGTCCTGCGAGACGCCGACGAGACGACCGGGCAGCTGACGCTCGAGCCCGGTGCGGACGGCCATGTAGCCGGCGTGCGGCCCGCCGAAGCCCATCGGGACGCCGAAGCGCTGGCTCGTGCCGACGGCGACGTCGGCCCCGAACTCGCCGGGCGGGCGGAGCAGGGTCATCGCGAGCAGGTCGGCGGCGACGACCGCGAGGCCGCCGGCGGCGTGGACGGCGGCGACGACCGCCTCCGGGTCCCAGACGCAGCCGGAGGCGCCGGGGTACTGCACGAAGACGCCGAAGGCGTCGGGGATCTCGGCCGGGTCGACGCTCGAGAGCTCGAGCTCGACGAGCTCGATGCCGACGGCCTCGGCGCGCCCCGCGAGCAGGGCCTTCGTCTGCGGCAGGGCGTCGGAGTCGACGACGAAGACGTCGGTGCGCGCCTTCGAGGCACGACGGGCGAGGAGCATGCCCTCGACGACGGCGGTGCCCTCGTCGAGCATCGACGCGTTGGCGGTCGTGAGCCCCGTCAGCTCGGAGACCATCGTCTGGAAGTTGATGAGCGCCTCGAGCCGGCCCTGCGAGATCTCGGGCTGGTACGGCGTGTAGGCCGTGTACCAGCTCGGGTTCTCGAGCACGTTGCGCTGGATCACGGCGGGCGTGACGGTGTCGTAGTAGCCGAGGCCGATCATGCTGCGCGAGGGGCGGCCGCGGTCGGCGAGCGCGCGGAGCTCGGCCAGCGCCTCCTTCTCGCCGATCGGCGCCGGCAGCACCGAGGCGTCGACGGGCTCGGCGTGGATGCTGTCCGGCACGGCGGCACGGACGAGCGACTCGACGCTGTCGTGGCCGAGCAGCTCGAGCATGGCCGCCTGGTCGGCGGCCGTGGTGCCGACGTGGCGGTCGACGAAGCCGGTGGCGGCCCGGTCGGACCAGTCGCCGAAGACGGACCCCTGCGCGTCGCTCATTCGGCGGTGAGGGCGACGTACTCGTCGCGCGAGAGGAGGGACAGGCCGTCGGTGCTCGACAGGGTGATCTTGATCAGCCAGCCCTCGCCGAACGGGTCGCTGTTGACGAGGTCGGGACTGTCGACGACGGCCTGGTTGGCCTCGAGCACGGTGCCGAGGGCGGGGGCGTAGAGCTCGCCGACCGACTTGGTCGACTCGATCTCGCCGACGACCTTGCCGGTCTCGACCTCGGTGCCCTCGGCGGGCAGGTCGACGTAGACGACGTCGCCGAGCTTCTCGGCGGCGTAGTCGGTGATGCCGACGGTGGCGGTGTCGCCGTCGATGAGCAGCCACTCGTGCTCGGAGGTGTACTGCAGGGCGGTGAGATCGGTCATGGCCGGTCCTTTCGAGGAGGCAGGGGCGCCGAGGCGGCGGGGGCTGGGGCTGGGTCTGGGTCTGGGTCTGGGGAGAGAGTCGAGGAGGCGGGCGTGCGGGAGCAGGTCAGCCGCGCTTGTAGAACGGCAGCGACACGACGGCAGCGGGGATCGCGGTGCCGCGGACGTCGACGGCCAGCGCGGGGCCGCGGTCGACGACGTCGGGGTCGACGAACGCCATGGCGACGGGGTGGCCGAGCGTGGGCGAGAGGGCGCCGCTCGTGACCTCGCCGACGACGGTGCCGTCGTCGGTGACGACCGCGTAGCCGGCCCGTGCGGCACGGCGGCCCTCGAGCGTCAGGCCGACGAGCACGCGGGCCGCGGGGGCAGGCTCGACGCCCGCCTTGCCCACGAACTCCTTCGAGGTGTCGACGACGCGGCCGAGGCCGGCCTGCGCGGGGCGCACGTCGAGGCCCAGCTCGTGGCCGTAGAGCGGCATGCCCGCCTCGAGGCGGAGCGTGTCGCGGCTGGCGAGCCCGGCGGGGACGAGGCCGCGCGGGCCGCCTGCCTCGGCGAGGGCACCCCAGAGCTCGGGGGCGAGCTCGGGCGCGAGGTAGAGCTCGAAGCCGTCCTCGCCGGTGTAGCCGGTGCGGGCGATCAGCACGGGGGCGTCGTCGAAGGTGCCCTGGAGCACGCGGTAGTAGCGCAGGGTCGACAGGGGCGCGTCGGGCTGCAGCCGGTCGGCGGTGACCAGCTCGTCGAGCACGCCCTCGGCCTCGGGGCCCTGGATCGCGATGAGCGCGGTGTCGTCGCTCTCGTCGTCGACCGTGACGTCGAAGCCGTGCGCCCGGCTCGCGAGGGCGCCGAAGGCGGCGTCGCGGTTCGAGGCGTTGGCGACGACGAGGTAGTCGTGCTCGTCGAGGCGGTAGACGACGAGGTCGTCGACGATCCCGCCCTCCGGGCTGAGCAGCAACGAGTACTTGGCCCGGCCGACCGCGATGGTCGAGAGGGTGCCCGCGAGCGCCGCGTCGAGGAACGCCCCGGCGTCGGGCCCGACGACGGCGATCTCGGCCATGTGCGACAGGTCGAACAGCCCGGCGGCGGTGCGCACCGCGTGGTGCTCGGCCAGGTCGGAGCTGTAGCGGACCGGCATCTGCCAGCCGGCGAAGTCCGTGAAGCTGGCACCGGCGGCGACGTGGACGTCGTGCAGGGGGCTGAGGCGCTCCTCCTGCTCGTCGGCGACGGCCTCGGCGTCGACCGCGTCGACCAGGTCGAGGGGCGCGCCGTCGGCGGTCGCGACGCCCTCGGTGCCGTCGGCGGCGAGGGGCAGGTCGCCGGTCGTGGTGTCGGGGCCGACAGCGTCGCGCAGGTCGGCGTCGTCGGGCAGGTCGGCGTCGTCGGGGCCGGGCGCGGCGGGCAGGTTCGAGGATGCGTCGGACATCTGCGGACTCCTGGGGGAACGGCCCGGCACCAGGTGACTCGGCCGGGATCGGCGTCGTGCAGCACCTGCACGACGGGGACGCGCACGGCACGGCAGAGCCGCGGTCGTGCACCCCCTCTGTCATGGGCCTGAGAGCTTCGCCGGCCACGAGGGCCGACTTTCACCGTGGGCGAGGAGGCGGGGCCGGCGACGCTCGCGCGCCTCCTGCAGGTGCCCCCTGCTTTTCAGAGTGGCCAGTCCGTCGCGGTACGCGGTACCTGAGAGATTGGCGGGGAGCTTGCTCCTTCGGTGCCCGGCGGCGCATCGGCGTGCGCTCCGGGGCTCTCCCGCGACGTGTTCGTGGCCCGGTGTTCTGTTGTGCCGCTCACCCTACAGCGGGCATGTGACAGCGGTGTTTCGGGAGGGACGACGAACGCCCCGACCGGGAGGGTCGGGGCGTTCAGGCCAGGTCGAGACGGCGGGACCTAGGAGGCGGGCTGTGCGGGCTGGCCGGGCTCGGGCGAGCCGGCGGCCTGGTGCGCGGCGACGAGCTCGCGGACGTCGTTCGCCAGCTGCGCGACGCCCTCGGGGAGCATCTCGAAGCCCTCGCGGTTGCCGGGGTTCACGACGAGACCCGTCTGCGCGGGGATCGCCTGCACGAGCTCGGCGGCGGGGATCGTGGCCTGGTACTCGGCGACGCCCTTGACCTGCTCGCCGATCATGTCGGCGTGCGTGAAGGCGGCGAGCATGGGCGTGCCCTCGCGGTCGAAGAGCACCGGCTGCAGGTCGGTCAGGCTGTCCTGGGCGTCGACGGCGGTGGCCACGACGACCTGCGCGTTGACGAACTCGGCGAGGACGGCGTTCATGTCGCCCTCTCCTGCCTGTCCCTTGCTGATGGCCTGCTCGAGGGCGGTCGGTTCGCGGTTCTCTGTAGCGGTCATCCGGCCAGCTTGCACCCTCGACCTCCGTGGCGCCTCCGTGCGGTTAGTCTGAGCCTCCTCGACCTCCGTCGGCGCCCGCCGACGCCCGTCCCGTCTCCTGGAGCGCGCCGTGCCCACCAAGACCGTCTCGCTGGTCACCGCCGCCCTCGCCGTCACGCTGCTGCTCGCGGGCTGCGCCGGGACGGACGCCGAGCCCGGCGCCGCGGCCACGCCGGGGATCGTCACGACGACCGGGCCCGACGCGACCGCGACGCCGCTGCCGACCACGACTCCCCCGGCGCCGTCGACGGCCGAGGCGCACGAGGCGCCGCCCGCCTGGGACGCCTGCGTCGCCGCGGTCAGGGCCGAGTACCCGGACCTGCCCCCGCTCGACGACGTCTGGGCCTACGAGGAGGCGGACGTCCGCGACTCGGACTCGGGCGCGGTCGCCGAGGTGCGCTTCGGGCACCTCGCCGACGGCCGGGTCGAGGCGGCGTTCACCTGCCAGATCTCGGGGACGCCCGAGTCGCCCGTGGTCGACCTCGTCTCGCCGGTCGACGTCTAGGACTGCTCGGCCGGTCAGGCCGGCAGGCGGGTCGCGCTGACGGCGGTCGCGTCGAGGTCGTCGTCGCGCTCGACGGCCGTGACGAGGTCCGCCGCCGCGAACAGGGCGGCCGTGCCCTCGGCCTGCGCCTCGCTTGTCTCGATCACCAGGGTGCCCGTCGGCGAGAGCCACGCCGCTGCGCCCGCCGCGATCCGCCGATGCAGGTCGAGGCCGTCCGCCCCGCCGTCGAGGGCGAGGACGGGCTCGTGCAGGCGGGCCTCCGGGGGCATCGTCGCGATGGCGGCCGTCGGCACGTACGGCGCGTTCGCGATCAGCACGTCCACCCGGCCGCGCAGCCGAGCGGGGAGCTCGGCGAAGAGGTCGCCCCCGACGACCGTCGCCCGCTCGCCGAGGTTGCGGCGGGCGCAGCGCACGGCGACGGGATCGAGGTCGGCGGCGACCACGTCGAGCCGGGGGCGGCGGCGCAGCAGCGCCGCGGAGACGGCGCCCACGCCGCAGCACAGCTCGACGACGACGGGGGCCGTGCCGGAGGCGGTCGTCCCGCCGAGCGGGACCTGTCCCCGTCCCGGCGCCGACCGCGGCCCCGGCACTGCGGCGAGCGCCGCGTCGGCCAGCCGCACGAGCAGCTCGGTGCGGCGTCGCGGCACGAAGACGCCCGGCTCGACGACGAGGCGGAGCCCGTCGAAGGCCGCCCAGCCGAGCACCTGCTCGAGCGGCTCGCCCGATGCGCGCCGGGCGACGAGGACCTCGAGCTCGGACCCGACCGCCGCCTCGAGCAGGAGGCGCGCCTCGTCCTCCGCGAAGACGCAGCCGGCCGCCCTGAGCCGCGCGACGACCGCCTCCTCGTCGAGCCCCTGTGCCCCGTGCCCCGCCGCCGTGTCGACCACGGGGCCAGCGTAGGGGCCGATCAGACCGACGAGCCCGTCCCGACGCGCTGTCGGCGGCGACGCGTAGGCTCGGCTCGATCATGAAGCCGCTGACCGAGACCGACATCCGTGAGTCGTTCGTGAACGCCCTCCCCGGCGACCTCGACCGGCTCCCCATCCCCGGCCTGCACGAGATGCTGTGGGGCGAGCGCGAGTTCCTGGGCTGGCGCGACCCGCAGGCCCACCAGCGCGGCTACATCGTGCACTGGATGGACGACCGGCCGGTCGGGCTCGTCGTCCGGTCGTCGGGCTCGTCGCTGCGACCCGGCATCGCCGCCATGTGCTCGCTCTGCCACTCGCCTCAGCCCGCGACGCAGGTGCGCCTGTTCACCGCGCCCAAGGCCGGCGACGCCGGCGCCAACGGCGACACGATCGGCACGTACATCTGCGAGGACCTGGCGTGCTCCCTCTTGATCCGGGTCGCACCTCCGCACCTGAACCCGCCCGAGCAGATCGAGCGCCGCGCGTCGGGCCTTGCCGAGCGCGTTCAGGGCTTCACAGCGAACGTCATGAAGACCGCCTAGCCCCGAACCCCTTCCGTCATCCCTCGCCGGGCATCCCGCCGGGCCGAACGAGAGCGAGTCGCACCATGTCCGTCGTCAAGATCAACGCCATCCACGTGCCCGAGGGCTCGGGCTCCGAGCTCGAGTCCCGCTTCGCCGCCCGCAAGCACTCGGTCGACGGCGCTCCCGGCTTCGAGGGCTTCCAGCTGCTCCGCCCCGTGTCGGGCGACACCCGGTACTTCGTCGTGACGACCTGGGCGGACGAGCAGTCGTTCCAGGCCTGGCAGGCGGACGGCGCCGCCGCGGCGCACGCCGGTCCTCCCGCGGGCCAGGGCGCACCGGCGGGCCACGGCGCACCGGCCGACCAGGGCAGCGAGGGCGCCGAGGCACCTCGCCGTCCGGTCGCCACCGGAGCCGACCTGCTCGAGTTCGAGGTCGTCGAGCTCTAGCCGCGGCGCTCGCCCCGCACCCTCGAGTGGACGATGCACCCCGACATGACGGGGTGCATCGTCCACGTCGGGGTGTCACGTGAGGCGGCCCGATGCCGCGGCCGGTCGCGCAGGCGCACCACGCCACCGAGCAGCCGCAGGGCTGTCGCTCGACGTCGAGCGACGTCGCTCGCGATCCCCAGGGGACTCCAGGGTCGGCGCGTAGCCTGCCGACCAGTCGCGACCCGCCCCGAGCCGCCACGAGAGGCACAGGACACCATGGACAACGCAGCACGCACCCCGTCGGCACGATCGAGGTCCGCCCGCTGGATCCCCGCCGTCGTCGTCCCGGCCGCGGTCGTGGCCGCCGGCATCGTCGTGCCGTCGATGGCGGCGAACGCCGAGGTCGTGCTGCCCGACAAGACTCCCCAGCAGGTGCTCGAGCTCGCCGCGTCGAGCGCGGGTGCCTCGTTCTCGGGCACGGTCGAGCAGACGAGCGACCTGGGCCTGCCCGACGTGTCGAGCTTCCAGGGCCAGGGCGGAGCCGGCGACGCGACGAGCGACGCCCTCGAGCTCCTGACCGGCAGCCACACCGCCGAGGTCTTCGTCGACGGCACGGACAAGCAGCGCGTGCAGGTCATGGAGGACCTGGCCGAGCGCGACGTCGTCCGCGACGGCGACAGCGTCTGGACCTGGGACTCCGAGTCGAAGGAGGCGTCGCACCTGACGCTGCCCGACACGAGCGGCACCGAGGTGCCCACCGCCCTGCCCGACGGCACCGCCGTGCCCCAGACGCCGGCCGAGCTCGCCTCGGCCCTGCTCTCCGCCGTCGAGCCCACCACGACCGTCACCGCGACCGACAACGTGAAGGTCGCCGGCCGCACCGCCTACCAGGTCGTCCTCACGCCCGACGACCCCGCGACGCTCGTCGGCAGCGCGACGCTGACCGTCGACTCCGAGACGGGCGTGCCCCTCAAGGTCGTCGTCGCCGCGAAGGGCCAGGCCGACCCGGCCGTCTCGGTCGGCTTCACCTCCGTCGACTTCAGCGCCCCCTCCTCCGACGTCTTCGCCTTCACGCCGCCCGCGGGGGCCGACGTGACCGAGGTCCCCGCGCCCACGGGCGATGACGCTCGTGCGCACGACGCGGACGGTGAGGCGCCGGAGAAGACCGTTCTCGGCTCCGGCTGGAGCACGATCGTCGGCATCGCCCCCTCCGCTGCCGACGCTGGTGCCTCCGCGCCGACCGGTGACGCCGCCGACGACAGCTCCGCGCTGCTCGACCAGGTGCTCACCCCGGTCGACGGCGGCAAGGTGCTCCAGACCTCGCTCGTCTCCGTGTTCGTCGGCGACGACGGCCACGTGTGGGCGGGCGCCGTCGACGCGGACGCCCTCCAGGCAGTCGTCGCCGCGCAGTGATCGACCGGCGACGTGGGCGGCAGGCGCCGTGAGCGACAGCAGATGCCGTGAGCGACGGGGCTGACCCGGGGTCGGACGTCGACCTCGCCGTCCAGACCGTCGGCCTCGGCAAGACCTTCGGTCGCCAGCAGGCCGTCGCCGACCTCGACCTCGCGGTGCCGCGGGGCAGCGTCTACGGCTTCCTCGGCCCGAACGGCTCGGGGAAGACGACCACCATCCGCATGCTGCTGGGCCTCACGAGCTCGACGAGCGGCTCGATCCGGGTGCTCGGCGGCGCGATGCCCGACCGCGCCCGCGACGTGCTGCCCCGTGTCGGCGCGCTCGTCGAGGGGCCCGCGTTCTACCCGTTCCTGTCGGGGCGAGCCAACCTGATGCGCCTCGACTCGGGCGACCGTCGGGCTCCGGGCGGCACCCGCAAGGCCAGGGTCGCGGCCGCCCTCGACCGCGTCGGCCTCGGCCACGCCGCCGACAAGAAGGCACACGCCTACTCCCTGGGCATGAAGCAGCGCCTCGGCATCGCGAACGCGCTCCTCATGCCGCGCGACCTGCTCGTGCTGGACGAGCCGAGCAACGGCCTCGACCCGCAGGGCACCCGGGAGGTGCGCGGCCTGATCCGCTCCCTCGCCGACGACGGCACGACGGTGCTGGTGTCGAGCCACCTGCTGGCCGAGGTCGAGCAGATGTGCACGCACATCGGCGTGATGAGCGCGGGACGGCTGCTCACGCAGGGCACCCTCGGCGACCTCCGCGCGCTCGGCACGCACCGCGTGCGCCTGTTCACGCCCGACCCCGACCTCGCCCGCGACGTGCTCGTGCGGCTGGGCCTCGCGCCGGACGACTCGGGCTCGGCCGGCCCTGCCCCGTCCGAGGGAGCGCACGTCAAGGCCGACCTGACGGTCGAGGGGCTGGCGCCCGAGGCGATCGTCGCGGCACTCGTCGCCGCCGACGTGCGGGTGCGCGGCTTCGAGGTGTCGGGCGCGAGCCTCGAGGACCGCTTCGTCGACCTGACCGGGGAGGGCTTCGATGTCGCCGGCTGATCCGATCCCGTCCGACGGGACCGCCGCCTCCTCGCCCGCCGACGGGGCCGCGGCCGGCTCGCCCGCCGTCCTGCCCGAGGCGGAGGTCCGCCGAGGCTCCGGGCTCGCGCTGTTCGGCAGCGAGGTCGTCGTCCTGTTCCGCCGCGTCCGCACGATCGCCCTGCTGGCGGCGCTCGCGCTCATCCCGATCCTGCTCGCCGTCGCGGTCCGGGTGACGACCGACGACGACGGCTCGGGCGGGCGTGGCCCCGCCTTCCTCGGGGACATCACGCAGAACGGACTCTTCGTCTCGCTCACCGCGCTCACGGTGGCCATCCCGCTCTTCCTCCCCCTCACGGTGGGCGTCGTCGCGGGCGACACGATCGCGGGCGAGGCGAGCCTCGGCACCCTGCGGTACCTGCTCGTCACCCCGGTGGGCCGGGTGCGCCTCCTGCTCGTGAAGTACGCCGGCGCCGCCCTGTTCTGCCTCGTCGGCACGCTCGTCGTGGTCGTCGTGGGGGCGATCGCGGGCGCGGCCCTGTTCCCCGTCGGGCCGGTCACGTTGCTCTCGGGACAGACGATCGGCCTGGGCGACTACGCGGGCCGCATGCTGCTGATGGCCCTCTACGTCACCATCTCGCTGCTGGGGCTCAGCGCGATCGGCCTCTTCGCCTCGACCCTCACCAGCGTGCCCGTGGGCGCGATGGCGGCGACGATCGTCCTCTCGACCGTCGCGCAGATCGTCGACGCGCTGCCGCAGCTGGACTTCCTCGACCCGTGGCTGTTCACCCACTACTGGCTCGGCTTCGCGGATCTGCTGCGCGATCCGATCTCGTGGAGCAACTTCGCGGACAACGCCCTGCTCCAGGCGGGATACATCGCCGTCTTCGGCGCTCTGGCGCTCGGACGCTTCACGACGAAGGACGTCCTGAGCTGAGCAGGGCTCCACACCGGTCTACCGTGGATCGGTGACTTCCCGACACCGCCTCCTCCCCGCCGAGGCGCTGGCCGCCGCCGCTCTGCTGACCGTCACGGCCTGCACGACGTCGGCCCCCGAGCCCGAGACCGTCGAGTTCACGGTGGCCACGCCGGAGGCGGCGGTCACCACCGCCGCGTCGGGCACCGCCGCCGAGAGGGCCGTCGAGACCAGCCGCGCGCTGTGGGGCAGCTCGCCGGTCGTCGTGCTCGCCACGGCCGACGACCCGGACGCCGTCGCCGAGGCGGCGGAGCAGGGCGAGCGGATCGGCGCGCCCGTGCTGATCGCCGCGGAGGGCATCGACGTCGCGACGGAGGTCGATCGCCTGGGTGCGGCGACGGTGGCGACGGTGGGCGAGAGCCCGTCGACGGACGACCTCGGGCTCGGCGACGTGGACGCCGTGCCGGCCGCCGACGTCGAGGCTCCCGCCGCCCGGGACGCCGACTCCTCGACGCTCGTCGTCGTGTCGGGACCGGACGACGCCGCGGCGTCGGCGACCGCCCGGGCCGCGGGAGCCGAGCTCCTCGCGCTGCCCGAGGGCGTCACCGACCTGCAGCAGGACGCCTCCGTCGTCGGCGCGATGGGCGCCTCCGGGGCGGACTCCACCCTCGTCGTCGGCTCCGCGTTCGCCGACCGGCCCCACCTCGAGTGGTCGGTCGCCGCGGCGCGTTCGGGTGCCGAGCTGCCGGGCGGCGGCCAGCGGTTCTTCCCCGACCGACGGTTCGTCGCCCTCTACGGCGCCCCGGGCACCTCGGCTCTCGGCGTGCTGGGCGAGCAGGACGTCGCGGCGACCGTGGAGCGCGCCGCCGACACGGCGGCGAGCTACCAGGCCTCGTCCGACCGGCCCGTCGTGCCGATGCTCGAGCTGATCGCGACCGTGGCGGCGGGCGACGCCGGCCCCGACGGCGACTACTCGAACGAGCTCGACCCCGAGCGCCTGCGCCCGTACGTCGAGGCCGCGGCCGCCGCCGGGCAGTACGTCGTGCTCGACCTGCAGCCGGGACGGACCGACTTCCTGACCCAGGCCCGCCGGTACGAGTCGCTGCTCACCGAGCCCAACGTCGGCCTCGCGCTCGACCCCGAGTGGCGCCTCGCCCCGGACCAGGTGCCGCTCCGGCAGATCGGCGGCGTGGACGCCGCCGAGGTGAACGGGGTCTCCGCCTGGCTGGCCGACCTCGTCGACGCGCGCTCGCTGCCGCCCAAGTTGTTCGTGCTGCACCAGTTCCGGTCGAGCATGCTGCGCGACCGGGCGGCGATCGACCTGAGCCGCCCCGAGCTCACGACCCTCGTGCACGTCGACGGGCAGGGCTCCCAGCCCGACAAGCAGGCCACCTGGCGGGCGCTGCACGACGGCGCCCCCGAGGTCGCGTGGGGCTGGAAGAACTTCTTCGACGAGGACGAGCCCATGCTCACGCCCGAGCAGACGATGACCGAGGTGTCGCCGGTGCCGGACCTCGTCACCTACCAGTAGGAGGCGGTCGGCCCCTCCCGGCAGGAGGCGGCGGCCGGTCTCAGAGGCCGAGCGCGCCGGTCGGTCTCAGAGGCCCAGCGCGCCCGTCGGCAGCAGGGCGTGCACGCCCCACGTCTGGTTCGCCACCTGCGTCACGCGCAGGTCGACGACGGCGCTGGCGAAGGCGAGGGCGGTCGCGCGGTCGACGTCGAGCAGGGCCGTCAGCCACGTCACCATCGCGTCGAGGGCGTCGCCCGTCGCGACGTCGAGGTCGGCGTCGAAGCCGAAGGTGATCCGCCCCGCGGGGGTCTCGGCGTGCACGCTCGGGAGCGGGCGGCGGTCGACCAGGTCGATCCACACCTCCGTCGTCATCGGGCACTCGACGGCGGTGCCGCCGACCTCGCCGTCGCCCTGGGCGGCGTGGCCGTCGCCGAGGTACAGGAGCGCGTCGTCGACCTGAACCGGCAGCCACAGGGTCGACCCCGCCACGAGCTCGCGGCAGTCGACGTTGCCGCCCGCCGTCGTGCGCGGCGGCGTCGTCGAGTGCTCGCCCGGCTCGGCGGGCGCCACGCCCGTCACCCCGAGGAACGGCGCGGTCGGCACGCTGAGCCCCCGGCTCTCGGTGGCGACGCCGGCGTCGGCGTCGATCTCCCAGAGCAGCCAGGCGGGCGGGACGTCGGCCAGGCCGAGCCGCGTCGTGACCGGCGTCTCGCGGCCGCCCGCGACCGTCCAGCCCCACTCCCCCGGCCGCAGGTCGACGAAGGTGACGCCGAGCATCTGCCCGGGACGCGCGCCGCGGACGGCGACGGGACCGGTGAGCGCGTGGCCCCGCGCCTGCGGGAACAGGCGCGGCCGCACCTCGCCGGGCGTCCGCTGACGCTCGAGGTGCCCGGAGGCGTCGAGCGACCCGACGACGACCTCGTCCCCGGGGTCGACGGTGAGGACGGGGGCGTGGTCGCGGGAGTAGACGTCGTTCGTCGTCGCGGGCGTCGGATCGAGCCGGTGTCGGGTCACGGGGCGCGTCACGCGACGCCGCCCGCGACGGGGACGGGTGCCGCGCGCAGCTGCTCGACGACCTCGGCGGGTGCCGTCCGGCCGAGGTACCCGACGCGGGACTCGCGGACGTGCCGCCCCATCAGCTCCGCCGCCCGGTCGGCGTCGCCCGCGTCGATGGCGGCGAGGATGACCCGGTGGTCGGGCCAGAGCCGCTTGCCGCGGGAGAACTCGTCGAGGGCGTAGAGCCACTCGATCTTGCGGGACAGCTGGCGCAGCAGCGTCGCGAGGGTGCTGCTGCGGCTGAGCTCGGCGATGCCGATGTGGAAGCGCTCGTTGAGGTCGACCAGGCGGTCGAGGTCGCCCCGGGCGACGGCGGCGTCGCCCTCGTCGAGCAGCTGCTCCAGCGACCGCCTCACGCGCCGCCAGTCGTCGTCCGCGTCGCTGCTGCCACCTCCGGCCGCCTCGTCGTCCCCGCCGCTGAACCGCGCCCGCGCCCTGCCCGCGGCGCGGCGCGCGGTCGAGATCTCGAGCGCCTCCCGGACCGCGAAGAGGTCGTCGGCCTCGTCGAACGGGATCTCGGCCACGCGCGACCCGACGTTCGGCCGGGACTCGACGAAGCCCTCCGCCTCGAGCCCGCGGAGCGCCTCGCGCACGGGCACCCGGGAGACGCCGTAGCGCTCGGCGAGCGCCGCCTCCGTGATCCGCGTGCCCGGCTGCAGCACCCCCTGCACGATGTCCGCCCGCACGGCGTCGACGACGCTCAGCACGGTCGTGCTCCGCAGGGCACGCCGGGACGGGACAGGGCGCGACCCGCCCGTCCGGGTCGGTCAGACAGCGAGGCTGGCACCGGGGATCGCTCCTAGGAGGTGGTGGGTGTACTCGTCCGTCGGGGCGAGGAACACGTCGTCGACGCTGCCCCGCTCGACGATGCGACCGCGTCGCATCACCACCACACTATGGGCGATCTGGCGCACCACGGCGAGGTCGTGCGTGATGAACAGGTAGCTGAGCCCGAGGCGGCCCTGCAGCTCGGCGAGCAGCTCGAGGATCTGCTCCTGCACGAGCACGTCGAGGGCCGAGACGGCCTCGTCGCAGATCAGCAGCTCGGGCTCGAGCGCGAGGGCCCGGGCGATCGCGACGCGCTGTCGCTGGCCGCCCGACAGCTCGTTCGGCCGGCTCTGCCCGACCGAGCGCGGCAGCGCCACCTGGTCGAGCAGCTCGGCCACGCGCGCCCGGCGGCCGGCACGGTCGCCGACCCCGAAGATGCGCAGCGGCTCGTCGACCAGCCGCTCGACGCTGTAGGTGGGGTCGAGCGAGCCGTACGGGTCCTGGAAGACGGGCTGCACGCGACGGCGCAGGGCCCGTCGCGCGGCGCCCCGACTGGCGGTGATGCCCTCGCCGTCGATGAGGGCGGAGCCCGACGTGGCCGGCTCGATCCCCAGCACGATCCGCGACAGCGTCGTCTTGCCTGAGCCCGACTCGCCGACGACCGCGGTGGTCGTGCCCCGCGGGACCTCGAACGAGATGCCGTCGACGGCCCGCACGGTCTCGCCCCGACGACCCCGGAGGCGGTACTCCTTGACGAGGTCCGTCACGACCAGGATCGGGTCGGCCCGCGCCTCCTCGGCCTCCTGCTGCCCGTCGCCGACGGGCTCCTCGGCCCGGAGCGCCGCGGCGGCGGCCACCGTCGGCGCCGCGGCCACCAGGCGCTTCGTGTACTCGTGCTGCGGGTCGAGCAGGATCTGCCGCGGCGTGCCCTGCTCGACGACGCGGCCGTCGAGCATGACGACGATGCGGTCGGTCCGGTCGGCCGCGACGCCGAGGTCGTGCGTGATGAAGAGCAGCGACGTGCCGTGCGCGTCGACCAGCGTCTGCAGGTGGTCGAGGATCTGCCGCTGCACCGTCACGTCGAGCGCGCTCGTCGGCTCGTCGGCGATGAGCAGCTCGGGGTCGCGGGCGAGGGCCACGGCGATCAGCACGCGCTGGCGCATGCCGCCGGAGAACTCGTGCGGGTACTGGCCCGCCCGCCGCTCGGCCTCGGGGATGCCGGCCTCGGTCATCAGCTCGACGACGCGTCGGCCGACGGCGGCCCGGCCGCGGGCACCGCCCGCGCGCAGGGCGTCCGCGATCTGCGCCCCGACGGTCATCGAGGGGTTGAGGTTCGTCGACGGGTCCTGCGGCACGAGGCCGATGCGGGCGCCGCGGACCGACCGCATCCGCGCCTCGCCCGCCCCGGTCAGCTCGTCGCCACCGAGGTGCACGGTGCCGCCCGTGACGTGCCCGGCACCGGGGAGCAGCTGCAGCACGGCCGCCACGACGGTCGACTTGCCCGAGCCGGACTGGCCGACGATGGCGACCCGCTCGCCGCGTGCGACGTCGAGGTCGACGCCGTGCACGACGTCGCGGTCGCCGAACGCGACCCGCAGGCCGCGGACGGCGAGCAGGGGCGCAGCGGCCGTGCCCGAGCTGGTGCTGGTGGTCACGTCTGTGGTCGTGGTCGGCGTCTCAGCGTCCTGCGGCATAGGCCTGTGCTCCTCGGGGGTTGGCGGCGGCGCCCAGCACGCCGGTCTCGGGGTCTCGGGTGACGCTCGACAGCCGGCCGAGCGACCAGTCTCCCGAGCGGGTGACGACGTGGCCGCGGGCCTCGAGGCCGGCGATCAGCTCGTCGCCGAGGCGGTCCTCGACGACGACGCCGCCCGGCGTCCAGGTGCGCGGCCAGAACGAGCCGGGGAACGACGTCGTGTGCAGGGCCGGGGCGTCGATCGCCTGCTGCGGGGTCCAGCCGCCGACGATCGTGCGCAGCAGGTAGAGGAGCTGCCACTGGTCCTGCTGGTCCCCGCCGGGCGAGCCGAGGGCGACCAGCGGCTGGCCGTCGCGCAGCACCAGCGTCGGCGTCAGGGTGGTGCGGGGCCGGCGGCCGGGCTCGAGCGTCGAGGCGGTGCCCTCCTCGAGCCAGCTCATCTGGAGGCGGCTGCCGAGGCAGAAGCCGAGCTCGGGGATCGTCGGCGACGACTGCAGCCAGCCGCCCGAGGGCGTCGCCGAGACGACGTTGCCCCAGCGGTCGACCACGTCGATGTGGCAGGTGTCGCCGCGGGTCTCGCCGGTCGGCGCGACGTCGGGCTCGGCACCCGGCTGACGGGCGTCGTCGGCCGGGACCGCGGGCGGGACGGCGCCGGGGGCGGCGGCGGAGAACGAGCCGACGGTGGGCTCCCCCACGCCGGCGCCGGGGCCGGCCACCTCGTCGTCGGTGCGGAGCGTCGGGAGGCGGCCCGCGCCTCCTGCGCCCCCGGCGTCGCCCGGACGCAGCTCGTGCGACGCGGTCCGGCCGATCAGGGCGCGACGCTCGGCGGCGTACTCCGCCGACAGCAGGCGGTCGAGCGGCACGTCGCGGTCGCCGTACCAGGCCTCGCGGTCGGCCATCGCGAGCTTGAGCGCCTCGACGATCGTGTGCGCGCCCTCGACGGTCGAGGGGTCGAGCAGCTCGTCGGGCAGCGGGTCGAGCATCGCCAGCACCTGCAGCAGGGCCGGGCCCTGCCCCCAGGCGCCGGTCTTCGCGACGACGTGGCCTCGGAACTCGACGGTCGTCGCCTCCTCGGTCGAGGCGCGGAAGGCCGCCAGGTCGGAGGCGCGCATCACCCCCGCGTGGTCGCCTCCCGTCGAGTGCCGGTGCGGCGTCCGCACGAAGGCGTCGATCGAGGTCGCGACGAGGCCCTCGGCCCACTCGGTGCGCGCGGCGTCGACGCGGGCACGGCGGGCCGCCTCGGCGCGCGAGGAGCCGGGGCCGTCGGTGCCGGGCGTCCGCGGTGCGGGACCGGCGTCGGCGGCCGGCAGCGCGCCTCCTGCGGCCACCAGCCCGTCGAGCACCCGGGCGTAGGCCTCGTTCACGACCATCTCGCCAGGGGCCGGCGGCGCCCCGTCGACGAGCCACCGGTCGGCCGACGTGGGCCAGTGATCGGCGAACAGCCCGGCGACGGCACCGATCGTCTCGGTCACCCGCGCGGTGATCGGGTGCCCGTCGCGGGCGTAGCCGATCGCGTAGGCGAGCACGTCGGCGAGCTCCCACGTGCCGTGGTCGCGGAGCAGGAGCAGCCACGCGTCGACCGCGCCGGGCACGGCCGCGGCGAGGGCGCCCGACCCCGGGACGAGGTCGAGTCCCTCGGCGCGGTAGTGCTCGACCGTCGCGCCGGCGGGCGCCGGCCCCTGCCCCATCAGCACGACGGGCCGGCCCGGCTCGTCGGCCGTCGCGAACACCGCCGTCATGTCGCCGCCCGGCCCGTTGAGGTGCGGCTCGACGACGTGCAGCACGAACGCGCCGGCGACCGCCGCGTCGAAGGCGTTGCCGCCGCGCTCGAGCACCGACTGGGCCGAGGCCGTCGCGAGCCAGTGCGTCGAGGCGGTCATGCCGAAGGTGCCGCGGAGGTCGGGCCGGGTGGTGAACGCAGGAGGTGCGGTGTAGGTCACGAGGATCAGGTCCGTTCGCGGGAGGTCGGGTCGAGGGCGTCGCGGAGCGCGTCGCCGACGAGGTTGAAGCCGAGGCAGATGACGGCGATGGCGAGGCCCGGGACGACGGCCGCGAACGGGGCGTTCGACAGGTACTGCTGCGCGTCGGAGAGCATGATGCCCAGACTGGCCGTCGGCGGCTGGATGCCGAGCCCCAGGAACGAGAGCAGCGCCTCCCCGATCACCGCGACCGGCATGATGACCGTCGCCTGGACGATGATCGCCGAGACGCAGTTCGGCAGCACGTGGGCGAAGATCACCCGCAGGCCGGTCGCGTCCATCGTCCGGGCGCTCAGCACGAAGTCGGTAGAGCGGATCCGCATGGTCTCGCCGCGCACCACGCGGATCATGGTGGGGATCTGCGCGATGCCGAGGGCCACCACCGCGTTGCCGAGGCTCGGCCCGCTGATGGCGGCGAGCGCCACGGCGATGATGAGGAACGGGAACGCGAGCATCACGTCGGTCAGGCGCGACACGATGGCGTCGAGCCAGCGCCAGTAGCCGGCGATCAGCCCGAGCGGGGTGCCGACGACGACGGCCAGCACGACGCTGAGCACGCCGACGACGAGCGAGACGCGGATGCCGTAGACCGTGCGCGAGAGGATGTCGCGGCCGAGGTCGTCGGTGCCGAGCAGGTACCCGATCGTGCCGGGCAGCTGGAACGGGGCGTCGAAGTGCACCTCGGCCGGGCCGTACGGTGCGATGAGCGGGGCGGCGATCCCCGCGACGAGGACGACGAGCAGCATCACGCCGCCGGTCAGGCCGAGCTTGTTGCGGCGCAGCTGGCCCCAGACGCGGCCCCGGTCGGAGCCGAGCTCGTGGGAGGTGGGCACGAGGACGGTCATCAGGAGGCTCCTCCGACTCGGATGCGCGGGTTGAGGACGCTGTAGAGCACGTCGACGACGAGGTTGATCAGGATGTAGCCGAGCGTGATGACGAGCACGACGGCCTGCACGACCGGGTAGTCGCGCGTGAAGACCGCGTCGAGGGTGAGCTTGCCGAAGCCCGGCAGGGCGAAGATGCGCTCGGTCACGACGGCGCCCGAGATCAGCCCGCCGAGCTGCAGTCCGACGATCGTCACGACGACGATCATCGAGTTGCGGAGCCCGTAGCGGAGCAGCACCCGGCCCCGTCCGAGGCCCTTGGCGCGGGCCGTGCGGACGTAGTCCGTCGTCATCGTCTCGATCATCGAGGCCCGCGTCTGCCGCATGATCACGGCGGCGAGGGAGGTGCCGAGGATGAGCGCCGGCAGGGTCAGGTGCACGAGGGCCTGCCACGGGTCCTCGGTGACGGGGACGTACCCGGAGGCGGGGAAGATCCCCAGCCCGACGGCCAGCCAGAGGATGGCCAGGATGCCGAGCCAGAAGTTCGGCACGCTCAGGCCGACGAGGGCGGCGGCGTTGGCCATCCACTCGGGCCAGCGTCCGCGCCAGCGCTCGGCGACGACGCCCAGGGCGACGCCGACGAGCACGGCCACGACGATGGCGTACAGCGCGAGCCACAGGGTGACCGGCAGCGTCGCGCCGATCAGGTCGGCCACGGGGGTGCCGGTCCGGGTGGACTGGCCGAGGTCGCCCCGGAGGAACGCCCCGACGAAGCGGAGGTACTGCACGACGAGCGGGTCGTCGAGCCCGAGGTCGGCGCGGATGGCCGCGACCTGCTGCGGGCTGGCCTCCTCACCCGCCAGGGCGAGGGCAGGGTCGCCCGGCAGCTGCCGGACGCCGACGAAGACCACGACGGAGGCGAGCACGAGCGTCACCGCCGACTGCCACAGGCGGGTGAGGAGGTAGCGCGCCATGGCTCAGTCGGCCTCGACGAAGGCGGCGGTGCTGAGGCGCACGACGCCGTCGGCGAAGGTGGACACCCCGGCGATGTCGTTCGACAGCGCGGTGAGGCTGCGCACGCGGTACAGGTAGATGATCGGCGAGTCCTCCTGCACCTTCTCGACGACCTGGCCGTAGAGCTCGGCCCGCTCGTCGACGTCGGTCGTCGAGGCGGCGTCGCTGAGCAGCTCGTCCACCTCGTCGTCGCTGTAGCCGCTGTAGTTGTTGCCGGCGCCGGTCGACAGGAAGTTGACCATGTTGCCGTTCGGGTCGATGCGGCCCGACCAGCCGAGCTGCAGCGCCTCGAAGTCGCCCTCGGTCTGCACGTCGAGCAGCGTCGAGTACTCGACGGGGGTGATGGTCAGCTCGAAGCCGCCCTCGGCGACCTGGGCCTGCAGCGCCTGGGCGAAGCGCACGGTGTCCGGGTTGTTGCTCACCTGCATGTCGATCGCGAGGGGGGTCTCCACGCCCTCGTCCTCGAGCATCTGCACCGCCGCCTCCGGGTCGTAGTCGGGGCAGGCGTCGCTCGCGTCGGTGGCGAAGGGGCTGCTCGGCGAGATCGGCGAGCAGGCAGGGTCGTAGAGGCCGCCGAAGACGGTCTTGACGAGCGCCTCGCGGTCGATCGACATCGACAGGGCCTGGCGCACGACCGCGTTGCTCGCGAGCGGGCCGTCGAGCTGCACGGGGTCGGTGCCGATGCCGTCCTGGTTGCCGATGTTGACCGTCAGGCCCTGGTAGCCGAGGGAGCCGACCTCGAGCACGGTGAGGGAGTCGTCCTCCTTCAGCGTGCCGACGTCCTGCGTCGACATCGAGTCGGCGACCTGCACGTCGCCCGACTGCAGGTTCGCCGCACGGATGCTCGCGTCGGTGATGATGCGGTACGTGATCGTGTCGAAGTGGGCCGACTCGGCGTCGTAGTAGAGCGGGTCGCGCTCGACGGTGATCGAGGTCTGCGGCACGCGCTCGACGAACTTGTACGGGCCGACGCAGACGGGGGCGTCGCCGAACGCGTCGCCGGCCGAGGCCAGCGCCGTGGGCGACATGACCATGCCCGCACGGTCGGCGAGGGCCGCCGTCAGCGGGGCGAACGGCTCGGAGTAGGTGACCTCGACGGTCGCGTCGTCGACCGCCGAGATGCCGGTGATCGGCCCGAGCTCGCTGCGGCGCGACGAGTCGTCCTTGTCGAGGCCGCGCTGCAGGGTGCCGACGACCGCCTCCGCGTCGAGCGGGGTGCCGTCGGCGAAGACGGCGTCGGTGCGCACGGGGAACGTGACGGTGAGGCCGTCGTCGCTGACGTCGGGCAGCTCGGTGGCGAGCATCGGCACGATTTCGCCCTCGGCGTCGATGTCGTACAGCTTCTGGCACATCGTCTCCATCACGTAGCGCGTGTAGAGGGACGAGGACGTGGTGGGGTCGAGCCGGTCGGGCTCGGCCGAGAGCGCCATGACGAGGTCGCCGCCCTCGACGATCGTCGCGTCGCCGATCGGGGCGGTCGAGACGTCCTCCCGGCTGCTCGTGGCGGCGGTCTGGACCTGCTGGCACCCGGTCGCCACGAGGGCGATGCCGAGGGCTGCGGCCGGCAGCGTGAGCGCGCGACGCCGAGCGGCGGATCGCGAGGAGAGCGAGGTCAGAGGCATGTGTGGTCCGATGCTCGGGTGCGGGAGGGAGTGGATTGAATGCAATCAGTCCCGATGGCGCACTCTTGTATACAACTTGTTACGGACGTGTAAAACGTGCCCCGGACGAGGGTGGGCGACGCGGGTCGAGTCGACGCTCACGGGGCAGGCAGCGCACGCCGCCGGGGCGCGCGCGGGGCGGCGTCGAGGCGACCCGCACCTTCGAGGGGCATGATCGGGGGTGCCCCCCGCCCGAGAGGACTGCTGCGTGAACACCAACGACGAGGTCGACCTGATCATCGACGCCTGGGCGCGCGTGCGGCCCGACATCGACTTCGCAGCGCTCGACGTCTTCTCGCGGCTGCGCCGCATCTCCCGACGGCTCGACCGGGTGCGCGCCGAGGCGTTCCGGCGCTCGGGCCTCGAGATCTGGGAGTTCGACGTGCTGTCGACCCTGCGGCGGGCCGGCGACCCCTTCGAGCTCAGCCCCAAGGACCTCGTCACGGCCACCATGGTCACGAGCGGCACGATGACGAACCGGCTCGACCGGCTCGTCGAGCGCAGCCTCGTCGAGCGCCGCGCCGACCCGCGCGACGGCCGCGCCGCGCTCATCCGCATCACGGAGGAGGGCGTCGATCTCGTCGACCGGGCCATGCTCGACCTGCTCGAGGCCGAGCACTCCCCGCTCGGGTCGCTGACCCGCCAGCAGCGCGACCAGCTGGCCGACCTGCTGCGCGAACTGGGCACCGGCTTCGCCTGATCCCCGACGGACCAGCCCGGACGCGCCAGGTCAGAAGCTGGTGCTGGGCAGGTCCTTCTCGCCGTCGACGATCGCCCGGACGATGCGGGCCGCGACCGCGTCGGGGTCGAGCCCGGTCGGGAAGCTCGGCGCCTCGCCGGTGATCGGCCGCGTCGCGAGTCCGGTCTCCGTGTGCCCGGGTCGCGCGTCCACGAGACGGACGCCGCGCCTCCTGAACTCGCGGGAGGCGGCGCTCACCCACGCGGCCAGGCCCGCCTTGGCCGCGGAGTACGCGGCCATGCCCGCGGTCGGCGACTCCGCGACGACGCCGCTGATCGTGACGGCGAACGGGTCACGCCCGGCGGCTGCGGACGCGGCGAGCGCCTCCGACGCGTCGCGCAGCAGCCGGACGGGAGCCAGCAGGTTGGTCTGGACCAACTCGTCGAGAGCCTCGTCGCTGACGGCGTCGGCAGGTCCGAACCCGACGACTCCGGCCGCCACGACGACACCGTCGAGACGCCCGTGGGCCTGGAGCGCCGCGGCGACGAGCGACGCCCCGCCGCCCGGCTCGCGGAGGTCGGCGACGTAGGCGTCGGGCCCGGTCAGGGCTCCCCCGGCGCGTCCGGCCCGCACGACGACGGCCCCCTGGTCGGACAGCTGCGCGGCGATCCGGGAGCCGAGGCCGCCCGACGCCCCGGCGACGAGCACGACGGCTCCCTGCAGATCGGTCATGCCCGGAGCGTACGCGCGGCGCCCGAGCACCCGCCCGCGCCCGGCGCCGCCCCAGCCCCGCCGGCCCCGCCTCAGCGCCGCCGGCGCGGCACGACGAGGGGCGTCCCCGTCACGGGATCGGGCACCACGAGGCACGGCAGGTCGAAGACGTCCTCGACGAGCTCGGCCGTGAGCACGTCGGCCGGGGCGCCGGTCGCGACCACCTCGCCGTCGCTCATCACGATCAGGTCCGTGGCGTAGCGCGCGGCCTGCGCGAGGTCGTGCAGCACGGCGACGACGGTCGTGCCCTGCTCGTGCAGCCGCGCGAAGAGATCGAGCAGGTCGTACTGGTGGGCCATGTCGAGGTACGTGGTGGGCTCGTCGAGCAGCAGCACCGAGGTCTGCTGCGCGAGCGCCATCGCGACCCAGACGCGCTGCCGCTGCCCGCCCGAGAGCTCGTCGACCGGCACCTCGGCCAGGTCGACGAGGTCGGTCTCGGCGAGCGCGGTCGCGACGGCGGCGCGGTCGGCGTCCGACCACTGCCGGAACATGCCCTGGTGCGGGTACCGGCCCCGGGACACGAGCTCGCCCACGGTGATGCCCTCGGGGGCGGTCGACGACTGGGGCAGCAGGCCGACCGTGCGCGCCGCCTCCTTCGCGGGCACCGTCGCGAGGTCGCGGCCGTCGAGCAGCACCGCTCCGGAGCGAGGGGCGAGGAGGCGCGAGAACGCCCGCAGGAGGGTCGACTTGCCGCAGGCGTTCGGCCCGACGATCACGGTGAAGGAGCCGTCGCGGACCTCGGCGTCGATCGACGACGAGACGGTGCGGCGGTCGTACGCGAGGTGCGCGCCGCGGGCTGCGAGGCGCGGCGTGGCGCCGCCGGGTCTGGCGCCGGCGGGCATGGCCCCGGCGCGCAGGACGGGGCCGGGCACGAGCGGGTCGGGCGTGACGGGGTCGGTCACCGGGTCCTCCGGGATTCTGCGACGAGCAGGCTGATCAGGTAGGCGCCGCCGATCACGAGCGTGACGAGGCCGACGGGCACGGGCGTGGTGGTGACGTGCTGGGCGACGACGTCGGCGACGAGCAGCAGCAGCCCGCCGACCAAGGCCGAGCCGAGCAGGGGGACCCCGGCCGAGCGCACCACCCGACGGGCGAGCTGGGGCGCGGCGAGCGCGACGAAGATGATCGGCCCGGTGCTGGCGGTGACGACCGCGGTCAGCGCGACGGCGACCACCACGAGGGCGAGACGCGTGCCCTCGGCGCGCAGGCCGTGGGCGCGGGCCGCGTCGTCGCCGAGCTCCAACTGGCGGAGGGGCCGTGCCAGGCCCGCGACGAGCACCGCCAGCACCGCGATCAGCACGGCAGCCGGCAGCAGCTCGGACCAGCCGACCAGGGCCAGCGACCCGGCGCCCCAGAACGACGCGGACAGGGCCACCTCGGCCTGGGCCCGCAGCAGCAGCCAGCTGTTGACGGAGTGCAGCAGGGCGGTGACGGCGATGCCGACGATGATCAGCCGCAGCCCGTGGACCCCCTTGCGCCACGCGAGCAGGTACACGACGAGTGCCGTCGCGAGGCCGCCGACGAGCGCGCCGAGAGCCGTGCCCACGGCGGAGGCGGCACCCGAGACGATGACGACGATCGCGCCCGTGTACGCCCCGGTCGAGAAGCCGATCACGTCGGGCGACCCGAGGGGGTTGCGGGTCAGCGACTGGAACACGGCCCCGGAGGCGCCCAGCGCGGCCCCGAACACGAGCGCGGCCAGCACGCGGGGCAGCCGCCACTGCAGCACGATCGTCGACGCGAAGCCGTCGCCGCCGAGCAGGGCGCGGAGCACCTCCGGCGGGCTGAGCGGGTAGTCGCCGAGGCCGAGGGCGACCACGGCGACGACGACCGCGACGATCGCGAGGGAGGCGGTGGCGACCGCGCGACGGCTGCGGGGCCGGAGGCGACCGAGGGCAGGTCGAGATGCCCCGACGCCGGGTCGACGCGCTCCGGAGCCGGGGTCCGCGCGCGGGTCGAGACCGGGGCCGCGCGGGTCCAGGCCCCTCATCGCGCACCGCCGGTGAGGCGGCGGGCGACGACGATCAGCACGGGTGCGCCGATCGCCGCGGTCACGAGGCCGGCGGCGAGCTCGCCCGGAGGCGCGACGACCCGCCCCAGCACGTCGGCGAGCAGCAGCAGCACGGGCCCCAGCAGGGCGCTGAGCCCGATCGTCCACGGCTGGCTGGCGCCGACGACGCCGCGGGCGGCGTGCGCGACCATCAGCCCCAGGAACGCGATCGGCCCGACCACGGCCGTCGCGCCTCCTGCCAGGAGGGTCACGACGACGAGGGCGGCCACGCGCACGAGGGGCACCGAGACGCCCACGGACGAGGCGTGGTCGTCGCCGAGGGCCACCGCGTCGAGCGGACGCGAGACCAGCAGCGCGAGGACGACGCCGACCACGACGAAGGGGGCGACGGTCGCGACCGGCCCCCAGCCGCGGTCGGCCAGCGAGCCGACCTCCCAGGCGCGGACGGCGTCGAAGCGACGCGGGTCGGCGAGGACGATGGAGGAGGTGATCCCGCTCAGCACGGCCCCCAGGGCGATGCCCGAGAGCGTCAGCCGCGCGGGGCTGCCGCCGGACCTGCCGGCTCCCCCGACCAGCGAGACCGTGACCGCGGCGAGGGCCGCGCCGACGAAGGAGAACCAGATCCAGCCGCTCGCGGCCGTGACCCCTGCGAAGCCGACGGCGATCGACACCGCGAACGCGCTGCCCGCCGTGACGCCGAGGATGCCGGGGTCGGCGAGGGGGTTGCGCGTGACGGCCTGCACGACGGCGCCCGCGACCCCGAGGCCGGCCCCGGCCACGAGCGCGGCGGCGGTGCGCGGCAGCCGGAGGTCGAGCACGGCGGCGACGTCGGCGGGCTCGACGCCTGCCGGGACGGCGGCACCGGGCAGCAGCCCGCGCAGGACCTGGACGACGTCGACGAGCGCGACGGGCCGGGCCCCGACGGCGAGGCTGAGGAGGAGGGCGACCGCGAGCAGGACGACCGCCACGACGAGGCCCGTGACCCTCCGGCGGGTCCGGGCGGCGGCCCGCGGGGCCCGGACGGCTCCGGGCGGGGTGGTGGTCGCCATGCAGATGAGCTTAGGCTAACCTCACCTGGGTCTCGCCCCGACGCGAGCCAGCACCCCGCCCCCGAGTCCCGAGGACACCCCCATGCGCTCCCCCGTCACCCTGGTCGCCGTCCTGGCCGCCACCTCCCTCGCCCTCGTCGGCTGCTCCGCCGGCGCCTCCGACGACGCCGCCACCAGCGGCCCGAGCGTCGCGGCCGGCACGTTCCCCGTGAGCGTCGACACCAAGTTCGGCGAGGTCACGATCGACCAGCAGCCGAAGCGCGTCGTCGCCCTCGGCTGGGGCGACGCCGAGACCGCGCTCGCCCTCGGCGTGCAGCCGGTCGGCGCCTCCGACTGGCTGGCCTTCGGCGACGAGGCCGACGGCGTCGGCCCCTGGGCCCAGGGCCTCTACGACCAGTCGCCCGAGATCATCGGCACGCTCGAGCCCTCCTACGAGGCGATCGCGGCCCTCGAGCCCGACCTCATCCTCGACACCAAGGGCTCGGGCGACCAGGACCGGTACGACCGCCTCTCGAGCATCGCCCCGACCGTGGGCGTGCCCGAGGGCGGCGACAACTACCTCACCGACTTCGAGGACCAGCTCGACCTCGTCTCGACCGCCCTCGGCCTCGAGGACGAGGGCGACCGCCTCGTCGACGAGAGCGAGTCGGCCGTCGAGGCCATCGCCCAGGCGCACCCCGAGTGGGAGGGCCTCACCGTGACCGCCGCCACGAAGACCAGCGAGGGCTGGGGCGCCTACGTCGAGGGCAGCGAGCGCGTCGACCTGCTCGAGGAGCTCGGCTTCGAGCAGAACCCCGCCATCGCGGCCCTCACGCCGAACTCGGGCGGGTTCTCGGTGACGATCTCGTCCGAGCAGCTCGACGTGATCGACGCGGACGTGATCGTCGCGTTCCCGATCTACATCGACACGACCGAGATCACCGACGACCCGCAGTGGAAGGCCGTGCCGGCCGTGCAGGCCGGTCACGACCTCGTCATCGACGGCGACGTCTCGGCCGCGTACTCCCTGAGCAGTGCGCTCTCGCGTCAGTACGCCCTCGACCAGCTCGTGCCGCTGCTCGAGACGGCGACCCAGAGCTGACCGGGGAGTCCCGCGTGACCGACGCCGCCGCCTCCTCCGCCCCCGCCGCCGCGCCCGTCGCTGCCACCGCGCCCGTCGCACCTGCCGTCCGGTCCGCCCGGCCGGTGCGTGCCCAGCACGTCTTCGTGGTCGAGCGGACCGAGCGCCTGTCGCCGCACCTCGTGCGGGTGCACCTCGGCGGCGAGGCGTTCGACGGGTTCGTCGAGGCCGGGGCCGAGCAGCTGGCGGCCACCGACCGCTACGTCAAGCTGCTGCTCCCCCCGCGACCCGACCGGGGGCTGCAGCCGCCGTTCGACCTCGACGAGCTGCGCGGCCGCCTCGAGCCGGACGAGCTGCCTGTGCGGCGGACGTACACGATCCGCTCGGTGGACCCCGCCGCGCGGACGATCGCCGTCGACTTCGTCGTGCACGGCGACGAGGGCGTCGCAGGGCCGTGGGCGCTCGCGGCCCGGCCCGGCGACCGGCTGCAGATGTCGAGCCCGGGTGGGCTGTGGTCGCCGTCCGACGACCCCGCCGTGCCCGACCTGCTGCTCGGCGACGACTCGGCGGTGCCGGCGATCGCCTCCGCGCTCGAGTCGATGGCGCCCGACGCCCGCGGGCTGGCGCTGATCGAGGTCGAGGGGGCCGACGACGAGCTCGTGCTCGCCCGACCCGACGGGGTCGAGCTCCGCTGGCTGCACCGTGCCGGCGCGCGTCCGGGCAGCGCACTGCTGACGGCGCTCCGCGGCCTCGAGCCGCCCACGTCGCCGCTCCGCGTCTTCGCCCACGGCGAGCGAGGTGCCATGAAGGAGGCGCGGGTCGTCCTGCACGACACCTGGGGCCTCGAGCGGTCGTCGCTGTCGCTCAGCGCCTACTGGGCGCTCGGCCGCGTCGAGGACGCGTTCCAGGCCGAGAAGCGCGAGCCCGTCGGCGCGCTCTTCGCCGACTGACGTCGGCGCCTGCGTCGGCGTCGGCGTCGGCGTCGACACCCTGCGGAACCGCCGAGACCCTCCTGCGCGCAGGAGGGTCTCGGCGGTTCTCGGGGGTCGCGACGTGACGCGACCGCCCGCGGGGCAGCGCCCTAGCGCGCGGCGGGCTCGCGCAGCACGCGACGGACGAGGTCGACGAGCGCCTCGGGCGGCAGGGCGGCCAGCTCGGCGGCGGTCACGCGGCGTCCTGGGCGGAGATCAGCGAGATGACGTCGATGGCCTCGGTCGCGACGGACAGGTGGTCGACGACGGGGGCGGGAGTGAACGGGGTCTGGGTCACGGTGGTGCCTCTCGGGTGAAGGGAGCTGAGGAGGTCGCCCTGCACCGGGGTGCGGGACAGGGCGAGTGCGTCGGGGTGCCGACTGCCGGACGGTGCCGGAGGAGGAGGCGTCGCGGGAGGGCGACGCCGCGGCGCTAGGCGCCGGGCGTGGCGAAGAAGTCGCCGTAGGTCAGCTCGGCCGCGACGACCGGGGCTGCAGGGCGTGACGCACGAGCGCCGCGTCGGTAGGAGCCGATGCGCACGGGCACGGCGCCGGGAGCGGTGGTGTAGCTGCTCGCACCACGGGGTGCGAGCGGGGGGCGGGTGGCCGGCGCGGGCACCTCACGGACGTGGAGGAGCGGGCGGGCGGCAGTTCGGACAGGATCGATCGTCGTCATGGGACACGGCCGTGATCTGAGGCGTAGCTGGCCTCGCGTCAACCGGGTGCACAGCGCCCCGCGAAGGACCACCAGGATGTTGGCGGCGTATCGGCGGAGGGCGCCGGAGGGGAAGATCCGGTACCCCGAAGCTATGCCCCGGCGAGGGCTCTACCTAATGCACGAAGCTAATCGTGCGAGGGACTTCGCAAAGCGGATAGATCGCGACCGACCCCCCGCGGACCGACGCTAGGAGGCGGCCGGCCCGGCGTCGAGGATCTCCGCGACGGCGTCGAGCAGCGTCGTCAGCCGCGTCCGCTCCCTGGTCGAGAGGGTCGCGGCCAGCTCGGCGAGCGCCCGGTCCGCCTCCTGGGTGGCGCGCTCGAGCAGCGCGCACGTGCTCGGGGTGAGGCTGAGGATGCGCTGACGCCCGTCGGCCGGGTCGGCGGCGCGGGCGACGTGCCCGAGGGCGACGAGCCGGTCGACGATGATCGTGGCCGCCGCGCTCGTGACGCCCAGCTGGTGGGCGATGTCCTTCGCGTGGGCGTTCGTGCCCTTCGCCTCGCAGTGCTGGATGAGCGTCACCGCGGCCAGGTCGTTGCCGCTCAGGCCGAGCTGCTGACGGAGCTGGAGCGCGAACGCGATGTCCGCGTCGCGGACGCGGCGCATCCGGGCCAGGATCTCGCTCGCGGCGTCGGTGGGCGCCCGCTCCTCGAGCAGCGGCATGCCGGTGCCGACCACCTGCGCGTTCCGCAGGGCGGGCTGGGAGTCGACCGGCCCCTCCTGCACGTCCGGGGTCTGGGGCGGGAGGGTGTCGGCGGCGTGCGGTGCGGGGGTGGCCATGACGGCCTCGCTTCTGGGTGTCGGTGCTCGCGGGAGGAGAGTCTCCACGACAGACCTGACTGGCGCAGCACCCCCAGTCAACACCCCCGGCGCTGCGCGCGCGGACAGCCGGAGGCCGGGCTCAGGCGGCGCCGACCTCGAGCTCGCCGACCGCGGCGCCCTCCGCCCCGAAGACGACCCGGCGGTTGCCGACCTTCTCGCTGAAGAAGCGGTCGTGGCTGACGACGACGACCGCGCCCGGGAAGTGCACGAGCGCCCGCTCCATGACCTGTGTGCTCGCGAGGTCGAGGTGGTTCGTCGGCTCGTCGAGCAGCAGGACGGAGGCACCCGACAACAGGCACTGCGCCATCGCCACCCGGGCCCGCTGGCCGCCGCTCAGCGCGCCGATCCGCTGCTTCACGTCGGCCTCCGAGAACTGGAACATCGTGAGGAACCGCCCGACCGACTTGCGCGTCGCCGTGAGGGCGAGGCTGTCCGGCATGGCGTTGACCGCGTGGGTCACCGTGTCCTGGTCGTCGAGGTCGGCGAGCACCTGGTCGTACGAGACGACCCTCGCCCCGCCTGCCCAGTCGACGCGCCCCCGGTCGGCCCGCTCCTCCCCGGCCAGCACGCGGAGCAACGTGCTCTTGCCGCTGCCGTTCGAGCCCGAGACGACCATCCGGTCGCGGCGACGGAGCTCGAACGAGACGTCGTCGAAGAGCACGCGGTCGCCGTACGACTTGCCGAGCCCCTCGACGCGGCAGAGCACGTCCTTGACGTGCAGCCCGCCGTAGATCTCGGTGATGATCTGGTCGACCGGGCGCGGGGCCCGCTGCTTCTTGATCTTCGCGAGCTCCTTCGTGAGGCCGCCCGCGCCTCCTGCCTTCGCGGCCTTGGCGACCTTGACCGCCTCGCGCCGGTCGGCGATCCCCTCGGACTCGAAGGCGAGCAGCTCGGACTCGTGCGCGAACTGCTGCTCGATCGTCTTCAGCCGGAACTGCTTCTGCACGACGTACTCGCCGAAGTCGCCGGGGTACTCGTGCAGGTGGAACGCCTCGACCTCGACGATGCGCGTGACGACCGCGTCGAGGAACTGCCGGTCGTGCGACACGACGACGGCGGCGCCGCGGAAGTCGCGGAACCACTGCTCGAGCCACTCCACGCCGGCCACGTCGAGGAAGTTCGTGGGCTCGTCGAGCAGGAGGACGTCGGGCTGCTCGAGCAGGATCTTCGCGAGCGCCGCCCGGTTGCGCCAGCCGCCGGACAGGTCGTCGATGGGCAGCGAGCGGTGCTCCTCGGTGAAGCCGAGCGTGGTGAGGGCCGTGTCGATGTGGCGCGGGTAGTCCCAGCCGTCCTGGCGGTCCATCTCGGCGAAGAGCTCGGCCTGGCGGTCGATCAGCCGGGTCAGCTCGTCGCCCTGGTCGGGGTCGACCGCCGCGACCGCGATGGCGGAGTCGATCTCGGCCAGCTCGGCCTCCATGGCACGCACGCCCTCGAAGAGGCCCTGCAGCACCTCCGTCACCGTCGACGTGCCGTCGAGCTCGCTGAACTGCGAGAAGTACCCGATGCGGGTGCCCGGCTCGACCGTGACGGTGCCGGTGTCGGGCTGCACCTGCTCGAGCACGAGCTTGAGCAGGGTCGACTTGCCCGAGCCGTTGCGTCCGATCAGGCCTACTCGGTCGCCCTGCTCGAGACGGAAGAAGGCCTCGCGCAGCACGGGGGCGTTCTCGAAGCGGACGGACACGTCGTGCAGTCGGATGAGGCTCATCCGACGATCATCCCAGGGCGGGACGGGGCCGACGAGCCGAGGAGGCGCCCGTCGCGTCGACCAGGATCGTCCGGGACTGCGCGAAACGGACAGAGCCCGACCCGGGCGTGTCGACGGGAAATGCCTGGTCGCAGCGCATCGCTAGGGTGTCTAGGAATTTTCAAGGCTCTGACCAGGGGTTTTGCGATTGGTGATCTCACAGGGGCCGTCGTACCGTGATCCCAGGCCGGGACGTCGTGAACCCCCGGTCAGGTGCCTCGCGGAGCGTCGATGAGCTTCACGGCAGGGCTGCGCTCCCGAGGCACCACTCCCCCGTCCACCCGGTCGACGGCGGCGGCGCAGGGGAGCCGCGCGGCCGCGCTGCCCTCAGCGGCGGGGTGCGCGGGGCGTGCGGTACGGCGACTCGGCCGCGAGGCGGCCCTTCGACGCGGCGCGACGCTCGAGGAGGCCCGAGAGCACGGGCGTGACGAGGGCGATGACGATGCCGACGATCACCACCACGGATCCGAGGACGATCAGGGCGATGATGAAGGACTCCATGTCCCGATCCTCCCCGGGGCGAGGCAGCGACGCAAGCTCCGGGGCACAGACTGCACGCCGTGCACAGCCAGCACTCGGCCCGGCCACACGGCACTGTCGGACGTCGGGCGTAGATTCCCCCGCATGAACGACATCGCACCCGACGCCTCCCCCTCCACCGGCACCACCGAGCGAGCGGTCCTCGCCGGCGGCTGCTTCTGGGGCGCGCAGCAGCTGCTCCGTCGTCGACCCGGCATCGTCTCGAGCCGCGTCGGCTACTCGGGCGGCCACACCCCGAACGCCACCTACCGCAACCACGCCGGCCACGCCGAGGCCGTCGAGATCGTCTTCGACCCCTCGGTGATCAGCTACCGCGAGCTGCTCGAGTTCTTCTTCCAGATCCACGACCCGTCGACGAAGGACCGCCAGGGCAACGACATCGGCGACAGCTACCGCTCGGCGATCTTCTACACGTCCGACGATCAGCGCGCGACCGCGCTCGACACCATCTCCGACGTCGACGCCTCCGGCCTGTGGCCCGGCAAGGTCGTCACCGAGGTCGAGGCCGTCGGCGACTTCTGGGAGGCGGAGGAGGAGCACCAGGACTACCTCGAGAAGCTCCCCAACGGCTACACCTGCCACTTCGTGCGCCCGGGCTGGGTCCTGCCGAAGCGCGAGCAGGAGTCCGTCGCGAGCTAGCAGGCGCAGCCCCGAAGGGGGTGCATACCCGCAGGTATCCTGCGATCTATCGTGAGGGTGCCCGCCGCCTCCCTGAGCGGCGGGCACCCTCACGACGGAGACCGACGGATGAACGATCTGCCCACGCCTGCCCCCCTGAGCACCTCGCACCGCGGTCATCGACGCGGCAGGCTGCACCGTCTGGCCCTCGCCGTCGTGGCCCTGACGGTCTTCAGCGGTCTCGTGGTGCCGAGCGTCGCCCTCGGCATCTCCGACCCGAGTTGTGCCTGTGGCGGCGGAGGCGGAGGCGGAGGCGCCAACTACGGCTACCTGACGGCCGCGCCAGGCACGGTGGGGCAGCCGTACGATCACCAGCTCCCGGCCTCGGCCGCCAGCGCGAACTCCACCTGGGCGGCGGTGGACGCCCCGCCCGCGGGCCTGAGCCTCTCGTCGACGGGCCGCATCACGGGCGTCCCGCTGAACGTCGGCTACGCGCAGTTCTCCGCCACCGCCGCGGACCCGACCTACGGCGGGGTCATCCAGTACCTCATCTCGTTCGACTTCGCCGCCCGCCCCGCGAGCGCCCCCCGGTCCGTCGTCGCGACGGCCACGGGCGCCGGGAGCATCAGCGTCACGTGGTCGCCGCCGGCCGACCTCGGCGGCCCGGCGCTCACCTCCTACCGGGTCACCTGGGACGGCGGCAGCGCCGACGTCGCCGCACCGGGCACCGAACTCGACGTGACGGGCCTGACCACGGGCCGCAGCTACGTCTTCGCCGTCGCTGCCCTCAGTGCGGCCGGCACCGGCCCGTCGGCCTCGTCCGCGCCGACGACGCCCGCCGCTCCTCCGGCTGCCCCGACGGGCCTCACGGCCTCGGCCGGCGCGTCGTCCGCCTCGCTCTCGTGGGCGCCGTCGACCACGAACGGCACCCCCGTCACCGGCTACCTCGTCGAGCAGCAGCCCGCGGGAGGCGCCTGGGGCCCCGCGTCGCCCGCCGGCGTCACGGGCACGACGGCAGCAGTCACGGGGCTGACCGACGGCACGACGTACGCGTTCCGAGTCTCGGCGACCTCCGCGGCCGGCACGAGCCCGGCCAGCGGCACCGCCAGTGCGCGGCCCGTCTCGGTGCCGGGAGCCCCGACGGTGACGGCGACCCCTCGGCCCACGTCGGACGTCGTCGTGGAGTGGGCGGCTCCTGCTTCAGACGGCGGCTCGCCCGTGGTCTCGTGGCAGCTCGTGGTGTCCGAGACCGCGTCCGGCGCGGTCGTCCAGCACCAGGAGGACGTCCAGGGGACGACGAGCACCGTCGCCGGGCTCCGGCCGGGCACCTCATACTCGTTCCTGGTCCGGGCGCGCAACGCCCTCGGACTGAGCGCGCCGGGCACCGCCACGGCGGTCCCGTACACGCTCCCCTCGGCCCCCGGGGTACCCGAGGTCGTCCCCGGGGACGGGACCCTCTCCCTCTCCTGGGCGCCGGCGGCGGACAACGGCTCGGCGGTGACCCGCTACCTCGTGGGCTGGTCCGACGGCGGACAGGAGCGGACGGTCGTCGTGACCGGCACCTCCGTCATGCTCGACGGGCTGCGCAACGGCAGTCCGTACCGGCTCGCGGTCTCCGCCGAGAACCTCGCGGGCGAGGGCCCGCGGTCCTCGGCCGCCGAGACGCCTCGGCGCGCCCCGGACGCGCCCCGATCGGTCGTCGCGACGGCCGGGGACCGCACGGCGACGGCCTCGTGGACGGCCCCGGACTCCGACGGCGGCTCGCCGCTGACCGGCTGGCTGCTCGAGCACAGCACCGACGGCGGCACGAGCTGGACGCAGCAGCAGCTCGGCGCCTCCGTCACGACGTCGGCCATCACCGGACTCGTCAACGGAGAGCAGGTCCTCGTGCGGGTCACGGCCCGCAACGCTGCAGGCGACGGGGCCACGAGCGCGACCGTCGCCGTCGTGCCGTTCGGCGTGCCCGCGGCGCCCGACGAGGTGGTCGTCCTGCCCCTCGACCGGAGCGTCGCCCTCCGCTGGAGCGCACCGGCCGACGGCGGCTCGACCCTCCTCGGCTACGAGGTCGTCGTGACCGGCGCCGACGGGACCCGCTCGGTCTTCCCGGCGTCGTCGACCCGGACGACGATCACGGGCCTGGCCAACGGCACGGCGTACGACGTGACGGTCACCGCGCGGAACGAGCGCGGCCGGTCGGCCGCGTCCGCCGCCGTCACGACGACGCCGCGCACCGTCCCGTCGGCTCCCGCCGACCTGACGGCGAAGCCCGGACCGCACTCGGTCGCGCTCACGTGGACCGTCCCCTCCGACGGCGGCTCCCCCGTCCAGGAATGGGTGGTCGAGGCGTCCACCGGCCTGAGCTGGGCCCCCGTCGGCACGTCGCTGGTGCCCGGCACCGTCGTCCACGACCTCGTCGACGGAGTACGCACCTCCTTCCGCGTGACCGCGGTGAACGCCGCCGGCGACTCCGAGGTCAGCGAGACCGTCGCGGCCACCCCGCGGTCCGCGCCCTCCGCCCCGCTGGCCCTGACGGCGCTCCCGCAGGATCGCGGTGCGCTGCTGAGCTGGGCCGCCCCGGTCGACGACGGCGGCTCGCCCGTCACGTCGTGGCTCGTCGAGACCTCGACGGGCGACGGCGAATGGGCCCCGGCGGAGGTCTCGGGGACGGGCACCAGGCGGACGGTCTCAGGTCTCGTCAACGGCACGGCCGCCTCCTTCAGGGTCACCGCGGTCACCGAGGCTGGACCGGGCAGCGCCTCGGACGTCGTGTCGACCACTCCCCGGACGACGCCCGGCGCACCGGCGAGCCCGGCGGCGACCGCCGGCGACGAGGTCGTCACGCTGACGTGGAGCGCCCCGCTCGACGACGGCGGCGACGCCGTCACGGGCTACCTCGTCGAGCAGCTCGTCGACGGCGGCTGGGCGACCGTCCGCGGCACGGACGCGGGCACGACGGCGACGACCCTCACGGGGCTGCGCAACGGCACCGAGCAGGAGCTCCGCGTGCGGGCCGTGAACGCGGCGGGCCCGGGAGCCGCGTCGACCGTCGTCGCGGCGACGCCCCGGACCGTGCCGGAGGCCCCCACCGGCCTCGCGCTCTCGCCCGGCGACGGCACGGTCGACGCGACCTGGTCCGCCCCGGCGTGGGACGGCGGCGCGGCCGTCGCCCGGTACGAGGTCGAGGCCGCGGCGCCGGACGGCGCCCTCGTGACGACCGGCTCGACGCGCCTCGCCGCCGTGCTGGACGGCCTCCGGAACGGCGCCCCCGTCGACGTCCGCGTCCGCGCCGTCAACGCGGCCGGTGCCGGCGCCTGGAGCGCCGTCGTCACCACCACGCCGTTCGTCTTCGCCCCGACGATCTCGCGGCCCGACGGCACCAGCCTCGAGGGGCGCACCGTCTCGGCGGGCGACCCGATCGTGTTCACGGCCGACCACCTCCCGGTCGGTGCCGCGGTCTCGCTCGAGCTGCACTCGGTGGTCCGCGTGCTCGCCGCCGGCGTCGTCGGCTCCGACGGCACGATCCGTCTCGAGGGGCGCATCCCCGAGGAGGCGGAGGCCGGCGAGCACCACCTGGTGGCGGTGCTCGACGGGGCCGGCACCACCATCGCGCCGGTGAGCGTCTCCGTCCGCATCGACCCCGTCGTGGAGCCGGTCGCAGATCGGCCCGGCCTCGGCGGACTGCCCGCCGCCGGCGGACTCCCCGGGGCTGTCACCGGCCCTGCGTCCGCCGTCCCGGCTGGTGCCGGGCTCGCACCCGCGCCGACCGCGTCGCGTCGAGCCCTCGCGACGACCGGCGACGACGACGCGCTGGCCGCCGTGGCCGGCGGGGTGCTGCTCGGCGCGCTGGGCACGCTGCTGCGCGTCCGCTCGTCGAGGCGGGGCCGCCCGCGAGGCTAGGCCGCGGCGCCGCACAGGAGGGCGGCGAGGTCGAGGGCACCGGCACCTGGTAAGCAGGGTGCATGCCCCTCGACGTCGCCGCCCTCCGCTCTGCCTACCCGTCCCTCTCCTCAGGCATCGCCCACTTCGACGGACCGGGCGGCACCCAGACGCCGCGCGTCGTCGGCGAGGCGATCCTCGCCGCGATGACGGGCCCCACGTCGATCCGCGGGACGAGCACCGCCTCCGAGCGCAACAGCGAGGCGACCGTGCAGGCCTTCCGCGCCGCCTACGCCGACTTCCTCGGCGTCCCCGCGGCGGGAGTGGTCCACGGGCGCAGCGCCACCCAGCTGACCTACGACTTCGCGCGCCACCTCTCCGCGACGTGGGGCCCCGGCGACGAGGTCGTCGTCAGCCGGCTCGACCACGACGCCAACATCCGGCCGTGGGTCCAGGCGGCCGAGGCCGTCGGCGCGACCGTGAACTGGATCGAGCTCGACCCCGCGACGGGTGAGCTCGACCTCGAGTCGGTCGCCGCGGCGATCACCGGCCGCACCCGCCTCGTCGCCGTGACCGCCGCCTCCAACCTGCTCGGCACGCAGCCGCCCGTGGCGGCCCTGGCCGACCGCGCGCATGCCGTCGGCGCGCTGGTCTGGGTCGACGCCGTGCACTTCGCCGCCCACGAGGTCGTCGACCGCGCCGCGCTCGGCGCCGACTTCGTCGTCTGCTCCCCCTACAAGTTCGCCGGGCCGCACTGCGGCGTCCTCGGCGCCGATCCCGAGCTGCTCGAGGGCATCCGCCCCGCGAAGCTGCTGCCGTCGACCGACGTGGTGCCCGAGCGCTTCGAGTTCGGCACGCTCCCCTACGAGCAGCTCGCGGGGGCGACGGCCGCCGTCGACTTCCTCGCCGCGATCGCTCCCGGGGACGCGACGACGCGCAGGGAGGCGCTGGTCGCCTCCTTCGCGGCGGTGCACGAGCACGAGACCGCGTTGCGCACGGCCCTGGAGGAGCGGCTCGCGCAGGTGCCCGGCCTCACGGTCCGCTCGCGGGCGGCCCGACGGACGCCGACGCTCTACGTGACGATCGAGGGGCGGAGCATGCGGGAGCTCGCCGCGCACCTCGCGACGCGCGACGTGCTCGCGCCGGCCGGGCACTTCTACGCGATCGAGGCGTGGCAGGCCATGGGCCTCGACGACGCCACGACCGGGCTCCGCATCGGCCTCGCGCCGTACACGGACCAGGCCGACGTCGACCGGCTCGTCGCCGGCATCGAGGAGTTCGTCGCAGCCTGAGCCGCGCCTGCGACGGCGAACCGGCACGAACTGCCCTGTGGTCAGAGCCCGTCAGCAGTTCGCGCCGGTTCAGCGCCCGTCGGCCGGGCGGGAGGCTGGGCGGCTAGGCCTGGAGCTTCTCGATCAGCTGGGCCTTGGTGAGGCGCGAGACGCCGGTGACGCCCTTGTCGGTGGCGAGCTGACGCAGCGAGACGAGCGTCTGGGCGTGCAGGTCGACGTGCGCCTCGGAGCCGTCGTGCGCCGTGACCGTGGTCTCGTCGGCGTGCGGCAGCGGCGGCGTGTAGGCAGCGCTCGGGCCCTTCGGCGCGCTCGTCGTGGGGACGACGGACTTCTGCGCGACCTCCGCCTCGACCTGCTCGTGCGACTTCGTGGGCTTCGGGGCAGGGGCGGCGGGTGCCTCCGGGGAGGCGGTGGGCGCCTCCTTCGAGGAGCCCCCCGACGCGCTCTTCGTCGCGCTCTTGACGGCCTTCTTCGTCGCCTTGTCAGCGTCCGTGATCTTCTTCGCCGCGGTGTCGAGGGCATCCTCGGCCGTGCCGCGCGCCTTCTTGGTCTTCTTGGCGCCGTCGGCCTTGGCCAGCGCCTTGACGCCCTTGCGCGCGTCGACGACGGCGTCGAGGGCGGAGTCGAGTGCCGCAGTCGCGGCCTTCTGGAGCTTCTTCGTGCTGGCCACGGGGCCTCCTCGGTTCGGGTGCGGGATCGACCTCAGCCTGGCACTGGTCCAGCCGGGCAGCAGCCCGCTCGGAGGCGTCTCCCAGTCAGCGCGAAGCACCCCGGAGTGGACCGAACACCCCGCAACGACGAGGTTGATGGTCCACTGCGGGGTGCGCGGCGGCCGGGTGCAGGCCGCTCAGGCGCCGGCGGCGGTGCCGGCCCAGAACTCGCGCACGGCCTCGACGACGCCCTCGGCCTGACGGCGCCCGGCCTCGGCGGCGGGACCGCGGTTGGCGCTCGAGAGGGAGTTCGCGCCGAAGGCGGAGAGACTCTCGGCGTCGGCCTCGATGACGAACACGGGCCGGTCGGCGCCCATCCGGGTCGAGACGACGCCGGGCAGGGTCGGTCCGAGGGGCGACTGTGCGAGCTCCGGCCCGCACGAGAGCACCAGCACGCGCTCGGCGGCGTCGGCCACGTCGGCGTTGGTGCCCGAGCGGATGCCGCCGTCCATGGTCGGCCGTCCGTCGACCTCGACGGTCGGCCAGACGAGCGGGACCGAGCAGCTGGCCGCGACGGCCACGTGCAGGGGCACGCCGGAGGCGGCGGTCAGCACCCGGAACTCGCCGTCGGTCGCGTCAATTGTGCAGATCGCGAGCTGCCCCTCGGGCCAGGCGGCGCCGGCGCCGAAGCGCTCGCGCATGGTCGTGACGAGCTCGGGCTCGTCGCCGGTGACGGGCACCTGCCGGGCGAGCGCGCCCAGGCGGGCCCGCGCCTCCTCGGCGTTCGTCGCGCCCTGGACCGCCTGGCCGATGCGCTGCATGAAGTCCTCGCCGTCGAGGGCTGCCTCGGGGGTCGCGGCGGCGGGTTCGAGCTGCTCGGCGTACGCGCCGGCGATGCCGCTCGCGCCGAGCCGCAGGGTGGTGCCGACGACGGAGCCCGCGGAGGTGCCGACCACGAGGTCGGCGTCGCCCAGCGGGATGCCTGCCTCGAGCAGTCGGGCGAGCACGCCGAGCTCCCACGCGATGCCGGTGATGCCGCCGCCGCCGAGGACGACGGCGGTGCGGGGGCCGGCCGGGGCCGGTGAGGTGGTGGGGGCGGTGTCGGTCATGGGACCTCCTGGTGAGCGTGGTGGGAACCGGCCCACGCTACGACCGAGGGCAGGCACGGCGCTCAGCCGGTGCCCACCCTCGGCTCTCCTCCCCCTCGCACGTGGACGCCGTCGCTCGACCCCAGGGGTGGTGAACGGTGGTGAGAAGCCTCACTCGGCGGACCAGAGCTCCTCGGCCTCGAGGACCAGATCGATCAGTTGACGCAGGAGCCCCCCCAAGGTGGTCGACCTCAACAGGGTGTATTTGTCGTAATCACCCAGCGGGGCGATCGCCGCCAGTTGCCAGACGGCTGCGACCAGATCGTCCGACAGCTCGATGTCGTCATCCGACTGGGGCCCCGCGGCGCGAGCGATCAAGCGGCGGACAGCTGCTTCGGCCTGGTCCCGCAGGGGTGCGAGCTTCTCGGACCACTCGAGATCCGGCAGGATCGAGAGCTCGGCCCGCGGGAACGGATCTTCGTCGACCCAACGTTCGACCGTGAACCGCCGGGTCCCCAGGCCGACGATGAACAGGTCGTCGGCGCCAGCGGCGGCGCTCACGAGACGTGCCATCGTCCCGACCGAGGCGCGCTGGTCGCCACCCCCGGCTTCTGATCCCCGCTCGATGAGGACGACGCCGAACTCGGGTTCATCCTCGTCGAGCAAGCGGCCGACCAACGTGAGATACCGAGGCTCGAAGATACGCAGCTGGATGGGCACGAATGGGAACAGCACTGATCCGAGCGGGAACATCGGTGAGACGGCCATGACCCAGTGAAGCACCGCGGACAAAGAGTTCACAGGTGCCCAGAGAGCGCTCGTCCACACCGCGAAGAACACCTAGTTGTTGAAGCGGAACTCCACGACGTCGCCGTCCTGCATGACGTACTCCTTGCCCTCGATGCGGGCCTTGCCGGCCGAGCGCGCCTCCGCGATGGAGCCGGTCTCGACGAGGTCGGCGTACGAGATGACCTCGGCCTTGATGAAGCCCTTCTCGAAGTCGGTGTGGATGACGCCCGCGGCCTGGGGGGCCTTCCAGCCCTTGCCGATGGTCCAGGCGCGGGTCTCCTTCGGGCCTGCCGTGAGGTAGGTCTGGAGGCCCAGGGTCTCGAAGCCGATGCGGGCGAGCTGGTCGAGGCCGGACTCGTCCTGGCCGGTCGACGACAGCAGCTCGGCGGCGTCCTCCGGGTCGAGGTCGATCAGCTCGGACTCGATCTTCGCGTCGAGGAACACGGCCTCGGCCGGGGCGACGAGGGCGGCCAGCTCGGCCTTCTTCGCGTCGTCGGTGAGGATCGACTCGTCGACGTTGAAGACGTAGATGAAGGGCTTGGCGGTGAGCAGCCCGAGCTCGCGGATGGGCTCGAGGTCGATGCCGGAGGCCGAGAGGGCCTCGCCGCGCTGCAGCGCCTCCTTGGCGGCCACGGCCGTCTCGTGGGTGAGCGGCTCGACGCGCTTGAGGCGGAGTTCTTTCTCGTAGCGGACGAGCGCCTTCTCGACGGTCTCGAGGTCGGCGAGGATCAGCTCGGTGTTGATCGTGCCCATGTCGCCCTCGGGGTCGACCTTGCCGTCGACGTGCACCACGTCGGGGTCGACGAAGCCGCGGACGACCTCGGCGATGGCGTCGGCCTCGCGGATGTTGGCGAGGAACTTGTTGCCGAGGCCCTCGCCCTCGCTCGCGCCCTTGACGATGCCGGCGATGTCGACGAACGACACCGGCGCGGGCAGGGTCTTCTCCGAGCCGAACAGCCCGGCGAGCACGTCGAGCCGGGGGTCGGGCAGGTTGACGATGCCGACGTTCGGCTCGATGGTCGCGAACGGGTAGTTCGCCGCCAGCACCTGGTTCTTGGTCAGGGCGTTGAACAGGGTGGACTTGCCGACGTTGGGCAGTCCGACGATCGCGATAGTGAGAGCCACGGTCAGCCATCGTACCGGCGCGCGACGGGGGCGACCTCCGGTCGGCCCTCGAGCGCAGGAGGCGCGGCTCGACCCTGCAGTGTCCGAGGCGCGTGACACCATGGTGCGATGCCCATCGACTTCACCGCGATCGACTTCGAGACCGCGAACTCGAGCAGCGCCTCCGCCTGCTCCGTCGGCCTCGTCAAGGTCCGCGACGGCGTCGTCGTCGACAAGGTCGGCTGGCTGATCAAGCCGCCGGCGGGGCACGACACGTTCCTCGAGTGGAACACCCGCATCCACGGCATCCGGGCCGACGACGTCGTCGACGCCTTCGAGTGGCACGAGCAGTTCGACCTCATCGCCGACTTCGCGGGCATCGACGTCTTCGTCGCCCACAACGCCGGCTTCGACATGGGCGTCATCAAGGGCGCGTGCGCGGCGACCGGGGTCACTCCCCCGTCGTGGGCCTACCTCTGCAGCCTCCAGGTCGCCCGCAAGACCTACGCCCTCGACTCGTACCGGCTGCCGCTCGCTGCCGCCGCCGCGGGGTTCACGGGTTTCTCGCACCACGATGCCCTCGCCGACGCCGAGGCCTGCGCGGCGATCGTCGTGCACGCGGCGCAGTTCCACGGGGCCGACGACCTGCGGCAGCTCGCCGAGACCACCCGGGTCGGCATGAAGCGGCTCACGCCCGCCACGCCGCCCGCCGACGCGGGAGCCCCGGCCCCGCGTCGTCGCGTCGTCTTCCGCTAGCGGCCGCCGCCGGGCACGGCGCGCGCGGCGCGCGCTCTCGGCCGGTGTCGGCGGCTGCTGCGACACTCCCTGCATGACCTCATCGCTCCTCCTCGTGGCCCTCGTCGTCGTCGCGCTCGGGTTCGGCACGGCCCTCGGCGTGCTGCTGTCCCGGTCCCGGGCCGCCGAGGCCACCGCACGGCTCTCCGCCGACGCCGCCGCGGCCCGCGCGACCGTCGAGGGCTACCGCGAGCGGCTGATCGACCTCGACGAGCAGCACCGGCGCGAGGCCGCCGGCCAGGAGGAGCGGCTGCGCGAGTTCCAGGACCGGCTGCGCGACTCCCGCATCGCCGAGGCCGAACGAGTCCGCTCCGAGGGCCAGGTCATGACGGCCCTCAGCCCGGTGGCCCAGAGCCTCGCGGCGGTCCAGGCCAAGGTCGCCGAGCTGGAGGAACAGCGCGCGCACCAGTACGGCACGCTCAGCGAGCAGCTGCGCAGCGCCGTGGCCTCAGAAGAACGGCTCCGCAGCACGGCCGAGTCGCTGGCCTCCGCCCTCCGGTCGAACAGCACCCGCGGGGTCTGGGGCGAGACGCAGCTGCGCAACGTCGTCCAGGCCGCCGGGCTCGTCGAGCGGGTCGACTTCGACCTGCAGAGCAGCATCTCGAGCGACGCGGGCGCCGGCCGGCCCGACATGGTGGTGCACCTGCCCGGCGGCAAGAACATCGCCGTCGACGCCAAGGTGCCGTTCGCGGCGTTCCTCGAGGCGAGCGCCATACCCGCGACGGCCGTGGGAGAAGAGGCGGCTCGTCGCGACGTGCTCGTCCGGCAGCACGTCAAGGCCCTGCGGGCCCACGTCGATGCCCTCTCGGCCAAGACCTACTGGGCGGGGCTCGAGTCGTCGCCCGAGCTCGTCATCGCGTTCATCCCCAGCGAGTCGCTCGTGTCGAGCGCTCTCGAGGCCGACCCCTCGCTGATGGACTACGCGTTCCAGAAGCGCGTCGCCCTCGCCTCCCCGGTCACGCTCTGGTCGGTGCTCAAGACCGTCGCCTTCAGCTGGCAGCAGGACGTGGTCACGAACGAGGCCAAGGTCCTCTTCGACCTCAGCCGCGAGCTCTACGGCAGGCTCGCGACGATGGCCGGACACGTCGACAAGCTGGGCCGGTCGCTGCGCGGCTCGGTGAACGACTACAACCGCTTCGTGGGCTCACTCGAGCGCACGGTGCTGCCGTCGGCACGGCGCCTGAGCATGCTCGACGAGACGAAGACGCTCACCTCGCCGACGGTCGTGGAAGAGCTGCCGCGAGACCTCACGGCGGCAGAACTGACGACCGCCCTCGACGCCGACCGCGAGGTCGAGGCGTCGAGGGCGGCGGCCGACGAGCGTACGGCGAGCCAGACGGGCTGGGCCGACCGGGCGAGCTAGGGCGAACTGGACGAGCTAGGCGGTCTCGCCGTACCACTTCGAGACGAGGTGGTCGGCCTCGACGCGGCGGATGGTGCCCGAGTGCGAGCGCAGCACGATGCTCGACGTGCGGATCATGCCCTGCTTGCGCTTGACGCCCGCGACGAGCGCGCCGTCGGTGACGCCGGTGGCGACGAAGTAGGCGTTGTCGCCCTTGACGAGGTCGTCCTGGTCGAGCACGCGGTCGAGGTCGTGACCGGCGTCGATCGCCTTCTGGCGCTCCGCGTCGTCCTTCGGGGCGAGGCGCGTGAGGATGAGGCCGCCGAGTGCCTTGACGGCGCAGGCCGTGATGATGCCCTCGGGGGTGCCGCCGATGCCGACGCACATGTCGATGCGCGAGTCGGGGCGGGCCGCGTTGATGCCGCCGGCGACGTCGCCGTCGAGCAGCAGGCGGGTGCCCGCGCCGGCGGCGTGGATCTGCTGGATCAGGTCGGCGTGGCGAGGACGATCGAGCACGGCGACCTGGATGTCCTCGACGGCCAGGCCCTTGGCGTCGGCCAGGGCGCGGATGTTGTCGCCGACCGGGCGGTCGAGGTCAATCACGCCGATGCCCTCGGGGCCGGTGACGATCTTGTCCATGTAGAAGACGGCGCTGGGGTCGAACATGCTGCCGCGGTCGCTGACCGCGATGACCGAGAGGGCGTTCATGCGGCCCGCGGCGGTGAGGCTCGTGCCGTCGATCGGGTCGACGGCGATGTCGCAGGCCGGGCCGAAGCCGTTGCCCACGTGCTCGCCGTTGAAGAGCATCGGCGCCTCGTCCTTCTCGCCCTCGCCGATCACGACGACGCCGTCGAAGGCGACCGTGCCGAGGAACTTGCGCATCGCGTCGACCGCGGCGCCGTCGGCGGCGTTCTTGTCGCCCTTGCCGATGAACGGCGCGCTGCGGATCGCGGCGGCCTCGGTCGCCCTCACGAGCTCCATGCCCAGGTTGCGGTCGGGGTGCGAGTAGAGGGTTCCGGAGTCAGCCATGCTCCGGAGCCTACCCGGGAGGCGCCTCCCCAACGGCCGTTGCACAGACGTGCACGCCCGTCCCCCGCCCCTCCTCGCCCGTCGCTGCCCGGTCCGCTGCTGGGGCCCCTGACTAGGGTGGAGGAGCACCCCACACGCCATCATCGAAGGAGATCCGATGCCCGTCGCAACCCCCGAGCAGTACGCCGAGATGCTGGACAAGGCGAAGAACAAGGGGTTCGCCTACCCCGCGGTCAACGTGTCGTCGTCACAGACGATCAACGCCGTGCTCCAGGGCCTCACCGAGGCCGGCAGCGACGGCATCATCCAGGTCACGACGGGCGGCGCGGACTACTTCGCCGGCCAGACGGTCAAGAACCGTGCCGCGGGCGCCATCGCGTTCGCGAAGTTCGCGACCGAGGTCGCCAAGAACTACCCCGTCACGGTCGCGCTGCACACCGACCACTGCCCCAAGGACGCCCTCGACGGCTTCGTCCTGCCCCTCATCGCCGCCAGCGAGGACGAGGTCAAGGCCGGTCGCAACCCGCTCTTCCAGTCGCACATGTGGGACGGCTCGGCCATCCCCCTCGACGAGAACCTCGAGATCGCCCAGCAGATGCTCAAGCGCACCGCCGCGATCAACGCCATCCTCGAGGTCGAGATCGGCGTCGTCGGCGGCGAGGAGGACGGCGTCCAGCACGAGGGCTCCAACGAGGCGCTCTACACGACCGTCGGCGACGTGACCCGCGCCGTCGAGACGCTCGGCCTCGGCGAGAACGGCCGCTACATCGCCGCCCTCACCTTCGGCAACGTCCACGGCGTCTACAAGCCCGGCAACGTCAAGCTCCGCCCCGAGCTGCTCGGCGAGATCCAGCAGGGCATCCAGGAGCGCTTCGGCACGGCCGAGAAGCCCCTCGAGCTCGTGTTCCACGGCGGGTCCGGCTCGTCCGACGCCGAGATCCGCGAGGCCGTCTCGAACGGCGTCGTCAAGATGAACCTCGACACCGACACGCAGTACGCCTTCAGCCGCTCGATCGCCGACACGGTGCTGAAGAACTACGACGGCTTCATCAAGGCCGACGGCGAGGTCGGCAACAAGAAGCAGTACGACCCCCGTGCCTGGGGCAAGGTCGCCGAGTCGGCGATGGCTGCCCGCGTGGTCGAGGCGACCCGCCAGCTCGGCTCGTTCGGACAGTCGGGCAGCTAGTCCGCACCTCCTGGTCCGACGAGAGAGGCCCCGCAGCACCGAGCTGCGGGGCCTCTCGTCACGACCGGGCCGGCCACGACGACGACGACGTGCCTAGGAGGCGGGGCGTGCGCTGTCGAGGAGCGACTGCACGAACGCCGCATCGCCCAGGAACACCGACAGCACGAGCACCATCTGCACGATCGTGACGACGGCGCCCGCGACGAGCGGGACCCAGAAGGTCAGCTTGCCGGCGCGCAGGCGGCGGAGGGTGAGCACGAGCATGGGCACGAAGACGACGAGCGACACGATGGCGATCGCCGCACCGGCCTGCTGCAGCGCGGCCTCTCCGGAGAAGTCGTCGACGGGGTAGCCCTGCGCCGAGAACGCCGACAGCAGCGTTCGCGAGAAGCCCGAGACGAGCAGCAGGTTCGAGATGACGTTGTAGCCCGCGAGGCCGAGCAGGACGAACGTGGCGACACGGTCGACACGGCGGCCGGTGCTCAGCGCGGCTGGCGTGGCAGGCGGTCCCGGGTACGGCTGCGCGCCTCCTGCGCCCTGGCCCTGCTGCGGGTGCTGCGACCACGACGCGGACTGCTGCCCTGCCTGCTGCCCGGTCGGCGCCGTCTCGTCCTGGCCCACAGGAGGCGCGGGCTCGGCGGGCGGGACGGGACTGACCCAGCCCTCGGGCGCGTACTCGCCGTACCGGGGACGAGGGCGCGGATCGCGCCCTGCCGACGCGTCGCCGTCGCGGCCGTCGTGCGGGTCGCGGTCGTCGCTCATCGGGCGGTGCGTCCGCCGAGCGCGCGGGTGTCGGTCTGGCCCTGGGCGTCCTTGCGGAGCTCCTTGGGGAGGGAGAACATCAGGTCCTCCTCGGCCGTGACGACCTCGGACACGTCGCCGTAGCCGGCGTCGGCCAGGTCGTCGAGGACCTCCTTCACGAGGACCTCGGGCACCGAGGCGCCGGACGTGACGCCCACGGTCTCGACGCCGTCGAGCCACTCCTGCTTGATCTCGCTCGAGTAGTCGACGCGGTAGGCCGCCTTCGCGCCGTGCTCGAGGGCGACCTCGACGAGGCGCACGCTGTTCGAGCTGTTGGCCGAGCCCACGACGATGACGAGGTCGGAGTCGACGGCGACCTTCTTGATGGCGACCTGACGGTTCTGCGTGGCGTAGCAGATGTCGTCGCTCGGGGGGTTCTGGATGGTCGGGAAGCGCTCGCGGAGGCGGCGGACCGTCTCCATGGTCTCGTCGACGCTCAGCGTCGTCTGCGACAGCCAGACGAGGTTGTCGGGGTCGTCGATGACGAGGTCGTCGACCTCGGCCGGGTTCTGCACGAGGGTGGTGCGGTCGGCGGCGTGGCCCATCGTGCCCTCGACCTCCTCGTGGCCGGCGTGGCCGATGAGGATGATGTGCCGGCCCTGCGACCCGAAGCGGACGGCCTCGCGGTGCACCTTCGTGACGAGGGGGCAGGTCGCGTCGATCGCCTGGAGCCCGCGGTCGGCGGCGCCCTGCACGACGGCAGGCGAGACGCCGTGGGCGCTGAAGACGACGTGCGAGCCCTCGGGGACCTCCTCGACCTCGTCGACGAAGATCGCGCCCTGTCGCTCGAGCGTCGACACGACGTGGACGTTGTGGACGATCTGCTTGCGGACGTAGACGGGCGAGCCGTAGTGCTCAAGGGCCTTCTCGACGGCGATGACCGCCCGGTCGACGCCGGCGCAGTAGCCGCGGGGAGCAGCGAGCAGCACCCGCTTCGTCCCGTTGACGGGGGTGTCCCGTAGCCTGTTGCGCAGCGCAGGGACGCGCGGGGTCGGGAGGTCGACGGCGATGGCGCCGTTCGTGATGTGTGCCACCCGTCGATGATAGGCGTGACGACTGGTCGCGTTCTGGGAGGGCCCGTCCTCCGCGCCCCGCCCTCGCCCCTGCCACGCCTCCTGCCCTGACCGCTCCCCCGTCCGCTCCGACCAGAGGACACGCCTGCATGACGATCGTCACCCCGCCGCCCACCGCCGATGCGCCCTGGCCGGTCGGCCTGCTCGCGGGCAAGGTGCGCGACTGGATCGACCGGCTCGGCACGGCCTGGGTCGAGGGGCAGATCACCCAGTGGAACGTCTCGGGCGGCAACGTCTACGGCAAGCTGCGCGACCTCGAGCAGGACGTCACGGTCTCGTTCTCGATCTGGTCGAGCGTCCGGTCGAGGGTCCCCGCCGACCTGAAGCAGGGCGACCGCGTGATCGCGGCCGTCAAGCCGAACTACTGGGTCAAGGGCGGCTCGCTCACCATGCAGGTCTTCGAGATGCGGCACGTCGGACTGGGCGACCTGCTCGAGCGCCTCGAGCGCCTGCGGGCCCAGCTCGCCGCCGAGGGCCTCTTCTCCCCCGACCGCAAGAAGCGCCTCCCGTTCCTGCCGCAGTGCATCGGTCTCGTGACGGGTCGCGACAGCGACGCCGAGAAAGACGTGCTGCGCAACGCGCAGCTCCGGTGGCCGTCGGTCACGTTCCGCGTCGTGCACGCGGCCGTGCAGGGCGACCGCTCGGTGGGCGAGGTCACCGCCGCCGTGCAGCAGCTCGACGCCGACCCCGAGGTCGACGTCATCATCGTGGCCCGGGGCGGCGGCGACTTCCAGAACCTGCTCGGCTTCAGCGACGAGTCGCTCGTGCGTGCGGTGGCCGCCTGCACCACGCCGGTGGTCAGCGCGATCGGCCACGAGGCAGACCGCCCCCTGCTCGACGACGTCGCCGACCTGCGGGCGTCCACACCGACCGACGCTGCGAAGCGCGTGGTGCCCGACGTCAACGAAGAGCTGTCGCGCGTGCAGCAGGCCCGGTCGCGCATCGGGGTGCGGCTGAACCAGATCGTCTCGACCGAGATCGACCGGCTCGAGCAGGTGCGCAGCCGCCCCGTGCTGGCCGCGCCGCAGACGCTCGTCGACGTGCGCGCCGACGAGGTCGTGCGCGCCGTCGCCCGCGGCGAAGAGCTCGTGGCCCGAGCCGTCGAGCGGGCGCACACCCGGGTCTCCGAGCTGACCGCCCAGCTGCGCGCGCTCTCGCCCCAGGGCACCCTGCGGCGCGGCTACTCGATCGTGCAGCTGCCGGGCGGCGGGGTGCTCCGCGACCCGGCCGACGCCCCCGAGTCCACGCCGCTCGTCCTCACCGTCGAGGGAGGCGCGCTGCAGGCCGTCAGCACCGGCGCCTCCTCCCCAGGTCCCGCCTCCTCCGCGCCCTCCTCGTCGTCGAGCGACGCCGCTTCCCCTGCCAGCACCTCTCGTTAGGATCGACCCGTGGCACAGTCCTCCTCCCCCGCACCCTCCGCGTCCGCCCCGGCCGACGTGGCGTCGCTCAGCTACGAAGAGGCGCGCGACGAGCTCGTGACGGTCGTGTCCGAGCTCGAGCAGGGGGCGTCGACCCTCGAGCGGTCGCTCGCCCTGTGGGAGCGAGGCGAGGCCCTCGCCCGCCGCTGCGAAGAGTGGTTGCTCGGCGCGCGTGAGCGCCTCGAGGCCGCCCGTCGACAGGTGCCCGCCGAATGACCGGCCCCGGCCCCCGCGAGAACGGCCGCGGCCCCCGCGAGAAGCAGCCTCGCATCGTCGCCGAGCTCGGCCGGCCCGAAACGCCGGACGAGACCGCGCGCCGCAAGGCGGAGAACACCCGCAAGCACTACGCCAACCAGACGGCCGTCAACCTGACGCTGTCGATCGTGGCGTCGCTCGCCGTCGTGCTGTTCCTGGTGCTGGTCGTCGTGCGCCCGGGCGGCACGGTCAACCGCCAGGAGATCGACTACCGGGCGGTGGCGCAGAGCGCCGAGAGCAACGTCGACGTGCCGCTCGCGGCCCCCGTCCTGTCCGACGGCTGGACGTCGAACCGTGCCGACATCTCGACGGGCACCGCCGACGGCGTCGCCACCTGGTACGTCGGGCTCATCACGCCCACCGAGCAGTTCATCGCCCTCGAGCAGGGCGTCGACGCCAACGCGACCTGGGTCGCCAACGCGGTGCAGGCGCGACCGGCCACGGGCGCGACGACGATCGCCGGCCTCGACTGGCAGGTCTACGACCGCCGCGACGGCGAGAGCCCCGGCAACTACGCCTACTCGATGACGACCACGGTCGACCGCAGCTCGTACGTGCTGCACGGCACGGCCGACGACGTGCAGTTCGAGCAGCTCGCGACCGCGCTGGCCGAGCAGCTGGCCGACCAGACAGGAGACCCGTCGTGACCGACCCTCGCATCGACAGCGGCACCGGCACCTCGACCGGGGGCGGCGTCCCCGGCACGACCGCCGTGCCCGTCGCCGACCTGGCGGTGCCGTCGCCTCCGGCCGACCCGCTGACCCCGGGGCGCGCGTGGGAGCGCATGAAGGCCGGCAACGAGCGCTTCGTGACCGGGGCGCCTCAGCACCCCCACCAGGACAGCGACCGGCGCGCCCTGCTGGCCGGCGGGCAGGAGCCCGTGGCGGCCCTGTTCGGCTGCGCCGACTCCCGTCTCGCCGCCGAGATCATCTTCGACGTCGGCCTCGGCGACCTCTTCGTCGTCCGGAACGCCGGCCAGGTCGTGGGCGACACCGTCATCGCCTCGCTCGAGTACGCGGTCTCCGTGCTCGGCGTGCCGCTCATCGTCGTGCTCGGCCACGACAGCTGCGGCGCCGTCGCGACCGCCATCGACTCGCTCACGAGCGACGCGCCTCCCGGGTCCCGGTTCCTCGGCGACCTCGTCGACATGATCGTGCCCAGCGTCCGACGGGCGACGATCGCCCTCGAGCCGGGCGCCGTGCTCGACCCGCGCGCGGTCGGGGCGCTGCACATCCAGGCCTCCGTCGAGGCCCTGGTGGGCCGGAGCGCGCTCATCTCGGCCGCCGTGGCCGAGGGTAGGTTGACCGTGGTCGGGGCGAACTACGCGCTCGCCGACGGCCGCGTCGACCCGTCGATCATCATCGGTCGACTCTGACGCCGCGGGGGCGACCGGCCCCCGTGACACCGCCCCACGAGGGCCGAAGGAAGGACGATGACGTCGTGACCACTACCGAGTACCGCATCGAGCACGACACGATGGGCGAGGTGCGGGTCCCCGCGTCGGCCCTGTGGCGGGCACAGACCCAGCGGGCCGTCGAGAACTTCCCCATCTCGGGAGCCGGGCTCGAGGCCGCCCAGATCGTGGCCCTGGCGCGCATCAAGCGGGCGGCCGCCGTCGTGAACGGCCGACGGGGCATCGTCCCCGCGGGCGTGGCCGACGCGATCGTCGCCGCGGCCGACACGATCATCGGCGGCCAGCACCACGACCAGTTCCCCGTCGACGTCTACCAGACCGGCAGCGGGACCTCGTCGAACATGAACATGAACGAGGTGTTGGCGACCCTCGCCGGCACCGTCGACGGCGTCGACGTGCACCCCAATGACCACGTCAACGCCTCGCAGTCGTCGAACGACGTGTTCCCGACCTCCGTGCACGTCGCCGTGACCGGAGCCCTGCTCCACGACCTCGTGCCGGCCCTCGAGCACCTCGCCGAGTCGCTCGAGCGCAAGGCCGCCGAGTGGGCCGGCGTCGTCAAGGCGGGCCGCACCCATCTCATGGACGCGACCCCGGTGACCCTCGGCCAGGAGTTCGGCGGCTACGCCCGCCAGATCCGTCTCGGCGTCGAGCGGGTCCAGGCGACCCTCCCCCGCGTGGCCGAGGTGCCGCTCGGAGGCACCGCGACGGGAACGGGCATCAACACGCCCGTCGGTTTCCCGCAGGAGGTCATCTCCGTGCTCGCCGACGACAGCGGCCTGCCCGTGACCGAGGCGCTCGACCACTTCGAGGCGCAGGGCGCCCGCGACGGTCTCGTCGAGGCGTCGGGCGCGCTCCGCGTGCTCGCGGTCAGCCTGACGAAGATCAACAACGACATCCGCTGGATGGGCTCGGGCCCGAACGCGGGCCTCGGGGAGCTGCACGTCCCCGACCTGCAGCCCGGGTCGTCGATCATGCCCGGCAAGGTCAACCCCGTCGTGCCCGAGGCCGTGCTGATGGTCTCGGCACGGGTGATCGGCAACGACGCCACGATCGCCTGGGCCGGAGCCTCCGGCTCGTTCGAGCTCAACGTCGCCATCCCGGTGATGGGCACCGCGCTGCTCGAGTCGATCCGCCTCCTCTCGAACGCGACCCGGGTGCTCGCCGACAAGACCGTCGACGGCCTCGAGGCCGACGTCGAGCGCGCCCGCGCCATGGCCGAGTCGTCGCCGTCCATCGTCACGCCGCTGAACCGCGTGATCGGCTACGAGGCGGCGGCCAAGGTCGCGAAGCACGCCGTGGCGCAGAAGATCACCGTGCGCGAGGCCGTCGTCGATCTCGGCTTCGTCGAGCGCGGCGAGGTCACCGAGGAGCAGCTCGACTCGGCGCTCGACGTGCTGAGCATGACCCGCCCCGGCTGAGCCGCCCCTCCCGCACCGTCGGCCGCCGCCGATCCCGACGACGCCCCGTCTGCATCCACCGCGGACGGGGCGTCGCGGCGTCGTGGGGTCTACGACGCGTCGAGGACCGTCGACGCTGCGACGACGGCGAGCCACCAGCCGGCGAGCAGCACCGGTCCGAGCGGGATGGTGACCCCGGCCGGTGACGTGCCCCGTCGTCGGACGACGACAGCCGTGACCCCGTGCACTCCCCCGAGCAGCGCCACCGCGAGGAGCCAGACGAGCGGCGCCGACGGCGACGCCAGAGCTGCCGCCACGACTCCGACGCTCGCGAGCTTGGCGTCGCCGGCACCGAGCCCCCCGCCGTGCACGAGCGGGACGCACGCGACGAGCACGACCAGGCCGAGGAGGCACGCCCACGCCGCCGGGACCCCGTCGCCGGTGCCCACGGCCAGCACCACACCCGCAGCCGTGCCGACCAGCGCCACGAGGACGAGCACGTTCGGGAGCCGCTGCTCCGCGATGTCGACCCGCACGAGGGCACCGGTCACGACGGCGAGCGCCGACGCCGCGACCGTTCCGGGCGAGGACAGGTCCAGCCCTGCCACGAGGCCTGTCAGCGCGAGCCCCACGACGACGTCGATCCGTGCCGGCCTGCGGCTCCGGGACGAGCACGACGCGGGCTGTCCTCCCCCGTGGTCGTCGCCGTCCCGGGCGCGGTCGTCCCAGTCCCGGCCGCGATGGTCGCCGTACCAGGCGCGGTCGTCGCCGTCCCGGGCTCGGTCGTCGCCGTCCCGGGCTCGGTCGTCGCCGTCCCGGGCTCGGTCGTCGCCGTCTCGGCCACGTTCGTCCCAGCGATGCTCATCCGCGCCGAGTCCGTCCGCGCCGAGTCCGTCCCCGCCGCGCTCGTCCGGGTCTGGCTCGTCCCTGCTGCGCTCGGCTCGGCTGCGCTCGTGTTCCGTCGTCGTCATGCTTCGACCATGACGCCCGAGTCCGCACCGCCTCCTCGGGACGGCCCGCCTCTGTGGGCAATCTCGCTCGAGCTGCGCCCGTGCAGGAGGGACCTCACGTCGATCGCGATCGCGATCGCTGTGACGCTCACGAGGGGTGCCACGTCGTTGCACGCCCCGCTAGCGTCACATCGTCCGAGCAGGCGCCGGACCGGTGGCGAGTTGCCCCGGGATGTCGCGTCAGTGACGCCGAGGCAACCGTCTGGGGCAACTCGTCCGTCGGGCACGCAACGGGTGCCGCGCCCGGACACGCCCGAGGGCGGCCAGCCCGGACGCGGCCGGGCGCGCCGAGCCCTAGGCGAGCTCGTTCGACTCGAGCAGCTCGGTCACGAGCGCCGCGATGGCCGAGCGCTCCGACCGTGTCAGGGTCACGTGCCCGAAGAGCGGGTGCCCCTTGAGCGTCTCGATCACCGACGCGACGCCGTCGTGGCGCCCGACCCGCAGGTTGTCGCGCTGGGCCACGTCGTGGGTGAGGACGACGCGGCTGTTCTGCCCGATGCGGCTGAGCACCGTGAGCAGCACGTTGCGCTCGAGGGACTGCGCCTCGTCGACGATCACGAACGCGTCGTGCAGCGACCGGCCGCGGATGTGCGTCAGCGGCAGGACCTCGAGCAGACCGCGCTCGACCACCTCGTCGAGCACGTTCTGCGACACGATCGCGCCCAGCGTGTCGAAGACCGCCTGCCCCCAGGGGTTCATCTTCTCGGCGGCGTCGCCGGGCAGGAAGCCCAGATCTTGCCCGCCGACCGCGTACAGCGGCCGGAACACCATGATCTTCTTGTGCTGCTGCTTCTCGAGCACGGCCTCTAGCCCGGCACAGAGGGCGAGCGCCGACTTGCCCGTGCCCGCGCTGCCGCCGAGCGAGACGATGCCGACCTCGGGGTCGAGCAGCAGGTCGATGGCGAGCCGCTGCTCCGCCGAGCGGCCGTGCACCCCGAACACGTCGCGGTCGCCCCGCACCAGCCGCGCCTCGCCCCGCGCGGTGACCCGGCCGAGGGCCGAGCCGCGGTCGGAGTGCACGACGAGCCCGGTGTTCACGGGGACGTCGGCGAGGGCACGAGAGCTGATCGTCTCCTTCTCCCAGAACGACGCCATCTGGTCGCTCGAGACGTCGAGCTCGCTGAGCCCGGTGTAGCCACTGTCGACGACCTGCTCGGCGCGGTACTCCTCCGCCGCGAGCCCGATGGAGGCCGCCTTGACGCGCAGCGGCAGGTCTTTCGACACGACCGTCACGGCCAGCCCGTCGTTCGCCAGGTTCGACGCCACCGCGAGGATGCGCGAGTCGTTGTCGCCGAGCTGGAGGCCCGACGGCAGCACCGACATGTTCGAGTGGTTGAGCTCGACCCGGAACGAGCCGCCCGAGCCGACCTCGACCGGGAAGTCGAGACGGTCGTGCGCCACGCGCAGACCGTCGAGGAGGCGCAGCGCCTGTCGTGCGAAGTAGCCCAGCTCAGGATCGTGGCGCTTGCCCTCGAGCTCGCTGACGACGACGACGGGCAGCACCACGTCGTGCTCGGCGAACCGGAAGATCGCCTGCGGATCGCTCAGCAGGACGGACGTGTCGAGGACGTAGGTGCGCTGGTCGACCGCGGTGCGGGGCGTGCCCGCACGACGGTCTGCTGAGGTGCTCTGCTGGTCGGCCCGGGTGTTGACGGTCACGACGACTCCATCTCCGAGCGACGAGGCACTCGGTACCTTCGGCAGGACGGCCGCGGAGCAGTCGCGAGGCGAACTTTCGTGGCCGTCTCGACCGGGCTACTTGCCCGATGAGCCGAACCTACGTCGTGCCTCCGACACGGGTCCAGCACGGCACGCCGTGTCGTGTGACGATCAGGTGAACGACCCTCAGGTGCTGGTCGAGGGTCGTGGGCCAGGCCAGGCCAGGCCGAGTCCGGCCCTCAGTACGAGATCGCGCTCCCGTACGACATCAGCGCCTCACGCAGCAGCCCGAAGGAGTCCTCGCCGTTCGACACGTGGGTGCTGAGGCGCACGCTGGTGCTCCGCACCGTCGCGCTGACCCCGTGGTTCAGCAGCGAGGCGGTCAGCGCCGTCAGGTGCTGCGGCTCCGGCTCGAGCACGACGATGCCGGCCCGCTCCGACTCGACGCGCGACGAGGCCACCGGCACGGCGAACTCGTCGGCGAGGTCGATGAGCCGGGTCGTCCGCTCGGCGACGGCCCCGGCGACGGGACGGATGCCGACGGCCGCGATCTCTTCCAGCGAGGTCGCGAGCCGCGCCTCCGCGATGGGGTCGGGGCGGGAGAGCTGGAACGCGGCGGCACCCGGGGCCGGCTCGGCGCCGCGCTCGTACGAGCCGCCGAGCGTGATCTCCGAGCCGTGCACGCCGCTGAACACGGGCGTGACATCGGTCAGCGCGCGGTCGCTCAGCGCCATGAAGCCGGTGCCCCAGCCCGCGCGCAGCCACTTCTGCCCGCCGGTGACGAGCACGTCCGCGACGGCCCAGGGCGCGTCGACGACGCCGAAGCCCTGGATGCCGTCGACGATCAGCAGCCGGTCGCCGATCACCTGGCGGATGCCCTCGAGGTCGGCGAGGTAGCCCGTGCGGTAGTCGACGACGCTGACGGCGACCGCGGTCACCGACGGCGTCAGGTGCTCGCGGAGCACCGCGGGCGTCACCGCGTCGTCCGGCACGTCGAGCCAGACGGTGTCGAGCACGCGCAGGGCCGAGGAGGCGCGGGTCGCGGTGAGCGGAGTGGTCGGGTACTCCCGCGGCGACAGCGCGAGGGCGCCCGTCAGCCCGAACAGCGTGTGCAGCATGCCTTGGCTCGTGCTCGGCTGGAACACGACGTGGTCGGTCGGGAACCCGGTGAGCGCGGCCACGGCCCGCCGGGCGCGCCCTGCCTGCTCGTCGAGGGCGACGACCGAGCCGTGCCGGGAGCGCGACTGGAGCTCGGTCAGGGCCCGCGCCTCCTGCACGACGCCCGTGCCCATCGGGCCGAAGGAGGCGAAGTCGAACCAGCCCGCCTCGTCGGCGAAGCCGGCGGCGAAGTCGTCGATGGTGGTCACGGTGGTGCTCCTCGGATCAGGGTCCTCCACCGTACCCGGCCCCGGGCGTCGAGGGGCCGAGCGGCCGAGGGGCGCCGGACGCCGGACGCCGGGCGACGAGGCGACAGGCGCCGGGGTCAGCTGCCGAAGCGGCGGTGCCGCAGGGCGAAGTCGCGGACGGCACGGAGGAAGTCGACCTCGCGGAGGTCGGGGTAGAGCGCCTCGACGAAGTAGAACTCGCTGTGGGCGCTCTGCCACAGCATGAAGTCGCTGAGCCGCTGCTCGCCCGACGTGCGGATGACGAGGTCGGGGTCGGGCTGGCCGCCGGTGTAGAGGTGCTCGGCGATCAGCTCGGGCGTGAGGACCTCGGCGAGCGCGTCGAGGGTGCCGCCCGCCGCGTCGTGGGCCCGGACGATGCTGCGCATGGCGTCCGCGATCTCGCGCCGGCCGCCGTACCCGACGGCGAGGTTGACGTGCAGGCCGGCGTGGTCGCGCGTGCGCTCCTCGGCGGCGGTGAGGGAGGCGCAGAGCCCGGCGGGCAGGTCGTCGGTCGCGCCGACGTGCTGCACCTTCCAGTCGCGCTGGTGCGAGAGCTCGTCGGCGACGTCGCCGATGATGCCGAACAGCTCAGTCAGCTCGTCGGAAGCACGGTTGCCGAGGTTGTCGGCCGACAGCAGGTAGAGGGTGACGACGCGGATGCCGAGGTCGTCGCACCAGGTGAGGAACTCGCTGATCTTCGCGGCGCCGGCGCGGTGCCCGTGGGCGGCGGTCTCGAGCATGCGGGCCTTGGCCCAGCGGCGGTTGCCGTCGACGATCATGGCGACGTGGTGGGGCAGCTCGGCCCCGTCGAGCTCGCGGCGCAGACGGCGCTGGTACAGGCCGTACAGCAGGCCGCCGGCCACGGGAGGCCGTCCGGGACTCTTCACGTGCCCAGGTTAACCCACCCGCGCGGTCCCAGCGGTCGCCGGGTCGCCTCCCCTACGCTCGCCCCATGAGCACCTCCTCGCCCTCTCCGGTCGCCGACGACGGCGGTGCGGAGCTGCCGAACATCCCCCTGCTCGACGACGCCCTCGACTACTCGTCGATCGAGCGCAAGCCGACCTGGCGCGGCTGGATCCACGCGGGGACGTTCCCGGTGGCGATCGCGACGGGCATCGTGCTGGTCGTGCTCGCCGACGGCGCCGCCGCGACCTGGGCCTGCGCGGTGTTCATGACGACGTCGCTGCTGCTCTTCGGCATCTCGGCGACGTACCACCGGTTCCCGTGGAGCCCGCGCGCGAAGATGTTCCTCAAGCGGCTGGACCACTCGAACATCTTCCTGCTGATCGCCGGCACGTACACGCCCATCGCGGCGATCGCCCTGCCGCCCGGCAAGTCGGCCCTGCTGCTGACGCTCGTCTGGACGGCGGCGGCCTTCGGCATCGCGTTCCGGGTGTTCTTCATCCACGCGCCGCGCTGGCTCTACGTGCCGCTCTACATCCTCATGGGGGTCGGCGCGCTGGGGTTCCTGCCCGACCTGTTCGCCGCCTCCGTGCCGATGACGGTCCTCGTGCTCGTCGGCGGGCTGCTCTACATCGTCGGCGCGGTCTTCTACGCGCTGAAGCGCCCGAACCCGGCACCCGGCCGCTTCGGGTTCCACGAGCTGTTCCACGCCTGCACCGTGCTCGCGTACCTCTGCCACTGGACGGGCATCTTGATCCTGGCGCTGAACGCCCCGACGTTCCCCTAGGCGCCGCCCGGTCTTCGCCGGGGCGTCGGCGCGTCGTTCTCGTGGGCGCCGCCGCGTCGTTCCCGCCGGCGCCGCCGCGTCGATACGATCGACGGCAGACCACCGCGCCGACGACGCCGCGATCGCCCGCCCCGCCCCGCCCGGCCACGCCCGGCGCGACGCCCCGGAGGACACCCGTGAAGCGATTCCGCCGCAACCAGGCCCGCATGCACCTCGTGATGATGCTGACCCTGACGTTCACGACGGGCATCATCGACGCCGTCGGCTACCTGGGCCTCGACCGCGTCTTCACGGCCAACATGACCGGCAACGTCGTGATCCTCGGCATGGCGATCGCGCAGGCCGACGGCCTGCCGATCGTCGGGCCGATCGTCGCCCTCGCCGCCTTCCTGCTCGGTGCCGCGATCGGCGGCCGGGTGCTGCGCGGCGGCCGGGCCGGCTGGTCGGGCCGCAGCACCGTCTCGTTCGGCGTGACGGGCGGCGTGCTGCTCGGGCTCGGCATCTCGACCTTCGCCGTCGTGCCCGAGGAGAACACCCCGTGGGCGTTCACGATCACCGGCCTGCTCGGCGCCGCCATGGGACTCCAGGCCGCGGCCGCCCGCAAGATCGCCGTGGCCGACGTCACGACCGTGGTCGTCACGTCGACGATCGTCGGGCTGGCGTCCGAGTCGAAGCTCGCGGGCGGCACGGGCAAGAACTTCCCGCGCCGCGTGCTCGCCGTCCTGCTGATCCTGGCCGGTGCCGGCGTCGGGGCCCTGCTGCTGCAGGTGCACATCGGCGTCGGCATGGGCGTCGCGGGCGGGCTGACGCTGCTCGTCGCGCTGGCCGGCCACCTGCTGCGCGAGCGCCGTCACGAGCTCGAGGCCCGCGAGGCCGCCGCGACAGCTGCCGACGGCGCCATCGCGGGCGCAGGCGCCTAGCTCCGCCCGGGGACGTCGCGGCCGTCGTCGTCGAGACCGCCACGCGGCTCGTCGCCGAGCTGCGGGCGCGGCTCGTCGTCGAGCCCCGCCGCCGCGGCGTCCGCCTCGGCCCGCTCGGCCTCGATCTGCTCGCGGACCTCGCCGCGGTACCGGGTGCGGCGCACGCGCCTGGTCATGTCGACGATGATCAGCACCGTCGCGATCGCGACGAACGCGATGGCGACGAAGCCCCACACGCCGGGCGTGACGTCGACGTCGGGCACCGTCGACGGCGGCAGCGTCGCGTCGGGGGTCGACGGCTGCGCGAGGAGGCGCACAGCCGCCGTCAGCACGAGGTCGTTTGCGGCGCTCATCGGGCCTGCACCCCCACGAGGCCGGTGTCCGGGTCGGCGACGCCGGCGAAGAGGTCGGTCTCGGGCACCGGCGAGTCGACGCGCGACTCGACCAGCTGGAAGTCCTCGGTGGGCCAGGCGGCGACCTGGAGGTCGTGCGGCCAGAAGAAGAAGGCGCTGTCGAGCGGCACCTGGCTGGCGTGCGCGCGGAGGGCCGCGTCGCGGACGGGGAAGAACTCCGACACCGGCACGTGCGTCGTGGCGAGGTCGGGCCGGTCGCTGAAGCGCTCGAGCATCTCGGTGAGGCGCTCGATCAACGGCGACTCCGGGTCTTCCGCCTTCAGGTGCGTGATCATCGCACCGACGCGGCCGGCGCTGAACATGCGGTCGTAGTAGACCTTGTCGATCTGCCAGGGCTCGCCCGCGGCCGGGTAGCGCGAGGCGTCGGAGGCGGCCCGGAACGCCTCCATCGAGATCTCGTGGGTGCGGATGTGGTCCGGGTGCGGGTAGCCGCCGATCTCGTCGTACGTCACGAGCACCTGGGGCCGGAACCGGCGGATCACCGCGACGAGGGGCTCGGCGCTGATCTCGAGCGGGATGGTCGCGAACGAGTTGACCGCGACGGGCTCGCCCTCGGCGGGCAGCCCGGAGTCGGCGTAGCCGAGCCAGACGTGGTCGATGCCCATCGCCTCCTGGGCGGCTCGCATCTCGTGCACCCGGAGGCCCGCGATGTCGCGCTCGGCGTGCGCCCGCGCCTCGAGCTGCTCGTTGAGGATCGAGCCCTGCTCGCCCCCGGTGCAGCTGACGACGAGCACCTCGGCGCCGAGGCTGCGGTAGTAGGCGTAGGTCGCCGAGCCCTTGCTGGACTCGTCGTCGGGATGGGCGTGGACGGCCAAGAGGCGCAGGGTCACGGGTTCCTCGCAATTCGTGCAGGGCAGACGTTGCTACCCTCGGGACAAGGATAATCGGACGGAGCCCCCGTGGCGCCCATGCCCCCCGCACCATCGCCGGCCGCTGCGCCCGAGCAGCCCGTCGGCGGCGCCTCCGACGGCCTGCCCGACGGCGAGAAGGCCAGGCTCGACGCCCGCTACGGGCGCAGCAGCGGCACGCGTCGTCGCGGGCGCTGGATCGCCGTCGCGGTCGCCGCCTCCTTCGTCGTGGTCTTCGCCGCGTGGGTCGTCTTCGCCGCCTTCGACGGCGACGGCGCGAAGCTCGAGAGCACCGACGTGGGCTACACCGTGCTCGACGACCGAGCGGTCGACGTGCAGTACACGATCAGCACGCCGCCGGGCGCCGAGGTCAGCTGCGCCGTCCAGGCGCAGAACCAGAAGTTCAGCATCGTGGGCTGGAAGGTCGTGCACCTGCCGGCCTCGAGCACGTACTCCACCACCTACACGACCTCCCTCGCGACCAGCGAACGCGCCGTGACAGGCTTGATCTACGAGTGCTGGCTTCCGTAGACTGCGCGGACACCCACGAGACCGGCCACTCGGCCGGTCTCCTTTTTTCGGTGGGCGTGCCCCGACCGGGCGCGCGGCTCCCGCTCCCGCGGACAGGGCCGCCGCACCAGCAGGCCGCCGCACGGACGGAGACACCATGAGCCAAGACAACGACGCCACCACCTGGCTGACGCCCGACGCCCGCGACCGCCTCCAGGCCGAGCTCGAGACGCTGAGCGGCGAGGGCCGAGCCGAGATCGTGGGCCGCATCGAGGCCGCCCGCGAGGAGGGCGACCTCAAGGAGAACGGCGGTTACCACGCCGCGAAGGACGAGCAGGGCAAGATCGAGGCGCGCATCCGCACCCTCATCAACCTGCTCAAGCACGCGACGGTCGGCGAGTCCACCGCCGCCGACGGCATCGTCGGCCCCGGCACCGTCGTGACCGCGACGATCGCCGGCGACCCCAGCACGTTCCTGCTCGGCAACCGCGAGATCATCGCGCCCGGCAGCGACCTCTCGGTCTACAGCGAGACGAGCCCGCTCGGCCAGGCCATCAACGGGGTCAAGGTCGGCACGACGACCAGCTACACCGCCCCGAACGGCAAGGAGATCACGGTCGCGGTCACCGCGGTCGAGACCTACGTGCCCTGATCGACGCGGTCCNTCGTGCCCGGGGCGGCGTGCGGCCGCCTAGAAGTCGACGTTCGGCGTGAAGCCGGCCTCGCGGAGGCGGCGCAGGACGTCCTCGACGTGGTCCGGTCCGCGGGTCTCGACGCTGAGCTCGAGCTCGACCTCGCTGATCTGCAGGCCCCGCTGGTGGCGCGTGTGCAGCACCTCGACGACGTTCGCGTTGGCGTCGGACAGGATCTGCGAGACCCGGGTCAGCTGCCCGGGCCGGTCGGGCAGCCCGACGCGCAGCTTGAGGTAGCGCTCGGCGGCGGCGAGCCCGCGGCTGATGACCCGTTCCATCATGAGCGGGTCGATGTTGCCCCCGCTGAGGACGATGACGGTCGTGCCGAGGTCGCGCACCTGCTCGGTCATCACCGCGGCGACGCCCACGGCGCCGGCCGCCTCGACGACGAGCTTGGCCCGCTCGAGCAGCACCAGCATCGCCCGGGCCGTGTCGTCGTCGCCGACCGTGACGACCTGGTCGACGGTCTGGCGCACGATCTCGAAGTTGAGCACGCCGGGACGGGCGACCGCGATGCCGTCGGCGATGGTCGGCAGGGCCGTGATGTCGGTGCGGACGCCGCTCGCCATCGACACGGCGTAGGGGGCGGCGTTGGCCGCCTGCACGCCGATGACGCGGACCGAGCGCCCGGTCCGCGCGGTCTGCTGCGCCACCGCGCTCGCCACGCCGGCGATCAGGCCGCCGCCGCCGACGGGCACGATGATCGTGTCCACGTCCGGCACCTGCTCGAGGATCTCGAGGCCGAGGGTGCCCTGGCCCGCGACGACGTCGGGGTGGTCGAACGGCGGGATGAGGGCCGCGCCGGTGCTCGCGGCGAACTCGGCGGCCGCGCGCAGCGCCTGCTCGACGTCGTGGCCGCTGAGCACGACGTCGGCGCCGTACTCCCTCGTCGCCTGCAGCTTGGGCAGGGCGACCCCGACGGGCATGAAGATCGTCGCGGCGATGCCCAGCTCGCGGGCGGCGAAGGCGACGCCCTGGGCGTGGTTGCCGGCCGACGCCGCGACGACGCCCCGCGACTTCTCCTCGTCGGTCAGCTGCGTCAGGCGGTTGTAGGCGCCCCGGATCTTGTACGAGCCGGTGCGCTGCAGGTTCTCGCACTTGAGGTGCACCGGCGACCCGAGCAGCTCGGCGAGGAACCGCGAGCTCTCCATCGGCGTGACGCGGGCGACGCGCGAGACGCGCTCGCGCGCCTCCTCGATCTCGAGCAGCGTGGGACCGGCGATCGTGAGGTCAGACATCCGTGGCCTTTCCGGGCGAGGTGACGTCGGCGGACGTCGGTCGGGGGGTCGTGCGCCACGAGCCCCTCGCGACGTAGCCGATCATGACGTTGAGGACGGCGATGACGGGCACCGCGAAGAGCGCTCCGGGGATGCCGGCGAGGAGGGCGCCGGCCGCCACGGCGAAGACGACGGCGAGGGGGTGCACCTTGACGGCGCTGCCCATGACGAAGGGCTGCAGGAGGTGCCCCTCGATCTGCTGGACCAGGATCACGACCGCGAGCATCAGCAGCGCGACGACCCAGCCGTTGTAGACGAGCGCGATCACGACCGCGATCGCCCCGGTGGCGACGGCGCCGACGACGGGCACGAACGACCCGAGGAACACGGCGATCGCGATGGGCGCGACCAGGGGCAGCCCGAGCAGCAGCGCGCCGAGCCCGATGCCGACGGCGTCGACGAAGGCCACGAAGATCTGCACCTTGACGAAGTTCGTCAGCGTCAGCCAGCCGGCCCGGCCCGCGCCGTCGACGGCCTCGCGCGCGGCACGCGGGAACAGCCTGACCACCCAGCGCCAGATCTCGCCGCCGCCGACGAGCAGGAAGATCGTCGTGAAGAGCATGAGCACGAGCCCCGCGCCGACGTGGCCCGCCGTCGAGCCGATCGACAGCGCGCCCCGCAGCAGGGGCTGGCTGTCCTGCTGCAGCGCGGCGACCGCGTCGCTCACGTAGCCGTTCAGCTGCCCCTCGGTGAGGTGGAGGGGCGACGCGAGCAGGAAGTCCTTGAGCTCGCCGTAGGAGGCGACGGACCGGTCGCGCAGCATCGGCCAGCCGTCCACGATCTGCAGCACGACGAGGGTGAAGAGCCCCGCGACGACGACCAGGAAGCCGACGAGGCTCACGACGACCGCGACCCACTTCGGCCAGCGGTGCCGCTGCAGCCACCCCGAGAAGGGGACGAGCAGGGCCGAGACGAGCAGGGCGACCAGGAACGGGATGACGATGATGCGGAGCTGGATCACCAGCCAGACGAACACGGCCACGACCGCCACCACGAGCAGGACTCGCCAGGACCACGCGCCGGCGATCACCATGCCGCGCGGCACCGACGGGTCGGGCGCCCACCCCGAGGGGGCGCTCGGGTCGGTCACCTTCTCGGCCGCTCCCCGCGGGAGCCTGCTGCGGCGCATCATGCGCTCAGTGTAGGGCGGGCCCGATGGTGATCCGCCTCGCCGTCCATGCCCCGCTCGGCATGCATCGAGGAGGCGCGGACCGGCCCGACGTCGGAGGTCACGGCTAGCCTCGCACCGTGCCTCGTGACCGCCTCTCCCCTGCCCTCGCCCGCCGTGTCGCCCTGGCGGCGCAGGGCCTCGGCCGGCCGACGGCGGCCCCGGGTTCGACGACCGTCGGCACCCGCCAGCTCACCGGTCTCGTCGACCGGCTCGGCCTGCTGCAGATCGACTCGGTGAACGTCTTCGAGCGCAGCCACCACCTCCCCGTCTTCGCCCGGCTGGGCCAGTACGACCGCGACGCGCTCGACCGGCTGGTGTTCGCGCCTCGCGGCCGGTTCGTCGAGTACTGGGCGCACGAGGCGGCCATCCTGCCGGTCGCGACCTGGCCGCTCATGCGCTGGCGGATGCGCGACCACGACGGCCGCTGGCGGGCCGACGAGGGTTCCTGGCTCTCGACGAAGCCCGAGATGGCCCGGTGGCTGCTCGACGAGATCCGCGAGAAGGGCCCGCTGCCCGCGAGCCTGGTCGAGCACGACGCCGACCTGTTCCCGTCGCCGACCCGCACCGGCCCCTGGTGGGGCTGGGGCGACGTCAAGCGCGGGCTCGAGGCGCTCTTCCGCGTGGGCTCGCTCGTGAGCGCCGGCCGTCGCCGCTTCGAGCGCGTCTACGCACTGCCCGACCAGGTCCTGCCCGACGCCGTCCTCGGCGTCGAGGTCGACCGTGCCGACGCGCACCGTCAGCTGGTCGCCCACGCGGCCCGCGCCTCCGGCGTCGCGACCGCCTCCGACCTCGCCGACTACTGGCGGCTGAAGGCGGTCGACGTGGTGCCTGCCCTCCGCGAACTGCACGACGCCGGCGTCGTCCGGCCGGTGACGGTCGACGGGTGGGCGTCCCCCGCGTGGCTGCACACCGAGGCACGGCTGCCCCGGCGCCTCGACGCCGACGCCCTGTTGTCACCGTTCGACCCCGTCGTGTGGCACCGCCCCCGGGCCGAGCGCCTCTTCGGGTTCCGCTACCGCATCGAGATCTACACGCCCCAGGCCAAGCGTGTGCACGGCTACTACGTGCTGCCCGTGCTGCAGGACGACCAGCTCGTCGCCCGCGTCGACCTCAAGAGCGACCGGCAGGCGGGCGTCCTGCGCGTGCAGGCGTCGTGGCACGAGCGTGACCTGCCCGTCGACGTCGAGCGCCTCGCAGCGCTGCTCGGCCGGGCCGCCGCCTGGCAGGGGCTCGACGAGGTCGAGGTCGTGCCCCGGGGCGACCTCGCCGACGAGCTCGGGCCCGCCGTCACGGCCTCGGGCTCAGGCTCGATCGCCGGCCCGGTCGCTGGCTCGCTCGCCGGCTCCGGCTCGGGCGCGGTCCCCGACTAGAAACGCGTCGCGTTCTCGCGGAGCCGCGCTACCCGGTCGGCGAGCGGGGGGTGCGTGCTGAAGAGGCGGTCCATGACGCCCGGCTTCATCGGGTCGCTGATCCACAGGTGCGACATCGAGGTGCTCTGCTGCTGCATGGGGCGACCGTAGGCGCCGAGCTTCTCGAGCGCGCTGGCCAGCCCCTCAGGGTGGCGGGTGGTGAGCGCCCCGGTGGCGTCGGCGAGGTACTCGCGCTGACGGGACACCGCCGCCTGGACGCCCGCGGCGGCGAGGGGCGCGATGATCATCGCGACGAGCCCGAGCACCAGGAACACGGGGTTCGAGCCGCCGCCACCACCGTTCCCGTTGTTGTTGTTCCGGCCTCCGGTGAGCGCGCTGAGGAACGACATGCGCATCAGGACATCGGCCAGGAACCCCACCGCGACGACCAGCCCGAAGACCATGGTCGAGACCCGGATGTCGTAGTTCTTCACATGGCCCATCTCGTGGGCCATGACTCCCTGCAGCTCGGCGTCGTCCATGAGGCCGAGCAGGCCCGTGGTCGCCGCGACGACCGCGTGCTCGGGGTCACGCCCGGTCGCGAAGGCGTTGGGGGCAGGGTCGACGACGACGTACACCTTCGGCATCGGCATGCCCATGGTGATCGAGAGGTTCTCGACCGTGCGCCAGAGGCGCGGTGCCGTCGTCGCGTCGACCTCCTGCGCGCCGCTCATCGAGAGCGCCTGGCGAGCGGCCGCGAAGTACTGGATCAGCGCGTAGACCGCGGCGCCGACGAGGACGACGAACCCGATGGAGGGGCTGTTCCAGAGGGCGGACGCGGCGAAGCCCAGGGCGCCCACGATGAGCAGGAAGATCAGGACGATGAAGACCGTGTTGCGCTTGTTCCGCGCGATGGCCGAGTACATGGCAGGAGCCCTGGCGGAGGCGCGGCGCTAGAACTGGACGCGCGGCGGCTCGGCGATGGCCGAGGGCTCGGCCACCTCGAAGAAGTCGCGCTCGGTGAAGCCGAGGCGCTTCACGAAGAGGGTGTTGGGGAACGTGCGCGTCTTGGTGTTGAACTCGCGGACGCCGCCGTTGTAGAAGCGGCGGGCAGCCTGGATCTTGTCCTCGGTGTCGACGAGCTCCGACTGCAGCTGCAGGAAGTTCTGGCTCGCCTGGAGCTGCGGGTAGGCCTCCGACACCGCGAAGATGCTCTTCAGCGCCGTCTGCATGTGGCCCTCGGCGGCGGACGCCTCGGCAGGCGTCTGCGCCCCCAGGGTCTCGGCCCGCGCCTCCGTGACGTTCTGGAACACCTTGGCCTCGTGCGACGCGTACCCCTTGACCGACTCGATGATGTTCGGGATCAGGTCGGCCCGGCGCTTGAGCTGGATCGTGATGTCGCTCCACGCCTCGTCGACGCGGACCTTGAGCGTGACCAGGCTGTTGTAGGTCGACCAGAGGTAGATGCCGGCGATCACGACGAGCAGGACGATGATCCCGACGGCGACCAGGGTGGCGATGAGGGCCGGTTGCATGGGTGGTGACTCCTTGGGGATGCGGCTCGGGTGGACGCGTCGCGGTCGTCCTCGGGATGCCGGTCGAGGGTCACGTCGATGCGTGGGCCACTATAAATGCGCCGGATGGGGGCTCCCCGTGGACGGGGCGTCTTTCGGGGGGAACTCTCGACATCACCTGTCGGATGCCGGGCCGTCGTCGCAAACTGGTCCGCGCGACCGATTGACAGGTGCTCACGCACCGTGCTGAATGGGGAGCAGTGCTCGACACCACGACCTCTCCCTCGCCGCGTCCCGCCTCCGTCGCCGGACGCGCGGCCGGCGCGCGCCGACGCACCCGACGGGCTCGGCTCGCGTGGCTGCTCGTCCTGGGGACCGTGCTGGCCGGGCTCGCCGTGGCGGGCGGGCCGGTCGGCCCCGTGGAGGCGGCGGGGGCCCCCACGCAGACGCCGTCGCCCCAGCTCGGGTCGCCGACCCCGACTCCCGGCCCGACGCCCGTCGCCCCGACGGTCGGGCCGGTGGCCGACAGCCCGACGGGCTCCGTCACGGCCTCCGGCGACGCGACCCCCGGGGCCCGGGTCAAGGTCGCGCTCACGAGCAACGGCACCTACCGCGACCTCTGTGCGTCCGTGGCCACGACCTCGAGCGGCTCCTGGACCTGCACGGCGACCGTCCCGAGCGGCGCGGGCTGGACGGTCGTCGTCACCGACCTCGACCACACCGACGTCGATCCCGTGACCTCCTCCTCCTTCTCGGTCCTCGCCGCGCCGACCGTCGGCTCGGGTCTGCTCGTCGGCGCCAAGCTCGGCGGCACCGCCTTCCCGGGCGCCGTCGTCACCGTGACCTCGGGCTCGGGGGCCACCGCCACGGCGACCGTCTCGGCCGACGGCGGCTGGGTCGCCGTGCTGCCCGCTGCGGGCTTCCCCTCCGGCCGCCACGACGTGCGGGCCGTGCAGTCGTCGTCCGCCGTGCCCGCCGTCCCCGTCTCCGCCTCCTCGCGGCCGTCGAGCGTCACCGTCGACCGCGACGCCCCTGCCGCGCCCGTCGTGACGAGCCCCACGTCCGGCCAACGCGTCGCCGCCCTGCCCCTCACCGTCTCCGGCACGGGCGAGGCCGGGGCCCTCGCGACGGTCTACGTCGACAGCACGCCGGTCTGCCAGGCGACAGTCTCGGGCGGAGGGACCTGGTCGTGCAGCGCCGGGGGCAGCGAGCTCGCCGACGGTGACCGACTGGTCCAGGCCGCCCTCGTCGACCCGGCCGGGAACTTCGGGCCGCCGAGCGCCGCCGTGCGGGTCACGGTCGGCGCTGCGGCAGCCGCCCCGGCCGCGCCGGGTGCCACGGCGACGCCGCGACCCGGTGCGACGGCGACGCCCTCTCCCGCTCCGGTGCCGCCCTCGACCGCTCCCCCCGGACCGTCCGACGGAGGGTCGACGACCGCGCCTCCTCCGACCGGACCCGGCGGCGAGGGAGGCGCCGGCACGCCCCCCGGCGCCGGCCAGGGAACGCAGACCGGCACCTGGGCGACCGCGACGACGTTCGGCGCTGGCCTGCCCACGCTCGCCCAGACGCTCGGCGGCCCGGTCTGGCCGCTGGGCGCGGCCGTGGCGCTGCTGTTCCTCGTCCTCGTCGCGGGGCCCTCCCGGCTCGCGGCGGCCGCCGCCCGCGGTCGGCTCCGCCCCCGCGCAGCCCGTCTGACCGGTCGCAACCGGTCGTCCGAGCTGCCCACCTCGTTCAACCGGGGCACCGTCGACCCCCGCGTCGCCGCCGGCCTCGCCCTGGCAGGAGGCGCCGCCGCCATCGCCGTCGCCGCGGGCGTCGACGGACAGGTGCAGTACGCGCGCCTCCTCGCAGGGATCGTCCTGGGGCTCGTCGTGCTGAACGGCCTCGTGGTCGTCCTCCCCGCGGTGCTCGTCGCCCGGCGCCTCGGCCTCGCCGTCCGTGTCCGGATGTCGCCCGGCCTTCTGCTGGCCGCGGTGGTCGCCTGCGGCGCCACCCGGGTCTTCTCCCTCGATCCCGCGCTCGTGCTCGGCGTGCTGCTCGTCGGGACCCTGGGCGCCGTCCACCACCACGGCGGGCACGCCGTGGGAGCGGGGCGGAACCCCGGTCGACGCGACCGCGGCATCGCCGCGGCGGTCCAGCTCGCTGCGACCGTCGTCGTCCCCGCTGCGGCCTGGGTGCTGCACGGCCTCGTCGACGCACCGGGCGCCTGGCCGCAGCTCGGCCGGGAGGCCCTCGCCACGGTCTGCCTCGCCGGCCTCGGCTCCCTGGTCGTCCAGCTGCTGCCGCTCGGCTCGATGCCGGGACGGCACGTGTGGGCCTGGTCGAAGGGGATCTACGTCGCCCTGGCCGTGGTGGGGGTCTCCGTCGCGGCCGCCGTGTTCGTGGGCGCCCCCTCCTCGTCGTTCCCCCTGCCAGTGCTGCTGGTGACGAGCCTCGTGGCGGCACTGCTCGCCGTCGCGGCCTGGCTGTGGGTCACCTACGTGGAGCCGACCCGACGCGCGCTCTAGCCGCTCCTCCCTACCCGCCCGCGGCGCGGACACGAACCGTCAGGAGGCGCTCGTCCGGAGGCGCGTGACAGCCGTTCGTGACGGCTCACGCCCCCGGGGGGAAGAGGAGGAGCTGGAGTGCCCCCGCACGGACGACGCGCCAGCGTCGTCGGGCCTTCAGTCGTCGGGCCGTGTCAGGGTTCGGATCCCGGCGGGGGCCGGAGCGGAGCGGAGTGCCCCCGCAGGGATTCGAACCCTGACTGAAGCGATTTTAAGTCGCCTGCCTCTGACCGTTGGGCTACGAGGGCGTGCCCCCCAGCCTACGATCCCGGTGACGACACGACGACGCCCGCCGCGCTGGGGTCAGCGGGCGGGCGTCGTGAGTGCTGGTCGACTCAGTGGCGGGTCGAGTCAGTCGCTGGTCGACAGCGAGCCGCGCCCGGCGTCGGCAGGCACCGAAGCGTCGGCGTCGGCCTTCGCGGCCGTCTTCTTCGCCGCCGGCTTGCGGGCGGGAGCCTTGCGGGCAGGCTTCTCGGCCTCGCCCTCGGCGGGCGCGCCCTTCTCGTCGGCCGGGTTCGCGTAGGCCGGGCCGGGCTCGCCGGCGACCTTGCCGAGCTCGGGCGTCGCAGGGGCGGCCGGGGCGGCGGCCTCGGTCTTGGGGCGCGACGCGAACTCCTCGAAGGCGGCGCGGGGACGCTCGCGGTTGTCGAGCGAGACGATGTCGCGACCGAGCCAGAAGTTGTTCCACCAGCCGGTGGCGACGCGGAACTTGCGCTCGAACGAGGGCATCGCGAGGCCGTGGTAGCCACGGTGCGCGGCCCAGGCCGGCAGGCCCTTGAGCACGAACTTGCCGCTCTGGAACACGCCCACGCCGACGCCGAGGCCGGCGACTGCGCCGAGGTTGTCGTGACGGTAGTCGGCGACGCCCTCGCCGCGCAGCGACGCGGTGATGTTCTTGGCGAGGTGCTTGCCCATGCGGACGGCGTGCTGCGCGTTGGGCACGCAGAAGCCGCCGACGCCCTTGCCGGTCAGGTCGGGCGTGGCCGCGACGTCGCCGCAGGCCCAGGCGTCGGGGACGATCGTCTCGCCGTCGACGACCCGGAGGTCGGCCTTGACGGTGATCCGCCCCCTCTCCTCGAGGGGCAGGTCGGTGCTGCGCACCATCGGGTTGGCCATGACGCCGGCCGTCCAGACGATCAGGTCGGACTCGAACGACTCGCCCGTCGAGAGCTCGATGACGCCGCCCACGGCGGACTTCAGCTGCGTGTCGAGGTGCACCGTGGCGGCGCGCTCGGCGAGGTTCTTGAGCACCCAGTGGCTGGTCTCGAGCGACACCTCGGGCATGATGCGGCCCATGGCCTCGACGAGGTGGAAGTGCGTGTCGTCGATGGTGAGCTGCGGGTACTTCTTGAGCAGGTCGCTGGCGAAGCTGCGCAGCTCGGCGAACACCTCGATGCCGGCGAAGCCGCCGCCGACGACCGTGACGGTCAGCAGACGGTCGCGTGCGGCACCGGCGGGCAGGTTCGCGGCCGCCGCGAAGTTGGTGAGGAGCTTGTCGCGGATCGCCGCCGCCTCTTCGATGGTCTTGAGGCCGATCGCCTCGTCGGCGACGCCCGGGATCGGGAACGTGCGCGACACGGCGCCGGCGGTCATGACGACCTGGTCGTAGTCGACCGTCCACGGGTCGCCGACCTCGGGCGTGATCGTCGCCGTCTTCGTGGCGTGGTCGACCTTGGTGACCTTGGCCGTGACGACGTTCGTCTTCTTCAGGTGACGACGCAGCGAGACGACCGCGTGACGCGGCTCGATGGAGCCGGCTGCCACCTCCGGGAGGAACGGCTGGTACGTCATGTACGGCAGCGGGTCGACGATCGTGACCTCCGCCTCCCCGGCGCGCAGCCACTTCTCGAGCTTCCAGGCTGTGTAGAAACCGGCGTAGCCGCCGCCGACGATCAGGATCTTGGGCACAGGGGTGAACTCCTCGAGGTGGTGGGGTGGCACGACGACTTTACTCCTGCTCGTGTCGTCGCCTGAACTGGCGGGCCGCGCCCGCCCCGACGGCGACGAGCGCCGCGCCGAAGACCGCGAAGACGATCAGCGGCAGCCCGGTCGAGCGCATCGACTCGACCGTGGGGAGCAGCGCACGGAGGGGGTGGTCGCCGTCGCTCTGCGGCGTCGGCACCGGCGCGGGCTGGACCGGGGCCACCGCACCGGCGCTCGGCGCGGGGGCGTCGGCTCGTCGGTGCACCCGGATCCACTCGGCGAGGTCGCCCATCGGGTTCGCCGTGACGGGCGCGACGGTGCGCTGGACGGCGGCGGCCGCGTCGACGAGGCCGTACCCGTAGAGCGGGTCGGGCTGCGAGGCGCCCCTCGGGTCGGCCGTCGAGACGACCCTGTTGATCACGTCGGCCGCGCCGAGCTCGGGGTGCGCGCTCCGCACGAGGGCGACCATGCCGGCGACCAGGGGCGTCGCGCCGCTGGTGCCGCTCCAGCTGTAGTGCACGTCGCCCGGGCCGACGCCGACGAGCTTCTCGCTGGGGGCCGAGACGCCGATGGTGATGCCCTGGCTGGAGGCGTCGAAGCTCGCCGCGCCCGACCGGTCCACGCCGGCGACGGTGAGGACGCCCGGCATCGTGGCGGGTGCGCCGACCTCGGTCGTGCCGCTGCCGCGGTTGCCGGCCGCCGCGACCACGACGACGTCCTCCTCCTGCGCGTGCAGGAACGCCTCGTCCCAGCTCGTGGGCCAGTCGAGGGTGTTGCGGGTCAGGGACATGTTGATCACGTCGGCGCCGTGGTCGACGGCCCAGGTGACGGCGTCGGCGATCTGCTGGTCGGAGTCGACCGCGCCGGCGCCGAAGCCCACCGAGATCGACAGGAGGTCGGCCTCGGGCGCGACGCCGACCACGCCGTCGCCGGTCGCCGTGCCTCGTCCCGCGAGCAGGGAGCCGACGAGGGTCCCGTGGGCAGGGTCGTCGGAGCCGACCGGGCTCTGGCCGTCGGCGGAGCCCTGCCCGGACATGTCCGTGCCCCCGACGACGGCACCCTGCAGCTCGCGGACGGAGCCGTCGACGCCCGTGTCGATCACGGCGACCGTGACGCCCGCGCCGCGCGTCGTCTGCCACGCCTGCTGCACCCCGTAGTCGGACAGCCAGTACTGCGCGTCGCGGATGCTGTCGGCGGACGCCGCCGCGGCGGGCGCGAGCGTGAGCCCCGCGGCCGTCGTCACCACGAGCACGCTCGTCGCCAGCGCCCTGGTCGCCGCGCGCCCCCCGGTGCGGCGCACCTGCGTCAGCCTGCCTCGGGCGGAGCGGAGGAGGCGGCGGTCACGCCGCCCGCACCGGTCGCCGCGCTGGGAGCGGTCTCGTCGGCCGCCGCCGCCTCGTCGCCCGCCTCGCCGCCGGCCTCGCCCAGGTAGTCGCCGCAGCGGCACACGTCGGGGCTCCAGCTCGAGCGCTCGACGGCGAGGTCGCCGAGTGGGTTGACGCCCGGCCCCGCCGAGAGGGCGTGCCCCGCGAGGGCGTGCAGGCACTTGACGCGCTCGGGCATGCCCCCGGCGGTCACGTGCGCGATCTCGGCCACGTGCTCGATCCCCTCGCGGTCGGCGAGGTAGGCGTCGTGCGCGTCGTGGTAGCGCCTCCTGAGGTCGTCGTCCGCGGCGAGCAGCTCGGTCAGCTCGGCCATGACGCCGTTCGCCTCGAGGGTCGAGATCGCGGCCGTGGCCCCCGGGTGGCACAGGTAGTAGAGCGTCGGGAACGGCGTGCCGTCGGCGAGGCGCGGCTTCGTCGCGACGACGGTCGGGTTGCCGCAGACGCAGCGTGCGGGGATGCCGATCACGTCGCGGGCGGGGCGACCGAGCATCGCGGTGACGAGCCGGACGTCGCGCTCGCTGACGGGCTCGAAGGGAGGGGTCGTCACGGGGTGCCGCCTGTCGTGGAGGACGGCAGGGGCGCGCCGCCGATGTCGGGCGCGACCAGCTCGGTCGCGGGTTCGTCGCTGAGGCCGGCGTCGATCACGGACGACATCATCGCGGCGACCCAGTCGACCTGCGGGGTCTGGAGCGTGTCGCTGATGGGCGCCTGCGACGGCGCCGCCGCGTCGGCGTCCGCACCCATCACGAGGTAGCTGTACTCGCCGGGGTAGACGTAGAGCAGCCGGTCCCGGGCCTGGGCCTCGATGTACGCGGGGTCGCTCCACCGCGCGACGTCGCCCTGGAGGTCGTCGACGTCGTCGCGTTGGTCGCGCACGTCCTGCTGGAGGGACGCGATCTGCTGCTGCTGCTGGACCAGGGTGCGGAGCGACGGCGCGAGCACGACCACGAACAGCACGAGGATGACGAGCATCAGCAGGCTGAAGCCGGAGAAGCGGATGCTGCGGAGCCAGCCGCCCGCGGCGGTCTCGCGCGACGCGAAGGCGACGGGCACGCGTCGGGTCGGGGACTCACGGGGCATGCTCCCGAGGGTAGACGACCCGCGAGGGGGCACGGTCACGGAACGCCGAGAGGCCCGCTCCCCCAGGGGGAACGGGCCTCGGTGCGGGGACCACGTCGAGGACGTGGGCCCCGTCGGGCACAGCTCTGCGGCGCTACGCCGAGAAGCGCGGGAACGCCGAGTAGCCGGCGTAGCGGGCTGCGTCGCCCAGCTCCTCCTCGATGCGGAGCAGCTGGTTGTACTTCGCGACGCGCTCGCTGCGGGCGGGGGCGCCCGTCTTGATCTGGCCCGCGTCGGTCGCGACGGCGAGGTCGGCGATCGTCGTGTCCTCGGTCTCGCCGGAGCGGTGCGACAGCACGGTCGTGTAGCCGCTGCGCTGCGCGAGCGAGACGGCGTCGAGCGACTCGGTCAGCGTGCCGATCTGGTTGACCTTGACGAGGATCGAGTTCGCGGCGCCGGCGGCGATGCCGCGGGCGAGGCGCTCGGGGTTCGTCACGAACAGGTCGTCGCCGACGATCTGCGTCTTCGAGCCGATCTCGCTCGTCAGGTGGGCCCAGCCCTCCCAGTCGTCCTCGTCGAGGGGGTCCTCGATGGTGACGAGCGGGTAGGCCGACACGAGGTCGGCGTAGTAGCCGGCGAGGAACGCGGAGTCGCGCTTCTCGCCCTCGAACGTGTACGAGCCGTCGGCGTAGAACTCGCTGGAGGCGACGTCGAGGCCGAGCGCGATGTCCTTGCCGGGGGTGAAGCCGGCCTTGGTGATCGCCTCGACCAACAGGTCGAGCGCGGCACGGTTGCTCTCGAGGTCCGGCGCGAAGCCGCCCTCGTCGCCGAGGCCCGTCGACAGGCCCTTCGACTTCAGCTCGCTCTTGAGCGCGTGGTAGGTCTCGGCACCCCAGCGGAGGGCGTCCGCGAACGAGGTCGCGCCGATCGGCAGGATCATGAACTCCTGGATGTCGACGTTGCTGTCGGCGTGCGAGCCGCCGTTGATGACGTTGAGCATCGGCACGGGCAGGGTGTGCGCGTTCGGGCCGCCGAGGTAGCGGAAGAGCGGCAGGTCGGCCGAGTCGGCGGCGGCGCGGGCGACGGCGAGCGAGACGCCGAGGATGGCGTTCGCGCCGAGGCGCGACTTGTTCTCGGTGCCGTCGAGCTCGATCATGGCGGCGTCGACGAGGCGCTGGTCGGTCGCGTCCATGCCCTCGACCTCGGGGCCGATCTCGTCGATCACGGCGGCGACCGCCTTGAGGACGCCCTTGCCGAGGTAGCGGCTCTCGTCGCCGTCGCGCAGCTCGTAGGCCTCGAAGGCCCCGGTCGATGCGCCCGAGGGGACGGCCGCGCGCGACACGGTCCCGTCGTCGAGCAGGACCTCGACCTCGACCGTCGGGTTGCCCCGCGAGTCGAGGATCTCGCGTGCGCCTACTGCGTCGATTTCTGCCACGGATGAACTCCTTAGTCGTCGGTGTGCGTGCGGGGCACGCGGTCGTGTCGATCCTAGCCGCGCGGACCGGCGCCGAGCGGGGCGGGGGTCAGCCCAGGGGCCGCACCTCGAGGTCGTCCGGGTCTTCTCCCCCGCGTACCGCGACGAAGCGCCGGAACCCGGCCGCCGCGAGGGCGTCGAGCTGGCCCCCGACGTTCTTGGCGCGCTTCTGCAGCCGGACCCGCGCCTCCCCGCGGGACACCAGCGCCTTCTGCAGCGCCAGCAGCTCGACCGGGGCGACGGCCTTGTCGTAGAGCACGACGAGGCCGTCGTCGTCGGCGTCGTCGAGCTCGACGAGGTCGACGATCCGCTCGAAGCCGAGCGAGAAGCCGGCGGCCGGCACGTCGGTGCCGAGGAACCGCCCGATCATGCCGTCGTAGCGACCGCCCCCGCCGAGGGAGTACGAGAAGTCGGGGTGCGCCACCTCGAAGATCGTGCCCGTGTAGTAGCCCATGCCCCGCACCAGTGTCGGGTCGAAGACGAGCCTCGCCTCGGGCAGTGCCGCCCGGAGCGCCAGCAGGTCGCCGAACGCCCCCTGGTCGAGCCACGCAGGAGGCGGGGAGGCGGTCGCCGAGTCCCAGGTCGCGTCGCCGAGCTGGGCCAGCTGGTCGGCGATGCCGGGCGCCTCGACACCGATCGACACGAGCTGGGCCGCGACGCCCTCGACGCCGATCTTGTCGAGCTTGTCGATCTCGAGGAGCGCGCGGTCGTGCAGCTCGGCGGGGACGCCCCAGTGCGACAGCACCCCGAGGAGCACGCGACGGTCGTTGACCCTGATGGTTGTGCCGTCGAGGCCGAGGGCGGCCAGGACGGCGGTGGTGGCCGAGATCAGCTCGATCTCGGCGAGCTGGCCGGCCTCGCCCAGGATGTCGATGTCGCACTGGACGAACTGGCGGTAGCGCCCCTTCTGCGGCTTCTCGGCCCGCCAGACCGGCGCGATCTGCACGCTGCGGAAGACGGTCGGCAGCTCGGCTCGGTGCGAGGCGTAGAAGCGGGCCAGGGGCACCGTGAGGTCGAAGCGGAGGCCGAGGTCGGCGAGCTCGAGGGCGGACGAGGCCGCCCGCAGCGCCTCGTCGTCGAGACCACGTCGGAGCACCGCGAAGACCTGCTTCTCGTTGTCGCCCCCGAGGCCCGAGAAGAGGTACTCGCTCGACTCGACGACGGGGGTCTCGATCTCGTCGAAGCCGTGCGCCCGGTAGACGTCGCGGACCACGGAGAGGACCCGCTCACGGCGGCGCTTGTCGGCGGGCAGGAAGTCTCTCATCCCGCGCGGCGGGGTCACGTGTGACGGCATCCGACCATCATCCCAGAGCCGACGGGAGGACGATCGCGGGCACCCCTTGCCCGTATGTGACATTGCATGTACTGTCGAGGCGTCGGCGGAGCGAATCGGGTTGCGCACCGCCGACCTGACGCCCGCCTTCCCTGCGGTGGGGCGTCGCGACGGACCGGGCGTGCCGCCCGGTCCGTCATCCCGTCGTCAGCCCCGGGAGGGCTGTCGTCAGCCCGCGAGGGCCGTCGTCAGCGCCGTGCGAGGGCGACGAACTCGGCGCGGGCCGTCGCCGCGACGCCGGACGCGCGCTCGACGTCGCCCGACAGGACGGAGTCGAGCTGCGCCGCCCAGAGCACGGCGGCCAGCTGACGCGCAGCCCGCTCGGCGTCCACGACGGGGACGCCCCGGGCGGTGAGCCACGGGGCGAGGTGCGCGGGCCAGCGCTCGGGGGCCCGGCGAGCCGCACCCTGCTGGTCGCCGGCGACGACCTCGAGGAGGGCCGCCTCCGTCTCGAGGCGTCGGAGGTCACGACCCCGGTCGTCGACGGCCGCCGACCACGCGCGCGCCAGGTGCGCCTCGAACGCGGCCTCGTCGAGCAGCTCCACGTCGACGGCCAGGACGTCGTCCTCCCGCGTGACGATCGCCCGGACGATCTCGGCGACGAGCTCTGCCCGGTTGCCGAAGTGGTAGACGAAGACGTACGTGCTGACCCCGAGGGCGTCGGCGAGGGTGCGGAACGACACCGTCGCCAGCGACCGCCCCCGGAGATGCTCGACGATCTGGCCGAGGAGCTCGGGCTTGCGCGTGGGATCCGGCTTGCGGGGCATCGACGGCGCTCCTCCAGGAGCCGGTCGACTCCGCCCTGCGCGGCCCGACCAGGCGTACCGGACAGTAACAGACCCGATCTGCCCACCTCAGGGGCCAGATCACCGGGACGCCTCGCCCCTCGATTGACATGTCACCCGACAGGGGCTACATTCGGAGGATCGTCACGGTCCTCGCCCTGGACTGATCCCCAGGAGAAACGAGCGTCATGACGATGGTGTGGTCTGTCGTCGATTCGTCGCGAGACGCCCGTGTCTTCCCAGGCGCGTGGGCCTCCCGTCCCGACCGGACCACGCGCGGGCGCCTCCCTGTTCGGGTCAGGGAGGCGCCCCCTCCCTGACGGGTCCGACGGGTCTGACGGCTCTGACGGGTCCGACGGGTCTGACGGCTCCGACGGGTCAGTCGTCGTCGCGGCGTCGCTCCGCGGCCCGCAACAGGGTCTCGCGCTCCCGCACCGCTCGGCGCAGTGCGCGCTCGGCGTCGATGCCGTCCCGGCCGGCCCTGTCCACGACATCGAGCAGGTCACGCCCCCAGTCGAGCTCGGCATCGGCGGCGTCCGCGTCAGCACCGGCTTCGTCGTCGGCCTCGGCACCCGCAGCTCGCCTGACCGCCGGAGGGGCCCCGGCGGCGACGCGCCTGCCCTCCAGCTTCTGGGCGCGGGACAGCGCTGGCAGCCCGCGTGGAACGCCGTCGTAGGCGCTCGACCGGCTCGCCTTCTCGACGGCCTTCGAGGCGCTCCAGAGGCGGACGATGTCGTCCACGTCGGCCGCGTCCTCTCCGCCGAACACGTGCGGGTGCCGACGCACGGTCTTGAGTCGGACGTCGCGCACGACGTCGGCCAGGTCGAAGGCCCCGGCGGAGGCGCGGGCCGCGATCGCCGCGTGCAGGACCACCTGGTAGAGCACGTCGCCGAGCTCCTCGCGACGATCGTCGACCGTGCCGTCCTCGATCGCCTCGACCAGCTCCGCGCACTCCTCGACCAGGTAGGTGACGAGCGACTCGTGCGTCTGCGCCCGGTTCCACTCGCAGCCGCCCTGGTCGGCGAGCAGCGCCTCGACCACGTCGGAGAGCTCTCGGACCTCGGCCTCGAGTCCTGTGTCGTCGTGCACCGCTCCTCCTCGTCTGACCGCCGGGGTCGTCGTGGACGGGCGGCCGGGAGGGCCGCCCGTCGGGTCAGGCCGTGGGGGCGACGCCGTCGACGGCGGGCCGCGGCACGTCCGCGCCGTAGATCGAGGTCATCAGCTGCTCGACCCAGAGGATGAGCTCGGCGTCGACCAGCCCCTCCCCGTGCCGCACCGGCAGGGGGACGCTGACCGAGTTCGTCTGGCCGAACCACCGAGCGCCCGGGTAGAGGCGCTGCAGGCGCACCTGCATGCTGTCCGCCAGGTCGGCCCCGGCGACGCGCAGGTTGCTGCCCATGACGACGACCTCGCTGAGCCCGGCCTTCTGCGCCGCTCGCCGGAGGCGGGAGACCTCGATCAGCGCGAGCACCGAGGCGGGCGGCGTCCCGTAGCGGTCGGTGAGCTCGTCGAGCACCGAGTCGATCTGGTCGTCGCTCGAGGTCGGGGCGCTGGCCGTCGAGAGCTTCTGGTACGCCTCGAGCCGGAGACGCTCGCTCTCGACGTACTCGTCGGGGATGTGGGCGTCGACGGGCAGCTCGAGCCGCAGCTCGGTCTGCCCCTCGGCCACGTCGCCACGGAACGCGCCGACCGCCTCCCCGATCATCCGGAGGTAGAGGTCGAAGCCGACGCCCGCGATGTGGCCCGACTGCTCGCCGCCGAGCAGGTTGCCGGCTCCGCGGATCTCCAGGTCCTTCAGGGCCACCTGCATGCCGGCGCCGAGCTCGTTGTTGGCGGCGATCGTCTCCAGCCTGTCCTGTGCGGTCTCGCTGAGGGGCTTGTCCGGGTCGTAGAGGAAGTAGGCGTAGCCGCGCTCACGGCCGCGACCGACCCGGCCGCGGAGCTGGTGCAGCTGGCTGAGCCCGTACTTGTCGGCCCGGTCGATGATCAGGGTGTTCGCGTTGGCGATGTCGAGGCCGGTCTCGATGATGGTCGTCGAGACGAGCACGTCGAACTTTCGCTCCCAGAAGTCGACCATGACCTGCTCGAGGGTGGACTCGGCCATCTGGCCGTGCGCCACCGCGACCCGCGCCTCCGGCACGAGCTCGGCGATCTCGGCGGCGACCCGGTTGATGCTCGAGACGCGGTTGTGCACGTAGAAGACCTGGCCCTCGCGCAGCAGCTCTCGTCGGATCGCCGCGGCCTTCTGCCGTTCGCCCTCGGGCCCCACGAAGGTGAGGATCGGGTGCCGGTCCTCCGGAGGCGTCGCGAGGGTCGACATCTCGCGGATGCCGGTCACGGCCATCTCGAGCGACCGAGGGATGGGCGTCGCGGACATGGCGAGGATGTCGACGTTGGTCTTGAGCTTCTTCAGGGCGTCCTTGTGCTCGACGCCGAACCGCTGCTCCTCGTCGATGATCACCAGCCCCACGTCTTTGTAGGCGATGCCCTCGCTCAGGAGGCGGTGGGTGCCGATGACCATGTCGACCGTGCCGTCGCCGAGCCCCTTGATGGTCTCCTTGCTCTCCTTCGCGGACTGGAAGCGGCTGAGGCTCCGCAGGTGCACGGGGAACCCGGCGAAGCGCTCGCTGAACGTGTCGAAGTGCTGCTTGACGAGCAGCGTCGTCGGCACGAGCATCACGACCTGCTTGCCGTCCTGGATCGCCTTGAACGCGGCGCGCACGGCCACCTCGGTCTTGCCGTAGCCCACGTCGCCCGAGAGCAGGCGGTCCATCGGGATCGGCCGTTCCATGTCGGCCTTGATCTCGTCGATCGTCGTAAGCTGGTCGGGCGTCTCGGCGAACGGGAACGCCTCCTCGAGCTCGCGCTGCCACGGGGTGTCGGGCGGGAACGCGTGCCCCTTCGACGCCATCCGCGCCGAGTACAGCTTGACGAGCTCGACCGCGATGTCGCGAACGGCCCGGCGGGCCTTGCTCTTCGCCGAGGCCCAGTCGCTGCCGCCCATCTTGCTGAGCGAGGGCGCCTCGCCGCCGACGTAGCGGCTGAGCAGGTCGAGCTGGTCGGTGGGCACGTAGAGCTTGTCGCCGGGGTAGCCGCGCTTGGAGGGCGCGTACTCGAGCACGAGGTACTCGCGGCTGTTCTTGACGGCGTTGCGGCCGCCGGAGGAGACCTCGCGGCTGGTCAGCTCGAGGAACTTGCCGATGCCGTGGGTCTGGTGCACGACCACGTCGCCCGGCTTGAGCTGCAGCGGGTCGACGACGTTCTTGCGGCGGCTCGCGAGCTTCTTGACCTGACGGGAGTCGTAGTTCGCCGACCGGCCGTAGAAGTCGCTCTCGCCGAGGACGGCGATCTTGGCGGAGGGCAGCTCGAAGCCGGCCTCGACTCCCCCGGCGACGAGGTGCACGACGCCCTGCTCGAGCTCGTCGGGCAGAGCGTCGACGAGACGAGCGGCGACGCCCTGCTCGGACAGCACGTCGCGGGCACGCTCGACGAGCCCGGTGCCCCGTGCGGTGACGACGACGCTCCAGCCGTCCTGCACGCGGCCGACGACGTGGTCGAGCGCGCCCTCGGCGTGCCCGCTGAAGCTCGGCACGGGGGCGGCCTCGACGCGCACGTAGTCGCCTGCCGCCTGGACCGCCTCGTCGTCGGTGAGCACCTCGCCCGAGTCGAAGCCGCTGAACGTGAACCACGCGCGGTCGCCGGCCGCCGCCCGCAGGTCGCGGAGCGCGAGGAAGTCGCCGGCGTCGAGGTCGATCGGGGCGGCGGCCCCGGCGGTCGCGGCGTTCCACGCCGCGGACAGGAACTCGCGGTTCGTCTCGGCGAGGCTCTTGGCCCGCGACTGCACGCGCTCGGGCGAGAGCACGGCGACGGAGGCGCCCGCCGGCAGGTAGTGGGTGAGCGGGACGAGACGGTCGACCAGCGCCGGCGCCAGCGACTCCATCCCCTCGACCGGGATGCCCTCGGCGATCTTGGCGAGCATCTGGGCGAGGCCCGGGAACTCGTGCTGCATCTCGCGGGCACGCTGGCGCACGGGCGCGGTGAGCAGCATCTCGCGGCTCGGCGGCAGCTCGACCGTGCTCACGACGCCCTCGAGGCTGCGCTGGTCGGCCACCGAGAAGGTGCGGAGCTGATCGACCTCGTCGCCGAAGAAGTCGACGCGCACCGGGTGCTCGGCCGTCGGCGGGAACACGTCGAGGATGCCTCCGCGCACCGCAAACTCGCCACGCCGGGTGACCATGTCGACGCGCGCGTACGCGAGGTCGACGAGCCGCAGGGCGATCGCAGAGAGGTCGTGGCCCCGGTCGCCGATGGTCAGCACGACCGGGTCGATGTCGGCGAGGTTGTCGGAGACGGGCTGCAGGGCCGCACGGACGCCCGCGACGACGACGAGCGGACGCACGCCCGCGGAGGCCTCGGGGCTCGAACCCGCGGCCTCTGCCTCGGCGGACCAGGCGGCGAGGCGACGGAGCGCATGGATCCGCTTGCCGACGGTCTCGGCGCTCGGGCTGAGACGCTCGTGCGGCAGCGTCTCCCACGCGGGGAACTCGATGACCTCGGCGCCGGGCACGTAGCTGGCGAGGGACAGGCGGACGGCCTCGGACTCGCGACCGGTGGCGGTGACCACGAGCATGGCCTGGGGCCCGGCGCGCCTGGCGAGCAGCCCCGCGAGGAGCGGCACGCGCAGGCCGTCGACCACCGAGAAGTCGGTGCTGCGATCAGCCCGGTCGAGGGCGGAGGAGTACGTGGAGGCGCGCGAGAGCGCCTTGATCAAGCCCGCGAGTATCACCCGACAAGGCTACTCGGGACAGCCGACAGTGCGCCGGTCCGCGGTGCCCCGCCCCGATGCGAGCGGAGCAGCAGGTCGCCAGCGAGCAGGGCCCCGGTCAGGCCTTCGCGGTGTGGAACTTGAGCTGTGCCGCGGTGAGGCCGTCGGAGACGATCATCTCGACCGCGTCAGCGGCGTCGCCGAGCAGCAGCGGGAGCTCCTTGCGCTCGGTCGACGAGAAGGCCTTGAGCACGTAGTCGGCGGCGGGCTGCCGGCCGGGCGGACGGCCGATGCCGACGCGCACGCGCAGGAACTCGTTCGAGCCGGTGGCGGCGATGATGTCGCGCAGCCCGTTGTGGCCGCCGTGGCCGCCGCCCTGCTTGAGCTTGATCGAGTCGAAGTCGATGTCGAGCTCGTCGTGCACGACGATCAGCCGCGACACGTCGAGGTCGTAGTACTTCAGCAGCGCGGCGACGGGCCCGCCCGACAGGTTCATGAAGCTGCGGGGAGCGGCGAGGACGAAGCGGGGGCCGCCCGGCTGGGGACGGCCCTCCGCGACGCTCGCGTTGGTGCGGTGGTTCTTGAAGCTCGCCGACAGGCGGTGCGCCAGCTCGGCGAGCACCATCTGTCCGACGTTGTGCCGGGTGCCGGCGTAGTCGGGCCCGGGGTTGCCGAGCCCGACCACGAGCCACTGCGAGTCGTCCACGGGATGGTCCTCCTCGGGAGACACGCGGGGCTGTCAGGCGGTCGGCGTCGCGGACGACGCCGTGGTGCGGTGGTGCTGCGACCGGTGTTACTCGGAGCGCTCTTCGTCCTCGATCGAGGGCACGTCGCCCTCGGCCTCGGCTGCCTCGCCCGACTCGTCGTCGACGGCGTCGGTGGTGAGGTCGAGCTGCGGGACGGAGACGCTCGTGATGAGCACCTCGGCGTCGGTGACGAGCGAGGCGCCCTCGGGGAGGACGACGTCGGAGGCGTGCACCTGCGCGCCGTCCTCGAGGCCCTCGATCGAGACGACGACCGACTGCGGGATCGCGGTGGCCGAGACCTCGAGCGTGATGGCGTTGAGCTCGACGACGTGGATCGTGCCGGGAGCGGACTCGCCCTCGATGTGCACGGGGACGTCGACCTCGACCTTCTCGCCCTGGCGGACGACGATGAGGTCGATGTGCTCGATGACCTGCTTCACCGGGTCGCGCTGGATGTCCTTGACGAGGGCGAGCTGCTGGGTGCCCTCGATGTCGAGGGTGATGAGCGCGTTCGAGCGACGCGTGATGAGCATCGTCTCGTGGCCGGGCAGCGTGACGTGCTGGGGGTCGGTGCCGTGCCCGTAGATGACCGCGGGGATCTGGTCGTTCGCGCGGATCTTGCGGGCCGCGCCCTTGCCGAAGCTGGTGCGGACGAGAGCGGACAGGGTGTTGTCGTCAGCCATGGATGTCTCCGTTTCTGCGGGCCTGGCGGCCCGGGATGTGTGGGTCGATGTCAACTCGAACGCAGATCGCGTGAGGAGGGACCTCGCAGCCGTGGGGACGATGTCACGAGACCGAGTGCCTGCCTACCGCGTCGATAACGGGTGCCGGAGCACCCCTCGCCGAAGTCGACCCCTACGTTACAGGGCACCCGGGCGTGTCGCCAACCCGCGGACGTCGGCGACCGTCAGCGCCCGCCGAGACGGGCCAGCGCCTCCGCGACGATCTCGTCCGGCCCCGCGGACACGTCGACGCCGAAGCCGGGCTCGTCGTCGCCGAGCGGCTCGAGGGTCGCGAACTGCGACTCCATCAGCCCGGGCGGCATGAAGTGCCCCTTGCGTGCCTTCTGCCGCTCGGCCACGAGTTCGCGGACACCGGTGAGGTGCACGAAGCGGAGGCGCGGGTCGCCGCCGCGGAGCACGTCCCGGTAGCGGCGCTTCAGTGCCGAGCAGGCGACGACCACGCCGTCCTCCCCGGCGTCGCGGATGCGCTGCGCGACGATCTCGAGCCACGGCGCACGATCGTCGTCGTCGAGCGCGTGGCCGGCGGCCATCTTGTCGCGGTTGGCCTGCGGGTGGAGGTCGTCGGCGTCGACGAACGGGACGCCGGCCGTCCGCGCGAGGAGCTCGCCGACCGTGGACTTGCCGGAGCCGGACACCCCCATCACGACGACGGGCGGGATCGGGGCGGGCAGCGGTGTCTCAGGCACAGGGACCTCTCGGTGTCGGGGACGGCGGCGTCCGGACCAGCGTAGACGCGCCTCCTCGTGTCGTCCGCGCCCCGGAGGGCGCTGACGGTGCCTGTCAGGGGCGCAGGACGGAGGAATAGTGTGCGGGGGTCATCGACCGCAAGGAGGCACCGTGACCGAGCACGGAGAACAGTCCACCCCCACCGCCCAGGCGAACATCGGAGTCGTCGGCCTGGCCGTCATGGGATCGAACCTGGCCCGCAACCTCGCCAGCCGCGAGGGCAACACCGTCGCCGTCTACAACCGCTCCCCCGGGCGCACGGACACCCTGATGGACGAGCACGGCGACGCCGGCTTCGTCGCCTCGAAGTCGATCGAGGACTTCGCCGCCTCGCTGCAGAAGCCGCGCACCGCGATCATCATGGTCCAGGCCGGCAAGGGCACCGACGCCGTCATCGACCAGCTCGCCGACCTCTTCGAGGAGGGCGACATCATCGTCGACGGCGGCAACGCGAACTTCCAGGACACGAGGAGGCGCGAGGCAGCCCTCAAGGAGCGAGGCCTGAACTTCGTCGGCGCCGGCATCTCCGGGGGCGAGGAGGGCGCCCTCAAGGGCCCGTCGATCATGCCCGGCGGCTCGAAGGAGGCGTACGAGACCCTCGGCCCGATCCTCGCGTCGATCGCCGCGGTCGCCGAGGGCGAGCCGTGCGTCACGCACATCGGCTCCGACGGCGCCGGCCACTTCGTCAAGATGATCCACAACGGCATCGAGTACGCCGACATGCAGCTCATCGCCGAGTCGTACGACCTGCTCCGTCGCGTCGGCGGCCACGAGCCGGCCGACATCGCCGCCGTGTTCGAGGAGTGGAACGAGGGCGAGCTGGAGTCGTACCTGATCGAGATCACCGCCGAGGTGCTGCGCCAGGTCGACGCCAAGACCGGCGGCCCCCTCGTCGACTCCATCGTCGACGCGGCCGGCTCGAAGGGCACCGGCGTCTGGACCGTGCAGAACAGCGTCGGCCTGGGCGTGCCCGTCGGCGGCATCGCCGAGGCCGTCTTCGCCCGGGCCGTCTCGTCGAAGCCCGACCAGCGCGCCGCGGTGCAGGCGACCCTGAAGGGCCGGCCCGAGGTGCAGGAGGCGGGCGACGGCTTCGAGGACGACGTGCAGAAGGCGCTCTACGCCTCGAAGATCGTGGCCTACGCCCAGGGCTTCGACGCGATCATCGCGGGCGCGCTCGAGTACGACTGGGACATCGACAAGGGCGCCGTGGCGAAGATCTGGCGCGGCGGCTGCATCATCCGCGCGCAGTTCCTCAACCGCATCGTCGAGGCGTACGAGAACGACAGCACCATCGCGACGCTGCTCGAGGACGACTACTTCGCCGCCGCCGTCCGCGACGGGGAGCAGGCCTGGCGCCGCATCGTCGCCAAGGCGGCCCTGTCGGGCATCCCCGTGCCCGGGTTCGCGTCGGCGCTGTCCTACTACGACTCGCTCGCGTCGGAGCGCCTCCCGGCCGCCCTCATCCAGGGCCAGCGCGACTTCTTCGGCGCGCACACCTACGAGCGGGTCGGCGAGGACGGCGTGTTCCACACGCTGTGGTCGGGCGACCGCTCGGAGATCGAGACGGAGCCGTCGACGCACTGACGCCGGCGCGACTCGACGGCGGGTCGCGGTGTCGCAGGCGAGAAGGGACGAGGCAGGCGCGGGACCGCGCCTGCCTCGTCCCTTCTCGCCGTCGGCGCTGCTGGCGCTGTCGGCGCGGCCGTGCGACCGCGCGCGGACCGGGCGGTCAGTCGGCGGGCGTCGCGCCGGGCAGGGTCGCCGTGGCGGCGGCCAGCACGAACGGGTCCTCGCAGCCGCGGGCGTACCCCTGGATGCGCCGGTCGATGTCGCGCTGGAGGACGACGGCGCCGATGCGCTCGGCGATCGGTGCCAGCCACGACGGGCGGCAGGTGAAGTTGTAGCGCCAGGTGGCGGCGGTGCTGCCGGGGTCGCCCTCGACCGGCTTGAAGCGCCACCCGCCGCCCATGCGGGCGAAGAACCACGGGCCCGTCGTCATCGCGAAGCCGACGTTGGTGGGCGGGGCGAACGAGACGTACTCGCTCTCCATCCGAAAGCCGAAGCGCTGCACCGTCAGCGTGCGGACTCCCTTGGCCGGCCGCGTGGCGCCGCCGAGGAAGTGCTGGTGCCGGATGAACGGGTCCCATCGGAGCCGCGCCTCCCCCGTCGTCTGCGACACGGCGAAGGCGAGCTCGGCGGCGACGGGGACGACGCAGCGGGACTCGACGACGGGCACGGGGTGCTGCCTACGCCGCGCCGTCGGCAGCGCCGACGGGTTCGCCGACTCCGCTACGCCGCGCCATCGAACATCGACGTGACCGAGCCGTTGTCGAAGACCTCGTGGATCGCGCGGGCGATCAGCGGGGCGATCGGCAGGATCTCGAGCTTGTCGAACTTCTGGTGGTCGGTCAGCGGCAGGGTGTCGGTGACGACGACCGAGTCGATGAAGTCGCTGCTGAGGATCTCGGGCGCCGGGTCGCTGAAGACCGCGTGGGTGGCCGCGACGACGACGCCGATGGCCCCTGCCGCCTTGAGCGCCTCGGCGGCCTTGACGATGGTGCGGCCCGTGTCGATCAGGTCGTCGACCAGCAGGCAGACGCGGCCCTCGACCTCGCCGACGATCTCGTGCACGGTGACCTGGTTCGGCACCAGCGGGTCGCGGCGCTTGTGGATGATGGCGAGGGGGGCGTCGAGCTTCTCGCTCCAGATGTCGGCGACGCGGACGCGGCCCATGTCGGGCGAGACCACGGTCAGGGTGCTGTTGTCGAGCTTGGTGCGGAAGTGCTCGAGCAGCACCGGCATGGCGAAGAGGTGGTCGACCGGGCCGTCGAAGAAGCCCTGGATCTGCGGGGCGTGCAGGTCGACGCTCATGATGCGGTGGGCGCCCGCGGCCTTGAACAGGTCGGCGACGAGACGGGCCGAGATCGGCTCGCGACCGCGCCCCTTCTTGTCCTGACGGGCGTACGGGTAGAACGGCGCGACGACCGTGATGCGCTTCGCCGACGCGCGCTTGAGGGCGTCGACCATGATGAGCTGCTCCATGAGCCACTCGTTGATCGGGGCCGAGTGCGACTGGATGACGAACGCGTCGGCGCCGCGGACGCTCTCGTCGTAGCGCGCGTAGAGCTCGCCGTTGGCGAAGGTGCGGGCGTCGGTCGGGATCAGCTCGGAGCCGAGCTCCGACGCGATCTGGTTCGCCAGCTCGGGGTGCGCACGCCCCGAGACCAGAACGAGTCGGTTCTCGCCGGTGATCTTGATTCCGGACACGTCACTCGCTCTCCGGCCCCGGGGGGCCAACCCGACAGGGGTCAGTCGGTCGTTCGTTCGGCGCGGGCGGCAGCCTCGGCCGCCGCGGAGCCGGGGCGGTTCGCCTCGACCCATCCGCTCGCATTGCGCTGTGGGGCGATGCTCAACGCCAGCGCGCCGGCCGGCACGTCCTTGCGGACGACCGTCCCTGCGCCTGAGTACGCTCCGTCGCCAATCCTAACGGGGGCGACGAACACGTTGTGCGACCCGGTGCGCACGTTCGACCCGACCTCGGTGCGGTGCTTGTGCACGCCGTCGTAGTTGGCCGTGATGGTGCCGGCGCCGATGTTGCTGTCGGTGCCGACCTCGGTGTCGCCGATGTAGCTGAGGTGCGGCACCTTCGAGCCCGCGCCGATCTCGGCGTTCTTGGTCTCGACGAAGGTGCCGATCTTGCCGCCCTCGCCGAGCACGGTTCCGGGACGCAGGTACGAGAAGGGTCCCACGGAGGCGCGGGCCCCGATCACGGCGAGGGTCGCGTCGGTGCGCTTCACGACCGCCCCTTCGCCGACCTCGGTGTCGACGAGCGTCGTGTCGGGACCGACCACGGCACCCGCAGCGACGTAGGTGGCGCCCTTGAGCTGCGTGCCGGGCAGCAGCTCGACGTCGGGGCTGAGGGAGACGTCGCGGTCGATCCAGGTGGTCTGCGGGTCGACGATGCTGACGCCCTCGCGCTGCCAGTGCTCGACGATGCGGTCGTTGAGGCGGCGGGCCGCCGCGGCGAGCTGTACCCGGTCGTTGATGCCCTCGAGGCGCCAGGTCTCGTCGACCGCACGGGCGGAGACGCGCTCGCCTGCAGCGGTCAGCAGGCCGACCACGTCGGTCACGTACTTCTCGTTCTGCGCGTTGGCCGAGCCGACGCGCGGCAGGTGCGTGCGCAGGGCCGCCACGGTGAAGGCGTAGGTGCCGGAGTTGATCTCGCGCAGCTGCCGCTCCTCCTCGCTGGCGTCCTTGTGCTCGACGATGCGGTCGACGTCGCCCGTCGAGCGCCGCACGACGCGGCCGTAGCCGTGGGCGTCGGGGAGGACCGCCGACAGCAGCGTCGCGGCCGCCGCCTCCGCGCGGTGCTGCTCGAGGAGCGCGCCCAAGGTGGCGTGGTCGAGGAAGGGCACGTCGGCGCTGACGACGACGACGTCGCCCTCGAAGTCGGCGGGCAGCGCCTCGACGGCCTGCTCGACGGCCCGGCCGGTGCCGGGCACGTCGTCCTGGTCGACGATGACGGCGCCGGGCGTCGTCTCGACGATGCTCGTCACCACCAGGTCGCGCTCGTGCCGCACGACGGCCACGAGGTGCTCGGGCTGCAGCGCCCCGGCGGTCTCGAGCACGTGCTGGATCAGCGGCAGGCCGGCCAGCCGGTGCAGCACCTTCGGCGTCGAGGACTTCATGCGCGTGCCCTGTCCTGCGGCGAGGACGACGACGGCGAGGCTGCGTTCGGGCATGGTGCTCCTAGTGGTGGGGGCGTGCGGCGATCATCGGCGATCCTCCCACGGGCGTCGCAGGAGGCGCGGGTCGGCGACGCGTGTCCGGTGCGGCGGGCGGGTCGGCCGGGCCTTGTGGAGGGCGGACGTCAGCTCCTGGCGACGCGCACGACGGCGGCGGTGCCGCCGACCGCGACGGCGTCCTCGAGCAGGGCGACGACGAGGTCGGGCAGCCCGGTCTTCTCGACGAGGGCCTTGCGGCCGAGGTAGCCCGCGAAGCTGCCGACGACGGCCCCCGCGGCGCCGATCAGCGCGCCCTGCACGCCGCGGTCGGCGCGGAGGTCGGTGGTGCCCATCGCGAAGCCGACGACGGCACCGGCGGCGACGCGTCCGAAGATCGCGCCGCCCGAGATGCGGCTGGGCGTCGAGGGCAGCTTGTCGCCGACGAGCTCGCCCACCCCGGCGGCGACGAACACGGCACGGCCGATCGACGAGCGGAACACCGCCCACTCCTGCCAGCTGCCGGTGAGGGTGCGGCTGTCGCGGCTGAGGGCGAGCGCCGCGAGCGGCGTCGCGGAGCGGGAGCCGGTGAGGACGCCGAGCAGGGCGGCACGGGCGAGCGGGGAGAGCGTGGTGGTCGACATGGCCGCAGGCTATCGAGAGCCGAGGCCGCCGGTCCGGATCGGGCCCTGGACGGACGCCTGCGTCGGCTCTCAGCTCGTAGGCTCCGCCACCAGGATTCGAACCTGGACCTAACAGCTCCAAAGGCTGTCGTGCTGCCGTTACACCATGGCGGACCGCGCTCGCCGCGCAGGTCGATTCTGTCAGACCCTGTCCGGGGCCGAGGGCGGGTGTTCCGGGTCGAGGGCGGGTCGGGTGTTCCGGGTCGAGGGCGGGTCGGCGCCGACCCGCCCTCGACCCGGAAGACCCGCCGTCGACGGGCTTGGGACCGGCACGCTGCCATGATGTGAAGATGACCGAGGCCGACCTGCACGACGAGCGCGCGCCGCACGACGAGGTCGACCGGATCGTCGCGGCCTGGTCGCACGAACGGCCCGACCTCGACTTCGCCCCGCTGCACGTGCTCTCGCGCGTCGGCCGCCTCGCGAAGCACCTCGACCGCGCCCGACGCGACGCCTTCGTCGCCAGCGACCTCGAGCAGTGGGAGTTCGACGTCCTCTCCGCGCTCCGCCGCGCTGGCGGGCCCTACGAGCTGAGCCCGAAGGCCCTGTTGCAGCAGACGCTCGTCTCGAGCGGCGCCATGACGAACCGGATCGACCGGCTCGTCGCGCGCGGCCTCGTCGAACGGCGCACCGACCCGAACGACGGCCGTGGCGTCCGGGCACGGCTGACCCCGGAAGGGGGCGATGCGGTCGACGCGGCGATCGAGCGCCTCCTCGCTGCCGAGCGCCGCCTCCTCGCCGACCTCGGCCCGGTCGACGAGCAGCGGCTCGGCGACCTCCTGCGGCGGCTGAGCCTCACCCTCGGCGACTGACCCGAGTGACCCGCCTGACCCCATCGGTCCGGGTGACCCTGCCCATCTGAGTCGAGCAGGGTCAGCGAGTGGTCGGTTCCTGTCGTTCCGCGCCTCGCGAGAGACCGGGACCGACCACTCGGCGAGCCCGCCGCGCCAGCGGCGCGCTACGCGAGCAGCTCGCTGAGCTCGAGCCAGCGCACCTCGAGCTCGGCCGTCTTGTGGTCGAGCGCGGTGAGCTTCGCCTGCAGCGCCGCGAGGCCGTCGAAGTCGGACTGGTCGAAGCCCGCGAACTGCTCGAGCAGGCCGCTGCGCTCGGTCGCCGACTTCGCGAGCTTGCGGTCGATCGACCCCAGCTCCTTCTCGGCGTTGCGCTTCTCGGCGCCCGAGAGGCCCGACGCGGCCGCCGCGGCGGCGACCGACGACTGGGCGCCCTGCACCGCGGTCGGGCGGTCGGTGGCGCCGCCCTGGGTGTCCGTGGCCTGCTTGCGCAGGGCGAGGTACTGGTCGACGCCGCCGGGCAGGTGGCGGAACTGCCCGTCGAGCACCGCGTACTGCTGGTCGGTGACGCGCTCGAGCAGGTACCGGTCGTGCGAGACGACGAGCAGGGTGCCGGGCCAGCCGTCGAGCAGGTCCTCCATCGCGGCGAGCATGTCGGTGTCGAGGTCGTTCGTGGGCTCGTCGAGGATGAGCACGTTGGGCTCGTTGAGCAGGATCAGCAGGAACTGCAGGCGGCGCTTCTGCCCGCCCGACAGGTCCTTGATCGGCGTCTGCAGCTGCGCGCTGGTGAAGCCCAGGCGCTCCAGCAGCTGCCCGGGCGTCATCTCCTTGCCGGCCGTGACGTAGGAGGTGCGCTGCCGGCCGATGAGGTCGTTCACCTTCTCGTTCGCGACCTCGTGCAGGTCGGCGAGCTGCTGGTCCAGGATCGCGAACTTGACCGTCTTGCCCTGCTTGACCCGCCCCTCCGTCGGCTGCACCTCGCCCGTGACGACCTTGAGCAGCGTCGACTTGCCGGCCCCGTTGACGCCCAGCACGCCGGTGCGCTCGCCGGGGGCGATGCGCCACTCGACGCCGTGCAGCACCCGCTTGTCGCCGAACGAGACGCCGACCTCGACGAGGTCGACCACGTCCTTGCCCAGCCGGGCCGTCGCCATCTGCGACAGCTCGACGGCGTTGCGGGCGGGCGGCTCGTCGGCGATCAGCTCGTTCGCCGCGTCGATGCGGAACTTGGGCTTGGTCGAGCGGGCGGGCGCACCACGACGGAGCCACGCCAGCTCTTTCCGCATCAGGTTCTGGCGCTTCGACTCGGACGCCGCGGCCGAGCGGTCGCGCTCGACGCGCTGCAGCACGTACGCGGCGTAGCCGCCCTCGAAGGGCTCGACGATGCCGTCGTGCACCTCCCACGTGTCGGTCGAGACCTCGTCGAGGAACCACCGGTCGTGCGTCACGACGACGAGCGCGCCCGACGACGGCGACCACCGGCGACGGAGGTGCTCGGCCAGCCAGGCCACGCCCTCGACGTCGAGGTGGTTGGTGGGCTCGTCGAGGAACAGCACGTCCCAGTCGCCGACGAGGAGGCGCGCGAGGGCCACCCGACGACGCTGGCCGCCCGAGAGGTCGCCGAGCCGCGCCTCCCACGGGATGTCGGTCGCGAGGCCCGAGATGACGTCGCGGATGCGGGCGTCGCCCGCCCACTCGTGCTCGTCGCGGTCGCCGACGATCATGCGGCCGACCGTGTCGTCGTCGGGCAGCACGTCGCGCTGGTCGAGCATGCCGATCGTGAGGCCGCGGCGGGTCGTGACCCGGCCGTCGTCGGGCTCGAGGCGGCCGGCGAGCACGGACATCAGGGTCGACTTGCCGTCGCCGTTGCGGCCGACGACGCCGATGCGGGAGCCCTCGTCGATGCCGAGCGTCACCCCGTCGAGGACGACCTTGGTCGGGAATTCGAGCTTGAGGTTCTCTGCGCCTAGTAGGTGTGCCACCCGACGAGCGTAGGCGACGACGGCTGACCGGCTGGACCGCGTCCGCGGCACCGCCCGGCCGCACTCAGCCCAGCGACGCCGTCCACTCGTCGGGGCCGTCCGTGAACGCCTGGCGCTTCCAGATGGGCAGGCGCTCCTTGACGAGGTCGACGAGCGCCGAGCAGGCGGCGAAGGCCTCGGCGCGGTGGGGCGAGGCGACGGCGCAGGCGAGCGCGACGTCGCCGATCTCGAGGTCTCCGACGCGGTGCTGCACCGCGATCGTGACCTCGGGATGCGCCGCCGCGATCTGCTCGGCGACGGAGCCCATGACCTCACCCGCCGACGGGTGCTGCTCGTAGTGCAGCGCGGCCACGTCGCGGCCGCCGTCGTGGTCGCGCACGACGCCCTCGAACGTCACGATCGCCCCGGAGGCGCGGCTCTCGACGATCACGGAGCACTCGGCCGCCGAGAGCACCGTCTCGACCACCTCGGCGAGCAGCACGCGCCCGCTGGGGCCGGTCGGGGTCGCCACCGCGTCGGGGTCGCCCCCCTCGGCCTCGAGGACGGCGTCGGCGGCCGCTTCTTCTCCCGCGGCGCTGAGGGCAGGGCCCTCGACGGGTCGTGCGTTGTCGAGGGAGTCAGTCATGAGCGCCTCCGGAGAGCTGGTCGAGCAGGTGATCGATCAGGGGGTCGAGGACGGCGAGCCCGTCGCGCACTCCCCCGCGGGAGCCGGGCAGGTTGACGACGACCGTGCGGCCGGCGACGCCGGCCAGCCCCCTCGAGAGCAGGGCCGTGGGGGTGGCGGCCGTGCCGCGCCTCCTCATCTCCTCGGCGATGCCGGGGATCTCGCGGTCGAGCAGCGGAGCGGTCTGCTCGGGGGTGCGGTCGGTGGGCGTGAGGCCGGTGCCGCCGGTGGTGAGCACGACGTCGACGCCCTGCGCCAGGACCGCGGCGAGCGCCTCGCCCACGGGGGCGCCGTCGGCGACGACCACCGGCTCGCCGGCGAGCCAGCCGCGTGCGGCGAACCAGTCGCGGATCACCGGGCCGGTGAGGTCGGGCGACGTCCCGGCGGCGGCTCGGGTGGAGGCGACGACCACGACGGCGCGACGCGGGACGTCGGCGGGCGCGTCGGCGGGCGCGTCGGCGGGCGCGTCGGCGGTGGACGGCTCGGCGGCGGGCGACGACGTCATCGCGCCCAGGCCCCGCTCTTGCCGCCCGACTTCTCGAGCACCTTGACGTCGCCGATGACGGCGAGGTGGTCGACGGCCTTGATCATGTCGAAGAGGGTGAGGGCCGCGACGGTCGCCGCGGTCAGCGCCTCCATCTCGACGCCCGTGACGCCTCGGGTCCGGACACGGGCGACGACGGTGACGGTCGCCTCCTCGGCCCCGGTGTCGGCCCCGGTGTCGGCCCCGTCGGTCTCGAAGTCGACCGTGATCGCACCGAGCGGCAGGGGGTGGCAGAGCGGGATGAGGGCCGGGGTCTGCTTCGCCGCCATGATGCCGGCGATGCGCGCGGTGCCGAGTGCCTCGCCCTTGGGCAGCGTGCCGTCGACCAAGCGGGCGACGACGTCGGGCCGGGTCGTCAGCACGGCCTGCGCGGCGGCCTCGCGGCTGGTCTCGGCCTTGCCCGTGACGTCGACCATGTGGGCCGATCCGTCGGGCCGGACGTGGGTCAGGTCGCCGACCGGCTGCTGCCCGGTCGACGCGGGCGGGTCGCCATGCGCGTCGTCACTCATCGAGCGTCCAGACTACGACCTCGTCGCCCTCGTCGAGCCGGTCGACGCCGACCGGGACGTGCACGAGCACGGTCGCCTCGGCGTGTGCGGCGAGGAGGTGCGAGCTCGGCCCGCCGACGAGCACGACCCTGCCGTCGACGTCGAGTCGTCCGCGCCTCAGCTGGTGCTTGCCGACGGGCGAGTCGGCGGCCTCCCCCATCGGCACCCTGCGGTACAGACGTGCCGGGCCGACGCCGGTCGCGTCGCGCAGCACCGGCCGGAGGAACGCCTCGAACGAGACGAGCGCGCTGACCGGGTTCCCCGGGAAGCAGACGACGGGCAGGTCGTGGTCGCGGAGGGCGAGCGTGCCCCAGCCCTGCGGGCCGCCGGGCTGCATCGCCACGTGCCCGAAGACGACGCCGGCCGGCTCGAAGGCGTCGCGGACGACCTCGTAGGCGCCGGCGCTGACGCCCCCGGTCGTGAGCACGAGGTCGACGGACGCGGCGTGCCGGGCCACCACGGCGAGCAGGGCGTCCGCGTCGTCGGAGACGCGCTCGACGACGACGTCGGCGCCGACGTCGACGAGGGCCGCGGCGAGTCCTGCGCCGTTGGCGTCGTGGATCGTGCCGGGGGCGAGCTCGGCACCGGGCGCGCTCAGTTCTTCGCCGGTCGAGACCAGCAGGAGGCGCGGGCGGCGGACGACCTCGACGGTCACCAGCCCGGAGGCGGCCAGCACCCCCCAGCGCGCCGGGGTCAGCACCGTGCCGGCGCGCAGCAGGACGCTGCCGGCGGAGACGTCGCTGCCGGCGGCGCGGACGAAGGTCCCCTCGGCCACGGGGCCCCGGAGGCCGACGCGGGCGGTGCTCCCGGCGGCGGGGAACGCGGGCGGGTCGGCCCGCTCGATCGGGACGACCGCGACGGCGCCCTCGGGGACGGCGGCGCCGGTCATGATCGGCGCGGCGGTGCCGGGGCGGAGGGCCGGACCGGTGCGGCCGGCCGGGATCGGGTCGACGACCACCAGGTCGAGGTCGCCGGAGCGGGCGGCGTCGGGGGCGGCGAGGGCGTAGCCGTCCATCTGCGAGTTGGCGAAGGGGGGCAGGTCGAGCGGGGCGACGACGTCGGCCGCGAGCACCCGACGGCGGTGCCGGTCGGGCTCGGCCGCGATGCGGACCGGGTCGACGAGGAGGGCCTCCCCAGGACGCCGCGCCAACGCCCCCTCCACCAGCGCCCGGACGGCGATCTGGTGCTGCTCGACTGTGCGCACGGGTTCCTCTCACGGCGGTCGTCGATAGCGTAGCGAGCGTGACCGACACCTCCTCCTCCTCGTCCCCCGGCCTCCCCCGCGTCGACGTCGCCGTCATCGGCGGCTCCGGCCTGTACTCGCTCTTCGCGCCCGGCACGGCGACGAGCCACGTCGTCGAGACGCCCTACGGGCCGACGTCGAGCGAGGTGACGATCGGCGAGATGGGCGGCAAGACCGTCGCGTTCCTCACCCGGCACGGCAAGGGCCACTCCGTGCCGCCGCACCGCATCGACTTCCGCGCGAACGTCTGGGCCCTCGCCTCGCTCGGCGCGAAGGCGGTCGTGTCGTCGTCCGCCGTGGGCGGGGTCAGCCCCGAGTACCCGCCGGGCACCATGGTCGTCACCGACCAGTTCATCGACCGCACGTGGGGCCGTCCCGACACCTTCTTCGACGTCGAGGGCGGGGTGCAGCACCTCGTCGCCGCCGACCCGTTCGACCCGGTGCTGCGGGCCGCCGCCGTCACGGCCCTCGAGGCCCAGGGCGAGCCGTTCGCCCCGACCGGCACCTGCGTCGTCATCCAGGGCCCGCGCTTCTCGACCCGGGCCGAGTCGCTCTGGTTCCGCGCCGCCGGGGCGCACACGATCAACATGACGATGTACCCGGAGGTGCCCCTCACCCTCGAGCTCGGCATGGGCGCCGTCAACATCTCGTTCGTCACCGACAGCGATGCCGGCCTCGCGCCCGAGGAGGGCCAGGAGGGCACCGACGACGACGCGGTCAGCCACCAGCTCGTGATGGAGCGCCTCGCCGCGGCCCAGCCGCGCATCGTCGCTGCCATCGAGGCGATCGTCGCCGGGCTGCCGGCCGACTACGCGCCGCGCGAGCTCGTGCCTGCGACCGCGACCGCGGCGGTGCTCGCGCGCCCCGTGCGGTCGGCGACGTCGTGAGCGACGCGACGGGCGCCTCCGGGGCGACGGCTCCCGCCGACCCGACCAGCGCCTCCTCGTCGCCCGGGCTGCTGCTCGTGACGGGCGGCGCCGGCTTCATCGGCTCGGCCGTCGTCGAGCAGGCGCTGGGCCGCGGCTGGTCCGTGCGCGTGCTCGACTCGCTGCGGCCCGACGTGCACGGTGGTCCCCCGACGCTCGACCCGCGGGTCGACTTCGTCCACGGCGACGTGCGCGACGCGGCGGTCGTCGACGCGGCGCTCGCGGGCGTCGACGCGGTCTGCCACCAGGCGGCCAAGGTCGGCCTCGGCGTCGACTTCCAGGACGCTCCGGACTACGTCGACAGCAACGAGCACGGCACGGCCGTGCTGCTCGCCGCGATGGACCGGGCGGGCGTCGACCGGCTCGTCGTCGCCTCGTCGATGGTCGTCTACGGCGAGGGCAGCTACCGCACGAGCGCGGGCGAGACCGAGCGACCGGCCCCCCGTCGCGTCGCCGACCTCGACGCCGGCGTCTTCGACCCGCGCGACGCCGACGGCGAGCTGCTCGAGCCGCAGCTGATCACGGAGGACGCCCCGCTCGACCCGCGCAACGTCTACGCGATCACGAAGCTCACGCAGGAGCACCTGTCGACCTCGTGGGCCCGCAGCACCGGCGGCCGCGCCGCCGCCCTGCGCTACCACAACGTCTACGGGCCGGGCATGCCGCAGAACACCCCCTACGCCGGGGTGGCGTCGCTGTTCCGCTCCGCGCTCGAGCGCGGCGAGGCGCCCCGCGTCTACGAGGACGGCGCCCAGCGGCGCGACTTCGTGCACGTGCGCGACATCGCCTCGGCCAACCTCACGGCCCTCGACTGGACGGCCACGCAGCAGCCCGACTCGTTCCGGGCGTTCAACGTCGGCAGCGGCACCGTGCACACGATCGGCGAGATGGCGGAGGCGCTGGCCCGCGAGGCCGGCGGGCCTGCTCCCGTGGTCACCGGCCAGTACCGCGCGGGCGACGTGCGCCACGTCACCGCGTCGTCGGCCCGCCTCCGGGACGAGCTCGGCTGGAGCCCAGCCGTGTCGTTCGAGCAGGGCATGCGCGAGTTCGCGACGGCCCCGTTGCGCGCCGCCGTCGGCAGCTGACACGAGGTCGCGCGGTCGCGGACCCGGCGCTGCCGAGCCTGAGCCGGCCCCGGACCGGCTCAGGCGGTCCAGGGGTCGACGAGGTCACTTCCGGTGAGGGTGAGCGAGGACCGTCACGTCGAGGAAGGTCGGGATCCGGCCCCGAGGTCCGTGATGCGGTGCGAGCCGTCGACGCCCTCCTGTCGTAGCCGTTCGAGGTGAGCAGCGAATTCGTCGTCGCCCGCCAGCCCGTCGAGGGCAGCGAGGTGCGTTCTCACTCGGTCGACCCAGGTCTCGCCAGGGGGCCGGGCAGCCGTCGAACTGACGCCCGGCCGGTCGGGCTCTGGGGTCGTGATGGTCACCATCCGTGCCACCTCCTGATCGACGACGCTAGCGCTGTGCCCGCACGCCGGCCGGCGACTTGCCGCTTCAAGGGGTGTGGACGTGCTCCTGGAGCCCGCGAAGGGGCAACTCGACCGTGGAAGCACGGCGGCTGGCCGCGCAGCAGCAGATACCACCCCCCGTCCGGGGCAGGCTCGGCCCCTCCCAAGGCGGTGTCCGTATCGTCGACAGGATGAGCAGTCCCCAGGTCGACGTCGTGCTCCCCTGTCTCGACGAGGCAGGGGCGCTGCCCTGGGTGCTCGGGCGCCTGCCCGAGGGCTGGCGCGCGATCGTCGTCGACAACGGCTCGACGGACGGCTCGGCCGACGTCGCCCGCGAGCACGGCGCCCTGGTCGTCGAGGAGGCGCGTCGCGGCTTCGGCGCAGCCGCCCATGCCGGTCTCGAGGCCGCCACCGCCCCCTACGTGGCCTTCTGCGACGCCGACGCGTCGATGGACCCCGCCGACCTGCCGACGCTCGCCGCCCCTGTGCTGGCAGGCGAGGCAGAGCTCGTGCTCGGGCGGCGACGCCCCACGGCGCGCGGCGCCTGGCCGTTCCACGCCCGTGTCGCGAACCGCGTGCTCGCGCACCTGATGCGCCGCGCCTCCGGCGTCGCCCTGCACGACCTCGGCCCGATGCGCGTCGCCAGCCGCGAGGGACTGCTCGGCCTCGGCCTCCTCGACCGCCGGAGCGGCTACCCCCTCGAGATGGTGCTGCGCGCCTCCGAGGCGGGCTGGCGCATCCACGAGCTCGACGTGCCGTACTCGCCGCGCGTCGGCCGCAGCAAGGTGACCGGCACGATCCGCGGCACCGCGCGGGCCGTCGAGGACATGTCGCGGCTGCTGAGGGAGGCAGGCCGATGACGACCGTCGTGGTGATCTGCAAGGAGACCCTGCCGGGCAAGGTCAAGACGCGCCTGCACCCTCCCCTGACCCTCGAGCAGGCCGCCGAGGTGGCGGCCGCCGCGATCCAGGACACCCTCGCCGTGGTGCGCCAGCTGCCCGCGAGCCGACGCGTCCTGCTCTTCGACGGCAACCGAACTCCCCCCGGCTCCGAAGACTTCGATGTGATCCACCAGATCGGCGGCGGCCTCGACGCACGGCTCGGAGCCCTCTTCGACGAGGTCGACGGCCGCACCGTGCTCGTCGGCATGGACACCCCGCAGCTCACGACGGCGGACCTCGCCCCTGCCTTCGACGACCCGGCCGACGACGTCGACGCCTGGTTCGGCCCGGCGAACGACGGCGGCTTCTGGGCGCTCGGCCTCGAGCGGCCCACCGGCGACCTGCTCCGCGGCGTCCCGATGTCGCAGGACGACACCGGAGCCCACCAGCTGCGCCGCCTCGCCGAGGCCGGGCTCCGCGTCCGCACCCTGCCCGAGCTCGTCGACGTCGACACGATCGACGACGCGCGGCTCGCCGCCGCCGCCGGCCCCGACACCCTCTTCGCGCAGGCCCTGCGCCGACTCGACCCCATCACCGCAGGCGGTCCCGACGCCTCCCGGCCCACCCCCGAGGAGACCCTCTCGTGACCATGACCGCCGACCCCCAGCCCACCTTCGGCTCCGGAGGCGCGGAGCCGTACGCCCGCGCCCTGCGCCGCGAGGGGCGGCTCCAGCTCGTCCGCTCGCCGGGCACCGCCCGCCAGGGCTCGCGCTCGGCTGCCGTCGCCCTCGACGCACCGGCCGACGCCGACGCCCTCGACCTCGACGCGTTCGACGTCGCCCGCTGGAGCCGCGGCGCGGACGTCGCCGACCTCAGCACCATCCTCGACGCCTCCTCCGTGCTCGACATCGGCTGCGGCCCCGCCCGGATGGTGCGCGCCGCCGTCGACCGCGGGCTCGGCGCCCTCGGCGTCGACGTCTCCGTCACCGCCGTCGCCATGGCCGTCGACGCCGGCCTCCCGGTCGTGGCGGGCTCGGTCTTCGACGCGCTGCCGGGCGAGGGGACGTGGGACGTCGCCCTGCTGCTCGACGGCAACATCGGGATCGGCGGCGACCCGACCGCCCTGGTGGCTCGCGCCTCCTCCGTGGTCGCCCCCACGGGGTCCGTGGTCGTCGAGACCGCGGCCGACCCGGCGGCCGACGTCGCCTACGACGCCCAGGTCGTCGACGAGCAAGGCCGCGCGAGCGCCACGTTCCCGTGGGCCGAGGTGGGCCGCGAGGCACTCGGCCGGCACGCCGCCGCCGCGGGCCTGCGCGTGTCGCAGACCTGGTCGGTGGGCCGCCGCACGTTCTGCCGGCTCGTCCGCGCCTCCTAGGCCGGGAACCGACCCGGGAGCGACGAACCGACGCGGAACCCGGCGTCGGTTCGTCGCTTCGGCGTCGCCTCAGCCGGGATCGAGACCGAGACGGCTCAGGCGCACCAGGACGCGCGCGTCAGGCCGCGCGGCGCGCCTCGCGGCGGCGCGCCTCGCGGCGGCGGGCCAGCACGGTCCACGCGACCACGGCGAGCGCCGTGAGCACGACGACGACCAGCCACGCCACGCCCAGCCGCGCACCGTAGTCGAACGGCAGCACGGTGTCGTTCTTCGGCCCCCGCGCCTTCGCGATGATCTCGGGCACGACGACCAGCGTCAGCACGACCCCGAGGACGATCCCGACCTGCACGATCGCGAGCACCGCCGGGCTGATGCGCCGCCCCGTCCGCCCGACGAGCAGGGCGATCCCGGCGACGACCGGCGCGATGATCGCGTCGTGGGCGATCACGGCGCCGATCAGCCAGACGAGCAGCCCGCCGTAGCGGGTGGGCGACACGGTCTCGGTGAGCACCCAGCCGCCGAGGCCGATCAGGGCGATGCCGACGACGACCAGCACGGCCCGGGCGACGCGCACCCCGCGCCCCGAGGAGCCGGAGGAGCCGGAGGAGCCGGAGGCGGATGATGAGGGAACGGCGGGGACGGCCGACGAGCGCGTCATCAGATCACCTCGATCAGGCTGAGCCACTTGGTCTGCAGGACTCCCGGACGCCCGGGGGCGATCATCCGGGCGGGGTAGCCGTGCTCGATGTCGAGGCGGCCGCCGTTCACCTCGAGGGCGACGAGCGTGGTGGGGTCGTTCGCGTACTCGGGGCCCATGAGCATGACGCGGTAGCCGCCCTTCTCCTCGAGGCTCGTGACGCGCAGCGACCGATCGGCCGGCGCTCCGACGAGCGCCATCAGCTCGACGAGGCGCGGGCCGCGCCACTGTGCGGTCTGGCTCCAGCCCTCGACGCACGAGATCGGGAGGCGCTCGTCGCCCTGGGCCATCGCCTCCAGGTCCGCGGCCGTGAAGGCCATCGTCCGCTCGCCGTGGGCGATCGTGAGGGTCCAGTCGGGGTCCATCGCGGTCTCGAGCACCTTGGCGGCCGAGGCGGTCCGGTTCACCGGCAGGTCGTTCGGCCCGATGCCGCGCTGCCGGGGACCGAAGGCGTTCAGCGGCTCGAGCGGCGTGAAGGACTGGCCGGCGGTGAGCGCGACGACGCCGACGGTCGAGGCACCGACCGCGCCGAAGAAGCCTCGGCGCGACACGCGGCTGCGGGCGGGGTCGCGCTCGGGCTCGCGGGCGTCGTCGATCCAGCGCGTCACGCGGCCGACCAGCCCGCGGGGCTGCGCGGCTGCGGGATCGGCCGCCGCGGGCTGCCGGGCCGAGGCCGGAGCGTCGTCGCGGCGCATCCGCGCGAGCTCGCGCACGGCCTCGTGCTCGGCCCGCGCGGGGTCGAGCTCGCCGGACGGCTCGACGAACCGGCCGTCGGCGTCGTAGCTGTCGCGGGCCCGCCAGTAGCGCGTGATCAGCGGGAGCTTCACGGCGATGTGGACGGCGAGCGAGCCGATGATCACGAACGACAGGGCGAAGTGCACCTGCTTGAACGGGAACGGCCACGGGTACCACTGGTACGTGTTGAGCAGGCCCGTGACGAGCTGCAGCACCGACGTCGAGATGAACAGGGCGATGGAGGCGCGCTCGAGCACCTGCACCGGGTGCCGCACCGGAGGGTGCTGGAACAGCTGCGGGAACACGGCGTGCAGCTTGCCGAGCAGCAGCGGGATCGACGCGATGCCGGCCGTGATGTGGATGCCCTGCGTCACCTGGTAGAGCCAGACGGGCGAGGTGGGGAACCGCATCCACGATGCGGGCTCCTGCAGGAAGTGGCTGTAGAGGCCGGTCAGCAGGCAGACCAGGAACGCGACGGCCAGCAGCCGCCCGAGCACGGTCGCCGAGCGCGCGTTCCGCACCGGCGACGACGCCGCGGTGCGGAGGGTGAGGAGCAGGCGTCTCATGGGGTTCATCTCGGCTCGGCCGTGCGTGGTCGCGGACTCCCAGGCCGGTGTCGACCAGACTGGACAGGTGCGTACTCTATTCGCGGCCGTCGCCGTCACCGGATTGGCGGCGTCCGTGGCGTGGGGCGTTCTCGAGCTGGGATTCCTGCGGGAGGAGCTCCGCGCCTCCTACGTGGTGTGGACCGCGGTGTGCTGGGCGTTCTTCGTCGTGGCCCTCCTGCTGCTGCGCCGGGTGCCCGCGCGGGCGGTCACGGCGCTCGTGCTCGCGGGCACGGCCCTCGTCGGCGGCGCGGCCCTCGTCGGCGACCCGAACACGAGCACCGACCCGGCCCGCTACGCCTGGGACGGCATCGTCCAGGTGAACGGCGTCTCGCCGTACGCGCACACCCCCGACTCGGGTGAGCTGCGCGACCTGCGCCCCGACTGGATCTTCCCGGAGTCGGCGCCCTTCACCCGGGACGACGGCACGATCGGCGAGCGGTGCAGCCAGCCCGACCGGCAGATCCACCGCGCCTACGACACCGAGACGGGCGACGTCGTCTGCACGGCGATCAACCGGCCGGAGGTCCCGACGATCTACCCGCCCGCGGCCGAGCTGTACTTCGCGGGCGTGCGGGCCCTCGTGGGCCCCGAGGTCGGTTTCTTCCCGCTCCAGCTCACCGGCGCGCTGCTCGTGCTCGGCACGACCGTCGCGCTCGTCGTCACCCTCCGCCGCCGCGGCCTCGACCCGCGCTGGGCGGCTCTCTGGGGCTGGTGCCCGCTCGTCGTCGGCGAGGGGATCACCAACTCGCACGTCGACCTGCTGGGGGCCGTGCTCGTCGTCGCGGCCACGCTGCTCGTCGCGACCGGCCGGCGCTGGCGGGGCGGCATCGCTCTCGGCGCCGCCGTCGCGACCAAGCTCATCCCGGCGATCGCCGCTCCTGCCCTGCTGCGCCGTCAGCCGGCGAAGGTCGTCGTCGCCTCGATCGTCACGTTCGCCCTGCTCTACGTGCCCTACGTCGCCACGACCGGCTGGCAGGTGCTCGGCTACCTGCCCGGGTACCTCACGGAGGAGGGCTACGAGGACGGCTCCCGGTTCGTCTTCATGTCCGCGTTCCTGCCCGACGCGTGGACGACGCCCGTCGTCGCCCTGCTGCTGGCCGTGACGGCCGCCCTCGTCTGGGTCAAGACCCCGGTCGACAGCCCCTGGCTCGGCCAGCTCGTGATGATCGGCGTCGTGCTCGTGGCCGTCAGCCCGCGCTACCCCTGGTACGCCCTGCTGCTCGTGCCGTTCGTCGCGCTGACGGGGCGGTGGGAGTGGCTCGCGATCCCGCTCGCCCTGCTCGTGCGTCAGCTCGAGCCGTACATGGCCCTGCAGCGGGCGTCGCTGGCGACGGCGGTGCTCGTCATCCTGCTCGTGTCGCTCTGGCGGGCCGGGCCGGGCTGGTCCGAGCGGCTGGGGGACGTCGTCGTCTCCGACGCCCGTCGACTGCGACGACTCGTCCGCCGTGGACCCGCACGTGCGGCGGTGATCTCCGACTGACGCCGCAGCAGCGGAACGAAACCGGTAGGATCGGCGCATGCCAGAGACCCTGTACCGCGTCAGCGAGGCCGCCGCACTGGTCGGCGTCTCGGACGACACCGTCCGCCGCTGGGCCGAGGCCGGGCGCCTCGTGCTCGTCCCGGGCCCCGGCGGACGCCTCGCGGTCGTCGGCTCGGAGCTGGCCCGCGTCGCGAGCGAGCAGGCGGCGCACGCCGCGCCTCCTCGCGGCGGTTCCGGGAGCGACGCCTCGGGCGCGGTCGTCAGCGAGCGCAACCGGTTCACGGGCATCGTCACGGCGATCGTCCGGGACACGGTCATGGCGCAGGTCGACGTCCAGGCCGGCCCGTTCCGGGTCGTGTCGCTGATCAGCAGGGAGGCGGCCGACGAGCTGGGGCTGGAGGTCGGCAGCCCCGTGGTCGCGAGCGCGAAGGCGACGAACGTGAGCGTCACGCTCGGGCGGCTGGGCGAGACGGCGCCCGCACCCACCGAGACCGAGGGCGAGACCGCTCGATGACGACTGCACGCCGCACCCGCGCCTCCTCCGCAGGCGCCCCCTCGGCCCGGACGCCCTTCGCCCGCGTGCCCCTCGCCCTCGCCGCCGGCGCCGCCGCGCTGCTCGTGCTGAGCGCCTGCTCCTCCGGGGGCGCGGCCGACGACCCGTCCGCCTCGGGCACCCCCGTCGCGAGCCCCGCCGCCGCGCCGACCGGCGAGATCACGGTGCTGGCCGCCGCCTCCCTGACGGAGACCTTCGACGCCCTCGCCGCCGACTTCGAGGCCGCGAACCCCGGCACCACCGTCACGATCAGCTACGGCGGCAGCTCGGCACTCGCCCAGCAGATCGTCGCCGGGTCGCCGGTCGACGACTTCTTCAGCGCCAGCGCCGCGACCATGCAGACCGTGACCGACGCGGGCCTCGCCGAGGGCGAGCCCGCCACGTTCGCGCGCAACGCCCTGGAGATCGCCGTCCCGGCGGGCAACCCCGGCGACGTGACGTCGCTGGCCGACCTCGCCTCGCCCGACGTGAAGGTCGCCCTGTGCGCGGTCGAGGTGCCCTGCGGCGCGCTGGCCACGACGGTGCTCGAGGCCGAGGGCGTCAGCGTCACCCCGGCGACGCTCGAGCCCGACGTGAAGAGCGCCCTCACGAAGGTCGAGCTCGGCGAGGTCGACGCGGCGCTCGTCTACGAGACCGACGTCGAGGCGGCCGGCGACTCGGTCGAGGGGATCGCGGTGGGCGACGCGTCGATCCCGACCACCTCGTACCTCGCCGCCCGCCTCGCCGATGCCCCGAACCCCGACCTCGCGGAGGCGTTCCTCGTCTTCGTGCTGTCGTCGACCGGTCAGGACGCGCTCGCCGACGCCGGCTTCCGGGTCGGCTGACCCGGTCGCCGTGCAGCTGCTCCCCGACCGGCGCGACCGTTCCGGTCGACGCGACCGCCGCCTCCCCCGTGATCCGCGCCGGCGGCGTGACGGCGGAGCGCTGCGTGACCGGCGCCTCCCCGTCGCCGTGCTCGTGCCGGCGCTCGTCGGGCTGGCGCTGCTCGTGCTGCCGGCCGTGGCGTTGCTCGTGCGTGCCCCGTGGTCGACCCTCGGCCAGCGGCTCGCGAGCGAGACCGTGCTCGACGCCCTGCGGGTGTCGGTCACGAGCGCGCTGCTCGCGACCGCGATCAGCCTGCTGCTGGGCGTCCCGTTGGCGTGGCTGCTGACGGCCAGCGACGCGTGGCCGGCGGTCTGGCGGCGCCTCCTGCGGGCCGTCGTGACCGTGCCGCTCGTGCTGCCGCCGGTCGTCGGCGGCATCGCGCTGCTCTACCTGCTCGGGCGCAACGGCTTGCTCGGCCGCCCCCTCGACGCGGCCCTCGGCATCACGATCCCGTTCACGCTCGCGGCCGTCGTGATCGCGCAGACGTTCGTCGCGATGCCGTTCCTCGTGCTCAGTGTCGAGGGGGCGCTGCGCGGCGTCGACCGCGGGCTCGACGACGCGGCCGCCTCGCTCGGGGCGTCGCGCTGGTACGCGTTCCGGCGGGTGACGGTGCCCCTGGTCGCCCCCGGCGTCACCGCGGGAGCCGTGCTCTGCTTCGCCCGGGCCCTCGGCGAGTTCGGCGCGACCATCACCTTCGCGGGGACGTTCCCCGGACGCACCCAGACCCTCCCGACGAGCGTCTACCTGGCCCAGCAGAGCGACCCCGAGACCGCGGTCGCGATCTCGCTGCTGCTGCTGGCGGTCGGGGTCGGGGTCCTGTTGCTGCTGCGCGACCGGTGGCTGACGACGGGGGCACGGTGAGCGAGGACGGGCTGAGCGCTCGGCTGCGGGTCATCCGCGGGTCGTTCGCGCTCGAGCTCGACCTCGACGTGGCCCCCGGCGAGGTCGTCGCCCTGCTCGGCCCGAACGGCGCGGGCAAGTCGTCCGCGCTCGGGGCGCTCGCGGGCCTGCTGCCCGCCGACGGGTCGCGGGTGGTCGTCGACGGACACGTCCTCGACGGGCGCGTCCGGGACGGGTACGGCCTGGACGGGCCCGGTGCGGACGACGGGCCGGTCGTCCGGGTCCCCGCCCGCGACCGCCGCGTCGGCACCGTCTTCCAGGACCACCGCCTGTTCCCGCACCTCACCGCCCTCGAGAACGTCGCCTTCGGTCCCCGCAGCCGCGGAGTCCACGCCCGCGCGGCCCGCGAGCTGGCCCAGGTCGAGCTCCGCAGGGTCGGCCTCGCGTCGCTCGCCGGCCGTCGACCGTCGGAGCTCTCCGGCGGCCAGTCGCAGCGCGTGGCGGTGGCGCGGGCGCTCGCGGCCGACCCGCGCCTCCTGCTGCTCGACGAGCCGCTCGCGGCCCTCGACGCCGAGCAGCGCCCGGCCGTGCGCACGGCGCTCGCCGACGTGCTGCAGGAGGTGCGGGTCGCGACGCTGCTCGTCACGCACGACCCCGTGGACGCCGTCGCGCTCGCCGACCGCGTCGTCGTGCTCGAGGGAGGCGTCGTCGTCCAGCGCGGGACCCCGACCGAGGTGCTCACCGACCCGCACACCTCCTACGTGGCCTCGCTGACCGGGGCCACCGTGTGGACGCCGAGGGAGTCGTCGGCGACGGGCCACGGAGCTCGCGCCCTGCTGCCGGGCGGGCTCGCCGTCTCGTCGACGCGGCCCCTCGCGGACGGGCCCGCGCGCGTGTCGGTGCCGGTCGAGGCGGTGACGCTGGTGGGGCCCGACGGGCTCGACGGGCTGGGCGGGCTCGACGGGCTGGGCGGGCCCGACGGGCGGGCCGGGCAGTCCGGCCAGGCCTGGGACGACGGACCTGGTGAGCCTGCAGGAGGCGCCCTGCACGTCCCGATCCCGGCGCGCGTCGTGAGCGTCGAGCAACGCCTCTCGCGGCTGGCCGTGACCGTCGTCACCGACCAGGGGTCGCTCTCGGCCGTCGCCGAGCTGCCCCTCGCGACCGCCGACGGCGCCCGGCTCCGGCGCGGCGACCGGGTCGGGCTGCTGCTCGACCCGGAGCGCGTCACGATCGCGTGAGCGTGAGCGTGAGCGCCGGGGTCGGACTCCGTGATGAACCGCGAACCGCACCATGAACCGCGTTCTTTCTCAGTTCATGCTTCGGTTCGCGGTTCATGCCGACCGACAGCGCGGCGCAGCGGCTTGCAGCGGCGCACGGCGACGTCGCCTACTCTCAGGGGATGACGGTCTCGCTCGGTCTGCCCACGATCCCCCGCCGTCTCGCGGCGGGCGAGACGGCCGCCGCGAGCGCCGCCCTGCCGCGGCGCCCCGGGTCGGACAGGGCCCCCGGTCTGCTCGACCGCTTCGGCCGGACGGCGACCGACCTGCGCGTGTCGCTCACCGACCGCTGCAACCTCCGCTGCACCTACTGCATGCCGGCCGACGGCCTGCCCTGGCTGCCCAAGGACCAGGCCCTCAGCGCCGACGAGATCGTCCGGCTGGTGAGCGTCGGCGTCCGTGACCTCGGCGTCCGCCAGGTGCGGTTCACCGGGGGCGAGCCGCTGCTGCGCGCCGATCTCGTCGACATCGTGCGGCGCGTCGCCGCCCTCGAGCCGCGACCCGACATCTCGCTGACGACCAACGCCATCGGCCTTGCACAGCGTGCGCGAGCGCTGGCCGACGCCGGCCTCGATCGCATCAACGTGTCGCTCGACTCGCTGCACGCCGAGACGTTCGAGACGCTGACCCGTCGCCCGTTCCTCGACAAGGTGCTGGCCGGCGTCGACGCCGCGGCGGCCGCGGGGCTCACCCCGATCAAGATCAACGCGGTGCTGCTGCCCGGGGTCAACGACCACGAGGCCGCCGACCTGCTGGCCTGGTCGCTCGACCGGGGGCACGAGCTGCGCTTCATCGAGCAGATGCCCCTCGACGCGGACCGGACCTGGCACCGCGCCTCCTTCGTGACGGCCGACGACATCCGCGGCCGACTCACCGAGCGCTTCGTGCTGAGCCCCCATGCCGCCCCGCGCGACGGTGCGCCCGCCGAGAGGTTCGACGCGGTCGGCCTCGGCGCGGAGTCCCACCTCGTCGGCACCGTCGGCATCATCGCGTCGGTCAGCGAGCCGTTCTGCGGCGACTGCCGTCGCACCCGCCTCACCGCCGAGGGAGGCGTGCGCAGCTGCCTGTTCGGCGACGCCGAGACCGGCCTGCGCGACCCGCTGCGGGCCGGGGCGAGCGACGCCGAGCTCGCCGATCTCTGGCGCGGCGCGATGTGGGCGAAGCCGGCCTCGCACGGCATCGACCGCGACGACTTCGTCCAGCCCGTCCGCACCATGAGCGCCATCGGAGGCTGACCGTGACCCGCACGACCCTGAGGTTCTTCGCCGCCGCGCGCGCCGCCGTCGGCCGCGACGAGCAGGTCGTCGACGTGCCGGACGGCGAGAGCGCGACCATCGGGCGGCTGCTCACCGAGGTGCGGCCGCTCGAGGGCACGTCGGCGGCCGACTGGCGCGACGTGCTGCTGCGCTGCTCGTTCCTCGTCGACGGGCTGACCACGCGCGACCGCGAGCAGGTCGTGGCCGACGGCGACGTGGTCGACGTCATGCCTCCCTTCGCCGGCGGCTGAGCCCGCAGTCCGAGACAGATCCACGATCATGGCGCCGCTCTGCCGCGCCTCGGCACTCGTGTGAGGCGGATCACTCTCAGATCACTGGCATCACCCCGGCTCGGCGCTCGTCAGGGGCGGGCGGCCGAGGAGGCGCGCAGCTGCCAGCCGAGCATGCCCCCGTCGAGCACGGCCACGTCGAACCCGTCGGCGACGAGCAGCTCCGCGGCCGCCCGGGCGCGCGGGCCACGGGCGCAGTACGCGATGACGGGGAGCTCCGGGTCGAGCTCGGGCCTCTGACGGGTGCGGACCCCGAGGCCCGCCGCGAGCACGTCGCCTGGCAGGTGCGCGAAGTCGTGCTCGTCGGGCTCGCGCACGTCGAGCAGGGTGAACGCCGCCTCGCCCGCGTCCCGCGCGGCCAGCAGCTCGGCGAGCTCGTCGGCGGACACGTCGGGGCTGCGGGTGCCGCGGGGCTGGTCGGCGAGCGATGTGGGCGAGCCGGCCCGCGCCTCCTCGTGTCCGCCGTGCGACTCCCCGGAGACCCGGGCCGTCCGCGCCTCGTTCGCCGCCGCCCGCTCCCGGGCCCGGTGCGGAGCGCGTCGGAGGCGGCTCTCGCGCCACGAGGCCGAGCCGGCGTCGATCGTCACGACCCGGCCGAGCAGCGGCTCGCCGACGCCCGTGACGAGCTTGACGACCTCGCTGGCCATGACCGCGCCGACGGTGCCGCAGAGCGGCCCGAGCACCCCGACGTCGGCGCAGGACTCGTCCCAGCCGCCCGACGGCGGCGACGGGTGCAGGTCGCGGTAGTCGACGTCGCGACCGTCGGGCGCGGCGTCCCAGAAGACGCTGACCTGGCCGTCGAGCCGGGCGACGCTGCCCCAGACGACGGGCAGCCCCCGGGCCGCGGCCTCGTCGGCGACGACGTAGCAGGTGTCGAACGAGTCGCTGCCGTCGACGACGACGTCGTACCCGTCGAGCATCGCGGCGGTGTCGGCCGAGAGCCGGACGGGGTGCACGACGACGTGCGTGTCGGGGGCGGTCGCCCGCACGCGCTCGGCGGCGATCCGCGCCTTCGGCAGGCCCACGTCCCCAGGTCCGAAGAGCACCTGACGCTGTAGGTTCGACCGGTCGACGACGTCGTCGTCGACCACTCCCAGCGTCCCCACACCCGAGGCTGCGAGATATTGGACAGCCGGAGATCCCAGACCGCCGGCGCCGACGACCAGCACGCGAGCCGCGCGCAGTCGGGCCTGGGCCTCGAGGCCGAAGCCCGGCAGCCGCACGGTGCGCGACCAGCGCTCGTCGGTCTCGTCCCCGGCCACCGGCCCCGGCGAGCCCGACGCGACCGAGACGAGAGGGGGCAGTGACGACATGGCAGACCTCCGGAGAACGGCCGCGGACGACACGACCCCGCCCACAGTAACCCGCGACGCGGAGCCCGAGCAGCCGCCGACGCGCTCGTCGCCCGCGCGCCTCCTGGGCCGTCGCCACACCGACGCGGTGCTGGTCGGCGTGCTCGCCACGCTGGTCTCCGGCGCCTTCCTGTGGGTGCCCTCGGTCTGGTACGACGAGGCGGCGACGGTCGTCTCGGCCACCCGAACCTGGGGCCAGCTCTGGGCCATGATCCACACCGTCGACCTCGTGCACGCCGCCTACTACGCGTTCATGCACGTCTGGTTCGACGTGTTCCCGTACTCGCCCACGTCGCTGCGGGTGCCGAGCGCCCTCGCCACCGGCGTCGCGGCCGGCCTGACGGTGTCGTTGACCCGCATCCTCGTGAACCGGCGCACCGCCGTCGTCGCGGGCCTGCTCTTCGTGCTGCTGCCGCGCGTGACCTGGATGGGCGGCGAGGGCCGCTCGTACGCCCTCTCGGCGCTCTTCGCCGTCGCGCTCACGCTGGTGCTCGTCGTGGCCGCCCGACGCACCGCCGAGGACGGCCACGCCCGCACCCGCCGGTCGATCACGCTCTGGTGGGTCGGCTACGCCGTGCTCGCCGTCGTCGCCTGCGCCTTCTTCCTCTACATCGCGCTGCTCGTCGTCGGGCACGCCCTGACCATGCTCGTCCGCGTGCTGCGCGACCGGCGCGACCACGCCGCCGAGCGCGCGGCCGTCGACGAGTGGGCACGCACGGGCGCCGTCGCCGTCGTGCCCGCCTCGGGCGCCACCTCCGTGCGGTCGTCGCGCCGGGCGCTGCTCGGCTGGTTCGCCGGGGCCGGGGTCGCCGGCCTGGCCAGCCTGCCGCTGGCCTGGTTCATCGCCTCGCAGAACAGCCAGGTCAGCTGGATCGAACGACCGAGCTTCAGCACGCTCCGCGGCGTGCTCGTGACGCAGTGGTTCCAGGGCAACGAGAACTTCGCGGTCTTCGCGCTCGTCTGCGCCGGCGCGACCCTCGTCGTGCTGTCGCTGCGCCTCGTGCCCGCCGCCCGCGGCTTCGCCGAGGTCGTGCTGCCGTGGATGGTCGTGCCGACCGTCGGCCTCGTGGGCGTCTCGCTCGTCGTCGACCCGCTCTACTCGCCGCGCTACCTGACCTTCGGCACGCCCGCCATCGCGATGACGATGGCCGTCGCGATCGCGGCGATCCCGTGGCGTCGCGTGATCGCGCTGGTGTTGCTCGTCGCCGTCGTGCTGACCTCGCCCACGTACGTCGAGCAGCGACAGCCCGAGGCGAAGGACTCGTCCGCGTGGGACCAGGTCGCCGACCTCGTCGCCGGCGAGCGGGCGACCGAGGCCCCCGGCACCCTCGAGGGGGTCGTCTTCGGACCCGTCCGACGCCACCCCAAGGCGACGTCGCGCATCATCCAGGACACCTACCCCGAGGCCTTCCGAGGCATGTCCGACTTCACGCTCGAGACGCCCGGCTACGAGACCGACGGCCTCTGGGAGACCCAGTACCCGCTCGGCGACGTGCTCGACCGCACCGACGACCTCGACGTCGTCTGGCTCATCACGAGCGACAAGCAGGACTGGCGGCCGCGCGTCACCGAGCAGCTCGGCTCGGTCGGCTTCACGCTCGACCAGGAGTGGGGCCTCACCCGCACCAACGTGCTCAAGTTCACGCGCTGAGCCGACGCGAGCAGAGGAGGCGCGTGTCGGCCGGTCCTGACCGGGCCGGCCCCCGACAGCGCGAGCCGCGAGGCGCGCCGCGACCGCGCCTCCTAGTCTGTGATGACGCGGGCGCCGTGCACGGGCCCCGTCGCCCGCACGACGGTGAGGCGGGCCGCGCTGAGCGCGATCTGCAGCTCGAGGGCCCCGTCGAGGTCGGGTGCGAGGAAGGCGACGGTGGGCCCGGAGCCCGAGACGATCCCGGCGAGGGCGCCGTTGCCCTCGCCGAGCTCGAGCACGCGGCCGAGCCCCGGCTCGAGGTGCAGGGCGGGCGCCTGGAGGTCGTTGTGCATCACGTCGGCGAGCAGGTCGGCGTCGCCGGCCCGCAGCGCCTGCAGCACGCCGGTGTCGACGACGGGCTGGCGCACCGGCGAGATGTCGCTCGAGTGGCGCAGCCGGTGCTCGTCCAGCTCACGGTAGACGGTCGGCGTCGACAGCCCGAAGTCGGCCAGGGCCAGCACCCACTGGAACTGCCCCTTCGCGAGCGCGGGGCTGAGCTCGTCGCCGCGGCCGGTGCCGACGGCGGTGCCGCCCGCGAAGGCGAAGGGCACGTCGGCCCCCAGCTCGGCCGACAGCTTGAGCAGGTCGTCCCGGCCGAGGCCCGTGCCCCAGAGGGCGTCGCAGGCCAGCAGCGTCGCGGCCGCGTCGGCCGAGCCGCCGCCCATGCCGCCCGCGACGGGCACCGCCTTCTCGATGCTGAGGTCGACGCCGCCCCGGTAGCCGGTGGTCGTCGCGAGGAGGCGGGCGGCACGCACCGCGAGGTTGCTCTCGTCGGTCGGCACCCCCGAGACGTCGACGCCGGGGCCCGCGGTCACCCGGACTGTGAAGTCGTCCGCCTTGCGTGCCCGCACGTCCTCGTACAGCGACACCGCCTGGTAGGCCGTCGCGAGCTCGTGGTAGCCGTCGTCCTGCAGGTCGCCGACGGCGAGGAACACGTTGATCTTGCCCGGGGCACGGGTGTGGACCACGGTCGGGCCGGCCACGGAGCTCATGGTCCCAACCTAGTCAGTTCTGTCGGTCCCCCATGACCCGGAACGCCCGGGTCATGGCTTCGCGCGCAGGCTCGACGCGCTCGGGGAGCCGCAGACGGCTCTGCGTGAGGCTGACGCTGCACTTGTCGCCCGTGCCGGGCGAGACCATCAGCTGCAGGCGCACGTCGCCCTCGAGCCGCCACCGTGCCGTCGGGTGCCCGACGGAGCGACTCGTGGCCTCGGGTGCTCCCCCGGCGAACGACGCGAACCGCTCGACGCCGAGGTCGAGCAGCTCGAGGGGTCCGCCCCTCAGGCTGCGGCTCACCGCGACCGAGAACGTGCCGTCCGGCTGCTGCCCCGGGAGCCGCATTCCGCGGGCCTGCTCGTAGCGCACGGTGATCGACTGGGCCCACCAGCCGGGCACCTCGTGCTCGTCGACGAGGAGGCGTGCGATCTGCGCGTGGGACAGCCGCGTGGCGTCCGCGGCGTCGAGCAACGCGAACCACTGCTCGCTGCTGCGGCCCGTGCCCGAGGCCAGGCGGGCGTCGCTGATGACCGCGGGTCGCCTCCGCTGGTGGTCGTCGCTGCCCTGCGTGCTCACGCCGCCAGCCTGCCAGCGACGAGCGCGCCGCGCACCCTGCGGCTCAGCGCGTCGCCCGTGCCAGTGCCAGGAAGTCGTCGACGGTCAGCTGCTCGCCGCGCTCGGTCGGCGACAGTCCGGCGGCCTCGAGCGCGTCGGAGGCGGCGGCCGACGAGCCGTAGACGCTCGACAACGACTGCCGCAGCATCTTGCGGCGCTGCTGGAACGCGGCGTCGACCAGCTCGAAGACGGCGAGACGTTCTTCTTCGGTGCCCCGCGCCTCCTTGCGGTCGAAGGCGACGAGGATGCTGTCGACGTTCGGCACGGGCCAGAAGACCTGGCGGCTGACCTGGCCTGCCGTGGAGAACTCGCCGTACCAGGCCGCCTTGATGCTCGGCGAGCCGTAGATCTTGGAGCCGGGCTCGGCCGCGAGACGGAGCCCGACCTCGGCCTGGACCATCACGAGGCCGCGCGTCAGCGTCGGGAAGTGCTCGAGGAAGTGCAGCAGCACCGGCACGCTGATGTTGTAGGGCAGGTTCGCGACGAGGTGCGTCGGCGCCGAGGGGAGCTCGACGACGCGCATGGCGTCGTCGACGACCACCGAGAGGTCGGCCGCGGGCTGCAGCAGCGACACGGTCGTCGGCAGCTGCGCGGCGAGGCGCTTGTCGATCTCGACGGCGACGACGTCAGCGCCCGCCTCGAGCAGGCCGAGCGTGAGCGAGCCGAGGCCGGGCCCGATCTCGACGACGGAGGTGCCGGCCGACACCCCGGACGCGGCGACGATGCGCCGCACCGTGTTGGCGTCGTGGACGAAGTTCTGGCCGAGCTTCTTCGTCGGCTGGATGCCCAGCAGGTCGGCGAGGTCGCGGATCTCGGCGGGGCCGAGCAGGGTCGAGCGCGACATCAGCCCTCGACCGTCACGGGCTCGTCGGTCCACGAGCCGTAGACCAGCTCGGTGTTCGACGAGATCTGCGCCGCGAGCATCGAGACGTCGGTGCCGATGATCTCGGCCATCGACCGGAGCGTGTGCGGGATGAGGTACGGCGCGTTCGGCCGGCCGCGGAACGGCGTCGGCGTCAGGTACGGCGCGTCCGTCTCGACCATGACCAGGTGGCGCGGCAGCTGCACGAGCGCCTCGCGCAGCGGCGCGGCGTTCTTGAAGGTGACGGTGCCGGCGAAGGAGGCGTACCAGCCGTTCTCGGCCAGGATGCTCGCCAGCTCGGGACCGCCGCTGAAGCAGTGGAAGACGGTCCGCGCCGGGGCGCCGACCTCGAGCAGCAGGTCGACGACGTCGTCGTGCGCGTCGCGGTCGTGGATCTGCAGGGCCAGGTCGTGCTTCTTCGCGATCTCGACGTGCCGGGCGAACGACTCGAGCTGCGCGTCGCGGCCCTCGGCCCCCGTGCGGAAGAAGTCGAGGCCCGTCTCGCCGACGGCGCGGACGCGGGGGCGGGCGGCCAGCTCGTCGATCTCGTCGAGGGCGTCGGCCAGCTCGCCGCGGGCCGCCAGCAGCGGTGCCTCGTTCGGGTGGATCGCGACGGCGGCGAGCACGCGCGGCTCGCGGGCGGCGATGTCGGCCGACCAGCGTGACGTCTCGAGGTCGGTGCCGACCTGCACGACGCCGCGGACGCCGACGCTCGAGGCGCGGTCGAGGTGCTCGCGGTAGTCGAGCGCGTTCTGTCCGTCGGCGATCTCGAGGTGCGTGTGGTTGTCGTACACGGGCACGACGAGCGCCTGCGGGCTCGGCGGGTAGGTCAGGTCGCGGGTCTGCCCGCCCGACTCGGTGGAGGAGCGGTGACGGACGTGCGTCAGCGTCGCGTCGCCGCTGCGCTCGTCGCTCATGCGGCCGGCTCGGGCTGCTCGATGCGCGGGAAGAGCCCGGCCGCGAGCGGCTGGACCGTCGGGGCGCTCGACCACTCGGCGGCGCGGTCGACGGGCTGGCTGGTGAGCTCGCCCTGGCCGATCGCCTCCCACAGGGTGCGGGTCGCGGTGGGCATGAACGGCGACAGCAGCACCGTGAGCGTGCCGAGGCCGCGGAGGGCGGTGGCGAGCACGGTCGCGAGGCGCTCGCGCTGGTCGTCCTTCTTGGCGAGGGCCCAGGGCTCCTGCTCGGTGATGTAGCCGTTGAGGACGTCGACGAGCTCCCAGATCGACGAGAGCGCCTCGTTGATGGCGAAGCGGTCCATCGCGCCGTCGGCGGCGGCCGTGACGCGCAGCTCGGTCTCGCGGACGGCGAGGTCGGCAGAGGTCAGCTCGCCCGCGACGGGGACGGCGCCGTCGAAGTAGCGGGTGATCATGGCGATGACGCGCGAGGCCAGGTTGCCGAAGCCGTTGGCGAGCTCGGCCTGGTAGCGGGCCGAGATGTCCTCCCACGAGAAGTTGCCGTCTTGCCCGAAGGTGATGGCGCGCATGAAGTAGTAGCGGAACGCGTCGGCGCCGAAGACGTCGGTGATCTGCTGCGGCGCGATGCCGGTCAGCTTCGACTTCGACATCTTCTCGCCGCCGACGAGCAGCCAGCCGTGGCCGAAGACCGCCTTCGGCACGGGCAGGCCCGCGGCCATCAGCATGGCGGGCCAGATGACGGCGTGGAACCGCGCGATGTCCTTGCCGACGAGCTGCACCGCCGGCCAGCGGCGGTCGAACTGCTCGTCGTCGACGCCGTAGCCGATGGCCGTGACGTAGTTGAGCAGCGCGTCGAACCAGACGTAGACGACGTGCTCCTCGTCCCACGGGACCTTGACGCCCCAGTCGAACGTCTGGCGCGAGATCGACAGGTCGCGGAGGCCCTGCTTGACGAACTGCACGATCTCGTTGCGGACGTTCTCGGGCTGGACGAAGTCGGGCTGCGACTCGTACAGGTCGAGCAGACGCTGCTCGAAGTCGCTCATGCGGAAGAAGTAGTTGCTCTCCTTCAGGAGCTCGACGGGCTTCGAGTGGATCGCGCAGACCTGCTCGCCCTCGAAGGCCCCCGTGCCGTCGACGAGGTCGCCCGGCTGCTTGTATTCTTCGCAGCCGACGCAGTAGAAGCCCTCGAACTCGCCCTGGTAGATGTAGCCGTCGTCGTGGAGCTTCTGCAGGAACCGCTGCACGCCCTTCTCGTGGCGCTCGTCGGTCGTGCGGATGAAGTCGTCGTTGCTGATGTCGACGGTCTCGAGCAGCGGCTTCCAGGACTCGGTGACGAGCTTGTCGGCCCACGCCTGCGGCGTCACGTCGTGGCTGGTCGCGGTGCGGAGGATCTTCTGGCCGTGCTCGTCCGTGCCGGTGAGCAGCCATGTGTCGTCTCCGCGCTGGCGGTGCCAGCGGGCGAGCACGTCGGCCGCGACCTCGGTGTAGGCGTGGCCGATGTGCGGCACGTCGTTGACGTAGAAGATGGGCGTTGCGATGAAGAAGGAGTCGCCGGCGGGCATGGGGACCATCTTAGGTGCGGCCGCCGACGCCGTGACGCGGCCCGCGCCTCCTCGGCTGCCGCCCTCTCCGCGGGCTCAGGAGGGGCGGGGCGCCTTCGCCGCGAGGGCCGCCTGGTAGAGGTCGCGACGGGAGAGGCCGGTGGCGGCGGCCACGTCGGTCGAGGCCTCCTTGAGCCGGGCCCCGTCGGCGACGAGGGCCTGGACCTGCGCGAGACCCGCCGCGAGGTCGAACTCGCGCTCGGGGGCGCCCTCGACCACGACGCAGATCTCGCCGCGCACGCCCTCGGCCGCCCAGGAGGCGAGCTCGGAGGCGGAGCCGCGCCGCACCTCCTCGTGCAGCTTGGTCAGCTCGCGGCACACGACGACGCGACGGTCGGCGCCGAGCGCCGTGACCACGTCGCCGAGCGAGTCGCCGAGACGGTGAGGCGACTCGAAGAAGACCATGGTGCGGCGCTCGTCGGCGAGGGCCCCGAGCACCCGGAGGCGGTCGCCCTGCTTGCGCGGCAGGAACCCCTCGAAGCTGAACCGGTCGGTGGGCAGGCCGGAGACGGCGAGCGCGGTCAGCACGGCGGACGGGCCGGGGATCGCCGTGACGGTGACGCCCGCGGCCGCGGCCGCCTCGACGAGGGGGAACCCCGGGTCGCTGATCGCGGGCATGCCCGCGTCCGTGAGGACGATCAGGTCGGCCGTCCGGGCCAGCTCGACGAGCTCCGCCGCCTTCTCGCGCTCGTTGTGCTCGTGCAGGGCGATCAGGCGGGGACGGTTCTCGACCCCCAGGGCGCGCATGAGGTGGATGGCGGTGCGGGTGTCCTCCGCCGCGACGACCTCGGCGTTCGTCAGGGCCTCGACCAGCCGCCGGGAGGCGTCGCCGAGGTTTCCGATGGGGGTGGCGGCGAGGACGATCACCTGCCCATTGTCCCCTGGCCGGGCCGTCGCCGCCGACGAGCCCGATGCGGGCCGAATACGATGGCCGGATGAGCAGCCAGGGCGATCGGGAGTTCGACGCCCTGCTCGACACCGGGACGGCCGCAGGGCGCGTCGCCCCGGCTGAGCCCGGCGAGCGGGTCGACCTCGAGGCTGCCACCGGAGGCGCGACGAGCGACGCGGCCGCAGCTCCGGTCGCCCCCCGTCCGCTGCTCCGGATCGACGCGTGGTGGGGCCGCCTCCTCTCGACGCCGGCCCGACGCCGCGCCTGGGCCTGGGGCGGACCGCTGGTCGTCACCCTGCTCGCCGCCGCGCTGCGCCTCTGGGACCTCGGCCGGCCCGGCACCCTCGTCTTCGACGAGACCTACTACGTCAAGGACGCCTGGAGCCTCTGGAACCTGGGCTACGAGGGCTCGTGGCCGAGCGACTACGACGCCGCCTTCGCGGCCGGCGGGGCGGACGGCTACCTGGCCGCCCCCTCCTTCGTGGCCCACCCTCCCCTCGGCAAGTGGCTGATCGGCCTCGGCATGTGGGCCTTCGGACCCGACGACCCGGCCGGCTGGCGGATCAGCACGGCGGTCGCGGGCATCGTCGCCGTGGCGCTCGTCGCCGTGATCGGCACGTACCTGTCGCGCTCGACGCTGGTCGGCACGCTGGCCGGCTCCTTCATGGCGATCGACGGGCACGCGATCGTCATGTCGCGGGTGGCCCTGCTCGACAACTTCGTGATGCTGTTCGGCCTGCTCGCCTTCGGGGCCGTGCTGCTCGACCGGAGGCAGAGCGCGAGGGCGCTCGACGCCTGGCTCGCGCGGAGGCGGGCCGCAGGCCGCGACACCGCCTGGGGCCCGTCGCTCTGGGGCCGCCCCTGGCTGGTGACGGCCGGGCTGATGTGCGGCCTCGCGACGGGCGTGAAGTGGAACGGCCTGTACTTCCTGGCCGTGTTCGCGGTCTACACGGTCGTCGTCGACGTGCTCGCGCGTCGCCGGGCGGGCGTCGAGTTCTGGCTCTCGGGCACGCTGTTCCGCCAGGCGCCGGTCAGCTTCCTGCTCACGGTGCCGATCGCGGCCGTCGCCTACGTCGCGAGCTGGACGGGCTGGTTCGTCACCGACGGCGGCTACTACCGCAACTGGGTCTCCGAAGGAGGCGAGCGCTGGTCGGGCGTGCTCGCCTGGGTCCCCGACACGGTGCAGAACTGGTGGCACTACGAGGCCGGCGTCTACGCGTTCAACGTCGGGCTGCACACGCCGCACTCGTACGCGGCGAACCCGTTCGGCTGGCTGCTCATGCTGCGGCCCACGAGCATGTACTACCAGGGTCTCGACCAGGGCCAGGGGGCCTGCGAGGTCGCCCGCTGCGGCATGGCGATCACCTCGATCGCGAACCCGTTCATCTGGTACGCGGCCGTCGCGGCCTGCGCGTACCTCGTGTACCGCCTCGTCCGCCGCCGCGAGTGGCAGGTCGGGGCCGTGCTGGTCGGCATCGCCGCGGGCTACCTGCCCTGGCTGGCGTTCTCGGGCCGGACGGTCTTCCAGTTCTACACGATCGCCTTCGAGCCCTACCTGCTGCTCGGGCTGGCCGGGGTGCTCGGCATCGTCCTCGGCCGCCGGACGGACCACCCCGACCGACGGCTGAGCGGGATCGTCGTGACGGGCATCGTGGTCGTCGTCTCGATCGCCGTGACCGTGTTCTTCTACCCGCTCTGGACGGCGCAGCTCGAGGACTGGGAGTTCATCCGGCTGCACTACTGGATCCCCAGCTGGAAGTAGCGTCGCCTCCGGTCGTCCCTCCCCGCCGAGGAGGCGCGGCTCGTTGTGTGTAGCTGCGTTACGCACCGAGGCGTCCTGTGACGACCAGCGGCTAGCGTGGCCCGCATGGCAGATCGTGACTACGGCTTCCGCACGCGTGCGATCCACGCGGGCAACGTCCCCGACTCGGCGACCGGGGCGCGCGCGCTCCCGATCTACCAGTCGAGCGCCTTCGTGTTCGACGACACGGAGGACGCGGCGGCGCGGTTCGCGCTGCAGAAGTACGGGAACATCTACAGCCGCCTGGCCAACCCGACCACCGCCTCCTTCGAGGAGCGCGTGGCGAGCCTCGAGGGTGGCCTCGGCGCGGTCGCGACGTCGAGCGGGCTGAGCGCGCAGTTCATCACCTTCGCCTCGCTGGCCGGCGCGGGCGACCACATCGTCGCGAGCGCCGCCCTCTACGGCGGCTCGGTCACGCAGCTCGACGTGACCCTGCGGCGCTTCGGCGTCGAGACGACCTTCGTGCAGTCGAGCGAGCCCGCCGACTACGCCGCGGCGATCACCCCCGCGACCAAGCTGCTCTTCGTCGAGACGGTCGCGAACCCCTCCGGCGAGATCGCCGACCTCGAGGGCCTCGCCGAGGTCGCGCACGCCGCCGGCATCCCGCTGATCGTCGACTCGACCATCGCGACCCCCTACCTGAACCGGCCGATCGAGTGGGGCGCCGACGTCGTGATCCACTCGGCGACGAAGTTCCTCGGCGGGCACGGCACCACCCTCGGCGGCGTGGTCGTCGAGTCGGGCCGCTTCGGCTGGGACAGCGAGCGGTTCCCGCTCTTCGACCAGCCCGTGCCGAGCTACGGCGGGCTCAACTGGTCGGGCAACTTCGGCGAGTACGCGTTCCTCACCCGCCTCCGGGCCGAGCAGCTGCGCGACATCGGGCCCGCGCTGGCGCCGCACTCGGCGTTCCTGCTGGCGCAGGGCGTCGAGACCCTGCCGTACCGGATGCGCGCGCACGTCGAGAACGCGCGCGAGGTCGCCGAGTGGCTCGACGCCGACCCGCGCATCGAGCGCGTGCGCTGGGCCGGGCTGGCCGGGCACCCGCACCACGAGCGGGCGAAGAAGTACCTGCCCGAGGGCCCGGGCTCGGTCTTCACCTTCGAGCTGGCCGGCGGACGCGCCGCAGGCAAGACGTTCATCGAGTCGGTCGAGCTGGCGAGCCACCTGGCCAACATCGGCGACGCGAAGACCCTCGTCATCCACCCGGGCTCGACGACGCACGCCCAGCTCAGCGAGCAGCAGCTCGTCGACGCCGGAGTCCTTCCGGGCTCGGTCCGCATCAGCGTCGGCATCGAGGACGCCGCCGACATCATCGACGACCTCGACCAGGCGCTCCGCGCCGCGACGAAGGAGGCGTGACGTGAGCACGAGCACAGGCACGGGCACGGGCACGGGCACGGGCAGCGACACGGTCACGACGCAGCTCGCCAACGGGCGCACCTGCGAGCTGCCGTCGAGCTCGCCGCTCGCCAAGCTGCTGAAGTCGCAGCGCACCTGGGTCGGGCCGGACGCCCGCGCGCGGCAGGCCATCCTCCGTTCCGCGAAGAGCGTCGCGATCGTGGGCGCCTCGCCGAACTCGACCCGCTCCTCCTACTTCGTCGGCACCTACCTGCAGCAGTCGAGCGACCTGCGCGTCTACTTCGTGAACCCGCGGGCCGACGTGATCCTCGGCGAGAAGGCGTACCCCGACCTGGCCTCGCTGCCCGAGGTGCCCGACATCGTCGACGTGTTCCGCAAGGCGAGCGACATCCCGTCGGTCGTCGACGACGTGCTCGCGAGCGGGGCCCGCACCATCTGGGTCCAGCTCGGCATCTGGAACGAGGAGGCTGCGCGGTACGCCGAGGAGAAGGGCCTGACCGTCGTCATGGACCGCTGCATCAAGGTCGAGCACGCCCGGTTCAACGGAGGCCTCAACCTGATGGGCTTCGACACCGGCGTCATCTCGTCGCGGCGATCGGGGCGCTGACCCCGGGTCACCGGGGGTCGCCCACCACGAAGGTGGAGTCGACCTCCCGCCCCGGGCCGGTGCTGAACAGCTCGGACCGCTGGACGGTCCACGGGCCGTCCCACACGATCGGACGGCCCCGCGGCTGCACCACGACGTTGTCGTGCGAGGACAGCCCGGACGGCAGGGTGGCGGTGGACCCTGCCCCTGCGCCGACGTAGTAGACGGCGTCGCGGCTCGACCCGAACACGTTGCCCGTGACCTCGAGCGAGACGGGAGTCTCGAGCTCGTAGAAGACCACGTGGCTGCCGCGGCCCCGCTGCTGGGGACGCGCGCCCCACCCCAGGCCCACGTCGTGGCAGACGTTGTCGACGAACCGGCAGTCGAGCACGCCGGGCGACGCCGACCCTCCCCGCGTCCAGAGCTCGAACGCCTGCGTGCACCGCAGCACGACGTTCTGCTCGAAGACGATCGCGGACCACGGGCCGTCCCAGCCCTGCACGGTCGTCGCGGTGTCCCAGCAGTCGGTGATCACGCACCGACGCACCGTGACCCGCTGACCGGCCTGCCAGATCTGCACGCCGTTGCCGTAGCGGCCGGCCCCCGGCAGCTCCGAGCCTCCGACGTGGCTCACGGTGCAGTGCTCGATCAGCACGTCGTGCACCCCGGGGCCGTCGTCGTAGCCGTGGGAGCCGGTGCCCACGAGGTGCAGGCCGCGCAGCACGAGCTGGGAGACGCCCACGACCAGGGGGTCGTCGACGGCGGCCTGGACGCTGCCCAGGGTGTCCGGTCGCGCGTCGCTGCAGACCGTGAGGACCGTCGACCCTACGGGGGACGCGAACTCCCACTGGCCGCGCAGGTCGGCCACGGACCCCCGTCGGTAGGCGCGGATCTCGTCGTTCACCTTGAGGAAGCCCACGTTCGCCGTGGACGACGACGCGTCCCCGAGCCAGTCGCTGCCTGCCCCCGTCGCGGCCAGGTCGACCTGCCACCGCCCCGAGCCGGGGGCCGTCTCGCGCCAGCCGGCGGCCGTCGGGGTCTTGAAGGCCGACACCCGGGGTGCGCTGCCCGTGCCGTAGGCGGCGATCGTGAGGAGGCGGTCGTCGCCCTGGGCAGGCTCCCGCGGGCGGAGCACGCCGGGGTGGACGCGGCCCCGCGCGAGCAGGACCGTGTCGCCGTGCCGCACCTGCTGCTCGGCGAAGGCGAGGTTGAGCCTGGCCAGCGACCGCCACGGTCGCGTCGGCGAGAGGCCGTCGGCGTCGTCGGAGCCGGACGGGTGCACGTGGAAGGTGCGGCCGGGCGCCGCGTCGGGGGCCGACGGGGAGGCGGAGGCGGGCCTGGCCGGGAGCACGGCATCGGCGAGGCCTGCAGCGGCGGCCGCGGCGCCCGCCGCCGTGAGCGCGCCGAGGAGACCGCGGCGGGTCGGGCCCCGCGGCGCGTCGGTGGGGACGGCTGCGCGGGGAGCAACGGAGGAGGCTTCGAGGTTCACATCGTCGACCGTAGTGCATTCATGCCTCAGTTCTTCAGAACATTCCACACGCTGTTCAGGCATGTAGACACGACAGCCGGTCGTGGTCCATATTCGACACATGACATCCAGGCAGCCGACCTCCCCGCTGACCCTCCGGCTCGCCCGCGGCCAGGCCTTCGACTCGCTCCGGTGGGTCGCAGCGATCGCGGTGGTGGTCCTGCACGCGAGCTCGGCGATGGGCGTCGAGGTGCTGTGGGGCGGCGTCGAGTACGCCGAGCCGATCATGGTCTTCTTCACGCTGACGGGCATGTTCGTCTACGCCTCGGCTGTGTCGACCTGGTCGCGGACGGGCTCCTGGCGCACCTACGCCCGGAACAGGTGGCTCCGCGTCGCCCCCGCGATCGCGGCGTTCGCCCTGGCCGCGCCCCTCGTCCTCGTCGCCGTCGGCGCCGCCGCTCCGTCCACCCTCCTCTCGCCCGAGCTCGTCGTGTGGCTCGCCTCGGCCGCCCTGCTCGTGCCCAACTACGACCCCTCGATCTGGTCGCACATCGGCAGCGGCTCGATGAACGGCCCGCTCTACACCGTGCCCGTCGAGATGAGCTTCTACCTGCTCGTCCCGGTCCTCGTGCTGGCGGCCCGCCGCTTCGGCTTCTGGCGGATGGTCGCCGGCATGGCGGTCGTCAGCGTCGTCGGCGCCTTCGTGTCGAACCAGGGCGGGCCGCTCCTGCACGAGGTCTTCCACCACCTGTTCCTCGAGCGGGCGGCCTACTTCACCACCGGCATGGTCCTCGCCAGGGTGGGCTCGGCCGTTCCCCTGCGATGGTGGCTCGCCGCCGCCGCGCTCGCCGTCCACGTGGCCCTGCGGACCTACCAGGACCACGGCCCCGACACCGGCGTGCTCGCCTGGCTGCAGCACACCTTCAAGCCGGTGCTCTGCGCGTTGCCGAGCGGCTACCTCGTGCTCTTCGCCGGGGTCCGGCTGCCCTCGGTCCTCGGGCGCGTGACCGCGAGGCTCGGCGACTGGAGCTTCGGCACGTACCTCTGGCACTCCGTCGTCCTCAACCTCGCCCTGTGGTGGGGAGCAGGCGCCTCCGGCCTGGCGCTCGCGGCCGTGGTCGTCGTCAGCCTGGGCTGCGGCGCCACGTCGTGGCACCTCGTCGAGCGTCGGTTCCTGGCCCGCAAGCAGGTCAGCCTGCGGGCGCGGACGGACGACCTCGCCCGACCGGGTCCGGCTCCCGGCCCCGTCGACGCGCGACCCGTCGCGTGACGCCCCGTGAACGCGTCCCGGGTCGATGACGGGGGCGGACGCTACGGTGGCCCGCATGTCCCCCGTCATCACCTCCCCCCTCGTCTCCAGCCAGTGGGTGGCCGACCACCTCGGCGCCGACGACATGGTCGTGGTCGACGTCTCGGTGCTCCCCGTGCGCGATCGCGACGGCGCGGCGACCGGCCGGTTCACGACCGGCCGCAGCGAGTACCTCGAGCAGGGGCACGTCCCCGGGGCCGTGTTCGGCGACCTCATCCACGACCTCAGCGACGACCGGGCGGCGCTCCCGTTCACGCAGCCCGACGTCGATCGCTTCGCCGAGGCCGCGGGCGCGCTGGGCATCGCCGCCGGCACGACGGTCGTCGCCTACGACTCGTCGGGCGGCCCGTGGGCCGCCCGGCTCTGGTGGCTGCTGCGCGCGGCCGGCCACGACGACGCGGCCGTCCTCGACGGGGGCTTCTCCGCCTGGGCTGCCGAGGGGCGTCCCGTCGACGTCGGAGCAGTCGAGCCCGAGCCGTCCGTGTTCGTCGCGCACGAGCGTCCGGGACTGTGGGTCGACAAGCCCTTCGTCGAGGCCGTCGTGCGCGGCGACGAGCGGGCGGCGCTGGTGTGCGGCTCGCCCCGTGCCGAGTTCGACGGCGTCGCGGGCGCACGTCCCCGGCGGGGCCACATCCCCGGCAGCGTGAACGTGCCGTCGACCGAGCTCGTCGACGACACCCTGCACTTCGCCGAGGTCGAGCAGCTCGAGGCGGCGTTCGCGCCGGTGCTCGAGGCCGAGAAGGTCGTCGTCTACTGCGGCCAGGGCATCGCGGCCAGTGCGGACGCCCTCGCCCTGGTGCTCGTGGGGCACGACGACGTCGCCCTCTACGACGGCTCGCTCGACGAGTGGACGGGCGACGACGACGCACCGCTCGAGTCGCTCGCGGCCTGACCCGCGGCGAGGCACGACGCGGTCGTCAGCCCGCCGCCCGGGCCAGCGCTGCACTCCCTGCGCCTGCGCCTGCGACCGCGACCGCGACTGCGCCTACGCCAGCGACCGCGCCTGCTCGGCGAGGTCACGGTCGAGCTCCACGACGCCGGTGACGGGCAGCCGGCAGACGAAGTCGTGGCAGAGGAACGCGGTCGCGTGGCCCCGCACGGCGGTGCGACCTGCGAAGAGCTCGAACCCGGCGTCCGCCAGCGCCACGGCGGAGTCCTCGTCGACGACCCCCACGAGGACGCCGGGGCCCAGGGTGCGACGAGCTCGAGCTCCCAGGTCGATCACGACCGGCTGCGCTTCCCCCGGCGCAGCCGAGAGCTCACCCTCGACCTGGGCCGCGACGGCCGGCGTGACGACGGACGGCTCGACGACGAGGAGCTGCGTGGACGGCGCGGCGAGCTCCGCGAGCAGCGAGAACGTCGTCCCGTACGCGACGGGCGAGTCGAGCGCCGTGTCGGCGGCAGGGCCGACGGCCCGCTCCGCAGCCCGGCGCCAGCGCGCGTCCCCCGTGAGCCGGTGGAGCGTGAGCGCCGCGACGGCCGTCGCGGCGACCCCGGACGGGTAGGCGCCCTCGGACGGGTCGGCCGCGAGCGCCGTCCCCTGTGACCTCAGGACGGGGTCCGGCCCCGCCGGCGCCGCGAAGGGCACGACCCCCTCCTCGTCCACCAGGCAGGCAGACATCAAGGACCTCGCCGCGACGGCGTACCGGGGCAGCCCGGTGGCGAGCGTCAGCTGCAGCAGGCCCTCGGCGAACATGCCGTGGTCCTCGAGCGTGGCCACCGCCTCCGACACCCCGGTCGACGAGGAGGCGCGCCGCAGCCGCCCGTCGGAGGTCACGTGCTCGTCGAGCAGCACGTCCGCGGCCCCGCGTGCGGCCGCCACCCAGTCCGGGCGGTCGTGTCGAGCGCCGGCCTCGGCGAGGGCCGCGATCGCCAGGCCGTTCCAGCCCGTCAGCACCTTGTCGTCGACGGGCGGCGCCTCGTGCCGAGCGCGCTCGACGGCGTCCAGTGCGTAGAATCCGCCCTCCACGCGGCGACCGTCGATCGTGCTCTCCGAGTCCTGAGCCGAGCCGAAGGCGCCGCGCGGCGTGCGGAGGCGAGCGAGCAGGAACCCCGCGATGCCCGCCGCGACCTCGAGCGGTCCGAGGGCAGGCGCAGGTCCGCGACCCGCACCTCCTGCGGTCTCGTCCGTGCCGTCGCTGACTGTGTCGGCAGGCTCGAGCAGGGCCAGCCGCGAGTACGCGGTCAGCAGCAGTGCGTTGTCGTACAGCATCCGCTCATAGTGGGGATCGCCCCAGTCGCGCCGGGTCGAGTAGCGGAAGAAGCCGCCCTCGACGGGGTCACGCAGCGGGGACGACGCCATGCGCCGCAGGGTCCGGGAGGCGAGGGCGAGTGCGTCACGGTCTCCCCCGGCGCCGAGCCCCAGCAGTGCCAGCTGGGCCGGCGCGACGGGGAACTTCGGGGCGCCGCCGAACCCGCCGTGCTCGACGTCCTCGGCGGCGGCGACGCGGGCGGCCGCGTGCGACAGAGCCGCGGCCGAGGGCAGCTCGACCGAGCCGGGCGCAGGAGGCGCGGGCTGGGCCGCGAGCGCCGCCGCCACCCCGCGGGCGGTCGCGTCCACCTCGCCGCGGCGGCTCGTCCATGCCTCGGTGACGGCGTCGAGCACCTGCCGGAACGCCGGGTGGTCCTGGACCGGCTGCGGCGGGAAGTACGTGCCGGCGAAGAACGCCTGGCCGGCAGGCGTCGTGAAGACGGTGAGGGGCCAGCCGAGCTGGGGGGTGAAGGCCGAGGCGGCGGCCAGGTAGCTGGAGTCGACGTCGGGGTGCTCCTCCCGGTCGACCTTGATCGCGACGAACCGCTCGTTCAGGTGCGCCGCGAGCTCGGGGTCGCTGAAGCTCTCACGGGCCATGACGTGGCACCAGTGACAGGTCGAGTAGCCGATCGAGACGAGCACCGGGACGTCGCGCCGGGCTGCCTCGGCGAAGGCCTCCGGGCCCCACGGCCACCAGTCGACGGGGTTGTCGGCGTGCGAGCGCAGGTAGGGGCTGACGGCGTCGGCGAGTCGGTTCGTCATGACTCCACGCTAGGCGCGTGCGAGCACTGCGGCGCGGGCTCCGTCTTGCCGCACGATGAACCGCGTTCCGAACGATGAACCGCGATAAAACGCGGTTCATGGTTCGGAATGCGGTTCGGCGGCGGACTCTGGCGCGGGGGGAGGTAGGTAGCAGCGGCGGGTGCGGCTAGCCGCGCGCCGGCACGTCGCGCAGCGCCGGGCCGTCGTAGTGCGACAGCGGCCGGATCAGCGAGTTCGCCTCGCGCTGCTCGATCACGTGGGCGCTCCAGCCGAGCACCCGCGACGCGACGAAGAGCGGCGTGAACACCGCCGTGTCGAAGCCCATCAGGTGGTACGCGAAGCCCGACGGCCAGTCGACGTTCGGCTTGAGCCCCTTGCGCTCGAGCACCCCGGCGGCCAGCGCGTCGTAGACGGCGGCGAGCTGGTCGACCCGGGAGTCGCCGGAGGCGCGGGCCCGGTCGACGAGGCCGGCCAGCGCCTCCTCCATGGTCGGCACCCGGCTGTCGCCGTTCTTGTAGACGCGGTGCCCGAAGCCCATGATCTTCTCGCGGCGCGAGAAGGCGCCGTCGAGCCAGGCCGCAGCGCCCTCGGCACCGCCCTCGTCGGCGACCCGGACGAGCAGCTCGAGGGCGGCTTCGTTCGCCCCGCCGTGCAGCGGGCCCTTGAGGGCGCCGACCGCGGCCACGATCGACGAGTGCAGGTCGCTCAGCGTCGACGCGACGACCCGTGCCGTGAAGGTCGACGCGTTGAAGGAGTGCTCCGCGTAGAGCACCATCGACGTGTCGAACGCCCGCACGTCGAGGTCGTCGGCCTCGCGCCCGAACACCTGCCGGAGGAAGTCGGCGCTGTAGCCCAGGTCGTCGCGGGGCGCCACGGGAGGCAAGTCGCGCCTCCTGCGCTGGTCGTAGGCGATGACCGCGGGCAGGGCGCCGAAGAGCCGCGTCGCGAGTCGGCGGGTGGCGGCCGGGTCGTGCACGCCGGGCGCGCTGCTCGGCTCGGGCTCCGCGGCGCCGAGGGCGCTGATCGCGGTGCGGACGACGTCCATCGGGTGCGCGGACGTGGGGATGAGGTCGATGACGTGCTGCAGCCCCGGCGCGAGGGGACGCGCGGCCCGCAGCTCGGCGTCGAAGGCGGACCGCTGCTCGGGCGTCGGCAGCTCGCCGTGCAGCAGGAGGAACGCGACGTCCTCGATCTCGCACGAGGCGGCGAGCTGCTGCACCGGGTAGCCGCGGTAGAGCAGGGAGTTGCTGGCCGCGTCGACCGACGAGACCGCACTCCGGTCGACGACGACCCCGGCCAGCCCCTTGTGCAGCTCGGGCGCGGGAGGTGCGGTGAGGGTGTCGCTCATGGTCACTCCTTCGTGAGGTGAGGCGAGGTGCGCCGGCGGCGGTGCCGGCAGGTGGAGCGGGTCGTGTTGCGGTGGCCACGGGTCGTGCTGCGTGCGCCGCCGGTCGTGCTGCGGCTCAGCGCTCGACCGTGAAGTCGAACACGCCGCCGTCGAAGGCAGAGTAGCCCTCGTAGTCGACGAGGTCGTAGAGGTCGGCACGGTGCTGCATCCGGTCGAGGAGGCGCGCCTGGGTCCCGGTCGCGGCGAGCTCGTCGAGCCCGCGCCCGGCCTCGCCCATCGCGAGGCGCAGCAGCGTCACCGGCCAGATGACCATCCGCACCCCCGCGCTCCGCAGCTGCTCGGTCGTGTGCAGCTCGCCCTTGCCGAACTCGGTCATGTTCGCGAGGACCGGCACGTCGACCGCCTCGGCGACGGCCTCGAACTCGGCCAGGCCGGTCAACGCCTCCGGGAAGATCGCGTCGGCGCCCGCGTCGACGAGCGCCTTCGCTCGGTCGACGGCGACGTCGAAGCCCTCGACCGCGCGCACGTCGGTGCGGGCCATCACGAGGAAGTCGGGGTCACGGCGCCCCTCCACGGCGGCGCGGACCCGCTTGACGGCCGTGTCGAGGCCGACGACCTGCTTGCCGTCGAGGTGGCCGCAGCGCTTGGGGTTCACCTGGTCCTCGACGTGCAGGCCGGCGAGCCCGGCGTCCTCCATCGTCTGCACGGTGCGGGCGACGTTCATCGGCTCACCGAAGCCCGTGTCGGCGTCGACGAGCGTCGGCAGGTCGGTCATCCGCGCGATCTGGCCGGCCCGGGTCGCGACCTCGGTCAGCGTCGTGAGGCCGATGTCGGGCAGCCCGAGGTCGGCCGCGACGACCGCGCCCGACACGTAGACGCCCTCGAAGCCCTTCCGCTCGATCAGCCGCGCGCTCAGCGGGTTGAACGCGCCGGGCAGGCGCACGAGCCGGTCACCGGCGAGCGCCTCGCGGAGCCGGCGCCGCTTCTCGGCCGGGGTCGTCGTCGAGTACAGCATCAGAAGAGCCCGTCGGGCGAGGCCGCGTCGGCCTGGTCGAGCGAGCCCGCCGGGGGCGTGAGCGTCAGCCCGGCGAGCTCGTGCGGCTCGAGCGTGCGGAGGCGCGTCGCCATCCCCAGGAACCGCTCCACCTCCTCCTGCGCCAGCACCCCGTCGGCCAGCGTGCGGAACTTCCGCACGTAGTCCTCGCGCGCGAACGGGCGTGCGCCGAGCGGGTGCGCGTCGGCGACCGCGATCTCGTCGACGAGCCGTGAGCCGTCGGTGAACTCCACCTCGATGCGCCCGCCGAACGCCTTCTCGTCCGGGTCGACCGAGTGGTACCGCCGGGTCCACTCGGCGTCCTCGGCGGTCGTGATCCGCCTCCAGAGCTCGACCGTGTCGGGGCGCTGCGCGCGCTCGGGCGCGTAGCTGCGCTCGTGGTGCCACTCGCCGTCCTGCAGGGCGACGGCGACGATGTACGGGATCGAGTGGTCGAGCGTCTCGCGGCTGGCGGTCGGGTCGTACTTCTGCGGGTCGCCGGCGCCCGAGCCGATCACCACGTGCGTGTGGTGGCTGGTGTGCAGGACGATGCTCCGCACCGCGGCCGGGTCGCGCAGCTCGGGCCGCTCGCGTCCGAGACGGCGGGCGAGGTCGATCCAGGCCTGGGCCTGGTACTCCGCCGAGTGCTCTTTCGTGTAGCTGTCGAGGATCGCGCGCTTCGCCTCGCCGGGTCCGGGCAGCGGCACGGAGTAGCGCGCGTCGGGGCCGTCGAGCAGGCGGGCGACCACGCCGTCCTCCCCCTCCCAGATCGGGCTCGGGCTGGTCTGGCCGCGCAGCGCCCGGTCGATCGCCTCGATCGCCTGCTTGCCGGCGAAGGCGGGCGCGTAGGCCTTCCAGGTCGAGATGAGGCCCTTGCGCGACTGCCTCGTGGCCGTGGTCGTGTGCAGCGCCTGCGCGATCGCCTGCGCGGTGCGCTCGACGTCGAGGCCGAGCAGCGCCGCGATGCCGCCGGCGGCGCTCGGGCCGAGGTGCGCCACGTGGTCGATCTTGTGGGCGTGCAGGCTGATCGCGCGGGCGAGGTCGATCTGCAGCTCGTAGCCGGCCGCGATGCCGCGGACCAGCTGCTCGCCGTCGGCGCCGACGTGCTGCGCGACGGCGAGCACGGGCGGGATGTTGTCGCCGGGGTGCGAGTACTCGGCGGCGAGGAACGTGTCGTGGTAGTCGAGCTCGCGCACGGCGACGCCGTTCGCCCAGGCAGCCCACTCGGGCTGGACGCGCAGCTCGGGGTCGAGGCCGAAGACGGTCGAGCCGGCGCGCGGGCTGCGGGCGTCCGAGCTGGCGATGCCGGCCGGGCCCGCGGCACGCAGGGTGCTCTCCGGGCGGTCGGCCGTGTCGGCGCGGCTGTCGCCGTGTCCGTTGCCGCCGTGTGCGGCTCCGGCGTGCCGGGCGCGGTGCTGCAGCCGAGCGGCGGCCTGTGCCCGGGCCGCGACGACGGGTGCCCGACCGAGGCTCGCGACGGCGACGGCCGCGTTGTCGATGACGCGGTTGACCACCATCTCGGCCACGTCGTCGTCGACCGCCACGGGGTCGACCGCGACCGAGGCCAGCCGGTGGGCCAGCTCGTCGTGCCGCGCGAGCGGGTCGTCGGAACGGTGGACGTGCACGTCGATGAGCATCACCCGACCCACCCTAGGCGTCGGAGCCGACCGACCGTCGAGGGGCATCGGGCTCCGGCGGCGGCGGCGGCATCGACGGCGTCGGCCGCGACGTGACGACGGCCGCGACCCCGGCGAGGACGAGCGCGAGGCCGAGCCACCCCGGCGGGGCCAGCCGCTCCCCCACCACCAGCACCGCGAGCAGCGTCGCGACGACGGGCTCGAGCAGCGTGACCGTCGTGGCCCGCGAGCTGGACACGGTGCGGAGCCCCGCCCCGAACAGCAGGTACGCGACGAACATCGGCCCGAGCGCGAGATAGAGATGCACGCCGACCGAGCGGCCCGTCTCGACGATGGGCGCCCCCGTCAGCAGCAGCACCGGCAGCAGGACGACCGCCCCGACGCCGAACTGCGCGGCCATCGAGCCGCGCGCCGTGTGCCCGAGATCGAGGAGGCGGCCTGCCGTGTACGTGTAGGTCGCGTACGCGAGGCCGGCGAGCAGGCCGAGGGCGACCCCGGCCAGGAACGTCGACGTGGTCTGCAGGCCGGCGGCCGCGGCCTGACCGGGACCGGCGACGAAGCCGAAGTCGCGGGGCTGCTCGTCGTGCCCGAAGACCGCGAGCAGCGCCACCCCCGCGACGGCCGCGCCGGCCGAGGCCGCCCAGCGCCGATCGAGCCGTCGCCGGCGCGCGGCCGGGTCGAGCAGCCGCTCGAGCAGCGCCGCGAAGAGAGGTGCCGTGCCGAGCGAGACCACGTTGCCGACGGCGACCCCGGCCAGGGACATCGACGAGTAGAACGCGAGGGGGTACGCGACGACGGCGAGCGCTCCCGGGACGACCCACCGCCAGGAGGCACCGCCTCCTCGGAGCACCGCCGCGGCCTGCCTCGGCGCCGTCAGCGCGAGCAGCAGGCCGCCGACGCACATGGTCGCCGCGCCCGTCGCGAGCGGGCTGACCGACGCGGGGAGCAGGCTCGCCGCCGTGCCGGTGGTGCCCCAGAGCAGTGCCGCGAGCACGATGCCGATCACGCGCCGATCGTACCGACCCCGCCGAGGGCCTCGGACGGGACGTGCCGGGGGCGCGAGCGGTCAGGACGGCGTGACGGCCGCCTCCTGCGCCCCGAACCGCGCGACGAGGTCGCGCTTCAGCACCTTGCCGCTCGGGCCGAGGGGAAGCGCGTCGACGACGTGCACCACGCGGGGGAACTTGTACGCGGCGATCTCGTCCGAGACGAAGGCGACCAGCTCCTCGGGCGCGACGGTCGCGCCGGCGCGCAGCACGACGGCCGCCTCGATCTCCTGCCCGTGCGTCTCGTGCGGCACGCCGAAGACGGCGGCCATGGTCACGTCGGGGTGCTGGGCGAGCACCTCCTCGACCTGGCGCGGGTACACGTTGTAGCCGTTGCGGATGATCATGTCCTTGGTCCGGTCGACGACGGTGAGGTAGTCGTCGTCGTCCTTGGTCCCGAGGTCGCCCGTGCGGAACCAGCCGTCGACGATCGCCTTCGCCGTGTCCTCGGGCCGGTCGAGGTAGCCGTTCATCAGGTTGTGTCCGCGGACGACGATCTCGCCGATCTCGCCGTGCGGCAGCAGGACGATCCTGTCCTCGACCGACGAGTCGGCGACCTCGACGTCGACGCCCCAGATCGGGGTGCCGATGGTGCCGGGCCGCGGGGGCCGGCCGACGTGGTTGAACGTCGCCACCGGCGACGTCTCGGTCAGCCCGTAGCCCTCGTGCACAGGGGCGCCGTAGACCTGCTCGAACTTCGCCAGCACGGCGAGCGGCAGGGAGGCGCCGCCCGAGATCGCGTACCGCAGCGGTGGTCGCGCCTCCGACCGCGTCGCGGCGTCGAGCAGGGCCATGTACATCGTCGGCACGCCCATGAACACCTCGCAGCCGTGCTCGACCATGGCCGCGAGCGCCGCGTCGCCGTCGAACTTCGGCAGCATGACGATCGTCGCGCCGGCCCGGAACCCGGTGTTCATCGTGCAGGTCTGCCCGAAGGTGTGGAACAGGGGCAGGGCGCCGAGCAGCACGTCGCCCCGGCGCATGTCGAAGGTGCTCATCAGGTTCGTGTCGACCTGCTGCAGCAGCGCGAAGTGCGACCCCTCGGCGCCCTTCGGCTGGCCGGTGGTGCCGCTCGTGTAGAGGATCGTCGCCGTGTCGAACGGGTGCCGCGGCACGTAGGTCGTCAGCGGCTCGGCCTCGGCGGCGAGCGACTCGAGGCGGTCGGGCGCCGGGGGCACGACGGCGGTGCCGGCGTCGGTCGCCGGAGGCGCGAGCACCGTCACGACGTCCACTCCCGCCAGCTGAGCCCCGGCCGCGCCCTCGGCGAGGAGCGGCGCCGCGCAGACGAGCAGCGACGACCCGCTGTCGCCCAGCACGTACTCGATCTCGTGGCGCTTGAGCAGCGCGTGCACGGGCACGACCACGGCACCGAGCGCGAGGGTCGCGTAGTAGACGCGGGCGAAGTCGGCGACGTTCGGGACGAGCATCGCGACGCGGTCGCCCTCGCTGACGCCGCGGGCCCGGAGGGCGCCGGCGTAGGCGAGCGACTGCTGCCAGAGCTCGCGGTAGGTGGTGCGCTGCGGTCCGACGACGACGGCGACGTCGTCGGGCCACCGGGCGGCCGCCTCGCTGAGGATCGCGGCGACCGAGGCCGTCGCGTGGCCGGTGGGGGTGGAAGGGCCGGTGGCTGGTGCGTTCGTGACTGTGGTCTTCGAGGTCATGCCGGGTGTGCTCCGTCTCCGTTGACGAGTGGTGATCCTGGTCGGATCATACGGCGGACCGCCGGGAGCCCGGCCGGCCCGAGCCCCTCGCCGCTACCGCACCCCGCTGCGCACGAAGCCCTGCACGAAGAACCGCTGGAACGCCAGGAAGAGCGCCACCATCGGCAGCACCGAGATGACGGCGAGCGCCATGATCCCGTTGTAGTCGGGGTTGGTCTGGCCCTTCAGGTAGAGCAGCCCGACGGGCAGCGTGTAGAGGTCCGGGTCCTTCAGGGCGATCAGCGGCCAGGCGAAGTCGTTCCAGCTGCCCAGCAGGGTGAGCAGCACGAGCACGGCGACCAACGGGCCGCTCAGCGGCAGGACGATGAGGGTGAACACCCTGATCGGGCCGGCACCGTCGAGACGGGCGGCCTCGATCAGCTCCTGCGGGATGCCGAGCATGAACTGGCGCGCGAGGAACACGCCGAACGCCGTGGCTGCCGACGGGAGGATCACCGCCCAGTAGGTGCCGTAGATCTCGAGCCCGTTCACCAGCCGGAACTGGGCCACCATGATCGCCTGCACCGGGATCATCAGGGTCGCGAGGAACACGAGGAACACCGCCGTGCGCCCGACGAAGCGGAGCTGCGCGAAGGCGTACCCGGCGAGCAGGCTCACGACGACCGTCAGCACGGTGACGAAGACCCCGATGACGATCGAGTTGCCGAACCACGCACCCACGGGGTACCGCTCGAGCACGCGTTCGAAGTTCTCCAGGGTCAGGGCGCTGGGCAGGAGGCGGAGGCCGCGTCCGAAGACCTCGCCCCGCGGCGAGAACGCCACGACGAGCATCCACACCAGCGGGAACGCGACGACGACGGACGCCACGACGGCGACGACGGTGCGGAGGGCGACGAATCCGCCGCGCCGACGTGGTCGCCTGCGCGGGGTACGGACGCCGGCGACCCGATCGGCTCCGCGGACGGTGCTGCGGGGTGCGCCGGCCGCAGGGGCGTCGGCGACGGACTGGGGTGTGGTCACGTTCTGTTCCTCGTCATTCCGTGAGGTCGCGGGTGCGGTTGGTGCGCCACTGCACGACCGTGAAGGCCAGCGTCACGACGAGGATCACGACGCCGAGCGCGGCGCCGTAGCCCTGCTCGCGGATCTGGAAGCCGTTGCGGTAGGCGTAGGTGCCGAGCACCGACGTGGAGTAGCCGGGGCCGCCGCCCGTGAGCACGAAGACGAGGTCGAAGACCTGGAACGACGCGATCACGTTGAGCACGAGCAGGAAGAACGTCGACGGCCCGACGAGCGGCACGGTGATCGAGCGGAAGCGCTGCCAGGCACCGGCGCCGTCGAGCTCGGCGGCCTCGTAGAGCTCGGGCGAGACGGACTGGAGGCCCGCCAGGTAGATGATCATGTTGAGGCCGACGCGCAGCCAGATCATCGTGACGATGACCGAGACCATCGCGAGCGCGCCGTCCGACTGCCACGGCACCGACCCGAGCCCGAGGGCGCGCAGCACCTTGTTGACGAGGCCGTTCGCCTCGGTGAACAGGATGACGGCGATCATCGCGCTGGCGACGCCCGAGATGACCATCGGCAGCACGAGCATCGTCCGCCAGGTGCGTCGCCCGGGCAGGACGCCGTCGAGCAGGACCGCGAGCCCCAGCCCCAGCGCCATCTCGACCGGCACGGTGACCACGGTGAAGAGCACCGTGTTGCCGAGCGTCTGCCAGAAGACGGGGTCGGCGACCATGCGGGCGTAGTTCGCGGCGCCCACCCACTCGGGGTCGCCGAAACCGCGGGTCTCCTGGAACGACAGCTGCACGGCCCAGAGGATGGGCACGAGCAGGAACACCGACAGCAGCACCAGGTTCGGCCCGATGAAGGCCCAGCCGACCAGGTTCTCCCGGAGGCGGGCGGCGCGTCGTCCGGGACGGCGCGCACCCGGCAGCGCCGTCATCAGTCGGTGGCCTGGCCGACGGCCTCGTCCAGGGCGCTCAGGGTGTCGTCGACCGACTGCCCCTGGGTGAACGCCGCCTCGAGCTGGTCCTGCATCGCGACGGTGATCTCGGCGAGGTACGGCGAGGTCAGCTGCTTGACGTCGCTCGGCTCGATGGTCGTGGCCTGGTCGACGAAGACCGGCATGACGTCGGGCCGCACGGCGAAGTCGATGGACGAGGCGTCGATGTCGGTCCGGGTCGGCAGCTCGTTCGTGGCCGCGCAGAACTCGGTCATCGCGTCGGCGGAGGCCATGAAGTTCAGGAACTCGGTCGCGAGCTCGCCCTGGTCGGTGTCGGCCGTCGCGACGAGGGCGTTGCCGCCGAGGTCGGTCGCGCCGCGCTCGTCGACGGGCATCGGCACGGCCGTCCAGTCGAAGTCGGTGTCCGCGAGCTCGGGCACGAGGAACGACCCGACGAACGCCATGGCCGTCGTCTGCTCGCTGAACTCCGTGTCGGCGTACGTCGTCGACTTCACGCTGCTGCTCGGCGCCACCCACCCCTGCTCGAAGAACGACTGGGTGAAGCCGAGCGCTTCCGCTGCCTCGGGAGAGTCGATCTCGCTCGTCGTCCCGTCGTCGGCGAGCAGGGCGCCGCCGGCCTGGAACAGCCAGCTGAGCCAGCGCGGCGTGCCGCCCTGCTGCCAGTTCACCCCGAACGGGTACTGGTCGGCGGGGAGGCTCGCGCGGAGCTTCGTCGCCACCTCGCCGAACTCGTCCCACGTCCAGGCGTCCGCCTGGCTCGTCGGCAGGTCGGTGAGGCCGGCTGCGGCGAGCAGCTCGGTGTTGACGAGCAGCGCGGAGACGTCGGTCTGGTGCGGCACGCCGTAGGGCGCGCCGTCGTACGAGACGGCCTCGAGCATCGCGGGCTGGAACGAGTCCTCGTCGTCGATCTGGCCCGTGAGGTCGAGCAGCTGGCCCTGGCTCGAGTAGACGCCGAGGTTGCCGTAGTCGACGCGGAAGACGTCGGGGGCGTCGCCCGTCGAGAGCTGCGCGTCGATGTTGGAGAACATCTGGTCGTAGGGCACGACGTTGAGGTCGACGGTCGCACCGTCGTGCTCGCTCTCGAACTGGGCCACCAGCTTCTCGAAGCTGTCCTGCTCGGACTCGCTGGCCCAGGTCGTGAAGGTCAGGGCGCCGTCGGCGTCGTCGTCGCCGCCGCCGCCCGTGAAGCCGCTGCAGCCGGAGAGCCCGGCGGCGAGGGCGAGGGTGGCCGCGGCCGCGGCGGTCGTGCGTCGGGTGGTGCGTCGGGTCGTCATGTCGTTTCTCCTGGCGTCGGTGCTGTCGAGATCGGTGCTGTGGTGATCGGTGCTGTGGTGATCGGTGGCGGCGTGATCGGTGCTGCGGTGGTCGGTGCCGTGAGTCAGGTGTCGCGTCTCGGCCGGCCGGTCGGGGGTGACGAGCGGGACAGGCGTTCCTCGACCAGCGACACGAGCCCGCTCGGGCCGAGCAGGGCGTCCAGACCAGCGCGTACCCCGACCGGGTCGTCGGAGTGCTGCGGAGAGTGTGCTCCCTCCAGCGCCGCGAAGACCGCCGTGACGTCCTCCAGGGCGCGGACGCAGCCGAATCGCGTGATGCGGTCGTCGTCGAGCCGCACGTCGTCGCCGTACCCGCCGCGGAACGCCGCGCGGTGCTCGGGCTCGACGGGCAGCCCGGGCAGCACGCCGAGCTCGACGAGCACGAGGTCGACCTCGCGCGGAGCGACTGCGGCCTCGTCGAGGTCGATGAGCCAGGGGCGGCCGGCCGGGTCGACCACGACGTTTCCGAGGTGCGGGTCGCCGTGGCAGGACACGCGTGCGGTCGTGCCCCGCGCCTCCTTCAGCTGCAGCGCCGTGGTCTCGAGACGACGCAGCCGGTCGCGGTGGACGTGCCACAGCTCGGCCAGCTCGGGGTCGACGCCGGGGGCCTGCCCGGCGCCGACGAAGCGGGCGTCGAGGTCGCGCAGGCGCACGCGGGCCCGACGGCCGGTCCGCTTGACGCCGTGCCGCAGCGGGGCGACGGACGACGGAGGCGGCTGGTCGTGCACCCGACGGACGACGGCGCCCAGCTCGGCCCACTGGTCGAGGTCGAGGCCCCGGCCGTCCTCCGCGGCGTCGTCGCCGAGGACCCAGGGAGAGACCGAGACGAGCACCCCGTCGCGCTCGGACCAGTGGTCGCCCGTCCGGGTGGGCAGCGGGGCGACGACGCCGGAGTCGGGGCCGAGGGCGGCGGCGAGCGCGAGGCCGAACCGGCAGTCGCGCCGGGTCGCCTTCACGGCCCAGTCGTCGCCGGAGCGGTCGCGGACCTGCCAGACGGCGGCGTCCGGGTCGAGCCCGCCGACGATCAGCAGCTCGTCGACGACGTCGAGCCCCCATGCGCCGAGGGACGGCGGCGCCACGGGAGGCAGGGGGGACGGCTGCGGTGACGGGAGCGTCGGGTGAACGGCTGACACCGGCTCATCATCGTCCGGACCGCAGACATCGGCCCGCGTCCGGCGCAGAACACTCGGCCCCGGGCCACCCGCTCGGCACCGGGACCGGAAGTCGCTGCTCCGAGCCGGGCCGTCGGCCCGCGAGAGGAGGGGACTCTCTGCTGAGCCTGATCCGTCACGAGACGGAACAGCCCCTTCCCCCTGGTCTCGGCCGCTCACGGCCTGATCCGTCACAGAACGGAACACGGACGAGGGCCGCCCAACCTGATCCGTCACGAAACGGAACCCAGCCTGATCCGAGACGGAACGGAACCCGGACAGGGCCGCGTCAGTCGAGGTCGCTGCTGCCGTCGGCGTCGTCGCTCCAGTGGCTCCGGCCGACGCCGCGGGCACTGAGGTCGAGTCCGTTGCGTCCCCGCCTGGCGTCCCGCAGCGGCGGCACCGGATCGCCCGGCTCCCTGAGGACGACGTCGCCCGACCGGATCCGTCGAGCCATCACTGCAGGACCGGCGCCCAGCTCTCGGGACGACGCGCCCTCGTCCCAGGCATGTCGCAGCTCGTCGAGCCCCGCCGTGACGAGGTCGAGCCAGTCGTCGCGCAGGTGGTACCAGCGCCGGGGGCCGTCCTGCTCGACGACGACGAAGCCCGACTCGAGCAGCACCCCGAGGTGCTGGGACACGCTCGACCACCCCACGGCGCGTCGCTCGTGGAGGATGCTCGCGAGGTCGCCCGACGTCTGCCGGCCGATCGCGAGCACCTCCACCAGTTCCCGCCTCGTCACGTCGCCGAGCACTTCGAACGGGTGCATCGCCCTCGCTCCGGCAGAGCGACGACCCGGGCGTCCACGACGCGCCGTGGGCGACGCACCGCGTTCGTCCTGCTCCTTGCCGGGCGGCCCGTCGTCGCGACGACGGGCCGCATCGGCGTCGAGAGCAGGACGGTTCACGTCGTCCAAGGTCGCTCCGTCTCGTGACGGATCAGCACTCGCAGCACCTCGCCCCGCGGCGTCGTCGCTCCGTCTCGTGACGGATCAGCACTCGCGACACCTCGCCCCGCGGCATGGTCGCTCCGTCTCGTGACGGATCAGCACTCGCAGCACCTCGCCCCGCGGCATGGTCGCTCCGTCTCGTGACGGATCAGCACTCGCAGCACCTCGCCCCGCAGCATGGTCGCTCCGTCTCGTGACGGATCAGCACTCGCAGCACCTCGCCCCGCGGCATGGTCGCTCCGTTCCGTGACGGAACAGCCAGAGCGCCTTCACACCCCCACACCCGAGAGCCCGCAGGCCGCAGCAGCAGCACACCGAAGAAGGACACGCCTTCCCTCACCCGGCGGCGAAGGGCGAGCCCGGCTGGCCGAGCGTCCCCTCGGCGACTCGACGCGCATGGCGGCGTCCGGCCTCGGACGCGCGGAACTCGTCCACGCCGCGGAGGCCCGAGCGTCGGCCGTCGCGGGCGGCCCACGCGGTCTCGAGGGCATCGACGAGGTCCTGTTCCTGCTGCACGTCCCCGGCGTCGCGGACCTCGGCCACCGCCTCCGCCAGGGCGTCGAGCAGCTCGCACGAGCGCCGCTCGGCGACGGACAGGACGGTCTCGGCCCCGACGGCCGAGCCGGGCGGCGGCTCGCTGGCCTCCACGAAGCCCGACGCGACCAACAGCGCGACGCGAGAGGCGACGAACGCGGGGCCGCCCGCCGAGGGCCCGAGCCGTCGCGACGCCTCGGCGACGAGCTGCGAGGCCGCCCGCGCACCGTGCTCGAGCACGTCGAGGACGCAGACGCAGAGCGGGTCGGTCATGACGGCGAGCGGCGAGGCCGCACCGAGGGAGGCGGCGGACGAGGAGGCGGCGAGCAGGCGGTTCGTGGGGGACATGGGAGCGAGGTTGCCCTGCCGGCCGACCCGCGCCTCCTCGTCCCGCCCGGGGACGGGGACGGCGCTGGGCACCTGCGCCCCTGGGGAGGGACCACTTCGGGGAGCGCTCCCCGGCCCGCGCGGCTTACGATGGAGGGCTCATGTCGCCCACCATCACCTATCCCCCCGAGCTGCCGGTCAGCCAGAGACGCGACGACATCGCCGCCGCGATCCGCGATCACCAGGTCGTCATCGTCGCGGGCTCCACGGGCTCGGGCAAGACGACGCAGCTGCCGAAGATCTGCCTCGAGCTCGGCCGCACGAGCATCGGGCACACCCAGCCGCGCCGCATCGCCGCACGGACGATCAGCGAGCGCATCGCGGAGGAGCTCGGCGAGGAGGTCGGCGGGCTCGTCGGCTACCAGGTGCGGTTCACCGACAAGGTCGGCGCCGACACGCAGATCAAGCTGATGACCGACGGCATCCTGCTGAACGAGATCCACTTCGACCGCGAGCTGAAGCGGTACGACACGATCATCATCGACGAGGCGCACGAGCGCAGCCTCACCATCGACTTCCTGCTCGGCTACCTCAAGCAGCTGCTGCCGCGCCGGCCCGACCTCAAGCTGATCATCACGAGCGCCACCATCGACCCCGAGTCGTTCTCGCAGCACTTCGACGGTGCGCCTATCGTCGAGGTCTCGGGCCGCACCTACCCGGTCGAGATCCGCTACCGGCCCCTCGTCGCCGACGACACCACGGCCGACGACGACCGCGACGTCGACGACCTGGACGAGCTGGACGACGCCCCGACCCCGGCTCGCCAGGCTGCACGACGCGACGACTCCCGACGCGACGACGGGCGCCGCCGCGGCGAGCCCGGCCGCCCCGGCGCCGCAGCCCGGCGAGCCAAGGAGGCGCGGGCCGGCGACCCGAGGCAGCGAGCCGACGACAAGGACTACCTGCAGGGCATCAACGAGGCCCTCGACGAGCTGGCCCGGGAGAGCTCGGGCGACGTGCTCGTGTTCCTCAGCGGCGAGAACGAGATCCGCGACGCTGAGGACGCGATCCGCGCGCGCAACCTGCCGCAGACCGAGGTGCTGCCCCTCTACGGCCGCCTGAGCGCGGCCGACCAGCACCGCGTCTTCCAGCCGAGCTCGACCGCCGGCACCAGGCGTCGCATCGTCCTCGCGACCAACGTCGCCGAGACGAGCCTGACCGTGCCGGGCATCAAGTACGTGATCGACGCCGGCACCGCGCGCATCAGCCGCTACTCGACCCGCGCGAAGGTGCAGCGCCTGCCCATCGAGGCGATCTCGCAGGCGAGCGCGAACCAGCGTTCCGGCCGCTCGGGCCGCACGAGCGACGGCATCGCGATCCGGCTCTACAGCGAGACCGACTTCGAGAAGCGCGACGAGTTCACCGAGCCCGAGATCCTCCGCACGAACCTCGCCGCCGTCATCCTCCAGATGATCTCGCTCGGCCTCGGCGACATCGCGGCGTTCCCGTTCCTCCAGCCGCCCGACAGCCGCGGCATCAAGGACGGCCTCGACCTGCTGCGCGAGCTCGGCGCCGTCACCCAGGGCGGCCAGATCACCCGCGTCGGCAAGCAGCTGACGCGCCTGCCGATCGACCCCCGCCTGGCCCGGATGGCCGTCGAGTCGAAGGTGCACGGCACCACCCGCGAGGTGCTCGCGATCGTCGCGGCGCTCAGCATCCAAGATCCGCGCGAGCGCCCGCTCGAGCGTCGCGCCCAGGCCGACGAGTCGCATGCCCGGTTCAAGGACCCGCAGGGCGACTTCATGACGCTCCTCAACCTCTGGAACCACCTGGAGGACAAGAAGGACGAGCTCACCGGCAACGCGTTCAAGCGCCTCTGCCGGGAGGAGTACCTCAACTACCTGCGCGTGCGCGAGTGGCAGGACGTCTACCGCCAGCTGCTGCGGGCGGCGAAGCCCCTCGGGCTGCACGTCGGCGAGCGCAGCACGAACCCCGACGGCGTGCACCGCAGCCTCCTCGCCGGCCTGCTCAGCCAGATCGGCCTGCTCGACCCGCAGAAGAAGGACTACGTCGGCGCCCGACAGACGCGCTTCCTGGTCTTCCCCGGCAGCTCGCTCGCCAAGAAGCAGCCCGCGGCCATCATGAGCGCCGAGCTCGTCGAGACGAGCCGCCTGTTCGCCCGCGTCAACGGCGCCATCGACCCGGCCTGGGCCGAGCCGCTCGCCCCCGACCTCGTGAAGCGCAGCTACGGCGAGCCGCACTGGGAGAAGAAGCAGGGCTCGGTGGTCGCCTACGAGCGCGTGACGCTCTACGGCGTCCCGATCGTGCCGAGGAGGCGCATCCAGTTCTCGCGGATCGACCCCGGCTACGCCCGCGAGCTCTTCATCCGGCACGCCCTCGTCGAGGGCGACTGGGAGAGCCGACAGTCGTTCGAGAAGGCCAACCAGCAGCTGATCCGTGAGCTCACCGAGGTGGAGGAGCGCACCCGCCGTCGCGACATCCTCGTCGACGGCGACGCCGCGTTCGAGTTCTTCCAGCGCCGCGTGCCGGCCGAGGTCACGAGCACCCGGGACTTCGAGGGCTGGTGGCGCAAGGCGAAGCAGGAGACCCCCGACCTCCTCACGATGACCGCTGCCGACCTGCTCGGCGACGACGAGCCCGACGTCGACGAGGCCGGGTTCCCGAGCACGTGGCGGCAGGGCGACCAGACGCTCACCCTGCGCTACAAGTTCGAGCCGGGTGCCGACGACGACGGCGTGACGGTGGTCGTGCCCCTTCCGCTGCTGGCGCGCCTCCGGCCGGCCGGGTTCGACTGGCAGGTGCCGGGCCTCCGCGACGAGCTCGTGACGTCGCTGATCAAGTCGCTGCCGAAGCAGATCCGCAAGAACGTCGTGCCCGCCGCCGACTGGGCGTCGAAGATCACCGCCGAGCTGCCGGCCGAGCCGCCGCACGACGTCGCCGAGTCGTTCACCGCGACCCTCGCCTCCGTGATCAAGAAGCTGACGTACACGCCCGTCGACGCCGCCGACTTCGACCTCGAGCGGGTGCCCGCGCACCTGCGCGTGACGTGGGCGGTCGTCGACGAACGCGGCCGCACGGTGGGCGCGGGCAAGTCGCTCGACGAGCTGCAGCACCGGCTCAGCGACGACATGCGCGAGAGCGTCGCACGGGTCACGCAGGGCCAGGGGCCAGGCGCAGGAGGCGCGGGGCGCGGTCGACGAGGACGCGGCGGCCCCGAGGGCGGTCGCCCCGACGCCGCGACCGCCGCTCCGGCGAACGCCATCGAGCGCAGCGGCCTCACCTCGTGGGACTTCGACGAGCTGCCGACCGTCGTCGACACGCGACACGGCGACACCGTGATCCGGGCGTACCCGGCGCTGGTCGACGAGGGCGCCTCCGTGGCTATCCGCCTGATGGCGACGCCTGCCGACCAGGCGCGCGAGACGCCGAGGGGCGTGCGACGCCTGCTCATGCTCGCCGTGCCGAGCCCCGTCGCCTACGTGCAGCAGCACCTGACGGCGCCCGAGAAGCTGATCCTCGCGACCAGCCCGTACCAGAACACGTCTGCGCTGTTCGCGGACTGCCTCGTCGCGGTCGTCGACGACGTGCTGCACCGGGTGAAGCCCGACGGGCAGCTGTACACGAAGAAGGAGTTCCTCACCGTGCGCGACCGGGTGTCGGGCGCCGTGATGGACCAGATGTTCCAGACGGTCTCGCTCGTGGCTCGCACCCTGACCGCCGCCCGCGACGCCGACAAGGCGATGAAGGCGGCGACGAACATGTCGCTGCTCACGGCGCTCACCGACATGCGGCAGCAGCGCGACCGCCTCGTGTACCCGGGCTTCGTCTCGGCCACCGGCCTCCAGCAGCTGCAGCGCGTGCCCGTCTACCTCGTCGGCATCACCCGCCGCACGGCGAAGCTGCTCGAGGCGCCGTCGCGCGACCGGGCGTGGCTGACCGAGGTGCAGCAGGCGACGGAGCGGTACGAGGCGGCGGGCGGGGCGTTCCCGCCGGTCGAGGGGGCGCCTCCCCCGCTCGTGCGCGCCCGGTGGATGCTCGAGGAGTTCCGGATCAGCCTGTTCGCACAGGACCTGCGGCCGAGCGAGAGCGTGTCGCTGCAGCGCATCGCGAAGGTGCTCGCCTCGGCGTAGCCGCCACCCGCTGGTTCGCGTCCGACGTGCGGCGCGGCGCTAGCCTGGGCGGATGCGAGCGACGGTCAAGGACGTGGCCGCCCGGGCGGGCGTCTCTCCGAAGACGGTCTCGAACGTCGTGACGGGCGCGGTCCGGGTCAGCGCCGAGACCAGGGCGCGCGTCGAGGAGGCGGTGGCCGCGCTCGCCTACGTGCCCAACCTGAGCGCACGAGGGCTCCGCACCGGCCGCACGGGCTCCATCGCGCTCGCCTTCCCCGACCTCACGACGCCGTACAGCGCAGAGATGTCGCACTGGTTCGTCGAGGTCGCGCACGAGCGCGGCTGGTCGGTGCAGCTCGAGCAGACCGGCATGCGCCCGGAGCGCGAACGCGAGCTGCTGCTGAGGGGCAAGGAGCACCTGGTCGACGGTCTCGTGCTCAACCCGGTGAGCCTCGACGAGAGCGCCATCGTCGGCGCGGAGTCGCTGCCGCCGGTCGTCGTGATCGGGGAGGTCGAGCAGAGCCTCGTCGACCAGGTCAGGGTCGACAGCGTCGCGGCCGCCCGTGACATGACCACGCACCTGATCGAGCTCGGGCACCGGCGCATCGCCGTGCTCGGCAGCTCGGGCGACGGCTTCGACAGCGCGACGGCACGGGCGCGCACCCTCGGCTGGCAGCAGGCGCACGAGGCGGCCGGGCTGCCCGTCGACCCCGCGCTGCGGTGGTCGTGCCGATCGTGGTCGCCCGAGGCGGGCGCGGCTGCCGTGCGCGGGCGTCTCGCCGCCGCCGGTCCGCCGGACGCGCTCTTCTGCTTCACCGACTCGCTCGCGATCGGCGCCGTGCACGCTCTCTGGGCGGCGGGCCTGCGGGTGCCCGACGACGTGTCGGTCGCGGGGTTCGACGACATCGCCGACGGCCGCTTCACGCTGCCGCCGCTCACGACCGTGCGCCTCGACAAGCGGCTCTTCGCCGAGCGCACGCTCGAGCTCCTGGCGGCGCGCATCGCCGACCGCGACCGGCCGCCCGAGCTCGCGATCATCCCGCACGAGATCGTGCGGCGCGAGAGCACGGCGGCCCGCGCCTGACCCGCGGTGCGCCGCGACCGCGCGGCACCGCGACGACGCGCCACACCCCCTCCGATGCACCGCACCCCCGNCGCACCGCGGACGCCAGGCGCGTCACCCGACGATCAGGGCCGCGGTGCCGCCGACCGTGATCCCGCCGGTCGTGGGCACGTCGACCACGAGCAGGCTCGGACGTCCGACGTGCCGGCCCTGCCGCACCGTGAACCGCGAAGGAGGCGCGAGCAGGCCGCCAGCCCGCAGGTACGCCCCGAGGGCGGCGGCCGCCGACCCGGTGGCCGGGTCCTCGGTGATGTCGCCGACGGGGAACAGGTTGCGGGCCTCGATCGCGGGCAGCTCGGCGTCGGCTCCGCGGGTCGCGACGGCTGCAGCGATGGCGAGGTCGAGATCGACGCCCTCCGTGCAGACGACCGTCACGGTGCCCGACCAGCCCTGCCGGTCCATCAGCTCGCGGACCGCACCGGGGTCGAACCCGAACGAGTCGAACACCGCAAGCGACCGCACAGCCACGACCGGGTGCCAGTTGCCGGCGAACGCCTCGGCGAGCGACCACGCCGGGTCGAGGTCGTCGCGGTCGAGCGCGAGCAGGTCGAGCAGCTCGTCGGCGACGGCGTCGGCCAGGGGACGAGTCCGCGGCTCGACGCTGGTGAAGGAGGCGCGCAGCTCGCTCCCTCCCCCGGCCACCGCCTCCTGCGTGGTCTCGATGACGACCGGACCGACGGCCGTCTCGAACCGGAACGCCCCCGTCCCCCGTTCGTCGGCGAGGGCCAAGGCCGTCGCGATCGTCGCGTGTCCGCAGAACGGAACCTCGGCGATCGGCGAGAAGTAGCGGGCGCGCACCACGCGGTCGTCGCCTCCGACGGCTCGGTCGACGACGAAGGCGGTCTCGGCGTAGCCGACCTCAGCGGCGATCTGCTGCATCCGCACGTCGTCGAGCACCGACGCGTCGAGCACCACCCCCGCGGGGTTGCCGCCGCCCGGCCCGTCCGCGAACGCGGTCAGCCGCAGCACGTCGGTCGAGGAGGCGGTCGTCGGCACGCGGGGAACGGTCACCGCACCACTGTCGCGGTCCACACCTCCTGAGGGCAAGGTCCACCCGGCAGTCGCCGGCCGCTCCGGGCCGATGCGCGACGACCTGCCGGCTGCCTCTTGCGTCGGGATTACAACGATGGAATAGTGCGAGCAGTCACACGTCACGAAGGAGTGAACATGACCCTGCCCGACCACCCCGCCCGCAGCCGAGCCGAGGCCGCCCCGCCCGGCACCGCAGCCCGAGGCGCCGGCCTCAGCCGCCGCGGCGTCCTCGTCGGCGGTGCGGCCCTGCTCGGCACCGCGTTCGCGGCCACCGCCCTCTCGGGCTGTGCGACCGGCGCGACCACCGCCTCCGGCGCGACGGTCGAGCAGCTGAAGTTCTGGCACCTGCTGAGCGGGGGCGACGGCGTGAAGATGTCCGCCCTCGTCGACCAGGCCAACGAGCAGAACCCCGAGTTCCACGCGACGCAGACCGTGCTCGCCTGGGGCACGCCGTACTACACGAAGCTCGCCATGGCGTCGGCCGGCGGCCGCGCCCCGGACGTCGCGATCATGCACGCGTCGCGCGTGCCCGGCTACGCGCCCGGCGGCCTGCTCGACCCGTGGGACGTCGAGAAGCTCGCCTCGTACGGCCTCCGAGAAGAGGACTTCGCACCGGCGGTCTGGGAGGCCGGCTTCAGCGGCGACCAGCTGTACTCGGTCGCGCTCGACTCGCACCCGTTCATCCTGCTGTACAACACCGACATCGCCGCCCAGGCCGGCGTCCTCGGCCCCGACGGGCAGCTCGCCGAGATCACGAGCCCCGAGCAGTTCCTCGAGGTCGCGACCGCGATGCAGGCCGTCACCGGCAAGCACGGCGCCTCGTGGGGGTACCTCAACGACGGCGCCCAGCTCTGGCGCATGTTCTACACGTTCTACAAGCAGCAGGGCGCCGACATGGAGCTCCGCGAGGGCGGGACCGTCGAGTACGACGAGGAGGCGGCCGTCACCGCCCTCGAGTTCATGCAGCAGATGACCGACGGCACCGTGATGGCCGAGGCGAGCGACATCCAGTCGGGCATCGCCGAGTTCGTCTCGGGCGAGAGCGGCATGCTCTTCACCGGCGTGTGGGAGGTGCCGAGCGCCGCCGCGTCGGGCATCCCCTACGACGCGAGCATCATCCCCACGCTGTTCGGCACCCCCGCCGTCTACGCCGACTCGCACGCGTTCGTGCTGCCCCGGCAGAGCACCGTCGACGAGGCGAAGCGCGAGGACGTCTACAAGATGGTCTCGACCATCCTCAAGGACTCGATCTCGTGGGCCGAGGCCGGGCACATCCCCGCGTACGGGCCCGTGGTCGACAGCAGCGAGTACGCCGACCTGATCCCCCAGGCGCACTACGCCGAGGCGGCCGAGTACCTGAACTACGACCCGCCGGCCTGGTTCACCGGCTCGGGGTCGGACTTCCAGACGTACTTCCTCGACAGCATCCAGTCGGTCATCCTGGCGAAGGACGACGCGGCGACGGGCATGAAGCGGTTCGTCGACCGGGTGAACACGCAGCTCGGCCGCCCCGCCCCGGTGTGAGCCGAGCAGCTCCTCCTCCCCCTCCCTGACGACCCAGCCCTGCACGACGACGAAGGAGTCGATCTGTGACGACCACGACGGTCACGACCCCGGCGGCCCCCGCCGACCGGAGCCCTGCCACCACCGGCAGCCGCACGCGTGCCGGCGGCACCGGCGGCGGCAGCACCAGCACACGCATGCGCCCCGGCGCCCACAAGGAGAACCGCATCGGCTGGGGCTTCGCCGCCCCGTTCACGATCCTGTTCGCCCTCTTCCTCGTGTGGCCCCTCCTGCACGGCCTGTACCTGAGCTTCACGGGGCAGAGCCTCACGGGCCAGGGCGGCGAGCTGATCGGCGTCGCCAACTACGCCGAGGCCTTCGCCGACGGCGCCATGTGGCGCTCGATGCTCAACACCTTCTGGTTCACGATCCTCAGCACGATCCCGCTCGTCGCGGTGGCGCTCGTGCTCGCGCTGCTGGTCAACACGGGCCTGCCGGGCCAGTGGCTCTGGCGGCTCAGCTTCTTCCTGCCGTACCTGCTGGCGTCGACCGTCGTGTCGCTGTTCTGGATCCAGCTGTACAGCCCGACGCTCGGCCCGATCAACAACGTGCTGGCCACCCTCGGGCTGCCGCAGCCCGCCTGGCTGCAGGACCCGGACACGGCCATGATCGCCGTCGTCGCCACGACGGTCTGGTGGACGGTCGGCTTCAACTTCCTGCTCTACCTCGCGGCCCTGCAGAACATCCCCGACCAGCAGTACGAGGCGGCCTCGCTCGACGGCGCCGGCCGCTGGCGCTCGCTCTGGTCGATCACGATCCCGCAGCTCGGCCCGACCACCGGCCTGATCGTCATCCTGCAGGTGCTCGCGTCGCTCAAGGTCTTCGACCAGATCTACCAGATGACCAACGGCGGGCCGGCGGGCACCACGCGCTCCACCGTCCAGTACATCTTCGAGTCGGGCTTCACCGGCTACCGGTTCGGCTACTCCAGCGCCATCTCGTACATCTTCTTCGCCGTGATCGTGGTCATCTCGATCGCCCAGTTCTCGATCACGGCCCGCAACCGCAAGGGAGCCCAGCGATGACCGCACCTGCCGTCGCCCCCGCCGCAGCGCCCGGCGGCGACCTGCGAGCCCCCACAGCCGACCGAGGCCGAGGCCCGAGCCGAGGAGGCGGCAGCCACGGCCACGCACCCGGCAAGCAGCGCTTCGGCGTCATGGGCGTCCTCAGCATCGTCGTCCTCGTCGTGCTGGCCGTGCTCTGGCTGCTGCCGTTCCTCTGGTCGCTGGCCACGTCGTTCAAGAGCGAGGCCGACGCGGCGGCGACGCCGCAGACCTGGCTGCCGGCGGGCGGCTTCACGCTGCAGGCCTACCGGGCGATCCTCGAGCAGGGCAACATCCCCACCTGGCTCTTCAACAGCCTGCTCACGTCGATCGCCATCACGCTGATCGTCGTGGCGACGTCGGCCCTCGTGGCCTACGCGTTCTCGCGGCTCGACTTCCGCGGCAAGAAGTGGCTCTACGTGGCCACGATCGCGTCGATCATCGTCCCGCCGCAGGTGCTGATCGTGCCGTTGTTCTACCAGATGCTCGCCTTCGACATGGTCGACACGTACTGGGGCATCATCCTTCCGCAGGCCATCGCGCCCGCCATGGTCTTCGTGCTCAAGAAGTTCTTCGACCAGGTGCCGATCGAGCTCGAGGACGCGGCCCGCGTCGACGGCGCCGGACGCATCCGGGTCTTCTTCACGATCCTGCTGCCCCTGTCGCGCCCCATCCTCGGAGCGGTGTCGATCTTCGTGTTCATCGGAGCCTGGAACAACTTCCTCTGGCCCTTCATCGTCACCAACGACGCGTCGCTGCTCACGCTGCCCGTCGGGCTGCAGACCATCAAGAGCGCGTACGGCATCCAGTACGCGCAGAACATGGCCGCGGCGATCCTGGCGGCACTCCCTCTCATCCTGGTGTTCCTGTTCTTCCAGCGGCAGATCATCAAGGGCATCTCGACCACCGGCTTCGGGGGGCAGTAGCGACCAGCGCCCCCTCTGCCCGGCCGGCGCCTCCTCGGTGCGCGCGCCGCGCCTCCTCGATCCGCACCTCCTGACCGACCGACCACCCGCCAGCACGCCGCTCCCCCTCTACCAAGGAGAACCATGACCACCGCCCGCATCACCGTCGACCGCGAGTTCACGATCGGCACCGTGCCGCGCCGCCTGTTCGGCTCGTTCGTCGAGCACATGGGCCGGTGCGTGTACACCGGCATCTACGAGCCCGGCCACGAGACCGCCGACGAGAAGGGCTTCCGTCGCGACGTGCTCGCCCTCACCAAGGAGCTCGGCGCGACCGTCGTCCGCTACCCCGGCGGCAACTTCGTCTCCGGCTACAACTGGGAGGACGGCGTCGGGCCCGTCGACCAGCGCCCCCGCCGTCTCGACGGCGCGTGGCACACCGTCGAGTCGAACGCGTTCGGCCTGCACGAGTTCGTCGAGTGGTCGAAGCTGGCCGAGGTCGAGGTGATGGAGGCCGTCAACCTCGGCACCCGGGGCGTCGACGCGGCCCGCGAGCTCGTCGAGTACGCCAACCACCCCGGCGGCACCGCCCTCAGCGACCGCCGCATCGCCAACGGCGCGGCCGACCCGTTCGACATCAAGCTCTGGTGCCTCGGCAACGAGCTCGACGGCCCCTGGCAGATCGGCCACAAGACGGCCACCGAGTACGGCCGCCTGGCCCAGGAGGCCGCCAAGGCGATGAAGTTCGTCGACCCGAGCATCGAGCTCGTCGCGGTCGGCAGCTCGGGCCGCGGCATGCCGACCTTCGGCACCTGGGAGCACGAGGTGCTCACCCACGCCTACGACGAGGTCGACTACGTCTCGATGCACGCCTACTACCAGGAGCACGACGGCGACGCGACGAGCTTCCTCGCGACGGCCGTCGACATGGACGCCTTCATCGAGGAGGTCGTCTCGACCATCGACGGCGTGAAGGCCGCGGGCAAGCACGACAAGCAGGTGCACATCTCGTTCGACGAGTGGAACGTCTGGTACCAGACCGGCCTCGACACGGACGACCAGCCGCACAACGTCTCGAAGGGCTGGGTCGAGCACCCGCGCCTCATCGAGGACCAGTACAACGTCACCGACGCGGTCGTCGTCGGCACGTTCCTCAACTCGCTGCTGCGCCACGGCGACCGGGTCAAGATCGCCAACCAGGCCCAGCTCGTCAACGTGATCGCACCGATCCGCAGCGAGCAGGGCGGGCCCGCCTGGCGCCAGACGATCTTCTGGCCGTTCGCCCGCATGGCGGCGCTGGCCCAGGGCGAGATCCTCCGCACGCAGGTCACCAGCGACAAGATCGACACCCCGAAGTACGGCGACGCCGACCTCGTCGACGTCAGCTCGACGTGGGACGAGGAGACGGGGCGCATCGCGTTCTTCCTCGCCAACCGCGGACTGGAGGAGGCGGCGGACGTCGAGCTCGTCCTCCGCGGCTTCGCGGACGGCCGGGTCGTCCGTGCCGAGGTGCTGGCGGTCCCGGAGGGCGGCGACCGCTTCACCGCCAACACCGAGCAGGCGCAGGACGCCGTCGGCCTCGTGCCGCTCGACGGCGTCACGGTCGACGGCGGCAGCGCCCGCCTGACGCTGCCTGCCCTGTCTTGGGCGGTCGTCGAGCTCGAGGTCGCGAAGGCCTGAGCCGAACTGCGCGAGGGCCCGGGCGCGAGGTGCGCCCGGGCCTTCGTCGCACGCAGGCGCTGTCCGCGGGCGGGCGCTGGTCGCGCGCGGGCCCCGGTCGTCGTCGGCTCAGCCGCTCACGGGCCGGAGGTCGAGGGTGTCGCTGCACCACGCGACCACGCGGTCGTCGTGGGTGGCGACGACGAGGGCGGACCCTGCCACGCGGAGGTCGTCGAGCACCCCGAGCACCACGTCGACGTTGTCGGAGTCGAGCGCTGCGGAGGGCTCGTCGGCGATCACGACTCGGGGGGCGCGGACGATCAGGCGAGCCAGGGCGACCCGCTGTTGCTCTCCGCCGCTGAGCGAGTGGGCACGACGGCGGTCGTAGCCGCCCAGCCCGACCCGCTCCAGAGCAGCCTCACGACGCTCGACGCGGGCACCGCGGGTCGTCCGCTCTCCGATGAACGCGACGTCGACGTTGGCGGCCACCGTCCAGTCCTCGACGAGGGCGTAGTTCTGGAACAGATGGCCGACGGTGCCGCGGAACAGCGACCGTCGAGTCGCGCGCGAGATGCGCGTGACGTCGGCGCCCGCGAGCTCGAGAGTGCCGGCTTCGACCCTCTCGAGCAGGCCGAGGCAGGAGAGCAGGCTCGTCTTGCCGGACCCGCTCGGTCCCGTGACCGCGACCGAGGCGCCGGGGGCCACGTCGAAGGTCAGGTCGTCCCAGAGCGTCCGGGGACCACGTCGGCGGGTGAGGCCTCGCGCCCTCACCAGCGGGGTCGGTCCGGCGTGGACGGCCTTGTCAGCGGGACGGGTGCCCGAGGTGTCGAGATCAGGAGGCATGAGGTTCCTCTCGGGGCCGATGGCTCGGCGCGGTCAGGGTCGGTTGAGGGTGTCGGCGCGGATCCGTGAGCGATGGACAGCGAGGACGGCCGAGATGACGACGACGTCGATGACCACCACGGCCGCGCCCGCGCCCGCGACGACGGCGCCCGCGCCCTCGACGAGGCCGAGCGCCTGCACGGCAGCGACGACCGCCGCCACGACGGAGCCCGTCAGCACTGCGGGCAGGAGGACCGTTCGGAACGGTCCTGCGCCGGCGGTCAGCAGGACCACGTCCCGGCGACGCCCGCGCTCGGCGAGTGCGGCGCCCGTCATCACGGCGGAGAGCACGACGACGACGAGGGCCAGTGCGGCGACGGCCAGGACGTCACGGAGCTCGCGCGACTGCTCGGCGATGCGGACCGCTGCGACGTCGGCCGCGCGGTCGATGGACCCGATCTGCTCGTCGAGTCCAGCGGCGTCGAGCTGGCGCTGCACCGACGCGGGGTCGGAGAACAGGACGCCGCCTGACGTCATGTTGCTCGCGAGCCAAGCGTCGGACACGACGTCGACGGCCGTCGGGAGCACCGCCACGACTGCGTCCCGCTGGTGGCTGGACTCCTCGCCCCAAGCCGTCCCGTAGGTGAAGACCGATTGACCGTCGGCGATGACCAGCACGTTCACGGGCGGGTCGACGTCAGGACGGGGCGAGCCACCGTGGTCCGACAGCTCCCACTCGAGCCAGTCTGCCCACTGGGCCCGCCACGGCCCCCCGTCCTCCGAGACGGAACGGGGCACGAGCAGCGTCAGAGCGCCGGGATCCAGCTGCGGGGGCCGGATGGGACGCCCTGCCTGGTCGAGCACGGTCTGGTCGTCGAGGAAGTCCGCAGAGACCGTGAGCGAGTTGCCCTCGTAGGGCCCGTGGCCCGCGTGGACGTAGCTCGGGCTGACGGCTACGAGCAGCTCGCCGGCTGCTGCCTCGTGCCTCGCGACGGCCGCGAAGGACTGCTCGGAGCGGCTCAGCTCGTCGTTGGTCGAGAAGAACGCGAGCCGGTGCCACTCCAGGGCGTGAGACCACGACTCCCGGTCGAGACTGCCGGCTGCCGCACCGACCGCCGCGACCGATCCGGCGCCGAGAACGACGACCACGAGTCCCGACGCCAGCGCGTGGCCCGAGACCGACGCCACAGCCGACCGTCGCGAGGGACGCCGACCGAGGAGCGCACCCTCCACGTCTCGCATCCGCGTCGCCGCGGCCACCAGAGCGCCGATCGAGGCGAGGCCGACGCACAGGCCAGCTTCGGCGATCACGACGGTGCCGGCGAAGCGCGGCCACTGTGCCATGCCGTTGTACGCCGCGAGCACGGGCACCGAGGCGAGCAGCACGATGGCCGTGCCGACGACGACGAGGCGGACGTCGTCCCTGAGCACCCGGACCGCGTCCGCCGCCCCGCTCATCCCCTGGGTGAGGACGAGGGCCGCGGCGCGTCGACGCGTCGAAGAACGGTGGACGACCGCTGCCCCGAGGCACGCGACCGCCCCAGCGGCCAGGGGTACGAAGGGCACGGCGTAGAGGGCCCAGATCACCAGGCTGGTCGCCCCGATCGACTTGGTCGAGACGTCCATGCCCCGTGCTGCCAGATCGTCGGCGACCGGGCGAAGGGCCACCTCGTCGGCACGGCTCACGTAGGTGCCCTGGACGTTCGTGCTCGAGAGCTCTGCGATGTCGACCCAGCGAGTCCGGATGCGCCGTCCGAAGTCGGGATGGGGGCTGAGGCGACTCCCCTCCCGCCCGACGACGGCGGCGTCGAGGGCGAAGAGCTCCCTGGTGGTCGTTCCCGAGGCGGACGCTGTGCTCTCCAGCATCTTGACGATCTCGACGCCGTGCTCGGACGTCGACTGCTCCAGGACACCCAGGACATCGTCACGATCGACGTCGCCGACGTCCCAGATGGTCAGGGTCGTCCTGGTGCCGACCGGCACGACCTCGTCGCTCGTGCGCACGAAGAGGAAAGACAGGACGGCGACGATGACGACTGCCGCTGAGACGCCGATCTTCACCACCATGCGGGAGCCCGATCGACCGGCGGCCCAGAGCCACGAGCCCCCTCGATCGACGACGACGTCATCGGATGCGCCAGTAGGCCGTGTTGCCGGCGATCGTCTTGTTGATCCTCGAGTGGGACCAGAGTCCGCCTCGGACGTCGCTGCTCGAGTTCTTCTGGCCGTTGCCGTTGATGACACTCGACCCGTGCGAGCGGTGCTTGTGCCAGTAGTTGGAGTACAGACCGTTGTCGACCCCGTACGTCCACTGGCCGCCTTCCTTGATCTCGGTCGTGAGCAGTCCCAGCCGATCAGCCGGGACGAGCGCGCTCCCGCTGACGGCATGCTCGACGCCAGCAGGAGTCGGCTCCGCTGCAGATGCGCTCGTCGGCACGAGCAGTGCTCCGGCGAGCGTCAGCGCGGCAGCCGCGGACGCGGCAGTCGTCATGGTCTTCTTCATCCATGTGCTCCTTTGCACGATCCGTCGAGCGATGTCGCTCGAACGATCATGACACTAAGAATTACAATGAGAAATGTCAATAGTGGCTTTCTCAGAGCGCACGAACGAGCATGGTCCGGAACGACGATCGGGGGAGGTCGTCCGGGCGACCGGCGAACCTACTTCCTGCGCCGCGGGAACAGCCGCGAGATCGAGTCGCGCACCGACTCCTCGATCGTGTCGCTGAACGAGTTCGAGAACGACAGCGAGTCGCCCGCCGCGGACGACGCGGTCATCGACGCGATCACGCTCTGGCCGTGGTGCGCGCGGGCCTCGCGCGCGGTCGGGAAGGCGAGGCCCTGGGCGGCGGCGAGTCGCTCCAGGAGGCCGACCCGCTCCTCCTCGGTGCGCCCGGTCGCGGCGGCGAGCTCGCGTGCCGCGTCGTCGTCGACCCCGTCGGCGACCCACTGGGCGGCCCGGCTCGGCAGCTCGCCGGCCGTGAGCATGCCGATGACGCGCTTGGCCTCGTCGTCGCGGATCTCGGCGCGGGCGACGGCGACGTCGCGGGGCGTGGTCTCGGGAGTCGGGGTCTGGTCAGGCACGCTCCACCTTAATCACACGACGGCGGGGGCCACCTCCCCCAGAGCGGGCCGTCAGCTGTAGAGCCGGACCGGCGCCGCGTCCTGCGCGGTCGGCGTCGGGAGCGCGTCGAGCTCGTCGCCCACGCCGCTGACCGCACGCTCGATCCGCCGCTTCTCGTCGACGCTCGACCGGATCAGGGGCAGGCCCCGGGCGATGGCGGCCCGGATGCGCTCCTGCAGCAGCGGCGCCGTCACGCGGCGATCGGTGAAGTCGCTGGCGTGAGCGTAGACGCCGAGGGGCAGCGTCAGCGCCTGGAAGAAGCCGAAGAGCGGCCGCAGCGAGTGCTCGAGGATCAGCGCGTGCCGCTCGCTGCCGCCCGTCGCCGCGAGCAGCACCGGCACGTCGACCAGCGCGTACTGCTCGACGAAGTCGAAGAAGTGCTTGAAGAGCCCCGTGAAGGAGGCGCGGTAGACCGGCGAGGCCGCGATCAGCAGGTCGGCGCCCTCGACGGCACGGAGCTCGCGCTCGACCCGTTCGTCGAGCTGGTCCCGGGTCAGCGCGCCGGCGAAGAGCGGCCCGAGCTCGCTCACGCGGATCACGTGCCGCTCGATCGGCAGCACGAGGGCGAGCTCGTCGAGGACGGCGTCGACGAGCGCGTCCGTCTTCGAGGGCGAGCTCAGCGTGCCCGACACGGCGACGACACGGAGCGGCTGCGGAGGTGTCTGCGTCATGCAGCCATGGTGCTCCGGAGACGGCGCGTAACGGAGCCGTGTGACGCCGTGAGTCATGCGACAGTGGTCGCGTGAACCCGACCACGCACGCGCACGGCTTCGACCCGGCCAACCCCCTCACCCCCTTCGCCTCCTCGTTCGGCCAGGCGGCCGACGTCTACGAACGGGGCCGCCCCTCCTACCCCGCCGAGGCGGTCGAGTGGCTGCTGCCGCTCGGCGCGCGGCACGTCGTCGACCTGGGCGCGGGCACCGGCAAGCTGACCCGCGTGCTGTTGCCCAGCGTCGAGCAGGTCACCGCGGTCGAGCCGAGCGACGGCATGCGGGCGACGCTCGAGCTGGCCGTGCCCGAGGCCCGGTCGCTCGCCGGGTCGGCCGAGTCGATGCCGCTCGACGACGCGTCGGTCGACGCCGTCTTCGTGGCACAGGCCTGGCACTGGGTCGACCCGCGGGCCGCCGTGCCCGAGGTCGCGCGAGTGCTGCGCCCCGGCGGCACGCTCGCCCTGCTCTGGAACATCCGCGACGAGACCGTGCCCTGGCTCGCCGAGCTCTCGACGGTGATGCACTCCCCTGCCGAGCGGGACATGTCGTCCGACGCGCCCACGGTCGGCGAGCCCTTCGCCCCGATCGAGCGCCGCGACTTCCCGTGGGTGCACGAGCTCGGCCGCGACGAGCTGCTCGCCATGATCGCGTCGCGGAGCTACGTCATCACCCTCTCGGAGGACGACCGCGCCCAGGTGCTCCGCGACGTCGGCCAGCTGCTCGACACGCACCCCGACACCCGTCGCGCGGACCTGATCCGCCTGCCGTACGTGACCCGGGCGAGCCGGGCGGTGCTGCCGGGCTGACCCACCGGCCGTACGGTGGGGGCATGCAGAAGGAGGCGCGACTCGTCACCGTCGACCGGGTCTGGTCGGGCAGGTGGCACGGCCCGAGCGTCGTGCGCGTGTCGCCGACCGCGATCCACCTCGTCGGGGCGGTCGACCCCGGCCACGGCGACGACGCCGACCTGCCCCACCTGCCCGGCACGCTGTTCTCGCCCTTCACCGACTCGCACGTGCACCTCGGCCTGGTCGAGCCCGAGCAGCTCGTGCGGGGCGGCATCGGCCGCGTGCTCGACCTGGGCTGGAGCCCCGACGTCGCCGCCCTCTGGCCCGAGCGGGGCCGGGTCGACGTCGGCTGGCCCGAGGTGCAGGTCGCGGGCGGCCTGCTCTGCCCTCCCGGCGGCTACCCGTCGCGCGCGGGCTGGGCGCCCGACGACGCGTCCGTCGTCGTCGCCGACGCCGCCGACGCCGAGCGGGCCGTCGTGCGGATGCGCGACCTCGGCGCCTCCGTCGTCAAGCTGACCCTCAACAGCGACGTCGGGCCCGTCCTCGACGACGACGTGCTGCGGGCGATCGCGGTCGCGGCCGACCGGGTCGGGCTGCTGACCGTGGCGCACGTGCAGGGCTCGGGGCAGGTGCGCCGCGCGCTCGACGCCGGACTGCTCCGGTTCGCGCACGCCCCGTTCAGCGAGCTGCTGCCCGACGACCTGCTCGACCGCGCGGCCGACGGCACGTGGATCAGCACGCTCGACATCCACCGCGGCGACGAGGCGCAGGAGGTGGCGATCGCGAACCTGCGCGGGTTCCGCGAGCGGGGCGGCCACGTCCTCTACGGCACCGACCTCGGCAACGGCGACCTGCCCGCCGGGGTGAACGAGCGCGAGCTGCGGGCGCTGCAGCGCGTCGGCCTCGGCCGCGAGGCGCTGCTCGCCGCCCTCGGCAGCGACGACTCGCTCGACGCCGGACAGGACGGCGCACACTGGACACCGCGCGCGTCGTGGGTGCCGCAGCCGCCGCCTGCTGACGAACGCGACGATCCCGCGTGGCTGGCCCGCGCCTCCGTCCTCACCGCCTCGACCCTGCAGGAGCTGCTCCCGTGACCACCGCCTCCGACTCGACCGCCGCCGCCGCCCCGGCGTCCCCTGCCTCGACGACCTCGACCACCTCGTTCGTGCCGGCCGCCCCGCCCGTCGACCCTGCCGAGCTCGACGACCCGCTGGCCAGTGCGCACCGCGACGCGGCCGACCCGCTCGCGCACCACACGGCCCTGTTCCTGCCCGCGGGCGACGTCGTCTCGTACCTCGACGGCAACTCCCTCGGCCGGCCGATGGCGGCGACGCCGGCCCGGCTCGACGCGTTCGTGCGCGGCGACTGGGGCACGCGCCTGATCCGCTCGTGGGACGAGCGCTGGATGCAGCTCCCCACCGAGCTCGGCGACCGGATCGGCGCCGCCGCCCTCGGAGCGGCCCCGGGGCAGACCGTCGTGGCCGACTCGACGACGGTGCTGCTCTACAAGGCGATCCGCGCCTCCTTGGCGGCTCGTCCCGGTCGGCACGAGATCGTCATCGACGACGACCAGTTCCCGACCGACCGCTTCGTCGTCGAGGGCATCGCTCGCGAGCGCGGCGCGACCGTCCGCTGGCTCGCGGTCGACGAGACCCGGGGGGTGACGCCCGAGCAGGTCCGCGAGGTGGTCGGGCCCGACACCGCCGTCGTCCTCGTCAACCACGTGTCGTACCGGTCGGGGTTCCTCGCCGACCTGCCCGCGATCACCGAGATCGTGCACGAGGCCGGGGCGCTGCTCGTCGCGGACCTCTGCCACTCCGTGGGCGTCGTGCCGACCGAGCTCGACGCGTGGGGAGTCGACATCGCCGTCGGCTGCACGTACAAGTACCTGAACGGCGGGCCGGGCGCGCCGGCGTTCCTCTACGCCCGCGCCGACCTGCTGCCCGAGCTCGAGCAGCCCGTGCAGGGCTGGATGGGCGCCGCCGACGTGTTCGCCATGGCCGAGGGCTACGTGCCCGACGCGGGCATCCGCAAGTTCATCAGCGGCACCCCGCCCGTCGTCGGCATGCTCGCGATGCAGGACATGCTCGACGCGATCGAGGAGGCCGGCCTCCCGGCGATCCGCGAGAAGTCGCTCGCGCTCACCGACTACGCGTTCGACCTCGTCGACGCCTGGCTCGCGCCCCTCGGCGTCACGACGGCGACGCCGCGCGAGCACGAGCGCCGGGGCAGCCACGTGACGGTGCGGCACCCGCGGTTCCGCGAGGTCGTCGCGACGCTCTGGCAGGAGGGGGTGGTGCCGGACTTCCGCGGCCCCGACGCCCTGCGCATCGGCCTCTCCCCGCTCAGCACCGCCTTCGACGAGGTGCGCGTCGGGGTGGCCGCGATCCGCGAGGCCCTGCAGCAGGGCTGACCTGCACCGACCTCAGCCGACGGCGGGCGCGGGCCCGGCGCTCTCGCGCACCACGAGCCGCGTCGGCACGATGCGGTCGCCCGACGGCTGCCGCCCCTCGAGCAGCTCGAGGAGGACGCGCATCGAGCGGGCGCCGATCTCGCCGAAGTCCTGGTGCACGGTCGTCAGCGGCGGCCAGAACGAGCCCGACTCGTCCGTGTCGTCGAAGCCGACCACGCTGATCTCGCCCGGGATCGACCGTCCCCGCTCGTGCAGGGCGTGCATGACGCCGAGGGCCATCTGGTCGTTCGCGGCGACGACCGCCGTCACGTCGTCGCGGCTCGCGATCGCGTGCCCCAGGCGGTGGCCGGAGGCGGTCGTCCAGTCCCCCTTGAGCGGCGCCTCCGGCTCGAGGCCCGCATCGCGCATCGTCGCGTGCCACGACGCCGAGCGCCGGGTCGCCGAGTACGACGTGTCGGGGCCGGCGACGTGGACGATGCGCGTGTGCCCGAGGTCGATCAGGTGCTGGGTCGCGAGGCGGGTGCCCTGCTCCTGGTCGGTGTCGACCACGACGAAGGGGTCGCCCGCGTCGGAGTCGATGATGACGACGGGCAGCCCGCTCGGGATGATCACGTCGGCCCGGTCGAGCATGTGCGCCTCGATGATGATGACGACGCCGTCGACCGCCTCCTCCTGCAGGCGGCTGAAGGCTCCGGCCACCTCGCCCTCGGTGGGCTGGGCGACGGGCATCAGCGTGATCGTGTACCCGGCGCCGGAGGCGGCGGTCACGATCGCGTCGAGGGTGCGCATGTTCCCCAGGGTCGACAGCGTGAACATGATCACGCCGACGCTGCGGAAACGACCCGTCTTCAGCGCCCTGGCCGCGCTGTTCGGCCGGTAGTCGAGCGCGGCCATCGCGTCGAGCACCTTCTGGCGGGTGCCGTCCTCGACGTTCTGCGCGCCATTCGAGACGCGCGAGACGGTCTGCGACGAGACGCCGGCGCGTGCGGCGACGTCGGCCATCGACACCGTACGGGTGCGCGGGGCGCGTCGAGATGCCGACTTGATTTCGGACGGCGGAGGTGTCATGGTTGCGAGCATCCCAGATGTTTACGTAAACACCCTCCCTCCCGGGCAGCGTGTTCACGGCTCCTCACCCCGATGAAGTGGATGGACATGACGACGACGTCGACACCCGCGACCCGCTCGGAGGCGTCCTCACCGGCGCCCCGAAGCAGCTCGCAGATCCGTCGCGACAAGCGACGCTGGACCGGCTGGGGCTTCGTGCTCCCGTTCCTCGTCGTCTTCGCACTCGTGCTCGTGGCCCCCGTGGTCTACGCGATCTACCTGAGCCTGTTCCAGGAGCAGATGATCGGCGGCAACTCGTTCGTCGGCGCCGACAACTACGTCCGCGCGCTCACCGACCCGAACTTCTGGGACGCGCTCGGCCGCGTCGCGCTGTTCCTCGTCGTGCAGGTGCCGATCATGCTGGTCGTCGCCCTGGCCGCCGCCCTCGCCCTCGACTCGGCCCGGCTGCACTTCACGGCGTTCTTCCGCATCTCGATCTTCCTGCCCTACGCCGTGCCCGCGGTCGTCGCGGCCCTGATGTGGGGCTTCATCTACGGCAACCGCTTCGGCCTCGTCGGCAACCTCGAGGACGCCACCGGCTGGGACCTCCCCGACCTGCTCTCGCAGAGCTGGGTGCTCGCGTCGATCGGCAACATCGTCACGTGGGAGTTCGTCGGCTACAACATGCTGTTGTTCTACGCCGCCCTGCGCGTGATCTCGCCCGACCTGTACGAGGCCGCCGAGCTCGACGGCGCCGGCCCGTTCCGCATCGTTCGCAACATCAAGCTGCCCGCCATCCGCGGCGCGATCGTCATCGGCATCATCTTCTCGATCATCGGCAGCTTCCAGCTCTTCAACGAGCCCAACATCCTGCAGACGCTGGCGCCCAACGCGATCAGCACCTTCTTCACCCCGAACATGTACGCCTACAACCTGTCGTTCGCGGGCCAGCAGTTCAACTACTCCGCCGCCATCGCGATCATCATGGGCGTCCTGACGATGGTCGTCGCCTACGTGGTCCAGCTCGTCGGCACCCGGAAGGACCACTGATGTCGACCCTCACCGGGACCCCGATCGCCGCGCCCGACGCCGGCACGCCCACCGTCACCCCGAGCCGTGGGGCGTCCGCGCGCAAGCGTCGCGCCGGCGCCCCTCGCGACAAGCGCAGCGTGCTGCTCACCGTCGTGATGGCCCTGCTGCTCGTCTACTCGGTGCTGCCGCTCTTCTGGCTGCTCGTCAACTCGACCAAGACGCAGGAGGCCCTGTTCAGCTCGTTCGGCCTCTGGTTCAGCGGCGACTTCGCCCTGGTCGACAACATCAAGGGCGTCTTCACCTACGGCGACGGCGAGTTCGTGCGCTGGCTCGGCAACACCCTGCTCTACGTGGTCGTGGGCGCGGGAGGCGCGACCCTGCTGGCCACGCTGGCCGGCTACGGCCTGGCCAAGTTCGACTTCCCGGGCAAGAAGGCCGTGTTCGCGGTCGTGCTGGGCGCGGTCGCCATCCCGGGCACCGCCCTCGCCGTCCCGACGTTCCTGATGTTCAGCCAGATGGGCCTGACCAACACCCCGTGGGCGATCATCCTGCCCTCGCTGATCAGCCCCTTCGGCCTCTACCTGATCTGGACCTACGCCGTCGACTCCGTGCCGACCGAGATCCTCGAGGCCGCGCGCATGGACGGCTCGAGCGAGGTCCGCACGTTCTTCACCATCAGCCTCCGCCTCCTCAGCCCCGGCCTCATCACCGTGCTGCTCTTCTCGATCGTCGCGACCTGGAACAACTACTTCCTGCCGCTGATCATGCTGAGCGACTCGCGCTGGTACCCCCTGACGGTCGGCCTGAACCAGTGGAACGCGCAGTCGACGACCGTCGGCGGCGACCCGATCTACAACCTCGTCATCACGGGCTCCTTCCTCGCGATCATCCCGATCGTCGTGGCGTTCCTCTTCCTCCAGCGCTATTGGCAGTCCGGCCTCTCGGCCGGCGGCGTCAAGGCCTGACGCGCGTCGGCACCGCCGACCCGCCCCTCCTCGTCCCTCCCGCACCACAGCCCCTCCCGTTCCACAGTCACTCCCCCGTCCCACCTCCACGATGAAGTGAAAGGCACCACCCATGTCCCGTAACCTCCCCCGCACCGCGAAGCGCGTCGTCGCTCTCGGTCTCGGCATCGCCCTGGCCGGCTCGCTGGCCGCCTGCTCCTCCGGCTCCGGAGGCGGCGCCAGCGCCGACACCGCGACCAGCGACGAGCTCGCCGCGGCCCTGAAGGAGAAGTCCTCGATCACGGTGTGGGCCTGGGCCCCCGCCGTCGAGCCCATCGCAGAGGCCTTCGAGAAGGCGCACCCCGACATCACCGTCGACGTGCAGAACGTCGGCACCGGCGCCGACCAGTACACGAAGCTGCAGAACGCGATCAAGGCCGGCAAGGGCGCCCCCGACGTCGCCCAGGTCGAGTACTTCGCCATCCCCCAGTTCTCGCTCGGCGACTCGCTCGCCGACCTGAGCGGCTACGGCTACGGCGACCTCGAGGAGGACTTCACCGCCTCGACGTGGAACTCCGTCACCGACGGCGACGCCGTCTACGCCCTGCCTCAGGACTCCGGCCCCATGGCGATGTTCTACCGCCAGGACGTCTTCGACAAGTACGGCATCGCCGTGCCGACGACGTGGGACGAGTACCTCGCCGCGGCCGAGACGATGCACTCCGCCGACCCGAACCAGTTCATCGCCGGCGACACCGGCGACGCGGGCTTCACGACCAGCATGATCTGGCAGGCCGGCGGGCACCCCTACTCGGTCGACGGCGACACCGTCTCGATCGATCTGCAGGACGAGGGCGCCAAGCGCTGGACCTCGACCTGGAACACCCTCGTCGAGAACGGCTCGCTCGCCCAGACCCCGGGCTGGACCGACGAGTGGTTCCGTGCCCTCGGCGACGGCTCGATCGCCACGATGCTCACCGGCGCCTGGATGCCCGGCAACCTCGAGGCCCAGGCCGCCGACGGCTCCGGCCAGTGGCGCGTCGCCCCGATGCCCCAGTACGAGGAGGGCGACACCGCGACCGCCGAGAACGGCGGCTCGTCGATCGCCGTGATGGAGCAGTCGCAGAACAAGCTCGTCGCCGCCGAGTTCGCCAAGTTCGCCACCGCCGAGGAGGAGGGGCGCCAGATCTCGTTCGACGCCGGCGGCTTCCCGTCCACCACGGCCGACCTCACCGACCCCGAGTTCCTCGCCGAGGCCCCCGAGTACTTCGGCGGCCAGAAGATCAACGAGGTGCTCGGCCAGGCCGCACAGGACGTGTTGCCCGACTGGCAGTACCTGCCCTTCCAGGTCTACGCGAACAGCATCTTCAGCGACAGCGCGTCGTCGGCCTACACCAACGGCACCTCGCTCGACCCGGTGCTCGAGGAGTGGGCGAAGGCCACCGCCACGTACGGTGAGCAGCAGGGCTTCACCGTCGAGACCGAGTAGGGCTTCGCAGCACACGCACGACCAGCACCACCAGCAGCACCGCAGCACCGCCTGACCACCGCAGCGGGGAGGCGCGACGCACGTCGCGCCTCCCCGTCGCCACGTCCCCTCGCCCCACCGGAGGAACACCATCAGCAGCAGCACCGCCCCCACGAGCACGCGCTTCGTGATCGGCCCCGACCACTTCGAGCTCGACGGCGCCCCGCACCGGGTCGTCGCCGGCGCCCTGCACTACTTCCGGGTGCACCCGGACCAGTGGGCCGACCGCATCCACAAGGCCAGGCTGATGGGCCTCAACACCATCGAGACGTACGTCGCCTGGAACGCGCACTCCCCGCGCCGCGGCGACTTCGACACGAGCGCGGGCCTCGACCTCGGCCGGTTCCTCGACCTCGTCGCCGCCGAGGGCATGCACGCGATCGTGCGCCCCGGCCCCTACATCTGCGCCGAGTGGGACGGCGGCGGCCTGCCGGGCTGGCTCTTCGACGACCCTGCCGTCGGCGTCCGCCGCGACGAGCCGCTCTACCTCGCCGCCGTCGACGAGTTCCTCGAGCGCGTCTACGAGATCGTCGTGCCCCGGCAGATCGACCACGGCGGGCCCGTCGTGCTCGTCCAGATCGAGAACGAGTACGGCGCGTACGGCGACGACTCCGGGTACCTGAGGCACCTCGTCGACCTGACCCGCGCCTCCGGCGTGGTCGTGCCCCTGACGACGGTCGACCAGCCCACCGACGAGATGCTCTCGGCGGGCAGCCTGCCCGAGCTGCACAAGACCGGGAGCTTCGGGTCACGCACGGAGGAGCGGCTCGCCACCCTGCGCCGGCACCAGCCGACGGGGCCCCTGATGTGCTCCGAGTTCTGGGACGGCTGGTTCGACCACTGGGGCGAGCACCACCACACGACCCCGGTCGAGGAGGCGGCACGCGAGCTGGACGCGCTGCTGGCGGCGGGTGCGTCGGTCAACGTCTACATGTTCCACGGCGGCACGAACTTCGGCTTCACGAACGGCGCCAACCACAAGGGCACGTACCAGTCGCACGTGACGTCGTACGACTACGACGCTCCCCTCGACGAGGCCGGCTGGCCGACCGACAAGTTCTTCGCGTTCCGCGAGGTGATCGCCCGGCACCTGCCCGTGCCTGACGAGGTGCCGGCGCGGCGATCGCCGTCGCCCGTGCTGTCGACGACGTTCGACCGCAGCGTGCGCCTCGGCGACGTCGTCGGCGACCTCGGTGCGGACGGCGCCGGCGGAGACCTCGGTGTCGGCGTCGGCGCCTCGGGCTGGATCGGGACCGAGGACGTGCCCACGATGGACTCGCTCGGCAGCTACCGCGGCTTCGCCCTGCACCGCGTCGACCTGCCGGCCGGCGACGAGCCCCGGGTGCTCTCGTTCGCGGGCGTGCGCGACCGCGCCGTCGTCTGCGTCGACGGTCGCCGGGTGGGCGTCCTCCAGCGCGACCAGCACGAGCGCGCGATCACGGTGCCGCCGGGCCGCGTGCTGGAGGTGCTGGTCGAGGACCAGGGACGCGTCAACTACGGCGTCCGCATCGGCGAGGCGAAGGGCCTCGTCGGGTCGGCGCTGCTCGACGGCGCCGAGCTGACGGGCTGGCGCAGCACGCCGCTCGACCTGGGGGCGGTCGTCGCGGCCCTGTCCGGCGACGCGACCCTGTCGGGCGACGCGAAGCTGTCCGGCGACGCGACCGAGGCGGGCGGCGCGGCCGGCGCCTCCTCGGCATCGGTGTCGGACTCCGTCGTGACGACGCTCGACGGCCCGGTGTTCGCCCACGCGACGGTGACGCTCGACGAGCCCGCCGACCTGTTCCTCGACACGAGGTCGTGGGGCAAGGGCGTCGCGTTCGTCAACGGCTTCGCGCTCGGGCGGTACTGGACGCGCGGACCGCAGCACACCCTCTACGTCCCGGGTGAACAGCTGCGGGCAGGCGACAACGACCTCGTCGTGTTCGAGACGGGCGCCGCGGCGGCCCCGGTCGTGTCGTTCGTGGCCGACCCCGACCTCGGGCACACCGAGCAGTAGTCCCGCTCGCGGTCGCCCCCCGGTCCCGATCCGAGTTGCCCCGAACTGCTGCTTCCCGCCCCGCCAGGCAGCAGTTCGGGGCAACTCGATGCCCGCTTCAGCGTCGGCGGGCTGCGCCCGGGCGACGGAACTGGCCCGTGGCGGCGAGCACCGCGACGAGCAGCACGGGGACGATCCAGCCCGACCAGCCGAGGATCGTGCCCTGTACGAGGTCGATCCGCTCGCCCGCCGCGGCGAAGAGCAGGTACGACCCGGCGGCGGCGTTGAAGGCGCCGTGCGCCAGGGCAGCAGGCCAGACGCTGGCCGACCGCAGCCGCAGCCAGGCGAAGACGGCCCCGACCACCACGCACGTCCCGGTCATCATCAGCACGCCGAGCCAGCCCGGCGTCTCGCCGCCGTAGTTGTAGCCGAGCAGGATCAGCGGCGTGTGCCAGAGCCCCCAGACGGCCCCGCTGATCAGCACGGCCGGCGCGGTGCCGAGGGGCAGGAGGCGCGGCAGGAGGAAGCCCCGCCAGCCGAGCTCCTCGCCCAGCGCGGGAACGGTGTTGACGAACGCGCCGATGGGGATCGACACGAGCTGCAGGGCGACGAGCAGGCCGATCGGCGGCAGCGGTCCCGGATCGCCGAGGCCCGCGGTCGCCTGGGCCACCTGCTGCTCGGTCAGCTCTCGGAACGCCGAGAACCCGGTGACGTCGGCCGGGTAGGAGCCGAGCGCGGCGCCGATCGGCAGGGCCACGAGCACGAGCGCGACGGGCACGGCCAGGCCGAGGCCCAGGTACCCGAGCAGCCGTCCCACCGGACGCAGCGGCCAGAGCCCGAGAGCCCGCGGGATCGAGACCGGACGGTCGACGAACCGGCTGACGAGCAGGGCTCCGATCGCGGGCGTCGCCATCATCGCGATGGCGCAGACGCCGAGCAGCGGGCTGGCGAGGCCGTCGCCGAGCCAGAGCGGCAGGCAGACGAGCCAGGCGAGGCCGAACGAGATCAGCACGAACGCCGCGACCGGCCACCACGAGACCCGCAGCCCCACGACGATCGAGCCGGTGGAGGCGTCGGCCGAGTCGGCAGACCGGTACCGGTCACCAGCCACGTGCGCCGCGACCGGCTGCCACTCGGCGGTCGTCGACTCGTCGAGGTCGCAGGCGTCGGCATCCACGTCGTCGACCCGCTCGCCGCCGGGCGCCGTCCATCCGTGCGCGGGCGGCCGGGAGGAGGGGTTCGTCGTCATCGGTGCTCCGTCGATCAGCTCGAGCCTCGTGGCAGGGTCTGCTCCATGGTCGCGTGCGCGCCGGCGCCGCACCTCCCCCGACCAGCCGACCCGCGCCTCCTCCGCTCGGCCCGACCTGCTCGACCGTCGAGCGCGCACATCTCAGGAACAGCTCGTCTCGCGTTCCTGACCCGTGCACGACGAAGGAACCCGCGTCCTGATCCGTGGAGGATCAGGACGCGGGTTCCTGAGTGGTGCAGCGGAGCCGGACGGGCTAGAAGTCCCAGTCCTCGTCCTCGGTGTTGACGGCCTTGCCGATGACGTACGACGAGCCCGACCCCGAGAAGAAGTCGTGGTTCTCGTCGGCGTTCGGCGAGAGGGCCGACAGGATCGCCGGGTTCACGTCGGTCGTCTCCTTGGGGAACATCGGCTCGTAGCCGAGGTTCATCAGCGCCTTGTTGGCGTTGTAGTGCAGGAACTTCTTGACGTCCTCGGTCAGGCCGACGGTGTCGTAGAGGTCCTGCGTGTACTGGATCTCGTTCTCGTAGAGCTCGAAGAGCAGGTTGAACGTGTAGTCCTTGATCTCCTGCTTGCGCTCGTCCGAGGCGCCCTCGAGGCCCTTCTGGAACTTGTAGCCGATGTAGTACCCGTGCACGGCCTCGTCGCGGATGATGAGGCGGATCAGGTCGGCCGTGTTGGTGAGCTTGGCGCGCGACGACCAGTACATCGGCAGGTAGAAGCCGCTGTAGAACAGGAACGACTCGAGCAGGGTCGAGGCGACCTTGCGCTTCAGGGGGTCGTCGCCCGTGTAGTAGTCGAGGACGATCTGGGCCTTCTTCTGCAGGTTCGGGTTCTCGACCGACCAGCGGAAGGCGTCGTCGATCTCGGGCGTCGACGCGAGGGTCGAGAAGATCGACGAGTAGCTCTTGGCGTGCACCGACTCCATGAAGGCGATGTTCGTGTAGACGGCCTCCTCGTGCGGCGTGATCGCGTCGGGGATCAGGCTGATCGCGCCGACGGTGCCCTGGATCGTGTCGAGCAGCGTCAGGCCCGTGAACACGCGCATGGTGAGCTGCTGTTCCTCGGGCGTGAGGGTGTTCCACGACTGCACGTCGTTCGACAGCGGGATCTTCTCGGGCAGCCAGAAGTTGTTGACGAGGCGGTTCCAGACCTCGACGTCCTTGTCGTCCTGGATGCGGTTCCAGTTGATCGCGCTGACCGACTTGATCAGCGGGATCGACTTGCCGGTGGCGTGCACCGGGTCGCCGGCGACGCTGTTGATCTTGTCGGTGATGGTCATGTCGTCTCTTCCGTCGGGATGATGCCGTGGATCTCAGTCAAGGAGGCGGGGGCCGGTCGTCGAGACCGGCCCCCGCCGGGTGGCCGCGAGGCCTAGAGCATGCAGCTGACGCAGCCGTCGACCTCGGTGCCCTCGAGGGCGAGCTGGCGCAGACGGATGTAGTAGATCGTCTTGATGCCCGCGCGCCATGCGTAGATCTGGGCCTTGTTGATGTCGCGGGTCGTCGCGGTGTCCTTGAAGAACAGGGTCAGCGAGAGGCCCTGGTCGACGTGCTGCGTCGCCGCGGCGTAGGTGTCGATGATCTTCTCGGGGCCGATCTCGTACGCGTCGGTGTAGTACTCCAGGTTGTCGTTCGTCATGAACGGCGCCGGGTAGTAGACGCGGCCGAGCTTGCCTTCCTTGCGGATCTCGATCTTCGACGCGATCGGGTGGATCGACGACGTCGAGTGGTTGATGTACGAGATCGAGCCGGTCGGGGGCACCGCCTGCAGGTTCTGGTTGTACAGGCCGTGCTGCATGACGCTGGCCTTGAGCTGACGCCAATCCTCTTGCGTGGGGATCGTGACACCCGACGCGGCGAAGAGGCCGGCCGCGCGCTCGGTGCTGGGCACCCACTCCTGCTCGGTGTACTTGTCGAAGAACTCGCCCGAGGCGTACTTCGAGTCCTCGAAGCCGCCGAAGGTGACGCCGCGCTCGATCGCGATCGTGTTCGAGGCGCGCAGGGCGTGGAACAGCACCGTGTAGAAGTAGATGTTCGTGAAGTCGATCGCTTCTTCGCTGCCGTAGTGCACGCGCTCACGGGCCAGGTAGCCGTGCAGGTTCATCTGGCCGAGGCCGATGGCGTGCGACTGGTCGTTGCCGACCTCGATCGAGCGCACCGACTGGATGTGGCTCATGTCGCTGACCGCGCTGAGGCCGCGGATCGCGGTCTCGACGGTCTTGCCGAGGTCGGGGGCGTCCATCGAGAGCGCGATGTTCATCGAGCCCAGGTTGCACGAGATGTCCTTGCCGATCTCGTTGTACGACAGGTCTTCGTTGAACGTGGTCGGGGTGTTGACCTGCAGGATCTCCGAGCACAGGTTCGACATGTTGATGCGGCCCTTGATCGGGTTCGCGGCGTTGACCGTGTCCTCGAAGACGATGTAGGGGTAGCCCGACTCGAACTGGATCTCGGCGATCGTCTGGAAGAAGTCGCGCGCCTTGATCTTGGTCTTCTTGATGCGGCCGTCGGCCACCATCTCGCGGTACTTCTCGCTGATCGCGACGTCGCCGAAGGGGACGCCGTAGACCTTCTCGACGTCGTACGGCGAGAAGAGGTACATGTCCTCGTTGTTCTTGGCGAGCTCGAACGTGATGTCGGGCACGACGACGCCGAGCGACAGCGTCTTGATGCGGATCTTCTCGTCGGCGTTCTCACGCTTGGTGTCGAGGAACCGCATGATGTCGGGGTGGTGCGCGCTGAGGTACACGGCACCGGCGCCCTGGCGGGCACCCAGCTGGTTCGCGTAGCTGAAGCTGTCCTCGAGGAGCTTCATGACGGGGATGATGCCCGACGACTGGTTCTCGATCTGCTTGATCGGGGCACCGGCCTCGCGGATGTTCGACAGCGACAGGGCCACGCCGCCGCCGCGCTTCGACAGCTGCAGCGACGAGTTGATGCCGCGCGAGATCGACTCCATGTTGTCCTCGATGCGCAGCAGGAAGCAGCTGACGAGCTCGCCTCGCTGTGCCTTCGCGGTGTTGAGGAACGTGGGGGTGGCCGGCTGGAAGCGGCCGCCGATGATCTCCTCGACGAGGTCGATCGCGAGCTGCTCGTCGCCCTGGGCCAGGCCGAGGGCGGTCATCACGACTCTGTCCTCGAAGCGCTCGAGGTAGCGCTTGCCGTCGAACGTCTTGAGCGTGTACGAGGTGTAGTACTTGAACGCGCCGAGGAAGGTCTGGAACCGGAACTTCTTCGAGTAGGCCAGGTCGTTCAGGCGCTCGATGAAGGCGAAGTCGTACTGCTCGATGGTGGCGAGCTCGTAGTACTCGTTCTCGACGAGGTAGTCGAGACGCTCACGCAGGTTGTGGAAGAAGACCGTGTTCTGGTTGACGTGCTGCAGGAAGTACTGCTTCGCCGCCTCCCTGTCTTTGTCGAACTGGATCTCGCCCGACGGGCCGTACAGGTTCAGCATCGCATTGAGCGAGTGGTAGTCCATGCTCATGCCCTGCCCGGGTGCTGCGATCACTTCGAGATCGTCGACTGCTGCGTCCAAAATTCTTCCAATCCGTTCTGTACTGCTGAGACGTCGTCCGGGGTGCCGAAGACCTCGAACCGGTAGAGCAGGGGCACGGCGCACTTGGCGGCGACGATGTCGCCGGCCAGGCAGTACCCCTCTCCGAAGTTGGTGTTGCCCGCCGCGACCACGCCTCGGATGAGGCTTCGGTTGCCCTCGTCGTTGAGGAACCGGATGACCTGTTTCGGGACGGCGCCTCGGCCCTCGCCGCCGCCGTAGGTCGGCAGGACGAGAACGTAGGGGTCACGGGCGTGGAGCGGGGGCTCGGAGGGGAAGAGCGGGATGCGCTCGGCCGGCACCCCGAGCTTCTCGACGAACCGGTGCGTGTTGCCCGAGACGCTGGAGAAGTAGATGAGATGGGTCACGGTGACGACCGCCTCCTCTGCTCGTGGTGCTGTGCCTCCGGCGACGGGAACGGGCGGCGGCCTGCACCCGTCACGAGGAGGCGCGGGTCAGGAGACGCGAGCGGCCAGGCCGGCGATCTTGTCGGGGCGGAAGCCGCTCCAGTGGTCGTCGTCGGCGATGACGACGGGCGCCTGCAGGTAGCCGAGCGCCTTGACGGTCTCGAGCGCGGCGTCGTCGGCGGTGACGTCGAGGACTTCGTACTCGATGCCCTTGTTGTCGAGGGCGCGGTAGGTGGCCGTGCACTGGACGCAGGACGGCTTGGTGTAGACGGTGATGGCCATGGTTTCCCCTGTGTTCTCGGGCCGACGCGGGGGTCGGACGCGGTGGTTCTGATGCGGGTCTGGGGCAGCGGGCGTAGTACCTGCGGCAACTCCTCGATACTACATCTTGTGGCCCGGACTCGGGCCCACAACTAGATGCGGTGTTACAGGCGTGTAGTTCTGTCGGGCGAGTTCTCCACAGGAGTTCCCCCAAGTTCTGCACAGATCTGGCGGAGTTGCCCCCAGGATCTGGCGGTTGTGCACATGTTCCTCCCCACCTCCGACATCGCGACGGCGTCGTCCCCAGTTCGGGGCCACGGCGTGTCGCGGCGTGTCGGGACGGGGCTGCCGGACGCGCCCGCGCCTCCGTAGACTCGACCTCTCGTGAGCACCTATTCGTCCCTCCTGAAGACCCCCGGCGTGGGGCGCATCATCGCGGCCCAGCTGACCGCGCGGTTCCCCTTCGGGATGCTCTCGCTCGCGTTCCTGCTGCACGTCGAGCACGTGCACCACTCGTACGCGGCGGCCGGGCTCGTGCTCGCCGCGACGAGCATCGGCCAGGCGATCTCCGGCCCGCTCACCAGCCGCTGGATGGGCCGCTGGGGCATGCGCCCCGTGCTGCTGCTGACGCTCAGCGTCTGCCTCGTCACGATGCTCGCGTTCACCGCGTACGACTTCTCGGTGCCCGCCTTCATGGCCCTCGGCTTCGTCACCGGCCTCAGCGTGCCGCCCGTGCAGCCCGCCGTCCGCACGATCTACCCGAAGATGGTCAACTCGTCGCAGCTGACTCCCCTCTTCTCGCTCGACGCCTCGGCCCAGGAGATCATCTGGGTCGCCGGCCCGGTCATCACCACCTTCGTCGGGACGCAGGTGGGCACCCGCGAGGCGATCTGGCTGGCCGCGCTGTTCCTCGTCGGCGGCGGCATCTGGTTCATCGCCTCGCCCGAGGTCGGCCGCGTGCGCATCCCGCGCAGCAAGCGCTCGTTCGGCAAGGTGCTCGCCCGGCCCACCGTGCTGCTCGCCACCGTCGCGGGCTTCCTCCTGATCGGCGCGTGCGCTGCGGTCGAGGCCGGCGTCGTGGCGCTCTTCGGCGAGGGCAGCGCCGACTCCGGCATCGCCCTCGCGGTCTTCGCGGCAGGGTCGCTCGTCGGCGGCCTCGCGCTCGGGCACGTGCCCGTCGGCCCGTGGGCGCTCGGCCGCCGCCTCGCGATCGTGTTCGTCGGGATGGTGCTCGCGATCTTCGCCACGGGGCTCCTGCCGATCAGCGGCGCCCTGCTCGTCGCCGGGGTCGGCATCGCGCCCGCCCTCGCCGTGATGTTCGCGATCGTCTCGTCGAGCGTCAAGTTCAGCGACACCGCCGAGGCCTACGGCTGGGCGGGCACCGGCCAGCTGATCGGCTCGGCCCTCGGCTCGGCGATCGCCGGCTTCTGGATCGACCGCATCGGCGGGCAGGGCGGCCTCGTGGTGGCCGCGGCCTTCGCGTTCGTGGGCGTGGTCGTCGGCCTCGTGTTCCACCGTGCGCTGCCCGACCTCCGCGGCCGCGACGCGAGCCCGCTGCCCGACACGGAGCCGGTCCCCGTCCAGGCCAGCTGACCGGCGCCTCCTCCTCCTCGCTCGGCCCGCGCCTCCTCGCCCCTCCCGTCATCGCGGATGGGAGGATCGGGACATGTCCGACATCACCGTCCCGTCCGTCGTCCTGTCCGACGGAGCCCGCATCCCCCAGCTCGGCCTCGGCGTCTACAAGGTCGCCGACGACGAGGCGCGCACCGTCGTCGCCACCGCCCTCGAGCTCGGGTACCGCCACGTCGACACGGCGTCGTTCTACGGCAACGAGGTCGGCGTGGGCCAGGCGCTGCGCGCCTCCGACGTGCCGCGGGACGAGGTCTTCGTCACGACCAAGGTGTGGAACACCGAGCAGGGCTTCGACGAGACGCTGCGCGCCTTCGACGCGAGCCTCGACCGCCTCGGCACCGACCACGTCGAGCTCTACCTGATCCACTGGCCGGCCCCCACGCAGGACAAGTACGTCGACACCTGGCGTGCGCTCGAGCGGATCGCCGAGGAGGGGCGGGCCCGGTCGATCGGCGTCAGCAACTTCCAGGTGCACCACCTCGAGCGTCTGCTCGGCGAGACGAGCGTCGTGCCGGTCATCGACCAGGTCGAGGCCCACCCGTGGCTGCAGCAGCACGAGCTGCGCGAGTTCTGCGCCGCCCGGGGCATCGCCGTCGAGGCCTGGTCGCCGCTCGCCCGCGGCCGCGTGCTCGACGACGCCGCGATCGGCCGGATCGCGGCGAAGCACGGGGTCGAGCCCGCCCAGGCCGTGATCCGGTGGCACCTGCAGCAGGGGCTCGTCGTCATCCCGAAGACCGTGAACGCGCTGCGGCTGGCGTCGAACCTCGACGTGTTCGGCTTCGAGCTCGACGAGGACGACCTCGCCGAGATCGCCGCGCTCGACAGCGGCGAGCGCTCCGGCTCGCACCCCGACCAGGTCGGCTGACCCTCGACAGCTCGCTGCGCGGCACAGCCGCGGCGCACCGAGGAGGCGCGGGTCGAGGGGCGGCCGCCGCTCGCGTACCGTGGTGGGCGCACATCACGAGCAAGGAGCACCCATGACGATCGTCGCCGCCGCTGACGGATCCGCCCTCGGCAACCCCGGCCCTGCCGGCTGGGCCTGGTACGTCGACGACGACCGCTGGGCCGCGGGCGGCTGGCCCCGCGCGACGAACAACCAGGGCGAGCTCACCGCCGTGCTCGAGCTGCTGCGGGCCACGGCCGGTGCCGGCGAACCGGTGCACGTCCTGTGCGACAGCCAGTACACGATCAAGGCCTGCACCGAGTGGATGCCCGGCTGGAAGCGCAAGGGCTGGCGCAAGGCCGACGGCAAGCCGGTGCTGAACGTCGAGATCCTCAAGGAGCTCGACGACGCCCTCGCAGGGCGGAAGGTCACCTTCGAGTGGGTCCGCGGCCACGTCGGGCACGAGATGAACGAGGCGGCCGACGTCCGCGCACGGGGTGCCGCCACCGCGTTCCAGAACCGCACCGAGGTGCCCTCAGGCCCCGGCTGGCCCGGCGCCCCCGTCGCGACGACGTCGCCGGTCGCGGCCCCGCCCGAGCCGCCCGCCACCCTCTTCTAGGCGCCGTGCCGCGCGCCGCGGCGCGCTACATCGAGGGGTGCGTGCTCGACAGCCCGCCGTCGACGACGAACTGCGCGCCGGTCGAGAACGCGGAGTCGTCGGAGGCGAGGTGCAGGGCGAGCCCGGCCACCTCCTCCGGCATGGCCAGCCGCCCGCGGGGGCTCATCGTGCGGAACGCGTCGAGCAGGGCGGGCTGGGCCTCGACCTGACGTCGGAACAACGCCGTGTCGGTCGGCCCGGGGTGCAGCGAGTTGATGCGGATGTCCCAGCCCTCCTGGGCGGCGTGCGCCGCACTCGAGCGGGTGAGGCCGACCAGGGCGTGCTTGCTGGCGGTGTAGGCCGCGTCGTCGCCGAAGCCGAGGAACGACGTCGCCGGCGCCAGGTTGATGATGGAGCCGCCGGACCGCTCGGGATTGGCGCGCATCTGCTCGATCGCGAACCGCGTGCCGAGCATGACGCCCGTGACGTTGACGGCGAAGACGCGGTTCCAGCTCTCGAGCTGCGTCACGTCGATCGACTGCCCCGAGACGATGCCCGCGTTGTTGACGAGCACGTCGAGGTGCCCGTAGTGGTCGGCCACCCTGTCCATCACGCGCTTCCAGTCGCCGCCGTTGGCGACGTCGTGCTGGATGAACTCCGCGCCGGCCTCGGCCGCGACGGCCGACCCGTCGAGGATGTCGGTCGCGACGACCTGCGCGCCCTCGTCGGCGAAGCGGCGGACGATGGCCTCGCCGATGCCCGAGGCGGCTCCCGTGACGATCGCGACTTTGCCGGACAGGCGAGACATGGGTCCTCCTCGGGGAGCCCGGCGACGGGTCGCCGGGGGCGGTGCACCGGAGGGTCGCTCCGGGGGTGACGGGCAGCCGTGGTCGGCCGGGCCGCCGACAACGTTACTCCTCGACGAGCCTGCCCCCGGTGCCCCCGGCGCGCTCGGAGGCCGGGCCGACGGCCGTCACGGTGACCACCGCCTCTCCGCGCTCGTCGCTCGACGCGAGGTCGACGACGGCCAAGATGCCGAAGTCGTGGTCGCCGTCGGGGTCGGCGAGGACCTGACGGACGCGCCAGACCGTCGGCAGCTGCTCAATCTGGAGCATGTGCGGCCCGCGGGCGTCGGTGTCGGTGCCGATCGTGTCGTACTCGTCGAAGTAGCGGTCGAGGGCCTGGCCCCAGCGGTCGGTGTCCCACCCCGAGGAGGCGTCGAGCTGACCCAGCCCCTCGGCGTCGTCGCGTGCCATCAGCTGCACCCGGCGGAACATCTCGTTGCGGACGGCGATGCGGAACGCGCGGTCATTCGCCGTGAAGCGGCGGAGCACCGGCGGAACGATCTCGTCGTGGGCCTCGACCTCGCGCGGGTTGAGCATCTCCTCCCACTCGTCGAGCAGCGACGAGTCGACCTGGCGCACCAGCTCGCCGAGCCACTCGATCAGGTCGGCGAGCTCGTCGGTCTTGGCCTCGTCGGGAACGGTCTGGCGCAGGGCCCGGAACGCGTCGGAGAGGTACCGGAGCACGAGGCCCTCCGAGCGGGCGAGACCGTAGAAGGCCACGTAGTCGCCGAACGTCATCGCGCGCTCGTACAGGTCGCGCACGACCGACTTGGGGCTCAGCGCGAAGTCGCCGATCCACGGCTGGGACGCCGCGTACGTCTCGAACAGCGCGGTCAGGAGCTCGTCCAGGGGCTTCGGCCAGGTGACGCTCTCGAGCAGCTCCATGCGCTGGTCGTACTCGACGCCCTCGCGCTTCATCTCGGCCACGGCCTCGCCGCGCGCCCTGAACTGCTGCTGGGAGAGGATCGGGCGCGGGTCGTCGAGGGTCGCCTCCACGACGGAGACGACGTCGAGGGCGTAGCTCGGCGACTCCTGGTCGAGCACGTCGAAGGTCGCCAGGGCGAAGGGCGAGAGCGGCTGGTTCAGGGCGAAGTTGGCCTGGAGGTCGACCGTCAGGCGGATGGTGGGCGCGCCTCCGTCGTGGCTCGCCTCCTGCACGACGACCTCCGCGGTGCGGAGCGTGCGGTAGATCGAGATCGCCTGACGCGCCATCGCGTACTGCGCCGACCGGGGCTCGTGGTTGTCGAAGACGAGCGAGCGCACGTTCGCGAAGACGTCGCCCCCGCGGCCGATGACGTTGAGCAGCATGGCGTGGGTGATCTGCATGTGCGAGACCAGCGCCTCCGGCTCGGCGGCGATCAGCTTGTGGAAGCTGGGCTCGCCCCACGAGACGAAGCCCTCCGGCGCCTTCTTGCGGACGATCTTGCGCTTCTTCTTCGGGTCGTCGCCCGCCTTCTCGATCGCTTTCAGGTTGTCGATCTCGTGCTCCGGCGCCTGCAGCACGACGGTGCCCGAGGTGTCGTAGCCCGCACGGCCGGCACGACCCGCGACCTGGTGGAACTCCCGCGCCGTCAGCTGTCGCATGCGGGTGCCGTCGAACTTCGTGAGCGCGGTGAGCAGGACCGTGCGGATCGGCACGTTGATGCCCACGCCGAGGGTGTCGGTGCCGCAGATGACGCGGAGCAGCCCCCGCTGCGCGAGCTGCTCGACGAGGCGCCGGTACTTGGGCAGCATGCCCGCGTGGTGCACGCCGATGCCCGAGCGCACCAGTCGGCTGAGGGTCTTGCCGAAGCCGGTGCTGAAGCGGAACCCTCCGATCAGCTCGGCGATCTCGTCCCGCTGCTCACGGCTGGCCACCTTGATGCTCGACAGGGCCTGCGCGCGCTCGAGCGCGGCGGCCTGCGAGAAGTGCACGACGTAGACGGGGGCCTCGCCGGTGGAGAGCAGTTCTTCGACCGTCTCCTGCACGGGGGTCTGGGCGTACGAGTAGTGCAGCGGCACCGGGCGCTCGACGCCGGTCACCCGGGCGACGGGGCGCCCGGTGCGGCGCGACAGGTCGTCGACGAGGCGCGTGACGTCGCCGAGGGTCGCCGACATGAGGAGGAACTGCGCGCGGTCGAGCAGGAGCAGCGGCACCTGCCAGGCCCAGCCGCGCGACTGGTCGCCGTAGAAGTGGAACTCGTCCATGACGACCTGGTCGACGTCGGCGTCCGAGCCGTGGCGCAGCGCGAGGTTCGCGAGGATCTCGGCGGTGCAGCAGATGATCGGTGCGTCGGCGTTGACCGACGAGTCGCCCGTCACCATGCCGACCTTCTCCGGCCCGAACAGCTCGACCAGGGCGAAGAACTTCTCGCTGACCAGGGCCTTGATGGGCGCCGTGTAGTACGTCCGTCTGCCTTGCGAGAGGGCGACGAAGTGCGCGCCTGCGGCGACCAGCGACTTGCCCGTGCCGGTCGGCGTGCTGAGCACGACCGAGGCGCCGGAGACGAGCTCCATCATCGCCTCGTCCTGCGCCGGGTACAGCGGCAGGCCCCGGCTCTCGGCCCACTCCGCGAAGTCGGCGTAGGCCGTGTCCTGGTCGTACGACTCGGGCCCCGGGTTCTCGGGCAGCAGGGCGGACAGCGGTGCGGAGGGAGCGGGCGACATGATGTGTCGATCCTGCCCCATGCCGGCGACAGCGAGGCGAGGCGGGCCGGAGGCGGTCGGCACCGGTCCGGGCACGCGGGAGGGGCGAGACGGTCGGTCCCGAGACAGCACACGCCCCCGTGGCCGAGCAGGGCTCGGGCGGAGGCGTGCGGTCGCGCCCTCGGACGAGGCCGGGCGGGATCGGATCAGGAGACCACGCTCGGTCGCACGTCGACGATGACGGGCGCGATGTGCCCCGGTAACCAGCCGGTGAGCACACTGCACTGTAGCCCGCACCTCCGCCGAGCAGTGGGGTGAACGGCGGGTGATTCATGCGTCCGACTAGAACTGGGGGCACCGACTCAGAGCGCGACGTCCGGATCGACCCTGAGCTCGTGCACCGCGTCGAGCCCGGCAGGCCGGAGGTCGTCGAGCACGGACACGGCGTCGTCGTCGTCGAGCGACCCGGTCAGGGTGACCGCCCCGTCGTCGAGCAGGACGACCCACGAGCCCGACGACGCGTCCGCGAGGACGTCGCCCCCGAGCGCCCGACCGACGACGGGACAGACGGGCGCGGCCGTCCCGCAGGGTGCGTAGGTCGCGACGTCGTCCGGGGCGACGAAGCTCAGGTCGTAGTAGGCGTCGGGACGGTCCCCCGCGACCGACCCGTCGGCACGCACGACCTCGTCCCCCGGCGACACGTACGAGTACGCGAGGTCGGCGTACTCCCCCGGCGGCGTCACCCCGCGGAGCACGTAGCCGGCGAGCGGCGAGGCAGGGGACGTGCGGGGCACGAGGACCGGCCCCGTCCAGGCCGCGTCGAAGCGAGCCTGCTCGCGGGAGGCGCCGAGCTCGCCCACGGCCAGGGTCAGCAGCAGGGCGCCGAGGCCGAGCCCGAGCACGTACCCGACCCACCGCAGACGGACGACTCCGGCCGCCGCGGCCGGGATGCTCCACAACGGCGGCACGAGGAGCCAGAGGAGAGGACCGAGGCCCACCAGCTCGATCACCGGCGCCGCGACCGAGCCGACCACACCCACCCCGAAGAACACGAGGAGGAGGGCGAGACCCGTCGAGAACAGCCCGGAGAAACGAGCGCCTCGTCGACGACCGCGGACGACGAAGAGGACGACCAGAGCAGAGACGAGGCACCCGAGGAAGACGCCGCCGGCGGCGGCGAGGACGGCCGCGCCGATGCCCTCGCCGGTGGTGGAGGCGCCGGACGTGGCCGCTCCGACGACCAGGGCGGTGAGGACGGCCGCGAGGCACCCGGAGGCGAGCCCACCTGCGACCGCCGCCAGCGATCGGCGGACGGTCAGCGTCGGTCGGTCGTCGTCGATCATCTGCGGCCCCCGTCGCTGTCGTCCTGAGATGCTAGCTCTCGGGCGGTCACCGGCGCGGGCCGTCCTGGGCCAGGCCGACGGGCTCAGCGCAGCGGGATGTGCCCGCCGAGCGTGTCGTCCACCTGCTCGACGGCGCCCTCGCGAGCGGCGTCGTCCGCGACCGAGCCGGCGTGCTCCTCGACGGGCGCCGGGTCGTCCCCGTGCACGGCGGCCGCGTCGTGGCGAGGGTCGACGTCGTGGTCTGCGGGGTCGTGGCTCTGGGTGTCGCTCATGGGGCGCCTCCTCGTGTCGTCCGTCGCCGTGGCGGCGGAGGGGCCGGACGGCCCCGTCCCGCACGACCGTACCCGCGGCTCCGTCGCGCACGTCCAGCGCCGACACGGTAGACAGGAGGAGGCGCACCGAGCGCCGCCCCGACCCCAGGAAGAGTGCAGACGATGTCGTCATCCACCCCGTCCCCCGCGGCCCTCCGCGTCGCCGTCACCGGAGGCAGCGGCAAGCTCGGCCGAGCCGTCGTCCGCGACCTCGCCGCCCACGGCTGGGAGGTCGTGCTGCTCGACCGCGTGCCGAGCCCCGACCCGGTCGAGGGCGTCACGTACGTGCAGGTCGACCTGTCCGACTACGGCCAGGTGCTGCAGGCCCTCACCCACGTCGACGACCGCTACGACTCGGTCGACGCCGTCGTGCACCTCGGGGCGATCCCCGCGCCCGGCCTCGTGCCGAACGCGACCCTCTTCCACAACAACGTCACCGGCAGCTACAACGTGTTCGCCGCAGCCCGTGCGGCCCACATCCGCAACGTCGTCTGGGCCTCCAGCGAGACCCTGCTCGGCATCCCGTTCGACCTCGACCCGCCCTACCTGCCCCTCGACGAGGAGTACGCCGTGCGGCCCGAGTCGTCGTACTCGCTCGGCAAGGCCCTCGACGAGGAGATGGCCCGGCACTTCACCCGCTGGGACCGCCAGCTGAAGATGATCGGCCTCCGCTTCTCGAACGTCATGGACGACGGCGACTACTCGGAGTACCCCTGGGACGAGACGCCCGAGAAGAAGACGTTCAACCTCTTCTCGTACATCGACGCCCGCGACGGCGCACAGGCCGTGCGCAAGGCGCTCGAGAGCGACCTGGTCGGCTTCGAGGCGTTCATCATCGCCGCGACCGACACGGTCATGAACACGCCCACCGCCCTGCTCGCCGACCAGTTCTGGCCGACCGTCGAGCGCCGCGCCGCCGTCGAGGGCACGGACTCGCTGCTCAGCAGCGACAAGGCCCGCGACCTGCTCGGCTTCGTCCCCGAGTACAGCTGGCGCACCTGGGGCGACCGGGTCGGCAAGCAGGAGGCGGCGGCCGACGAGCAGACGGACGACGAGGCGTAGGTGCGGACACCGCCCGACGAGCTCTCAGCGCCCCTCGCTCAGCAGTAGTCCTTGAGCGTGGACGGGCCCAGGATCGCCGTCACCAGACCGTCGATGCTGTGCACGGAGGCACCGTAAGGACTGATCTCGTCTCCCGACACCTCGTCGGCACGGACCAGGTCGTAGACGAGCGAGAGGACCTCGCGGGACGGGTCCGCCGAGAAGTCGTCGGTGTACGCGGGGTCGGTCGCCTCGGCGAGGGGGGCGATCGGGTCGCCGACGGCGATGCCTCCCGGGGTCTGCAGCCGCACGCTCCGGCCGTCGTCCGTCTCGATCGACGGGTCCTTCGTCGTGAAGGTGAGCGTGCCCTCGTCGGTGTAGAGGTCGGGCGTCCCGAGGTAGGTGCCCTCGCCCCAGCCCCAGCGGGTCTGGGCCGGCTGGCAGTGGTCCTCCTCGACGCCCGCCTCCCGCGGTTCGCCGAGGGCCCGCGTCAGCAGGGCGACGGCCTCGTCGAGCGGCAGGGCGACGACGTCGAGCGAGGCCAGCTCGACCTCCCCCTGCCGCAGCGACAACCCGGCTGCCGTCACCACGATCGTGTCGACCGACGCGAGCGCGTCAGGAGCGGGAGCGGGCGTGGCCGTCGCCTCGGCGGGGGCCGGGGTCGACGCCGCCGCCGTGGCCGCCGCACGCGGGGTCGCGTCCCCGTCGCCCGCCTCGCCCGGCGCGGCGCCCGACGCGCACCCCGCCACCGTCATCGTCGCCACCAGCACGGCCGTAGCCGCCCACAGTCCCCCGCGTGTCCTCATGCCCGTCACCGTATCGACCGGCGCCCCCGAACGGCGTCGGCCTGGAGGATGACGGAAGCTCATCCTCGAGGGGCGATCAGGCGCGGAGCATCCCCGTCGTCACGAGCTCGCGCACCCGGGGCAGCAGCTCGGCCGCGAGCGCGACCTCGTCGGCCTCGAGCAGGTGGGCGAGCGCGCCCACGATCGCGCCGACGCTGAGCTCGCCGTCGCAGGCGCCCACCAGCGCCGAGAGGGCCGTGCCCGACTCGACCGACCGGGCGAAGCCGCCTCCCTGCCTCAGCGTGATGACCGTGGGGTCGTCGTTGCCGGGCCAGTAGTGCCGCTCCTCCGTGACGTCGCCGGCGACCGTGAGGCGGGCGCCCAGCAGGGCGTCGTCGTCGAGCGAGCGGAGCAGGTCGACGGCGTCGAGCGTCGCCCCGAGGTGCCGACCGAGGCCGACGTCGTTCGAGCCGAGGCCCCCGAGGAGGCGCTCCGTGCGGACCACGGGCTCCGTCGCCGCGCCGAGCGGTCGCCTCAGGGTCACGTAGCCGAAGCCGACCTCGACGACGCCCCGCTGCTCGAAGTCGCCGAGCCAGGCCTCGTAGAGCCGCTCGAAGTCGGCGGTGCCCGCACGGGTGCCGCCGTCGCGGATCCAGGTCTCGGCGTAGGCGGCCGGGTCCTGCAGCTCGCGCTCGACCACCCACACGTCGAGCGGGACGCCGCCGCGGGCGACCCAGTCGGCCACGGACCAGGCCCCGCGCTTCCCGGGAGCCGCGTCCGCCCCTCCTGTCTCCCAGTTGCCGAGCAGCTGCGCGACGCCTCCCGGCGTGAGGTGGGCACCCGCCTGCGACACGACGGACGCGACGAGGTCGTCGCCGACCATGCCGCCGTCGCGGTACTCGTACTCGGGCACGCCCTCGGCCCGGGGCGTGATGACGAACGGAGGGTTCGAGACCACGTGGTCGAAGAGCTCGCCCTCGACGGGCTCGAACAGGCTGCCGAGCCGGAACTCGATGCCGTCGACGAGGTTGAGGGCGGCGTTGAAGCCCGCGAAGTCGAGGGCACGCTGCGAGATGTCGGTGGCGACGACCCGGCGGGCGTGCCGGGCGACGTGCAGCGCCTGGATGCCGCAGCCCGTGCCGAGGTCGAGCGCGCTGTCGACGGTGCGCGGGATCATCAGCCCGGCCAGCGTCGCCGACGCCCCGCCGACCCCCAGCACGTGGTCCTCGCGGAGCGCGCCCCCGAGGGCCAGCTCGCCGAGGTCGGAGGCGATCCACCAGCTGGCCTCGCCGGACGCGTCGACGAACGCGTACGGCCGCAGGTCGACCAGCGCACGCACCTCGTCGCCGGAGACCTCGAGCAGGCCGAGCGCGTCGGCGCCTGCCGCCGCCAAGGTCGGCAACGCCGCCTCGACGTCCGCGAGCGGCTGCGGCCATCCCAGGATGAACAGCGACGCCAGCGTCGCCGCCGGACGGAGCGACGGCACGCGGGAGGCGCTCCTCACGAGTGCTCGTCGGGCCGCGACGCGCTCTCCCCGGAAGAGCGCCGCACCGGCGCTCGCACCCCAGGCGTCGGGCCCCGTCAGACGGTCGACCGTGAAGTCGGAGGACGCGAGGTCGGCCCGGAGGCGCGCGAGCAGGTCGGGATCACGGGAGTCGAGGGGCACGCCTCCATCTTCGCCGACGCGCGGTCGAGCTGCCTGCACCCTCGGCGGCCCCGAGAGCAGGAGTGCCGCCCGCCCCGGAGGGCGAGCGGCACGGGTGCTGCGGGGAGCTGTCGTCAGCTCTGGTAGACGATCGAGTCGTACTCGAACGGGCCGGGGCTGATCTCCAGGATCAGCTGAGCGGGGTCGGCGACGGAGAAGGCACTGCGCCACGTGACGGACTGGCCGGCGGGGACGGTGGTGCTGGGCTGGTCGAGCGACTGGTCGGAGTCGTAGACGCTCGACGCCTCGACGCCGCTGGAGGCGACGGACGGGTACGCCAGGGTCGGGTCGAAGTTCGCGTCCGTGCCGTTGGTGATCGTGATCGTGAACACGACGTTCGCGGCCTGGTCCGCACCGGCGGCGTACTCGCTGGGGGTGAAGGTCTCGGGCGCGGAGACGGTGACGGCGAGGCCGTCGTCGTAGGTGACCGTCTCGCCGAACGCCACGTTCTCGGTGGTCGTCTCGGCGGCGTCGTCCTCCGCCTCGGCGGCGGGCGACTGCGAGACGGACGTCGACTCGAGGGATTCGTTGATCTGGTCGATCGCCGAGGCGGCGGCGATGAACGTGACGATCGTGACGATGACCGAGATCACGAGGGCGAGGGCCGAGACGGCCGTGCCGATGATCGCGAGGAGGCGCGAACCGCGCTTCTTGACGAGGGCGACGACGCCGAGGACGAGTCCCACGAGCGCCAGGATCCCGCCGAGGAAGATCCAGGACAGGACCAGGCCGACGCCGCCGACCACGACGGAGGCGATCGCGAGGCCGTTGCCTCCGGTGTTCTGGGGCGCGGTGGGGGGCGGGCCGTAGGCAGGAGCCTGGTACGGGTAGCCCGCCGGAGGCGCGCCGGCACCCGGAGCGGAGTGGTCGGGCTGGTAGTTCGGCTGGTGAGGATCGGAGGGAGGCTGCGGAATGCTCATTTCTAAGAGTATGCCGTGAATTTGACACACCCATGGACCCCCGTTGGGGGCGACCCCCGACACGACGAAGGCCCTCCCGTCGGGGAGGGCCTTCGTGGTGCGATCGTGGTGGAGCTAAGGGGATTCGAACCCCTGACCTTCTCATTGCGAACGAGACGCGCTACCAACTGCGCCATAGCCCCAGACCTGCTCCGCAACGATAGCACCCGAGGAGGCGCCGGTCCGAATCGACGCGACGCCCGCCTCCTCGAGGCGGCTCAGACCGCGCGGCGTCGCTCGAGCGCCTCGTCGAGGCGGAAGCTCGGCTCGCCGAGGTCGTCGACGATGCCCATGCGCGCGAAGCGGCTGGGGGCGGCGGGAGGCGCCGGCGGGGAGTCAGCCGCCGGCTGCGCGGCGGGCGCCCTCGGCGTCGCGGGCGCCGGCACCGCCCGGGGTGCGGAGAGGGCCGCCTCGGCTCGAGCGGCCTCGCGCAGCGCCTGGTGCTGTGCCCGCTGGGACTCCCTCAGCGCCTGGACGGAGCGTTCCGACTGACGTCGCAGGTCCTCCGCGGGCGACTCCGCGGCGGGAGCCGACGCCGCCGCCACGACTCCGGACCGGGCGACAGGGCGCTGCCGTCCGCGGCGCAGGTACAGGGGCGTGGGCACGGGGACCGGGGTCCACTCCCTCGACTCGGCCTCGACCTCTGCCTCGGGGTCGCCGAGCGACGAGGAGAAGTCCTTCAGGGGCTGGCCGACGCGAGGAGCGGAGGCGACCTGACGCCGCGCCCGCGCCCGCGACACCGCGGCGAGCTGGGCGAGCATGGCGACCGCCCCGGCCCCGAAGGCGAGCCCCGCGATCGAGGCGACCCAGAACGAGGTCGCGATGCCCGCGACGATCGCGACGACGCCGAGCACGAGCACGACGGTCGAGACGAGACGCGAACGACGGAGGCGGCGGGCGGCCAGCGCGGGATCGTGGTCGGCGGCACGGAGCACGGGTGCCGCTGCGGCTAGTTCACGGGTGACGGCACGCTGACGAGCGGCCTCGTGGGCCCGGCGGAGGGCCTCCCGCTTCGTCTCCTCGCGAGCGAGGATGCGCTGGGCGTCGGCCACGGACCGGGCGTTGGCCTCGATCCGCACCTCCTCGGGCAGCTCGGCCGTCTGGGCGAGGATGCGGAGGGTCTGCTGCAGGCGGACGGCGTTGCGCTCGGTGGCCAGGTACTCGCGGCGGCGCTGCCAGGTGGGCACGAGGTAGACGAGCCAGAGCACGGCGACGAGCGCCAGCACGAGGCCCCCGCCCCACGACCCGATGTCCATGCTGACGAGGGTATGAGCGGGGGCCCGGCGCGTCGGCCATGTCGCGGGGTGTGTCTCACCCAGTTCTGCGCGGATCCAGGCCAGATCTGGGCAGATCTCCCGCGGACCGGCCTAGAGCGGCAGCTGCCGCTCGGCCTCCGCGAGCGCGTCAGGCGGCACGCTGCCCTGGCCGGCCGGGACCGTGCCCGACCGCCACCGGTGCAGGACGCCCTCGGGCACCTCCTCGGCCACCAGCGCGAAGCAGAAGTGGTCGCGCCACATGCCGTTGATGTGGATGTAGCGGCGCCGGAGCCCCTCGTAGCGGAAGCCGAGCTTCTCGACCACGCGGAGGCTCGGACCGTTCTCGGGGCGGATGCAGATCTCCATCCGGTGCAGGCCGAGGGCACGGAAGCAGTGGTCGGTGGCCAGCGCGACCGCGATCGGGGTCGCGTCGTTGCCAGCTGCCGACTGCGTGACCCAGTAGCCGATCGTCGCCGAGCCGAGCGAGCCGTAGGTGATGCCGCTGACGTTGAGCTGCCCGACGAAGCGGCCGTCGAGCTCGATCGCGAACGGCAGGCCGAGACCGGCGCGGGCGTTCACCTGGAGGGAGCGGATGCTGCCGCGGACGTCGTGGCTCGTGAACCCGTTCGGGTTGGTGGCCTCCCACTGCCGGAGCCACGAGCGGTTCTCGGCCAGCGCCTGGTCGAGGTCGCGGGTGTCACGTAGGCGGAGAGGCCGGATGACGACCCGCCCCTCCGCCAGCGTGGGGATGCTGCTCACGTGGTGGTCGCCTACTCCAGCCCTGCCGTGAACTCCTTGAGCCACGGGCGGAGCTCGTCGCCGAGGTCCTCCCGGTCGCTCGCGAGCTGCACGATGGCCTTGATGTAGTCGAGCTTGTCGCCCGTGTCGTACCGGCGGCCGCGGAAGACGACGCCGTACACGCCGCCGGTCCACTCCTCAGCGCCGGCCATCTTCATCAGCGCGTCGGTCAGCTGGATCTCGCCGCCCTTGCCCGGCTCCTGCTTCTCGAGCACGTCGAAGACCTCGGGACGGATGACGTAGCGACCGATGATGGCCAGGTTCGAGGGCGACTCGCCCTGTGCCGGCTTCTCGACCAGGCCGGTGACCTTGACGACGTCGTCCTCGTCGGTCTCCTCGACCGTGGCGATGCCGTAGAGGTGGGTCTGCGAGGGGTCGACCTCGAGCAGGGCGATCACGGTCGCGTTCTTCTGCCCCTGCACCTCGACCATGCGCGTCAGCAGCGGGTCGCGGGCGTCGATGATGTCGTCGCCGAGCAGGACGGCGAACGGCTCACGGCCCACGTGCATCTTGGCGCGGAGCACCGCGTGGCCGAGGCCCAGCGGGTCGCCCTGGCGCACGTAGTGCATGTCGGCCAGGTCGGTCGACTGGTTGACCTTGGCGAGCTTGTCGTGGTCGCCCTTCTTCTTCAGGGTCTCCTCGAGCTCGGACACGTGGTCGAAGTGGTTCTCGAGGGCGTTCTTGTTGCGCCCTGTGATCATGAGGACGTCGGTGAGGCCCGCGTTCACGGCCTCCTCGACGACGTACTGGATCGCCGGCTTGTCGACGACGGGGAGCATCTCCTTCGGCATTGCTTTGGTCGCGGGGAGGAATCGGGTACCCAGGCCGGCGGCGGGGATGACTGCTTTGCTGATCGTGAAGCCCATGCCGCTCAGCGTATCCACCCGCGGCGTTCCGCGGGGGGCACATTTCGTGCCCGTACCATCGGGGACATGACGGACGAGGTCGGCAACGCCAAGCGCGCACTCCGGGCGGAGCTGCGACAGCGGCGCCGCAACCAGGGCGACCACGCTCGTGACCAGGCGACCGCGGGCCTGACGAGGCACCTGGTCGACCTCGCGTCGGGGCTCTCCGTGCGGTCGGTGTCGGCCTACCTCTCCACGGCGGACGAGCCGAACACCCGCCCGTTCCTCAACTGGGCCTACGAGAACGACGTCCGCGTCCTGTTCCCCATCTCCCGTCCCGACGGGCTGCTCGACTGGGCCGTCGGCGACGGCGAGACCGAGACGCTCGGCCTGTTCGACCTGCCCGAGCCGGTCGGCGAGGTGCTCAGCCCGATGGCGATCAACGACGTCGACCTCATCATCGTGCCGGCCGCCTCCATCGACCACACGGGCATGCGGATGGGCTGGGGCCGCGGCTACTTCGACAAGACCCTCGGATCCATGGAGAAGCGACCGCCGGTCTATGCTGTGGTGTTCGATTCCGAGTACGTGGAGCAGGTGCCGCGCGAGCGTCACGACCAGCCCGTCGACGGCGTCGTCACGCCCAGCGGCATCCACGAGTTCTGAGCTCGCAGGCCGCCTCCTCGACCCACAGCTAGGACGCCCGTGCCCACCTACTCGTACCGCTGCACCGAGTGCGGCAACGCCTTCGACGTCGTCCAGTCGTTCACCGACGACTCGCTGACGGTCTGCCCCGTCTGCCAGGGCGTGCTCCGCAAGGTGTTCAGCCCGGTGGGCGTCACCTTCAACGGGTCGGGCTTCTACCGCACCGACTCCCGGAGCGGGAGCGGCAGCTCCTCGACCGGCTCGTCGTCGTCGTCCTCGTCGGCCGACGCGAATACGTCGGGCACGAAGGAGAAGAGCGCAGGAGGAGGCGCGTCCTCCACCGGGTCGGGCACGTCCTCGGGCGGGTCGTCGGGCGGGACATCGGGCTCGTCCTCGGGCGGCTCCTCGTCGGGGAGCTCCGGCTCCTCCTCCTGACCCCGGTCTGCGTGACCGGGCGAGGAGTGGTTGAGTTGTCGGCGACGACGACCACCCCTCGACCCGAAGGAGCGCACCTGTGAAGGGCTTCAAAGAATTCGTCCTGCGCGGCAACGTGATCGACCTGGCTGTCGCCGTGGTCATCGGAGCCGCGTTCACCGCGATCGTCACCTCGCTCGTGACCAACATCTTCAACCCGCTGATCGGCGCGGCGTTCAACGCGTCGATGCTCGACGAGGCGCTCGTCGTGAGCATCCCCACGGTGGGCGGCGGAGCCGACGCCGAGCTCAAGTTCGGTGCCGTCATCGGCGCGCTGATCAACTTCCTGATCATCGCGGCCGTGGTCTACTTCTGCCTCGTGCTGCCGGTGAACAGCCTGCTGAAGCGCACCTTCGCGAAGCAGTCGGACGAGACCGTGCCGCCGGCGGACGTGCCGCCGACCGACGTCGAGCTGCTGAGCGAGATCCGAGACCTGCTGCGGGCGCAGTCGGGCATCGACCTCGGCGTCGCCGGACACGGCAGCCACGCCGCCGACCCGACGCCGAGCGGCAGCGTCAACCTCGGGAACGGACCGCTCGGCAGCCGCTGAGCCCGGAGCCCCACGACGAAGGCCCCCTGACCATCCGGTCGGGGGGCCTTTGTCATCGGCCACCCTGTCGATATCTGAATATCAGTTGCAGTAGCTGATATTCCTGATTAGCATGGCGACGCCGACCGACTGGTCGGACCCCGTCGATCACCGAGGTGACGCCCATGCCACGACCCCTCTCCCTGCGAGTCGTGCCCGAGCTCCGTGCCGTCCACGTCGAGCGCCACCGCCGCGGCACCCCCGCCGAGCTGCTCTACCTCGACGCCGCCTCCGACGCGGTCGGCACGGTGCTGGCCCCGGGCATCGAGCGGGCCACCCTCCCCGCCGTGCTCCGTCGCTTCGCGACCACGGACGCCGTCGTGCTCGAGGTGCCGGAGCCCCTCTGGATGCGCTTCTGGCCGCGGCACGTCGCCCTCGTCGCGGGCTTCCGGCTCGCCGGGGCGCTGCGGAGGCGGCGCCACGAGGTCTGCTCGTACGCGATGGAGAACAACTCGATCGACGTCCTCGTCCGGGGCAGGGGGCACGCCCCGGGGGTCGCCGTCCTCGCGGCAGCCGGGCTCGTGGGCGCCGTCGCGCGGCTGGGCCTCGACCGGATCTGCTACGCGAGCCCGGCGGCACGCGACGCCTACGCGCGACTCCCCTTCGTCGCCGCCGTGCCGTCCACGGTCTCGCTCGAGCTGCCGGAGGCGCACCCCGATCCGCGCCCCGTCACCCCCCTCCGAGCCGTCTTCCTCGGCGTCCTCGACGAGCGCAAGGGCCTCCGCGAGCTCGTCCGGGCCTGGCCGGCCGTCGAGGAGGCGGTGCCGGGAGCGGTGCTCGACCTCATCGGTTCCGGACCGCTCGCCGACGAGGTCCACGAGTGGGCGGCCGAGGCACCCGAGACGCGTCGCCTCCTGGGCCCGATGCCCCACGCGGCCGTGCAGGCGGCCGTCGCGACCGCCTCGGTGCTCGTCGCCCCGTCCGTGCCCGACGGCCGGTGGATCGAGCAGATCGGCCTCCCCATCAAGGAGGGCCTGGCCGCCGGCGCGACGATCGTGACGACCCGGCAGACCGGTCTCGCCGCCTGGCTCGAGGAGCACGGGCACCACGTCGTCGACGTCGACGAGCGCTCGTCGCTCCCCCGTCGACTGTCCGCCGCCCTCGGGTCGGCCCTGCGACACCCGCTGCCCCGTGACGAGGTCCGCGCCTCCCTGCCCTCCCGCGACGGACGGCTGACCGCCGACGCCTGGCTGCACGGCGACCGGGTCGGAGCACCGTCGTGAGCTCGCCGACGACGCTGTGCTACTCCGACCCCATCCCCACGGTGCTGACGCACTTCCGGCGCGAGCTGGCCGAGACCCTGGCCGGGGGCGGCGCCGATGCCTCCCGTGCGCGCTGGTCCCGACCCGTCGAGGGCCTGCCCGGCCTGGGCGGGACGCTGCGCATGGGGCTCAACTGCCTGTACAACACGACGCGTGCTCGGCTGACCAGAGGTCCGGTGCTTCAGCTCTGGCCGAGCCTCGGACTCCTCGAGGCCCGGGGATGGGCGTCCCGGCGCCATCCGCGGTGGGTGCTCTTCCACGACCCGACGCCGCTCCGCCGCCAGCACGGGTTCTCCGACCGCTCCCGCCGGTGGGCCCGGCGCGCCCCCGCGGCCTCGCGTCCGACGCTCGTGGTGCTGAGCCGCTCCGCGCTCGACGTGGTGCGCCGCGAGCTGCCCTCCCACCCCGCCGTCCTGACGATGCACCCGATCCTCGACGACCAGCGGCTGACGCCGAAGACGTCCCGTCCGTCGGTCGTGGTGGCCGGCCAGTACAAGCCGGCCCGCGACCTGGAGCTGCTCGCCCAGCTCGGTCCGCGCCTCCGTGACGCCGGCTGGACCACGACCATCGTCGGCAGGGGCTGGCCGCCCGTGCCCGGCTGGGACGTCGACGACCGCTTCGTCCCCGAGGGCGAGCTCGACGACCTGCTCGGCTCGGCGTGGGCACTGCTGCTCCCGTACCGCGAGTACTTCCAGTCGGGCGTCGCCGTCCGGGCGCTCGAGAACGGGACGCTGACCGTCGGCGAGTCGACGTCGTTCCTCGACGATCTCCTGCCCGCCCAGGAACGCCTGAGGGTGCCGGTCGGGGCTGGCCCCGACGCCTGGGTCGAGGCGCTGACGTCCGTCACCGCCGACCCCGCCGTCGTGCACGCGGCGTTCGTCGACTACCGCGAGCGAGCGCGCCGGTCGTGGAGCACCGTGTTCGCCGACCCGAGCTGACGACGAGCTTCGTCAGCCCCAGTGCGGCGGCACGTCGTCGCGGAGCTGACGGTCGTTCTCCCCCGACGCGTGCCGAGGAGGCTCGGGTGCAGGAGCAGGATCGCTGCCGGGCACCGGGTCGGTCGAGACCCGCCGGCCGCCGCGACGCCGCACCACGAGCGGGGCGGACCCGGCCGTCTCGACGACCGCGGGGTCGTCGGCGGGCCGACCCGCGCCTCCTGCGGGACCTGCGTCGGGGTCGCGCGGGCTCGTCGGCTCCGTCATCGCGGTCAGAGCCGGTTGACGTGCTGGCGGGCCGACAGCGTGGGGACCTCCTGCGTGCGCGTCCCGTCGATCCCCAGCACCTCGGCGACCCGTGCGGCCACGGAGTCGGGATCGGTGAACAGCTGGAACGCGTGCACCCGGACGTAGTGCCAGCCGAGGCGGCGCAGCGTCTCCGGCCGGGCCCGCAGCGACTCGCGGAGGCTCGTGCGCGACAGCGTCGTGTCCGTCTCGATGGTCACGCAGACGCCGTCGTGGGCGGCGACCAGCCCGAGCTTGCCGCGGTGCCCGAGGGCGACGGGGATGCCCTTCGCCTCGAGGCGCCGTGCCAGGTCGACGAGCATCGGGTCGGAGTCGTCCGGCACGTGCTCGGCGCTGGTGCGCGCCTGGACCTCGGTGAGGATCTCGGACAGCGCGACGGTGCCGTGCCCCATCCGTCCGCCGTCGATGTCGTCGGGCTGGAAGCAGGTGACGATGATCATCGAGCGACGGGCCCGCGTCATGGCGACGGCGAGCAGGCGCTCCCCGCCGGGCTGGCCGAGCGGCCCGAAGTCGCTGAGGACGCGGCCGTGCGGGGTGCGTCCGTAGCCGATCGAGAAGATGACGTGGTCGCGGCTCTGCGCGACGCTCTGCTCGAGCGTCGCGACCATGAACGGCTCGCCCCGGTCGCCGACGACGAACTCCGTCAGGTCCTTGTGGCCGGACACCGCCGTGAGGACGGCCTGCTGCACGCGGACCGCGTGCTTCGCGCTCGCGGTGATGACCATGAGCGACTCGGCCGGCCGGGTGCGCGCGTGCTCGACGACGAGCGAGACGACGCGGTCGACCTCGGCGTCGACGCTCTCGACGGCGCCGGACTCGGGGTCGGGCACGGCCGTGCCGCCGGAGACGTAGTCGAGCGCGATGCTGCCGTGCCCGAGGAAGCTGCCCGCCCAGGGCAGCGACTCGATGCGCCCGCCGTAGAAGCGGCGGTTGACGAGCTCGGCCAGGTCTTCTCCGCCGGCGCGGTAGCTGCGGGTCAGCGACAGGGTCGGCAGCAGGGTGGACAGGCGGGCGAGGGCGCTGTCGGCGTGCAGGGCGTCGAGCTCCGCCTCGTCGTGACGAGGCGGCTGCTTGCCCGGCGTCACGGCGATGTCGAACTCGGACGGCGTCTGCGTCACCGGGTCGCCGAAGGCCACCGTCTGCTTGCCACGGCGGATCGCCCCGACGTTCTCGGCGATGGTCGTCGCGCCGGCGTCGACGAGCACGACCGTGTCGAACGGCACCGTGTCGGCGATGGTGTGCACCTCGTAGGGCGAGGCCAGCCAGACGGGGGCGATGGCACGCGACAGGTGCGGCGCGGCGTCGTGCAGCAGGCGGGCGGTGAGGTGCGGCTGGCGCAGCAGGGCCTTCAGGGCCGACGCCTCCTCCGGCCAGTCGACGAGACCGATCTTCCAGTTCTCGGCCAGCTGCCAGCCGAGCAGCTGGGCGCTGCCGGCCGCGTGCGCCTCGTCGACGAGCCGGAAGTCGGCCTCGAGCCGGTCGAGCATGGCGGTGTTGGCGCCGAGCAGCGCACGGTCGGCCTCGAGCAGCGACTCGAGGGCCGAGCGCCACCAGGCGAGCTCGAGCTCGGCGGCGACCTGCTGCTCGGGCACGTGGCGGTTCGCGAGGTCGGTGATGAGCGGCGCCAGCTCGAGGTCGCGCAGGGTCGTCATGAGCTCGGTGCGCTCCTGCAGGTTCTGCAGCACGTCGCTCTCGGCGGCGAGGTCGCGCAGCTTCGGGCCGAGCTCGGCCACGCCGATCTCGGTCAGGCTGTCGTCGCCGCGGAGGCCGAGGGGCGAGTCGAGGCGCTCCAGGTCCTGGCTGACCTGCTGGTGCAGCACGTGGGCGTCGGCGATCCCCGTGGGCACCTCGGGCGGCGTGCCCGCGACCACGTAGCGCTGCCACGCGATGCGCTGCTGCTGGATGCGCTGCAGGGCGCTGTGCAGGTCGGCGATGTGCACCCCGGGCCGCACGTATTCTTTCGCGAGCTTCTTGAGGCGGCGACGGTTGGCGCTCGACATGTCGGGCGCCTCGCGCTTCGGCGCGGTCGCCGCGACGAGCTCGGCGACGGAGCGGTCGAACACCACGGGCTGGAACTTGTCGAGCGTGTCGCGGATCTCGATGAGGAGGCGCAGGTAGACGCCCAGCTCGGCCACCGACTCGAAGGGGCGCATCCGGGTGCTGCCGATCACCTCCTGCGCTCGCTCGAGCAGGCGGGGCAGGTCGCGGTGGTGCAGGTTCTTGGCGAGCTGGTGGGCGTCGCCGGCGCCGAACGAGTCGGTGAAGCGGGCGCCGTACCAGGGCGAGTCGCCCGGGCCGTAGCGGAACTCGCCGAGGTTGGCGGCGTTGACCATCGTCTCGGCGACGCGGCGACGGCCGTCGACCATCGCCTCGACGCTGCGGCGGCTGAGGCGCGCGGTGGTCGCGGGAGGCGCGGGCAGCAGGGCGAGCCGCGACAGCTCGGTGAGGCAGTCGAGCACCGAGACGCGGAGCCCGTCGTCACGTCGGCTGAGGGCGCCGCGGTAGTCGACGAGCACCTTGCGGAGGCGCACGAGCGCGTCGTCGACCTCGCCCATCTGCGGGTGGGTGGCCTTCTCGTCGCGGCTGATGGCGCGGATGACGTCGCGGCGCAGCGTGGTCGGCGAGACGGCGACCCCGGGCAGGCCGATGTCGGCGAGGCGGGCGGTGATGCCCCGCAGGGAGGCGCGGCGAGCGCTGACGACGAGCACCCGCTTGTTCTGCGACACGAGTCGGCCGATCGCGTTGACGATGGTCTGCGTGCCGCCGGTGCCCGGCAGCGTCTTGACCACGACCGAGGCGCCGGCCGCGATCTGCGCGACGACGTTCTCCTGCTCGGGGTCGGCGTCGAGCAGCAGGGTGTCGGTCTCGGGGCTGCGCTCGTCCTGGGGCGTCGCGGTGGTCGGGCGGTACCCCTCCTGCACCTGGCGGATCGCCATGGCGTTGCCGCCGAGCGCGTCGAGCACGGGGTGGCCGAGCTCGCGGGCGTCGAGGGCCATCTCGGTCGAGACCTCGGCGAAGGTCGACACCACGAGGCGCGGCTGCACGGTGAACCAGTCGAGGTGCGCCGTCAGGCCGCGGAGGCGGTCGATCACGGGGTTGGGCGTGAACGCGCCCTCGCGGCCGGCGAGCGCGACGAACGCGTCGGCGTCGAGCGAGATGTCGAACTGGTCGTGCAGCGCGTCGGAGAGCGCGGGGTTGAGGAACGGCTCGCCCAGCAGCTTGACCTCGAAGTCGCGGCCGTGGCGCCGGATGGCGAGCGGGCGGAGCAGGACGGGCGCGCGGTGGTCGCGGCCGGCGAACGACCACGCGGCGACGCCGATGGCGAGGTGGACGGCGTCGATGCCGCGCACCGTGCTCAGCTCGAGGCCCTTCGCGGCGATCTCGCCGGCGGCGACGCGGGCCGTCCGGAGCGCGAGGTCGTCGCGGATGAGGCTCGACAGCAGGGTCGTCTTGCCGGTGATGAACTGGGCGAGGCCGCCGGGGTGGGTGGTGCTGAGCTCGATGCGGGCCCGCTGCTCGTCGCCGAAGTGCAGCAGGGTGGAGGTGCCGCCCACGACGCTCAGCTGGTCGCGCCACCCGGTGCGGGACGGCTCGGCCACGTTGCCGACCGCGAGGCCGGGGTCGCCGAGGCTCACCGTGCCGGGGGACGCTGCTCCCCCGGGCGCGCCCGTCGGGACGGCCACGGAACTGGTCCCGTCGTCGTCGTCGTCATGCTGTCTGTCGGCGCGCCACACACGGCCACCTTAAGCCGTCGTCACCGTGATCCGCCTCAGGACGGGCGGGTCGGCGGCGACTGGACGACCGCCTCCTGCGCGCCGGGTCGCCGTCGCGGTCGACACGGTCGACGCGCGACACGTGTGGTCATGTCATCGGACGTGGTGCGCCGCGTCGTGCGCGGCGTGCTGCGCATCATGATGACACGTCCTCATATGTGCCGCGCCGTCCGCGTCGGGTCATGTGTACGGCGCGGCAGGCCTCGCGTGGTCACAGAACGAGCGAGACCGTGCTCGTCATCACATATTTCTATCTATATCTGCTCATGTGAGGTGAGAGTGCAGTACCGTCGGCGTCAACGGTCCGGTGGTGACGACGGATGCGCCGTCACCACGTGGCCGCTCCCCCGCCCTCCTCACGACCGGAGACACGACATGCCCTTCGAGCAGAAGTACACCGACGAGACGCGCGAGCAGTCGCTCGCCCGCGTCCTGGAGCGCCGCGAGGCGGAGCCCGGCAACCGCGCCATCATCCGCGAGACCGCCGAGCAGTTCGAGGTCGGCGAGCAGTCGCTCCGTGGCTGGATCCGCGCCTGGGAGAAGGCGAACGCCCCCGCGGCGTCCGTCATCGCCGAGGAGGCGGCCGACACCGCCGAGGACGGCTCGGCCGTGCGCACCGACGGTGACGCGCAGGAGGAGCCGGCCGCCGCGCCCGCGCCCCGGCGCGGTCGTCCGCCCGGCAGCGGCGCCAGCGCCAAGGGCGGCGACGGCGGCGACCAGGCGTCCGCCGAACGCGTCGCGGAGCTCGAGGCCGAGGTCGCCAAGCTCCGTCGCGACCGCGACACGCTCAAGGCCGCCATCGGCGTGCTCGTCGGCGACTGACCGCCCCCGGCAGAGCCGGGTGACCAGGCCGCGGCGAGCGCGGCGGCAGCGGGGGGCTGCTGCTGCGCTCGCCGCGGCCTCGTGCATGTCGCGACGTGCGTCGTTCGTCGCGCGGCGTCATGTCGCGGCCCCGTGACACGGACGAAACACGCGCTGCCTATGCTGACGCGACGCGGAGCGCGCAGACGCCGCTCCCCGGACGCGAGGAGGACGCCATGGCCGGCAAGTTCATCGTCACGCAGGGCGAGTCGGGCGAGTACCGCTTCGTGCTCACCGCCGCGAACGGCGAGGTCATCGCGACCTCGGAGGGGTACCGGCAGAAGGGGTCCGCGCTCAACGGGATCGACTCCGTGCGCCGGACCGCGGTCGACGCGATCGTCGACGACCGCACCCTGGAGCCCTCGCCGACGCACGCCGACTGACCCGCGCCTCCTGCGCTCATCTTCATTAAGGAAGACGAGTCCTGAGCTGCGCGGCGGGGGGAGTCCGTGTCCTGAGTCGTGCACGAGTCAGGAGGAGACCCGGGCGAGTTCCTGAGTCAGCCGGGCTCGGCCCCGGTCGCCACGGGGCGGTCGGGGTCGGAGGACCACGCGCTCCACGACCCCGGGAACAGCACGGGGTCGTGGCCGGCGACCGTCAGCGCGACGGCGGCGTGCGCGGCGGTGACGCCCGAGCCGCAGTAGACCGCGACGGGCTCGCCCGGCCGGACGCCCACCTCCTCGTACCTCGCGCGCAGCGCGTCCGCGTCGAGGAACAGCCCCGAGGCGTCGAGGTTGCCCGCGGTCGGGACGCTCACGGCGCCCGGCACGTGACCGGCCCGCGGGTCGACGGGCTCGACCTCGCCGCGGTAGCGCTCCCCGGCGCGGCTGTCCACGAGGGTGCCGTGCGCCGGGAACGCCGCGGCCCCCTCCGCGTCGACCGTCGGCAGCTGGCCCGAGCCGAGCACGACGTCTCCGGGCTCCGGACGCACGTCGCCGGTCTCGACCGGCAGGCCGGCCGCGGTCCACGCTCCGAGCCCGCCGTCGAGCAGCCGCACGTCGGCGAGGCCGGCCGCCCGCAGCAGCCACCACGCCCGCGCCGCGGACTGGCCGCCCAGGTCGTCGTAGACCACGACCGGCTCGCCCTCGCGCAGCCCCCAGCCCTGGGCGGACTGCTGCAGCTCGTCCGCAGTCGGCAACGGGTGCCGCCCCTCCGTCGCCGCCAGGCCGTGCCCGGCGAGCTCGGAGCCGAGGTCGACGTAGACGGCTCCCGGCAGGTGGCCCTCGCGGTGCGCCGGCCGCCCGTCGGGACGGTCCAGCCGCCAGCGCACGTCGAGGAGGCGCGGCGGCCGATCGCCCCGGAGCGACCGCTCCAGCTCGGTGACGGAGACGAGGGGGTGCGGCGCGGAGGTGCGGTCGGCGGTGTCGGCGGTGTCCATGCCGCGAGGGTAGCCGCCGGGCCTAGGCTCGGGTCGTGCCCGACGCCCCCGCCCCGCAGTCTCCGTGGGAGGCCGCCGCGGGCGAGGCGCTCTCAGGGCTGCACCCGCGCCTCCTGCCGTACTTCCGGGCGATCCCGGCCGGCTCCGTCGGACGCGGCCAGGGCGTCTTCGCCCGGGCGGGCACGCCGCGGCGCTGGCTCTGGCCGGTGCTGTGGGTGCTCGGGCGCCAGGGAGTCCTCTTCGCCGCCTGTCAGCACGACGTGCCCTTCACCGTGACGAACCGCCCCGGCGTCGACGACGCGGGCGCTCCCGTGGTCAGCGCGGTCCGCACCTTCCGCTTCGCGTCCGGCGAGCGTCGCATGGTCGACGCCGTCACCGCGACGTCGACGGGGCTCGTCGACCACCTGGGGCACCGGAGGCGCTGGTCGGCCGACCTCGTCGCGCACGCCCGCGACGGGGCCCTGTCGATGACGTCGGGCACGATGCGCCTGCGCGTCGGTCGGCGTTCCGTCGCGGTGCCCGCCGCCGTGTCGCCCCGGGTCTCGCTGCGCGAGGAGTTCGACGAGGCCGTCGGCCGACAACGGGTCTCGGTGACCCTCGACGCGCCGCTCGTCGGCCGGATCTACGAGTACACGGGCCACTTCGACTACTCGGTCGAGCCCGACGACACAGGGGGAACAGCATCGTGACCGACCACATCGTCATCGCCGGCGCGTCCGGCTTCATCGGCCAGCACCTCGCCGCCGCCTGGCGCGCCCGCGGCGCCCGCGTCAGCGAGATCGGCCGCTCGGGCCCCGACGCGCGCTGGGGCGACACCGCCGCGATCACCCGCCTGCTCGACGGCGCCGACCTGCTCGTCAACCTCGCGGGCAAGAGCGTGAACTGCCGCTACGGCCCGGCGAACCGGGCCGAGATCATGCGGTCGCGGGTCGAGACGACCCGGGAGCTGAGGGAGGCGGTGCTCGCCTGCGCCGCGCCTCCTCGGCTCTGGCTGAACTCGTCGACCGCGACGATCTACCGGCACGCCGAGGACCGCCCGATGACGGAGTCGACGGGCGAGCTCGGGCGGGGCTTCTCGGTCGACGTCGCGACGAGCTGGGAGCGCGAGTTCTTCGAGGGCGAGCTGCCGGGGACCCGCCGTGTCGCCCTGCGGATGGCGATCGTCCTCGGGGACGGCAGCGCCCTGGTGCCCTTGATGAACCTCGCGCGGGCCGGGCTCGGCGGCCCGCAGCTCGACGGGCCGTGGCCGGCGACGAAGGCGCGGCTCGCGGCCGGCACCCACCACCGCCAGGGCGCCGGAGGCGGTCGGCAGAAGTTCAGCTGGATCCACGTCGACGACGTGCTCGGCTCGATCGACTGGCTGCGCGAGCACGACGACGTCGACGGGGTCGTGAACCTGTCGTCGCCGAACCCGAGCGACGACCGGACGATGATGGGGATCGTCCGCCGTGCGGTGGGCATGCCGATCGGGCTCCCCGCGACGCGCTGGATGCTCGAGCTCGGCACCGCCGTGCTGCGCACCGAGACCGAGCTCGTGCTCAAGAGCCGCTGGGTCGTGCCCGAGCGACTGGTCGAGGGCGGCTACGAGTTCGTGCACCCGCACCTCGACGAGACCGTGAAGCAGATCGTCGCGGAGCGCCGCCGCCGCTGAGCGCCGGCCGGGCCGGGCCGTGCCGTACCGGGCCGAACACGGTCTCGGAAGGGGAAAAGGGACGCCGTAGGCGCGGGCCCACGCCTGCGCCGTCCCTTTTCACCTGCATCGCGGCTCGCTGTCTGCCACGGCCCCGCCGTGCGCCCCGCCGCGCGCCCCTCCGCCGGCCCGCCGGCCGCTAAGCGGCTCGCGACGCGGCCGGTCGGCCGTAGGTGAGGCGACGCAGCGCCCACTCGGCGGGCCCCTGCCGGCCGGCCCGGTCGAGCAGCACCGCGACGACGACCGTGACGAGCCAGACGCCAACGGCGATCAGCCCGATCGCCAGCGTGCCCGCGCCGACCCCGAGGCCGAGCGCCCACGGCTTCAGCAGCAGCACGAAGAGCACCGACTGCAGCAGGTAGCAGGTGAGCGAGCGCCGGCCGACGGCGACGAGCGCCCGCACCGGCGCCGAGGTGGGGACGAGCACGGAGGCGGTGCGCGCCTCCCGCGTGCCGACCCACCAGCCGACGAGGCCGAGCAAGGCGAGCGCGCCGGCCACGCCGGTCGCGCCGTGCAGCACGCCGAGCAGGTACAGCACGACGCGACCCGGCTGCCAGGCCTCGATCGCCGCGAGCACCAGCGGGAGGGCGCCGAGCACGCTGACGGGGAACCCGACGAGCGCGAGACGACGGAGCAGGGGGAGGTGCTCGGCGGGGCGCTCGAGGACGCGCCGTCGTCCGAGCAGCGTGCCCAGCACGGCGATGGGCAGGAGCATGCCGATGGTGAGGGGGGCGGTGAAGATCACGCCCACCAGCGCGAGGAGACGCCAGAGCGCGTCGCCCAGGACGGTTCCGACCTCGAACGGCACGGCGTCGATCTCGTTGGCGCCGCCTCCGGCGAGGCCGTCCTGACCGGCCACGGCGAGGAACACCACGAGCGTCGACCAGCCCACGATGCGGAACGCCCGGTCGCTCGCCGCGAACAGGGCCGCGAGGACGAGCCCGAGCAGTCCGTAGCTGAGCAGGATGTCTCCCTCGAAGAGGAACACGACGTGCAGCGCCCCGAACACGACCAGCCAGAGGCTCCGGCGCAGGAGGAGTGCCCTCGCCCTGTCGCGCGGCACCCCACGCGCGGCCTGACGCTGCAGCAGCACGGTGAAGCCGTAGGCGAAGAGCAGGGTGAAGAGGGGGAACGAGCGGTTGTCGACGAGGGTGCCGACGAGCACGTCGGCCACGTGGTCGCCCGGGCTGCCGTCGACCGGACGGGCCAGGGGGCCCGTGACGCGGTCGGTCAGGTAGTGGACGCTGTTCGCGAGCGCGATGCCCAGCAGGGCGATGCCGCGGAGCAGGTCGGGCGCGACGAACCGGCCTGCCGCGGCGACGGGGCCGCTGTAGGCGACCGGCGTCCCGACTCCGGACGCGGCCCGGGGGTCGGCGACCGGGGCCGGCGGGGCCGCCGGCATCGCGGGCGCAGGAGGCGGCGGGGCGTCAGAGGGGACGTGTTCCGGTGTCGAGGTCACGCGTCCAGGGTGGCGTGCCGCCGCACGGGGCGCCTCGGCCGGTCGGCCGACCCGGCCGTCGTCCCGTCGGCCGACCCCGTGGTCGACCCGACGGGCGACCGCGCGCCGACGTCAGTCGAGCGGGAGCTTGGCGGAGAGCTCGGCGTCGGACGGCTCGACGAGGTGGCTGCCGTCGGGGAACACGACCACGGGGATCTGCGTGCGGCCGCTGACCGCGAACGCGCGGTCGGCCCCGTCGTCGACCGACTCGAGGTCGACGTAGTCGTAGGCCACGCCCTCGCGGTCGAGCAGCGCCTTCGAGCGGCGGCAGTCACGGCACCACTCGGCGCCGAACATGAGGATGCGGTCGGGGGCTGCGTCGGACATGCGCCCATCGTACGCTCGGCCCCCTCGGGGCCCGTCCGAGTCGATTCCCACCGTGGGCGCGGCCGCAACGCACGGGTCAGGCGGGCGGCTCAGGCGGGCGGGTCAGGCGAGCGGCTCAGGCGAGCGGCTCAGGCGAGCGGCTCAGGCGAGCGGCCGCACCGGCGACGCCGTCTCGGTGCCACGCCCCGTCTCGGCCGTGCGGGACGCGAAGACCTGGCGGAGGCGGACGACGGCGATCTCGACCAGCTGGGCCCCCACCTCCTGCTTCTCGGCCTCGTCGTCGAGCTTGAGCCGACGGTCGAGCTCGGCGACGACCTCGTCGCGGCTGCGGCCGGCCGTGCGGATGACGAAGGCGCGGCCGAAGCGCTCCTCGTACACCGCGCCTCCCTCGGCCAGGGCCTTGACGAGCTGCGGGTCGTCGGTCTCGTGGGAGGCGCGCTCCTCGCGACGCCCGTACTCGTCGGCGCCCGCGTCGCCGGTGGCGGGCTCGGCGACGAGGTCGTGGTGCTCGAGCGCCTGGTCGACCTCGTCGGACGTGAGCGACCCGGCGCGGCGTGCGACGGCGAGCAGGGCGTCGAGGTCGGCGAAGGGAGCCTCGGCGGACACCTCGTCGACCCAGCGAGGCACGGACAGGGCGGTGGCCAGCCGCTCGCGCAGCTCGCCTTCGGGGAGGTCGATCATGCCGTGAACTGTATCCGGCGACGGCCCGCCCGGCCCCGGCCCGGCTGGTGCGCGGCCGGATCCGGCCCCCGGCTCGGCAGCGCGCGTGGCTAGGTTGGGCGCATGCGCATCGCCCTCGCCCAGATCTGGAGCACCCGCGACCCGGCCCGCAACCTCCGTGAGGTCGAGCGGGCAGCCGAGGAGGCGGCAGCCGAGGGAGCCGAGCTGGTCGTGTTCCCCGAGGCAGCCATGACCGCGTTCGGCTCCGACCTCGCCGCGGCGGCCGAGCCGCTCGACGGCCCCTGGGCCTCCGCCGTGCTCGGCCTCGCCGGGCGGCTCGGCGTCACGATCGTCGTCGGCACGTTCACTCCGGGGCAGGACGGCACGGTGCGGAACACGCTCCTCGTGGCCGGACCGAGCGGCGAGCTGGCCGCGAGCTACGACAAGGTGCACCTCTTCGACGCGTTCGGCCACGCGGAGTCCGACTCGGTCGAGGGCGGCGACGAAGCCGTCACCGTGGCCGTGGGGGGCGGCGACGGGCGCGACGACGACGCCGGCCGTGGTGCCGTCGTGGGCCTCGCCACCTGCTACGACGTGCGGTTCCCCGCGCTGTTCCTCGCGAACGCCGCGTCGGGCGCCGAGGTCAGCGTCGTCGCCGCGTCGTGGGGCGACGGCCCCGGCAAGGTCGACCAGTGGCAGCTGCTGACCCGCGCACGCGCCGCCGACAGCACGACCTTCGTCGTGGCCGTCGGGCAGGCCGACCCCGCGGCGGTCGCGGAGGCGGCCAGGGCCTCCGGCGACGCCGAGACCGAGCGCGCGGCGACGGCCGCGGCGGCGAGCGCGTCGCCGACCGGCGTCGGGCACAGCCTCGTCGCCTCGCCCTTCGGGGCCGTGGTCGCCGAGCTCGGCGCCGAGCCGGGGCTCCTCGTCGTCGACCTCGACCTGGACGAGGTCGCGGCGGCTCGGCGCACCCTGCCCGTGCTGGCGAACCAGCGCTTCGCGGTCGCGGACCGTCCGCGGGGCTGACGCCGCACCTCCTCGTGGGGTGTCGGTCGGCGGGCCTACGGTGGGGCCATGACTCGTTCGCAGCAGCCCCCGTCCGTCGTCGTCGCGATCACGGGCGGCCGCGTGGTGCCGATCGTGGGCGAGCCGATCGAGGGCGGCACGGTGCTGATCCGCGACGGCCTGGTCGAGGCGGTGGGCGCTGCCGCCGACGTCGAGGTGCCCGCGGGCGCCCGGGTCGTCGACGCCACGGGCCGCTGGGTGCTGCCCGGCTTCGTCGAGGCGCACGGCCACGTCGGCATCAGCGAGGAGGCGAACGGCCCCGTCGGCAACGACACCAACGAGATGACCGACCCGAACACCGCCGGGGTGCGGGCGATCGACGCGATCGACATCGACGACGAGGGGTTCCGCGACGCGCTCTCGGGCGGCGTCACGAGCGTCGTCGTCAAGCCCGGCAGCGGCAACGTGATCGGCGGCCGCACCGTGGCGATCAAGACGTGGGGCAGCCGCACGATCGACGAGCAGGTGATCAAGGAGGCGGTGAGCGTCAAGTCCGCGCTCGGCGAGAACCCGAAGCGGGTCTACGGCAGCCGCGACGCGCTGCCCTCCACGCGGCTCGGCGTCGCGTACGTGCTGCGGCAGGCCTTCGAGGACGCCCGGTTCTACGCGGCGTCACGCGCGGCGGCGGCCGTGGCGGGCGAACCGTTCCGGCGCGACCTGCGGCTCGAGACGCTCGCCGACGTGCTCGACGGCACCCTCGTCTGGGACCAGCACGTGCACCGGCACGACGACATCGCGACGGCGATCAGGCTGTCCGAGGAGTTCGGCTACCGCCTCGTCGTCAACCACGGCACCGAGGGCCACAAGCTGGCCGACGTGCTGGCCGAGAAGGGCGTCCCGGTGATCTTCGGGCCGATGCTCACCTCGCGCACCAAGGTCGAGCTGCGCGACCGGGCGATCTCGAACCTCGCCGCCCTGGCCCGCGCCGGCGTGACGGTCGCGATCACGACCGACCACCCGGTCGTGCCGATCAACTTCCTGGTGCACCAGGCGTCCTTCGCCGTGAAGGAGGGGCTCGACCCCGTCGTCGCGCTCGAGGCGCTGACGATCAACCCGGCACGCATGCTCGGGCTCGACGACCGCGTGGGAGCACTGGCTCCCGGGCTCGACGGCGACGTCGTCGTCTGGTCGGGCGACGCGCTCGACGTGATGAGCCGCGCGGAGCACGTGCTGATCGGCGGCGTCACCGTGTACGAGTGGGACGCGGCGGCCGGGCGCGGTCGCACCGTCGAGCGGGCGGAGCGGTTCGTCGCTGCGGCTGCCGCCGCCGGACGTGGTGGTCGCACCCGCGGACGACGCGCCAGCCGGCCGTAGGCCACGGCGGGCGCGTCGCGGCTCAGCGCGGGTGCGGCGTTCGGTGTCCGGGTGTCCGGCCGCGCCTACGGGGCGTCGGGCGAGTCGACCGTGACCGTGCCCGCGACGATCTGGTCGCGCAGGGCGTCGACCTCGGCGGCGAGGTCGGCGGGCACGCTCGACTCGAGGTCGTGGAACGGCGCGAGGCCGACGCCCTCGTTCTCGAGGGTGCCGACGTACGGCTCGTTCGTGAAGCTGTCGTCGGTCGTCGACACGGCGATCTCGCGGACGGCCTGCTCGGTGTCCTTGAGGACGGAGGTCAGCAGGATCGGGCGGTACGCCTCGGGCAGCGTGTCGTAGCCGTCGTTGTCGACCCAGATGACGCTGACTCCCCCGGCGTCGAGCGCGGCCGAGGCGGCGCCCTCGCCGACCTGGCCGGCGACGGGCATGATCACGTCGGCACCCTGGTCGATCAGCGCCTGGGCGACCTGCTTGCCCTTGTTGACGTCCTCGAAGTCGCCGGTGAACGAGCCGTCGCGGGCGACCGGGTCCCAGCCGATCAGTCGCACGGAGGCGCCGTGCGCGGCGTTGTAGGCATCGACGCCCTGCGCGAAGCCGTCCATGAAGAGGGTCACGGGCGGCTGGTTGCCGCCGCCGAAGGTGCCCACCGCGCCGGTCTTCGAGACCCCGGCCGCGAGGTAGCCGGCGAGGTACGACGCCTGCGCCGTGTCGAACAGGATCGACTTGACGTTGTCGCCCTCGACGGTCTCGTCGACGATGGCGAAGTCGACGTCGGGGTTGGCCGCGGCCTGCTCCTGGGTGGCGGCGGCCAGCTCGTAGCCGACGGTCAGGACGAAGCCGCAGCCGGACTCGACGGCCTGGGTCACGTTGGGCGCCAGGTCGGTCTCGGAGGTCGAGACGAGCACCTGGGCGGCGACGCCGTCGGCCTCGGCAGCCTGCAGCCCGGCCCAGCTCGACTGGTTGAACGAGCGGTCCTCGAGGCCGCCGGAGTTGGTCACCATCCGGGCACAGTGCGTCGAGGCCGTCGCGGCGCCCCCGTCGTCCGACGGCGCCGACGCGCACGCCGACAGGAGGACCAGCCCGGCCAGGCCGGCGGCGGCGCCGAGGAGGCGCGGGCGGGCGGAGCGGGACGCGATGCGGACGGGCACGACAGCACGGACAGACACGACGGATGACCTCCTGGACGGCGAGCGGACGCTGCTCTGCCGATGATCATGGCACCTCCCCCGGGCCTGCACCGGGTCGTGACCGCGCGGGGGCACAGGCGGTGTCGAATCGTGACCTGGGGAGGAGCGGCGTCAGTCCTCGGGGAGCCCCGCCGCCCGCGCCAGCAGCGCGAGCTGCACCCGGCCGTCGACGCCGAGCTTGTCGTAGGCGTGGCCGAGGTGGGTCTTCACCGTCGCGACGCTGACGTACAGCTCGGCGCCGATCTGCGCGTTCGAGCGGCCGCGCACGACCCCGCGCACGACGTCGGCCTCGCGGGCGGTGAGCAGCGCGAGACGGGACCGGGCCTCGTCGGCCGCGGCCGCCGCCTCCTCGGCGCTGCCGTCGACGGCCTGCACGGGGACGGACGCCGTCGCGGCCCCGATCACGCGGTCGAGCACGCTCGGTGACAGGGTCGACCGGCCCTGCGCCGCCGCGAGGACCGCCGCCACCAGCTCGGCCGGCGGCGTGTCCTTGAGCAGGAACCCGCGGGCGCCGAGGCGCAAGGCCCCGAGCACCATGTCGTCCGCGTCGAAGGTCGTGAGCACGAGGACGGCGAGGTCGGGTCGACGTGCGAGCTCGCGCTCGGTCGCGGCGAGCCCGTCACGGCGGGGCATGCGGATGTCCATCAGGACGACGTCGGGGACGGTCTCGGCGATGACGTGCTCGGCCTCGACGCCGTCGCCGGCCTCGCCCACCACCTCGACGGACGGCTCGCCGCCGAGGATGAGGCGGAGTCCGGTCCGGACGAGCCTCTCGTCGTCGACGAGCACCACGCGGACCGGGGCGGAGGTGCGGGTCAGCGGGTCCACGGCAGCCTCGCCTCCACGACGTGGCGACCCGCGGACGAGTCGAGGGTCAGGGTGCCGCCGGCGAGACGGGCTCGCTCCGCCAGGCCGTCGAGGCCGTGGCCGCCGCGCCCGGCACGCGCGCCAGCGGCTGCGGCTGCGGCTGCGGCTGCACCTGCACCTGCACCTGCACCTGCACCTGCACCTGCACGCAGGGATCCTGCCGCCGACAGGGCCGGCGACGGCGCCCCCGGACTCGACGGATACGCGGGGACGGCTCCCCTCGAGGCAGTCCCGAGTGCGTTCTCCACCCGGACGACGAGCTGGCCCCCGGGACGCCCGTCGAGCGTCACCGTCACCGGCTGCCCCGGAGCGTGCCGGCGGGCGTTCGTCAGGCACTCCTGCACGATGCGGAACGCGTGCCGGCTCGTCGTCGTGGGAGGCGCCTCCTCGGACGGGCCGTCCGCCGCGGCGGGGTCGCCGCGGCCGCCGGTCAGGGCCGCGGGGAGCGACGACTCGAGCTGGACGACCATGCCCGCGGACCGCGCCTCGTCGAGCAGCTCGTCCAGCCCGGCCAGGGTCGGCTGGGGCGGAGCCGCCACCGCGCCGCCGTCGGGACCGGGTTCGCGGAGCACCCCGAGCACGTCCCGCAGCTCGGTCAGCGCCGTCCGCGCGTTCTCCCGGATGACGCCGGCGGTGGCCCGCGTCTCGGCCGGGTCGAGGTCGTCGCGGTACTCGAGGGCCCCGGCGTGCAGGGCGACGAGCGAGAGCCGGTGGGCGAGCACGTCGTGCATCTCGCGAGCGATCCGGGTGCGCTCGTGGTCGCGGGCCTGGGACAGGCGGAGGTGCTCCTCCTCCTCGACGAGGCGGGCACGCTCGCGCAGGCTGCGCAGCAGCTCACGACGACCGCCGATGTAGAGCCCGACGACGACGATCAAGGCCGTGACGACGACGACCGCGACGAGGGTCTGCCAGAGCGGGAGGACCGGCTCGGACCGGAAGTACAGCACCTCGCCCAGCACGCTCGCGACGACGAAGGCCAGTGCCACGGGGACGATCTCGGCCGCCCGCCGACGGGTCGCGAGCGACACGAGCATGAGCGACGCGGCGCACGACGCGAACGGCGAGATGCCCGCGAGCACGACCGCCACCAGGGTGAGCACGAACGGGGCGCGGTGCCGCAGGGGCAGCAGCACGAGCACGGTGAGCCCGACGAGCACGTCGAGGAACACGAAGAGGCCGAACAGCGGCTCGGCGTCGCGGACACCGGTCGGGTCGCCGAACCAGACCGCGAGCGACACGACCAGGCCGAAGACGAGAGCGACGAGGAGCCGCCACGTCTCGCCCCAGGCGCGGGCCCAGCCACGGGGTCTGCCGTCGGTCACGGTCTCGGTGCTCATGCTCCGAGGGTACGGAGGGGGCGCCTCCTCGGGGATCGACCGAAGGTCGGAGGCCGCCCCGGCGGCACGAGAACGGGCGCATTCAGCATGCAGGAAGTCCGTCTACGCCGTTCCTGCACCGTGCACGACTCAGGAACATCGGTCCCCCCGCCGCGAGACGCAGGACCGATGTTCCTGAATGAGAGAGGCGCGGTCAGCCCGTGTTCTGGAGGCCGGCCGCGATGCCGTTGACGGTGAGCAGCAGGAGGCGGTGGTCGGCGTCCGCCGGGTCCTTCTCGACCGAGCGGCGGATCCCCCGCAGTGCGCGCAGCTGCAGCAGCGACAGCGCGTCGACGTAGGGGCTCCGGAGGCGCACCGAGCGGCTGAGCACCGGTCGCCCCTCGAGCACGTCGCTCGACCCGCTCGTCGCGAGCACCCACTCGCGGGTCAGCGCCATCTCGGCCAGCACCCGGTCGGCGAGGTCGTCGCGCTCGGCCAGGCCGAGGTAGCGGCGGGCGATGTGGTCGTCGGTCTTCGCCAGGGACAGCTCGACGTTCTTGATCATCGTGCGGAACAACGGCCAGGCCTCGTAGGCCTCGCGCAGCACCTGCACGTCGCCGACCGCGGCGAGCGCCGAGCCGAGGCCGTACCAGCCGGCCAGGTTGATGCGGGCCTGCGTCCACGCGAAGACCCACGGGATGGCCCGGAGGTCCTCGAGCGACTCGACCGAGAGGCCGCGCCGCGCGGGACGCGAGCCGAGCGCGAGCAGGCCCACCTCCTCCATCGGGGTGACCGTGGCGAACCAGGTCGCGAACCCGTCGGCCTTGACCAGGCCGAAGAAGGCGTCGCGCGAGGCCGCGTCCATGGCCGCGGCCAGCGGGGCGAAGCGCTCGGCGGAGGCGGCGTTCGCGGCGGCCGTGGACGGCGTCGACGCGTGCAGGGTCGCGGCGGCCATCTGCTCGATGTGCCGGGCGGCGATCACCTTGTTGCCGTAGTTCGCGAGGATCACCTCGCCCTGCTCGGTGATCTTGAACCGGCCCTCGACCGACCCGGGCGGCTGGGCGCGGACGGCCTCGTGGGCCGGTCCCCCGCCGCGGCCCATCGAGCCGCCGCGGCCGTGGAACAGGGTCAGCTCGATGTCGTTGCTCCGTGCCCACTCGGCGATGCGCGCCTGCGCGTCGTAGAGGGCGAAGGTCGCACTGACGGGGCCGACGTCCTTCGACGAGTCGGAGTAGCCGAGCATCACCTCGAGCTTGCGGCCGGTCGCGGCGAGACGACGCTGCACCGCGTCGGTCTGCAGGGCCTCGTCGAGGATGCGCGTCGACGCCTCGAGGTCGGCGAACGTCTCGAACAGCGGGATGACGTCGAGCACGGGCGCCGCCTCGGCCGAGCCGAGGGCGATCTCGGCCAGCTCGACGACGTTCGCGAGGTCGGCGGACGACTGGGTGAACGACACGATGTACCGGGAGGCGGCACGACGCCCGAAGCGCTGCTGCAGCGAGGCGACGGTGCGGAACACGTCGAGCACCTCGACGGTCTGAGCGCTGAGCTCGCCGCCGGCCCGCGCCTCCTCGAGGGCGGTGCGGTGCACCTGCGAGTGCTGGCGCACCTCGAGCTCGGCGAGGTGGAAGCCGAAGGTCTCGACCTGCCAGACGAGGTTCTGCAGCTCGCCGTTGGCCGCGCGGTGCGCCCCGGCCGCGCGGAGCGACGCCTGGACGGTGCGGAGGTCGGCGAGCAGGTCGTCGGGCCCGGCGTAGGCGAGGCCCTCGACGCCGCGGCGCGTGCCGTCGATCCGCTCGGCGACGAACAGGAGCACCCGGCGGTGGGTCTCGTTGGGCGAGCGGATGCCGATGCGCGAGGCCGTGTCGGGGTCGAGCGCGCGCTGCTGCTCGGCGAGCTCGCGGACGCCGGCGTCGGCCGGGGTGTCGGCCTCGTCTAGGGTCAGGGTGCCGCCGATGCGGCCGGCCGCGCGGTGCAGGCCGAGCAGCACGTGCTCGGACGCGATCTCGGCGGCGGCGCGGGTGACCTCGGCGGTGACGTGCGGGTTGCCGTCGCGGTCACCGCCGATCCAGCTGCTGAAGCGCATGAAGGCCGGGGCCGCCACCGGCTGACGGCCGGCCGCGTCGCCGTTGAGACGGTCGTCGAGCACGCGGTAGACGTGCGGCACGACCTCGAACAGGGTCTGGTCGAAGACGTTCATCGCGGTGCGGACCTCGTCGAGCGGGGTCGGCCGCGTGGTGCGCAGCGGCGAGGTGCGCCACAGCACGTCGATCTCCTCGAGGAGGCGACGCTCGGTCTCGAGCAGGTCGGCCGTGCTCTGCGCGGCGTCCCGCTCGTCGAGCAGGTCGCTGATGCGGCGGATGGTGCTCGCGACCGCGCGGCGGCGAGCCTCGGTGGGGTGCGCGGTGAAGACGGGCTGGAACCGCAGCGCCTGCAGACGTGCCGACGCCTCCTCGGCCCCCAGCTCCTCGACGAGCCGCTCGACCGCGGCGGGCAGCGAGTCGGCCCGCTCGCGGCGCCTGCGCAGCACGCGCACCCGGTGGTGCTCCTCGGCGAGGTTGGAGAGATGGAAGTAGACGGTGAAGGCCCGGGCGACCTGCTCGGCGCGCTCCTGGTCGAGCTCCGCGACGATCTCGCCGGCGCGGTCGACCGGCTCGGCGGAGTCCGTCTTGCCGGCGTGGCCCGCGGTCGCGTCCTCGTAGGCGGAGATGACGGCGGCGCGCAGGCGCTCGACGTCGGCCAGCAGGTCGGGGCCGCCGGCCTCGGTGAGCACGCGCCCGAGCAGGCTGCCCAGGAAGCTCACGTCGGCGCGCAGGTCGGTGTCGACCGCCCCCCGGACGTCGTCTCGGCTGGCTCCGTCGGGTCGCTTCGCGGTGTCGGTGTCGGTCACGGGACCATCATGGACGAAACCGGGGGCGGATGACGCCGTGTTCCGGCCCGGGCAGGCAGCCGCGTTCGTCCGACGGCCCGGGCCTGCGTCAGAACCAGCGGTGCAGCAGCTGCTCGAGCACGTTCTTGGCGACGCCGACGGGGCCGATCGCGGGCTCGCCGTCGTCCTTGCCGACCGCCCTCAGGAGCGCGGCCTGCGCCTCCTCGTAGTCCTCGGCCTCGTCCTCGTCGAAGTCGGCGGGGGCGTCGCCCCTGGCCCCGGCGAGCGCCTCGAGCTGCGCGACGCTCCAGCGCATGCCGACGGGCTGCGGCGCGGACTCGATCAGCTGGTGGATCTCGAGGTCGGAGCGGCGGCCCCGCGGGTCGGCCGCGGCCCGGACCAGGTCGGTCAGGCCCTGCAGGCTGGCCTCGGAGCTGCGCGCGGCCTGCACGCGTCGTGCCCGGCTGCAGAGGTCGTACAGCAGTCCTTCGTCCATGGTCGCTCCCCTCGAGTGGACCTCGATCCTGGCAGGCGAGGCGGGTGCGACGCACCTGCGACGGTCGGGCGACCGGCTGCGACAGGCCGCGACGGGCATCGCCCCCACCGCGACCGGCCGCGACCGGCTGGCAGGATGACCAGGTGACCCTCGATCCCCGCCCCCGCCGCCGCCCCGACGTGACCGAGCTCGACCTCGTCGGCGGTCCCGAGGCCGTCGCGGTGACGCTGCACGACCCCGACCCGCGGTGGCCCGAGCTGTTCCGTGAGCACGAGCGGCGCATCCTCGCGGCCCTCGCGACGACCGGCACGCAGGCCCAGGTCGAGCACATCGGCTCGACGTCCGTGCCCGGCCTGGCCGCGAAGCCGATCGTCGACGTCGTCGTCGCGGTCGACGACGTCACCGCCGAGGAGGACTGGCTCGCACCCCTGCTCGCGGCCGGCTACGTGCTGCGCGTGCGCGAGCCGGGGCACCGGCTGGTGCGCACGCCCGAGCGCGACGTGCACGTGCACGTCTACGACCGCGGCGCTCCTGCGGTGGCCGACTACCTCCTCCTGCGCGACCACCTGCGCCGCGACGACGACGACCGCGCCCTCTACGAGCGGACGAAGCGCGACCTGCTCGCCCGCCGCTGGGACGACATGAACGACTACGCCGACGCGAAGACCGAGGTCATCTCGGCGATCAAGGGCCGGGCACGGGAGGTGCGCGAGGGCTGACGGGGACGGCCCCCGCAGCTACGCTGCCGCCATGGACCGCAACGGCCGCATCTTCGAGACCGCGTTCGCCGACGTCTACCCGCTCTACGTCGCCAAGGCTGAGCGGAAGGGCCACACGCGGGCCGAGGTCGACACGGTGATCTCGTGGTTGACCGGCTACGACGACACGCGGCTCGCCGAGCACCTGGCGGCACGGACGACGTTCCGTGACTTCTTCGCGGCGGCCGAGCTGAACCCGCGGGCGTCGCTCGTGAACGGCGTGATCTGCGGCGTCCGCATCGAGGAGCTCGACGACGAGCTGATGCAGCAGATCCGGCGGCTCGACAAGCTCGTCGACGAGGTTGCGCGCGGCCGCGCCATGTCGAAGGTGCTGCGCGAGGGCTGAGCCCGTGGGCTGGGATCGCTAGCCGAGGCCGCCCGTCGTGAGTCGTCGCAGCGCCGCCCACTGCAGCAGCATGATCGTCTTGCCGTCGACGATGCCGCCGTCGTCGACCATGGCCAGCGCCTCGGCGAAAGGAAGCTCGAGCACCTCGATCTCCTCGCCCTCGTCGGCGACTCCCCCGCCGGCGCTCGTCCGGTCGACGGGGCTGTACTCGGCGGCGTAGAAGTGCACCCGCTCGGTGACGGAGCCCGGGCTCATGTAGGCGTCGAACACGTGCGTGAGCTCACCCACCTCGACGCCCAGCTCCTCGCTCGCCTCGCGACGGATCGCCGTCTCCGGGTCGTCCTCGTCGAGCAGGCCCGCGGCGGCCTCGACGAGCATCCCGTCCGGGTGGTCGTTCACGTACGCCGGGAACCGGAACTGGCGGGTCAGCAGGACGGTGTCGCGGGCAGGGTCGACGAGCAGGATCGTCGCGCCGTTGCCGCGGTCGTAGGTCTCGCGCTGCTGCGTCGACCAGGTCCCGTCCCGTCCGCGGACGTCGAAGGTCGTGCGCCGCAGCACGTGCCAGCCGTCGGAGGTCACCTCGACGTCGCGCACGACGACGTCGGGGTTGCCGACCAGGTCGCGACCCGTCGCGTCGAGCCCGGTGCGGCCGCGCCCGTCGGGCCGGTCCCGCTCGCCGGGCGCCGAGGGCCGTGGAGGCCAAGGCGGGGTCGTGTCCCGGGGCGGGGACGTGGTCGGTGACGGTGACGTGGCCATGGAGCTCCTCCGTGGGGCAGGTGGAGGACCTCACTCTAGGAGGCGGCGCGCGGGCGGGTGCGGCGGGTTCCCGTCGTCCCCGGCGGTCCAAGCTCCAGGTTCGGCGGGTTCCCGTCACTCACGGCGGGTGGGCGCCCGCCCGCCGCCGGCTCCGGCGACCCGCCGACATCACGAACGGGGAACACCGGTGCACGGGAACGCATCGGCGGACCATGACGACCGACCCGTCTCGCGCCTCGCGCCCGCCCCGAGCACCCCGGAGTGGACGATCCACCCCGTCGTTACGGGGTGCATCGTCCACTAGGGGGTGCTTCGCGGCGTCGGCGACGCGACGCGACGGCGCGACCCCGCGCGTCGCCGCCCGTCAGCGCCGCGAGACCCGCTCGTCGCCGCCGACGATCGTCCGCACGGTGTCGGTCGAGATGCGGTCGTCGCGCGTCGGTCCCGTGGCCTCGGCACCGGCCCCCGTGGCGGCCGCGTGTGCCGCGTCGCCGTGGCCGTCGGCGCTCATCGTCGACTCGTCGAAGGGCGACCGGCCGCCGAGCACGCGCTCGACCTGGTCCGTGTCGACCTCGCGGGTCCACGTGCCGACGAGCAGCGTCGCGACCGCGTTGCCGGTGAAGTTCGTCAGGGCGCGGGCCTCCGACATGAAGCGGTCGATGCCGACGATCACGCCGACGCCGTCGACCAGGTCGGGCCGGTGCGCCTGGAGGCCTCCGGCGAGGGTGGCGATGCCGGCGCCGGTGACGCCTGCGGCGCCCTTCGAGGCGATCATCATGAAGAGCAGCAGCGACAGCTGCTCCCCCACGCTCAGCGGCGTGCCCATCGCGTTGGCGATGAACAGCGACGCCATCGTCAGGTAGATCGCGGTGCCGTCGAGGTTGAACGAGTAGCCGGTGGGCACCGTGATGCCGACCACGGGCTTCGAGACGCCGAGGTGCTCCATCTTCGCGATCAGGCGGGGCAGGGCCACCTCGCTCGACGAGGTCGACACGATCAGCAGGTACTCGCGGCCGAGGTAGCGCATCACCCGGAAGATGTTGATGCCCGTGACGAGCTTCAGCACCGTGCCGAGCACGCCGGCGACGAACACGATGCAGGTGACGTAGAACGCGACCATCAGCGTCGCGAGGGCGACGATCGCCGCGACGCCGGTCTCGCCGACGACGGCCGCGATGGCGCCGAACGCGCCGATCGGGGCGACCCACATGATCATCGCGAGGATGCGGAACACCAGCACCTGCAGGTTGCGGACCCCCTCGAGGATCGTCGCGCCGCGCGCGCCCATCCGCTGCAGCGCGAAGCCGACGAGCAGGGCGACGAAGAGCGTCTGGAGGATCGAGCCGCTGGTCAGCGACGACACGAGGGTCTCGGGGATGATGCCGAGCAGGAATCCGGCGGTGCCGCCCGCCTCCTCGCTCGCGGGAGCCTCGTAGCCGGTGCTGCCGACCATCAGGCCCTCGCCGGGGTGGATCAGGTTGCCGACGACGAGGCCGATCGCCAGGGCGAAGGTCGACATCGCGATGAAGTAGCCGAGCGCGAGCCCGCCGACCTTGCCGACCGTCGCCGCCTTCGCGATCGAGCCGACGCCGAGCACGATCGTGCAGAAGATCACCGGCGCGATCATCATCGAGATCAGCGAGACGAACGCGGTGCCGATCGGCTTCAGCTGCACCGCGACGTCGGGCGCCGTCAGGCCGACGAGGATGCCGGCCCCGACCGCGACGATCACGGCGATGTAGAGCCAGTGCGACTTCTCGATCCGCCGGAGGCGCGAGAGGGGCGAACGGTGGATCGTGTCGTCTCGGGGGGAGGGCGTCGTTGCCATCGGTGGTCCTCGTGCTCGTGACCGGGACGACGTCGTCGCCGGTCGGCGGGGTGGATCGGGCCAGCATGACCTCGGTGCGCCCGGGGCACGAGCTTGCGTTCATAGTGTTCGCCGCGGACTCGGGTGTGTCCGCGGCGGTCGCTAGGGTGGCGCCATGACCGACGACGACGTCACCACGAAGACCGTCCAGCTGCGCCGCTACGAGCTCGCCCCCGGGGTGCTCGACGACTTCGTCGCCTGGTTCACCTCCCGGCTCGTGCCGGCCCGCACCTCCTCGGGCTTCACGATCGAGTTCGCGTACGCCGACCGCGCCGTCGAGGAGTTCACCTGGGCCGTCAGCGCTCCCGGCGACGCCGAGGCGTTCCTCGCGCTCGAGGCCGACTACCTGGCGTCCGAGGCACGAGCCACGGCGTTCGCCGGGGAGCCGACGCGCGTCGCCGTCTCGCACGTGCGGCTGGTCGAGCCCGTCCTCTAGGCGACCGGACCGTCCGGCAGTCCGATGCGCCGCGCAAGCATCGCCACCCGCCTGTTCGCCCTGCAGGTCGTCGGCGTCGTCGTGCTCGCCCTCGTCGCCGGGGCGTGGCAGTGGACGAGCGCGCGCACCGACACCGAGCGCGCGGCCGCTGCCCGCTGCACCGCCCTGGCGACCTCGATCGCGGACAACCCGTTCGTGCTCGAGGCCCTCGACACGGACGACCCGTCCGCGGTGCTCGAGCCGTACGCGCTCGACCTGATGCGCGACACCGACACCGACTTCGTCACCGTGATGACGACCGACCGCACCCGCCTGACGCACCCCGACCCCGCCGAGATCGGGCGGCCGTTCATCGGCACGATCGCCCCCGCGCTCGCGGGGCGGTCGTTCACCGAGACGTACTCGGGCACCCTCGGGCCGTCGGTCCGCGCCGTCGTGCCCGTGCTCGACGACGCGGGGGACGTCGTCGCCCTCGTGGCCGCGGGCGTGACGGTCGACAGCGTGTCGGCGGCGCTCGGCCGACGCCTCCCCCTGCTCGTCGGCGGGGCCCTCGCGACCGTCGCCCTCGGGGCGCTGGCGGCGTGGCTGCTCAGCCGCCACCTCCGGCGGGTCACCCGCGGCCTCGGCGCCGAGGAGCTCGGCCGGGTCAGCGACCACCACGAAGCGGTGCTGCACTCGGTCGGCGAGGGGCTCGTGCTCGTCGACGACCAGGGGCGGCTCACGCTCGCGAACGACCACGCGGCGCTCCTGCTCGGGCTGCCGTCGCTCGTCGACGACGTCGGGCGGCGTCCCGTGCCGGTCTCCGAGCTCGCGCTGCCGACGTCGTTGGCCGCGCTGCTCGCCGGGGGCGACGAGGCGCAGGACGAGGTGCACGTCGCCGACGACCGCGTGCTCGTCGTGAACCAGCGGGTCGCGGCCGCGCCGGCGCCGGGGGCAGTGGGCGGGCGGGTCGCGGTCGGGCGTGGCGCGATGGGGCGTGGAGCAGTCGGGGGCCGAAGAGGCGCGGGTCGCGCCCTCGGGACGGTCACGACCCTGCGCGACCACACCGAGCTGCGGCAGCTCACCGACGAGCTCCGGACGATGAGCACCCTCTCGGCGGCCCTGCGCTCCCAGACCCACGAGTTCGCGAACCGGCTGCACACGATCGTCGCCCTGATCGAGCTGGGCCGGGCCGACGAGGCGCTCCGCTTCGCCTCGGACGAGCTGGACCTCGGCCAGGTGCTCGCCGACCAGGTCGTGGCCGCCGTCGACGAGCCGGTGCTCGCCGCGCTGCTGCTCGGCAAGAGCGCCCAGGCGCGGGAGCGAGCCGTCGAGCTCGAGCTGCACGTCTCGCCCGACTTCGGCTCGCCGCGGGTGCCCGTGCGCGACCTCGTGACGGTGCTCGGCAACCTCGTGGACAACGCGCTCGACGCGGCCGCGCCGCGCTGGGCGGATGCGGGCACGGACGTCGACGTGGAAGGCACGGACGCAGGGCCGGAGGACGAACGCACGGTGAACCCCGTCGTGGACGATGAACCCCGGAACGACGGGGTGGATCGTCCACGACGGGATGCATCGGACCGACGCGCCGCGGGCAGCGCGGGCGGGACCGGCCGCGCTGGGCCTGCGACCGTGCGGGTGTCGCTCGACCGGCCCGCGGCGGGCGTCCTGCGGATCGCCGTCTCCGACAGCGGACCCGGGCTGCCCGGGGGTCGTGACGTCTTCGAGCGGGGCGTCAGCACCAAGGCGGGAGGCGCCGAGGGGCGCGGCATCGGCCTCGCGCTCGTGGCCCAGGTCGCGCGGCGGGCGGGCGGCACCGTCGACGCCCGCTCGACGGTGCACGGGACCACGATCACCGTCGACCTGCCCGACGACGAGGAGGCGGTGGTGCGGTCGTGACCGGCGCCTCCTCGTCCCGCCCCCTGCCCCCGACGACGGCCCCGGTGCGCGTGCTCGTCGTCGACGACGAGCCGCTCACGGCGGAGGCGCACGGCGCGTACGTCACGCGGCTCGACGGGTTCGAGCTGGTCGGCGTGGTGCACGACGGCCGGTCCGCCCTCGACCGGCTGCGGCAGCCCGGCGTCGACCTCGTGCTGCTCGACCTGACCCTCCCCGACATCCACGGGATCCAGCTGTGCCGGGCGCTGCGAGCGGCAGGATCGACGGTCGACGTCGTCGCGATCACGGCGGTGCGCGACGTCGCGGTCGTCAAGAGCGCGGTGTCGCTCGGGATCGTGCAGTACCTGATCAAGCCGTTCGGCTTCGCGACCTTCGCGGAGCGGCTCACCGGCTACCTCGCGTTCCGCCGCGGGCTCGACCAGGGCGAGGGGCAGGTCACCCAGACCGAGGTCGACGCGAGCCTCGCGACGCTGCGCACGACCGCCGCCCCCTCGCTCGCGAAGGGGATCGCGCCCGAGACGCTCGCCGCCGTGGTCGAGGCGCTGCGGGCCGCGTCGGGCCCGGCGGTCGCCGCGTCTCCTGCCCTCGACGACGAGCAGGGGCAGCCCCGAGGAGGCGCGCTGTCGGCCGGCGAGGTCGCGGCGGCCGTCGCGGTCTCCCGCGTCACGGCCCGCCGCTACCTCGAGCACCTCGCCGACGCGGGCCAGGTCGACCGGGTGCCCCGGTACGGCGCGCCGGGCCGTCCCGAGCACGAGTACCGCTGGCGCTGACCCGGCGGCTGGCTCCGACTCGGGGTGGCGCTAGGCGCGGTCCTCGCGGACGACCGCGACCCCGCCCGCGGGGACCACGACGCGGCCGGCGCACGCCGCGCCGGTCAGGAGGTCGGTGCCGGCGACCTCGGCCCAGCCCTCCGACGACGTGTGGTTCAGGACGAACGCCCACGAGGCCTCGTCCGAGGCTCTGCGGACGACCTCCACCCCGGGCGACGTCACGGCGGCGGGCACGACCCCGGCCTCGTCGAGCAGCCGCCCCAGCAGCTCGCCGAGGCCTGCGGGCTCGAGGTCGGAGGCGAGGTACCAGGCCGAGCCCGAGCCCACCGGCCGCCGGGTCACGGCCGCCCCGCCCGCGACCCCGCCGGTCGTGTACGACGCCACCACCTCCGCGGTCGTGGCCGTGACGTGCTCCGTCCACCGGCGGGCGCGCCAACCGGTGTCGAGCTCGACGACCTCGGTCTCGTCGAGGGGCCAGAAGTCGTCGCCGCGCACGCCGAGGAGATCGCGGAACGCACCGGGGTGACCACCGGTCCTGACCGAGTTGGTCTCGTCGACGACGCCCGAGAACCAGGTCACGAGCACCGTGGCGCCCCGCTCGGCGGCGGCGGCCACGGCGGCGGGGGTCGCGTCGTCGACGAGGAACAGCCCCGGCACGACGACGAGGTCGTAGTCGTCGAGGGGGTGCCACGGCGGCACCACGTCGACGGTGACCGACCGCGCGAACAGCGCGGCGTGGATCGCCCGCGCCGTCGCGGCGTACTCGAGCCGGGCGGCCGGCTTGTGGCCGCTGCGCAGCGCCCAGCCGGCCTCGTCGTCGTGCAGCAGCGCGACCCTGGCGCCGGCGACCCGGCTCCCGGCGACCTCGGCCAGCCGCGCGAGGTCCGCGCCGAGCGCCACGATCTGTCGGAACGTGCGCGACTCGGGGCCGGAGTGCGGCAGCATCGCCGAGTGGAACTGGTCGGTCCCCGACCGTGACGCACGCCACTGGAAGTACATGACGCTGTCGGAGCCGCGCGCCACGTGCCCGAGCGCGTGCCGGACCAGCTCGCCCGGCCCCTTGGGCTGGCTGACCGGGTGCCAGGTGGAGCCGCCCGTCGCGTGCTCCATCAGGAGCCACGGGCCGCCTCCGGAGATGCCCCTCATCCGGTCGCCGGCGAAGGCGAGCTCCTGGTGCTTCATCGGGTCGGGGCCGTAGGTGTAGTGGTCGTTGACGACGATGTCGACCTCGTCGGCCCACCGGGGGTAGTCGACGACGTCGGGCCCGAGCCCGACCATGAAATTGGTCGTCACGGGCACCTCGGGCGTGACGCGCCGCAGCACGGCCGCCTCGGCCCGGTAGCAGTCGAGCAGCGCGTCGGACGAGAACCGCTCGTAGTCGAGCAGCTGACCCGGGTTGTGCGCCGTGATGCCCCGGGGCGTCGTGACCTCGTCGAACGACGAGTACGAGTTGCCCCAGAACGCCGTGCCCCAGGCTGCGTTCAGGGCCTCGACCGTGCCGTGCCGGGCCTCGACCCACGACTGGAAGGCCGCCTCCGAGACGGGGCAGTGGCACCGGGCGTTGCCGCCGCCGAGCTCGTTGCTCACGTGCCACAGCCGCACCGCCGGGTGGCCTGCGACGTGCGCGGCGAGCGCCTCGACGACGCGCAGCGCGTAGCGCCGGAAGACCGTCGACGACGGGCAGAACCCGAGGCGGCCGCCGGGGGCGAGAGGGTGTCCGTGCACGTCCTGGGGCAGGATCTCCGGGTGCAGGCGGTGCAGCCACATCGGGACAGACGCCGTGGGGGTGGCGAGGTCGACGCGGATGCCGTTCTCGTGCAGCAGGTCGAGCACCCGGTCGAGCCAGTCGAAGTCGAACGCGCCGTCGCGCGGCTCGTGCTTGATCCACGAGAACACGCCGACGGTGACGAAGCCGACGCCGGCCTCGCGCATCAGCTCGACGTCCTCGAGCAGCACGTCCCAGTCCCACTGCTCCGGGTTGTAGTCGCCCCCGAAGGCGATGCCCTCCGTGGGCCAGGTCACGGTGCCGCTCATGCGACCGCCTCGCCTTCTCCTGCGTCGTGGCCGGTCGCCCGGATCTCGATGACCCGTGCCGTGGGGCCGGTGACGTCCACGGTCACCGTGAGCTCCGCCTCCTGCGGGTCCCAGCTCCACGACCAGCCGGCCGGGTCGGCCGGGAAGAACGGCCGGGCCCGCACCTCCTGGCCGCGCAGCCCCGGCAGCGGGAGGACGACGCGGTCGTCGTCGCCCGAGCAGCGCCAGACGCTGAGGTGCGTCACGGCGCCCGCGCCGGCACCGGCGTCGGCGGTGAGCGCCAGGGCCGTCCACGCGTCCTCCCACGCCGGCAGCCCGAGCGGCCACGACGGCACGGCCCGCTCGATCGAGCCGAGCACCTCGCGGTGCGCCGCGACGGCGGCGCGCACGACGTCGCGCTGGGCGGAGTCCATCCGGTTCAGGTGCCCCGACAGGTACATGCGCCCGAGCACCGCGTTCACGAGCGAGAACGTGAACAGCTCGGGCTCCATGCCGGCGTGCGGGTAGGCCCAGTGCCCCGCCTGCTCGGGCAGCAGCGCTGCGGGCGCCGCGGCCGCGATCGTCGCGTACATCACCGGGTCCTGCTGGTCGGAGGTCGACTGCACGTGCAGCCGCGACATCATCGCCCAGTCCATCCGCATCGCGCCCGAGGCGCAGTTCTCGACGAGGAGGCGCGGGTGGCGCTCCTGGACGTCGTCCAGCCAGGCGAGCAGCGCCCGCGTGTGCTCGAGCAGCCCCGCACCGGGAGCGAGCCCGCCGGCGTCCGTGCCGGGGCCCGTCATCGTGTTGTAGTCCATCTTGAAGAAGCCGACGCCGTGGTCGCCGACGAGCCGGTCGACGACCCCGTCGAGGTGCGCCCGCGCGGCGGGGCTGCGCAGGTCGAGCAGGTGCCGCCCGTGGTCGGCGACGCGCACGCCGCCGCGGCTGAAGAACGCGTCGTCCGGCAGGGAGGCGGCGAGCGGCGACCGCACGCCGATCACCTCGGGCTCGAGCCACAGCCCCGGCACCATCCCGCGCTCGCGGATCCGGTCGAGCACCTCGTCGATCCCGCCGGGGAACCGGCTCGCGGCGGGCTGCCACTCCCCGACCGTGTCCCACCAGTGGCCCTCGGCGTACCAGCCGGCATCGATGCAGAAGTAGTCCGCGCCGACCTCGGCCGCCGCGTCGATCAACGGCAGCAGCTTCTCGGTGGTGGGGTCGCCCATCAGCGTGTTCATGTAGTCGTTGAAGACGACGGGCAGGTCGTGGTCGACCTCGCGCACGAGGCGCGTGGCACGCCGCTGGGCCGTCATCGCGGCCAGGACCTCGTCGACGCCGCCCGCCGCGACGGCGACCGAGGCCGGCGCCGACGTGAAGACCTCGCCGGGGCGGAGCACGAGGCTCCAGTGGTTCTCGGGGTCGGTCGGTCCGGACAGCAGCAGGTAGGCGCCGTGCCGCGTCTCGCCGAGCTCGAACAGCCAGGGGCCGGCGTGCTCGACCTGCCAGGCGAGCGCGGCCGAGCCGTCGCGGGCGAGCAGCGCGGCGGTGGGCACGGCCTCGCCGCTCGACCACGAGCCGCGGTCGCCGACGACGAGACGGGTGCGGGGCGGCTGGTGCTGCACGTCGCGGTCGATGCGCGCGAGCCCGGCGTCGCGCAGCGGGGTCGTCGACCAGCGGCTCTCGGCCACCCAGTCGTTCGCCGCCGTCGCGAGGGCGAAGGCGTCGACGTCGTCGTCCCGTCCGAGGAACGCGCCGGTCGCGATCGTCGACACGGCGTCGAGGGTGAGCGGGGCGGCGCCGGGGACGAGGCCGACCTCGGTGTGCGTGCGGAACGCGGCCACCGCCTCCTGCGCCTCGAACACGCTGGCGACGACGAGGCCCGAGGCGTCGTCGCGCTGCTCGATGCGCAGCCGGGCCGTGCCGTCGTCGTCGACGTCGGCCTCGTGCGACACGTGCCGCAGGGCCGCGCCGAGCACGGTGTCGACGTGCCGGAAGCTGCCGGGGAACCGCCCGTGCCCGAACGCCGAGACCTCCACCAGGGCCTGCAGGAGGCGGTCGGGCACGTCGCCGTCGTCGCCCGACCAGAGCGCGGGTGCGGCTGCGTCCGGGCCGGCGCCCTGATCCGGCGCCTCCCCCGGCGCCGGCGCGGCCTCGCCTGTCGGCACCGCCCCCGGCTGGATCGCGATCAGCGCGACCGGCGCGTCGTCGGGCAGGGCGAAGGTCAGGTGCACGGCGTCGGTGCCCCAGTGCAGCAGCCTCACGTCAGCGGACCGCCGTCTTCGCGGCGAGCGCGTCGCCGGCCGGGGCGGACCCGGCCTGCACCCACGCCCCCGCGTAGTGGTCGTAGCAGATCGAGTTGTCGATGGTCGACCGGTCGGGCGCCGACTCGTCGCTCACGACCTTGCCCACGCGCTCGGGGTCGGGCGCGGCGAGGGCCAGCAGCTTCGTGTAGTCGTGGTGCGGGTCGAGGATGACGTCGTCGGCCGGCCCCCGCTCGACCACGCGGCCGCGGTAGAGCACGAGGATCTCGTCCGAGAAGTGCCTCGCGGTGGCGAGGTCGTGCGTGATGTAGAGAACCGCGAGGTTGTCCTCGCGCTGCAGGCGCCCCATGAGGTTGAGCACGCCGAGCCGGATCGAGACGTCGAGCATCGAGACCGGCTCGTCGGCGATGAGCACCTGCGCGCCGGGGGCCAGGGCCCGGGCGATCGCGATCCGCTGGCGCTGGCCGCCCGACAGCTCGTGCGGACGACGGGCCGCCATGTCCTCGGCGGGTCGCAGGTTGACGCGCTCGAGCATGTCGAGCACGCGCTCGTGCGTCTCGGCGCGGCCCCTCGTGCGGCGGTGGATCCTGAGCGGCCGCGCGATGTGGTGCTCGATCGAGTGGAACGGGTTGAGCGACGCGAACGGGTCCTGGAACACCATCTGCACGTGTCGCCGGTAGACCGAGCCCATCACGGGCGTGCCGTCGTCGAGCGTGACGTCGATCTTCCCCGAGCTCGGCTTCTCGAGCTTCGCGAGCATGCGGGCGATGGTCGACTTGCCCGAGCCCGACTCGCCCACGAGGGCGACCGTGCGGCCGGGCAGCAGGTCGAACGACACCGAGTCGACGGCCCGGAACGCCTCGCGGCCGATGCCCTTGCGGACCGAGAAGTCCTTGGTCAGGTCGGTGACGTGGATGCTGGTCATCGCGGGTCCTCCAGGTCGTCGGGGTCGGGCAGCACGATGGTGCGGGTGTCCTGCTCGAGGGGCGAGCCCTCGTCGACGCCGGTGCGGATGAACGCGCCGCGCGAGCCGCTGAGGCTCGGGAACGAGCTGAGCAGGCGGCGCGTGTAGGGGTGCTGGGCGTCGGCGTAGATCTGCTCGGCGGTGCTCAGCTCGACGATCTCGCCCTGCAGCATCACCGCGATGCGGTCGCTGATCTCGAGCAGCAGCGGCAGGTCGTGCGTGATGAACACGACGGCGAAGTCGAGCTCGTCGCGCAGCCGGACGATCTCGCGCAGGATGTCGCGCTGCACGACGACGTCGAGGGCCGTGGTCGGCTCGTCCATGATCATGATCTGCGGCTCGAGCAGCATCGCCATCGCGATCATCACGCGCTGGCGCATCCCGCCCGACAGCTCGTGCGGGTACGAGCGCAGCCGCACGGGGTCGACCCCGACGCGCTCGAGCACCTCGGCCGCCCGGGCACGCCGCTGCGCCTTGCTCATCTGCTTCTCGTGCGTGACGAGCACGTCGTCGAGCTGGGTGAGGATCGTCGTCACCGGGTTGAGGGCGTTCATCGCCCCCTGGAACACCATCGACAGCTTCGACCAGCGGAACGCCCGCAGCTCCTGCTCGCCGAGGGCGAGGAGGTCGACGTCGGTGCCGTCGCGGTCGTGGAACGTGATCGAGCCCGTCGAGATGCGCGCCGGCGGCTTGTGCAGCCGGTTGATCGCGTAGGCGAGGGTCGTCTTGCCGCAGCCCGACTCCCCCGCCAGCCCGAGGATCTCGCCCGGCGCGAGCGTGAGGCTCGCCGACTTGACGGCCGTGACCGGGTTCTCGACCTCGTAGACGACGGTGAGGTCGTCGATGGTCAGCACCGCGTCGCGACGGGTGCGGGGCCGGGACGCGACGGGCGCCTCCTGCGTGGGGGTCATCGGGAGGCCTTCTTCGCGAGACGGGCGCGCTTGCGGTGCAGGCGCACGTTCTTGAGCTTGGGGTTGATGATCTCGTCGATCGAGAAGTTGATCAGCGAGAGGCCGGTGCCGAACAGGGCGATGATGAGGCCGGGAGGGCCGAACCACCACCAGGCGCCGAGCGGCAGGGCGAAGCCGTTCTGCGCGTAGAACAGCATCGTGCCGAGGGTCGACGAGTTGGAGGCGCCCAGTCCGAGGAACGACAGGCCCGCCTCCCCGAGGATGGCCGCGATCACCGCGAAGACGAACTGCGACGCGAGCACCGGCAGCAGGTTCGGCAGGATCTCGACCGAGATGACGCGCCACGGCTTCTCGCCGGCGACGCGGGCCGCGGCCACGTAGTCGCGGCTGCGGATCGACAGGGTCTGCGCGCGCAGCACCCGGCTGGACGCGGCCCAGCCGGTGATCGCCAGCACGATGCCGATCGTCCAGAGCCCGCGCTGCTCCTGCGGCACGAAGCCCGAGATCACGATGACGAGGGGCAGGCCGGGGATCACGAGGAACACGTTCGAGAACAGCGAGAACGCCTCGTCGGTGAACCCGCCGATGTAGGCGCCGAGGATGCCGAAGAAGGCCGAGAGGGCCGTCGCGAGGACGCCGACGATCAGCCCGATCTGCAGCGAGCCGCGGGTGGCCCAGGCGAGCTGGGCGAAGACGTCCTGCCCGGTCTGGGTCGTGCCGAGGAGGTGCTGGGCCGACGGGCCGGTGAGGCCGATGTCACGGATGACGGTCGGGTCCTGCACGAAGAACGGGCCGACGATGCCGAAGAGCGCGATGGCGCCGACCAGGCCGAGCCCGGCGGCGAGCCACGGGGTCATCGTCGGCAGCATCAGCCGCCAGGCGGAGCGCCTCGGCTTGCCGAGGTCGGCGGCCTCGGCGGCGAGCTGCGAGGTCGAGTCGACGACCGTGGTGGTCGTGTCGGGGGCGACGTTCGTCATGGGTGCTGCCTCCTGCTGGTGCGGCGGGCCATCAGCTGCGCGCCCGGGTGCGGGGGTCGATGATCCCGTAGAAGAGGTCGACCACGAGGTTGGCGCCGAGCACGGCCAGCGTGATGAAGAGGAAGATGCCCTGCATCAGCGCGTAGTCGTTGTTCGTCACGGCCGAGAGGAGCTTGCCGCCGATGCCCGGGTACGAGAACACCTGCTCGGTGACGATCGAGCCGGAGACCACGAAGCCGAGCGAGATGGCGAAGCCGGCGACGCTCGGCAGCACCGCGTTGCGGGCCGCGTAGCCGCGGAGGATGCGGCCCTGGCTGAGGCCCTTGGCCTGCGCCGTGAGCACGTAGTCCTCCGACAGCGTCGACACCATCATGTTGCGCATGCCGAGCAGCCAGCCGCCGATCGAGGCGATGACGATGGTGAGCGCCGGCAGGAACCCGTACTCGACCGCCGACGAGATGAACTGCCAGTTCAGCCCCGGGTCGAGCACGACGTCGTAGCCGCCCTGCGAGGGGAACAGCCGCAAGGTGGTGGCGAGCACGTACACGAGGATCAGCGCGAGCCAGAAGTAGGGCACCGCCGCCAGCAGCGTGGTGGCCGGCACGAGCGAGTCGAGCCAGGTGCCCGGCTTCCAGCCGACGAACGCGCCGAGCAGGACGCCGAGCCCCGCGCCGATCACGGTCGCCAGGCCGACGAGGACGATCGTCCAGGGCAGCGACGACCCGATGACCTCGGTGACGGGGGTCGGGAAGTAGCCGACCGAGATGCCGAGGTCGCCCTTGAAGATGTTGATCAGGTAGTTCCAGTACTGCACGGGGAGCGGGTCGGAGGAGTCGCCTCCGAGGAGGAGCTCGTACGCCTTGCGGGTGTCGGGGGTGACGATCCCTCCGCGTTGCTGCAGCTTCGCCAGCAGGATGTCCACCGGGTTGCCCGGCAGCAGCCGGGGGATCAGGAAGTTGATGGTCAGCGCGGCCCACAGGGCGACCGCGTAGAAGCCGAGCTTCCGGACGAAGTAGTTCACGTGTCCTCACCGGTCCTCACGACGACGAGCTCCTCCTCCGCCACGGCTACTCGCCGACCGGCTTCAGGGACTTGAAGATGATCGAGTTGTCCGGCGAGGCCCAGATGGCGGGGAACGCGTAGAGGTCGTCCATCGTGGGCCAGCCGGTGAACTTCGACGAGTGGTACTCGCTCGTCGTCCCGCCGGTGAGGACGGGCACGTAGGGCATGTCCTCGACGATCGCGGCCTGGATCACGTCGAACTGCGCCTGGCGCGCCTCCGTGTCCTCGGGGTTCGTGGCCTTGAGGGCCTCGAGCGCCGCGTCGACCGCGGGGTCGCTGAAACGGGCCATGTTCGTCGGTGCCGCCTCGCCGACCGCCGCCGTGTAGGCGGTGTTGAAGTACTGGTCGTAGAGGTAGTACGGGTCGGACGCGGCGCCCTGGCCGAGCGAGTCGATGGCGAGCTGGTAGTTGCCCTTGCTCTTCTTGTCGGTCCACTCGTTCCACGACGACTGCGACGCGGTCAGCGAGATGCCGGCGGCCTTGAGCTGCTGGCCCATCGTGTCGATCGCCGTGATGTAGTCGGTCCAGCCGGTGACGACCTCGACCGTGAGCTTCAGCTCCTGGCCGTCCTTGGCGTAGATGCCGTCGGCGCCCTTCTCGTAGCCGGCGTCCTCGAGCAGCGACGAGGCCTTGTCCAGGTCGGGGGCCGACGGGGCGACGGGCTCGGCGACGGCGCTCGAGATGAGGTCCTCCTGCGTGCTCGTCAGGGCGAACGTGGGCGACACCTCGCTGGCGGTGTCCTGGAACGCGAGGGAGTTCACCTGGTCGCGGTTCAGGGCGTAGTAGATCGCCTGGCGGACGGCCGGGTCGGTCTGGGGGCCCTCGCAGCCGAGGTCGGCGTTCGAGCAGGTCATCAGCGCGACCTGGTTCTGCGGGATCGTCACGGCGTCGTAGCCCGGGTAGTTCTTCGAGACGTTCTGGATGTCGGGCACCGGGCCGGTCTGCCAGTCGACCGTGCCGGCCGCGAGCGCGTCGGCGCCGGCGGTGTTGCCGGAGAGCGACAGGTAGCGGACCTTCTTGACCGCGGGCTCGCCGCCCCAGTAGCTCGGGTTGGCGGCCAGCGTGAAGGCCTGCGCCTTGAAGTCGTCCATCGTGTACGCGCCGGTGCCGACGGGCTCGGCGATGACGTCGGTCGTGGGGTCGATGTCGCTCCACAGGTGCTCGGGCACGATCGGCGTGCGGCCGAGCAGGGCCGGGCCGGTCACGAACGCCGGGTGGTCCCAGGTGAAGGTGACGTGCGTGTCGTCGGCGGCGGCGACCGTGCCGTCGAAGCCGTTGGTGTTGATCGAGGGCGTGTCGAGCAGCATCTCGAAGGTGAAGACGACGTCGTCGGCCGTGAAGGCCTCGCCGTCGGACCAGGTGGCGTCGTCGCGCAGGGTGACGTCGAGCTGCGTGCCCTCGTCGTTCCAGGTGTACTCGCTGCCGAGCAGGGGCTCGTAGGCCTCGGTGTTGACGTTGGTGACGAAGAACAGCGACTCGTAGATCGCGCCGATGCCGCCGATGGACGACGGCGAGTACGGGTTGAAGTTGATCTGGTAGTCGCCGGCCTGGCCGGTGTAGACGACGAGCGTGTCGCTCGGGCTGCTCGAGCCCGAGCCGCCGGCGGAGCAGCCGGTGAGGCCGAGGGTCAGCGCGGTGGCGGCGGCAGCCGCCCCGATCGCCCAGGCCCTGCGGACGGGCCTGCGGCCCGTGGTTGCGCGGAGGAACATCGTTGATCCTTTCCCAGGGCGCGACCACTCGGGGCAGTCGACGCCGACTTCGTTGTCACAGGCGGGCTGGGCCGCGCTGTCGGGTCATTGTTACCCGACTAAATTAAGTCCGTCAAGTTTGTGGGAGCAAGCCTCAGGAACCGTGACCGGACCGTTGCCGGACGCGCCACGCGCGAGCGTCGAGGAGGCGCAATCCAGGAACGGGGGCGGCCGCGGTCCTGACTGGTGCACGATTCAGGACCGCGCCTCCCCCCGTGGCGGGGCTCAGGACCGATGTTCCTGAATGAGGAGGGGGCAGGTCAGCGGCGCGGGGGCGCCGTGGTGCCGCGCACCACGATCTCGCTGTCCGGGGCGCGGACGAGCATCGCGGGTCGCCCGTCGAGCATCGCGAGCACGGTGCGCGTCGCCGATTCCCCCAGCGACGGCACGTCGCGGCTCACCACGGACAACGGCGGCGTCGCGAGCTGGCAGAGGGGCGAGTCGTCCCACGCGAGCAGCGAGAGGTCGTCCGGCACAGAGACGCCGAGGTCGGCCGCCGCAGCCAGGCCACCCACCGCCATGGCGTCGTTGTCGTAGACGATCGCCGTGGGCTGCTGCGCGCCGCGCAGCAGCCGGCGGGTCTGCGCCTCGCCGCTCGCCTCCGAGTAGTCGCCCGGCAGGACCAGGCCGCTCGCGCCTCCTCGTCCGACGGTGAGGTCGAAGGCCTCGGAGCGCGCCCGCGTGTGGCCGAGCTCGACGGGCCCGCTGACCCGCCCGATCACCGAGTGGCCGAGGCCCACGAGGTGCGCGACGGCCTGGCGCATCGCGCCCCGGTCGTCGACCTCGACGGTCGAGACGCCCCCGCCCTGCGGCTCCTGGCCGAGGACGACCGTGGGCAGCCCGAGGGCCGCGAGGACGGGCAGGCGTGGATCGTCGTCGACGAGGTCGGCGAGCACGACGCCGCGGACCCAGCCCTGGGCGGCCCAGCGGCGGAAGCAGGCGAGCTCGTCGTCGTGGTCGGCCACCAGCTGCAGCAGCACCGTCGCCCCGGCCCGCGTCGCCGCCGCCTCCATGCCCGCGAGGAACGCGGTGTGGAACGGGTCGATCCCGAGGCTGAAGGGCGCCCGGCGCTGCACGAAGCCGATGGCCGGGAGGGAGGGAGGCGCGCCGTCCGTGCCGGCGCCCACGGGCGGGGACACCAGTGAAGTATCGCCCACCGCGAGGACCACGGTCGACCTGCGGAGCCGAGGAGGCGCCTCCTGCGTCACGAGGCCGGTCAGGACCTCGGTCAGGGCGCCACCGCCAGCAGCAGGCCGTTCGCGTGCCGGAGCACGCCCCGACCCACGAGCGCCTGCGGCTCGACGTCCACCGCTCCCTCGACGCGGAACGTCGCCGACTGCCCCGCCAGCAGGGTGACGAGGCCGCGGTCGACCGTCGCCTGCGGGTCGAGGACGTCGACCAGCAGGGTGACGTCGCGGGCGTAGCTGCGCGCCGTCACGGTCACGAGCCAGGCGTCGCCGTCGCGGGCGACCTCGGTGGCGACGGGGTCAGGGTCGAGGCGCTGGTCGACGACCTCGGCCGCGTCCCAGACCGCCCGGCCCGAGCCGAAGCCGGGCAGCACGGCGACGAGCAGCTCGGCGACGGGGTCGAGCGCGTCGACGAGCGCGGACGGCACCGCCAGCTCGACGCTGCCCCGGGAGCCGACGGCCCCGGGCACGACGACCTCGTCGAGCACGTCGCCCGCGAAGGTCGTGCGGCGCAGCACGACGTCGCCTGCCCACGCGTCGTCGACGTCGTTGAGCAGCACCACGGCGAGCGAGTCGCCGCGCGGCTGGATCGTCGCGAGGCGCGGCGCGTAGCAGTCGCGCAGGGCGAACCAGAGCGGCTTGCGGTGCTCGTCGAAGTCGACGGCGGCCCACGAGGTGACGGGCCAGTCGTCGTTCAGCTGCCACACGATCGTGCCGGTGTTGAGCGGCGCGAGCGACCGGAAGTGCTCGATGCCGAAGCGGATCGCGGCGGCCTGGTTGAGCTGCGTGGCCCAGTGCCAGTCCTCGATCGTCGCGGGGGCAGGCAGGTGGCCCTGCATGCCGCGCTCGAGCTTGAGGTTGCCCTCCTCGGCCTTCTGGTGCACGAGCATCTGGTGGCCGTACGGGTCGAGCGGCTCGTCGTGCACCGAGCCGACGAGCGTCGACCAGGCGGGCGGGCCCTGGAACCCGAACTCCGAGACGAAGCGGGCGGGGTACTCGCGGTAGGCCGTGTAGTCGCGACGGTTCCAGACGTCCCAGATGTGCATCGTGCCGTGGCGGTGGTCGTTCGGGTGCACCTCGTCGGGTGCCTCGGGGTCGCCGAACGAGAACGGGCTGCCCGGCGAGTACGCCCGGGTGCCGTCGAGCTCGGCGACGAGCCGCGGCAGCAGGTCGCGGTAGTAGCCGTCGCCCCAGGTGCGGCCCTGCAGCTCCGCCTTCCAGCCCCAGTCGACGAAGCCCCAGATGTTCTCGTTGTTCCCGTTCCAGATGACGAGCGACGGGTGCGGGCTGAGCCGTGTGATCGCCTCGCGGGCCTCGGCCTCGACCTCGACGGCCAGCCAGTCCTCCTCGGCGTAGGCCGCGCAGGCGAACAGGAAGTCCTGCCAGACGAGCACGCCCGCCTCGTCGCAGGCGTCGTAGAAGTCGTCCGACTCGTAGATGCCGCCGCCCCAGACGCGCAGCAGGTTCATGTTCGCCTCGGTCGCGTCGGCGACGCGACGCCGGTAGCGGTCGCGGTCGATCTCGGTGACGAACGCGTGATCGGGGATCCAGTTCGCCCCGCGCACCTGCACGACGCGCTCGTTCACGAGCACCACGAAGGGCGTGCCGTCGGCGTCCGGCGTCGTGTCGACGCGCACGGTGCGGAAACCGACCCGCGACGCCCAGGAGGCGGTCGTCGCGTCGGGCGCACCGCCTCCTGCGCCGTCGTCGGCCGGCGTCGCGGTCACGCGGACGCCGTACAGCGGCTGGTCGCCGTGGCCGAGCGGCCACCAGAGCCGCGCGTCGGGGACGACGAGCTCGAGCGCGGCGTCGGCGGTGCCGGCCGCGACGACGACGCTCGCGTCGGCCACCCGGTCGCCCTCGGGCGAGGTGACCTCGACGGCGACACTGTGCTCGCCGGTCGTCACGCCGTCCCACTCGAGCGCGACGCGGGCGTCGAGGGTGCCGGTCGTGCCGGTCGTGCCGGTCGTGCCGGTCGCCTGGGGCGCCCCGTCCACGCCGACGAGCGGACGCACCGAGGCGATCCGGACGCCGGACCACGAGTCGAGCCCGATCGGCCGCCAGATGCCGGCGCCGGCCACGTCGACGCCCCAGTCCCAGCCGAACGAGCTGGCCTGCTTGCGCAGCATGTTGAAGGGGTGGTGGTTGACGTGGGGCAGGGCACCGTGGAGCGCGACCCGGGCCTCGGCCTCGGCGACGGGGGCCGCGAAGGTGACGGTGAGCACGTTCCGCCCCTCGACCAGCGCCTCCCGCACGTCGACGCGGTAGCTGCGGTGCTGGTTCTCGGTCCGGGCGACGACGCGGCCGTTGAGCTCGACCACCGCGACGGTGTCGAGGCCCTCGGCGACGAGGTCGTGGCGGGCGGACCCGTCGTCGTGCCAGGTGAACGTGGTCGAGAAGCGCCACGAGGTGTCGCCGATCCACTGCTGGGCCGACTCGGCGTCGCCGTCGAACGGGTCGGTGATGAGGCCGGCGGCCAGCAGGTCGGTGTGCACCTGGCCCGGCACGGTCGCCGGGACTCGTCGGCCGGCCACGGCGTCGGACACCGGACCGGTGACGGCCTCGACGGTCCAGTCGTCGTGCAGGGGGGAGAAGACCATGGTGTCCCTTTGCGTCCAGGGATCTCCGACCCCTTCGTCAAGCAGCCTAAGTAAGCCGCTCAGACCATAGACTACGGGTTGGAGGTACCACATGGTCAACCCGCGCCTGCTCTCGAGCGCCCCGACGAGCCGCGGGCTCGCCTTCGACCTGATCCGCTCGCAGGGTCCCATCAGCCGGGTCGAGCTCGCGGAGCGCACCGGCCTGACGCAGGCCACGATGTCGAACGTCGTGCGGCAGCTGATGGTCGACGGGCTCGTCGTCGAGGCGGGCCGCCGCGAGTCGACCGGGGGCAAGCCGCGCACCCTGCTCAGCATCGACCCGCTCGCCCGCTTCGCACTCGGCGTGCAGCTCGGCGCGGACGCGGTCACGGTCGTCCTCACCGACCTCGGCGGGGCCATGGTCGGCCGGCTGCGCACCCACGGCGTCTACGGCGAGGCGCCCGACGCCGCGGTCGCGCGCATCGCCGCCGTGGTCGCCGACTTCCTCGGCGGGCTGGGCGTCCCCGCCGAGCGCGTCGCCGGCCTCGGCCTCGTGACCCCGGGGCCGATCGACCTCCGCCACGGCAGCATCCACGGCGCTCCCCCGTTGGAGGCGTGGGCCGGGTTCCCCCTGGTGAGCGCCGTCACCGAGGCCACCGGCCTGCCCGTCGTCCTCGACAACGACGCCACCGCGGCGGCCATCGGCGAGTTCTGGGGCGGCTCCGTCGCCGACTCGGCGGCGCACTGCACTGTCTACTACGGGGCGGGCATCGGCGCGGGCATCGTGCTCGACGGCGTCGTGTTCCGCGGGGCCAGCTCGAACGCCGGTGAGCTCGGGCAGGTGATGAGCCGCGCGCCCGGGCCGTTCCTGGCGAACACGACGGTCGAGAAGCTCGCGGGGCCGGTCGGCGTCGCGCTCCGGGCCCGCGCCGCGGTGGCCGCCGGGCGCGAGGCCGGCTTCGCCCTCACCGGCCTGACCGATCCCTACGCCGACTTCAGCGTCGTCGCCACGGCGGCCGTCCACGGCGACCCGCTCGCCCTCGAGCTCATCCGCGACTCCGCCGAGCACCTGGCCGCGGCCGTCGTCTCGATCGCCAACGTGCTCGACCTCGACTCGATCGTCCTGGCCGGCCCCAACCTCGCCATCGCCGGCGCCCTCTACCTCGAGGCCGTCCGGCGACGCGTCGACGAGGACTTCTTCGCCCGGGCCGCCCACGGCGTCAGCGTCGAGCTCTCGGCGTACGTCGCCGACGCCGCGGCCGTCGGCGGGGCGGCGCTCGTGCTGCAGCGCGAGATCACGACCCGCTCGGCCGGCGCCGCGCCCAGCAGCCCGTCCGCGCCCGCGAGCCCGTCCTCACCCGCCAGCCCGTCCGCTCCCCCCGTCCCGCCCACTCCCCCGGAGGCACCGTGACCAGCTCGACCGCACCCTCGTCCTCGTCGTCCCTCACGTTCCCCGAGTCGACCGCGACCCCGCTGCGCGGCGGGCCCGCCTTGCGCTGGGGAGTGATCGGCACCGGCGAGATCGCGGGCGACTTCACCGACGCCCTGCACGCGCACACCGACCAGCGGGTCGTCGCCGTCTCGTCGCGCACGCTCGACAGGGCCGAGCGCTTCGCCTCCTCCCACGGCGTCGCCACCGCGGTCGAGGGGCAGGAGGCGCTGGTCGCCCTGGCCGAGGTCGACGTCGTCTACGTCGCCACGCCCCACACGAGCCACGTGCCCGACGCCCTGCTCGCGATCGGCGCCGGCAAGCACGTGCTCATCGAGAAGCCGTTCGCGACGACCACGGAGGAGGCGGACCGGCTGATCGCCGCCGCCCGCGCGGCCGGGGTGCTCGCCATGGAGGCGATGTGGACGCGGTACGTGCCGCACAGCACAGTGCTCGCCCGGCTGCTCGCCGACGGCGCGATCGGCGACGTCCGGCTCGCGACGGCCGACGTGGCCTGGGCCAACGACCTGTCGTCGGGCGGGCGCATGGCCGACCCGTCCCTCGGCGGCGGAGCGCTGCTCGACATCGGCGTCTACGCCGTCTGGTTCGCCCAGTTCGCGATCGGCCGGCCGGTCGACGTCCGGGCCACGGGCACGACCCGCGCCGACGGCGTCGACCTCGAGGCGGCGATCGCGCTCCGCACCGCCGAGGGCCGCGTCGGCACGGCGGTCACGAGCCTGCTCACGACGTCGCCGGGCCTCGGCACGATCAGCGGCTCGACCGGCACGGTGCGGATGCTCGAGCACCTGGTCTTCCCCGCCTCCTTCGAGGTGTCCACCGCCGCCGGCACGGCGACGTGGCGGGACCCGTCGGTGCTGCGGGGCCGGGACGGGCTCGCCTACGAGGCGACGGCGCTGGCGGCGTTCGTCGCCGAGGGGCGCACGGACTCGCCGCTGCACTCGCTCGACGACGCGCGGTCGGTGACGGCCGTGCTCGAGGCGACCCGCGCCTCCTTGACGGTGGTCTGACGCCGCTCGCCGGCGCCTCCTGGTCCCTACGAGCGGGGCACCCGCACGGTCAGCCCGCCCGGCTCGATCCAGGTGCGGAAGCCCGTGGCGACGCCGAAGCCGTCGCCGTCGACCTCGATGTCCTCGGGTGCCTTCAGCTCGACCTCGATCTGCTTCGCCTTGACGTAGCGCAGCGCCTCGTTCTCGGTGCCCGGCAGCTTGTCGGCGAAGGGCAGGCGACGCACGACGCCGTTCTCCCAGAAGACCTTGTAGAGGATGTGGGCCCAGCCGCGCACGCCCTTGGGACGCAGCAGCAGGATGTCGAACAGGCCGTCGTCGATCGCCGCGTCGGGCAGCAGCACGATGTTCGCGGGCAGGGCGCCGCAGTTGCCCACGATGATCGTGTGCGCGTGCATGTCACGCTGCTTGCCGCCGTCGATCCTGTAGCGGAACACGAGCTGGTTCTCGTCGCGCAGCGTGGCGACGAGCGCCTTCACGTAGGCGAGCCAGCCGACCTTCTTCTTCAGGTCGTCGTCGGTGTTGGCGAGCATCTTCGCGTCGATGCCGAGCCCGGTCATCACGACGTAGACGTGCTCGCTCGACGAGCCGTCCTCGCGGCGGATCTCGAGCATGCCGAGGTCGATGTCGCGGTCCTCGCCCGAGAAGGCGGTCTCGAGGGAGTTGTCGAGGTCCTCGAGGGTGAGCTTGAGGTTGCGGGCGAGCAGGTTGCCCGTGCCGCTCGGCAACAGGGCGAGCGAGGCGTCGGAGGCGTGGACCGTCTCGGCGACCGCCCTCACGGTGCCGTCGCCGCCGGCCGCGATGACCATCGTCGCCCCGGCCTCGAGGGCCTCGCGGGCGGGGCCCTGGCCGGCGTCGTCCTCGCTCGTCTCGAACCAGAGCGTCGTGCCCCAGCCGGCGGCGCCCTCGGCACGGGCGACCGCGGCCTTCACCGCGTCGAGGTCGATCTTGATCGGGTTGTAGACGACCGCGGCGACCCGTGTCGCCTGGGACGCCGCGGAGTCGGTCGACGCGTCGGTCGAGGAGGCGGTGGCGGCGTCGGCTCCGGACGTCACGGGGGGCGTCGGGTCGGTGTCAGTGGTCACCCGTCGATGATGCCACCGCGACGGCGCGGCGGGCCGGGGCGGGGTCCGCCGCGATCGCTGTGCTCCCGTCGATCGTGGTGCTCTCCGCAATTCAGGAAGTCACGACCGCGGAGTCCTGAATCGTGCACGGATCAGGACCGCCGGTCCTGCACAGTGCGAACTCAGGACTCAGCATCCTGAATGAGGAGAGGGAAGGGGAAAGCAGGAAGGGCGGGTCAGGCGTCGACGGAGGGCACCGAGGCGGTCGCGATCTCGACGCCGTCCGCACCGCGCACCTCGACGGCGACGACGTGCTCGCGCAGCACCGCCGCGTTCATCCGGCAGTCGATGGTCACGTCCGTGCCGAGGAACGCCCCCGACTCGTGCTCGGCACCGGTGTCGTCGACGACGACGACCGAGAACGCCTGCCCGGTCGGCAGGCCGTCGACCGTGAGCACGGTCTCGGTGCCCCAGGTGTGCGCCACGAGGTCGCCGTCGACGGCGACTCCCGACGGCTCGCCGGCGAACGCCACGTGCTCGACGGCGCCGAGGGTGCCGGGCGGGCCGGCGACGTGGGCGTCGCGGGTCGTCGCGGCGAGCACGCCGCCGCCGACGCCGACCGCGACGCAGGCCGCTGCCCCGAGCACGGTGAGGGCCACACGGCGCGACCGGCGGGGGCGCAGGGGGACCACGGGGGCCGACGCGGGCTCGGGGAGCCGAGCCGGGGCGCCCGACGCGACCGCCGCCTCCTCGGCTCGGCCTGAGGGGTCGGCCTGCTCGGCTCGCTGCGCGGCGACGGCGGCGGCCGGCTCAGCTCGCTCAGCCGCGCCGGCCGCCCCGTCCCGGGCGACAGCCGACTCGACCCGGTCGCGCAGCGCGGCGTCGGCCGGGGCGTCCTGCCAGGTGCCGACGGGCCCGAGCCGCGCCACGACCCCGCCGAGCGAGGCGATCTCGTCGTCGACGGTGGGGTCGACGACCCGCAGGGCGTCGAGCTCGACGGCCTCCGCGGGCGACAGGTCGGACGCGAGGGCGGCCGCGATCAGCTCGGCACGACGGTCGGACTCGGAGCCCGCCGGGTTCACTGCGCGGTCGGACGTGGGGTCGGTCACGAGAGGTTCTCCCCGTCGTCGAGGTGGGTGCGGAGGGCACGCAGGGCGTAGAAGCAGCGCGTGCGGAGGGTGGCGACCGGGACGCCCGACACGTCGGAGAACTCCTGGTAGCTGAGCCCGGTCAGGTGGACGGCGACGACGACCTCGCGGTGCTCGTCGCTGAGGCGCGCCAGCCCCTCGACGATGCCGAGCCGGTCGAGCGGGTCGGCTGCGGGGGCCGCCTGCTCGGGCGCGTGCTCGTCGGGCACCAGCAGCGGGGTGCGCTGACGGGCGCGGTGCACGTCGAGCACCACGCGGCGCTCGATCGCGAACAGCCAGGTGCGCTCGCCGCCGCGGGCCGGGTCGAAGGAGGCGCGGGCACGCCAGGCGCGGAGGAACGTCTCCTGCACGCAGTCCTCGGCGAGCGCGCGGTCGCGGAGGGCGTTGACCGCGAAGCCGAGCAAGGCCGAGCCGTGCTCCGCGAAGGCGGCGGACACGTCGAGGCCGGTCGGGGAGGTCTGCGGCGAGGGGGTCTGCGTCGAGGGGCCGGGCGTCGGCTGGCTCATCGGGCTCCCCTCCTGCGTGCCGGGACGCGTGACGACGAGCGACATCCGGCTCCTCTCAGCCTACGGGGCGGCTCCCGGCGGACGACGGCGAGCTCTCGAGAGGGAGTACGTCGCGGAGCCCGTGCGCGTTCACCGGCACCTGGTCCCGTCTGCGGCGCCGCGCCACCTCGGCGCAGACCTCAGAGCTGGTCGTCCTCAGAGCTCGCGGACGAGCCCCGGGATCTTCTCGCGGAAGGGGAAGAACCCCCGGGAGGCGTGCGGCCACGCGACGCCGTCCCACCGTCGGCGCACGGTGACCAGGGCGATCCCCTCGGACGCCAGCGCGGGGCGGAGCGCCTCGAGCCGCTCGTGGACGGGGCCGACGGGGGCGTAGGGGACGACCACCGTGTCGAGTCCCTCGGACCGCGCCCAGCTGACGACGGAACCGGGCTCCGCGTCCGCCAGGACCTGTGCCGCTCGGCCGCTCGCGTCGCGGGTCCGCTCCGCGGCGTCCGCGAGGGCTCCCGACGTGAAGGCGACGACGGCGTCCGAGACGCCGCCAGGGGACCGCTCCCCCGGGTCGGCGGCCACCGCCGCGGCCACCACCTCGCCGACGAGGTCGGGCCGCTCGGCGAGCAGGCTGCTCGCCTCGAGGTCCTCCTCGTGCAGCAGCAGCCCCGCCCGGTCGCCGACGGTCCCGACGACGTCGTCGGGCTCGACGGCGGTCCGAGACGGGAACGGCTCTTCATCGAGAGCGCGGGCCGTCGTGGCCAGGCCGCTCGGCGAGAAACGTCCCTCGGTGAACCGGGAGATGTTCGAGGCCGTGGCGAGGTACGTCTTGCCCCTGGTCTGCAGACCGGCGACCCACCTCCACGACAGGGTGTTGGAGGCGGCGTCGCCGTCGAGCAGGTGCCGGTAGAAGAAGTCCGCGCCGAGCTGCCAGGGCAGGCCGAGCGTGAAGACCCAGATGCTCGCGAACCACATGCGCGTGTGGTTGTGCAGGTAGCCGGTGTCGACGAGCTCGCGCACCCAGGCGTCCATCGCGTCGATGCCGGTGCGCCCTGTCACCGCGGCCTCGTACCCGTCGGGCAGCTCGCCCGAGAGCAGCTCGCCGACCTCGAGCCGGTACCGCCGCCACACCTCCGGGTTCTGCTCCAGCCAGCCCTTCCAGTAGGTCCGCCAGAACACCTCCTGCACGAACTTCTCGGCTGCTCCGAGCGTGTGGTCCTCGAGGACCGCGGCGACCACCTCGTGCTCCGTCAGGAGGCGGTGGCGCAGGTACGGGGACAGCCCCGAGACGTTGTCCCTCGAGGGGCCCAGGTCGAGGTTGCGGTCGCGGGCGTAGGCCCGGCCGGCGCGGGGGACGAAGTCGTCGAGCGCGTCGAGGCCGGCGGCTCTGGTGGGGATGGACACCCGCCCATCATGCGACTCGGGGTGTGGCGGACGCTGACCACGACCGCCTCGTCGTGCGCAGCGGCAGCCGCAGCCGCAGCCGCAGCCGCAGGCTCGTCAGAACTTTCTCGCGCCGCCGGTGAACGCCGGACGGGTCGTCGTCGTAGGCCCTCGTGACAGGCGTCGTCCGACCGGGCGGCGTGACGCGCCGCCCCCGACGGGCCGGCGTCCACGAGAGGCAGAGGAAGCATGACGATGAAGCGTTCCGTCCGACACCTGACCATCGGAGGCGCGGCCGCGGCCGCCGCCACCCTGATCGTGGCCGCCCCGGCCGCGGCCGAGACCACCGTGCCCGAGCCCAGCTCGTTCACCAGCGCCTTCACCGTCATGGCGACGCCCGACCAGGTGATCAACAACGACGGCGTGGCCGTCGCCGGCGAGCCCGGGGCCACCGGCACCTTCGACTTCCGGATCAACTCGGACACCGAGGTGATCTGCTACGACATCACCCTGACCGGCGTCACGGGCGACTACCAGAGCCCGGCGAAGACGGCGACGCACATCCACCAGGCCGCGGCCGGCCAGCCCGGCCCGCCGCGCATCGCGTTCCCGAACCCGACCGACGCGGACGGCGACGGCGTGCGCGAGGCCAGCGGCTGCCTGCAGGGCCCCTTCACCACCGGCGTGATGAACGACGCGGGGGCCGACACCGGCACCGGCTTCACGCTCGCGCAGATCGAGGCTGACCCGGCCGGCTTCACCGGCGACTCGCACACGGCCTCCTTCGCCGCGGGCGTCGTCCGCGGCCAGCTGACCCAGGTGCCGGTCGGCGGCGTCGACACGGGCGCCGGCGGAGCGGCCTCGGCCGTCGCCGCGGGCGCGTCGGCCTCGTCCGGCACGGACAGCGGCGCACTCGTGGGCGCCGCCGCGGTCGGCGGCCTCGTGCTCGTCGGCGCGACCGGGTTCGTGCTGCGTCGTCGGGCTGCCGCACGGGCATGACCCCTCAGGCCGGTGCGCGTCGGGCGGGCGGCTCCCTGCGGGGGGCCGCCCGAGCGGCGCGCCTCGGCGGAGGCCGGACCGTCCGTGGGCTCTCCCTCGGTCTGGGACTGGCCACCGTCCTCGTGCTGACGGGGTGCGCGTCGAGCGAGGCCGAGCCCGCGGCGTCGAGCCCTCCCGGGTCGGCGGCGAGCGATCCGCCCTCCTCCCCCGCACCTCCTGCGACGCCGTCGTCGGCCGCGCCCGCACCCGCGCCCGCCGTGACGAACGGAGCGGAGCCTGCCCGCGTCGCCGTGCCGGCCATCGAGCTCGACGAGCCCCTGATCGGCCTCGGCATCGCCTCGACCGGCGCCATGGAGGTGCCCGTCGACGCCGACGAGGTCGGCTGGTTCACGGGAGGCGGGCGTCCGGGAGGCCGCGGACCGACCGTCATCGCCGCCCACGTCGACTCGACGTCGGGGCCGGCGGTGTTCTTCCGGCTCGCGGAGCTCGTGCCGGGCGACGAGGTGACCGTGACGACCGTCGAGGGCACCGCGGTGCGCTACGTGGTGGACGAGGTCGTCGACGTGCCCAAGGCGGAGTTCCCGACCGCGCGGGTCTTCGGTGCCCAGCCGACCGACCAGCTGCGGCTGATCACGTGCGGCGGCGTCTTCGACCCGGGCTCGGGCCACTACGACCAGAACCGCGTCGTCTTCGCGTCGCCGGCGGCCTGAGCGGNCCCTCTCGGCGTGGTGTCCGGGGCGTCCCCGGCAGGGGTCAGCGGCGACGCGCCCGGCGGTGCGCCGTGACGACGAGCGCCGTCCCGACCGCGGCGAAGAGCAGCGCGATCAGCGCCGGCGCGAGGGGCTCGTCACCCGTGAACGCGAGCGACGAGTCGGACGAGCTCGGCGACGACGGCTGGCGCGTGGGCGAGGCGGCGGCCGGCGTCGCACGCGTCACCGGGGTGACGGCGGTCGCGGCCGGAGTCGTCGTCACCGGCGTGGTCGCGGCGGGCGTGGTCGTCACGGGCGTGGTCGTGACGGGCGGCACCTCGACGGACGGGTTCGTCCCGGCGGGCAGCGTCGGGATCGGCGGCGTCGTCACGGGCGGCGTCGTCACCGGCGGCGTGGTCACCGGCGGCGTCGTCACCGGCGGCGTCACGACCGGGGGCAGGTCGGTGCCGTCGGCCTCGCCTCCGGCGCTGGCCTGACGGGTGACCGACTGGGCCGGGAACGACTGGGGGGTCGCGCCCTCGGTGCGGGCGAGCACGGTCACGGCGCCGTTCGAGAAGCTCTGCGCCGCGCCCGTCCCCGTGGCGGCGGCGAAGTCGACCGGGGCGACGAGGCGGTAGAAGTGCCCGGCCGGCGCCGAGGGCCACGTCACCGTGACCTGGCCGGGGGTGCACGTCACGGAGGCGGCGGGGACGGCGAGCGGCTTCGACGAGCCCGCCACGTAGAGACCGCGGGCGTCGGCCTGGCGGTCCTGGAAGCTCAGCGAGCCGCAGGCGAAGGTCCAGGTCTGGCCTGCCGGACGGGTGTCCGTCGTCGTCGCCGTGGCGAACGGGCCGACGGGCGTGTCGATGCGGTACTCGAGGGCGCCCAGCGGGTTCGTGCGCCCCTGGTCGGCCCGGGTGAAGACGCCGTACTTCGAGGCGTTGAGGTGGCTGCCGACCGGCCCGACGGGCGTGACCTGGGTGGTGAAGGTCGCACCGCCGTCGACGACGGAGGTGAAGGGCGACGCGACGCCCGAGGGCGTCGTCGCCGAGTCGAAGGACGACTCGATGAAGGCCGAGCCGCTCACGTTCATGTGCGTCTGCACGAAGTCCGTGAAGGTCACCACGAGACGGATGCCGGCGGCCGTCTTCACGACGACGGCGTTCGCGACGACCGCGCCGCTCTCGAGGTCGAGCACGGGGAACGTCTCGGGCAGGTCCTTGAGGCGAGGGCTGAGCTGCACCGTGAACGAGTCGCCGGCGACGGCGTCGGCCGGCACGGTGAAGTCGAGCGTCGTCGTGACCTGGGCGCCCTGCTCGGGTGCGGTCGGCGTGACGGCGATGTCGGTCACGGCACCGGGCAGGTTCGTGCCCGGCGCCGGGGCGACGGCCGCGGCGGCGGCGACGGGCTCGGCGGCGGAGGCCGGAGCGACGACGCCGAGGGCGAGGCCGCCGGTGGCGAGCGCCAGGGCGACGGCCGCGGCGAGGCCCGCACGGCGACGAGGCCGGTGCGGGGACGAGGAGGCGACGGGCGCCTCCTGCAGGACGGTCGGGTTCGGGAGGAGACGCGGATCGGCGACGATCCCACGGGTTCTGGGCATTCGGGTGCTCTCTGTCGGGGGCCCGCTCGGGTGTGGCGGCGGCGCGACGAGCCCGTGGACACGCCGGTGGGTGGCCGACGAGACGTTCGGGTGGGGCTCGGCGCGGCTGCTGCCGCGGGACGATGAAATCTAACCCCCCGGACGGGGGTACCGGCCCGTCTGTCGTCCGATGCTCACCCGTATCGGGGGGTAATTAACCCGCGGCGGACGTGCGTGCTGCCCCCGGACCACACCGGTCACCCCGACCGCGTGCGGGCTCAGCGGTAGTGCTGCTCCCCACGGGCCGCCTTCTCGACGACGTCGCGGACACGGGCCGCCCGCACCGCCGGCGTCTTGATCGACGCGAGCCGGAAGAACACCCGGAACCGCTCGGTCTTCGTCAGGCCGGCGAAGAACGCGGCCGCGGCCGGGTCGGCGTCGAGCGCGGCCTGCAGGTCGTCGGGCGCGACCGCGTCGCGTTGCCGGTACGCGGCGTCCCACCGGCCGTCGGCCTTCGCGCGCTCGACCTCGGCGAGCCCTGCCGGCTGCATCCGCCCCTCCGCGACCAGGCGCGCGACGTGCTCGCGGTTGACTTGCGACCACGGGCTGTTCCGGCGTCTCGGCTGGAACGCGGTCAGCATGTAGTCGTCGTCGAGCCGCGCGGTCTGCCCGTCGATCCAGCCGTGGCAGAGGGCGACGTCGAGCGCCTCGGACCAGGTCATGCCGGGGGCGCTGCTCGTCTTCTTGCGGAGCTTCAGGCGCACGCCGACGACGTCGTCGGTGGTGGCCAGCCACTCGCGCCACTGCTCGACGGTGAGGTCGAGCACGGGCTTGTCGGCGACGCTGACCATGGAGCGACGGTAGCGGCGACCGCCGACAGGGCGCGACGGGCTCAGCGGCTCAGCGGCTCGGCGGCTCGGCGGCTCGGCGGCTCAGCGACGCTCGCTGTCGAACGAGTGCAGCCCGAGCTCGCGGCTGAGCCCCTCCATCAGCGCGGCCCCCCGGACGCTCGTGCCGAGCGCGTCGAGCGGCGGGCTGTACGACGCGGCCCCGAGACGTCCGGGCGCCGAGAGGACGAGCGCGCCCGAGACGCTCGACTTGGCGGGCACCCCGACCTGCCGCATCCACCGGCCGGAGCCGTCGTAGACCCCGCAGGTCGCCATCACCGACACGACGTCGCGGGCGATGGCGGCCGCGACGACCTGCTCGCCGGTCACCGGGTTGCGTCCGCCGAGCGCGAGCGTCGCGCCCATGACCGCGAGCGCCTCGGCGTCGACGAGCACGGCACAGGCGCGGGCGTAGGCCGAGACGGCGTCGTCGGCCCCGACGTGCAGGGTGCCCTCCGAGCGCATCAGGTGCGCCAGGGCGTGGTTCCGGTCGCCGAGCAGCATCTCCGAGCCGGCGACGTCGTCGTCGACCTCGAGCTCACGGCCCGCGAAGGCGACCAGGCCGCGGAGGGTCCGCTCGGCACGGCCGTCGGCGTCGCCGCCGTCGACGAGCGCGGCGGTCAGCAGGGCGCCCGCGTTGACCATGGGGTTCGGCGGACGGCCGGTGCCTCCCTCCAGCTTGATCGCGTCGAAGGCCTCGCCCGTCGGCTCGATGCCGACCGCGTCGATCGCCGCACCGTCGGTGTCGGCGAGAGCGAGGGCGAACAGGAACGGCTTGACCGCCGACTGGATCGAGAACAGCTGCCGCGCGTCGCCCGCCGTCGTCACGGAGCCGTCGGGCCGCGCCAACGCGATGCCCAGCCAGCCCGGCTCCGCCTCGGCGAGCTGCGGCACGCTGTCGTCGACCTCGCCGCCGTCCACGTCGCGGACGCCGTCGAGCAGCGCGGCCAGCCGCGCCTGCAGATCGTCGTCGTGCTCACCGCCGGCCCGTCGCGGGGAGGTGGCCGAGGAGGCGCGGGTCGAGGAGTCGGGATCGGTCACGCCCCCATCCTCCCGCGTCGCCCTCCTCCGGGCCCGGCCGAGCGCGATCGGCCAGACTGGGCCGGTGAGCACCCCGCACGACGCCGTCGAGATCCGCGCCCTGCCGTACGACCACCCCGACGTGCAGCAGCTCGTCGAGGGGCTGCAGCAGCTCTACGTCGAGCTGTACGGCGGACGCGCCGACAGCCCGATCGACCGCTCCGAGTTCGAGCTGCCACGCGGCACGTTCGCTGTCGCCTACGACCCGGCGGGCGACACCGCCGGGCGCTCGGCCGACGACGCACAGACGCCGGTCGCGATGGGCGCCTGGCGCCTCCTGCCTGATGGTCGCGCCGAGCTCAAGCGCATGTTCGTGCGGCCTGACCAGCGCGGGCGCGGTCTCTCCCGGCTCGTGCTGGGCTGGCTCGAAGAGTCCGCCCGCCAGGCCGGGGTCGTCGACATGGTGATCGAGACGAACACGGTGCACGCCGAGGCGATCCGGCTCTACGAGTCGGTCGGCTACGCGCCGATCCCCGCCTACGGGCACTACGCGGACGAGCCGGAGACCGTGTCGCTGGGCCGGTCGCTCGCCGAGCGCGACTGAGCCGGAGCCGGCCGCCCCGGCCCGCGCCTCCTCAGCCCTGCTCGAACCAGCCGCGCGGGTGCATGTCCGCGGTCAGGTCGCGCCGCACCTGCGTCGGCCGCGCCCAGCGAACCCCGTTCGCCAGCACCCGCCGGATCTCGGGCTGGTGGTACACCGGGTACTCCTGGTCGCCGGGCGAGAAGTAGAACAGCTTGCCGAGCCCGCGCCGCCAGGTCGCTCCCGAGCGGAACACCTCGCCGCCCGTGAACGTCGACAGGAAGATCAGCTCGTCCGGCGTCGGGATGTCGAAGAACTCGCCGTAGGTCTCCTGCTCGGGGATGACGAGCGGGTCGGGCACGCCCTCGGCGATCGGGTGCGTCGGCGCCACCGTCCAGACGAGCTCGCGCTCGGCCTCGTTCCGCCAGCGCAGCGAGCCGGTGGTGCCGAGGAGGCGCGTGAACGGCTTCGAGTAGTGCCCGCTGTGCAGCACGATCAGCCCCATGCCCGCCTGGACGTGCCGCACGACGCGCTCGACCACCTCGTCGGCCACCTGGTCGTGGGCGATGTGCCCCCACCAGAGCAGGACGTCGGTGGCGGCGAGACGCTCCTCCGTGAGGCCGTGCTCGGGATCGGCGAGGGTGGCCGTCGAGACGTCGACCTCGTCGCCGAGCAGCTCGACGAGGCCGTCGGCGACGGCGCCGTGGATGCCGTGCGGGTAGTTCCGGGCGACCGTCTCGTCACCCCGGGTCTCGTGGACGTTCTCGTTCCAGACGACGACCCGCGTCCGGGCGGTCGTGCCGGTCGTGCCGGTCGTGCCGGTCTGGCCGGTCGTGACGTCGCTCATCGGACGCCTCCCTCGGAGTCGGTGCGCACGCCCGCGTCGACGTCGTCCTGCGGCACCTCGACCTCGCGGCCCTGCTCGGCCGAGGCGTAGATCGCGTCGACGACGCGGCTGCGGTGCAGCGCGTACTCGCCGTACCGGCCCTGGTAGCGGGCCTCGCCGCCCGCGGGCGCCGCGCCTCCTGCGGGCTGCCCGCCCGGCTGCGCCGACGCGCCCGACCGCACCGAGGCGATGAACCCCTCGATGACGGTGCGGTGGTGCCCGGCCGGCACGTGCACGGCGGGCCGGGTCTCGGCAGGCTGCCCGAGCACGTCGGAGTAGAGGGTGAGCGTGCCGTCGGTCGCGTAGTCGTCGACGTGCAGGCGCGCGCCGCCGGTGGCGCCGAGCAGCTCGACCTCGATGTCCTCGTGCACCTTCGAGTACGAGGCCCACGACGCCTGCAGCTGCAGGCTGCCGCCGTCGTCGAGGCGCAGCAGAGCGCTGGAGAAGTCCTCGACGTCGAAGGCGGACCCGGTGGGCGCCGACGAGACGCCGTAGACCCGGCCGCCGCGGCCGGCGGCGCCGAGCACCCCGTAGGCCACGGCGGACACACTCGTCACCCGCGGCTCGCCGAGGAGGTGCAGGGCGATGTCGAGCACGTGCGAGCCGAGGTCGATCATCGGGCCGCCGCCGGACGCCTCCTTGTTCGTGAACCACGAGCCCATGCCGGGCACGCCGGCCCGCCGCATCCAGCTCGCGCGGGCGTGGTAGACGTCGCCGATCGGGTCGTCGGCCAGCCAGTCGGCGAGGAACGCCACGTCGGCCCGGCGCCGGTGGTTGTAGGCGACCTCGAGCACGCGGTCGGCGTCGCGCGCGGCACGCACCATCTCGGCGGCTAGGTCGCCTGTCGTCGCGAGGGGCTTCTCGCAGAAGACGTGCTTGCCCGAGCGCAGGGCCGCCATCGCGATCGGGTGGTGCAGGGCGTTGGGGACGCCGATCGAGATGACGTCCAGGTCGTCCATCGCGACGACGTCCTCCCAGTCGGCGACGAGGCGCTCGACGCCGTAGGCGCTGCCGAGCTCGAGCAGGCGCGCCTCCTCCTGGCCCGCGAGCGCGACGACCCGGGCGCCCGGCAGGGACGAGAACGCCTCCAGGTGGGTCGATCCGGCGAAGCCGAGGCCGATCACCCCCACTCGCAGCTCTGCGGTGTCGGTCGGGCTGGTCTGGTCGGACGTCATCGTTCCCTCTCGTCGTGCGGCGCTGCTCGCGGTGCGTGCTGGTCCGGCGGCCGTCCGACGGACGCGACGCAGCGCCATCCCCTCCACCGTACACAGCCCCTGGGACCGCAGATGCCGACCGGCGAGGGTCGACACGCCGCTCACGTTCGTCGTCACGTGGCGTGTCGGACCCTCACGGTCGGCATGTGCGGAAGCAGCCGCGGCGGTGCGCTGCTACAGCGTCGCGAGCGCCGCGTTCAGCGTCGCCGAGGGCCGCATCACGGCCTCGGTCGCGGCGGCGTCCGGGTGGTAGTACCCGCCGATCTCGACGGCGGTGCCCTGCGGGGCGATCAGCTCGGAGACGATCGTCTCCTCCTGCCCGCCGAGGGTCGCCGCTAGCGACGCGAACGCCGACGCCAGCTCGGCGTCGTCGGTCTGCGTCGCGAGCTCGTCGGCCCAGTACTTCGCGAGGAAGAAGTGGCTGCCGCGGTTGTCGATCGAGCCGAGCTTGCGGCCGGGCGACTTGTTCTCGTCGAGGAACGTTCCGGTCGCGCGGTCGAGCGTGTCGGCCAGCACCTGGGCGCGGGCGTTGCCGGTCGAGGTGGCGAGGTGCTCGAAGCTGACCGCGAGGGCGAGGAACTCGCCGAGGCTGTCCCAGCGCAGGTAGTCCTGGTCGACGAGCTGCTGCACGTGCTTCGGCGCCGAGCCGCCGGCTCCGGTCTCGAACAGGCCGCCGCCGTTGATCAGGGGCACGACCGACAGCATCTTGGCCGAGGTGCCGAGCTCCATGATCGGGAACAGGTCGGTCAGGTAGTCGCGCAGCACGTTGCCGGTGACGGAGATCGTGTCCTCGCCCCGGCGGATGCGCTCGAGCGAGAAGGCCATCGCGTCGACGGGCGACAGGATCTCGATCTGCAGGCCCTCGGTGTCGTGCTCGGCGAGGTAGCCGCGCACGAGCCCGATCAGGGTCGCGTCGTGGGCGCGGGTCTCGTCGAGCCAGAAGACGGCGGGCGTGCCGCTGACACGGGCGCGGGTGACGGCGAGCTTGACCCAGTCGCGGATCGGGACGTCCTTCGTCTGGCAGGCGCGCCAGATGTCGCCGGTGGCGACCTCGTGCTCGATCAGCACGTCGCCGGCCTCGTTCAGCACGCGGACGGTGCCGTCGGCGGGGATCTCGAAGGTCTTGTCGTGCGAGCCGTACTCCTCGGCGGCCTGCGCCATGAGGCCGACGTTCGGCACGGAGCCCATCGTCGCGGGGTCGAAGGCGCCGTTCGCGCGGCAGTCGTCGAGCACGGCCTGGTAGATGCCCGCGTAGCTCGAGTCGGGGATGACCGCGAGCGTGTCGTGCTCCTCGCCGTCGGGGCCCCACATGTGGCCCGAGGTGCGGATCATCGCGGGCATCGAGGCGTCGACGATCACGTCGGACGGCACGTGAAGGTTGGTCGTGCCCTTGTCGGAGTCGACCATGGCGAGGTCGGGCCCGTCGGCGATGCCCTGGTCGAACGCCGCGCGGATCTCGTCGCCGTTCGGCAGCGAGGCGAGCCCCTGCAGGATGCCGTTGAGGCCGTTGGCGGGGTCGAGCCCGGCCGCGCGCAGGTCGTCGCCGTACTTCTCGAAGACCTGGGGGAAGAAGGCGCGGATGACGTGGCCGAAGAGGATCGGGTCGCTGATCTTCATCATCGTGGCCTTGAGGTGCACCGAGAACAGGACGCCCTCGGCCTCGGCCCGGGCGATCTGCGCGGCGAGGAACTCGTGCAGCGCGGCGACGTGCAGCACCGTGCCGTCGACGACCTCGCCGGCGAGCACGGGGATCGACTCGCGCAGCACGGTGGTCGACCCGTCGGCGCCGACGTGCTCGATGCGCAGCACGTCGTCGGCGGGCAGCACGACGGTCTTCTCGTTCGAGCGGAAGTCGTCGACGCCCATGGTCGCGACGTTCGTCCTGCTCTCCGCCGTCCAGGCGCCCATGCGGTGCGGGTGCTTGCGCGCGTAGTTCTTGACCGAGAGCGGCGCACGGCGGTCGCTGTTGCCCTCGCGGAGCACCGGGTTCACGGCGCTGCCCTTGACCTTGTCGTAGCGGGCCTTGACGTCGCGCTCCTCGTCGGTGGAGGGCGAGTCGGGGTACTCGGGCAGGTCGTAGCCCTGCCCCTGCAGCTCGCGGACGGCGGCCTTCAGCTGCGGCATCGACGCCGAGATGTTCGGCAGCTTGATGATGTTGGCCTCGGGCGTCTTCGCCAGGGCCCCCAGCTCGGCGAGCGCGTCGCCCTGTCGCTGCTCGTCGGTGAGCCGCTCCGGGAACTGGCTGATGATGCGTCCGGCCAGCGAGATGTCGCGGGTCTCGACGTCGACCCCCGCGGTGCGGGCGTACGCCTGGACGATGGGCAGGAACGAGTAGGTCGCCAGCATCGGCGCCTCGTCGGTGAGCGTGTAGATGATCGTGGCCATGCGGCAGGTGCTCCTCTGGTCTCGCGCGTGCGTGCGGTCGCCCCCACGGTACTCGGCAGGGGTCTCTCGACATCAAGATACATGCCGCCTCCGACGGTCCCCTGAGGAGCTGCGGTGACGGCCGAGGAGGTGCGGTGACGGCGCGACCGGCGCAGGGACGACCGCAGGAGGCGCGGGCCGACTCAGCGAGGCAGCGGCGGCTCGATCACGCGCGAGGTCACCGACACGACCACCTCGGCGCCCGAGCCGCGCCCGGCCCGGTCGCGCAGCACCGCGGCGACGCGGGCCAGGGTCTCCGGCGTGGCCTGCCCGACGTCGGTGGCAACCGAGGCGGCGACGGTCAGCACTCCCCCGGTCCGCACGACGTCCACGAGGCCGCGGGGCCCGCCGCCGTCGATCCCGTCCGCCACGGCGGTGATCGCGGCGACGACGACCGGCCGCGCGTCGAGCACCTCGACGACGCCCTCGACCCCGCGCACGGCGTCGGTCAGGTCGAGCGAGAGGTCGTGCAGCTCGGCCGCGGTCCCGTCGTCGTGGGCGCCGTCGTGCTGGTCGCCGGCTCGGTCCTCGGTGCTCATGACGCGCCTCCCTCGTCCAGCCACACGTCGTCGACGACGACGTGCACGGCAGCGATCCGCAGCTCGGTGTGCAGCGCGAGCGCGGAGACCGCCGCCGCGCGCAGGGTGCCGGCAGCCTCGCGCAGCGGCACGCCGTACCGCGCGGTCATCGTGAGGGTCACCTCGATCGGGGCGCCCGCTTCCGTGACGTCGCCGTCGAGCTCGCTCGACCGCACGACGACCCCGTCGACGGCGTCGCCGACCTGGCGCAGCAGCCCGCGCACCGCCGCCTCGGTCACGCCGAGGCGCACGCCGGGGTCGGGGTGCCGGAGGGGGATGTCGCGTCCGCCCACGACCTCGGCCTTGATCGAGTCGATCAGCCCGGCGATCCAGGTGTCGTCGCGCGACGGCAGGCGCGACGCCTCGTCCTCGAGCACCGACAGCGAGAGGCCGCGGACCCGCTCCAGCGCCCGCAGCGTCAGGCGGCACTCGGCGCTCGCCTCGATGCCGGGGTCGCGGGGCGTCCGGCCGCGGTCGAGGTAGTCCTCGAGCTCGTCCAGGGTCCGGCCGTCCACGAGCTCGTCCTGGTCCGCAGGCTGCGGGGGCACACCCGGCGCACCCGGCACGCCGGGCGCGCCCGGCACGCGCGCGTCGTCGTCGTGGTCGCTCATCGCCAGGCCTCCATCTCGTGGAGCAGGAACTTGCGGGCACGGGCGATCTGCCCGCGCACGGTCGAGAGGGGAAGCTGCAGGGCCTCGGCGATCTCCGCGTACGACCAGCCGCCGGTCTCCCGCAACAGCCAACACCGTCGCTGGTCGAGCGGCAGCTTGTCGAGGGCCGTCCACATCGCGTCCAGCTGCAGCCGCGACTCGACGACGCGGTCCGGGGCGGCTTCGCGGGAGGCGGGGGCGTCGTGTGCGTCGATGTCGTCGTGGTCGCGGCGCACGCGGAGCCGGTCGATGCTCTTGTTGCTCACGATGCGCATCAGCCAGGGACGCAGGCGGGACGGGTCCTCGAGGTCGGACAGGCGCCTCCAGGCGGTGAGGAACGCGTCCTGCACCACGTCGTCCGACTCGAGGTCGGTGCCGAGCAGGCGGCCGGCGTAGACGCGCATCAGCGGGCCGTGCCGGCGGGCGACGACCTCGAACGCGTGCACGTCGCCGTCGCACGCCCGGACCGCGAGGGTCGCGTCGGTCGCGGACGAGAGCGGGTCGACGACCGGCTCGGGACCGGGGGCCTCGTCGGGCGTCGCGGTGCCGGAGATGTCGTCCTCCTCCGGCTCGGCCCTGCGGCCGAGGTCACGGCCGTCGCGCCTCCGAGGATGCCACCACGCGAGGAGCCGGCGTCCAGCACTGGCCGCTGACCGAGTGGGCGGGCGGCCGCGAGGCGCTGTCGACGTGAGCGTCCTGCCCCCGTTCTGGGGCGCCTCCTCGACCAGTCGATCGCGCCACGAGTGTCGAAGATCCTTCATGTCCTGTGGATCTGTGACGTTCTCGCCTCGGCGGACGTCTTGAAGGTGCACGAGCCGCTCACCAGGAGGCGCGCGCAGCAGGGCAGAGCACCGAGAGGACCACGCATGACCACGACGAGCACAGGACCCGTCACCACGGCGCGACCCACCACCGACGCCGACGCCCCCACCACCGCCGACCGGGCGACCACCGCCGCCCACGACGACTCCCCCCGCCGCCACGTCCGCTCCGAGGACGGCGGCGACGACCTCGGCGAAGCCGCGGCCCGGCTCGAGGAGCTCTACGGCGGTCGCCGCTTCCGGGTCCGCACCAGCACCGAGTCGTTCCGCTGGCGCTACGCGTCGGCGGGCGACGACCGGCTGAGCCTCCGCACCTCGACGATCACCGGCCACCTCCAGGGCGAGGTGCCCTGGTCGACCGAGTACGTCATGTCGTGGTTCCGGCACGGCAGCGGCACCCTCGCCAGCCGTGGCGGCTCGTTCGCGAGCATCGGCGGCGAGCCGTTCCTGCTGCCGGCCGAGACGTCGTTCTCGTTCACGCTGACGCCGCACCGCAACTCGCTGGTGCACGCCTCGGCCGAGTTCCTCGAGCAGGTCGCGACCGAGCGGCACGGCGGCCCGCCGCAGCGCGTCCTCTTCCAGCCCGGGCCCACGCTGTCGGCCGAGGCCCTCACGGCCTGGCGGACCAGCGTCTCGGGGGCCACGGCGGCCGTCGTCGACGAGGACGTCCCTCCGCTGACCCGACTCGAGGGGCAGCTCACGTTCGCGCGGGCGATGCTCGACCTGTTCCCGTGGCGCGCCGTCGACGTGCCGCGCAGCATCCGCACGCCGCGCACCGCACGGCTGCGGGAGGCCGCCGAGTACGTCCACGCGTACGCCGACCAGGCCATCACGCCGGCCGACGTCGCGAACGCCGTCGGCATGCACACGCGGACGCTGCAGCAGGCCATGAGCACGCACCTCGGGATGTCGCCGACCAGCTACCTCCGGCAGGTGCGGCTCGACCGCGCCCACCGGGAGCTGCTCGACGCGTCCCCTCGGGAGGCGCTCGTCTCCGAGGTCGCCCGTCGCTGGGGCTTCGGGAACCTCGGCCGCTTCTCGGCGGCCTACCTCGCCCGCTTCGGCGAGTACCCCCGCGACACCCTGGCCCGCTAGGGCCTCCCACGAACCAGGGAAGCGGCGACAGCTCGTCCAGAAAACGAGCACCGCCTCCCCGGATGCTGAGAGCAAGCTGAACGACCGTGACACCCCCAGCCCTCGATGCGTCTGAATGATGAGTCCCACACCGGGGCCCCGGACGACCACCCGGTCGTCCACCACTAACGACCCATGCACACCACGAACTGAGGAGCACCACATGACCAACGTCGCCCCCGCCACCAACTCCGTCGCGAAGCACACCTCCGACGCCGCGGGCAAGAACACGATCGCCGACGGCGTCGTCTCGAAGGTCGCCGGCATCGCCGCCCGCCAGGTCCCCGGCGTGCACGACCTGGGCAACGGCGCCGCCCGTGCCATCGGCGCGATCCGCAACGCCATCAACCAGCAGGACCGCGGCCAGGGCGTCTCGGTCGAGGTCGGCGAGAAGCAGGTCGCTGCCGACATCGTGATCGTCGCCGAGTACCCCGTCGACCTCCAGCAGGTCGCCGACGAGGTCCGCTCGTCCGTCACCGACGCCATCTCGCAGGTCGTCGGCATGGAGGTCACCGAGGTCAACGTCACCGTCTCCGACGTGTACATCCCCTCCGAGGACGACAACGACGACAACAACGACAGCCGCGTCCAGTAATGACCGCGACCAACAGAGGCATGCTCGTCGGCGCGGTCCTCGCGCTGGCGGCCCTGCAGTTCGGCTTCGGAGGCCTCCTCCTGGTCGCCCTCGCGATCGTGATCGGCTACTTCGTCGGTCGCTTCACCGAGGGCAAGCTGGACGTCCGCGGTGTCGCGGACGCCCTCCGCGGGCGGCGGTCCTCGTGACCGCGGCGGTGACGGCCGACCAGGCCTCCCACGGCCGCACCGTGATCACGTCGCGCGCCGTGCGCCGTGTGGTGTCGGCCGTCACCGCGGAGGCACTGGACGCCAAGTCGTCCGACGTGTCCGTGGAGCTGACCGACCGTGACGGCGGGCTCACCCTCGTCGCCAAGGCACCCGTGCGCATCACGCCGCTCGGCCTGCCGAACCGCGCGTCGGGCACCCTGCTGGACCGGCTCACGTCGGCCCAGACCACCATCCGGGAGCGGGTCCGCCAGCTCACCGGCACCGAGGTAGAACGCGTCGACCTGCAGATCACCGGCGCCGAGCTCAGCCAGAGGAGGCGGGTCTCATGAGCACCAGCACCACCTACCGCCGCATCCTCCGCCGGGAGACGCACTCGTCGAGGTCCGGCATCGCCGTGACCCTCGCCGTGCTGCTCATCCTGGTGTTCGCCTGGATCGGCACCGAGTCCGTCCTGGCCGCCGTCGGGACCGCGCCCCTCCTGGTCGCCCCCGCCGACGCCGCCTCGGCCGTCCTCGGAGCAGCTGGCGCCCCCGTCGGCGCCCTCACCGCGATCGGCGTCGTCGTCGCGATCATCGGCCTCGTGCTGATCGTCGTGTCGCTCGCCCCCGGTCGCCGTGGCCGCCGTGCCGCCGGTGCCGACCGCACCGCAGCCGTCGTCGACGACCGGGTCATCGCCCGCTCGCTCGCCCGCACCGCCAGCTTCGCCGGCGACGTCCACCCCGACCGGGTGAACGTCAGCGTCGGCAAGAAGGTCGCGCTGGTCGAGATCGACCCCGTCACGGGACGCACCGCCGACCTCCGCAGCATCGAGGAGGCGGTCCGCGACGAGATCTCCGGGTACGACTACACCCCGGCGCTCCGCCCCCGCGTGAAGCTGTCCAAGAAGAAGGGCAAGGTCGGCCGATGAACGACACCAACCGCGGTCTCAACCGCTTCGTCGTGTTCCTCGTGGGCCTCGTGCTCCTCCTCGCCGGCGCAGCCGTCGCGGTGGGCGCCCTGTGGCCCGACGTGCAGCAGACGGTCTCGGACGGTGCGTCCGACGCGACCGGCCAGGTCACGGACGCGCTCTCGGGCGGCCAGGTCTGGATCCTCTGGGTCACGGCCGCCGTGTGCGCCGTGCTGATCGTCCTGCTCGTCGCGTTCATCGTCCGTCAGGGCGGCGGCCGCACGAGCACGCTGATCGACCTCTCCGAGTCGGACGACAGCCACTCGCCGACCGGCGGCCACGTGGTCGTGGACGCCAAGGTCGCGGCGAACGTGCTCGAGGAGGCCCTGTCGAACACGCCGGGCGTGCTCGCCGCCGACGTCGTCGCGTTCCGCGTCAAGGGCGAGAACGTCCTCCGCGTGACCGTGGACGCCCGCCGCGGCGCCTCGCCGGTCGACCTGCGTCGCGCCGTCGACGAGGCGGTCGTCCGCTGGGACGAGCTGCTCGGCACGGTGACCCCGGTGGTCGTGCAGATCAACGGCGGCCTCCGCACGCAGATGTCGTCGGCCACGCGCCTCGACTGACGCCGCTCCACCCGCACCACCCCGGACGGCCCTCGCTCTCGCACGAGGGCGGGGGCCGTCCGCGTCCCGCCCGGGACGCCCGCGTCGACCTCGACCGCCAGGCCGACCTCGGCCACCACGTCGACCTCGACGCCCGGGAGCAGCCACCGGCGCTCCCCCCAGACTCCGGACCCCCCCGGTCCGCACCCTCCAGGAAGGACGGCCCTCGTGACCGACTCCGCGCACCACGTGACCCCCATCGACCTCGACGACGCAGGCCCCGCCGAGGCGGAGACGCCCGAGCAGGCCCTGCACCGCATGATCGCCGTGACCGCCCTCGGCACCACCGGCGTGCACAAGCTGGGCACCACGGCCGCCCGCGTCGCCGGTGCCCTCCGCACCGCCGTCGGCGCCACCTCCACCCCCGGCATCCGCACGAGCACCACCGACGCCGGCCTGCTGGTCGAGGTGTCGGTCGTCGCCGAGTACCCCGCGAAGGTGACCGACGTCGCCGACCACGTCCGCACCGCCGTGCAGCACGCCGTCGGACAGGTCGGCGACGAGGCCGTCACGGTCGACGTGGCCGTCACCGACGTGCACGGCCCCTTCGACGAGGCCGACGAGGCGCGTCGCCAGGCCGCCGCCGAGAAGCGCAAGGCCGCCCTCGCCGACGCCCGCGACTCGGCGAAGGCCAAGGCCGCTCAGGTCCGCGACACCGTCGCCGACCGTGCCGGCCAGGTGGGCGACGCCCTGAAGGAGGGTGCCGACAAGGCCTCCGACACGATCCAGGAGAAGGCCGCGCAGGTCGCCGACAAGGCCGACGAGGTCCGCGAGGCCGCGTCCGACAAGGCCGACGAGCTGGGGCAGCAGGCGAGCCGCAAGGCCGACGAGCTGGGCGACCAGGCCCGCGACCTCCGCGACGAGGCGAGCCGTCGCGGCGACGACGCCGCAGCGAGCGCAGGAGGCGCCGCCTCCGACGCGAAGGACGCCGCCGGCGACCTGCTGGACGCTGCCCGCACCCGCGCCGCCGACGCCCTCGACTCGCTCTCGGATGCCTCCGACCGGGCCGGCGACGACCAGGACCGCGACCGTGCCGAGACCGCGAGCGACGCCTCCTCGTCCACCCGCGCCTCCTCGGCGGACTCCGACGACGTCGTCACCGACGTGCCCGACGGCACGACCGTGACGGTCACCGTCGAGGACGGCGACACCACCGTCGTCGTCGACACGGCGGACGACGCTCGCCGCGACGGCGACGCGGACGACCAGGGCACCTCCGCCCGCTGACCCGCACCACCTCCACCACCACCTGACCGCGAGAGGCGACGACGATGTTCGGACGCACGACCATGTCCACCCGACGGGCCCGGCCCCGTGCCGTCTGGGCAGCGCTCGTCACCTCCGCGGTGCTCTGCTTCCTGATCGTGGTGGGCGTCTTCGTGCCCGTCCTCGGTCTCATCGGGGCCGCCGACGGCGGCACAGCAGGTGCACTCGACGTGCCGGTCGGCTCGATCGCCGCGGCCGCCGTGATCGGCTACCTGCTCGCGGTCGTGCTGCTGGCGCTGGTCCTCGTGGTCCGCAACGGGGCGCTCGCGTGGGTGCTCGGCGTCGCCGCCGTGATCTCGACGCTGCTCGTGTCGCTCTGGCCGCTGCTCGCGACCGCGCTGGCGGGCGTCGACCAGGCACGCGACGTCGGCCCGTTCATCCAGGAGCTCCTCCAGCGCTTCAGCTGACTCCCGCCCTCGACGTGGTCCGCGGCTGACTCAGCTCTGCAGCTCGGCGAGCAGCCGCTCTACGCGGCCGCGGATGTCGTCGCGGATGGGCCGGACGGCGTCGATGCCCTGGCCGGCCGGGTCGGCGAGCTCCCAGTCTTCGTAGCGCTTGCCGGGGAAGATCGGGCAGACGTCGCCACAGCCCATCGTCACGACGGCGTCGGAGGCGTGGACCTGCTCGGTCGTCATCAGCTGCGGCACCGCCGTCGAGATGTCGATGCCGACCTCGGCCACCGCCTGCACGGCGACCGGGTTGATGCTCTCGCCGGGCTCGCTGCCGCCCGACCGCACCTCGACGGTGCCGTCCGAGAGCGACCGCATGAAGCCGGCGGCCATCTGCGACCTCCCCGCGTTGTGGACGCAGACGAACAGGACGACGGGCTTCGGGCTCATGCGGTCATCCTGGCCGACGTCGCTCTCCCGTTCCTGAGGGCGGGGCGAGCGCGCGCGCCGCCTCAGGCCGAGCCGAGCAGGACGCCGAGAACGCCGGCCCCGACGGCCAGCACGAGCACGCCGAGCCCGTACGCGACACCCGGCCCCCACCGGCGCTCGGCGAGCAGCCGAACGGTCTCGACGCTGGCCGTGCTGAAGGTCGTGTAGCCGCCCATCAGGCCGCCGCCGAGCACGAGCAGCAACTCTGGTGCGAGAGCCGAGGAGGCGGCGAGCCCGGTGAGCAGGCCGAGCACGAACGAGCCCCCCACGTTGATCACCGCCGTGGCGAGCGGCAGGCGAGTCGACACAGCCGCACGGACGACCCCGTCGACGACGAGCCGCAGCGCGGCGCCGACTCCGCCGGCGAGTGCCACGGCCACGAACAGCCAGGGGGCGATCACGAGTCGTGCCGCCGGTCCGGGCGCTCACGGGAGCGGTCTCGACCGCGGGCGAGCGCGGCTCCGAGCGAGATGCCGCCGGCCGCGGCGAGCGCCCCGGCCACGACCGACCCGAGCGCGTACGCGAGGGCGACGCCGGCGTGCCCGTCGAGCAGCAGCCCCGTGTCGACGGCGAGCGCGCTGTACGTCGTGAAGCCGCCGAGCACGCCCGTGCCGACGAACAGGCGGAGGTCGCGGCGGCGTCCGCGGTCGGGCCCGCGACGCAGCAGCGACTCGAGCAGCAGGCCGAGGGCGAACGAGCCCACGACGTTGATCACGGCGATCGTGACGGGCAGCGTGCCGGGCGCCGCAGGGAAGATCAGGGCCAGTGCCTCTCGGGCCCCGGTGCCGAGGGTCCCTCCGACGACGACCAGGCCGAGCGACCGCCAGCGCAGGTGCACCGGCCGGACCGACGCCTCCTCGGCTCGCAGGTCGCCGTCCCCGGGGTCGGCGAGCGGCGGTGCGGTCACGTGCGCCTCCCCGGTCCCGTGCCGACGGGCGCGGCACCTCGGCAGTCAACCACGCACGAGGGCCCCGGGTCGGCGACGACCCGGGGCCCTGCACGAGCGAGGGGTGCGCCTAGAGCTCGATCTTCTGGTTGTCGGCGTCCAGCGCGTCGCCGGTCACCTTCGACTTGACGAACGAGAGGGCCGAGGCGACCTTGCCGCCGGGGCTGTCCCAGTACTCGGCGCTGTCGGCGGAGAACTTGACGAGTCCGACGGTCGGGTCGGACGGGCCCTCGGGGAACCACGCCTCGACGCGGCTGTTCCACAGCTGCTCGAGCTTCGCGTGGTCGTCGACGACGGCTGCGGTGCCGGCGAGCGAGACCCACGAGTCGCGGGCGCTGAGGGTGACGCCGACGGTGTCCTTGCGCTGGAGGTGCGCGACGGCCGTCGAGCCGAGGCCGACGATGAACCAGAGGTCGCCGTCGAACTCCGTCTCCTGCAGGGTCATCGGGTGCCCGACGAGGGCCCCCTTCTCGTCGATGGTGGTGAGCATCGCGAAGTCGAAGTCGCCGAGCAGCTTCGCGAGCTTGGCGACGTCGTCGTGATGGGTGGTGCTGGTGCTGTCGGCCACGAGTGGCTCCTTCCGTCCGTCGGCCTGGGCCGACACGAGTCGAGCGGGGGTGGTGCTCCGCCCACACTGCTCCCCCGGGCGCCCCGGATGCACGGCTCCCGACGCGGGACCTCGGAGACCGTTCCCAGCCGGGTGCGTGTCCCAGCAGCCTGTCGGGCACCGCCCGCCGCCCCGGCTCCCGTGCGGAGCAGCCGCGACGTACGCTGTCCGTGCACGCTGCTCCCCGCACGTCCCCGGCGCGAAGGACTCCCATGCGACACGACGGTCACCCCGACGACCTGCCTGCCGACCTGCCCGAGGGCGGTCCGGCGACGGGACCGGCCGAGGAGGCGCACGAGGCGGGGCGGGAACGCCCGGTGACCGACGCGGTCGCCCAGGAGGCGCCTCCTGCGTCCGACCTGGACGCCTGGTCGGAGGAGCGGCACCGCGAGCTCGAGCTCTACCTCGAGCACGACCGCGAGGTCGAGGCGCTGCGGCAGCGAGAGCTCGAGGCCGCCGAGCGGCAGCGCCGGGAGCGTGCCGCCCGGCTGCGCGAGGCCGAGCTTCCGCCCGAGCTGCGCGACGCGGACGACGACGACTGGGTCCCCGGACGACGCCGTCGCCTCGTCATGGGCACCTCGCGGGTCGTCGCGGCGATCGCCCTGGTGGCGGTGCTGGCCCTGGCCGTCACCGCGGTCTTCTAGGCGACTAGGCGTCCGTCTCGGCGTCGTAGCGGGCGCGGGCGCGCTCGACCTCGGGCAGGTTCCGGCTCGTCCAGGTCAGCAGGGCGTCGACGAGCTCGTTGAGGGAGTCGCCGATCGGGGCGATGCGGTACTCGACGGCGATCGGCCGCGTCTGCAGCACGACGCGCTCGACCATCCCGTTGCGCTCGAGCCGGCGGAGCGTGGCCGTCAGCGACTTCTGGCCGACCGCGGGCACGACCCGGCGCAGCTCGTTGAAGCGGAGCGGCCGTTCGCAGAGCTGGTCGAGCACCTGCAGCGACCACTTGTCGAGCAGCTCGTCGAGCAGCTCGCGGTGCGGGGCGTCGACGTGCAGCAGCTCGGGGCCGGGCAGGGAGGTGGTGTCGTCCATGCCACCTAGTCTCGTTGAGGTGCCTCTCGTGCACCAGGTAGACAGAGGGAACCACGACGACCCGCGACGAACGGCGTCGCCCTGCCGCGTCGTGCCACGAGAGGAAGCCCTGAGATGACCGTCCAGACCCTGAGCCCGGAGGGCATGTTCCAGCCCGTCCCCTACGACCACGTCTCCATCGCGTCCGGCTCCCGGCACGTGCACGTCGCGGGCCAGATCGCGCGCGACGGCGAGGGCCGCCGCCTGTTCCCCGGCGACCTCGCGCAGCAGGTGGCCCAGGTGCTCCGCAACGCGCACCGCGGGCTCGCGGCCGCCGGTGCCGACTTCTCGGACGTCGTCCGGCTCCGCTTCTTCCTCACCGGCTCGACGCCCGAGATGTTCGCCGACTTCACGGCCGGCATCGCGCTGGTCGCCGACGAGCTCGACCTGCCGACTCCCCTGCCCCCGGTGTCGGCGATCGGCGTCGACTTCCTCTTCGAGCCCGACGTCCTGGTCGAGCTCGAGGCGTACGCGATCCTCGACTGAGGCGAGGGAGTCCCGCTCGACGACTCGAGGCCGGACTGGGGTGGGCCGAGTCGCCTACTCGGCGATCTCGGCGTCGTCCTGGGCGCTGAGGTAGAGGCGGTGGCTCGTGATGATGAGCGAGAGCCAGCCGGTGCCGGTCACCCAGCCGACGGCGACGTCGGTGAACCAGTGCGCGCCGAGCAGCACCCGCGAGAGGCCGACGGTGACCGCAGCGGCGGCGGCCCCGCCGATGACGGCCACCTGCGGGCCGTTCCTCTCCTGCCGCAGGGCGACGAGGTAGGCGAGCACGCCGAGGATCGTCGTCGTGTTGAGCGTGTGGCCCGACGGGAACGAGGGCGACTTCTCGAAGGGCGGGATCGCCTCGTGCCGGGGCGGCCGGTTGCGCGCGATCAGCTTCTTGCCGATCAGCGTCATGGCGAGCGACCCGGCGCCCGCGGCCACGATCAGCGTCACGGGGTTGGCCCGCCGGTCGCGCACGCCGAAGGCCACCGCCGCGCTGACGGTGAGCAGCGGCATGGCGATCGGGCCGAAGACGTGGGCGATGGTCGCGGCCGCGCCGTTGACGACGGGCGAGCGCAGGGCCTTCGCCTTCTCGAGCGCCGGCCGGTCGAGGCGGCCGATGCCGTCGCGGTCGGTGACGCCGTCGTAGATGTAGGCGGCCCCCACGGTCGCCGCGGCGAGGACGCTCCCGCCCACGGCGAGCGTGCCGACGAGCGCCCGGCGGGCGCCGACGCGCTTGGCGATCTCGCGGTGCTGCGACGCGAGCCGCCGCCCCGCCGGGGTGCGCCACTCGGTGAGGTCGCGCTGCCCGATCCGCCGGTCCGCACGGGAGCTCCCGGCTGCGGTCGGACGGGCGGGGGCCGAGTTCGTGGAACGGGTCATCGCCCCAGTCTGGCCCTCGGGGCCGCAGTGCCGCCGGGAGGTGCGGACCGGGTCCCGATGACCCGGCCCGCACCTCCTCGGTGCCCTGCTAGTCGCCCTTCACGTTGACGATCTGGCGCAGCGTGTGCCGGATCGTCACGAGCTCCGCCGCGTCGGCCATCACCTGGTCGATCGGCTTGTACGCCGCGGGGATCTCGTCGAGGAACGCGTCGGTGTCGCGGTACTCGATGCCCTCCATGGCGGTGCGGAGCTGGTCGTGCGTGAACGCCTTGCGGGCCGCGCTCCGCGAGTACGCCCGGCCGGCGCCGTGCGGCGACGACTCGAGGGCGACGGGGTTCCCCTTGCCCTCGACCACGTAGGAGGCGGTGCCCATGCTGCCGGGGATCAGCCCGGCCTGCCCCGCCCTCGCCGAGATGGCGCCCTTGCGGCTGAGCCACACGTCCTTGCCGAAGTGCCGCTCGCGCTGCGTGAAGTTGTGGTGGCAGTTGATCCGCTCCTGCTCCTCCACGGGCGAGCCGACCCAGTCGGCGAACTGGCGGACGACCCGGTCCATCATCTCCTCGCGGTTGAGCAGGGCGAAGCGCTGTGCCCAGCCGAGCTCGGCGATGTACCGGTCGAACTCGGCCGTGCCCTCGACGAGGTAGGCGAGGTCAGGGTCGGGCAGCGTGATCCACCAGCGCTTCATGGCCGCCTGGGCGACCTTGATGTGCGCCTGGGCGATCTTGTTGCCGACGCCCCGGCTGCCCGAGTGCAGGAACAGCCAGACCGCGTCCGTCTCGTCGAGGCTGACCTCGATGAAGTGGTTCCCGCTGCCCAGCGTGCCGAGCTGCAGCTGCCAGGTACGGGCGTACGAGGCCGGGTCGAAGCCGGCCTCGGCCGCCAGCGCCTCGAGCTCGGCGACGCGCGGCTCGGCGGTCGCGACGACCTTGCGGTTGTAGGCGCCGGCCGAGGTCGGCACGGCCCGCTCGATCTGCTCGCGCAGCGGCTTGCGGTCGGTCGGCAGGTCGGCCGCCGTGAACTGCGTGCGCACGGCGATCATGCCGCAGCCGATGTCGACGCCGACGGCGGCCGGCATCACGGCGCCGAGCGTCGGGATCACCGACCCGACGGTGGCGCCGAGGCCCAGGTGGGCGTCGGGCATCAGCGCGAGGTGCGGGTAGATGAACGGCATCGTCGACGTCGTCCTGGCCTGCTGCTCGGTCTTCTCCTCGAGCAGGCTGGCCCAGCTGAACAGCCGGGCAGTGATCTTCTCCATGGTCCTCTCGGTCCTCTGTGGGGTGGGGTGTCGTCGTCCGGGGCGGACGGACGCACGCCGACCCTGCAGTGTCGGTGGATGCGAGAGATGCGCCCCGGCCCTCGTGGGCGCGGGGCGTCGGGTGACGCGGGCGGCCTACGAGAGGGTGTCGAGTTCGAGCACGGTGCTCTGCTGCTGCTCGGGCAGTGCGTGCTGCGCGAGATACCAGGCAGGGTCACGACCGTCGAGGAGGCGCGGTGCACGGATGTCGGTCATGGTGCGGTTCGACACGGTGCGGTCCTCTCTCTCGGGGTGCTGGACGTCGACGAGGCGACGGGCGCGCCGACTGTCGGCACGAGAGGCGACAGTACAGCCCGGGCGTGTCGCTGTCCACATCCCGGGCGTGTCGCGGACCAGATGAGCGCCCCTGTCAGGCCCGGAGACGACCGGCGTGCGCTCGGGCCTTCATCCTGTTGCCGCAGGTCGCCATGGAGCACCACTTCGCGGTGCCGGGGCGGCTGTGATCGACGAGGAAGAGGTTGCACTCGTCGTTCGCGCAGGCGCGGACGCGACCCGGGAACTTCTCGGCGACGCGTGACCACGCCAGGACGGCCGTGGTCGCGAGGCGGTCGTCGTCCGCCGCGACGAGGTCCCAGGCCACGCCCTCGGACGTGACGCGAGGCGTGCGCACCGCCCCCTCGACCACGCGCGCGAGCTCGTCGACCGCCTCCGGCCCGGCCCCGCGGATCACGGCCTGGAGGGCTCCTCGAGCCCGGCGGAGCTGAGCGGCCTCGTCGACCGAGCCGACGCCGCCCCAGCTCCGGGCCAGCTCGCGACCGTGGTCGCCCTCGAGGTCGTCCGTCGGGTGCCCGTCCACCACCGGGGCGCTGTTGAGCACGGCCAGCAGCAGCTCTTCGTCCGTCAGCATCGGTCCTCGCCTCCTCGCACCTGTCCGGCACGACCTGACCCATGCTACCGTCACCTAACCAGTAAAACAATCCAAAGGGGTTACTCATGGTCGCCGTCCACCACCGCACCGTCTCCGTCGACGGGCACGACGTGTTCTACCGGGAGGCCGGGCCCGCCGACGCCCCCGTGCTGCTCCTGCTGCACGGGTACCCGTCGAGCTCCCACATGTTCCGGCACCTCATCCCGGCACTGGCCGAACGGTACCGCGTGGTGGCCCCCGATCACCTCGGCTTCGGTCGCTCGTCCGCCCCGTCGACCGACGAGTTCGACTACACCTTCGAGGCCCTCGCCGCCGTGACCGGACGGTTCCTCTCGTCGTTGGGGATCGAGCGGTACACGGTCTACGTCCAGGACTACGGCGCCCCGATCGGCTGGCGTCTCGCCCTCGCCGACCCGGCGGCGATCACCGGCGTCATCAGCCAGAACGGCAACGCCTACGAGGACGGCTTCGTGCCGAGCTTCTGGGACGGGATCTGGGCCGACGCCGCCGAGCGGACCGACGAGACCCGCGACGCGCTCCGCCCCGCGCTCGGGCGGGAGGCCGTCGAGTGGCAGTACACCCACGGCGTGCCCGACCCCACGACCGTCGACCCCGACGCCTGGGAGCACGACCTCGTGCTCCTCGCCCGCCCCGGACAGGACGACGTCCAGCTCGCCCTCTTCCGCGACTACGCGACCAACCGCGCCCTGTACCCGGCGGTGCACGACTGGCTCCGCACCTCCGGCGTCCCCGTCCTGGCCATCTGGGGACGCAACGACGAGATCTTCGCGGCCGCGGGCGCGAACGCGTTCCTCGAGGACTCCCCCCCGGCCCGGGTGGAGCTCGTCGACGGCGGGCACTTCCTCCTCGAGTCGCACCTGGACGAGGTCGCCGGCACGATCAGGGACTGGCTCGCAGACCAGGCCTGAGCACTCCGGACCGCCCCCCTTCCGCCGCGGGCGCATGCAGGGAGAATGGACCATGACCAGCGACCTGAGCCTCCCCGTCGTCGTCTCGGCCCGTGGCGCCGACGTGCTCGTCCGACGAGCCGTGCCGGACGACCTCCACGCCGTCATGCGGCTGCTGGCCGACGACCCGGTCAGCGCAGGCCGAGGCGACGTCGCCGGCGAGGAGGACGTGGACGCGTACGCCTCGGCGCTCGGTCGCATCGTCGACGACCCGAGCAACGAGCTCGTCGTCGTCGAGGACCGGGACGGGGTGGTCGTGGGCACGCTGCAGCTGACGGTCGTCCCCGGCATGGCCCGGCGGGGCAGCACCCGGCTGCTCGTCGAGGCGGTCCGCGTCGCGAGTACCGAGCGCTCGTCCGGCATCGGCAGCGCTCTGATGCGATGGGTGGTCGAGCAAGCCGCCGTCGAGCTCCGCACGCCGCTGGTGCAGCTCACCTCGGACGGCGCACGCACCGACGCGCACCGCTTCTACCTGAGGCTCGGCTTCGTCGACTCGCATGTCGGATTCAAGTACGCCGTGACGCTCCCGGACTCGCCGAGCCGATAGCCGGGAACGTCTGGTTCCAGCCGCCACGGCCGCACCGGCGCTGTCGGTGTCGATCAGCGCTCGAGCAAGGAGAGGCGGGAGACGCCGACTGCCGCCCGCCCCTCTGCCGCTTCGAGATGAGTCGCCCCGGTCCGGCCCGCTTCTCGAGCCGGGGGGTGCCTCCTGGTTCTCGATCGCTCGCGAGCTACTTCACCTGCAGGTCGTCGACAGCCCAGAACCAGTTGTTGTCACCGTTCGTCAGCGAGAACCGCACCCGCATCGAGGAGGCGCCGGTGGGAACGCTCACCACGTGACGATCGACGGCAGCGATGCGGTCGGCCGTGTACGTCGTGACGTTGCGCCAGGTGCCACCGTCGAACGAGACGAGCACGGACGCCGTCTCCGCGCCCTCCTTCCGGTAGTGCGAGCCGAACGAGACGGTCGCACTCGACTTGCCTGCGACCGAGTACGCCTGCGAGGTCATGAGGCTGTTGAAGGTGCCCGACTTGCTCTTGTCGGCCCACTCATCGCTGTCGGCGACGGCGAAGACGCCGCGCGCGCGGACGTTCGTCTCGCGCTGCTGACCTGTCTCCGTGGCGGTCCAGAAGGGGTCCGTGGTCAGTGACCAGCCCCGCCACTCGGTGACGCCTCCCGTGCCCATGCCGGAGTTGTCGACCGTCCAGCCCGAGGGGAACGTCTTCGTCCAGCCGAGGGTGCCGCCCGGGATGCCCGTCTCGTCGACACGGCCCTGGAGGCTGCCTGCCCGGGTGTCGAAGGGGTCGGTCGACGCTGTAGCGAGCGGTCGGCCGTCGAGGACGGACGGCACGGCCACGCCGAAGGCCGAGAGGACGTCCGCGGCGATGTCGACGTTCTTCGGGGCGATCGCGGGCGTGGTCTTCGTGATGCCGGGGCCGGTCTTGATGATGAACGACGCACGCTCGGCAGCGCTGTTCCCGCCGTGTCCGCCAGAGTCGGTGTGGCCGTGGTCGGAGGTGATGATGAACGACCACGACTCGGAGGCGTAGCCGGGGCGGGACGTGACCGCGGTCCGCAGTTTCCCGATCAGGCCGTCGACCTCGGAGACGGCGTCGAGGTAGTCCTGCGAGGCGGCACCGTGGTCGTGGCCGGCATGGTCGACGTCGTCGAAGTGGATGAAGGAGGCGTTGGGCCCGGTGCTGCGGAGGTACGAGGCGGCTTTCGCGGCGGTGTCGACGTCGCCTGTGGATGCGTAGCGCTGGTCGACGGCCGAGGTAAGCAGGGCGGGGCCAGCAGAACCGTCGACGATCGGAGCCCAGGTGACGGCGGCGTAGGTGCTCACGGCACGGTCTGCGGCCTCGAGGCGAGACAGGAAGTCGGGGTAGGAGGCGATGCTGCTGCCCGCCCAGCTGTTGCTGGTGACCCCGTGCTTGTCGGGCCAGACACCGCTGAGGTTCGTCGCCCAGCCGGGCCCGGAGAACGTACTCGACATGGGCGAGCCGTACAGGCTGGTCTTGCTCGAGTACCCGGACGCGATCATCGCGTCGAGGTTCGGCGCCGCGGCAGGGGCGATCCTGTCGAACAGGAGTCCGTCGACGCCTATGACGACGACGTGGCGGGAGGTGTCGACGGCGGCGGAGGCCGCGATCGGCACCGCGGTCGCGGCGAGCGTGGCGGCGACGATCCCTGCGGCGAGCACGGTCGCCTTGCGGGGTGTTCTCATGGGGGCCCTTCTCAGTCGGTGATCAAGCGAGGTAGACAGCTAGACCACCGTGACCCACATAGGTACACAACTCAAGCGAAGGAGGCGCGACAAGCGGTGAAGAGTGCGTGAACATCGGAGCCGCCGACGTCGGCGCCCCGTCTCAGCGGACCGTCGGTCCCGGAGCGCTCAGCTCGCCGCTCCCCCCTCGGATGCGCTCCAGGTCGCGCCGGACGCGGTCGGCGCGCGTCCCGTCCGCATCGGGCACGGCATGTGCAAGGTCGCTGACGGCGCGGAGCAGGGCGCCCCGAGCACGCCTCTCCTGGCGGGTGGCACCGCGTCGAACGAACCTCCGCCTGGAGTGGCGCGTGCTGCACGCGGCGTCGGATTCCTCTCGGGTGATGATGCCCGTGGCCACTTCAGGGGCGAGGACGGTCCGCATGTCGTCCTTCTCCGGCCGCACCGCGAACCGGAAGACCAGGACGACGGCGACACCGACGGCAGCCATGATGCCCAGCTCCAGGACGATGCTCCAGTCAACGAAGGGGCCCAGGATTCCGCCAACGCTGTCCCACGCGCTGTGGAAGAGCATCGCGAGCAGCATCAGACCGACACCGGGCAGGACTCGTCGCCGCCGGGCGGGGCTGCCGATCAGGAGGAACAAGCCGGTGGCGAAGATCGCCGAGTAGGCGAGGTGCCCCGCGACGCCGGTCACGAGGCGGAGGACGAGGACGAAGAAGGCGGAGCGGAAGGGGTCGGTCCCGAACTGCGCGCCAGCACTCTGGGTGACGTAGAGCAGATCCTCGACGACCTCGAAGCCGAGCCCGATGAACGCCCCCAGGATGAACGCGTCGAAGGTCGTGCGGACGACGCGTGAGGCGAGCGTGATGAGGAGGACGAGCCCGATGCCCTTGGAGAACTCCTCGGTCACGGGGGCGGTGAGCCCGGCGCCCCAGTCGGAGGCGAAGGTCTGGCCGAAGTTCTTGCCCCACAACGTCAAGACTGCGTCGTTGGCCTGGATGGCGAAGAAGAACGTGGCCGCGAGGCCTCCCCACACCACAGCGTGCACGGCGAGGGCGGCAGGCAAGGTCGAGTAGCGGTCCATCGTGTGGGTGATCCACCAGCAGAGCGCGGCGTAGAGAGCCAGCATGAAGCCGTCAATCAGGACCGTGGAGGCGAAGGGACGCGCGGCACTGCCGAACACGGTGGCGGCGTGCCACGCTCCGCCCAGCGCGAGCACCCAGAAGACCCAGAAGGCCGCGTTGCGAGGCTGGTAGACCGTGAAGCGCTCGCCCCAGCCGGATCGTGCGACGACGTCTGCTCGTGCGTCATGGAGGAGCCCGAGCTCGGCAGCCGACACAGCGGCAGCGGCACGAGAACCGTCGTTCGCACGTCGGCGCGGCCAGGAGTTCAGGCGGATCATGCGGGTACCTCCACGGCCTGGATGCTCGACAGTGCCGCGCCGATCAGGTCTGCTCGAGTCGTCGGAGTGTCCGCCGGCGTGCGGACGACGACCTCGATGCCGACCCCGTCGACGATGAACGCCGCGATCGCGCCGTCCGCGCCGACGTCCTGGAACTCGCTGATCACGCCCGGGATGCCCGACGCGGTCGTCAGCGAGCTCGCTGCGCCCCTGATGGGCATGGCGCTGTTGCCCCGGTCGATGTCACGGATCTGTTCGAGCAGCTGCTCGGGCGTGCCCGAGAAGTCGTCGGCGGTGACCGAGATCGAGGTGGACCCGGTGAACACCGCCGCCGTGTCGGGGTAGCTGCCTCCCGCGGGCAGCGCGTCGGTCAAAATGCCCTGGCTGATGCCCCAGCCGGCCGGGGGCGTGAACTGCACGCCGGCGCCGAGGGTCATCGTCTGCCCTGCGGGGACGGTCTCCTCGTAGGGCACCAGGGAGTCGACCCAGGGGATGCCCCAGTGCATGACGGCCGCGGAGGCCAGGACGATGCCGGCGGGCAGCAGGGTCTTCCGGTCCATGCCGGCGAAGCGCCGGTCGGCCGGCACCCAGCGGTCGACGCTCCCGTCAGTGGTCGAGTTCGTCATCGACGTCCGATCTCTTCGTGGTGGGTCTCGCTCAGATCGGGTCAGGCGAGGTGACCACGATCGACCGGCGCAGGCTGCCGGTGATGTGCCGCACGGCGTTCGGTCAGGAGGAAGACGACGAGCAGGACGACGCCGACGAGGACGAGGACGATGTTGCCGAGCTGGGCCAGGGAACCCACGCTGCCCTGCAGCGGGTAGGTGCCCTGCATGAAGACGCTCGGGTCGGTGCTCGCGTGCAGCAGGATCGGAGCGATGATCGTTCCGGTCACCCGGAGGGCGAGGTACATGCAGAGGCCGAAGAAGAACGTGTAGAGCATCTGCAGCATCGTGGGGACCAGCGCCTGACCGGTGAAGAGGTTGGTCGCGTGCAGCAGCGAGAACAACGCCGCGGAGACGAGCCCGACGGCGATCTCGGAGCGGCCGGCCGAGCGCATGATGCGGACCACGTACCCACGAGTCAGCACTTCCTCCGAGAAGCCGATGACCAGACCTGCCAGGAGCCACGCGGCGACCCAGTCGAAGCCTGCTGCTTCGTAGTCAATGCTCGCGAAGCGCAGCACGTTGAAGAGCAGCACGACGGCGACGGCGATCCACATCCAGCCTCGGCCCGGGACGTCCTGCCGCGCGAACAGGCCTCTCAGCCAGCCCAGGCTGGCACCGAAGCCGACCAGGATCAGGCTGCCGATCAGGACCGGGACGACGATGAGGACGAGGACGTAGCTGGCCGAGCCGGCGTCGCCGATGAACGGCACGAACGGGGCCATGAGGAGCGACGCGGGCTCATAGATGGCGAGGTAGCCGACGGCAAGGATCAACGCCTTCCACCATCGACCCTGTTCCCAGAACCGCGCCCACCCTGATCGTGCAGCAGTGTCTTCCATGATCCTCCTCTTGGTTGAGGTTCAGTCAACCATCAGCTTCGGGGACGATTCAAGTTGATGTCGGGGGGGTGAGGACCCGTCTCCGCGGCGCTCCCCTGCGTTCCGATCAGGGCCGAACGTCGCAGGCGCAGGCGCCCTGCAACGATGCACGCTGCCGTGCCTCCCCACCAGATGGCGAGGGCGACGATCGCGACGACGAGATAGGCGTGCTCAGTCGTCGCCCCGGCGTACGGCTGGGCGTCGAGGGCATCCAGGGCTGTCCTGACGAAGACGGCTCCGAGGACGGCGCTGAGGACACAGCCCACCGCGACGCCGACGTAGATGCGTCGTCGTCGCGGTGGGCTGTCCCGGTGTTCAGGCTTCGTGGTCGTGGCCTGCTCGTCGGCGTCGGACTGCGATCAGGGTGAGCCCTGCCAGCAGGAGGAGCGCGGCCGCCGTGATGCCGGACACGACCATGTCACTGCCGGTGAAGGCGAGGTTCGAACCTCTCGTGCTCCCGTTGGCGGCACTCGTGTCAGTACCGGTGCCGGTGCCGTTTCCGGGGTCGGCACCCGTTCCCGTGCCGGGGGTGGTGCCGGGGTCCTCGCCGACGACGGGTGCTGCCGTCACGGTGAACTGCGCGGCCGTCGAGCCGGACGTCACTCCGGTGAGCGTGATGGTGTGCGTGCCCGGGGTCGCGTCGAGGGACACGGTCCACGTGATCGAGACGGCACCGTTCTGGTCGGCGGTCGCGGTGCCCACCTGCACCGGGTCCGACGTCATGACGGCGGTGACGGTCTCGCCTGCGGCGAAGCCCTCACCGAGGACGGTCTGGGTCTGGCCGGCCTGGACGGTGGCGTTCTCGACTCGTGACGTGAGGACGGTGGCGGCACGTGACACGGTGACCGTGGTGGCGGCGGAGGTGTTCCCGTCACCTGTCGACACGGTGACCTCGAGCACGGTGCCGGGCGCCTGGGCGGGGTCGAGCGGGACGGAGAACCGTCCGGTGGCATCCGTGGTTCCGGAGCCGACGAGGGTGCCTCCAGCGGTGACGGCGATGCCGGTCTCCGGCGCTGCGCTCCCGGTGACGACGGTGCCGTCGGTCGGATCGACGGTCGGCGCCGTAGGCGTGGGTGCCGTGACGGTCACGAAGGTGACCTCGGACGAGCCGCCGGCGTTCGTGGCGGTGACCGAGAGGACTGCTCCGGGCTGCTGGGCGGGAGACAGCGGGACGGTGAACGCGCCGGTGCCCTCGGTCGTGGCGGTGCCCAGGGTGGCGCCGGTGGCGGTCACGGTGATCGTGGAGTCGGGCTCAGCCGTTCCCGTCACGGTCGTTCCCGTGGTGGGGTCGACGGTCGGGGCCGCGGGGGCGGGGATCGGGACCGTGATCTCGGTGGCGGCCGAGGTGTTGCCGGCGGCGTCGGCAGCGGTGACGCGGAGCGGGGCGCCGCCTGCCTGGGCAGGCGTGAGCGTGATGGTGAAGTTCCCGGTGGCGTCTGCCGTGGCAGATCCGATGGCGATGCCGGTGCTGTCGAGGACTGTGACGGTCGACTCGGCCTCTGCGGTGCCGGCGACCGTGGTGCCGGTGACGGAGGTGACGGTCGGGGCGTCGGGGGCGGCGGTGTCCGCGACGGTCGTCCGCAGTCGGAGCGTGGCGGTCTCGGCGGTCCGGGAGACGACATCGAGGGTGGTCGCACCGGTCGCCGTGGTGAAGGTCGATCCGGGAGCCCAGGAGTTGGGGCGGGTGCCGTTGCCGGTGCCCTGCGGGGAGATCAGCAGGGTCTGGGTCGTTCCCTCCATGCGGAGGATGCGCACGCCGCGGACGGAGGCGTAGGTGTCGCCGCCGACGGACGAGGTCCTCGAACCGGCGATGTAGCCCGTGTCGTAGCGGGTGGGCGTCGCGAGCTCCGCCCAGTAGGTGATGCCCGAGGAGGGGTCGGTGAACTGCAGCGAACGAACGCCCGTGGTGGCCTCGCGTGCCTGGATCGTGACGGTCTGGTCCACACTCGTCGGGCTGTCGACGTCGATGTAGTCCGCGGCGGTCAAGATGCCGGTGCGGATCTGGTTCGGGGTCGAGAAGTTCTTGTAGATCGTCTCGTAGCTGCCGCCCATGACGTCGTACGTGTCCTCGTAACCTCTCGAGACGCAGTTTCCGCCCTCGGAGGCGAGGCGGCCGTCGACGACGTCGGCGGGGCAGTCGAGGAGGTTCGCGTGGCCGAAGTCCATGGTGTGGCCCATCTCGTGCGCCCAGACGCCGTCCCAGAGGCCTTCGAGGTAGGCGCGGCCGCCGCCGACCATCGAGGGGCCGCCGCTCGTGGCGCTGCCCCGGAAGGTGCAGCCCTCCGCGACGGAGATGATCAGCCCCTGCCCCTGTCCGGAGCCCGGCCACCCGGTCGCGGCGATCGCGTCGCCACGGAGGTTCGGGTTGCCGTCGCCGCAGACGCCCTCGCCGGGGCGGTAGATGAGCTGCTTGATCTCGAACTGCACCAGGCCGTTCGTCATCGACAGCCAGTAGTCGCTCATGCCCTGGAACTCGTCCCGGACCTTCTGCTCTGTCGTCGCCTGGTCGACGGAGGCGGTCTCGGCGGTGGTGGTGACGTAGATCGACACGGGCACGGCGGTGGCGGCTGCGTGCGCGGGCGGGGCCTCGGCGACCACGGCACCGGTGACGGCAAGGGCGGAGGCGAGTAAACCGGCACCGAGCATGCGCCCGAGACGTCCTCGTCTATGGGTGGTGAGTGCTGACATGGCGACCCTTTCGGGGATGGAGATGGAATCGATCTTCGGTGTTCTTGCTGTCGGGGACGGCGGCCGCCGTCGGGGGCCTGCCCGCGGCGGTCAGTCGGCCGTCTCAGCAGCGGAGCGTCGGCGGCGGAACCACAGCCCGAGGAGCAGCAGCGCGCCAGCGATGATCGGGATGCCGGACCCGAGCGACAGGGCGGTCAGATCGTCGCCCGTGAAGGCGAGCGTCCCGGGGGATGTCGGCGCGGTGTCGTCACCAGAACCGGACCCTGCCGGCACCGCGTTCCCTGCCCCAGGGGTCACAGGATCCTGCGGGGCCGCTCCGGCGGCTGCCGTCACGAGGAACTGAGTCTGGGCTCCACCTGACTCATCGCCTGTGAGCGTCACCGTGTAGGTGCCTGCCGCGACATCGGCCGGGGCTGCCCACGTGAAGCCGACTGATCCGCCTGCTCCTGCGATCCGAGTGCCGAGATCGGCGCCGTTCGGCGTGATGCTGGCGCGGACGGTCTCTCCTGGGACGAAGCCGCTGCCGGTGAACGTCTGGGTCGTTCCGGCCTGGATGCTGCCGCTGGCCACCTGCACGGTGGGCGCGACCGGTGCAGCCTGCACGGTGACCGTCGTCGGGGCGGAGACGTTGGCCTCACCGACCGCTGCCGTCACCTCCAGGACTGTTCCGGGCGCCTGAGCCGGGTCGAGCTGGACTGCGAACCGGCCCGTGCTGTCCGCGATGCCCGAGCCGACCAGGGTCTCGCCGGCCTTGACAGCGATGCCTGCACCAGCGACCGCGGTGCCCATGACGGTGGAGCCGTTGGTGGGCTCGACCACTGGAGCAGCAGGTGCGGGGGCGGTGACCGTGACGAAGGTCGTCGGTGATGTGCCTCCGGCCGTGGTGGCCGTCACCTGGAGCACCGTTCCGACCGGCTGAGCGGTGGGAAGGGCAAGGGTGAAGGAACCGTCGGCGGTAGCGGTCGTCGTTCCGAGCGTCGCCCCGTCCTTGTTCACCGTGATGACGGCATCCGGCTCGGACGTTCCGCTCACCACAGCACCGGTGGTCGAGTCGACCGTGGGAGCGGAGGGCGTGGGGGCAGGCACAGTGACGTCGGTCGCCGGAGAGGCGTTGCCTGCGGCGTCGGTGGCGGTGACCACGAGCTGGGCACCGACGGCCTGGAGAGGAGCAACTGAGATGTCGTAGTTGCCGTCCGCGTCGGCGACGACCGATCCGACGGTCGCGCCGGCAGCGTCTGCGACCGTGATGGTCGCTCCGGGCTCGGCCGTCCCGATGAGCCGACCGGCCGTGATGGTGGTCACGACAGGAGCTTCCGGGGCAGCCGTGTCAGCGACGGTCGTCCGCAGGCGGAGTGTCGCCGTGGTGGCTGTCTGGGCGACGACCTCGAGGTTCACGGCACCGCCGTCGGTCTCGAAGGCTGAGCCGACGGGCCAGGACGTCTGGCGGGTGCCGGCAGTGGTGGCGGCCGGGGAGATCAGGAGCGTCTGCGTCGTGTCCAGCATGCGGAGGATGCGAACGCCGCGGGTGTACTGGTAGGTGCCTCCACCGACGACGGAGTTGATCGATCCTGCCCCGTAGCCGTTGTCGTAGCGGACCGGGGTCGCGAGCTCCGCCCAGTACGTGATCCCGGTGGACGGGTCGGTGAACTCCAGCGAGCGTGTTCCGGCAGTGGCCTCGCGCGCCTGGAGGACGACGGTCTGATCGACGGCGGTGGGGCTGTCGATGTCGACGTAGTCCTCGGCGGTAAGGATGCCGACGCGGATCTGGTTCGGAGTCGAGAAGTTCTTGTACACCGTCTGGTAGCTGACACCCATGACGTCGTACGCGTCGCCGTAGCCGCGGGACGTGCACTGGCCGCCCTCGGACGCGATCCGCCCGTCGACGACGCCAGCGGGGCAGTCGAGGAGGTTGGCGTGGCCGAAGGTCAGGGTGTGCCCCATCTCGTGAGCCCAGTTCCCGTCCCAGAGCCCCTCGAGGTATGCACGCCCTCCTCCGAGGAAGGTCCCGCTGTTCGTGGCGCTGCCTGCGTAGGTGCAGCCCTCGGCGACGGCGATGATCAGCGATTCGCCGCTGCCTCCGCCGCCCCAGCCGGTGGCGGCCTGGGCATCGTCACGGATGCGGGGGTTGCCGTTCTTGCAGACACCCTCACCGGGACGGTAGACGAGTTGCTTGATCTCGAATCGCACGAGCCCGTTGGACATGGAGAACCAGTAGTCGCTCATGCCCTGGAACTCGTCACGGACCTTCTGTTCCACGGTGGACTGATCGGCCGACGCGGTCTCGGCAGTCGTGGTCACGTACAGCGACACCGGCAGCACCGTCGTCGCTGCCACCGCGGGGGTAGCGGTGCCGGTGACCAGCGCGGTCACCGCGATAGTGGCGGTGAGGACTGATGCCCCCAGGGCACGGAGGCGCCGCCGTGGGATCGTCCTGCTCCGAGATGTGCGCTGGCTCGTCGTGCTCAAGTGTTTCCCCTTGGGTGCGTGATCTGGATTGAAGCAGTGGTCATGTCGGGGGGGGCGGTGGCCGCCGCGGGTAACCAGTCCGCGGCGGGCACCGTGGGTCACCTGCGAGGGCGATGCGGTGACCCCGCCGGCCCGTACTCACCCGATGTCAGTACGGACCGGCCGTTCGTGTCAGCGCTCTTCGCGCCGCTTCCGTCGCACGAGCACCAGGGTTGTCCCGGCCAGGAGGAGGAGCAGCCCTCCGAGGCCTGCCCATCCGGCCGTCTCGGTCCCGGTGAAGGCCAGCTGCTGACCGGTCGGCGTGGTGATGATCACGCCTCCGCCCGGTGCCGGTGTGACCCCCACGGGCAGGGCGGTCACGTCGACGCTGAGGGTCGCGGTGGTCCGGTTCCCGCTGCCGTCGGCGACGGAGTAGGTGATCGTCGAGGTGCCGGTGAAGGCCGGGTCGGGGGTGAAGGTGATCAGTCCCGTCGTGGTGTCGACGGTGTAGGTGCCCTCACCGGGGATGGTGACGGTGGTCACCAAGGCGCCGGTGGTCGGGTCGACCAGGCGCAGCGAGCTGCGATCGAGGTCACCGGTGCCGGCGGTGTCGTTCGCGAACGGGTCGATGGTGACCGATCCGCCTCGAGGGACCGTGACGGTGTCGTTGCCGGCGACCGGGGCGACGCCGGTGACCGTCGCGGTGATGGTCGATCCCGTCGTGACTCCGTCGGTGTCGCTGACCTGGTACCCGATCGGGGTCGCCGTCCCGGAGAACGTGGCGAGCGGGGTGAAAGTGACCTGACCGCCGGCGCCGACGGTCCAGGTTCCCTCGCCGGGGACGGTGACGGTGGTCACGGCGTTCCCGGTGGCCGGGTCGACCAGGCGCAGGGTGGCGGGGTCGAGGGTCGCTCCGGTGCCGCTGACACGGTCGTTGGCGAGCGGGGTGACCGTGACGGGCGTGTCCTGCCCGGTGGTCGCGACGTCCGGCACGGCCACTGGTGCCGCGGTGACGGTGACGCTGACGGTCGAGATGTCGGTCTGCCCGTCGCTGTCGGTCAGCTGGTACGGGACGGTGGCCGTCCCGACGAACCCGGTCTCGGGGGTGAAGGTCACCGTGCGGCCGTCGGGACCGATGGTCCAGGTGCCCTCGCCGGGGACGACGAGGGTCGTCACCGGGTTCCCGTCGCCGTCGAGGAACGTCACGGGCACGTCGGCGAAGTTCGCCGCGCTCCCGAGGCCGTCGTTGCCGAGGACGTCGATCGCGGCCGGCTTGCCCGAGGGGACGGTGGCGGAGTCGGGCGTCGCCGTCGGCGGGGTGCCGCTCGTGACGGTGATCGTTCCGGTGACGGTGCCGCCGACGTTCGTCGTCGCCGTGTACTCCAGCGCAGTCGCAGGTCCGGTGAACCCGTCGACGGGGGCGAAAGTGACGACCCCGGTCGTGGTGTCCACGGTCCAGGTGCCCTCACCGGGAACCGTGACCGTCGTGGCGGGAGTGCCGGTGGCGGGATCAATCAGTCGCAGCGTCGAGGTGACGAACGACGTGCCGGCGGGGCCGGAGGTGTCATTGCCCAGCGGGCTGACGACGATCGACTCCCCGAACGGCGCCGTCCCGACGTCGTCCGTGGCGGTTGGCGCCCCGGGGGCGCCCACCGTGACGGTGACGTCGGCCGTGACCGACTCGCCGAACGTGGTGGTCGCCGTGTAGCTGACCGGGGTCGCCTCGCCCGTGAAGTCCGGGTCGGGGGTGAACGTGATCTGACCTGTGGCGGTGTCGACCGTGTAGGTGCCCTCGCCATCGATCGTGACCGTGGTCACGGGGTCGCCGGTGGCAGGGTCGGTCAGGCGCACCGAGTTGAGGTCGAACGACGCGGCCGGGTCGCCGGTGTCGTCGTTCCCTGTCGGGGCGAACGTGACGGGGGTGTTGTACGCGGTGCCGACGGTGTCCTCGACTCCAGAGGGCGACGGTGCGGCCAAGACCGACACGGTCAGGGTCGCGGTGTCCCGGTCGCCGTTGACGTCAGCGACGCTGTAGGTGACGGGCGTCGCGGGGCCGGTGAAGGTCGGTAGCGGCTCGAACACGACCTCGCCGTCGGGGGTCACCGAGTAGGTTCCCTCCCCGTCGACGGTGAGAGTCTGGACGAGCGCGCCCGTGGTCGGGTCGACCAGCTGCACCGAGGCCGGGTCGAGGGCAATGCCGGAGGCGCCGGTGTCGTTCCCGAGGACGGGCACGGTCACGTCCGCGCCCTGGGGCGTCGTGATGGTGTCGTCGGCGGCGGTCGGCGGGCCCGTGATCGTCGCGGTGACCGTCGACGTCGACACGCGGCCGTCGCTGTCGGTCACCTGGTACGGAGCCGTGGCCGTCCCGACGAAGCCGGCGACCGGGGTGAAGACGATCTCACCGGTCGCCGTGTCGACGTCGAACTGACCCTGTGAGGTGGCGAGGGTGAGGACAGGGTTCCCGGCTCCGTTGACGAGGCGGACAGAGGCCTGGTCGAAGGTGGCACCGGTGGACGGAGTGTCGTTGGACAGCGGCAGGAACGTGGCCGGCTCGTTGAACGGGGCCGTGGCGGTGTCGGCCGTCGAGGACGCGGGGGTGACGGCGGTGGCCGTCACGGTCGCGGTCGAGGTGAGGTCGGCGGTGTCCGGGTCGGGCGTCACCGAGCTGGCGACGACCTGGTTGGCCAGGGAACCCGCAGCGTCGGCGGTCGCGGTGACGGCGAGGGTCGCGCTGGCGCCGTTCGCGAGGGTCCCGACGGTCCACACCTGGGTGGCGGCGTCGTAGGTCCCCACGGACGGGACGGCGTTCGTGATCGTCAGGCCCGCGGCAGGTCGCTCCTGCACGGTGACGGCCTGACCGTCCGAGAGCCCGGCGTTGCTGGCGGTGACGGTGTACTGCACCGGCTGCCCCTGGCGGACCGTCGTCGACGCGGCGGCCTTGACGACGGAGACGTCGGCGCTGGCCGTCACGGGGACGGTCACGGTGGCCTGGTCATTCGCGGCGTTGCCGTCAGGGGTCGAGGACCTGGTGGAGGCGGTGTTCACGACGTCGACGCCGGCGCCGCTGGCCGGGACGGTCGCGGTGACCGTCCGGACGGAGGACACACCGGGAGCGAGGTCGCCGAGCTGGCAGATGACGACGCCGTCGACGATCGTGCAGTCGTCGCTGGCCGCGGCACCGGTGATCGTGGCGGGGAGCGGGTCGCTGGTGACGACGCCACGGGCGACGGAGGGTCCGTTGTTCGTGGTCGTGATGGTGAACGTGATCGGCCCGCCGGCGACTGCCGGGTTCGGATTCGCGCTCTTCGTCACGGCGAGGTCAGCGTCCTGCTCGACGGTGACGTCAGCCGAGGCGGAGTTGTTCGTCGTGTCGAGGTCGGACGTCGGCGACACGATCGAGGCCGTGTTCGTGAGCGACCCGGCAGGGGCGTCAGCGGCGATGGTCGCGGTGACCGTGACGACGCCCGTGGCGCCTTCGGCCAAAGTGGTCCACTGGCACTGCACAGCACCGTCGGTGACATCGCACGTGGCCCCGGCCGGGGAGACGACGTTCGTGGCCGTCACCCCCGTCGGCAGGGTGTCCTTCAGCACGGTGTTCGTGGCGTCTGAGGGGCCGTTGTTCGTGGCGGTCAGGGTGTAGGTGACCTCGTCGCCGGCGGTCGCCGTCGCGGGCGTGGCCGTCTTGGCGATGCTGAGGTCAGCGAAGGCCGTGGCCGCGAGCTGCGTCGAGCTGGTGTTGTCGGTCGGGTCCGTCTCGGGCGTGGAGGATGTGATCGCTGCGGTGTTCTGGACAACGGCAGCGTCCGGGGCGAGGGTGACGGTGATGGTCGCGGTCTGGGTCGCCCCGGCAGCCAGGGTACCTGCGTCGCAGGTGACGACGTCATCGGTCAGGGTGCAGGTGCCGCCGGGGACGGTGGCCGAGACGAAGGTGACCTCGGGGTCGAGGGGGTCGGTGATGGTGACGCCTCGGGCGTCGGACGGGCCGTCGTTCCGGGCGGTCAACGTGTAGGTGACCGCCTCGCCGGCCACGGGGGTGGTGGGAGCGTAGGTCTTGACGATCGACAGGTCCGCCGCGGTGGTGACCGTGGCTGCTGCTGTGGCGGAGTTGTTGGTGCGGTCGGGGTCCGTGAGCGAACCGGCGATGGTCGCTGTGTTCGTCAGGCCCGCGCCGGGGTCGGCCGTCGCGGGGACTGTCCCGGTGATCGTGATCGGGGTGCTGGCTCCGACGGCCAGGTCGGGGACGGCGCAGCTGATGGTGGTGCCGGTGACGGTGCAGTCCGCACCTGTCGCGGTCACGCCGGTCAGCCCGGCGGGCAGGGTGTCGGTGACGCGGACACCGGTGCCGGCCTGGGGTCCGTTGTTGGAGGCGGTGACCGTGTAGGAGATCGGCTGGCCGGCGACGACCGAGGTCGTGTCTAGGACCTTCGTCACGGCGAGGTCGGCGGCGGGAGCGATCGTGGTCGAGGTCGTCTGGGTGGTGGAGGCGCGGGTCTGACCGAGGATGGGGTCGGTGAAGCCGACGGTGGCGGTGTTGGCGACGGAGCCGTTCGCGGCCGAGACGTTCACGACCGTGTCGAAGGTGGCCGTGGTCGTGGCGCCCGGCTGGATCGTGCCGCCGCCGGTCGCGGAGGCCCCGTCGCCCAGACGGACGGCGACGTTCCGAGACGCCGCTGTGTACTCCCCGCGGTCGTCGCCGCCCTGGTCGGTGAGGCGCCCGGTCCCGGCGCCCGCGGTGATCCGCATCGATCCGGGGACGTAGGTGACACCGGTGGCCAGCGCGTCGTTCACGACGGCGAGCAACGCCGGGTTGCCGCCGTTGTTGGTGGCCGACACGGTGTAGCGCAGCGTGTCACCGACACGAGTGGGGTTGTTCCCCGAGACGTTCTGCACCGTCTTGTTGGCGACGATGCACGGTCCGGTGCCGAAGCTGATCGAGTCCAGGAAGTTACCCGTGGTGGGGCTGCCTCCTGCCGAGCTGATGGCCCGGAAGGCAAAACGGGTGGTGGTCTGCCCGGCGGGCACCGTGTAGGTGCCCGTGTGGGTGCCCCAGGCGGTGTTCCCATCGCTGTAGGTGCCGGCGGTCACGAGGCTGTTGTTGTTGGGCGGTCCGATGAGGACGGCCATCGTGTCTGTGCCGTTCCGGCCGCGGTGCTGCAACGAGTAACTCAGGGTCTGGCCAGGTGTCGTGGCGACGTCCTGGAAGAGGGTCCCCGCGGAGAACGCATTCAGTTCCGCGAACTGCCTGCCCGTGGCTGCTGGCACACCCAGGAAGCCCTGACCCCAGATCTCGAACGACCTCTGCGCATCGGTCGTCTGCCACCCCGGGATGGCGGTGAGGTAGTTGACCGAGTTGTCAGGGACGACCGGTTGCTCGAAGCCGCCGTTGACAAGACCGAGCGTGTTCTGGCAGGCGACAGGATCTTGGGCTGCCGAGGCCGGGGCGACGAGGCCGTTGGTCGGCAAGACGACCGCGGCCGAGGCGATCACCGCTCCGATGCCGATCAGGGCGACGAACTTCTTCCGGGCAGAGGCAAAGGGCATGTGTTGTCGTCCTTGAGAAACGCGCACACCGATCAACGCGTCCGCCCCATGGGTGATCCGGGAGACGCGCACGATCGATGCGCACTGCTGCAGGCCCGGGGTGGGCTGGTTCGGTTGGTAAGGCCTGAGCCACATCCCCTCGAACGTGTGACCCACCCCGCATGACGGGGATTTCTCAACAAGCTAAATGAGTCAGGAGAAGATGTCCAGAAGTCCTCGCGAATAGGCCACTTTGCGCACTCTGACGGGGTACGTTATGTCCTCGGTCTGGCCGACAAGAACCGCCAGACAGCGCATATGGGGTACAGATGCGAGCCCGGCGAGGTTCCACACCGAGGAAACCGCCTGGAGGGGGCTGGGCTGAAGCTCATGGTGTCCTTCGGCCGCGGCGACCCATGGGCACCTAGAGTGACGTCAGGCCCAGACCCTGCCGCACTGTCAAAGCCGCCACCGACTCGACGAGTCCATGGCCGGCACCACTGGCGGCAGAGGTCATGACTGCTCGTCCGCGTGTTCATCGTCATGATGCTGGAAGAAGCAGCTCGCCTTGTCCGATCTCACCCCCTCCATCAGCGCTCTGCTCGGGCAGTTCAGCGAAACGATCACGGGCCTGGTCACCGTGGCCTTCGACGGCACGTGGGCGGACAACGAAGAATTCATCGTCCTCAGCGAGCTGGCTCTCGGGGACCAGCCCACGACGAGGGAGCTCGCCTCGAGCGCGTCGATGGCCCGGCACGTCCTCCACCACCTGATCCACAGACTCCGCCGTGACGGGCTCGTGTCGACCGCCCCGAGCAAGTTCGACGGTCGCGCCGTGGCCGTGGAACTGACTCCCCTCGGCCACCTGCGGGCCGAAGCGCTCCGAGGATCCCTGCACGTGTCATTCCGGGAGTCGGAGCACCTGGCCGCAGCGGTCCTGAGGGGACTCGACGCGCCTCCCAGACCTCAGCGCAGAGGTGGACAGCCCACTGATCCCCTGGCCGTGCTCGGCCTGACCGGCCGTGTGGGCCAAGAATTGGGAGCGTCCGTCCGCGACCTCGACCTGCCGGACGTCACCGGTCGACGACGAACCACCCTGGTCCAGATCGCAGCCACCGAGGACATCCGGCCGCGCGACGTGAGCGAGGCGCAGGGGACGTACCGCCAGAGCACGGCGTACGTCATCGACCAGCTGGTCGCCGAGGGTCTCGTCAGCCGTCACCGCGGCCGAGTCCCCGAGGATGCCCGGGCGGTGACCCTCATGGTGACGGACCGTGGCCGCCAGGTGGTCGACGGCATCGACGACGTCGTCAGACACCACCGCGACACGCTCGTCGACCTCTTCTCGATCGTCGCCACCTGGCCCTCGCCCCGCCCCTCGAGGGCTTGATGACGGGCAACCGCACAGGACGAGCGAGTCACTGAGCTCGCCGAGGAACGCACTGCCGATCACACGCCCGTTCCATCGCGTCGTCTCGAGTAGCGGCAGTCCCAGCCCGCGTGGGCACCGCCACGGGCGACGCGGAGCCGGGCAGGAGAATCCGCATCATCCTTCGGTGCTCGGCTGTTTGTAATTGTTCGCTTGCGCCCGGATCTCTTGTCTCGACGGAACCGCCGTAGTTCAGTGACCCCACTCGCAAGCGTTCAACGGAGAATTCGCATGAGCACTAAACGTCGCACTGTTCGTCCAGGCTTCTTGATCGGCGGAGTCATGGCCGTGGCAGTCATAATGGCCGTGACCCCTGCGGTCGCGGCTCCCTCTCAGGCCGAGTCCCCTTCGCGCTCAGCCAGCGCACCGCGGATCGATGATCTAGGGCCGGCGGTGGTGCAGTTCTCGTTGATGAGTTCGGTGACGATCGGCGACACGGTGTACGTCGGGTCCCGGAATGTGGTGCCCGCGCGGATCGTCGCCCTCGATCTCGACACCCGTCTCGTGACGGCGACCACGAATCTCGATTCCGGCGTGTCGATCCAGGCGATCGCCGCCGATCCGACAGGGCGCTACATCTACGCAGGCGTGCTGTCGGATGCCGGCTCGACGAAGCCAAACCTGTTCCGCTGGGACGTCACGACCCCCGACGTGCCCGCCGCGCCGATCGGCCGCATCGGGGATCGGAACGTGCGAGCCATCACGGTCGCCCCCGACGGCCACGTCTTCGCCGTCGGCGATGGCGGCACCACACCCACACCGCTGTGGGAGTACGACCCCACGACCCAGCAGGTCGCGAATCTCGGAGCGCCCGACCCCGCGGCCACAGGAGCCCGCGCGGTCGCAGCCACCGAGACGACCGTGTTCTTCGGCGGGGGGACGCTCTTCGGCGGCGGCGCGGCCCGAGCCGGGTTATACGCCTACGACCGGTCGACGAGGACCTCGCGCAACATCACACCCGCAGAGATGCGCAACGACGCCAGCATCCGCGAGCTCGCAGTTCTCGACGGCAGGCTTCTCGTAGGCTCTGCCGCCTCCACCGAGCAGTCGAAGGTCGCGGCGATCGATCTCACCGACTACGCCAGCTACGCGAGCGCGACGTCGACCGGAAAGACGGCGAAGAAGTTCGCAGTGATCGGAGACACGGCGTACTTCGCCAACGAAGAGGGTGTGCTCTCTTGGTCGACGGCGACGGGTGTCATCGCACCGGTCACGTTCGAGGGCCCCTCACTGGGTGAGATCTGGGGCATTGACGCCAGGGGGACCTCGCTCGTCGTCACCTCAGCCTTCGGTTTCGTCGCCGAGATCGATCCTGCAGCTGGTACTTCAACGGTCACGGACCTCGTCGAGGCGGGTGCGCCGGCGTCGGCGCAGGCGGCGATGGGCGTCGCCGTCGGCGGGGGCTCGGCCTACGTCGGCGGGACGGGAGCAGTCGCACGCCACCGGTTGTCCGATGAGTCCGTCGAGTACTTGCGCGCTCCTGGCGAGGCGAAGGACGCCGTCGTCGTCGACGGCGCGCTGATCACGGGCCAGTACAGCTCGCAGGGCATCTGGCGCTTCGACCCGGACGACGGGTTGCCGTTCCGTCGTGTCGCCCAGTTCCCCGGCGAGCAGAACCGACCGCAGGACGTCCAATGGGATGACGTGAACGGGCTCGCCCTCGTCGGTGCGCAATCCGACACGACCGGCGGCGGTTCGCTCTGGACCTACGACCCCGCCACTAACGACTCCCACTTCTTCCTCGACCCCATCGACGGCGACCAGTACGTGCGCGCCGTAGCGAGCAAGGACGGTGTCGCGTACCTCGGCGGCGGGCTCCAGAATGCCGACGGGCCGGGGACTGTCGTGGCGCTCGATCCCGTCACCGGCATCGAGCTGTGGCGTACCGCACCGATGCCCGGTGCCGGCATCTCGGCACTCACGGTGAAGGGCGATCACCTCTACGGACTGACGCGGAAGGGCGGCTTCTTCGTGGTCGACCTCATGACCCGAGAGGTCGTCCACACCGCGGACGTCAGTTCGGTAAGCACGGGGTTCTCCGCCCTTGTCGTCAGCCGCGGTGTCGTCTACGGGGCGTCCGAGACAGACGTGTTCCGGTTCGATCCGATGACCTTCGCGATGTCAGAAGTCGTGCCGGACATCAACGGAGCGTGGTACAGCGGAGCGCACATCGCCGCCGATGAACACGGCCGCCTGTATACCCTTCGAGGACGCGACCTCGTACGCATCGATGACCGTTCCTTCGCCGACGATGCGACGGCCCGAGCCCGCTGCCTCACGACCCTGCCGCTCGCGTCCGATGGAGCGACCTGCGGCTGAGGCCTCGTTCCCGCACCCGGCGAACCGCGCATCTCTGGCCCCCTCACGCTGTCCCGCCACGAATGGTTGGAAGAACAGGAAGGAACACGTCATGACGCAGCACCTCACCCGACGCCAGCTCTTGATCGGTGCCACCGCCCTGAGCGCGCTCACCGTCGCCGCACCGTCTGGGGCCGCGGCGTGGGGCGCGCCGGCGACGACCGACGCGGACAGCGACGTGCGCATCGACGACCTCGGCCCCGCCGTGGTGCAGTTCCCGCTCATGTCGAGCCTCGTGGTGGGCGACACCCTCTACATCGGATCGCGAAACCTCCAGCCCGCTCGCGTGATCGGGTTCGACCTCGCGACCAAGGCGGTCACGACCCGGACCGAGCTCTCGTCCGGATACGCGGTCCAGGCGCTCGCGGCTTCGCCCGACGGGGCGAGTCTCTACATCGGTGTGCTGCGCACCGAGGCCAACGGCGCGAGCGTTCACCGGTGGGACCTGACCACCGCGGACACCGCCGCCGTACCCCTCGCCGAGACGGGCGACCGCGACGTACGCGCTCTGGCCGTCGCACCGGACGGCATGATCTACGTCGCCGGTGGTGGTGATCCGACCGATCCACCATCCCTCTGGGAGGTCGACCCCACCAGCGGCATGGTCGCGAACTGGGGCCTTCCGGACCCTGGGGCCACGATCGCCCAGGCGGTGGCGACGACGGCGACGACGGTGTATCTCGGCACCGGCTCGGTGCTCGCAGGAGGTGCCGGGAGCACCGCGAAGCTGTACTCGTTCGATCGCTCGACTCGGTCGTACCGCGACATCCTGCCGAACGAGTTCGCGTCCGCGGTCTCGGTCACGTCGCTCTCCGTGCTCGACGACCTGCTCGGAGTCACCCTCAAGGGCCCGGGGAAGTCGATTCTCATCGAGATCGCGTCGCCGCATGTCTACGAGACGATCCCGCAGACGGGGATGACGCTGCGTCGACGCGGAAGCGACATCTACTACATCAAGGTTCCGAGCGTCGTGGCGTACTCCCGGACCACGAAGAAGATCACGAACCTCCAGACCCGCAACCTCGACACACTGTGGGGTCTCGACGTCGTCGGGGACAGGCTGGTCGGGGCGTCCGCCTACGGATTCGTCGCCGAGATCGACCCGGCAACCAGGACGAGCATGCTGACCGAACTCATCGAGGCAGGAGCACCCGCCGCGCCGCAGACGGCGATGGGCATCGCCGTCGGTGGAGGTGCTGCCTACGTCGGCGGCACCGGCGCGCTCAACCGGTTCGATGTCACTACGGGTGCGCAGACCCTGTTGCGGATGCCGGGCGAGGCGAAGGACGGCGTCGTCGTGGACGGCATCCTCTACACGGGTCAGTACAACTCGCAGGGCATGTGGCGTTACGACCCGACGTCGGGTGACGCCCCCGCGCAGGTGGTCGCCCCGGCCCGAGGCCAGAACAGACCGCTCGACGTGTGCTGGGACGCCGTGAACGGACTCGCCTTGCTCGGAGCGCAGAACGACACCGACGGCGGCGGCTCGGTCACGACCTTCGCACCCACGAGCGGGGCGAGCACGACCACGGTGAACCCCGTCGACGCCCGGCAGCTCGTGCGAGCGGTCACGACGGCAGACGGCGTCGCCTACCTGGGCGGCGACAACATCTACCCGGACGGACCGCGTAGCACCGTCGTCGCCTGGGATCCTGTCGCCCGCAAGGAGCTCTGGCGCGTCGATCCCGGGTTGACGGCGGGCATCGCCGCGCTCGCGACGGACGGTCGCCACCTGTTCGGGCTCGGCCGCCGAGCAAGCGGACTGTTCGTCCTCGATCTGCGGACCCAAGTTGTCGTGACCACCCTCGACGTCCGCAGTGTCGCGACCGATTTCGGTGCCCTCGCTCGTGTCGACGACACGATCTACGGCGTGTCTGACACGACGCTGTTTCGTGTCGACGCCAGGACCCTTGAACTGTCGACCGTCGTCGCCGGCATCGACGGCGGGTGGTACAGCGGTCCGCACCTGGACGTCGACGAGAACGGCGTGATCTACACCATGCGCGGTCTCAACCTCGTCGCGGTGCAAGACGGCGCGCGTCCGCAGCCGGTCGACATCGGCTCAGGGACGACGGACATCCGCTAGAAGAGCTCAGAGGAGCGCGGCTCCGACGGCGGCGGCCGGCACGCCGGGCGGGAGCAGCTGGACACGGTCGACTATTCCCAGGGACGCCAGGAACGGCGAGCGCGCGCTCCAGTCGACGAACACGCCTCGCACCGGCTCCAGCAGGCGTTCGCCGAGATTGCTGAGTCCGCCCCCGATCACGACGTCCTCCACGTCGGTGGACAGAAGCAGGAGGCGCACGGCGGACGCGACCCCGTGGACGAGCACGCCCCGCACCTGGCGGGCTCTGGCATCACCACGGTCAGCGGCATCGAAGAGATCGACGGCGGGCAGCACGGAGGTACTGGGCCACAGCTTCGCGAGAGCGGTGCCCGAAGCGACGGTCTCGAGGCAACCGCGCTGACCGCACAAGCAGGCGTACCCGTTCGGATCCGCGGGGATGTGCCCGATCTCGCCCGCTCCCCCGCGGGAGCCTCGCCACACGTGCCCGTCGACGACGACGCCTGCTGCCAGTCCGGTGCCCAGGTTCAGGTACCCGAGCGGAGCGGCGCCGCCGATCAGGTGGGCGGCACCCGTGGCAGCCGCGTTCACGTCGTTGTCGACGGTGACGCGGGTGCCGAGCGCGGCAGCGAGGATCGAGGCGAGGTCGAGTTCGTGGATGTCGAGATTCACCGCATGCATCACCATGCCGCGCGCACCGTCGACGACGCCGGGGATGCCGACGCCCACGTGCGTGACCTGTTGCGCGGCCGGGTCGTGCCCGTCCAGGAGGTCGTCGACGACCGCCCGGATGCCGCAGAGGACCCCGTCCGGGCCGCTGACGGTCTCACGACGCACCCGCTTGCGGACTCCGGTGTCGTCGCCCAAAATGATCGCGTCGATCTTGGTGCCCCCGACGTCAATGCCGATCCGCATTCGCGGGACCTCCCTCATGGCTGCGCGCGGCGGTACGAGTGAGCAGTGCGTCAACGTGTGCGCGGGTGGGCATCGCGGCAAGATCTCCCCTGCTTGTGGTCACGAGCGCGCCGACTGCTGCCGCCTGGTCGACCTTCGCGCCCAGGTCCTCTCCTGCGAGCATCGCGGCGATGTATCCCGCGGCGAAGCCGTCGCCCGCCCCCACGGTGTCGACGGCATCGACCTGGAAGCGACGGGATCGGACGGAGCGTCCCGCCTCGAAGGCGATGGCCCCCTCGTCGCCTAGCTTGACGGCGACCTCGCGCGCTCCCGCAGACAGGTACAAGTCCGCGACGGCCGCGGGGTCGTCCGTGCCGGTAAGCAGCCGCGCCTCGCCGAGACCGGGAAGGACGACCTGCGCTCGCGCTGCGACGGAGGAGACAGTGCGCCGCATCTCGTCGAGATCGCTCCATAGGTTGAGACGCAGGTTCGGGTCGAAGGACACGGTGATGCCCACGTCCCGGGCGGCATCGAGCAGCCTGAACGCGGCGGCCCGGGCGACGGGTGAGACGGCGAAGACTATTCCGGTGAGGTGCAGGTGGTCGATGCCGTCGAGCAGATCACCGCATGACAGCACCAGACCAGCGTGGCGCGCGAAGGCCGTGTCACCACGCACTTGCAGCATCTCAGGGTCACCACTCGTTCCGCCGGCTTTGAACATGAGAGCGGTCGGCCCGTCTGCCCGCACCGTGACAGGTGTGATGCCGAGCGTGTCGACGACGTCCTGCAGGTAGTCGCCGTGCGCATCGCGGCCGAGGACGCTCGCCCACGTGGTGTCGACACCGAGCAGCCGGAGCCCGACGGCGACGTTGAGATCGGCGCCTCCGGCAAAGCGTGTGAACTGCGCTCCCGAGCGGAGATCGTCCTGGGCCGTCGCGTAGCCGACGAGCGCTTCGCCGAACGTCAGGACGCGGGGTGCGGCCTCTGGGCTCGACGCGTTCACGAGGTCGTGTCGTCCACGAGCCCACGGACGGCTCGGCAGCGGCGTCGGAGCTGATCGATGTCACCGCCAGCGAGGGCATCGCCGACGAGTGGGCCGCCGAGACTCACGGCGACGGCACCCGCCGCGAGCCACTCGCGGGTGGCCGCGAGATCGATGCCGCCTGACGGGATCGCCGAGAGCCCGGGGAACGGTCCGTGCAGGTGCCGGAGGTAAGCGGGGCCGACTGCCTGGGCGGGGAATATCTTGACCGCGCTCGCCCCCGCGTCCCATCCCGCGGCGAGCTCGGTGGGTGTGAGGCCGCCGGGAACGACGGCGACACGCGAGTTCACCGCGAGCTCGACGACCTGCAGGTTCATCGTCGGTGTCACGAGGTAGTCGGCTCCAGCGTCGATCGCCCGCTGAGCCTCGTCCACGGTCGTGACGGTGCCCACCCCGATGTCTGCCTTCGCGGCGTACCGTTCGACGAGTTCAGGGAGGGAGCGGAGCAGGTCGGGGGTCGTCAAAGTGAGTTCCACGCTCGGGATGCCCTCGTCGATCAGGACGTCGCAGACGGGTGCGAGCACGTCGACGTGCGGAGCTCGGAGCACTGCGATGACCTTGCTCTCGCCGAGCCGTCGTGAGAATGGGGTGCGTGCTCCGTCGGACACGCTGATCAGCTCATCTCGGTGATCGGTCGGGCGTCCATGTCGGTGAAGTCCTGGTTCTCCCCGGCCATGGCCCAGATGAAGCTGTAAGCACGGGTACCGACGCCGCTGTGCACCGACCAGGGCGGTGAGATGACGGCCTGCTCGTCTGCGACCACCAGGTGCCGGGTCTCCGAGGGCTCACCCATCAGATGCACGATGCGCGCGTCCTCGGGCACGTCGAAGTAGAGGTAAGCCTCCATGCGGCGGTCGTGCGTGTGCGCCGGCATGGTGTTCCACATGCTGCCGGGGTGGAGCTCCGTCACTCCCATCATCACTTGACTGGTGGCGACCTCACCGCCGAACAGCAGTTGGCGCAGGGTGCGACGGTTGGACGTGTCGTGGTCGCCGAGCTCGAGCACGTTGGCCTGCTCTTCCCCGACGAGCGTCGTCGGCAGTGACGCGTGCGCGGGAGCACTGAACAGGTAGAAGCGTCCGGGAGCGCCGAAGACGACGTCACGGCTGCCGCGACCGATGTACAGACATCCGCGTGAGGGCACCACGTAGCTCGTGCCGTCGACGGTCACCTCGGCAGCCTCGCCGATGTTGATCACACCCGCTTCGCGACGATCGAGGAGGTGCGCCGTGTGCAGCTCCTCGGGGACGGGGAGCGTCAGGGGCTGACCGCTGGGCGCGATGCCGGCGATGATCACGCGGTCGTGATGCGAGTAGGTGAAGGTCACCTCACCCTCGACGAAGACCTTCTCGACCAGGAAACTCCGGCGCAGTTCCTCGGTCGACATGGTCGAGACGTGTTCGGGGGCGCAGGCGTTGCGGGTGTCCATGCTTCTGTCCTTCTCGTGGGTCTCGCAGTGTCGTGGTCCGGCTGAGGTCGTCATCGGGCGAGCCAGCCGCCGTCGACGGCGAGCAGATGTCCGTGGACGTAAGCGGCCGCCGGCGACGCGAGGAACACGACCGCTCCGGCGATGTCTGCCGGCACGCCCCACCGGCCCGCGGGTATCCGATCCAGGATCGCGCGTGAACGATCGTGGTCTGCTCGGAGCGGAGCCGTGTTGTCCGTGGCGAAGTACCCGGGAACGATCGCGTTGACGTTGACGGAGTGCTGCGCCCATTCGTTCGCCATCGCGCGTGTGAGACCGGCGAGCGCGCTCTTGGAAGCCGTGTACGAAGGCACGGAGATGCCACCTTGGAAGCTGAGCAGCGATGCGGTGTTGATGATGCGACCGCCGCCCGTGGCGGTCATCCGTCTCGCTGCAGCCTGCGCGAGGAAGAACGCGGCCTTCTGGTTGATCTGGACGACGTCGTCCCAGTCGGCTTCGGTGAGCTCGAGTGCGGGTGCACGACGGATGATGCCAGCGTTGTTGACCAGGATGTCGATGCGTCCGAACACCTCACTCGTCTCTGAGACGAGCCCCTCGAGATCAGCAGGCGTCGCCGTCCCGAGGTCTGCGGTGAGGACGTGCGCACGGCGGCCTGTGGCTCGCACCGCGGCTGCCGTCTCGTCCGATGGCGAGTTCGCCGTCAGGACGACGTCCGCGCCGGCGTCGGCGAGCGCGATGGCCATCGCCTGTCCGAGCCCGCGACTGGCACCGCTGACCAGGGCGACCTTCTGGTCGACGCGGAAGAGGTCGGCGCTCACGAGGCGGCCACGTCTTTGTTCGAGCTCCGCCAGAAGGATTCCCATCCCGGGTTCGCACGTTGTGCGAGCGCTTCCAGGTAGTAGTAGTCACCCCAGAGATTGCCTTCGTCCAGGCCGATCCCGGCATGCCAGTGGTACACGCCGTGCTGGAGGAGGCAGTTCGCATCGCTGCCGGGCTCCGGCGTGCACGATGCCGCCAGGGCATCGAGGATCTCGTCGGCGCCTTGGCGGTACTGGTCCTCGCCCGTCGCGCGCGCCAGTTCGTAGAGGCCGCACACCGCGATGGCCCCGGCGGAGCTGTCGCGCAGGTGACCGCTGCCGTCGCCGAAGCCGAGATCCCAGTAGGGCACGTTGTCGGCGGGCAGGTGTGCGAGGAAGTAGTCGGCACAGCGCCGAGCTGCGTCGAGGAACTGCTCGTCCCCGTTCGCGAGATGGCTGAGGGCGAAGCCGTAGACGCCCCACGCCTGACCGCGCGCCCAGCACGAGTCGTCCGCGAAGCCCTGGTCGGTACGGCCGCGTAGCGGCTCACCCGTGTTGATGTCCCAGGAGAAGGTGTGGAAGGTGGAGCCGTCGGCACGGACGATGTGATCGGCCAGCTGGCGTGCGTGCCGGTCGGCGGCGTCCGCGAATCGGGAATCGCCCGTGGTGGTGGTGGCCCAGCGCAACAGCGGAAGGTTCATCAACGAGTCGATGATCGTTCGCCCCTGCTGCTCGGGGTCGGAGAGATCCCCCCACGCCTGGATGATCCCGGCGGGCTCGAGAACGCGATCCATCATGTGCTCCGCGGCGATGAGTGCCGCGCTGCGGGCCCGCTCGTCGCGGTCGGTGCGCCACGCCGTCGTGCAAGAGAGCGTGTAGAGGAATCCCATGTCGTGGTGATCCATGTCGACGTCACGGTCAGCCCGATCCGCGAAAGATGCCACGTGCGCCAAGGCTGCCTCATGAAATTTCTCATCCGCGGTGATGTCGTAGGCGAGCCACAGCACGCCGGGCCAGAATCCCGTGGTCCAGCTCGTGTTGCCGCCGACGGGCTCACCGTGCTCGGCGGACTTCGGCGGGTACACACCGTCGACGGTGTGATGGTGCGGGTAGGTCGCGCCGAACGCGTCCATGTCGGCGACGACCGTGGCCAGGGCCTGGTCGATGTGGGTCAGGGTTTCCATGTGGCGGTGCCTTCTTTCCATGGCGGACGTGCGGATGGAGGGGCGCGGGCGCACGACGATCGAGCACCCTGGACCTCGCGGTGGCGCAGCTCTCACGAGGGCTTGCAGAGAACAGGGAGCAGGGGATCAGGAGGCGCGAACGGTTCGGCCGAGCGTCATTTGACGCTCCCCGCCGACAGGCCTGCGCGCCAGAAGCGTTGCAACGAGACGAATGCGATCACGAGCGGGATGACAGAGATGAACGAACCAGCGATCACGAGGGTGGAGAACTGGGGATTCTGCTGCACCTGGCTCTGCCAGAGGGCGATGCCGACGCTCGAGGGCAACAAGTCACGGTTCTGCAGCATGATCAGGGGAAGCATGAAGTTGTTCCAGATACCTACGAACTGGAAGAGAGCGATCGTCACGAAACCCGGTGCGATCATGGGTAGACCGATCTTCAGGAAAGTACCCACCGTGCCCGCGCCGTCGACGCGCGACGCTTCGAGCGTCTCATTGGGGATGTAGCCACTGCTGAAGACGCGCGCGAGATACACGCTGAACGGGTTGCAGAGCGTGGGGATGATGACGGCCCAGATCGTGTTGGTGACGCCCGCAGTGGCGGCGAGCAGGTACAACGGGATGACGGTGGCCGTGTTGGGGATGAGGACGCCGACCAAGACGCTCGCGTAGAGGCCTCGCTTTCCTCGGAACTGGAACTTGTCGAACGCGTAGCCAGCCATGACGGCGATGAAGCCGCCGACGACAGCACCGATCCCTGCGTACAGGATGCTGTTGGCGAGCCATCTGACGAAGATGCCGCCGTCCTGTGTGAAAAGCCGCTGCATGTTCGCGAGGAGTGCACCGCCGAAAGTGAAGGCGTCCCCGGAGTAGAGGCCCTTGGCATCCTTCGTCGCCGCGAAGACGAGCCACAGCAGCGGCAGGATCATGTATGCGGCGCCGACGATCAGCAGGCCGTTGACTCCGACCGTGGACAGGATGCCGCGGCGAGCACGACGCGGAGTGTCGGTGCGTCGCCGCGCACGGCGTTCGTCACGCGTCGCGCGGACGCGGACGGGGGTAGGGGTGTCGAGCAGGGCGCTCATTGCGTCGGCTCCTTCGAGGTGAAGCGCGTCACGATCCACGACAGCAGACCGGCCAAGGCGGCCAGAACGATCGAGGCCGCGGCGGCCTGGGGAAGATTGTTGCGGTTGAAGGCGGCGTCGTAGGCCCACATGTTCGGTACCCACGTGCTCGTGACGGCGGTGGTCGCCGACGACAGGATCTTCGGTTCGGTGAAGAGTTGGAGGGAGCCGATGACGGTGAACAGAAGTGCCACACCCAGGGCCGGCCAGACGAGCGGAGTCTTGATCGCGAAGGCTGTTCGGATCTCGCCGGCGCCGTCTACGCGGGCCGCTTCGAGGATCTCGCGCGGCACGGTCTGCAGGGCGGTGAACAGGATGATGACGTTGTAGCCGGCCCATTCCCATACCGCGATGTTGACCATCGAGGGCAGGACGAGCTGGACCGAGAGGAAGTCGATCTCGATGCCGCCGGAGGCGACCGCTCGAACGATCGGACTCACGCCGGGGGTGTACAGGTACGCCCAGATCAGAGCAGCGATCACACCCGGGACGGCGTGCGGCAGGAACAGGAGGAGCTGGAAGGCACGGCGAGCGTAGGTGACGGCGGCGTCGAGCAAGAGCGCCAGGACCAACGCGACGATGAGGAGCGTGGGCACATAGAGCACGCAGTAGACCGCGAGCCTGCCGAAGCCCTCGAGGAACGTCTTGTCGGACAGGACGGCGATGTAGTTGCCGGCGCCGACGAACTCGGTCGTCGAGCCGCCGAACCCGAGACCGCTGCGTCGCTCTGCGAACAGGCTCAGCCCGATCGCGTAGACGACGGGGGCGATCATCGTGATCGCGAACAGCACGAAGAACGGGATCAAGAAGACGGAGGCGGCTCGTCCGCCCGTTCCGGGGATGCTCCGGCGAGGGGGCACCTGTCGGGCGGAAGTCATGTGGGAGGTTGCCATGATGTGCTCTCTTCTTCGAAAGTGGGCATGGGCCGGGCGGCGAGAGCTCGCCCGGCCGATGGAGTCATTCCGAGACGGCGAGGCCGAGAGCGGTCAGTCCCGAGACGGTCGCCGACTGCGTGTCCTCCAGGGCGTCGCCCAGGGTCGGCGCTGTCGTGACCGCGTTCTTCATCGCTGTAGCAGTGATGTCGTAGCTCGGACCCCAGGCCCACGTTCCGAGGTTCGCGGACGCGTCGTCGAAGACGGCGTAGATGTCGTTGGCGTAGTAGTCGGTCGGGGCGACGGCCGCGGCGGCGTCGTTCAGACCGGGGTACGCCAGGTACGCAGTGCCGACGGCGCCGCGAGCCGTGACCGCGTCGGGCGATGTCGTCAACCACGTGACGAAGGCGGCCGCAGCAGCGGTGTTGTCGGAGTTCTCAGGGATCGCGAAGCTGGTCCCTCCGCTGAGAGCGCCACTGGGCTTGCCATCCCACGTCGGCGGGACGGCGGCGATCCACTTGTCGGCCTGACCCGAGCCCTCGGTGCGGGTCTTCAGGCCCGATGCGCTCCAGGAGCCGCCTACCCAGCCGTTGACGACGCCGTTGTTGATGTCGGCGGTCCACTCGTCGCTGAAACCGAGCTGCGCCTTCACGAGATCCTCGTCGATGAGGTCCTGCCAGTAGTCAGCGACCTTCGTCGAGGTGTCGCCGTCGACGTCGACGTTCCACTCGTCGTCCTCGACCCCGAACCACTCCGCACCGGCCTGCCAGGAGAGCGGTGCCAGCTGCGGCTCATTCGTGAAGAAGCTGGTCAGGTACGCGTCCGGGTTCTGCCTCTTCACGGCGCGAGCGGCTTCCTCGAACTCGTCCCACGTGGTGGGCACCTCGACCCCTGCGGCCTGGAGCACGTCCTGGCGGTACCACATCACCAGAGGCGGAGCGTCGTACGGGAGGGCATACGCGGCGTCGCCGAAGGTGACGAGCTGGCGTACCTGATCGTCGTACGCATCCAACACGTCCCCGGACATGAGTCCGCTCACGGGCGTGAGCTGCTCGTTGGCCACGAAACCCGGGAGACGGTCGTATTCGATGCCGACGACGTCGGGACCGGTGCCTGACTCGATGGCGGCGGCGAGTTTCGTGTAGCCGCCGTTGGCGCCGTTGGGGATCTCTTCGAAGTCGACGGTGATGTCGTCCTGGCTGGCATTGAACGCGGCAGCGACATCGGCCATGCCGCCGAGCGACGACCAGAACGTCACCTCACCGGTCGGCGCGGCCGACGGGGCGGATGCCACTGGCGCGTCGGCGCCCGCTGAGCACCCCACCAGGAGCGTTCCCGCCGTGAGGAGCGCGGCTGCTCCTAGCAAGATCCGTCGTTGTGTCATGGTCTGTTCTCCTTTGAACCGGACGAGTTGCACTGATCATGCGATGTGTCCTGCTGTGCGTCAACGACACCCGACATTAATGAACATTAGTGAACAGATGAGTCGCGGACGGTGGATCCACGCACCACCAGCGTCGGCAGCAGGATCATGCGGACGATCGTGTGCGGCGCGGCCTCGCTCTGACGCAGACGGTCCATGCACAGACGGAGTGCGGCGTGGCCGAGTTCGCGCTTGGGCGGCGCGACCGCGGTCAGGGGCACGGCGGCGAGCGCGGAGATCTCGTCGTCGTAGGCCACGACCGCGAAGTCGTCGGGGATGCGCACACCCGCCTCGATCAGACGATCCGTGAACGCCATCGAATCCGCGTCGCCGAGCACGATGGCCGCGGTGATCCCGTCGGCGAGGCAATCTTCGACGAGCGTGTCCAATTCGTCGATCGTCGTGTTCTCGCCGCTTCGCGGCACGGAGAGATCTCGTCTCAGCACGTGCGCGTCGGCCCCGAGTCGGTCCATCACGCGCCCGAACCCCTCGTGCAGACCGGCCACGGTCGCCGCTGGTCGCGCGGCGAGCGCGATGCGCAGATGGCCCTGCTCGACGAGGTGCTGGGTGGCGAGCTCAGCGCCACGGACATGGTCAGAGCGCACCCACTCGAGCTGCGTCGAGATCCGGTCGTCCACACCTCGCTCCACGAGAACGACGGGAACATCGAGGGATTCCAGGTACCTCCGGAACTCTGAGGACTCCCCGAGGCTTCCGTGAGGGGTGACCATCAGTGCGTCGACGCCGCCGCTGATCAGGCGCCGCGCCTGACGCAGTTCTTCATCGGGCGAGTAGTTCGTGGCGCCGACGATGAGCCGGCAATTGTGCTCTCGGGCAGCCTGACTCGCTCCGCGGATCACCTCGGGGAAGTAGTAGTCGGTCGTCGGCACGATCATGCCGATCGTCGCGACAGGCCGCGAGACCTGACGGACCGAGAGGTGGTCGCCCGACTCCTCCTGCTCTCGCGCCACGGCCAGCGAGATGGCGCCACCGTGCACGCGCACCAGCAGTCCGCGCCGCTCCAGTTCGACCAGATCCCGCCGAAGCGTCATCCCCGTGACGCCCAAACGGGTGGCGAACGCCACCGTGGACAGCGACCCGCGCAGCTCCAGCTCCCGCAGGATCGTGTCATGCCGGCCCGCCGCGACCACGTCGCCACCCCCTACCTCGTGTGCACATGAACATGTGAACATGTTGCCACGCGACGACCCTCCACGACGTCCGCTGCCTGAACCGTGCCGGACGACCTGGCGGCGCTGGCCACACGAATCAACGAACCTCGTTATCGGTCGACCCACCAAGTGCTTCTGTTGCGAGGAAGGGAGCTTGGTCTTGCGCCCGCGGAGCTAGCGGGCGGCCTTCGCGATCGCGACGCACAAGCCAGCAGAGGAGCTCGAGGCGATCTTCATGACGATCCGCCTCTGGCGGCAGCTCCAAGACGCTCGCCGCGGCTCTGAGCGCGTCGAGAGCCACGCAATGCGGCCCCGGTAGCCCACCGATAATCTTCGAGCCATATGGGGCTGTACGAGTTTTCGCGGGGTAAACGCGGTAGTGGGGTGCTTACCGAACGCATGATGGGGCGGAACCCCCGTGTTTTGGTGCCCCTGGAGGGACTCGAACCCCCAACCCTTTCCTTAGGACGGAACTGCTCTTCCATTGAGCTACAGAGGCTGACCGGGCGAGTCTACCGAACCCGCACCTCCTCGTCGCGGCACCGCACCTCCTCGACGCTGCACTGCACCGGGTTTCGTACATCGCACCGGGACTAGACGCGGTGCGGTGTACGAAACCCGGTGCGGAGCCGGAGCCGGAGCCGTCGCCGACGCGAGGCCGACCGGCAGCTGCGGCACGAGCTCACGCCGCCGCGAGGTACTCGTCCCACTCCGCCTGCGGCCGGTCGGTGCCGCGCACGACCCAGCCGACGCCGTGGGGCGCCTTCGGCTGCCAGCGAAGGGTCCAGCCCATCTCGGCCGGTGTCCGGTCGCTCTTGACGTTGTTGCAGCGGAGGCAGCACGCGACCAGGTTCTCCCAGCTGTCCGCGCCTCCTCGCGACCGCGGCTGCACGTGGTCGATCGTCGACGCCGACCGGCCGCAGTAGGCGCAGTGGTGCGCGTCGCGGCGCAGCACCCCGCGGCGCGAGACGGGCACGGTGCGGCCGTGCGGGATGCGGACGTAGCGCGTCAGCACGATCACCGACGGACGGTCGTAGGCGAACCCGGCGCCGAGCACGGGGTGGTCGGCGTCGGCCGAGACGACCGTCGCCTTCTGGGTCATGACGAGCACGAGGGCCCGACGGAACGACACGACGGCGAGGGGCTCGAAGCCGGCGTTGAGGACGAGAGTGCGCATGCTTTCCCTTTCGAAGCACCCTGGACGGCTTCCAGGGATTCGACTGCTCTCGGGGCAGCGGGGGCCAGCAGGCCGGCGGGACGAAAAAAGCACCGTCACGGATGACGGTGCTCTATCGAACGGCGGTGTGTCGTATGTGCTCGTGCGACAGCGCACCCATGGTGCGGGTGGCTGTCGTGCGGCTCATGTGACGCTCCTGGTCTCAGCGGAACTCCGAGATCGCCAGGTTAACCCGCGAGAGCCGCCCTGCCTAGGGGCGGGGCGGCTCTTCACTGCTCGTTCACTGCTGCCCGGCCGACAGCCGAGCCGAGGAGGCGGGCGGTCGTTCCCTAGACGGCGTAGCGCACGTAGTGCACCGCGCTGCTCCACAGCGGGCGCACGCTGACGGAGCCGCCGGGCTTCGGCGCGTCGAGGATCATGCCGTTCCCCGCGTAGAAGCCGTCGTGCGAGCCGTCGTTGAAGACGACGACGTCGCCGGGGCGCGCCTCCGAGGCCGAGATCGTCGTGCCCAGGGCGGCCTGGCTGCCGACCGAGTGCGGCAGCGAGACGCCGAACTTCGCGTAGACGTACATGATGAAGCCCGAGCAGTCGAAGCCGGCGGGCGTCGCGCCGCCGAAGACGTAGGGCGTGCCGACGTACTGCAGGGCCGCCTGGTACACGGCGGCCTGGCCCGTCGACCCGGACGAGGCGATGGCCTCGGTCGCCATCGAGCGCGACGACCCGGAGCCGGCGCCCGCCGAGCTGGCGGACGACGAGGCCGACGACGCTGCCGACGCGGCAGCCGCCGCGCTCGCCTGCTCGGCCTGCTGGGCGGCGAGGGCCTGGGCCGACGCGGCAGCCGCCGCGTCGAGCGTGGCCTGAGACGTGGCCGACCAGTCGGCGCGCGTCGCGTCCGCCTCGACCGCCGTGGCGTCGACGGCGAGCGTCTGCCCGCCGGCGACCCGGGCGTCGGTGACGGCGGCGGCCGCGGCCGCCTCGCTCGTGGCCGGGTCGTCCTGGTCGAGGGCGAAGGCCGGGAGGGCCACCGTGCCGAAGAGCCCCGCGGTGACGGTCATGACCGTCACGCTGACGACGCTGCGACGGACGGACAGGCGCGACCGGGTCGCGGGCACCGCGGCGGCGGTCGTCGAGGCGTGGTGCTCTGCGGCGCGGCGCGCGACGAGCTCGGAGCGCAGCACACGTCGCGCAGCAGGGACGGACGACGACGAGCCGCGACGCCCGGAGGCGGCCGCTGCGGCAGCGGCCTCGGCACGACGCAAGGAGGAGCGGGTGGGGAACTCGGCGGAGTCGGCGCGCTGGGCTGCGCTGCCGCCTCCTTCGGGGGGAAGAACGGGAGTGGTCACGAGGTCGGGTCTCCTGCGCCTCGTCACCCTAGGGAGGTGCTCCGTCCGACGTCAGATCGCCTTCTCACGGCAGGAGACGGATGCACGAGACGTCCTGCCACGGGCCCCGCGGCCGGATTCCTGGCTCGGGGACCCTGCGACGCTACGTCATCGCCGCCGAGAAATCATCCTGGAGAGGGACATTCGTCTCGAATTGGTAACGGCCATTGCGTCAGCAATCAGGACCCTGTATGCAACCTGGGAACCCCCGGTGCAAGAGAACGGTCAGGCCGAGACGTAGATGTGCTGCGCGACCTCGGTCGGCAGCTCGAGGCCGTCGTCGTGCCCCTCGACCTTCACGAGCACGTAGGCGCCGACCGACGTGACGGTCGCGACGCCGCCGGGAGTGACCCCCGCGTCCTGCAGCTGCTGGAGCAGCTCGGGCTCGAACTGCACGGGCTCGGCGAGGCGGCGCACGGGGCGCGTCACGCCCTCGGGGTTCTCGGCGAGCACCTGCACGAGGTTGACGACGCCGTCGAGGAACCGGCCGGCAGGCGAGTCGCCCAGCTCGTCGAGGCCCGGGATCGGGTTGCCGTAGGGCGACTCGGTCGGGTGGTCGAGCATCTCGAGCAGACGGCGCTCGACCTGCTCGCTCATCACGTGCTCCCACCGGCAGGCCTCGTCGTGCACGTAGGCCCAGTCGAGCCCGATCACGTCGGCGAGCAGGCGCTCGGCCAGGCGGTGCTTGCGCATGACGTGGGTCGCCTTCGACCGGCCGTCGTGCGTGAGCTCGAGGTGGCGGTCGCCGGAGACGACGACGAGCCCGTCGCGCTCCATGCGCGCGATCGTCTGCGACACCGTCGGGCCGGAGTGGCCGAGTCGCTCGGAGATGCGAGCCCGCAGGGGCACGATGTTCTCTTCTTCGAGATCGAGGATCGTGCGCAGGTACATCTCAGTGGTGTCGACGAGATCGGTCAACAGGGGCCTCCCGGTGGAACGCGTGGACTACCTCGTCAGCTTACCGGCTGCGCGAGGCCGCCCGTGCCGCGTCACTAGGATCGTGCCATGGCGGACCTCTCGATTCCCACTGACCTCCTCCCCCGCGACGGGCGCTTCGGCTGCGGCCCGTCCAAGATCCGGGGCGCCCAGCTCGAGCACCTCGTCACCGCCGGTGCGACCATCCTCGGCACCTCGCACCGCCAGCCCCCCGTGAAGCAGCTCGTCGGCCGCGTCCGTGCCGACCTGGCCGACCTCTTCCGCCTGCCCGACGGCTACGAGGTCGTGCTCGGCAACGGCGGGTCGACGGCGTTCTGGGACGCCGCCGCGTTCGGTCTCGTCGAGAAGCGCGCCGAGAACCTGTCGTTCGGCGAGTTCGGCTCCAAGTTCGCGAAGGCGGTCGCCGCCCCCTGGCTCGAGGCACCCGTCGTCCGCACCGCGGAGGGCGGCTCGCGCAGCGAGATCGAGGTCGTCGAGGGAGTCGACGTCTACGCCTGGCCGCACAACGAGACCTCGACCGGCGTCATGGCCCCGGTCACCCGCGTCGCCGGCGACCCCGGCGCCCTCACCGTCGTCGACGCCACGAGCGCCGCGGGCGGCATCGACTTCGACGCCTCGCAGGCCGACGTCTACTACTTCGCGCCGCAGAAGAACTTCGCCTCCGACGGCGGCCTCTGGTTCGCGCTGATGTCGCCCGCGGCGATCGAGCGGATCGAGCGGATCGCCGCGAGCGGTCGGTACATCCCCGAGTTCCTCAGCCTGAAGAACGCCGTCGACAACTCCCGGCTCGACCAGACGCTCAACACCCCGGCCCTCACGACGCTGCTGCTGCTCGAGGACCAGACCCGCTGGATGCTCGAGAACGGCGGCCTCTCGTGGGCCGACGCCCGCACGCGCGAGTCGTCGTCGGCGCTCTACGACTGGGCCACCGCCTCCGAGTACGCGACGCCCTTCGTCGTCGACCCGACGCACCGCTCGCAGGTGGTCGCGACGATCGACTTCGCCGAGTCGATCGACGCCGCCGCGATCGCCGCGACCCTCCGCGCGAACGGCATCGTCGACACCGAGCCGTACCGCAAGCTCGGCCGCAACCAGCTGCGGGTCGCCACCTTCACGGCCATCGAGCCCGACGACGTGCGCCAGCTGATCCGCTCGATCGAGCACGTGGTCGGCGCCCTCTAGGCACCGCCCCGGCACGCGAGAGGCCCCGACACCACCAGGTGTCGGGGCCTCCGTGCGTCAGCAGCGCCGGGCGTCAGCAGGACCGAGCCGAGGAGGCGCGGGCCGCGTCGCGCAGGTCAGCGGCGTCGACGAGGCAGCGGGTCCTCGTCCTCGCCGTCCCAGTCGCCGTCGTGCGAGTCGTCGTCGGCGTCCGCCTCGGGGTGCGCGGCCGGAACGACGGGCTCGTCGTCGTCGTCCGAGTCCTCGTCGTCCGTGTCGTCGTCGCCCTCCGAGTCGTCGCCGTCCTCGTCGTCCAGGTCGTCGATGTCGACGCCGTCGACGTCGCCGCCGTGGACGGGCCGGGGGCCGTCGTCCTCGTCGGAGTCGTCGTCCTCGTCTGAGTCCTCGTCCTCGTCGGAGTCGTCGTCGTCCGAGTCGTCCTCGTCGTCGTCGTCGTCGTCCGACTCGTCGTCGTCGGCGTCGGCGTCCGCGTCGCCCGCCTCCTGCGCCTTCATCTCGGCGAGGCGGTCGGCCCACGGCACCCAGTCGGGCGCGATCAGGGCGTGGTCGCCGGGCAGCAGCTCGACCTCGAGGACGGTGGGCTCGGAGCCCTCGACCTGGGCGACGCTGACCGTCCAGAACCAGCCGGGGTAGCCGGGCAGCAGGGTCGCGAAGCGGACGGAGACGACGCCGTCGACCTCGTCGACCGGAGGCGCCTCGGCGCCGATCGTCTCGTCGGGGGTGATCTCGAGCAGGGCGGTGCGGGCCAGCCCGGCGAAGGGCGACGTGCGGGGCCCGTCGGTCACGGCGACCTCGGGCGCCGCGGCGGCGTCGGGCGTCGAGGCGGCGTCAGGCGTCGAGGCGGCGTCAGGCATCGAACTGGTCCGCGACGGTGCGCAGCAGCACGGCGAGCTTGGCGCCGTTCTGCGGGTAGCGGCCGTGGCGCAGGTCGCCGCCGGCCTGGTCGAGCACCTTCACGAGGTCCTCGACGATGACGGCCATGTCGTCGGCGCTGCGTCGGCTGCGCTTGACGAGGCTCGGGGCGGCCTCCAGCACGCGCACGGAGAGCGCCTGCGCGCCGCGCTTGCCGTCGGCGATGCCGTACTCGAGGCGGGTGCCCGCCTTGACGCCGACGGTGCCGGCGGGCAGCGCGGACGCGTGGAGGAAGACCTCTTGGCCGTCATCGCTGCTGATGAAGCCGAAGCCCTTCTCGTCGTCGTAGAACTTGACCTTGCCGGTGGGCACGATGTGACTCCTCGTGGTGTGGGGGTGCGTCCTGAGCCAGGACGCGAGGTGCGGGACCGCCCTGCCCGGCGGTCAGCCACTATCCTGTGGAGGTGGCAGACAAGAACGAGCAGAACGCACCTCAGGGCGTCCATCGTACTGAACGCGTGCTGATCGTCATGATGGTCACGATCGTCGGGCTCTCGATCGCCGCGTTCGTCGCGCGGCTCGTGGGCCAGGTCGTCGGCGTCGACGACTACTCGGGCGGGGCGTGGCCGATGGTCACGGTCCTCCCCTTGATCGGGCTGCCGCTCGCGATCCTGCTCATCATCGCGTCGGTGGTGGTCGGGGTCGTCCGTCGCAGCAGGGCGAGTCGCGACACCACACGGTAGACGCAGCACCGCGCTGCTCACCACCAGGAGGCCATGCCCATGTCCAGTGCACTCGACCTCGCGGGCGTGCTCCGCTCCTCCGCGCCCGACGACCTCGTCCGGCTGCTCTCCGCCAGGCTGCTCCGCGCCTCCTCGGTGAACGACGCCTTCGACCTCGCCGACACGCTGCTCGACCCCTCGTCGGTGCGCGACGCGCTGTCGCACCTCGACCGCACCGAGCTGCTCGTGCTGCACGCCGCCCGCACGCCGGGCGACCTCGACGCCCTCGTCGGCCGCCTCGACGCGGTCTTCGACATCGGTCGGGGCGCCGTCGCCGTCGCGGTCGACCACCTCGTCGAGCTGTTCCTCGTCGTGCGCCGGGGCGACGGGCCGACCGCGAGCGTCAGCACCCTCGACGGCGTCGGCGACCGGCTCGACGACGACCCGGCGCTCTCGCCCGGCCGGCTGGGCGCCGAGCACCCGCCCGTCGTGCTCGAGGCCGTGGCCGACGTCGACCGCGACGCCACCGACGCCCGATCGGCCGAACGTCTCTACGCCGTCGTGATCGAGGTCGCCGAGATCCTCCGCGCGCTCGACCGGTCGCCGGCCCGCGAGCTGGCCAAGGGCGGGCTCGCCCTGCCCGAGGTGCGGCGCCTGGCCGAGGCCGCCCGTCTCGACGTCGACGACGTCCCGACGGTCGTGGCCATCGCCTCCCGCGCCGGCCTCGCCGCCGCCGGCCCCGAGGGCGTCGCGAGCACGCAGGAGGCGGCCGCCTGGCTCGCTTCCTCGTGGCCCGACCGCTGGGAGTCGCTGACCCGCGCGTGGCTCGCCTCGCTGCCGGCCGAGATCCTCGCGGTGCTGCACGAGCGCGTCGAGACCTCGTGGGGCGAGCCGCTGTCCGAGTACGCGCGCTGGGCCTACCCGGCCGGCGACGCGTGGATCCCCGAGCGCCTCGCGGTCTTCGCCCGGGCGGCCGAGCTGCTCGGGCTGACGAGCGGCCAGGCCCCGACCCGCGCGGCCATCTCGCTGCTGCGCGAGGGGCCGGAGGCGGCCCGGGCCCGCGTGGCCGACCTGCTGCCCGACGCCATCGAGCAGGTCTACCTGCAGCACGACCTCACCGTCGTCGCGCCCGGCCCGCTGGCCCCGGGGCTGGACGCCCGCCTCCGGGTCATCGCCGACGTCGAGAGCGCGGGCCTCGCCGCCACCTACCGCATCACCGAGGGCGGCATCCAGCGCGCCCTCACCGCCGGCGAGACGGCCGACAGCCTGCGGTCGTTCCTCGAGGGGATCAGCCTCACCGGCGTCCCGCAGCCGCTCGACTACCTCCTCCAGCAGTCCGCCGAGCGGCACGGCCGGTACCGGGTCGAGCGCGTGGTAGGCAGCGCCGACCTGCCTGCCGGAGCGGTCACGGTCGTCAGCTCCGACGAGCGGGCGAGCGTCGACACGCTCGAGGTCGACCACGCCCTCGCGCCCCTGGCGCTGCAGCGGGTGGACGCCGGGCGCGTCGCGACGACGTTCGACCGCGACACCGTCTTCTGGGCCCTCAGCGACGAGCGGTACCCGGTCGTCGTGGTCGACGACGGCGGCGAGGCGACCCCGCCGGCGCGACGCCGCCTGCACCGGCCGACGCCCGTGCCGCCGCGGGACGCGGTGCGCGACATGGTCGAGCGGCTCACCGCGGGCAGCGAGGCCAGCAGCGAGACCACCGACCGCGCCTGGATCACCCGCCAGCTCGACGCCGCGGTCAAGGGTCGCCTGACCGTCACGATCGCCATCGCGATGCCCGACGGCAGCACGAGCCAGCTCGAGATGGAGCCCACGGGCGTCGGCGGCGGACGCGTGCGCGGACGCGACAAGAAGTCGGACGTCGAGCGCACGCTGCCGCTCTCGCACGTCGTCTCGGTGTCGAGCTCGGCCTGACCGCCCCCGGCCGCCTCACGGCAGGTCGCGCCTAGACTCCACCCTCATGACCGGCCCCCTGATCGTGCAGAGCGACCGCACCGTCCTGCTCGAGGTGGCGCACCCTCAGGCTGAGGACGCGCGCCACGACCTGAGCGTGTTCGCCGAGCTCGAGCGCGCCCCCGAGCACGTGCACACGTACCGCATCACGCGCCTCGGCCTCTGGAACGCGCGCGCCGCGGGCCACACCGCCGACGACATGCTCGGCACGCTCGAGAAGTACAGCAAGTTCCCCGTGCCGCAGAGCGTCACGGTCGACGTGGCCGAGACGGTCGCCCGCTACGGGCGCATCGTGATCGAGCGCGACGGCGAGACCCTCGTGCTGCGCGGCACCGACGACGCCGTGCTGCGCGAGGTCACGCGCGTCAAGAAGATCGGCGAGCTGCTCGGCATCCGGCGGAGCGACACCGTGTGGGAGCTCCTCCCCTGGGCTCGCGGCGAGATCAAGCAGCAGCTGGTCAAGCTCGGCTGGCCCGCCGAGGACCACGCCGGCTACACGCCCGGCACCCCGCACGCCATCGAGCTCGACCAGACCGACTGGCAGCTGCGCGGCTACCAGCAGCAGGCGATCGACGAGTTCTTCTCGGGCGGCTCGGGCGTGGTCGTGCTTCCCTGCGGCGCCGGCAAGACGCTCGTGGGCGCCGGGGCGATGGCCGCCGCGGGCACGACCACGCTGATCCTCGTCACGAACACGGTGAGCGCACGGCAGTGGCGCGACGAGCTTCTGAAACGCACCTCCCTGACCGAGGACGAGATCGGCGAGTACTCGGGCTCCGTCAAGGAGGTCAAGCCGGTCACCATCGCGACCTACCAGATCCTCACCGCCCGCCGAGCGGGCAAGTACACGCACCTGTCGCTGCTGGACGCCCTCGACTGGGGCCTCGTCGTCTACGACGAGGTGCACCTCCTGCCTGCCCCCGTCTTCAAGCTCACCGCCGAGCTGCAGGCGCGGCGCCGCCTCGGCCTCACCGCCACCCTCGTGCGCGAGGACGGCCGCGAGGGCGACGTGTTCAGCCTGATCGGGCCCAAGCGCTTCGACGCCCCCTGGAAGGAGATCGAGGCGCAGGGCTACATCTCGCCCGCGAGCTGCTTCGAGGTCCGGGTCGACCTGCCGCAGCAGGACAGGCTCGAGTACGCGGCCGCCCCCGACGACGAGCGCTACCGACTCGCGGCCACGGCGCCGGCCAAGCTCGACGTGGTCAAGCACCTCGTCGAGCGGCACGAGGGCGAGCAGATCCTCGTGATCGGCCAGTACCTCGACCAGCTCGACCAGCTCGCCGAGGTGCTCGACGCCCCGACCCTGACGGGCGCGACGCCGATCGACGAGCGCGAGCGCCTGTTCCAGGCCTTCCGCACGGGCGAGATCAAGGTGCTGGTCGTCTCGAAGGTGGCCAACTTCTCGGTGGACCTGCCGGAGGCGACGGTCGCGGTCCAGGTCAGCGGCTCGTTCGGCTCGCGGCAAGAGGAGGCGCAGCGGCTCGGGCGCCTGCTGCGGCCGAAGAAGTCGGGCCTGCCCGCGTCGTTCTACACGCTCGTCAGCCGCGACACGGTCGACCAGGACTTCGCGCAGAACCGTCAGCGGTTCCTCGCCGAGCAGGGCTACAGCTACACGATCCTCGACTCCCCGGTGCTGGCCGCGTGAGCGGGCCCGACCTCGGGCCCGGCGACGTCCCCCTCGGCGACGACGAGCTCTGGCGCGACGGCCTGCGCCGCGTGTTCCTGGCCGACCAGTCGCCGTGGGCGGCCTTCGGGCCGCTGGTCGCCTCCCTCGACCACGAGGCCGTCGAGTACCGGGGCCAGCGCTCGCGCACCGCGCCGTGGGACGACACGGTCGTCGTCTCGGTCGAGCGCACGTACGAGGTGCAGGGCGGCCTGCACGCCGGCGCGAGCCTGAGCGTCGTGACCTGGACCCGCGACCCCGAGGTCCTCGAGCGCAGCGACCTGCTCGCGGGCTCCCCCGTCGTCGACCACCTCTACGCGGGCCTCAGCGCGCTCGGCGAGCTGGACGACGCCGAGGAGGCGCGGGTCGTCACCGCCCCGGTCGAGCGGTTCCCGGGATGGGAGATCGCCCGCGCCTCCGGCTACACGGCCGTGCTCGAGCAGCGCGACGGCGTCGCCTTCACGCTCGCGGTGCCGGACGAGCTGCTCGAGCTCACGACGCGCATCGCGCTCGTGCCGAACACCGAGTGGGACGACGCGGGTCGCTGACGGTCGACTGACGGCTCGCTGACGGCGCGCTCGCTGCTCGCACGCGGTCGGCGCACTCATGACTCACAGGCAACACCGAGGGCGCGGACAGATACTGGGGCCATGAGCGACGGCCCCAAGATTCTCATCGTCGATGACGAGCCCAACATCCGCGACCTGCTGACCACCAGCCTCCGGTTCGCCGGCTTCGCCGTGCGAGCGGTCGGCAACGGTGCGCAGGCGATCTCCGCGGTCCTCGAAGAAGAGCCCGACCTGATCATCCTCGACGTGATGCTCCCCGACATGAACGGGTTCGGCGTCACCAAGCGCCTCCGCTCGTCGGGCTACACGTCGCCGATCCTGTTCCTCACGGCGAAGGACGACACCGAGGACAAGATCACGGGCCTCACCGTCGGCGGCGACGACTACGTGACGAAGCCGTTCAGCCTCGACGAGATCGTCGCCCGGATCAAGGCGATCCTCCGCCGCACCATGAACGAGGACGAGGACGCGATCATCCGCGCCGGCGAGCTCACCATGGACCAGGACACCCACGAGGTCACCATCGGCGAGACCGCGATCGAGCTCAGCCCCACCGAGTTCAAGCTGCTCCGCTACCTCATGCTGAACCCCAACCGCGTGCTGTCGAAGGCCCAGATCCTCGACCACGTGTGGGAGTACGACTTCAACGGCGACGCCGGCATCGTCGAGAGCTACATCTCGTACCTGCGCCGCAAGCTCGACCAGTTCTCGGCCGAGCCGATCATCCAGACGAAGCGCGGCTTCGGCTACATGCTCAAGGCCGCCAAGGCCTGACGCGCAACGATCACCGGTGGCGCCCGGGAGCCTCGGCTCCCAGGCGCCACCGGTATCTTCGCTTCTCATGCACGAACGCCTGTCGCAGTGGTGGAACGAGATCTCCATCCGCACCAAGATCACCGGGATCACGGTCACCTTGGTGACCCTCGGTCTGCTCGTGGCGGGCCTCGGCACGATGACGGTGCTCAGCACGTACCTCTACGGCCAGGTCGACCTGTCGCTCAAGTCGGCGGCCGAGAGCTTCACGGGTGCATCGCCGAGCGCGACGAACGCCCAGTCGTGCACCGTCACCTTCGGGGCGACGAGCAGCAGCTTCGTGGCGCTCTTCCGTGAGGACGGCACGCGCATCTGCGACAACGCCGACGAGCTGCAGGGCGGCACGGGGCCCGACCTCTCGGCCGTCGACCTGCCGAAGGCCGGCACCACGGCCGAGCCGATGAGCGTCTACAACTCCGACCACGACCAGCAGTGGCGCATCTACGCGTTCGACAAGACCCTGACGCAGCGCGACCAGACGACCGGGGTCGTCGAGCAGATCGACGCCACGATCGTCACCGGCACCAACCTCGCCAGCACCAACGCCGTCATCGGCCGCTTCAGCGGCATCTTCCTGGGCTTCGGCGTCTCGGTCATCGTGCTCGGCGCCGCCCTGACCCGACTGCTCGTCACGTCGACCTTCACTCCCCTGCGCGACGTCGAGGCCACGGCCGCCCGCTTCGCCGACGGCGACTTCAGCCAGCGACTCGACTCGACGACGCCCAACACCGAGGTCGGCAGGCTGAACCGGTCGCTGAACACGATGCTGAGCCGGATCGACTCGGCCTTCGACGACCGGTCACGGACCATCGACCAGATGCGGCGCTTCGTCGGCGACGCCAGCCACGAGCTCCGCACCCCGCTCGTCAGCCTGCGCGGCTACGCCGAGCTCTACCGGATGGGCGCGCTGACCAAGCCGGAGGACGTCGCCCAGGCCATGGACCGCATCGAGAAGGAGGCGATCCGGATGGGCGTCCTCGTGCAGGACCTCCTCGCGCTCGCCCGTCTCGACGAGTCGAAGCCGCTGGAGCTCGGCCCGGTCGACCTGGTCGCCATCGCCCGCGACTCGGCCCTCGACACGATGGCGTCCAACCCGGACCGCGACATCGCCGTCGTGGTGCACGACCCGGTCGTCAGCGACGGGGCCGAGGAGGTGCCCGCGGCCGACCTGTCGGCCGTGCCGGACGACGCGGTCGCCGTGCCGCCCGGGTCGACGGGGGCGATCTCGTTCGCGGGTGCCACCCTCGCGCGCCTCCGTGGCCTGCGGGCCCGTGCCGTCAGGGCGGGCGATCCCGTGGACGACGGGCAGGCGGGCGACCTGTCGGGCCACGGCCCGCAGGCGCCGGCCGTGGTGCTCGGCGAGGAGAACAAGCTGCGCCAGGTGATCACGAACTTGATGGGCAACGCCATGCGTTTCACGGAACACGACAGCCCGATCGAGCTCGCCGTGCAGTCCGACCCGGGCCGCGGCGTCGCGACGATCGACATCGTCGACCACGGCGAGGGCATCCCGCCGCAGATCCGCGAGAAGATCTTCCAGCGCTTCTGGCGTGCCGATTCGTCGCGGACCCGCGACACGGGCGGCTCGGGCCTCGGCCTGGCCATCGTGTCCGGCATCGTGTCGGCGCACGGCGGCAGCGTCGACGTCTTCGACACCCCCGGAGGCGGTGCGACGTTCCGCGTCGCGCTGCCGCTGTTCCCCGAGGCTGGCGGCGCTGGGTCTGGGGCTGGCGCTGCGGTCGGCGCGGGCGCCAACGCCGGTGCTGGCGCTGGCGCTGGCGCTGAGATGACGCCCGCGACGCCCGCCTCCTAGTCGAACCCGGGGTCTCAGGCCCGCAATTCGCGCGTGATCCGTCTTCCGGGAACCGCCGAGGCCTGTCGCGCAGACTCGTGCCGCGCGGATCACTCTCGGCTTGCGACCCCACGCCCCCGAGAAGGTGCGGCGCAGCCGCGGCTCCTCCCCCCTCGAGCGCCCCACCCGTGATCCGCGCGATCCGTACTGCCGGCCCCGCGCCTCCTGCACGGAGGCCAAGGCTGCACGCAGATCACTCTCGAACCACGGGCATGCTGCACATGCCGACCGGCGAGCCTGCTGCAGCGGAGAATCCGGGTATCCAAGGGCCTTCGAGCGCGCTGCGGTCGGGTTCTGCGGCTCACGCGCACGTGAAGGCTCCTAGCGCGCAGATGCCGACCTGAACTCCTCCATCAGCGGCTTTTCCCTCGATTGCGACGCGCGACGACACCGTCTGGTCGGCATGTGCGGAAGAGCACCCCCACGAGCACACGCACGCACCCGCACTCACGCCGAAGGGCGGCTCCCCCGGAGGAGAGCCGCCCTTGCGGTGTGACTGGTGCGGTCGCGGACTAGAAGTCCATGCCGCCCGAGGGGTCGCCGGCCGGGGCCGGGTTGCGCTCGGGCTTGTCGGCGACGACGGCCTCGGTGGTCAGGAACAGACCAGCGATGGAGGCGGCGTTCTGCAGGGCAGAGCGGGTCACCTTGGCCGGGTCGATGATGCCGGCGGCGATCATGTCGACGTACTCGCCGGTCGCGGCGTTGAGGCCGTGTCCGACGGGAAGGCTGCGGACCTTGTCGGCGACGACGCCGGGCTCCATGCCTGCGTTGAAGGCGATCTGCTTCAGCGGAGCGTCGATGGCGACGCGCACGATGTTCGCGCCGGTCGCCTCGTCGCCCTCGAGGTGCAGCTCGGCGAGAGCGGTCTTGCCGGCCTGGATGAGGGCGACGCCACCACCGGCGACGATGCCCTCCTCGACGGCTGCCTTCGCGTTGCGGACGGCGTCCTCGATGCGGTGCTTGCGCTCCTTGAGCTCGACCTCCGTTGCCGCGCCGGCCTTGATGACGGCGACGCCGCCGGCGAGCTTGGCGAGGCGCTCCTGGAGCTTCTCGCGGTCGTAGTCGCTGTCGGTCGCCTCGATCTCGGAGCGGATCTGACGGACGCGGCCCGCGATCTGCTCGGGGTCGCCGGCGCCCTCGACGATGGTCGTCTCGTCCTTGGTGATGACGACCTTGCGAGCACGGCCGAGCAGGTCGAGGGTCGCGTTCTCGAGCTTGAGGCCGACCTCCTCGGCGATGACCTGGCCACCGGTGAGGATGGCGATGTCCTGCAGCTGGGCCTTGCGACGGTCGCCGAAGCCGGGGGCCTTGACGGCGACCGACTTGAAGATGCCGCGGATCTTGTTGACGACCAGGGTCGCCAGCGCCTCGCCGTCGACGTCCTCGGCGATGATGAGCAGCTGCTTGCCGCTCTGGATCACCTTGTCGACGACGGGGAGGAGGTCCTTGATGTTCGAGATCTTCGAGTTGACGATGAGCACGTAGGCGTCCTCGAAGACGGCCTCCTGGCGCTCGGGGTCGGTCACGAAGTACTGCGACAGGTAGCCCTTGTCGAAGCGCATGCCCTCGGTCAGCTCGAGCTCGGTGCCGAAGGTGTTCGACTCCTCGACGGTGACGACGCCCTCCTTGCCGACCTTGTCGATGGCCTCGGCGATGAGCGCGCCGATGGTGGGGTCGGCAGCGGAGATCGAGGCCGTGGCCGCGATCTGCTCCTTGGTCTCGATGTCCTTCGCGTCGGCGAGGAGCTGGGCCGAGACGGCGGCGGCGGCCTTCTCGATGCCGCGCTTCAGCGAGATGGGGTCGGCGCCTGCGGCGACGTTGCGGAGGCCCTCACGGACGAGCGCCTGGGCGAGCACGGTGGCGGTGGTGGTGCCGTCGCCGGCGACGTCGTCCGTCTTCTTGGCGACCTCCTTGACGAGCTCGGCACCGATCTTCTCGAACGGGTCGTCGAGCTCGATCTCCTTGGCGATGGAGACGCCGTCGTTCGTGATGGTGGGGGCGCCCCACTTCTTCTCGAGCACGACGTTGCGGCCGCGCGGGCCGAGCGTGACCTTCACCGCGTCGGCCAGGATGTTCAGGCCGCGCTCGAGGCCACGACGGGCCTCTTCGTCAAAAGCAATGATCTTAGCCATGTGTTTCCTCGTCCCTCCCGGACGTCATGAAGCAGAAGCATTGGCACTCACCAACGGCGAGTGCCAGGGACGATTCTGGCACTCTCACCTATGGAGTGCAAGTGAGCCCCGCACCTCACGACGCCCGGGAGGGGTCAGGCCAGGCGGACGCTCTCCGCCTGCGGCCCCTTGTCGCCCGTGCCGACCTCGAAGACGACCGCCTGGCCCTCCTCGAGGACCTTGTAGCCGTTCATGTCGATGGCGGAGTAGTGGACGAAGACGTCCTGTCCGCCGTCCGTCACGGTGATGAAGCCGTAGCCCTTCTCCGCGTTGAACCACTTGACGGTGCCCTGTGCCATGGTGTCGTTCCCCTTGCTGTGCTCTGGTGCGGCGCGTGCGGTGGTGCCAGTGCCGGGACCAGATGCTAGCCAGGGCGCACAGGCCCGCAGAAGGCCTCGGCGCAGGGTTAACCCGTCGGAAGTGACGAATTCACACGTTCCGCAACGGGGCGGCAACACGACCGCAACGGGACGGCAACGAGGAGGCGCGCCTCAGGGCGCGTAGTCCGCCCCGAGCACCGCGGTCACCGACGAGTCGGGGAACGCGTCGCTCAGCTCGACCCTGGTCGCGCCGAGGTCGCGGGCCACGCCGCGGGCCACGGCCTCGTCGGCCGCGTCGGCGTAGTAGACGATCGTCGAGGGCACGGTGCCGTCGGCGTTGCCCTGGCCGGCCACGGTCCAGCCGGTCTCGGCGAGGGCCAGCGACGCCCGGCTCGCGAGCCCGCTCGTCGTGGTGCCGTTGAGCACGGTGATCGTGGTGACGTCCGGGTCGACGGACGCCGGGTCGGCGGGGGCGACGGTCTCGGCCGGCGTCGCCGGGGAGGCGGTCCCGTCCGTCGCGTCGTCGGCCGGCGTCCCGGACCCGGCCTCGGCCGTCTCGTCGGAGGTCGGAGAGACGAACTGGAAGCTGTCGTTCGCGACGCCGAGGTACACGACGCCCGCGCCGACGAGGACGCCGACCGCGAGGGCGCACCACGCGAAGACGACCCAGCCGCGACCTCGCCGTGCCACGGCTCGGTGGGCCCCGACCCTGTGCAGGTCGCCGGGCACCTCGTCGAATCGGTCGCGGGGGTGTTTCGCCATGGTGTGGTGTCGGTCTTCCGTGTGGGTCAGCGGTCGGTCGGCCCGAACGAGCGGGCGGCCCTCGCCCGGGAGCGCTCCTCACGCAGTCGCAGGAGCCTCCCCACGAGCATGGGCGAGTAGGCAAGTGCAGCAGGCCTGTCGAGGAGGGAGCCGAGCATCTGCTGATAGCGCGCGGTCGTGAGGCCGAGCTCGCGCCGCACCGCCGCCTCCTTCTGTCCGGGCGAGGAAGGGGCACGCTGCTCGAAGTCGAGCAGGGCACGGTCGCGCTCGGACAGCGCGCTCGTGCGCACGTCCCCGCTGCCGCTGCCCTCGTCGCTCACTGCCCCGCCCTCTCGGTCCCGGCCAGCTTAGGGGCGGGCGGCGGAGCAGCCGGGGAGGCGCGGGGCGGTTCGGCCGGTCCGCTCCCAGCCGTCAGCCGGTCGTCCACAGGCGGGTGCCGTGGGCGTCCCCCACCGCCAGCGCACGTCCGTCGAGGGCGAGCACGGCGAAGGCCTCGTCGACGGGCACACCGTCGGGCAGCACGACCGGCACGTCGTGCAGCAGGCCCCGCCGCTCGTACGAGATCCACCGCGCGCCCAGGCCGCCCACCAGGTCGACGAACTCCTGTCGACGGCGTCCGGGCAGGTAGACGAGCGTGCCGGTCGAGACGACGACGAGGGTCGCGTCCCGGGGCGCCTCGGCCGCGAGCCGCACGAGGTCGTCGACGGCGTCGCCCCGCTCGACCCGAGGAGGCGCGGCGGCGGCCACGGAGACAGCCTGCGCCAGCAAGGCGGCCCGCCCCGTCGCCCCGGGCGGGAGCAGCGCCTCGAGCCAGCCCACGTCCCCCGCGGAACGCACGTCGAGCGGGTCCAGGTCGAGGCCCGCGCGCCAGACGACCTCGGGCAGCCGCACCTCGCCGAGGTCGCCGTGCACGACGACGTCGAGCTGGACGGAGCTGTCCGGGGCGCCCCAGCGGACGTCGCCCGCGCGGTGCCCGTAGCGGTCGGGCAGCAGGCCGAGGCCGGCCGAGGCGCCGACCTCGAGCAGGGCCACCGGCCCCTCCACCCGAGCCAGGGCGAGCGACACGGGGCTGGTGCGCCGCACGTCGTTGGTCTGCGTGAGCCGCCGGCCGAGCTCGTCGAGGAACCGGTCGGGGTGGTCGAGCAGCCAGCGCCGCAGCTCGGGCCAGGGGCCGAGGGGCGCGCCCAGCCACCTCGCGACGGCGAGCACCAGCACCGGCTGGCGCCGCGCCTCCTCGGCTCGCTCGACCAGCGCGAGCACCTCGGCGTCGGCGGCGACGCCTCGGGCCGCGGCCCCCCAGGTCGGCGACCCCTCGAGCAGGACGGCGTCCGCGTAGGCGGCGAAGCGGTCGGAGAGGGTCGGCGGCGGGGTCACCGGCCGAGTCTCGCACCCCTGGGAGGCAGCCCCGAGGAGGCGGCGGCGCGGAATGGGCGTCGGCGGCGCGGTGTTCAATGGAGAGTCCCCGACGAGCAGGCCCTGACGCCTGCGAGTCCCCCCTGACGCAGAGGAGTGCACCATGGCGAACGAGCCCGTGTCGTACCAGGTCGAGAAGTCCGACGAAGAGTGGCGTCGTGAGCTCGACCCCCAGGCATACCAGGTGCTCCGCCAGGCGGCGACCGAGCGCCCGTGGACGGGTGAGCTGCTCGACGAGAGCCGTGCCGGCGTCTACGCCTGCGCCGCCTGCGGCGCCGAGCTCTTCAAGAGCGGCACCAAGTTCGACAGCGGCTGCGGCTGGCCGAGCTTCTACGAGTCGGTCGACCCCGATGCCGTGCAGCTGATCGAGGACGACTCGCTCGGCATGGTCCGCACCGAGGTCCGCTGCGCGACCTGCGGGTCGCACCTCGGCCACGTGTTCCCCGACGGCTTCGGCACCCCGACCGGCGACCGCTACTGCATGAACTCGATCTCGCTCGACTTCAAGGCCGAGGGCACCTCGGCCGGCGACCAGGCCCAGGCCTGATGGGCGCCGTCGCCGACGCTGCCCGCCGGCGACGGTCCCGCTCGAAGGTGACCGACGAGGCGCCCGGGCACGAGCAGCTGCTCGAGCTCGTGCAGGCGGCCGCGACGGTGGCCGACCACTCGTCGCTGCGGCCGTGGCGGCTGATCGAGCTGCGCGGCGACGACCGGCTGCTGATCGGTCGAGGGCTCGCCGAGGCGAGCGGTGCCGACGGCAAGTCGGCCGAGAAGCTCGAGCAGAAGGCCCTGCGGGCGCCGCTCGTCCTCGCGGTCGTGCTGTCGCCCGTCGAGAGCCGCAAGGTGCCCGAGTGGGAACAGGCGAGCGTCGCCTCGGGCGTCGCCCACCTGCTGTCGCTCGTGCTCGACGACGAGGGCTGGGGCGTGTTCTGGCGCACCGGCACCGACACCCGCCACGAGGCGGTGCACAGGGCCCACGGGCTGGCGCCGCACGAGAAGCTGCTCGGCTGGCTCTACGTCGGCGGGCGGACCGAGCGCGACGAGAAGCCCCGCAAGCTGCTCGAGCCCGGGCGCTTCGTCAGCGCACCGGGCTCGGCGACCGTCGAGGCGTAGACCTCGGCGAGCAGCCTGGGCCTACCAGCCTGCGTCTACCAGGACTTGCGGCTCTGCCCCACGACGGTGATCGGCAGCCAGAACGAGCCGGTCATGAGCACGATGCCCGCGAAGAAGACGAAGGCGTTGGGCTCGTCCTGCCCGAACGAGTACGCGAACAGCGCGAAGCTCGCGAGCAGCAGGATGATCGAGCCGATGGCGGTCAGGACGTTGGTCATGGGAGCTCCTCGTGGTCGGTGCCCGGGACGACCGGGCGCGACCGCGCGGGTCGCTGCAGCTCCTACTTCACCACTTGCGCCGGGTCTGCGCCAATCCTGCGTGGCGTGCAGGCCGCCAGCCGCGCCCCAGCGCGTGCTCGCTGCCCTCCTCACCTGCCCGTCGCCCGTCCGACGTCGGGTCGGTAAGATGGTCCCGCCCGCCGCCTTGGCGCAGTCCGGTAGCGCAGTGCTCTTGTAAAGCGAAGGTCGTCGGTTCGAATCCGACAGGCGGCTCCCCCGGCCCCGTCCCGCCCCTCGGCGGGGCGGGGCCTTCCCCGTGCCGGCCTCAGCCCTCACCCCTCACCCCGCACCCCCAGCCCCGCAGCACCCGACGACGTGCGCTCCCGACGAGAGGACCTCTCGACCGTGCCGTCCCGCCCGCCCGCCGCCGCCTCCGGCAGCCTCTTCCCCCGGCCCCGCGACCTGCTGCGCGTCGGGCCGCACGACGGCGCCCACCTGCCCGCCCTCCGCGTGGCCGTCTCGGTCGTGCTGCCGCTCGCCGTGCTCGTCGCGATCGGGCACGCCGAGTGGGCGCCCTACGCGACTTTCGGCGCGTTCGCCTCGGCGTTCGGCCGCGGGCTCGGTCGCGTGCAGCGCCTCGGCATGCAGCTCGAGGCGGGCGCGCTGCTCGTCGTGGTCGTCGTGCTCGGCACGGCGCTCTCGGCGGCGCAGCTGCCCGCCGTGGCGCTGGTGCCGGTCGTGGCGCTCGTGGCGGGGGCGGCCTCCGTGGTCGCGGACGTGCGCGACTGGAACCCGCCCGGCCCCCTCTTCCCGGTCTTCGGGCTCGGCGTCTGCGCCTTCGTGCCGGCGGTGCCGTCGAGCGTCGGGGTCGCGGCGGTCGTCTCGTCGCTGAGCGTGCTGCTCGCCCTCGCGACCTCGCTCGTCGGCCTGGTGCGCCGCTCCGGCAGGCGGGCCCTCGCCGAGCCCGGCGCCCGGGCCGTCGGGCGTCCGGTCGTCGCCGTCGACCTGCGCCGCGCCCTCCTGCACGCCGGCGTCTGCCTGGTGGCCTCGCTCGCGGCCGGTCTCCTCAGCGTCGGACTCGGGCTGCAGAACCCGTACTGGGCGATGGTCTCCGCCGTGGTGCCCGTCGTGGGCCGCGCGACGTCGGGCCAGCTGCTGCGAGCCGGCCACCGCCTCCTCGGCACGGTCGTGGGGCTGGGCCTCGCCGCCCTGCTGCTGGTCTGGCAGCCGAGCGCCGTCGCGCTCGTCGTCGCCTTCGGGGTGCTCCAGTTCGGGACCGAGCTCGTCGTCGCGCGGAACTACGGCCTGGCGCTCGTGTTCATCACGCCGATGGCGCTCGGCATGCCCGCCATCGGCGGCGCGCCCGTCGACGTGGGGGCCCTGATCGCGGCCCGCGGGGCGGACACGGTGATCGGGGTCGGCGTCGTCGTGCTGGTGCTCCTCGCGACCCACCGACTCCGCAGCAGGCCCGCGTCGGACGGCGCGCCGACCAGGCTCGCCTAGGAGGCGTCGGCCTGCGCGCGCGCCCGCCGGTCGCCCCGGGACCACCAGACGAGGTCCGCGACGCCCTGCGCGATCAGCAGCACGGCGACGAGGGACACGATGAGCGTGATCGTCTCGACCGGCCCGCCGGAGGTGAGGGTCAGCAGCTGCACGACGAGCCCGAGCACGCCGAGGACGATCTCGAAGACGGGAGGCAGGACGGTGCCGGTCTTCGTCAGCGTGAACCAGGGGCGGCGGAGTTCGCTCATGGTCCGAGTCTAGGGAGGACGTATCCTCGACCGGGTCGCCCGGACGGCGACACGGCACGCCGCCGCGCGGCACGACCCAGGAGGCCATCGTGAGGACCAGGCAGGTGCGCGTCGACCCCGACGTCCCGAACTGGCTGCTGACGAAGGACGGCGGCCTCGTGCGGCCGATCGTGACCGTCGTCTCTGCCGGTCTGCTGGCCGCCAGCATCCTCACGAGCCTGCTCGTCGGGGGCGGCAGCCTCACCGTCGTGGCCGTCGTCCTGCTCGTGCTGGCCGTCGCGGTGACCGTCTGGGCCGTCGTCGACGTCGTCTGGTGGACCCTCGGCGGTCGTCGCCGCATCGTCCGGCTGCCGCGCGACCCGGACAGCTGACACCTCTCCGACCCTCGAGACATGCTCGCGAGGGCATGTTCGTGCCCCGCGATCCTGGCAACCGCACAGAGAACTGCGCCGTAAACTCGACCGATGCACCCGACCGGTGCTCACGATCTCCCGGCTGCCGACGACCACCGTTCGTCGCCCGAGCCGGTGCACACGCCCGAGACAATTCGACAGGGAGTCCCGTTGACAGGACACGCCACGACCGGCGCGGCGCCCACCGACGCCGCCTTCTTCGGAGCCGACGCCGCGACCCTCGAGGCCGACGCTGCCGAGCGCGAGGCCGGTGCCGCCTCCGCGGCCGCACGGGACGACGGCGCCGCGGTCCCCGCGGTCGGGGCCGGCAACGCCACCACGCGCCACCGCAACGTCGCGCTGCTCAGCGTCGCGAGCACCATGGCGACCCGCGTGACCACCTCCGCCAGCATCGACGATAAGCTCCGCCCGGTGCTCAAGCGCCTCAAGCTGCCCACGGGCCTGCTGCAGCGCGTCGCCGGCGTCGAGGAGCGCCGCAACTGGGCCGAGGGCCAGAGCTTCGACGAGGCCGCGATCGACGCCGGCAAGCGAGCGCTGGCCGAGGCCGGCGTCCGGCCCGACCAGGTCGGCCTGCTCATCAACACCTCCGTGACGCGGCCGCACCTCGAGCCCTCGGTGGCCGTCCGGCTGCACCACGGCCTCGGCCTGCCCTCGTCGGCCACGAACTTCGACATCGCGAACGCCTGCCTCGGCTTCGTCAACGGCATGACGCTCGCCGCGCAGCTGATCGACGCCGGCCAGATCGACTACGCCGTGATCATCGACGGCGAGGACGCGGACGACGTCCAGGTCAACACCATCGACCGCCTCCTGACCAAGGGCTACGAGCGCGACGACTTCATGAGCGAGTTCGCGAGCCTGACGCTGGGCTCCGGCGCCGCGGCGGCCGTGATCGGCCGTGCCGACCGCCACCCCGAGGGGCACCGCATCCTCGGCGGCGTCACGCGCGCGGCGACCGAGAACTACGACCTCTGCGTCGGCAGCGTCGACGGCATGTTCACCGACGCGAAGGCCCTGCTCAAGCGCGGCATGGAGCTCGTCGTCTCGGCCTGGAAGGAGGCGGCCCGCGACTGGAACTGGCAGCGCATGGACCGCTACATCATGCACCAGGTCAGCGACGTGCACACCGGCGCCTTCGTCAAGGCCGCGGGCATCGACCGCAAGCGCGTCCCGCTCACCTACCCCACCCTCGGCAACGTCGGCCCGGCGTCGATCCCGATCACCCTCGTCGAGGAGTCGCGCACCCTCTCCAAGGGCGACCGCGTGCTGCTGATGGGCGTCGGCTCGGGCATCAACACCGCGATGATGGAGCTCGCCTGGTGAGTCGCCTGCCCTCGGCCGCGCGGGCGACGTCGCCCGCGACGCTCCCCCCGGCCGGGCTCGACGGCCTCGACCCGTCGTGGTCGCGGCTGGTGACCGTGCCTGCAGGAGGCGCCGAGCGCGTCGAGCGCACGTGGCACCTCCTCGACAACGCCGCCTCCCTCGAGGCACTCGGGGCGGAGCCCGTCGGCACCGTGCTCTGCGTGCACGGCAACCCGACGTGGTCGTACCTCTGGCGTCGTCTCGTGGCCCAGGCGACCGAGGCCGCCGCGTCCGGCCGGCCCGCGTGGCGCGTCGTCGCCGTCGACCAGCTCGACATGGGCTTCTCGGAGCGGACCGGCGTCGAGCGGGGCCTGCCTCAGCGGGTCGCCGACCTCGCCGCGCTCACCGCCGAGCTCGGCCTCGAGGGCCCCGTCGTCACGCTCGGCCACGACTGGGGCGGCGTCGTCTCGATGGGCTGGGCGGTCGACCACCCCGGCCAGCTCGCCGCGGTGACGATGCTCAACACGGCGATCCACCAGCCCGCCGACGAGCCGATCCCGGCGCCCCTCCGCCTGACGCTCGCCCGCGGCGTCCTGGGACGCGCGACGGTCGCGACGACCGGGTTCATCGACGTGACGCTCGGGCTCGCCCACCCGCGGCTCACGGACACCGTCCGTGCCGGTTACCGCGCCCCCTACCTGTCGGCTGCGCGCCGTGGCGGCGTCGGCGGGTTCGTGGCCGACATCCCCGTCGACCAGCAGCACCCGAGCCGCGCCGAGCTCGACCGGATCGCCGCCTCCCTGCGCGACCTCGCCGTGCCGAGCCTGATGCTCTGGGGCCCGCGCGACCCGATCTTCGGCGACCGCTACCTCGACGACCTCGCCGACCGCCTCCCGCACGCCGACGTGCACCGCTTCGAGGGCGCCGGCCACATGATCGCCGAGGACGTCGACTACGCGGCCGCCGTGCTGACCTGGCTGGGCGACCGGTTCCCCGAGGGGCCGGGCCGCACCTCCTCGTCCGGCGACGGCCGCGCCTCCTCGACTGGCGGAGGTGCAGCGGCGACCACCGCAGGCCTGCCAGGCACGGCGTCGACGACCGCCGAGGAGGCGCCGGGCACCGCCCAGGACCGCCCGCTCTGGTCGTACCTCGACTCCCTGGCCGACAGCCCCGAGGCCGCCCTGATCGAGATGGTGCCGCACGGGGCCGCCCGCGGCTCCGGCCCCCGTCGGGTCAGCTGGCGGCTGCTCAGCCGCCGCGTCCGCGAGATCGCGCTGGGCCTCCGCAAGCACGGCGTGCGCCCGGGCGACCGGGTGTCGCTGCTCGTGCAGCCCGGGGCCGACCTCACCGCCGTGCTCTACGCCTGCGTGCGGATCGGGGCCGTGGTCGTCGTCGCCGACGCCGGGCTCGGTGTCCGCGGGCTCACCCGTGCCGTGCGCGGCGCCTGGCCCGACCACGTCATCGGCCAGCTGCCAGGCCTGACCGCGGCACGCGCGCTCGGCTGGCCGGGACACGTCGTCTCGACCCAGCGGCTCTCGCCCGTCCTGGCGCGCTCGCTCGGCGTCGAGACCTCGCTGCCCGAGATCGCCGCCCTCGGCCGTCGTGCGCACGACGCGATGGCCGAGCCGCCCGAGCCGCCCGTGGCCGAGGCACCCGCCGCGATCCTCTTCACGTCCGGCTCGACGGGGCCCGCCAAGGGCGTCGTCTACCGGCACGGCCAGCTGACCGCGCTGCGGGACGCCCTCGCCGACCGGTACGGCGTCGGGCCCGGCACCGGCCTCGTCGCCGGGTTCGCCCCCTTCGCCCTGCTCGGCCCCGCGCTCGGCGCGACGAGCGTGACGCCCGACATGGACGTCACCTCGCCCCGCACGCTGACCGCCCGCGCCGTCGCGGCGGCGGCCGAGGCGGTCGACGCGACGGTCGTCTTCCTCTCCCCCGCCGCGCTGACGAACGTGGTCGCGACCGCGGACGAGCTCGACGACGCCGGTCGCCGCGCACTCGCCGGGGTGTCGACGTTCCTGTCGGCCGGTGCCCCCGTCTCGGCGACGCTGCTCGCCGCCGCAGGCGACCTGATGCCGGGAGCCGTGCCGCACACCCCCTACGGCATGACCGAGGGACTGCTGATGACCGACGTCACGCTCGACGAGGTCCGCGAGGCCGCGAGCGACCCGTCGGCGAACGGCGTCTGCGTCGGCCGCCCGGCGCCGACCGTGCAGGTGCGCGTCGCTCCGCTCGACGAGGCGGGGCGCGCCTCCGACGCCTTCTCCGACGCCGTCGGCGTCACGGGCGAGATCGTCGTGTCGGCGCCGCACCTCAAGCACGGGTACGACCGGCTGTGGCTGACCGACCGGGCCAGCGTGCGCGGCGTGGGCGACACGACCGGCGTGGGCGGCGCTGCCGCCGGGACCGACGCCTCCTCGGCCGGGTCGTCCGGTCGGTGGCACCGCACCGGCGACGTCGGGCACGTCGACGAGCAGGGCCGGCTCTGGGTCGAGGGGCGCCTGCCGCACGTCGTGACGACCGCCTCCGGCCCCCTGACCCCGGTCGCCGCCGAGCAGGCCGTCGAGTCGCTCGCCGGCGTGGCCCGCGCGGCCGTCGTCGGCGTCGGACCGGCGGGCACACAGCAGGTCGTCGTCGTCTGCGAGGGGTCCCCCGCCGTGCGGCGCCCCGGGCTCGCGGCCGCCGACCTCGCCGCCGACGTGCGCGCGGCCGTGCTCGACGCCGTCGGCCACCGCGTCGCCGCCGTGCTCGTCGTGCCGGAGCTGCCGACCGACGTGCGCCACAACAGCAAGATCGACCGCGCGCGCCTGTCTGCGTGGGCGACGGCGGTGCTGTCGGGCGGACGGATGCGCCGCCCGTGAGCGCGCCCGTGGCCGCGCCCGTGGTCGCCGCGCCCGCGCCCGCGCCCGCCGCGCCCTCGCGCGCCGGGCGGGCGGGTTCGTCGTCGGTGCGCCGTCGTGGCCGCCCGTGCGCGACGGGCACGACCGTGCACGCAGGCTCCGTGCCTGCCGCAGCTGCTGCATCTGCCGGGGAGCCGCGGCCGTGAGGGTGCTCGTCACGGGCGCGAGCGGCCTGCTCGGCGGCGCCGTCGCCCGGGCCGTCACGGTGGCCGGGCACGAGGTCACGACATTCCAGCGTCGACCGTCGGGCGTCGCCGGGGTGCGCGACGTCGCCGGCTCCATGACCGACGCCGCGGCCGTCGCGGCGGCGGTCGACGGGCAGGAGGCGGTGGTCCACCTGGCCGCCAAAGTCTCGCTGGCCGGCGACCCCGCCGACTTCGAGGCGGTCAACGTCGGGGGCACGAGCTCCCTGCTCGACGCGATGCGCGCCTCCGGCGTGGCCCGCCTCGTCTTCGTCTCGTCGCCCTCGGTGGCCCACGGAGGCGCCTCGATCGTCGGCGAGGACGCCGCTCCGGCGGCCCCCTCGCGGGCACGCGGCGACTACGCCCGCACCAAGGCCGCGGCTGAGCTGCTCGCCCTCGCCGCCGCGACGGACGACCTGTGCGTCGTCGCCGTGCGCCCGCACCTGGTCTGGGGCCCCGGCGACACGCAGCTCGTCGAGCGCATCGTCGAGCGGGCCCGGCAGGGGCGGCTGCCGCTGCTCGACCACGGGGCCGCCCTGATCGACTCGACCTACGTCGACAACGCCGCCTCGGGCATCGCCGCCGCGCTCGAGCGGGTCGACGCCCTCTCGGGCCGCGCCTACGTGATCACCAACGGAGAGCCGCGCACGGTCGCCGACCTCATGGCGGGGATCTGCGCCGCGGGCGGCGCACCGGTGCCGCGCCTCCGCGTGCCCGCCGGGCTCGCTCGCGTCGCGGGATCGCTCGTCGAGCGCGTCTGGGCCGTGCGGCCCGGCGCCGACGAGCCGCCCATGACGCGGTTCCTCGCGGAGCAGCTCTCGACGGCGCACTGGTTCGACCAGCGACGCACGCAGCACGACCTCCGGTGGACGCCCGGGGTCTCGGTCGACGAGGGCCTCCGCCGCCTGGCCGCCTGGTACGACGCGGGCAGCCCCGCCGTCTGACCCACCCGCGCCCTGACGGGCGCACCCGCACGGCCCAGCGGACCAGTTGCCCGAGAATGCTGCCCCCGCACGTGCGGGGCGACCATCCGGGGCAACTCGTCCGCGCCCACGAGCGCAGCCGCACGATCCGGCGAACGAGTTGCCCCGAAAGGCTGCCCCCGCACGCGCGGGGGCAGCCTTTCCGGGTGACTCGCGCGGGGCGGCACGCGGCTAGATGACCGCGTCGCTCCAGCCGTCGGGGTTGCCGAAGCGGTGCGCCGTGATCGACACGGCCTGCTCGCGCAGGAACGGCAGCAGTTCGAGTCGTCCGGTCGGCGTGACCGGCGCGGCGAAGACCGCGACGGCTGGGTCGCCGCCGAGCGCGTCGGCGAGGGCCGAGGAGGCGGCGCCCCCGTCGGCAGCGCCCGTCACGAGGCGCACGCGCTCGGTCCGCAGCCCGCCCGCCCGGACGCGGTCGTGCCAGGCGTCGTCGCTCTCGACCCGGATCGCCCCGACGCCGAGGCCGAGCGCCGAGACGAACGGCTCGGGCAGGGCCGTGGCGACGGATGCCGTGAACGGCGAGCCCGAGCGCAGGGCGGCGAGCAGCACCCGCACGACGTCGGCGAGGGAGGCGCCCTCGGCAGCGCGAACCGTCACCGCGAGCGGGCGGTAGCGCAGCAGGTCGCGCTCGAGGCCGAGCTCGCTGACGTCGCGGGCGACGCCGAACTCGGCCTGCCAGAAGTGCTCGTCGGTGGCGACGGCCGCGGCGACCAGGTCGGCGTCGGCTCCGAGCGACGGGGTCGCGGCGCGGAGGGCGGCGGCGACGGCCTTGCCGGGCCGCGCCTCCCCCGCCGCAGCGCCCGCGAGGGTCGTGGGCGTCCACGACCCGAGGTGCACGAGGTAGTTCGGTCCTCCCGCCTTGGCGCCGGCACCGACCGACGACTTCTTCCAGCCGCCGAACGGCTGACGACGGACGACCGCGCCGGTGATGCCGCGGTTCACGTAGAGGTTGCCGGCCTCGACGCCGTCGAGCCAGGTCGACAGCTCGGCCGGGTCTAGGGTGTGCAGCCCGGCGGTGAGGCCGTAGTCGGTGGCGTTCTGCAGCGCGATCGCCTCGTCGAGGGTCGCGGCCGTCATGACGCCGAGCACCGGGCCGAAGTACTCGGTCAGGTGGAACTCGCTGCCCGCGGCCACCCCGGCGCGCACGCCGGGCGACCAGAGGCGGCCGCTGTCGTCGAGCCGGCGGGGCTCGACGAGCCACGACTCCCCCGCGCCGAGCGTCGTCAACGCGCGCTCGAGCTTGCCCGAAGCAGGCTCGATGATCGGGCCCATCTGGGTCGTGGGCTCCGACGGGTAGCCGACGCGCATGGTCGACGCCGCGTCCACGAGCTGGCGGCGGAACCGCTCGGAGGTGCCGACCGAGCCGACGAGGATCACGAGGCTCGCGGCCGAGCACTTCTGCCCGGCGTGGCCGAACGCCGACTTGATGACGTCGGCGGCCGCGAGGTCGAGGTCCGCGCTCGGCGTGACGATGATCGCGTTCTTGCCGCTCGTCTCGGCGAGCAGCGGCAGGTCGGTACGCCAGCTCGTGAACAGCGCGGCCGTCTCGAAGGCACCGGTGAGGATCACGCGGTCGACGGAAGGGTGCGAGACGAGGTGGCGGCCGAGGTCTCCCTCGTCCACGTCGACGAGCCGCAGCACGTCGCGGGGCACGCCCGCCTCCCACAGCGCCTCGACCATCACGGCCCCACAGCGCTTCGCCTGGCCGGCCGGCTTGACGACCACGCTGCTGCCCGCGGCGAGCGCCGCGAGCGTCGAGCCGGTGGGGATCGCGACGGGGAAGTTCCACGGCGGGGTCACGAGCGTCAGGCGCTCGGGCACGAAGTCGGCGCCGTCGACGACGTCGAGCTCCTCCGCGAGGTGGGCGTACCAGTTGGCGAAGTCGATCGCCTCGCTGACCTCGACGTCGCCCTCGGCGACGGTCTTGCCGGTCTCGCTCGCGGCGACCTCCATGAGGTCGGCCCGTCGGGCGGCCAGCGTGACGGCGGCGGCACGGAGCACCTCGGCCCGGCCCGCGCCTCCTCGTGCCGCCCAGGCGGGCTGCGCCGCGACCGCGCCGGCGACGATCTCGTCGAGCACGGAGGCGTCGGTCACCCGTGCCCGCTCGATGAGGTCGACGCCGAGCACCGAGTCGGTCGAGCGACGCTGGATCTCGCGGCCCCACGCGCGGTTGTCGGCCTTGGCGGGGTCGGTGTCGGGCTCGTTGTCGAAGCCGCTGCCGGCCTGACGCGGCCGGAGCGCCTGCGCGTCGTCGAGCCTGCTCTGCACGCGGTGCGGAGCAGGCGCCTCGACGTCGACGTCGGCGAGCGAGGCGAGGAACCGGCCCTTCTCGCGCTCGAACATCGCCTCGTTCGAGGCGAGCTCGAAGACGGCCGACATGAAGTTCTCGCTCGAGGCGTTCTCCTCGAGGCGGCGGATCAGGTAGCTGATGGCGACGTCGAACTCGCGCGGGTGCACGACCGGCGTGTAGAGCAGCAGCCCGCCGACGTCCGCCTTGACGAGCTCGGCCTGGCCCTCGGCCATCCCGAGCAGCATCTCGAACTCGACGCGGCCGCCGACGCCCCGCGCCTCGGCGAGGAGGTGCGCGAAGGCGATGTCGAAGAGGTTGTGGCCTGCGACGCCGATCTTCACCGCGCGCGTGCGCTCGGGCGTCAGCGCCCAGGCGAGGACGCGCTTGTAGTTCGTGTCGCTGGCCTGCTTCGTGTCGTAGGTGGCGAGCGGCCACTCGTGCACGACGGCGTCGACGGTCTCCATGGCGAGGTTCGCGCCCTTGACCACGCGGACCTTGATCGACGCCCCGCCCGCGTCGACCCGTCGGGTCGCCCACTGGGTCAGCCCCTGCAGGGCGCCGAGGGCGTCGGGGAGGTACGTCTGCAGCACGATGCCCGCCTCGAGGCCCTTCAGCTGCGGCTGGTCGAGGAGGCGCGTGAAGACCGCGATCGTCAGGTCGAGGTCGCGGTACTCCTCCATGTCGAGGTTGATGAACTTCGGCTCGCGCGAGCGGGCGGCGAGCTCGTAGAGGGGCGTGAGCTTCTCGACCACGCGCTCGACGGTCTCGTCGAAGGCCCACATCGAGAGCTGGCTGACGATCGACGACACCTTGATCGACACGTAGTCGACGTCGTCGCGCTCGAGCAGCGCCCGGGTGCCCGCGAGGCGGTGCTCGGCCTCGGCGTCGCCGAGCACGGCCTCGCCGAGCAGGTTGAGGTTGAGGCGCGTGCCCTCCGCCTTGATGCTGCTGATGGCCGAGCCGAGCTTGGCGGGCCGGGCGTCGGCGATGAGGTGGCCGACCATGCCGCGCAGCACGCGTCGGGCGACGGGCACGACGACGCCGGGCAGCACGGGGGCGACGACGCCGCCGACCCGGACGGCTCCGCGCATGTACCAGGGCAGGAACGCGGGCACCTGCGACGCCAGGCGCGACAGGTTGCGGGCGGCCACGCTGAGGTCCTCGGGGCGGACGACGCGGTCGACGAAGCCGATGGTGAAGGCGAGGCCCGACTCGTCCTTGAGCACCTGCGCGAGCAGGTGGGCCGAGTCGGTGCTGGGCGCCGACGACGCCTCGTGCGCCCAGCGACGGGCCAGGGCGACGGCGTCGTCGCCGATCGACTCGGGGAGGGCTGCAGCTGCCGGCCGGGCCGGCTGGTCGATGGTGGTCATGCCGTCACGATAAGACCGGAACTTGCCAGGTGGCAAGGTTTGACACACGACCGTAACGTGGCGGTCGGCGGGTGCCTCCTGCACAGGCGACCGACGCCTCCTCGGCACCGACCGGGACCGACCCGTCCTCTGGTGGGCGGGCCTCCCGGCTGGTACTTTCACCTCGTCACCGAACCAGGGGGTCCGGCGACGTCACCCCACGTCGGAGGCGCGCAGATGGCGATGATCGAGGCCTCGGGCCTGACGAAGACCTACCGCTCGAAGTCGGGCCCGGTGCACGCGCTGACCGGCTTCGACCTCACCGTGCCCGAGGGCACCGTGAAGGCGCTGCTCGGGCCCAACGGCGCCGGCAAGACGACCGTGGTCAAGATGCTCACGACGCTCGAGGTGCCTGATGCGGGCACGGCCACCATCAACGGGATCGACGTCGTCGGCGACCCCCAGTCGACCCGTCGCACCATCGGCGTCTCGGGCCAGTACGCGGCGGTCGACGAGAACCTCACCGGGTTCGAGAACCTCGACATGATCGGCCGGCTCTACCACCTCGGCGCGAAGGTGTCGCGCGAGCGGGCCCGCGAGCTCATCGACGTGTTCGACCTCTCGGCCGCCGGCGACCGCCCGGTCAAGGGCTTCTCGGGCGGCATGCGCCGACGGATCGACCTCGCGGGCGCCCTCGTGACGAACCCGCGCGTGCTGTTCCTCGACGAGCCGACGACGGGGCTCGACCCCCGCAGCCGCCTCGCCCTGTGGGACATCATCACCTCCCTCGTCGCCGGCGGGACCACGGTGCTGCTGACGACCCAGTACCTGGAGGAGGCGGACCGGCTGGCCGACGACATCGCCGTCATCGACGGCGGGCGGGTCATCGCCGAGGGCACCGCCGACCAGCTCAAGGCGCAGGTGGGCGGGCACCGCCTCGTCGTGGCGCTCGTCGACGAGGCGCGCGCGCCCCAGGCCCTCGAGGTACTGCGGCGGCACGGCGACGCCGAGCCGACGCTCGGCAGCGACGGCCGCCAGGTCGAGGTCGCCGTCACCGACGGCCCGACCGCGCTGCAGCGCACCCTGGCCGACCTCGGCGCCGCGGGCATCGAGCTGCACGACGCCGGCATGCGCCGCCCCACGCTCGACGACGTGTTCCTGCAGCTGACCGGGCGCAAGGCCGTCGACGACGACGACCCCGACACGGGCTCGGTCGCGACGAGCAAGGGCGGGACGAGCAAGAGGGAGGCGCGGCGATGACCACGACGACGAGCGCGCTCGCGCAGACCCTCACGCCCCTGGGCCCCACGGGGCTCGGCACCTGGGCCTCCGACGGCTGGACGGTGACGAAGCGCAACCTGATCAAGGTCAAGCGGTCGCCGGACATGCTGATCTTCGCCGTGCTGCAGCCGATCATGTTCGTGCTGCTGTTCAGCCAGGTCTACGGCGGCGCGATCGCCGTGCAGGGCACGGACTACACGCAGTTCCTGATGGCGGGCATCTTCGCCCAGACCGTCGTCTTCGGCTCGACCTTCTCGGGCGCCGCGATGGCGCAGGACCTGAAGGAGGGCATCATCGACCGGTTCCGCACCCTGCCGATGAGCCCGTCGGCGGTGCTCATCGGCCGGACGAACAGCGACCTCGCACTCAACTCGATCTCGATGGTGATCATGATGCTCACCGGCCTCGCGGTCGGCTGGCGGGTGAACACGCCGCCGCTGATGTTCCTCGGCGGCATCGCGCTGCTGCTGCTCTTCAGCTACTCGTTCAGCTGGGTGATGGCGCTGCTCGGCATGAGCGTCAAGACGCCCGAGACGATCAACAACGCGTCGTTCATGGTCCTGTTCCCCCTGACGTTCATCTCGAACGCCTTCGTGCCGAGCGACACCCTGCCGACGGTGCTGCGCGTCTTCGCCGAGTGGAACCCTGTGTCGTCGCTGGTGCAGGCCGCCCGCACGTCGTTCGGCAACCTCGGCGAGACCCCCGTGCCCGACATCTGGACGCTGCAGCACCCGTACGTCACCGTGCTCGTCGGCCTCGCGGTCATGCTCGTCGTGTTCGTGCCGCTGAGCATCCGCAAGTTCCAGCGGATCAGCTCGAAGTAGGGCAGGGCCCAGCGGCTCAGCTCGGGGCGGCGGCGACCTGCGCGCGCACGGCGTCGTCGAGCTGCTCGGTCGGCACGGTCACGACCGTGCCGATGACGAGCCGCATCAGGTCGGCCACCTGCACCTCGTCGCGCCGGTACAGCCACTGCAGCTGCAGGCCGTCCTGCACGGCCAGCACGACACGGGCCGCCGACTCGGCGGTGAAGCCGTCCCGCAGCCAGCCATGCGCCTCCGCGACGGCGAGGTACGCCGAGGTCGAGCCGATGATCCGGTCGTAGTGGTCGGCGTAGTAGTCGTGCGCCGGGTGGTCGCTCGACGTCGCCTCGGCCGACGCCGTGATGAACAGCGAGATGACGGCGGGCACGTCGACGTTGTACTCGGCCAGCGCGACCAGCTCGGCGAGGCGCATGCCGCCCTCGTCGTCGAAGTGCTGCCGGAGGCGCTCGTCGCGTCGACGGAGGACGGCCATGAGGAGCTCGTCCTTGGTCGCGAAGTAGTGCATCAGCGACTGGTGCGAGACGCCGCAGCTGCGCGCGATCTCGCGCAGCGAGGCGCCGTGGAAGCCGACCTTGCCGAACACCGGCAGGGCCGCCTCGAGGATCGCCTCGCGCTTGGCGACGCCCTTGCGGTAGCGGCCGGGCGGAGCGGCGGGCGGCTGCTCGACGACGGACTCGTGCGAGGCGGCGGCGGGCTCGTCGAGTGCGGACATCGGGGCCAGCCTAGGGCGGGCTGCGGGCGATCGCACCGCCTCCGGGACCCCCATGTGCCGAGCGTAGGCTCGCCGCGTGAGGTGGTCGCTGCTGCGCATCCCGGCGTTCCGCGCCCTGTGGGTCGGACGTCTGCTGTCGTGGGTGGTCGGCGGCCTGGCCCCCCTGGCCCTGGTCTTCGCGGCCGTCGACCTCGGCGCGGACGCGACGCAGCTCGGCCTCGTCGTGGCGGCCCGTGCGGTGCCGAACGTCGTGCTCGTCCTCGTGGGCGGCGCCCTCGCGGACCGGCTGCCGCGGCGCCTGGTGGCCACCGCCTCCTCGGTGGTCTCGGCCGCCTCCCTGGTCGCGGCGGGGGTGCTGCTGCTGACGGGGCGCGAGACCCTCGTGACGCTGGCCGTCGCGGCGGCCCTGACGGGCGCGGCCGCCGCGTTCTTCGGCCCCGCCTCGAGCGCGATGCTCCGCGACGTGCTCGTCGAGCCCCTCGTGCGCGACGGCACCGTGCTCGCGCGGATCAGCATGAACGTCGGCCTGATCGTCGGCACGGCCCTCGGCGGTGCGCTCGTCGGCGTCGCGGGGACGGGCAGCGCGCTGCTCGTCGGCGCCGGGCTGTCGGCGGCGGCGGCGCTGGCGTTCGGGCGCGTCCCGCGGTCGGTGACCGGCGCCTCCGGCTCGGGGTCGCTGCTGCACGACCTGGGCTCGGGGATCGGCTTCGTCGCGCGGTCGCCGTGGCTGCGAGCGACGCTGGCGCTCGCGTTCGTGCACCAGCTCAGCTTCGCGGGCGGGGTGCAGGTGATCGGGCCGCTCGTGGCGGACGAGTCGTTCGGCCGGGTGCTGTGGGGCTTCGCCGGGGCGGTGCAGACCCTCGGCCTCGTCGTCGGGGCCGTCTGGGCGGGCCGGCTGCGCGGGCGCCTGCGGCTCGCGGTCGCGTGCCTGGCGACGTCGGCGTTGGTGCTGCCCCTGGTGCTGCTCGCCGGCGCCCACGTGGACCAGCCGGAGGTGCTGGACGCGCCGTACGTCGACCCGCTGCACTGGGCGTTCTGGCTCTGCCTCGGCCTCTTCGTGTCGAGCGTCGGCCTCGAGCTGTTCACGGTGCCGCTCGACGTGGCGATCCAGACCCTCGTGCCGCGCGCCTACCTCGGCCGGGTCTTCGGGGCCCTGACGCTCGCGACGCTGGCCGGGATCCCCGTGGGCGAGCTGGTGGTCGGGCCCCTCGCCGGCCGCTTCGGCACTCCGACGGCCCTGCTGGTCCTGGCCGGCCTGATCGCCGTCGTGGCCGTGGCGGTGGCCGTCAGTCCGCGGGTGCGCCGGATCGACGCACCCGCGGTCCTGTCAGCGGACGAGCGGGTCGGTCAGGAGCCGTTCGATCAGCGGTAGTCGCCGCGCGCGATCGCCTCGGCGTACTTGCGGACGTCCGGGCCGGGCTCGTAGTCGATGAACCGGCCCTTGAGGCGCTCGTTCAGCGCGGCGAAGGCGGGCTCCCAGTCGTCGCCCTCGTGCTCGGCCGCGACCTCGCGGACGGCGTCCTGCAGCACTCGGTCGGCGTCGGTGAGCATCTTGTCGCGGGCTTCCTGGTTCCAGGTCACGTCGGTCAGATCTGCCATGGTGCTGTCCCCTACTTCTTCTTCGAGAGGGCCGACTCCTTGTGAGCCGCCTCCGCGTCGGTCTTGTCGCTCTTCACGATGAAGTACGGCTCGTCGCCCGAGGCCTTGAAGGTCTGGCCGTCGAACTGGAACTCCTTCACGCGCTTGTCCACCACGGTGCCGTGGGTCTCGCCCTGCGGCGTGTTCCACGTCACGTGGTCGCCCTTGCTGAACGTCATCGTGCCTCCTCAGGCTGTCGGATGCGCTGGACGGTACCCGCGCCTCCTCGGGCCTTCTCGGGCGGGGCACAGGCAGGGCGGGCGGCAGGGTCGGTCCGGCTGCGTGAGCCTGCGTGGCTGGCTGCGTCAGCCTGCGTGGCTGGCTGCGTCAGCCGCGCAGCGCGTCGAGCGCGGCAGCCACTCGCCGCTCGCGGGTCGCGTCCGTCCTCGCGTCGGCGATCGGCAGCGTCAGGGCCTTCTGCCTGCTGGGCGACAGGGCCTCGAAGGAAGCGCGGAGGGCGTCGTCCCCGGCCCACGCCTCGGCGAGCACGGCGGGCACCTCGACCACCCGGGGCTCCGTGTCGAGCGCCAGCGTCACCTCCACCTGCTGGCCGCCGACCAGCCCGGACGCCCGACGGTGCTCGGCGCTGAGCGACAGGAGGAGCTGGCCGCCCATGCTGCCCACCGTGTTGCGGTACGTGTAGGGCTCGGTGGGGGCGTCGCCGGTGCCGTGCACCGTCACGACGACGGCCGGGCGCTTCCCGGCGCCGAGCACCGCGAGCTCGTCGGGCGGCACCACGAGTCCGGTGACGCCCGGGCGGGCCTCGAACACGACGGTGGGGAAGGTGACAGGAGGCACGGAGTCGGTCATGTGCAGAGGGTAGGGCGCTCGCGCGTCTGCGGGGAAGGGGCACAGACGAGGAGGGCGGCGCCTGCGGGACCGCGGCCGCGGCTCCTCGACCGTGACCGCGCCTCCTCGACCGTGACCGCGCCTCCTCGTCCCGGCCCGTGCCTCTTCGTCAGACGGAGATGCCGCCGTCGGTCGTGATCAGCTGGCCGGTGACCCAGCGGCCCTCGGGCGACATCAGGAACCGGACGGTGCGCGAGACGTCCTCGGGAGTGCCGAGGCGACCCGTCGGCTGCAGCGCGGTGAGCGTGCGTCGGGTGTCGTCGTCCATCCAGCCGGTGTCGACCGGTCCCGGGTTGACGGCGTTCGACGAGATGCCGAGGTGAGCCAACTCGCGGGCAGCGGCGATCACGATGCGGTCGAGGGCGCCCTTGCTCGCGCCGTAGGGCAGGTTGTGCACGGTGTGGTCGCTCGTGAGCGCCACGACGCGGGCGCCGTCGGGCAGCTCGTCGAGGGGAGGCAGCTGCTCGGCGAGCGCCTTGATGCTCAGCCAGGCGGCACGGGTGTTGACGGCGAAGTGCCGGTCGAAGGCCTCGACGGAGGTGTCGAGGATCGACGAGTCCACGCTCTGCGAGTGCGACAGGACGAGGCCGGTGACGGGCCCGAGGTCGGCGTTCACCTGCGCGAGGAGACGGGCGGGGGTCGCCGCGTCGGAGAGGTCGGCCTGGTAGACGCGGGCCCTCCGCCCGAGGCCCTCGACCTCGGCGACCAGCTCGGAGAGGTCGCCCGGGCGGGCGCCCCAGCTCATGGAGTCGTCGTACGGGTCCCAGGTGGCGAGGGCGAGGTCCCAGCCGTCGGCGGCGAGGTCGCGGGCCACGGCCCGCCCGATGCTCTCGCGCCGTCCGGCGCCGGTCAGGAGGCAGGTCTTCATCGACATGCAGCCAGCGTAAGGGGCTGGCCGCCTCGCGTGACGTTCACGTTCTCCTTCGACCTCGCGCTCGCCCTCGCCCTCGCCTCGCTCCGATCGACGATCGAGTTGCCCCTTCCTGCTGCCTCATTCCGCGTGAGGCAACAGAAAGGGGCAAGTCGCCCGGCTCGTCGAGTGAAGTCAGCGGACGAGCTCGTCGGACGGGGTCACGGCGCGAGCTCGTCGAGCAGGGCGGCGAGCCGGTCGAGGTCGCGCTCGACGGCCTCGACGTCGGCGGTGAAGTCGGCGTCGGAGGTGCCCGGCCGCCTGAAGAGGGTGAAGACCACTTCGCTGCCCCGGTCGTTGGCCAGCACTCGGAGGGGGTTGTGCACGACGGTGCCGTCGGGGAGCGTCACGTCGTGGTCGAGGACGCCGAGCTCGACGGGCCCGGTGAACGCCACCTCGACGACGCCCATCGGCGAGTCGGCGAGCCACCGCCCGGCCTCGTGCCGCACGCCGCTGCTGAGGCCGGCCGCCCACGACGGCAGCTGAGCCGGGTCGCCCGCGACCCGCGACACGGCGGCGACGTCGTGCTCGATCGGACGGGAGACGTGCACGGCGGGCCAGGTCATGCGGGGACGGTACCAGCGGGCCTGCCGCACCGCCACGACGCTCGGGTTGCCCCTTCGCGGGCTTCTGGGCCCCGTCAGGCCCCGCAAAGTGGCAAGCCACTCGCCCCTGCCGCGGGGACGAGCGCGTTGAGCTCGTCGACCAGCCGGGCCATCCGGTCGACTCCGAGCCTGAGCACGAGGGACTCCGAGAACCAGTGCGCCCAGACGTCCTCGACGTCACGCACGGTCACGGCCCCCTCTGCGAGGAGCACACGGGCCAGGTCGAGGGCCTCCGGCTCGTACTCGTCTGCCGGAGGCCCCTCCGGCGTGCCGGGCTCGAGACCGTACGGGTCGACCGCGGTGAGGACGGCCAGGACCGCCGCGACGGTCAGCCGGTGGCGGCGGGTCCTCTCCCTCATCCGACGATCATGCACCAGGGCACAGGCTCGGCGAGCGCGTCGGACGGCCGGGAGGCCTGCGGACGGGCTCGACGCCTCAGCCGGAGCCGGCGCCGTCGGCCGGCTGCTCACGGGTCCGGACGACCCGCAGCAGGAGCAGCACGGTGACGAGCCCCCCGAGGGAGCCTCCGACGACGAGCCCGAGGCCGTCCGTCGGATCAGCCCGGGACCACCCCGCCAGTCCGACCGCCACTCCCACGGTCAGGAGGACCGTGGCGGAGAGCAACACGACGACGTGGACCTCGCCCGGAGAGCCCCGCCGCGCACCCACCCTCGCGATGCCCCAGGCGCACGCCGCCACGACGGCGCCGAGAGGGAGGCCGACCACGGCCGCCGCGGCCACGAGGAAGGCCAGGCTCCAGAGAGCCGTGCTCGCCGGTTCGCCCGGAGCCGACTGCGGCAGGCCCTGGCCCACGAGGGAGCACGTCATCGCGAGGGCGCCGGTGAGGGCACCTCCGAACAGGCCGGCTCGCCACGTCTGGCCCCAGGTGATGCGGGCGGTCCGCCTCGGCGAGCGACGCCTCCTACTCACCGGAGGCCCGCCGAGAGAGCCAGCGGGGCAACCGGGAACGCCACGCAGCTCGGCGAGCGCGGCGGGCGGCGTCCCGGTGCGCCTCCTCGTGGGCACGGCGCGCACGGTCCATGATCTCGTCGCCCCTGGTCGGGGGGGTCCATTCGCGCCCCGGCGTCGAGAAGAGGCCGATGCCGACCACCATGAAGGTCGCCCCCGAGAGGACGACGAGCAGGGGATGCCCCCGGCCCCTGTCGCTCGGAGCACCCGACAGCCACTGGTCCGTGGCCCACAGGCCGACGACGAGGACGACCGCTCCGAGGACGACGAGGAAGACACCCGACACACGCCATCTCCACACGCTGCGACCCTAATGCCCGCGCCGCGCCTGCCAGCGGTTGACGAAGAAGACCACGATCCCGAGGGTGGTCAGTACGAGCCCCATGACCAGCCACACGATGTCGTCGCCGGGGCTGCGCCCGATCGCCGCCCGGACGACGAGGAACGACCCGACCACGACCGCCACACAGGGCAGGACGTCGCGCAGGGGGTTGAACCTCAAGCGTCGGAACCGCCTCGGGACCGGCTTCTCGCCGTCGGTGCTCTCGCTCATGTGCGTCAGCATGCCAGGCGGGCCGGGCCAGCCAGCAGGAGGCGCGGGTCAGCGGCCGCGGCGCGGGCGGCTGCGGCCGGTGCCGCGCTGCGGCCCGCCGCGACCGCCGGGCGGCGTCTTCTTCTGGCCGGGCCCCGAGCCGCGACCGCCGGCCGCGCCCTTGCCGCCCGCGGCGCCGCCCTTGCCGGGACCCTTGGCCTTGGCGGCGGGCGCCTCCTGGGCGTCGTCGTCGCGCCTCCTCGACCGGCTGCTGTTGCGGGTGCGTCCGCGGACGACCCCGATGAAGTCGTCGATGTCGTCGTCGAGCTCGCCGATCGGCCAGACGAGCGCGATCGTCGTCGGCGGCACGTCGGAGAGGAACCGGTGCGTCACGCCCGAGCGTCCGTGCAGCCGGGCGAGCGACTGCGGCATCACGGCGACGCCGGAGCCGGTCGCGACCACCTCGATCGCCTGCGCCTCGTCGAGGGCCGGGTCGAGATCGTGCCGTACCTCGCCGGAGAGGTCGGCCAGCGAGAGCTCGTCGTCCTTGCCCGCGGCGGCCAGCGGGTGCTCCTTGCCGAAGCAGACGACGGCGCGCTCCTCGTAGAGCGCGATGGACGAGAAGTCGTCGCCGAGCGCCAGCGGCAGCCGGGCCAGCACCATGTCGACGCGGTCGTCGCCGCGGAGCACGTCGAGCACCTCGGTCGCGTCGCCCGTCACCTCGACGACGTCGAGGGGCAGGTCGTCGCGCCGCTCCTCCCAGAGCCGCGACCACTTCGAGAGGGTCACGCCGGGCACGAAGCCGATGCGGAAGGAGGCGCGGCTCGGCTCGGTCGTCATCGCGCCAGGCTACCGGGCGGCCTCCGTCCCCTGGCCCGTGGCCCGTGCCTCCTCCCGTGTCAGGCGCCCCTGTCGCCCGTCCACAGGCATGGGCGGCGGCCCCGGCTCCGGTCCGCCCGGGCGGTACCCTTGCGGGATGACCTCGGAGACCCCCAACGGCAAGAGCCCGCAGACCCTCAAGCCCTTCACGGCCGCGAAGAAGCTCGGGGTGCACCTGCCGGCGACCCCCGAGTCGTTCCAGGCCAGCCCCGTCACCCGCGAGGAGTTCGCCGAGCTGACCGCGAACCCGCCCGAGTGGCTCGCCGAGCTGCGTCGCACCGGCCCGCACCCGCGCCCCGTCGTCGCGCAGAAGCTCGGCGTCACGATCTCGGGCCTCGCCCGGGCCGGCGTCGACGACGCGCTCACCACCGACCAGATCCACGCCCTCCTCGAGGAGATGCCGCAGTGGCTCGTCACCGAGCGCGCCAACCTCGCCGAGGTGCGCGACGAAGAGCTGCGCGTCAAGGAGCGCGACGCCGGCCGTGCCGTGCTGCGCGCCGAGCGCGAGGCCGCCGAGCAGGCCGAGCAGGAGCGCCGCGGCCTCTAGCGGCTTGCGGGCCCCTGCCCAGTCCCGGCCCCGACCCCGGTCCGGGCCGCACCCTCCCCTCCCCTCCGGTCCCTGGTCTCGCCGGGGCAGTAACGTCTGCTCCATGTCCTTCAACGACGACACCCGCATCGACAGCAGCAAGGTCAAGCGCGCGGGCCGCGGCCGCACGACCGGCATCGCCGCGGGCGGGGTCGGCATCGTCGGCGTCATCGTCGTCGCGCTGATCAGCCAGTTCACCGGCGTCGACCTCTCGGGCCTCGTCGGCGGTGCGCAGGTCGGCCCGGCACAACAGGTCGAGGGCGAGGCGCTCGAGGGCTGCACCACGGGCGCCGACGCGAACGCGAGCATCGACTGCCGCATGGCGGGGGCCGCCGACTCGCTCGACACCTACTGGGCCTCGGCCGCCCCTCAGGTGGGCATCCAGGGCTACGCGAGCCCCGAGTTCTTCCTCTTCACCTCCTCCGTCGACACGGGCTGCGGGGGCGCCACCAGCGCGACCGGGCCCTTCTACTGCCCGCCCGACCGTGCGCTCTACGTCGACACCGACTTCTTCGACCAGCTGCGCGAGCAGTTCGGCGCCTCGGCCGGGCCCCTCGCCCAGATGTACGTCGTCGGGCACGAGTGGGGCCACCACATCCAGCAGCTGAGCGGCGCGTTCGACCGCGCCGACCGCAGCCAGACGGGCCCCGGCTCCGACACGATCCGCCTCGAGGTGCAGGCCGACTGCTACGCCGGCGCCTGGGTGGGCTCCGCGACGACGATCCAGAACGAGTTCGGCGAGACGTTCCTCGAGCCCGTGACGCGCGAGCAGGTCGCCGACGCGCTCGACGCCGCCGCCGCGGTCGGCGACGACCGGATCCAGGAGGCGTCGGGCGGCCGGGTGGACCCCGACACCTGGACGCACGGCTCGGCCGACCAGCGCACGAAGTGGTTCGAAGCCGGTCGCGCCGGCGGCCCGACGGCGTGCGACACCTTCAGCGTGCCGACGAGCGAGCTCTAGCCGCACCGAGCGCCGCTCGGTGGCGCCGGTGCCGCCCCGGGCCGCTCCGCGAGCGCACGACAGAACTCCCAGCCCGTTCTCGACCCGCCGCGCCTCCTCAGGAGCAGACTCGGCTCACGTCGCGAGGAGGCACGCCATGGTCAAGACAGGCAGAGCAGTGGAGTACGACCGGTACGGGGAGATCGACGAGCTGCACTTCGTCCCGCAGCAGTTGCCGGTCCCGGCCGACGACGAGGTCGTCGTCGAGGTCGTGTGCGCCGGGCTCAACCACATCGAGAACTTCACCCGCGCGGGCGACTTCCAGGACCGCCTCCCGCAGACGTTCCCGGCCCACCAGGGCTCGTGCTTCGCGGGCATCGTCAAGAAGCGCGGCTCGGCGGTGCGCGACCTCGCGGTCGGCACCGAGGTGATCGGCCACGCCGTCGGCGGCGGCGCCCACGCCACCTGGATCACCGTCCCGGCCACCGCGGTCGTCCGGAAGCCGAGCAGCGTCTCGTGGGAGGTCGCGGGCGGGCTCTACCTCGCCGGCGCCACCGCCTACGACATCGTCCGTTCGCTGCACCTCGGCGAGGGCGACGTCGTCGTCATCACCGCCGCGGCGGGAGGCGTCGGCCACATCGAGTGCCAGCTCGCCCTGGCGGCCGGAGCCAAGGTGATCGGCACCTGCAGCCCCGGCAACCACGACTACCTGCGCCAGATCGGCGTCACTCCCGTCGACTACGGCGAAGGACTGCAGGAGCGCATCGAGAAAGCCGCGGGCCGCCCGGTCACGGCGTTCATCGACAACTTCGGCGGTGACAACCCGGCGCTCAGCACCGCGCTCGGCGTGCCCGAGTCGCGCTTCAGCTCGAGCGAGCACCGCCTCGACGTCGAGATCCGGTTCATCACCGCCGAGCGCGGCGACACCGAGCCGTCGATGATCCTGGCGGCGCTCGCGAAGCTGATCGCCGACAACAAGGTGCGGGTGCTGATCTCGGGCTTCTACCCGTTCGACAACATCGCGCAGGCCTACGAGGACCTCGCCGAGCACCACTCCCGTGGCAAGGTCGTCGTCGGCATGCAGCCCGTCGAGACCGGCGCCCGCTCGCACTGGTACCTGTCGGCGAAGGCCCGCACGCTCGCCGAGCAGCGCGGCTAGGACCGGCTCACCACCGTCGAGTGGTCAGTCNCCAGTGAGGCGAAGGCCGGGAGCTAGGGCGCCGGGAGCTAGGGGCGGCGGAGGAGTGCGCCGGGCGCGCGCACGGTCGCGGCCGCGACCCGCATCGCGTCCGTGAGCGCCGCCTCCCAGTCGACGCTCCCCGGGCCCGCCGACCGCGCGAGCGACGACGCCACCACGGAGGCGAACGTCGCGTCGCCCGCGCCCATGGTGTCGACGACGTCGCCGTCCAGCGACGCGATGCCCTGCCGCAGCGGCGCGTGCCCGGCGAGCGTCAGGCTGGCCCCGTCGGAGCCGCGCGTCGCGAGCACTCCCCCGGCGCCCGACGCGAGCAGCGCCTCCTGCCACTCGTCGAGCGTGCCGCCGGCGACCAGCGCCGCGTCGTCCTCGCCGATCTTGACCAACGAGGAGGCGGCGGCGGCGGCAGCGAAGCCGGTCGCGAAGGCCTCGGGGTCGCGCAGGAACCCGGGGCGCGGGTTCGGGTCGACGACGAGCCGCCGCGGCTCCGCGCCCACGGCGGCGAGCAGCCGCTCGGTCAGCCGGGCGTCGTCGAACGGGTACGAGCTGACGGCCACGAGCGGCGCGGCCGCGATCGCGGCGAGCTGCGCCTCGCCGAAGTCGAGGCCGCGGGCGACGGCCGCGTCGCTGAAGGCGTAGGTCGGCTCACCGTCGACGCGCTCGCTCACCGCGCGGCCGGTGCCGAGCGGGTTGGTCGTGGCGACGAGCTCGACGCCGTGCTCGGCCAGGTACGAGCGGATCGACGCCCCGTCGGCGTCGTCGCCGACCGAGGCGAGCAGCGTGGTGGCGACGCCGAGCCGGGCGAGCCCGACGGCGACGTTGAGGCCGGCGCCGCCGACGTGGTCGTCCGATCCGGAGGGGGTGCGCAGCTCATCGATGAGGGCGTCGCCGATGACGACGACGCGGCGTGCAGACTGGTCCATGTCGACACCCTACGGGCGGCTCGGGCGGGCGCAGGCCGCCGGCGCACCGGACGGGCGAGCCCCGTCGCCGCACCGGGCTCCCGTCGTGCGGCCCTCGCCCCTCGCCCGCCCGGACCGGGCGCCGCACTACGCTGGCGCGGTGACTGACTACGCTCTGGCCGTCGACGTCGGCGGCACCAAGGTCGAGGCCGCGCTCGTCGCGGCCGACGGCGTCCTCTCCCTCGGCAGCCGCGACCGCCGCCCCACCGGCCACGACTCGACGAGCGACCAGCTGGCCGACGCCGTCCGCGACGTCGTCCGCCACGCGCTCGCGGCGCTCGGCGACGACGACGTCCTCGTCGGCGCCGGCATCGGCAGCGCGGGCCCGGTCGACCTCGTCGAGGGCACGGTCTCGCCGATCAACCTTCCGTCCTGGCGCGGCTTCCCGCTGCGCGCGCTCGTCCTCGAGCTGTTGGCCGAGGCCAGCGACAGGCCCGACGCCGACACCGCCGACCTCCCCGTGACCCTCCGCCTCGACGGCGTGAGCCTCGCCCTCGCCGAGCACTGGGTCGGCGCCACGCAGGGCGTCGACAACGCCGTCGCCATCACCGTCTCGACGGGCGTCGGAGGCGGGCTCATCGTGAACGGCCGCCTCCTCTCGGGCGGCACCGGCAACGCCGGCCACATCGGCCAGATCCAGATCGCCGACCGCCCCGCCGGCGAGAACGCCTGGGCCGCCACCCTCGAGGTCATCGCCTCGGGCCCCAACGTCGTGCGCTGGGCGCAGCAGCAGGGCTGGCAGGGCGAGCGAGGCGAGGACCTCGCCGCCGGGTACGTCGCCGGCGACGAGATCGCCGTCGCGGCCGTGCGCCGCTCGGCGAACGCCGTCGGCGAGGCCATCTCGTCCGTGACGACGCTGCTCGACCTCGACGTCGCCGCGATCGGCGGGGGCTTCTCTCGTGTGAGCGACGACTACCTCGACCTGGTCAGGGCCACCGTCGAGGAGGCGCCCGTCAACGGCTACGCCCGTCGCGTCCGCGTCGTCCGCTCCGGCCTCAGCGACGAGAGCCCGCTCGTCGGGGCCGCCGCCCTCGTCTGGCAGGCCGACCTGCTCGGCTGAGCCCGCGCCTCCTGCGGCTCCGTCCGAGTCCGGACGAAGGCTGTGTGAGAACGGTTCCCGTCAGGAGCCGGTGTCGGCGGCCGTGCCTAGGCTGGACGCATCCCCACGACGACGTCGGGATCCCGCGCGCCCGCACCCGGGTGCGCACGACCCGCCACCACACGGAGGTATCTCCATGCCCACCACCGTCCCCGTCATCCAGACCCCCTCGGCCGGCGCGCCCTTCGAGCGCTCGACCATCCAGCTGCGCGACGTCGGCCCGAACGACGTCCAGATCGACATCGCCTTCGCCGGCGTCTGCCACAGCGACATCCACCAGGCCCGCGAAGAGTGGGGCAAGGCCATCTTCCCGATGGTCCCCGGCCACGAGATCGCCGGCGTCGTCACCCAGGTCGGCTCCGACGTGAGCAAGCACAAGGTCGGCGACCGCGTCGGCATCGGCTGCTTCGTCGACAGCTGCCGCGAGTGCGAGAACTGCATCGCGGGCGAGCAGCAGTTCTGCGTCAAGGGCAACGTGCCCACCTACAACGGCCGCCAGTACTCGGGCGAAGAGACCTACGGCGGCTACGCCAAGCAGATCGTCGCCGACGAGAACTACGTGCTGTCGATCCCCGAGGGCATCGCGCTCGACGAGGCCGCGCCGCTGCTCTGCGCCGGCATCACGACCTACTCCCCCCTGAAGCACTGGGGTGCCGGCCCCGGCAAGAAGGTCGCCGTCGTCGGCATGGGCGGCCTCGGCCACATGGCCGTCAAGATCGCGCACGCCATGGGCGCCGAGGTCACCGTCATCAGCCAGACGCTGTCCAAGCAGGAGGACGGCCTCAAGCTCGGCGCCGACCACTACTACGCGTCGAGCGACCCTGAGACCTTCAAGCAGCTGCGCAGCTCGTTCGACCTGATCATCAACACGATCTCGGCCGACATGGACATCGACGCCTACGCCCGCACCCTCCGCCTCAACGGCACGATGGTGTTCGTCGGCCTGCCCGAGAACCCGCAGTCGTTCGGCGCCGGCTCGCTCATCGGCGGCCGTCGCAGCCTCGCCGGCTCGAACATCGGGGGCATCCCCGAGACGCAGGAGATGCTCGACTTCTGCGCCGAGCACCACATCGGCGCCGAGATCGAGACGATCAGCGCCGACGACATCGACGACGCCTACGAGCGCGTCGTCGGCAGCAAGGTCCGCTACCGCTTCGTGATCGACACGGCCACGATCTAGCACCTGCACGACGAATGCCCCCTCCCGCACCGGGAGGGGGCCTTCGTCGTCTGTGGCGCAGGGATGCGTGGCTCGGCTCGCCGACGGACCACCCCGAACCAACGTGAAAGGGACGGCGAACGCCGATCCGGCCAGCCGGCCAGGTCGACGACGCAGCACCGAGGAGGCGCGGGTCGCCTACCGCGGGTCGGCGGGCGTGTTGAAACGGTGCAGCCAGCCGGCGAACTCGCCGAGCTCGTCGTCGGTCCAGCCCTCCACGTGGCTGCGGAACACGGCGCGGTTCTCGTGCCGCACCTCCAGCATCCGGGCCTCGGCGCGGTCGGTGCTGCCGAGCGTCATCACGCGGCCGTCGGCGGCGTCGGGCACGACGTCGACGAACCCCGCCTCGCGCAGCAGGGCGACCTGGCGGCTGACGGCGCTCTTGTCGAGGGCCATCGCCTTGACGATGTCGCCAGCGGTGCAGGGCTGGTGCTTCATGACGTAGCGGAGCACGTAGAACGCGGTGGGCGGCACGTCCGGGTCGAACCGGGAGGCCGCCGCGGCGATCGTCCGCTTGGCCTCGACCATCATCGAGCCGATCTCGTCGACGACGCTCGCCATCAGGCCCTCGCGGCCGTCGTCGTCCGGGCTGGCCAGCCGCGGTGCGGTGAAGCGGACCGGGCGCGGTGCGTCTAGCACCGCGCCCGCGGGCGTGCCGTCATCGGTCGGCTGCGACATCCTTCTCCTCGACCAGGGACGAGAACACCGGGCTCTCGGCCAGTTCGTCGTCCGACACGGGGTGGCCTGCCACCTCGGCGGCACCGGTGGCGATGATGGTGTCGATGGTACCGGTGCCCGTCGTGGCGTGGGAGTGGTGGCGTCGCCCGGCCGCGGCCGCCGCCGGAGCCGTGCGCGTGTCCCTCCCCGTGCCCGCAGGGTCGACGACGGGCTCGTCGTCGCCCTGGTCGACGGGCGACGTGGGAGCGGGCGTCGAGGCGCCGTCGGTCGTGCTGGCGGGTGCACTCGACACGGACGGGGCGAGCCCTGCCGTGGCCGCGACGCCCTTCTCGACCGCCGAGGCGTCGTCAGGGTCGGCAGCAGCCGCACCGGCACCAGCAGCACCGGAACCAGCCGCACCAGCACCGTCACCCGACGCGGCAGCCCGCTGGATGCCGGTCTTGGTGCCGAGCTCGACGTTCGGCAGCAGGCAGACGAACACGATGGTGATGACGGCGAGCGGTGCCGCGATGAGGAACACGTCGGCGACTCCCTGGCCGTAGGCCGACTCGATGATGGTGCGGATCGGGCCGGGAACGGTGCTGAGGTCGGGGATGCTCGTCGAGCCGCCGCTGCCGAGGGCGCTGGGGTCGACGCCCGCGTCGGTGAGGCCGTCGGTGATGTAGCCGGAGACCTTGGTGCCGAGCACCGCGCCCATGACCGAGACGCCGATGGTGCCGCCGAGGCTGCGGAAGAACGCGACGCTCGAGGAGGCGGCGCCCACGACGCTGACGTCGACCGAGTTCTGCACGACGAGCACGAGGTTCTGCATCACCATGCCGATGCCGAGGCCCATCATCGCCATGAAGACGGAGACGATCGCGAAGTTCGTGTCGTACTCGATGGTCGACATGAGGAACAGGCCGGCCGCCAGCAGGATCGAGCCGACGATCATGTAGGGCTTCCACTTGCCGTACTTCGAGATGAGCGCGCCGGCGACCATCGACGAGATGAGCAGGCCGAGCACCATCGGCAGGGTCAGGATGCCCGCCATGGTAGGCGACTGGCCGCGGGCCAGCTGCATGTACTGGCCGAGGAACACGCTGGTGCCGAACATCGCGACGCCCACGCTGAGCGAGGCGACGACCGCGAAGGTGAAGGTGCGGTTCTTGAAGAGCGTCAGGGGGATGATCGGCTCCTTCGAGCGGAACTCCACGACGACGGCCAGCGCGAGCAGCACGGCCGCGCCGACGCCCATCAGCCAGCTGGTGGTCGAGGCCCACTCGAACTGCTTGCCGCCGAGCGACACCCAGACGAGCAGCAGCGAGACGCCGCCGGCGATCAGGCCGGCGCCCCAGTAGTCGACAACGACGGCCTTCTTGGGCTTCGGGGGCAGGTGCAGGGTGCGCTGGATGACGATGAGCGCGGCGACGCCGACGGGCACGCCGACGAAGAAGTTCCACCGCCAGCCGATCGAGTCGGTCAGGACGCCGCCGAGCAGCGGGCCGCCGATGGTGCCGACGCTCATCACGGCGCCGAGATAGCCCATGTACCGGCCGCGCTCACGCGGGCTGATGATGTCGCTCATGACGACCTGCACCAGGGCGGTGAGGCCGCCGGCGCCGAGGCCCTGGAACACGCGGAACGTGATCAGCGTCGCGGTGTTCTGCGAGAACCCGGCCGCGACCGACGCGAGCACGAAGAGCACGAGCGCCACCTGCAGGAGCACCTTGCGGTTCGTGAGGTCGGAGAACTTGCCCCACAGCGGCGTGCTGACGGTGGTCGCGAGCAGCGTCGCCGTGATGACCCAGGTGTACGAGGTCTGGCTGCCGTTCAGGTCGCTGACGATGCGCGGCAGCGAGGTCGACACGACGGTCGACGAGAGGATCGCCACGAGCATGCCCATCAGCAGGCCCGACAGGGCCGTGAGGACTTCGCGGTGGCTCATGCCGGGCGCTTCGCCCGGCTCGTGCGGCGCGGCGGGCTTCGTGCCCGCGCCCGCGGCAGCGGTGGTGGTGGTCTGCGACAAGGTCGGCTCCGTGGTGACTCTGAGATGTGGGGGCCCGGACGTCGTCGGCCAGGTAGTTGTAGAACCACAACCATACGCCTCAGTTGACGATCCGCAACCATTTCCGTGCAGATCGCGCACATTTTTTTGGACCGGGACACGAAGGAGGCGCGGTGCCCGTCGAACGGACACCGCGCCTCCTGCGCGCACCAGCGGTGAGCTAGCGGACTTCTTCCGGTCTCTTCTGCCGGAACATCTCCGCCGGCTGGTCCGGCCCCTTCCAGACGCCGACGATGCCCCAGGCGACGGCCGTCAGCGGCACGGCGATCACGGCGCCGACGATGCCGCCGAGCACTGTGCCCGCGGTCAGGGCGACGAGGATGACGAGGCCGTGCAGCTGCAGCGTGTGGCCCATCAGCACGGGCTGCAGCAGGTTGCCCTCGAGCTGGTTGACGAGCACGACGACGGCGATGACCCAGATGGCGTCGATCGGCCCGTTGGCGACGAGCGCCACGAGCGCAGCGAGGATGCCGGCCGCGGTCGCTCCGACGAGCGGGATGAACGCGGTGAGGAACACGACGACGGCCAGCGGCAGCGCGAGGGGCACCCCGATGATCCAGAGGCCGACACCGATCCCGATCGCGTCGACGGCGGCGACGGTGGCCGTGCCGCGCACGTACCCGCCCAGGGTCGACACCGTCTTGTCGCCGATGCGGCGCGCACGGGCGTACTGCTGGCCGCGGAACGGACGGAGCATGAACTCCCAGATGGCCGGCCCGTCCTTGAGGAAGAAGAACAGCACCACGATCATCAGCACGAGGCCCGTGGCGAAGCTGCCGACGGCACTCGCGCCGGCGAGGGCGCCCGAGCCGAAGGAGGCGCTCGTCAGGAAGTTCACGACGGTGTCGCGGACGTTCTCGACCTGCTCGTCGGTGATCGAGAACGGCAGCGTCGTGATGAAGTCCTGCAGCTGGCCGATGCCCTTCTGCGCTGACGAGACGAGCGACGACGCCTGGTTCTCGACCGCCCAGACGACGAGCCAGCCGACGAGGCCGAGCACGCCGAGGATGCCGACGAGGGCGATCAGCGTGGCGAGCAGCGAGGGCACCCGGTGGTGCCGCAGCCACGACACCACCGGGTGCATGGCCGACGCGAAGATGAGGGCGAGGAGCACTGGGATGGTGACGAGGCTCAGGGTCTTGAACGAGTAGATGAGGCCTGCGACGACCACCACGACGACGATGATCTGGATCGAGCGCGTGGCGAGTCGCCCGAACGGGTCGCCCCACTGGTTGGCCTGGGTGGCGACTGCCTGCGCGGCGTCGGCCGTCGCGTCGCCCTCGCGGCTGCGGAATATGGCCACGTGGTGTCCTCTTCGTCTCGGTGCGCCGGTCTCGGCGGCACGGGTCGTCGACCCCAGCGGTCGACCGCACCCATCGAACCGCGTCAGCGTGCCCGAGGGCCGGATCTCGCCCGGCGTGCCCCGCCCGATCCGCCGCCCGTCAGCCCCGCGCGCAGCGAGAACGGGTCGCGGCGCCACCAGCGGACGAACGGCACCCCGTCCCGTCCGTGCACCGCGAACGACCGGACGGCACGCGTGCTGCGGAGCCACTGTCGGCCGCCACGCGCGAACGGGCGGGCCGAGATCGCCGTGACGACGTCGCGGCGCCACACGATGCGCCCCGGCTGCCCGAGCACGAGGTCGCCGAGGTGCACCGCGAGGTCCATGTCGTCGTGCAGCCCGGCGTCGCGGCGGTGCACCTCGTCGCGCACCGCCTCCCAGGCCGAGCGCCGCATCATCATCGTCGAGCCGAAGAGCGGCCAGTGCGCGAGGCCGGCCCCGACGAGCACGTGGTAAGCCCCGACGTAGCCGAGCGAGAGGATCCGCTGCAGGCCCACGGGGGCGTCGTAGAAGCGGGCGCCGGTGCTGACCGCGACGGTCTCGGGGTGCTCGGCGAAGCTGCGCGAGAGCTCTGCGACCCAGGTGCGCGGCAGCACGCTGTCGGCGTCGCAGCGCCCCACGAGGTCGCCGAGCGCACCGTCGTAGCCGGTCGAGGCCGCGGCGGCGATGCCGACGACGGGCTGGTGCAGCACGCGGGCGCCCGCGGCGAGCGCGACGGCGACGCTGTCGTCCGAGCTGCCGTTGTCGACGACGACGACCTCGTCGGGCAGCACGGTCTGGCGGGCCAGCGACCGCAGGCAGACCTCGAGGTGACGTGCGTCGTCGCGGACCGGGATCACGACGGAGACACGCACGGCCCCATCCTGCCCGCCTACCCTGGGCGCCATGAGCACCTCCGTCGTCGTCGTGTCCGACACCCACGTCCCGCAGAAGGCGAAGGCCGTGCCCGCGGCCGTGTGGAGCGCGGTCGAGAGGGCGGACGTCGTCGTCCACGCGGGCGACTGGACCGGCGTGCCGCTGCTCGACGAGCTCGAGGCCAGGGCCCGCCTCCTCGTGGCCGTCTGGGGCAACAACGACGGCGACGACCTGCGCGCCCGCCTGCCGGAGGTGGCCCGCACGACGATCGACGGGGTCCGCCTCGCCGTCGTCCACGAGACAGGGCAGAAGGAGGGGCGCGAGACCCGGATGGACCGCGCCTTCCCCGAGACCGACCTGCTCCTCTTCGGCCACAGCCACATCCCGTGGGACACGACCACCCCGGCCGGCCTGCGGCTGCTGAACCCCGGCTCGCCGACCGACCGTCGGCGCCAGCCGCGGGCCACCTACCTCACGCTCACGCTCGACGCCGGCGCGGTGCGCGACGTCGCGCTGCACGAGCTGCCGCTGCGCACCGACGCGCTCGACGGGGTGCTGCCGCACCCCCGCATGACGACCTAGCCGGCGGGCGTCTCGGCCGGCGCCTCCTCGGCGGGTGCCTCGGTCGACGCGGGCGTGGGCGTCGCGGTCGCGGCGTCCGCGTAGCTGTTGCCGGCGGCGGTCACGACGAAGTTGCGGAACTCCTCGTTGGTGAACGGCTGGCTGAACTCGTACTGCTGGCCGTTGACGAGCACGGTGGGGGTGCCGCGGAACGACTGGACGTTGCTGTTGGGCAGGGGACCGTCGAGCGCGCGCTCGGTGGCCGCGCCCACCCACGACGCGAACTCCTGGTCGTCGATGCACTGGGTGATCTGCGACGCCGACGTGACCCCGTCGACGCCGGTCGCGATCTCGGCCAGGCGGGCGTCGTCGAGACCCCGCGTGCCCTCTTCTGGCTGGTTCTCGAACATCGCCGTGTTGAAGTCGAAGAACGAGTTCGGCGAGTAGTTCGCGACGCACGCCGCCGCGTTGGCGGCACGGTTCGAGTACTTCGTGCCGAGGGAGCTGTTGGTGAGGATCGCCACCGGGTGGTACTCGACCGTGGCCGCGCCCGACGAGACGAGGCCGGCGATGTACTCGTTGTTCGCCTGCTCGAAGCCGCCGCAGATCGGGCACAGGTAGTCGAGGTAGATCACGATGTCGACGGTGTCGGACGACGCGGTCGTCTCGGTGGCCGTGGGCTCGTCGTCGGCACCGAGGGCCGGGGTCGTCTCGGCCACGAAGTCCTGGCCGATGCGGATGCCGTCGCTGGCCATGTTGGCGGGGCCGGGGCCGGCGGGACGGATGCTGTTGGTGATCACGACGACGACGGCCACGACGATGGCGAGCACCACGACGACGAGGCCGCCCTGCAGCAGCCAGCGGCTCGTCTTCTGGCGCCGCTTCTGCTTCTTGCGGGCGAGCTGGGCGCGCTCACGGGCGGCTGCGCGGCGCTGGTTCTTGGTCGCGTTCTTGCTCAGCGGCTCGGAGCCTGAGGGGCCGATGTCAGTCATGGAACGGTTCTCCGATGCGCGACGAGGTCGCGGTCGCGTCGTAGGGGGCTGAACGGGCCCGAGGAGGTGGAGGGCCCGGTCGATGGTACGAGCGCGGACTGGGAAAAGTCCAAACAACCCGTGGCCGGATCGTGACTCCGTGGCCCCCGGAGAGGTGGGGATGAGTCACCTCCTGTGGCATGCTGGGCGGAGTGGTCACCGCTGACCCAGGGTGATCACCAATCCGTTCACGAAGGATCGTCCGGCACGTACCTGCCGGTGAAGGAGAAATGAATCATGGCGTCCGTGACGTTCAGCAAGGCAACCCGTCTCTACCCCGGCTCGACCCGTCCCGCGGTCGACGCGATCGACCTCGAGGTCGCCGACGGCGAGTTCCTCGTCCTCGTGGGCCCCTCGGGCTGCGGCAAGTCCACCACCCTGCGCATGCTCGCCGGCCTCGAGGAGGTCAACAGCGGCGACATCTTCATCGGCGACCGCAACGTCACCGACGTGCCCCCGAAGGACCGGGACATCGCGATGGTGTTCCAGAACTACGCGCTGTACCCGCACATGACCGTCGCCGAGAACATGGGCTTCGCGCTCAAGATCGCCGGCGTCGGCAAGGAGGAGCGGGCCACCCGCGTCCTCGAGGCGGCCAAGCTGCTCGACCTCGAGCCCTACCTCTCGCGCAAGCCCAAGGCCCTCTCCGGTGGTCAGCGCCAGCGCGTCGCCATGGGCCGCGCCATCGTGCGCCAGCCGCAGGTGTTCCTCATGGACGAGCCGCTGTCGAACCTCGACGCCAAGCTGCGCGTGCAGACCCGCACCCAGATCGCCTCGCTCCAGCGCCGCCTCGGCGTCACCACGGTCTACGTCACGCACGACCAGACCGAGGCCCTGACCATGGGCGACCGCATCGCGGTCCTCAAGGACGGCGTCCTCCAGCAGGTCGGCACCCCCCGCGACCTGTACGAGAAGCCGCAGAACGTCTTCGTCGCCGGCTTCATCGGCTCCCCCGCGATGAACCTGCTGCCCGCCGACGTCGTCGCCGGCGGCATCCAGTTCGGCACCGCGGTCACCGCCGTCGACCGCGACACCGTCGGCCAGGCCAACGGCACGAGCGTCACCATCGGCGTCCGCCCCGAGGACGTCGTCGTCAACACCGCCGGCGAGGGCCTCGCGGTCACCGTCGACGTCGTCGAAGAACTGGGTGCGGACGGCTACCTCTACGGCCACACCGAGGTGAGCGGCCAGCGCGTCGACATCGTCGTGCGCGTCGACGGTCGCAACCACCCCAAGCTGGGCGAGACCATCCACATCACGCCCCAGGCGCACCACGTGCACGTCTTCGACACCGAGTCGGGCGAGCGCCTCGGCGACAAGGCCGTCGTCAGCGCCTAGCGACACCCTGATCGGCCCGTCGAGACCGTCCGGAGCAGCGCTCCGCACGCCTCGGCGGGCCGTTCGGCTGTCCGCTGCCGCAGCTCCTGCGTGACTCGGCCCGCGCCTCCTGCGACACTGGCCCCAGCCGTGCGTCCGTCTCCCGTCAGACCGCCGGCTCCTTCGCCCGCACTCCCCCGGTCCCGCCACCCCCTGAAAGCGACCATGAGCGACTCCCTCAACATCACGTCCGCCACGGCCGACCCTGCCCTCCTCGACCTGCCCTGGGCGCTGCCCCTCGACGAGTGGCCCGACGACGCGATCGCGACCCTGCCGAAGGGCATCTCGCGGCACCTGGTCCGCTTCGCGCACCTCAGCGGCTACGTCATCGCGATCAAGGAGACCTCGGGCGAGATGGCCCGCGGCGAGTACGAGATGCTCCGCACCCTCCAGCGGATGGACATCCCCTGCGTCGACCCGCTCGCCGTCATCACGAACCGGCACGACGTCGACGGCAGCCTGCTGAACCCCGTGCTCGTCACCCGGCACCTCAAGTTCTCGCTGCCCTACCGGGCGCTCTACTCGCAGACGCTGCGGCCCGAGACGGCGACGCGCCTCGTCGACGCGCTCGCCCTGCTGCTCGTGCGCCTGCACGTGATCGGCTTCTACTGGGGCGACGTGTCGCTCTCGAACACGCTCTTCCGTCGCGACGCCGGGGCCTTCGCGGCCTACCTCGTCGACGCCGAGACCGGCAAGCTCTACCCGGGCGGCCTGTCGAACGGACAGCGCGAGAACGACCTCGAGGTCGCCCGCGTCAACATCGCCGGCGAGCTGCTCGACCTCGAGGCCGGCGGCCGCCTCGACGACAACCTCGACGCCGTCGACGTGAGCAACGGCATCGTCGCCAAGTACCGCAGCCTGTGGACGGAACTCACCGGCAGCGAGACCTTCGACAGCTCGGAGCGCTGGCGCATCAACGACCGCGTCGAGCGGCTGAACGACCTCGGCTTCGACATCGAGGAGCTGGCGATCAAGACCACCGAGGGCGGCACGCAGGTGCGGATCCAGCCCAAGGTCGTCGACGCCGGGCACCACTCGCGCCGTCTGCTGCGCCTCACGGGACTCGACGTCGAGGAGAACCAGGCCCGCCGCCTCCTGAACGACCTCGACGCCTACCGCCTGCGCACCGGCCAGATCGACGCCGACGAGGAGATGGTGGCGCACGAGTGGGCCGCCCGTGTCTTCGAGCCCGTCGTGCGGTCGATCCCCCGCGAGATGCGCGGCCGGCTCGAGCCCGCCGAGGTGTTCCACCAGCTGCTCGAGCACCGCTGGTACCAGTCGCAGCAGGAGGGCCGCGACGTGCCGATCGCCGAGGCGCTGACCTCGTACATCAACGACGTGCTGCGCCACCGCCGCGACGAGCGGACCGTCATCGCGCCGGCGACCGAGTCGATCCGGCTGCCCGACGACGAGCTCGACGGGGACGACGACGAGGCCGAGGACGACGAGCTCGAGGACTGGCGCGCGAAGGTCTGACGACCGCGGCCGCCGGCCACCAGACCGCCGAACACCCCGGAGTGGACGGAACACCCCGCATCGACGGGGTGCTTCGTCCACTGCGGGGTGTTCGCAGCAGGACGACGCGAGGAGGCGCTACTTGCGCTCGGCGCGCAGCTTCGAGATCTCGTAGAGCGTCACGCTCGCGGCCATGCCGGCGTTGAGCGACTCGACGGCGGTCGTGATCGGGATCGACACCACCGCGTCGCAGGTCTCGGCGACGATGCGCGAGAGGCCCTTGCCCTCGCTGCCGACGACGACGACGAGCGGGCGGTCGGCGAGCTCGAGGCCGGGCAGCATCACGTCGCCGCCGCCGTCGAGGCCGAGCACGAAGACGCCCTGCTCCTTGAACGACTTGAGGGTCTGCGTGAGGTTCGCCGCCATCGCGACGGGGACACGGGCGGCGGCGCCGGCCGAGGTCTTCCAGGCGGAGGCGGTGAGGCCGACCGAGCGACGCTGCGGGATGATGACGCCCTGGCCGCCGAACGCGCCCACGGAGCGGATGATCGCGCCGAGGTTTCGGGGGTCGGTGATGCCGTCGAGCGCCACGAAGAGCGGGGTCTGCTGGCGCTTGACCGAGGCCTCGAGCAGGTCGATCGGGTGTGCGTACTGGTACGGCGGCACCTTGAGGGCCACGCCCTGGTGCACGGAGTCGGGGCCGGTCAGGCGGTCGAGCTCGGGGCGCATGACCTCGAGCACGGGCAGCCCGCGACGGGTCGCCAGCGTGAGGATCTCCTTGGTGCGGTCGTCCATCTCGATGCGCGCGGCGATGTAGAGCGTCGAGGCGGGGATGCGCGTGCGCAGCGCCTCGAGCACCGAGTTGCGGCCGGTGACCATCTCGCTGTCGTCCGCCGTCTTCGGGCGTCGACGCGGCGCCTCCAGCCCGCCCCGGCCGGCCACGGCCGACCCGGCGCGCGGGCCGTTGCCGGCGCGGCCGCGGGCGGCGTCGAGGCGCTCGCGCGCCGCCTTCGCCTTGCCTGCGGGGTGGTACGGGCGGTCCTCCGCGGCGGGTGTGGGCTTCTTGCCCTCGAGCGCCTGGCGCCCCTGGCCGCCGCTGCCGACCTGCTTGCCCTTGCTGCCCTTGCGGACGGCGCTGCTGCTCGGCCGCCCCTTGTTCGCTCCGCTGGTGTTCTTCACTGTTCGAGGCTCCAATGCGACCCGCTGGGGGTGTCTTCGATGGTGATGCCGGCGGACGCCAGCATCTCGCGTACGCGGTCGGCCTGCGCGAAGTCGCGCGCGGCCCTGGCTTGCTGACGCTGTGCGAGGAGGGTCTCGACGATGGTACCGAGCGCGCGGTGCGCGTCGCCCTCGTCGGCGCCGCGCCACTCGGGCGCGAGCGGGTCGACGCCGAGCACCGCGACCATGGCCTGCACGTGCTGCCACTCGCGGGCTGCCGCGTCGAGGTCTCCGTCGTCGAGCGCGGAGTTGCCGGTGCGCACGGCGTCGTGCAGCACCGCCAGCGCCTGCGGCACGTTGAGGTCGTCGTCCATCGCCTCGGCGAAGTCGTCGGGGACGACGCGCGCACCGACGCCGGCGAAGCGGGTGCCGGCGAGGCGGCGGCCGGCACGGGAGAGGAACGTCTCGATCCGATCGAGGGCCGCCTCGGCCTCGAGCAGCGCGCCGTCGTGGTAGTCGATCGTCGAGCGGTAGTGCGCCGAGCTGAGGAACCAGCGGACGACGACCGGACGCGCCGCGGCGAGGAACTCGCTCGCGAAGATCGAGTTGCCGAGCGACTTCGACATCTTCTGGCCGTCGACCGCGACGAGGCCGTTGTGCAGCCAGTGGGAGGCGAAGGCGTCGCCCGCGGCCGTCGACTGCGCCAGCTCGTTCTCGTGGTGCGGGAACCGCAGGTCGAGACCGCCGCCGTGGATGTCGAAGGCGGTGCCGAGGTAGCGGCGTGACATGGCCGAGCACTCGATGTGCCAGCCGGGACGTCCGTCGCCCCACGGCGACGACCACGCGGCGGACGCGGGCTCGTCGGCCTTCGCGCCCTTCCACAGGGCGAAGTCGCGCGGGTCGCGCTTGCCGCGGGGATCGGCGTCGGCGGCCGGCGCCATGTCGTCGAGGCCCTGGTTCGTCAGGGCGCCGTAGGTCGGCCAGCTGGCCGTGTCGAAGTACACGTCGCCCGAGTCGTCGGGCGCGACGTAGGCGTGGCCCTTCTCGATCAGCGTCGTGACGAGCTGCTGCATCTCGGTGACGCTCGCGGTCGCGCGCGGCTCGTAGGTCGGCGCGAGCACGCCCAGCGCCTGGTACCCGGCCGTGAACTCGAGCTCGTAGCGGTACGCGCGCGCCCACCACTCCTCGTCGGTGCCGCTCGACAGGGCGAGGATCTTGTCGTCGACGTCGGTCACGTTGCGCACCAGCGTCACGTCGAGCCCGCGGTAGGTGAACCACCGGCGCCACAGGTCGTAGACGAGGGCGCTCCGGAGGTGGCCGATGTGCGGCGACGACTGGACCGTCGGCCCGCAGACGTACAGCCCGACCTTGCCGGGGACGAGGGGGACGAAGTCGACGAGCGCCTGCTCGCGCGAGTCGTAGAGGCGGATGGTCACGCGGATCGGTCCGTTTCGGTGGTGTCGGTCTGGTCTGGCCGGTCGGTCTGGTCGGGCTGGTCTCGGTGGTCGCCGGTGCCCGTCGTCGAGGTGCCCCGAGGAGGCGCGGTCCGCTCCCGAGGCTCGACCACCGACACCAGCGCGGTGGCGATCGCGGTCACGCCCTCGCCACGGCCGGTGAAGCCGAGCCCGTCGGTGGTGGTCGCGGAGACGCTGACGGGCGCGCCGACGACCTCGATGAGGCGCGCCTCCATCTCGAGGCGGCGGGCGCCGATGCGAGGACGGTTGCCGATCACCTGGACCGCGACGTTCACGACGTCGAAGCCCGCGTGCGTGAGGCGCTCGAGCGCCGCGGTGAGGAAGACCTCGCCGCTCGCCCCGGCGAAGCGCGGGTCGGAGGTGCCGAAGACCGAGCCGATGTCGCCGAGGCCCGCGGCGGAGAGCAGGGCGTCGACCACGGCGTGCGCGACGGCGTCGCCGTCGCTGTGGCCGGCGAGGCCGGCCTCGTCGGGGAAGTGCAGGAGGCCGAGGTGCAGCGGCTCGTCCGCGTCGAAGGCGTGCACGTCGACGCCGAGGCCGGTGCGGAGCCGGTCCGCGGCGGCACGGACGCCGTCGGCGGGAGAGGATCCGCCGGATCCGCCGGCACGCTCCGCGACCAGCGTCTCGGCGCGGCGCAGGTCCCAGCTCGTGGTGATCTTGAACGCGGCGGGGTCGCCCGCGACGACGACGACCTCGTGGCCGGCCGCGGCGAAGAGCGCCGCGTCGTCGGTGAACTCGACGACGGGAGCCACGTCGTCGGCAGCCTCGACCTCGGGGGTCGTCACGGCACCGACCACGGCGGCGGACGCGTACGCGGCGTCGAGCTCGGTGCGAGGGAACCCCTGCGGGGTCTGGACGGCGACCAGCTCGGAACGGTCGACCGTGCCGACGACCCGGCCCGCGCCTCCTGCGGAGACCTTCTTGATCGTGTCGGTGACCGGCAGCCCGGGGACGACGCCGTGCCCCGTGGCCTCCACGGTCTCGGCGACGAGGTCGAACTGGCTCGTGGGCGTGAAGGGGCGTGCGCAGTCGTGCACGAGCACCGTGCGCACGTCGGGCGCGACGGCGGCGAGGCCGGCCGCGACCGACCCCTGACGGCTGTCGCCGCCGACGACGACGGTCACGTGGTCGGCGGCGACGCCGGCGACGTCGCGCACGAGGACGGTCGCCTCGTCGACGAGCGCGGCGGGCACGACGACGACGACGTGCGTCGGGACGGACGAGGCGAAGACGGCCTCGAGCGAGCGCTCGAGGATGCTGCGGCCCGCGACCTCGACGAAGGCCTTGGGGCGGCCCTGGGCAAGTCGGGTGCCGCTGCCCGCCGCTACGACGACGACCGCGCGGACGGTACCGCCGAGGGGTGAGACCCCGGGGGCGCCGACCGCGCGGTCGTCGGTGGTGCTAGGAGGCAAGAACCTCGTCGAGGACGCTCGACGCCTTCTCTTCGTCCGTCTTCTCGGCGAGCGCGAGCTCGCTGATCAGGATCTGACGAGCCTTGGCGAGCATGCGCTTCTCGCCGGCGGACAGCCCGCGATCCTGGTCGCGGCGCCACAGGTCGCGGACGACCTCGGACACCTTGATGACGTCGCCGGACGCGAGCTTCTCGAGGTTCGCCTTGTAGCGGCGGGACCAGTTGGTGGGCTCTTCGGTGAAGGGGGCGCGGAGCACGTCGAAGACGCGGTCGAGCCCTTCTTTGCCGATCACGTCGCGGACGCCGACCAAGTCGACGTTGTCCGCGGGTACTTCGATGGTCAGATCACCCTGGGTGACGCGAAGCTTGAGGTACAGCTTCTCTTCGCCCTTGATGATCCGCTTCTTGACTTCAGATATGGTCGCGGCCCCGTGATGGGGGTAGACGACGGTCTCTCCGACCTCGAACTGCATGAATCAGGCTCCGTTCTGCGGCACCCAGGATAACATGCGCACCCCTCGGCCAGGCATGCCTGAGAAGCCGGGGTGCACGGCATCGCCTAGGCTAGACGAGAACCCTTGCCGTGAACTGGAACCTGGAGGTCACCCGTGCGAGTCGGACCTGTGCTCGAGACGAACTCGACGGTCGCCCGTGCGCGACGCTTCTCCCGCGGGGCCGCCGTCACCGCGACCGCCCTGGCCGTCGTGACCCTGGTCGCGGGCTGCAACTTCATCAGCCCCCAGCGCACCACCAAGATCTACGACGCGAGCGACGGCACGAGCATCACGGTCGGCGACGTCAAGGTCCGCAACGCGATCGCCCTGACCGACGACGGCGCCGAGGCCAGCCTCGTGATGACCGTCATCAACGAGAGCGACGACGCGGTCGAGGTGTCGTTCCAGTACGAGACCGAGTCCGGCGACGAGACGCAGACCGTCGAGGTCGAGGCCCGCTCGCAGGTCGACCGCGGCACGAGCACCGACGTCGACCAGTTCGTCATGACCGACCTCGACGTCACCCCCGGCCAGCTGCTGCCGGTGTTCGTCCAGTACGGCACCGAGACGGGCAAGATGCTCCAGGTGCCCGTCCTGACCGGCGCCCTGCCCGAGTACGCGACGCTGCTCCCCACCCCGACGCCGAGCGGCGAGGCGGTCGAGCCCGGCGAGACGTCGACCCCGTTGCCCGAGAGCGACGTCCAGGAGGCGGAGCCCAGCCCGTCGGCCACCGCCGACCGCTAGCCCCGGCTGCCGCAGCACAGCGGCCACACGAGAGAGGCCCGGCCCCGCAGACGCGGGGGCCGGGCCTCTCTCGTGTGGCCCCACGACGTGTCGTCGCGGCGACGGGGCGCTAGGCCTCGATGCGGTACCCGAGCCCGCGCACCGTGACGAGCGCCTTCGGCTCCGACGGCACCGGCTCGATCTTCGAGCGGATGCGCTTGATGTGCACGTCGAGGGTCTTCGTGTCGCCGAAGTAGTCGGAGCCCCAGACGCGGTCGATCAGCTGACCGCGGGTCAGCACGCGGCCGGCGTTCCGCATCAGCAGCTCGAGCAGCTCGAACTCCTTGAGGGGCATCGCTACGTCCTCGCCGCGGACGGTGACGACGTGCCGCTCGACGTCCATCCTGATGTCGCCCGCCTCGAGCACGCCGTCGGCGAGGTCGTCGTCGTCGTCGACCCGGCGGCGCAGCACGGCGCGGATGCGGGCGAGCAGCTCCCGCGTCGAGTACGGCTTCGTGACGTAGTCGTCGGCGCCCAGCTCGAGCCCGACGACGATGTCCACCTCGCTGTCCTTCGCCGTCAGCATGACGATGGGCACCTGCGACTTCGAGCGCAGCACCCGGCAGACCTCGGTCCCCGGGATGCCGGGGAGCATGAGGTCGAGCAGCACGAGGTCGGCACCGGTCTTGTCGAAGGCGGCCAGGGCCGAGGGGCCGTCGTCGGCCACGGTGACGCGGTAGCCCTCGCGCTCGAGGATGAACGCCAGGGGCTCGCTGAGCGACTCTTCGTCCTCGACGATCAGGATGTGGGTGGTCATCGGGTATCGGTGTCTCCTCGTGTGGTGACCGGGATGGGGACGCTGCGGGTCTCAGGACGGGTCTCGACCTGGGGCAGACGGACGGTGAAGGTCGACCCGCTGCCGACCTGGGACCAGACGCGCACGTCGCCGCCGTGGTTCTGCACCACGTGCTTGACGATGGCGAGGCCGAGCCCGGTGCCGCCGGTGCGTCGCGAGCGTGCCGGGTCGACTCGGTAGAAGCGCTCGAAGACGCGCTCCAGTTCTTCTTCGGGGATGCCGAAGCCCTGGTCGGTGACGGCGACCTCGACCGAGCCGTCGCCGCCCGAGGCGAGGCCGATGCCCACCCGCGAGCCGTCCGGCGAGTACGCGATGGCGTTCGCGACCAGGTTGTCGACGGCCGTGACGAGCATGGCCTCGTCGCCGAGCACCTTCGCGCTCTTGCCCCCGCGCACGATGAGCTCGACGGACCGCGCCTCGGCGACGACGCGGTTGCGGTCGACGGCGGTGTCGACGACCGACCGCAGGTCGATGGTCTGCGACGCCCCGAGGGCGTCGACGGCCTGCAGGCGCGACAGCTCGATGATGTCCTGCGTCAGGCGCCCGAGCCGGTCGGCCTCCTGCGTGAGGCGGCCCGCGAAGTGGCGCACCCGGTCGGGGTCGGCCGAGGCGGCGTCGAGCGCCTCGGCGAGCAGGCCGACGGCACCGATGGGGGTCTTGAGCTCGTGGCTGATGTTGGCCACGAAGTCGCGGCGCATGTCGTCGAGGCGTCGGCCCTCGGTGTGGTCCTCGGCGAGCACGAGCACGTAGCGGCCGCCCAGGGCCGCCGCCCGGACGCCGAGCTGGATGGTGGCCTCGGAACCGGGGAGGCGCGCGAGGGTGAGCTGCGCCTCCTGCGGCTCGCCCTCGTGGCGGACCCGGCCGACCATGGCCTCCATCTCGGGGTGCACGAGGTGGTGCTGCGCCGAGACGAGGCCGAGCTGCGTCGCCGCCGCCGACGCCTTGAGTACGTTGCCCGACGGGTCGACCACCATGCCGGCGGACTCGAGGGCGTCGAGCACCGCGTCGATGCCGTCGGGCAGGGTGCTGTCGACCAGGGCCGCGACGCGCGCGGCTCGGTGCTGCGCCGCCACGACGACGAGCACGATCGCCGCACCCACGACGGCGCCGAAGAGCAGCGACGCCGGCACCAGCCAGGCGGAGTCCATGCGGTCGACTTTAGTGAACAGCCGGGGGCCGCATCGACCGCCCCCTGCCCATCCGCTGTACTTTGGTGACTGTTCAGTCGCTGGGCACCAGTCGTTAACCTCCACCCGAGAGAGTCGTCTGGAATGTGCGGGCGACGTCGTCTGCGGCACGGGCGCACACCCGCCCCGACACCACGAGAGGTCCCATCACCACATGCGCGAGGTATTCCAGCAGGAGCTGCAAGAGGTGCAGGAGCGCCTCGTCGAGATCGCAGGCCTCGTCGCGATCTCGATCGACAACGCCACCACCGCCTTCAACGAGTCGAACGTCACCCTGGCCGAGAAGGTCATCGCCGACGACGACCAGATCGACCAGCGGGCCATCGCGCTCGACGAGCTCGCGATCGACATCCTCGCCCGCCAGAACCCCGTCGCCCGCGACCTGCGCATCGTCGTGAGCGCGCTGCGCATCAGCTCGTCGCTCGAGCGGATGGGCGACATGTCCGAGCACATCGCCCAGCTGGCGCGCTACCGGTTCCCGGAGAAGGTCGTGCCGAAGTCGCTGCGCCCCACCTTCAAGGAGCTCGGCGAGCTCGACGTCGCGATCGCGCACAAGCTGACCGAGCTGCTCACGACCGAGGACGTCCGCCTCGCGGAGGAGATCCGCAACGACGACGACCGCATCGACGAGCTGCACCTCAGCGTCTTCGACAAGGTCCTCGGCGAGACCTGGAAGGGCGCCGCCGTCGACACCGTCGACTCGACCCTCGCGTCGCGCTACCACGAGCGCTTCGCCGACCACGCGGTGTCGATCGCCAAGAAGGTCCAGTACCTGGCCACCGGCGACTGGGTCGCCCCCGAGGCCTGATCGGCCCTCAGGCCTCATCGGCCCCTGCGGCCGCCGTGCCGTGACGCGCAGGAGGCGCGGTGTCCGCTCGTCGGACGCCGCGCCTCCTGCGTCGCGAGAGGATGGTGGGCATGGCTTCCGTCGCGATCCTCGTCAACGGTCTTCCCGGCTCCGGCAAGACCACCCTCTCGGCCACGCTCGCCGGGGTGCTGGGCTGCCCCCTCCTGGCCGGGGACCCGATCAAGGAGGCGCTGGCCGACCTGGCCGGGCCGATGATCGCCCCCGAGGCGCTCGGCTCCATCGCGATGGACACGGTCTGGTCGATGGCGGCCGAGGTCGAGGCCGGCGTGGTCGTCGACTCGTTCTGGCACCGGCCGCGCGACCTCGAGCTCGCCCGGGCCGGGGTCGCGCGGGCAGGCTCGCCGCGAACGCTCGAGGTGTGGTGCGACGTCGACCCCGACGTGGCCCTGCAGCGCGTCGTCGACCGGCTCGCCGCCGGCGGTCGCCACCCCGCGCACGGCACCGTCGAGTCCACCCGCGCGTCGTGGGCCGAGTGGGCCGAGGCTGCCGCGCCGCTGGGCGAGTGGCCCGTGCTGCGGGTCGACACGAGCACGCCGGTCGACGTCGACGTCCTCGTGATGGAGATCAGCGAGCAGTTCGTCTAGGCACGACGAGGCCCGCACCTGCGCGGAGCAGGGCGGGCCTCGTCGTGACGGGACGGAGCGGGGCTATTTCTTGCCCTGGTTCGCCACGGCCGCGGCTCCGGCGGCGGCGGCCTCGGGGTCGAGGTAGCGCGCGGGGCCGGTGGGGCGGAAGTCGTCGTCGAGCTCGTAGACGAGCGGGATGCCCGTCGGGATGTTCAGCTCGGAGATCTCGTCGTCGCTGATGCCGTCGAGGTGCTTCACGAGCGCGCGCAGCGAGTTGCCGTGCGCGACCACGAGCGTGACGTCGCCGGCCGCGAGGCTCCGGGTGATGTCGCTCTCCCAGTAGGGGATCATCCGCTCGATGACGAGGGCGAGCGACTCGGTGCGCGGCGCGTCGATGCCGAGCTCGGCGTACCGCTTGTCGTGGGCCTGCGAGAACTCGCTGTCGTCGTCGAGCGGGGGCGGCGGCACGTCGAACGAGCGGCGCCAGGTCTGGAACTGCTCGGGGCCGTACTGCTCGAGGGTCTGGGCCTTGTCCTTGCCCTGGAGGGCGCCGTAGTGGCGCTCGTTGAGACGCCAGGAGCGCTTCACGTCGATCCAGAGGCGGTCGGCCTCCTCCAGCGCGATGTCGGCAGTCTGGACGGCGCGGGTCAGGCGCGACGTGTAGAGGATGTCGGGCAGCAGGTCGTGCTCGCGCAGCAGCTCGCCGGCGCGCTTGGCCTCGGCGCGCCCCTGCTCGGTGAGCCGCACGTCGACCCATCCCGTGAAGAGGTTCTTGGCGTTCCATTCGCTGTTGCCGTGTCGCAGGAGGATGAGCGTCGAAGTCATGCCTCCAGCGTATCGCTGCGCCCCGGTGCGAGACTTGGCGCATGCCCGTCGGATCCGTCACCCGCGGCACCACCGGCACCAACCGCCTCCGTCGGGTCGACCGCTGGATCGCCGCCCACCCGGCGCTGCGCCGCGCCGACGACCCGCTCGTCGTCGACCTGGGGTACGGGGCGAGCGCGACCACTCCCCTGGAGCTGCACCAGCGCCTCCTGCGGGCCCGTCCCGACGTCGAGGTCGTGGGCATCGAGATCGAGCCGGAGCGCGTGCGGCGGGCGCAGCTCTCGGCGCGGCCGGGCGTCAGCTTCCGGCTCGGCGGCTTCGAGGTGCCGCTCGACGGCGGCCGTCGGCCTGCGGTCATCCGGGCGTTCAACGTGCTGCGCCAGTACGACGAGTCGCAGGTCGCCGCCTCCTGGGCGTTGATGACGTCGCGCCTGCAGCCGGGGGGCGTGCTCGTCGAGGGGACCTGCGACGAGATCGGCCGCGTCTCGAGCTGGGTCGACGTCGACGAGGAGGGGCCCCGCACGTTCACGATCTCGCTGCGGCTGGCCTCGCTCGAGCTGCCCTCGATCGTGGCCGAGCGGCTGCCGAAGGCGCTGATCCACCGCAACGTCCCCGGCGAGCGGGTGCACGACCTGCTCGTCGACCTCGACCGCGCGTGGGCCGTCGCGGCGCCGCTGTCGGTCTACGGGCCGGTGCAGCGCTGGGTCGCGACCGTCGAGGGCCTCCGGGCGGGCGGCTGGCCCGTGCGGCACGGCCGCACGCGCTGGCGGCTCGGCGAGCTCACGCTGCCCTGGGCCGCGGTCGCGCCGCGCGCCTGAGCGTCAGACGGGCGCGAGCCGCCGCCGGGCCTCGGCGTGGTCGAGCCCGGTCGCCATCAGCAGGTCGATCACGAGCGGCCGCATCATCAGCACCACCATCGACTCGGTGACGGGCGACCCGGGTGCGACGACCGCCGGGTCGAGCCGGCCCGCCACCGCGCTGAGGGCGTCGCGCGCGACCGGCACCCGCTCGACGTCGTCGACCGACTCGCCCAGCACGGCCACCGCGCGGCCCGTGCTCTCGAGCACGTCGGCGAGGCCGAGGCGGTCCCTCCCGTCGCCGACCGCGGTGTCGATGCGCCGGGCGATGACGCGGAGGTTGCGCACGGCGAGGTCGACGTCCTGGCGCAGCTCCTGCTGCTGCCGCAGGTAGGGGAGGCGCGAGCGGAGGAACGGGGACAGCCGGGAGATCGAGACGGCCGACTCGAGCGTCGAGGCCCAGTCGTCCAGCAGCGGCTGGGTCGACCGGAGGCGGCGCAGCGCCTCGTCGGCCCGGCGGACGTCGTCGGTGCGGAGCGCCTCGACCAGCGCGGCGAAGGCCGCGGCGAGCTCGGCGAAGAGCATCCGGGCGTCGAGGCGGACGAGGCGGATCGGGTCACGCGGCACGATCGCGGTGACGGCCAGCGCCACGGCTCCCCCGACGGCGCCGTCGATGCTGCGGACGAACGGGCCGCCGTCGGGGTCGGGCAGCAGCATGACGAGCATCGCCTGGGTCGCGGCCGCGGCGGCGAAGCCCGCGCTCGGCGACGCGAACCGCGCGACCGCGAGCACCACGAGCAGCACGACGGCCACCTGCCAGCGGCCCTTGCCGAGCGCGAGCAGCATCACCTCGCTCAGGGCGATGCCGATCAGGATCCCGACGGCGTTCTCGAGCACGACCTTCGGCCGGGCGTCCCGCGCGAGGCCCAGCGACGAGATGGTGATGGTGACGGCCAGGAGGGGCACGGCGTGGCCGAGGCCGTAGTGCGCGATCGAGTACGACGCGGTGACGGCGACGACGATCTGCACGATCGCGGGCAGCGCCGTGACCGTGCGCCGCGCCGAGGCCCGGACGTCGAGCCGCGCCACGACGGCTAGCGGCGGACGGCCCCCAGGCGCGGCAGCCGGGGCACCCCGGCTGAGGCGCCCGCGGAGGCCGGCACGATCGTCTGCGGGGAGGCGGCGACGACGATGTCGGCCGAGAGGACCGCGAGCGGGGCGGTCTCGTCGGTGGTGCGCTTGACCAGCGCGAGGGCGATGGGGCCGAGCTCGTGGTGCACGGCGGAGGAGGTGACGTGGCCGACCTCGCGGCCGGTGTCGGCGGCGAGCACGACCGGGTCGCCGTGCACGGGCAGCACCGAGTCGCTGCCGTCGAGGTGCAGCATCACGAGGCGCCGCGGCGGGTGCCCGATGTTGTGCACCTTGGCGACCGTCTCCTGGCCGCGGTAGCAGCCCTTGGCGAGGTGCACGGCGCTGCGCATCCAGTCGAGCTCGTGCGGGATGCTGCGCTCGTCGACCTCGGTCGTGAGGCGCGGGCGCCAGGCCTCGATGCGCAGGGCCTCGAGCGCGAGCGTGCCCGCGGCGGGCACCGAGGAGGCGGCGAGCGCGTCGAGGTCGGACCGCGCGACCAGCGTCTCGCGGGCCGTCCACTCGCGACCGGGGTGGGCCTCGGCGTCGGCGTACGAGTGGCCGCCGACGGCGACCTCGGACCACGGGTCGACCCAGACGACCGGGACGCCGGCGGGGGCGAGCACGGGGACCGGCAGCGCGACGTCGCCGAGCGAGCCGATCGTCGCGACGTCCGCGGTGCGGTCGGCCACCTCGACGCGGAGCATGAAGCGCATCCGGTCGAGCCAGGCGCGCAGGGGCTCGGCCTCGGGGAGGTCGACGAGCAGCCAGGTCGTCTCGCCGTCGTCGACGACCCGCGCCGCGTGCTCGAGGCGACCGTTGGCGTCGAGCAGGAGCGTCTCGGTCGAGTCGCCGGGGGCGAGGCCGGTGAGGCTCTGGCTCGTCAGCGAGTGCAGCCAGGTGAGCCGGTCGGGGCCGCTGACGGTGAGGACGCCCCGGCTCGAGAGGTCGACGATCGCCGTGCCGGCGGCCAGGGCGCGCTGCTCGGCGACCGGGGTGCCGTAGTGCGCCGCCACGCCGGTGCCGTCGCCGACGAAGCCGTCGCGGCCGGAGAACGGCGAGACGACGGCGGGGACCTGGTCGGCGTCAGCCAACGCGGGCCAGCCGACCCGACGCGTGCGTGCGCAGTTCCTGGCCGAGGGCCGCGACGTCCCAGGCCCAGAGCAGGTCGTTCTCGACGAGGCCGTACATGCGGGTCGCCGCCGAGTACTCCTTCGCGTTGCTGGACCGGAGCACCGCGTCGGTCGACAGGTCGATGCGCGGGCCCTTGACGCGGCCGAGGTAGAGCTCGTTGACGCCGGTGGGGTGCACGAGCTGGACCTCGAGGCCGAACCCGTCGTCGGGGCGGCGGAGGATCTCGACGGTCTGGGCGGTCGAGTAGGGAGCGACGCCCTGGCCGGGCAGCATGCCGGGGCCGCGGTCGCCGACCTCGGCCGGCCGCTCGAGGCGCCAGAAGCCGGTCTCGCTCGCCAGCGGGGTGCGCTCGTCGTCGAGCTCCCACGAGAACGAGCTGTAGTTGAGCCAGGGCGCGCCGTCGTGGCTGAAGCTGACGCGCTGTCCGAACTCGTGGGTGCGGCGCACGGCGGGCGGCTTGCCGTCGACGGGAGCGTCGGGGTCGCCGTCGCCGATCTTGTAGTCGACGACGCCGGTGCCCTCCCAGACGCCGATCAGCCACGACAGCGGGACGAGCTCGGCCGGCAGGTCGGTGGGGATGTCGATCACGGGTCTAGCGCTGTCCCTTGAACAGCTTGACCAGCACGACGACGGAGACGAACGCGATGGCGAGCGACGCGAGGCCGAGGAGCCCGATGTAGAAGATCTCGAGGGCGAGCAAGGAATCCATGCCCCGAGCCTACCCGGGGGGCGACGAGATGGACAGGCGCAGGAGGCGCGGTGCGAGCAGCGTCGAACGACCTGCGGTCAGCGCAGCAGCGCGACGACCCCCGTGGTGAGCGCCAGGAGCACGAGGCTGCCGCACAGCGCGAGCATCGTGCGCGAGACCAGCCCGTCCTTCTCGCTCGTCGCGAGCTGCAGGACGAACGTGAGGAGGATCGAGCCGCCCAGGGCGAGCGACAGCCACGTGTAGTGCTCGTCGCCGGTGGTGGTGACCGCGATGACGACGCCGGCCACGAGGGCGAAGAGCCAGACGGGGACGATGGTCACCGGCTTGAGGCGCGCGAGGCGGCTCGGGGTGCTGTCGGGTGCTGTGCTCACTGGGGTCGTCCCTCGTTCGTGACCTGCCGCCCTGCTCTAGCATCGGGGTGGTCGGGGTGGTCCGGGCGGTCGTCGCCCTTGACCTAGGCTGTTCGACAGTACATTCACTGGAGGTCCGTGTGGCACAGCTGTTGGTCCTGACCTCTGCCGGCTCCTCCGACGTGCTCCCCGCACTCGCCCTGCTCAGCCACCGTACGCGGCAGATCCCGGCCGAGCCCGCCCAGCTCGTCAACGCGCCGTCGAGCGACCTGATCTTCGTCGACGCCCGCGTCGACCTGGCCAGCGCGAAGTCGCTCTGCAAGATCCTCCGCACGACCGGCGTCACCGTGCCGCTCGTGCTGGTGCTGACCGAGGGCGGCCTCACGGCCGTGAACCACGAGTGGGGCGCCGACGACGTCGTCCTCGAGACCGCGGGCCCGGCCGAGGTCGACGCCCGGATCCGCCTCGTGGTCGGTCGCCTGGCGCAGTCGCAGACGGGCTCGAAGATCCACGCGTCCGGCGTGGTCATCGACGAGGCCAGCTACTCGGCCAAGGTGCACGGCCGGCCGCTCGACCTCACCTTCAAGGAGTTCGAGCTGCTCCGCTTCTTCGCCACGCACCCCTCCCGCGTCTTCACGCGCGAGCAGCTGCTGAGCGAGGTGTGGGGCTACGACTACTTCGGCGGCACGCGCACGGTCGACGTGCACGTGCGTCGCCTCCGCGCCAAGCTCGGCGACCTCGAGTCGCTGATCGGCACGGTGCGCAACGTGGGCTACCGCTTCAACGTGTACGACGACGAGCCGGGCGCGGTCGTCCGATGACCTCCGTGCCCGAGCCGGCCGAGCTCGACGCTGCCGGCCTCGAGTCGCTGGCGCGGGCGGCCCAGGCCGTGGACGGCAGCCCGCCGGTGAACGACCAGGCGCTCGTCGAGGCCCGGACGGGCCAGGCGCGGCTGCTCGGCGACGAGCACGCGGCCGCGGTGCTCCGACCCGGCGAGGTCGAGCTCGTGGTGCACCCCGACCACCGGCGACGCGGGCTCGGCTCGGCGCTCGCCCGTCGCGTCGTCGACGAGACGACCGGCCCGCTCGCCTTCTGGGCGCACGGCGACCACCCCGGCGCCCGCGCCCTCGCCGCGCAGCTCGGGCTCGTCGAGACGCGGCGGCTGCTCCAGCAGCGCGCGCCGGTCGAGCGACGCACGCCGCGCCTCCGTGACGGCGACCGCATCGCCGCCTTCCGGCCCGGCGACGACGACGCGGCCTGGCTCGACCTCAACGCCCGCGCCTTCGCCGACCACCCCGAGCAGGGCTCGCTGAGCCAGGCCGACCTCGACGCCCGCAAGGCGGACGACTGGTTCGACGCCGGCGACCTGCTGCTGCTGTGGCGGGGCGACGAGCTGCTGGCCTCCTGCTGGCTCAAGCTCGAGGCCGACCAGCCGGGCGAGTTCTACGCCGTCGCCGTCAGCCCCGAGCACCAGGGCGAGCACCTGGGAGGCGCGGTGGTCGACGCCGGCCTCGCCCGCCTCCTCGACAGGGGCGTCAGCACCGCCGCCCTCTACGTCGAGGGCGACAACGCCGCCGCGCTGCGGCTCTACGCGGCACGCGGGTTCGTCGACCACGCCGTCGACGTGCAGTACACGCTCTCGCGCTGACCCGTCCTCGCGCGCCGCCCCGCCCTCGCGCGTTGGACCGCCTTCTCGCGCTGACTCATCCCCGCACGCAGGCCCGCCTCGGCGCCGACGCGCACCGACCTGCCCGTCCTGACCCGTCGGATCGCGCACTCGGACGTACCCCGATCCGGGTGAACGGCGGGGTGAACTGCGACTCCTTCACAATTCTGTGCAACTTCGTGCGCACTGCGCAATAAACGCCGGTCACGCACGCGATGCCCGTGAGTACGGGCCCCCGGTAGCGCAGCAGGTCGTTCGGTCGTCGAGATTAACACTGTGTGACCGGCCCCCGATCGGGGGCCGTCGGCCCCTAGCTTCGATCTCGGTTCGCCCCGGCGGGCCACCGATCACGCCCGGCCGACACCGCCCGGGCGACCACACGGAAGACGACCCCGAGGAGCACCATGCCCAACTTGAACGTCACCTACGGCGACATGCGCGACGCGGCCACCCGCCTGACCAACGGCGAGGCCGACATCGAGTCGAAGCTCCGCGAGCTCAAGGCGCAGGTCGACAGCCTGATCAGCGGCGGCTACGTCACCGACCAGTCGTCGGTCGCCTTCGGCACCTCGTACCAGGAGTTCAACGACGGCGCCACGAAGACCATCCAGGGCCTCGAAGGCATGAGCTCGTACCTCAACAGCGCCGCGGAGGCGCTCGAGCAGACGGACTCCGAGCTGGCCAAGGCGCTCAAGTAGCGCGTCGCCGCGGTCCCGCTCCCGTCGCGGGGCGGGACCGCGGCGTTCCCCCTCCGCCCCACCTCCTTCGCCCCGCCTCACGAACGGACGCCCCATGCCAGACCTCATCGTCGACGGAGAAGCCCTCCGCACCTCGATCGACTTCCTCTCCCGCGTGCGCGACGAACTGGGGAACCAGATGTCGGGCCGGGACGAGAACCACGACATCTTCGGCCAGAGGGACCTGAACAAGGCCATGCGCGACTTCGCCGGCGACTGGAAGATCCACCGCGAGAAGATCAAGGGCGACGTCTCGAAGCTGCACGACAAGCTCGTCGAGATGAGCGAGACCTGGGACGAGGCCGACGGCGAGATGGCGAAGAGCATCAGCACGGAGACCGTCTGATGGGCGCGCGTCCCGGAGAGTGGGCCCTGCTGCACGAGAGCCGCGACCCCATGTCGGCCGACGTCGCGCAGGTGCAGGTGCTCGCGGCTTTCTACGACGACATGGCGCGCACCATCCACGAGCAGGCCGACGTGCTGAAGCGCATCGGCGACGGCGACGAGAGCCAGTTCAAGGGGCAGAGCGCCGACAAGGTCCGCGAGAAGAGCAAGTCCGTCGGCGCCTCGCTCGAGCAGATGTCCGGGCGCTACGACGCCGTCCGCGACGCGCTGCGGTCGTACCTGCCCCAGCTCGAGCATGGCCTGGCCGAGTCGGCGTCCGCCCTGCAGGAGGCGGTGGCCGCCCGCGACTCGATGTCGCAGGCCACCGGGATGGCCGACCCCCGCCAGGACCGCCCGGACGACGCTCCCCCGCTCACGAGCGAGGAGGAGGGGGCCGGCCGCGCCAAGGACGCCGCGCTCGACTCGGCCCAGGGCGCCACGGCCGCCGCGATCGCGCACCTCCGCCGCGCCCAGGCCGACCTCGACGCGGCCGGCCACGCCGCCTCCTCGACCATCAGGGGAGCGTGGGACGACGGGCTGCACGACACCCTCGGCGACAAGATCCGGGCCTTCTTCAAGAAGTTCCTCGCCATCCTCATCAAGATCCTCACCTGGATCGGGATCGCCCTGGCGATCATCGCGATCATCATCCCGGGACTCGGCTTCGTCACGCTGATGGCGGCCGTGACGGCCGGCGTCGCGTTCGCGGCGACGATCGCCCAGGCCGCGATGGGCGACGCCTCGTGGCTGACCGTGCTCATGGCCGGCATCGGCATCCTCTCGCTGGGCGCAGGCGCGCTGATCACGAAGGCGACGAACGCGACCAAGGGCGCGATGATCGCCGGAGGCGCCGCCCACACGACGAAGATCACCAAGGTGATGGAGAACACGGTCAAGGTCAACGCGGCGAACCTCCGGGCCAAGCGGATCGAGCTCCTCGACGACCTGGCGGCAGGGCGTGGCTCCGTCGCGGACATGAAGACCAAGTTCGCGGAGATCACCGCCAAGGCCAAGGACATCGAGGCCGCAGCCGCCAAGAACTTCAAAGCGGGCGACCTGGGCGAGGTCAAGCCGAACTGGTGGAACCTCGGCCGGGCAGGCGACATCGCCAAGTTCGACAAGAAGACGTTCCTGGACCGCTTCGGCGAGAAGGGCTGGTCGTTCGAGAAGGTCATCGGGATCGGCGGGCTCAACAGCCTCAAGGAGATCGCGACGAAGGCGTCGCAGAGCGGCATCAGCCTCAGCTCGATGCAGCACGTCCAGGGCCTGACCTACTTCACGGGCGGCGCGAAGGTGTTCGGCTGGGGCAGCGCGGCCTTCGGCCTCGGCGCGAACCCCACGGGCATCGGCGCCGACCAGCTGCGCTGGCAGGCCTGGGAGGACGCCAAGGCGAACTTCCCCGGGGGCACGCCGTCCGTCGCCGAGGTCGAGGCGAGCACGCTGTGAGCCTGGCGGATGCGGGCGGATCCGTCGTGGTCGTCGACGTCGACCCGCCCGCGTGGCTGCTCGTGCCCGCGGACGGGGAGGTGGACGCCGGAGCGTCGACCTCCTGGCGAGAGGGTGCCGCCGAGCTCTTCGCCCTCTCGGCCGAGGCCGACCGCGAGGCGGGGGTCGTTCCCCCCGACGTGGACGTCGAGGTCGCGCTCGACAGCTTGCTCGCGATGGCCGCCTTGCTGGGCGACACCTCCCGCCTCGCCGCCGGCTTCTCGGTCCCCGGAGCCTGGCCGCTGCCGGTCGTCGTCGACGCCGGGCTGACCGGCGCCGACGCCCCCGACCTGCTCGAGCTCGGTCGCGCCCGGGGCGGCTCGCCGCTCGAGGCGCCCCTGATCGACGAGCTGCCGGACGACGTCGGCCCCGGCGTCGTCGTGACGCGCTTCGACCTGGACCACGATGGCCGCATCTGGGCGACCGTCACGGCCGCCGCGAGACGCGACGGACTCGACGCGACCGCCACCTGGCGGAGCACCGACCTGAGGCTCGCGGCGCTGCAGACGCCGGCCCTCGTCGAGCTGCTCGGACGTGTGCGCCTCGTCGCCCGCGCCGACCGACTGCAGGAGACGACCCGATGACCACCGCGACTTCCCCCACGGGGGCGCCCGCCGCCTCCTTCGCCCTCGCCCTGCCGACCGGGTGGGCCCGGCTGCCGGCGCGCGCCGAGCAGACCGCCGAGCTCGCTCGCGAGGTCGACCGGATCGTGCGCGAGGCTCTGCCCGACGACCTGCCCCGCGACAGCGCCGAGCCGCTGCGCCGTCAGCTGCGGCGTCGCCTGACGGACGCGGTCGAGGAGGCAGGGCGGGCCGGCGCGAACGCCGTCTACCTGCCCGCGTCGATCGACGGGTTCGCCCTGCCCGTCAGCCTCAGCGAGGCCGAGGTCGACGACGAGTCCGAGACCGAGCCGGTCCGCATCGTCGCCGACCTGCTGAGCGACGCCGGCCAGCTCGACGGCCTGCGCGACGTCGACGGCGCCGCGGCCGCCCGCACGGCCGTCACGATCGCCTCCGACCAGGCCGAGGGCTCGTGGGAGCGCACCTGGTCGAGGCGCGTCGTCTACACGATCTCGGTGCCGCACCGGCCGGGGCGCTGGGTCGTGCTGACCTGGTCGGCCGTCTACGGCGACGAGCCGAGCGAGCGCCTCGCCGACGCCCTCGTCGAGCTGTTCGACTCGATCATGACCACGTTCCGCTGGACCGACGTGCCGGGCGAGGACCCGACCCCGGTCGAGCTCGCCGTCGCCGCCGCCGAGGAGGCGCGGTGACGGCCACGGCCCTCGCGGTCGACCTGCCCCCGATGCTCGAGCCGTTCGGCGACCTCGCCCTCACGGTGGCGGGGCTGCTGACGGTCGCGGTGCTCGCGTTCACGATCCCGGTCTGGGTCGCGTCGCGCCGGGTGGTCAAGGTCGAGGCCGTCGCCTGGGCCGACGACGTGCGCGGCGACCCCTCGGCGACCTGGGCCGCCGACCGCGCGCTGCGCGTGCTGCTCGCGTCGTGCGAACGCGAGCACGTGGTGTTCCCGGGGCTCGCCCGCGTCGTGGTCGGCCTCGAGCGCATCGACGTCGACCTCGTCACGCCCACCGTCGCGCCCCCGGCTCCGTGGAGCACCAGCCGCGACGGCCGCCGCTGGTCGGCCCCCGTCGAGCTGGTGCAGCTCGAGGCGCTGCCGCCCCGGCGCCCCGAGGGGCTCGCGACGGTCGTCGCGCTCGGGTCGTCCGCCGAGGGCCGTGTGCTCGTCGGGCTGCACGCGCTGCACGGCGTCCTCGGGATCGACGGCGACCGGTCCGCCCGCCTGGCCGTCGCCTGCCGGATCGCCGACCAGCTCGCCACCTCGCCCTGGAGCCGGTCGACGGCGGTGCTGCGCGTCGGCGTCCGCGACGACGAGGTGGCGGCCGGTGCCCTGCTGTCGCTCGACGACGCCCTCGACGTCGTCGTGACGGGCGCCTCCTCCGGGGTGCTGTTCCTCTCGGAGGTGCCCTCGGCCTCGGCCTGGACCGCCCTCCGCTCCGCCCTCGAGCGACCCGAGAACGGCTGGGGGGTCGTCCTCCTCGCCCGCCACGACCAGGTGCGCTGGCAGCTCACTGCGCGGCGCGACGGCACGCTCGTCGGCGACGCCGTCGGCGAGCTGCGCTGGGTCGACGTCGCGCTGAACGGCCACGACGCCGTGGCCGTGCCGGCCGGGCTGCCGCGGTCGGCCGCCGAGGGCGCTCCGTCGTCGCCGCCCGTGCCCTCCCTGCCGGTCGCCCCGGGGACGGCCCCGGCCGGCCGTCGGCGCGACACGAGCCGAGGAGGCGCCGCCCGCCCGGGCGACGCCGTGCCGACCCGATGAGGGTCGTCCTCACCGTCTCCGACGACGTCGCCGGGACGCGCTCCGACCTCGTCGTCGACGCCCCCGGCGAGACGCCGCTCGCGCTCGTGCTCGACGCGATCGGCCGCGAGGTCGGCACCGTCTCGCGGATGCCCGAGGGGGTCGACGAGCAGGCGACCTTCGCGACGAGCGGCCTGCTCGACGGGGCGCTCCTGCACGTCGGCTCCGTGCCTCCCGGCCGTGCCGCCCCCGGCGTCGTCGACCTGCGCCTCGTCGGCGGCGTCGGAGCCGGCCGCTCTGCGCCGCTCGTCGTCGGACGGACCCTCCTCGCCGTCGACCCCGACGGGGACCTGGTCACCGGCGTCGCCGACCTGCCCGCCGTGGCCGAGGTCGACGTCTCGTTCGACGCAGCCGTCCGCGTGCGTGCCGTGCTGCCCGAGGGCGTCGGCGGCGCGGCCGCCCCGGCCCTGCTCGAGGAGGAGCCGCTCACGGACGAGTGGACGCCGTGGCCGCCCGAGGCCCGGCTGCGCCTCGGCGAGTCCGTGCTCGCCGCGCTGCCCGCGACCGTCCCGGACGTCGTGCTGCTGCGCGCGCCCGACTCGGGCTGGGTCGACTACAACCGCCCGCCGCGCCTGCTGCCCCCGACGCCGCCGGTGAAGTACGTGATCCCCCGGGTGCCCGCCCCGCCGCAGCGCTCGCCCCTGCCCTGGATCATGGCGGCCGTGCCCGCGGTCTTCGGGATCGTGATGGCCGTGGCGTTCCAGCACGCGTTCTACCTGATGTTCGCCTTCATGTCGCCGATCATGATGATCGGCACGACGGTCACGAACCGCCGCAACGGCAAGAAGAGCCACGGCAAGGCGCTCGCCGAGCACCGCGAGCTCGTGGCGCGCATCGAGGGCTGGGTCGACGACTCGATCGACGCCGAGCGCGATCGTCGGCGGTCGCGCGCCGCCGACGCGGCCGAGCTGCGCACCGCGGCCCGGGTGCCCACGCACCGGCTCTGGGAGCGCCGCCCGACCGACCCCGACCACCTCCACGTCCGCGTCGGCACGGCCGACCTGCCGAGCACGGTCGAGATCCAGGACGAGCGCTCGACCGACCAGCGGAGCACGGCCACCGGCACGACGCGGCAGGTGCCCGTCGTGCTGTCGCTGGCCCGCACCGGCGTGCTGGGCGTGGCCGGTGCCGGGAGCCACCCGCGCCTCCTCGGCCGCTGGCTGGTGGGCCAGCTCGCGGTCGCGCAGAGCCCGCACGACGTGCGGCTGGTGGTGCTCACGTCGGTGGCGTCGCTGCCGGCGTGGGAGTGGACGACCTGGCTGCCGCACGCACGCCCGGGCGACGGCGACGACGCCCTGGCGGCGATGGGCGCCGACGGCGAGACCATCGGCCGGCGCCTGGCCGAGCTCTCGCTCGTGCTGCAGGAGAGGCGTGCGGCGTCGACGGCGTCGCACTCCTCCCGCCCGGCCCGGTTCTCGCCCGAGTACGTCGTGGTGCTCGACGGCGCCCGACGCCTGCGCGCCATGCCGGGAGTCGTGGGGCTGCTGCGCGACGGGCCCGAGCACGGGATCCGCGTCGTCTGCCTCGACGCCGAGGAGTGGCAGCTGCCCGAGGAGTGCACGGCGACCGTCGTGCAGCACGCCGACACGCGGCTGACGGTGCGCGAGCAGGGCCGGGCCGACCTCGACGACGTGCTGGCCGACCTCGTCGTCGACGACTGGTACGACGACGTCGCGCGCGACCTCTCGCCGATCCGCGACCTCAGCTCGAGCGAGACCGCAGGCCTCGTGCCCGACTCGGCGGCGCTGCTGCCCGTCCTCGGCCTCGAGCACCCCACCGGCGAGCTGCTCGCCGAGCGCTGGCGGCGCGACGGCGGGGCCTCGACCTCGGCGGTCGTCGGGGTCTCGATCGACGGCCCGTTCTCGATCGACATGGTCTCGGACGGCCCGCACGGCCTCGTCGCGGGCACCACCGGGTCGGGCAAGTCCGAGTTCCTGCAGACGCTCGTCGCGTCGCTGGCCGTCGAGAACCGGCCCGACGCCATGACGTTCGTGCTCGTCGACTACAAGGGGGGCGCGGCGTTCGCGGCCGTCGCCGACCTGCCGCACACGGTCGGCCTCGTCACCGACCTCGACAGCCACCTCGTCGAGCGCGCGCTGCGGTCGCTGCGGTCCGAGCTGACGCGGCGGGAGCACGTGCTGGCCGCGTCGGGCGCGAAGGACGTCGAGGACCACGACGAGCACCTGGCCCGCGGCGGTCTCGGCGAGCGCCTGCCGCGCCTCCTGATCGTCATCGACGAGTTCGCCGCCCTGGCGAAGGAGCTGCCCGACTTCGTCAGCGGGCTCGTCGGCATCGCCCAGCGCGGCCGGTCGCTCGGCGTGCACCTCATCCTCGCGACGCAGCGGCCGTCGGGCGTGATCAGCCCCGAGATCCGCGCGAACACGAACCTGCGGGTGGCCCTGCGCATGACCGACACGGGCGAGAGCTCGGACGTGATCGACGTGCCCGACGCGGCGCGCATCGCCAAGTCGCTGCCCGGCCGGGCCTACGCGCGCCTCGGGCACTCGTCGGTCGTGCCGTTCCAGTCGGCGCGCGTGGGCGGGCGGAGCGCCCTCGACAGCGACGGCACGACGGCTCCCCCGTTCGTCCGCCTCTTCGACTGGCGCGACGCCGCGCTCGCCCTGCCGACCAGGCCCGCCACCGGGGCGACCGCGGTCGAGACCGACCTCACCGTGCTCGTCGGGGCCCTCCGCCGGGCCACGGAGCTGTCGGGCCTCGGCCGTCAGCGCAGCCCGTGGCTGCCGCCCCTCGAGGCCGTCGTGCCGCTCGACCTGGTCCCGCCGGAGGCGCGGGCCGGCCAGGGCGCGCCCCTCGCCTTCCGCTGGGGCACCGAGGACCTGCCCGACCGGCAGGAACAGCGCGCCGCCACGATCGACCTCGACCAGCTCGGGCACCTCTACGTCGTCGGCGCCCCCGGCTCCGGTCGCTCGCAGGCGCTGCGGAGCATCGCCGCGGCGGCCGCCTCCGCGGTGTCGAGCGACGACCTGCACCTCTACGGCCTCGACTGCGGCAACGGCGGCATCACGTCGCTGTCCGGGTTCCCGCACACGGGCGCGATCGCGCAGCGCACCCAGCTCGAGCGGTCGACCCGGCTGATCGACCGCCTCGTCGCCGAGATGGGGAGGCGGCACGAGGTGATCGGGACCGCCGGCGTCGCCAACATCGCCGAGCAGCGGGCCACGGCCGCGCCCGAGGACCGGCTGCCCCACGTGCTCGTGCTGATCGACCGGTGGGAGAACTTCGTCGGCACGCTCGGCGAGCTCGACGGCGGGCGCCTGACCGACTCGGTCCAGGCGATGCTCCGCGACGGGGCCGGCGCGGGCCTGCACCTCGTCATCTCGGGCGACCGGTCGCTGCTGACCAGCCGGATGGCGGTGCTCACCGACGACAAGGTCGTGCTGCGGCTCACCGACCGGCTCGACTACAGCCTCGCGACGATCGACCACAAGACGCTGCCCGCCGAGATCGGCGCGGGCCGGGGCTTCCGCTCCGGCAGCGGCGTCGAGGTGCAGGTCGGCGTGCTCGGCGACGACGTCAGCGGGCAGGCGCAGGTGGCCGCCGTGCGCGCCCTGGCCGAGCGCCTGCAGGCGGTCGAGCCGAGGGGCCTCCGCCGCACCTCCCCCCTGCGGGTGGACGACCTGCCGAGCCAGCTCGACCTCGACGCGGCGCTCGAGCTGGCCGGCGCGGACGCCAGCCGACCGCTCTGGGCCCTCGTCGGCGTGGGCGGCGACGAGATGACGGCGCAGGGCATCGACCTCGAGGCGGACGCCCCGACCTTCGTCGTGGCCGGCCCGTCGCGCAGCGGCCGCAGCACGATGCTGCTCACCATCGCCGAGTCGCTGCTGCGGGCCGGCACCGAGATCGTCGTCGCGGCCCCTCGCCCCTCGCCCCTCCGCGGGCTGGCCGGGCACCCCGGCGTCCGGGGCGTGCTGACCGGCTCGGACCTCGTCGAGGACGACCTCGCTCCCCTGCTCGCGCCCGACGGCAGGCCGGTGGCCCTCGTCGTCGACGACGGCGAGCTGCTGCTCGACGTCAGCGCGAAGCAGTGGCTCCGCTCGTTCGTGCAGTCGGCGGCCGACCACCGTCGCGCGCTCGTGCTGGGCGGCAACGCGAACGGTCTCGGCGCGGGCTTCTCGGGCTGGCAGGTCGAGGCGAAGAAGAACCGCCGCGGGGCGCTGCTCAGCCCGCAGGCGACCCTCGACGGCGACCTCGTCGGCGTCCGGGTGACACGGTCGATGGTGTCGTCGCGGGTCGTCCCCGGGCGGGCGCTCGTGCACCTCGGCAGCGGCGAGCCCCTCACCGTGCAGGTGCCCGTGGCGCCGACGAGGGCGGCGGTAGTGTTGGCCGGTCACGACTGACCAGGGGGACCAGATGAGCGACGACGCACTGCCGCAGGCCGAGGGCCAGACCGCACCGGGGGCGAGCGGAGGGCCGACGCCGGGGCCGCAGCACGAGCCGTCGCCGTCCCCCTCGCCGTCGCCGTCGCCGTCGCCGTCGCCGAGCGGGCGTCGCGGCTGGAGCCGACGCCGCACGCTGCTGATCGGCGGGGCCGTCGTGCTCTTCGCACTCGGCGTCGTCGCCGCCGTCGTGGTGGGCCGCACGGCCGCCACGCACCGGCCGGAGGGCGCGGCCGTCGCGTACCTCGAGGCCGTGCAGCAGGGCGACGTCGAGCGCGCGATGTCGCTCGACGGCACCGAGGTCGGCGACGACGACGTGCTCCTCACGAACGACGCCTACGCGGGCGTCACCGACGGGGTCACGGGCTGGGACGTGTCCGGGTCGCGGGTCGACGGCGACTCGGCAGTGGTCGTCGCCGTCGTGCAGCAGGGAGGCGAGGGCGGTGCCGTGTACGACCAGCAGTTCGCCCTCGAGAAGGACGGCACCGACCTCCTCTTCTTCGACCGCTGGACGCTCACGCCCGTCGAGCTCGGCACCCTGACCGTCCAGGTCGGCGCGCCCGACGCCGCCGTCGTGACGGCGGCCGGCGTCGAGGTGCCGCACGCCGGCGCCGAGGGCGACACGGTCGAGCTGCGGGCGTTCCCCGGCAGCTACCCCGCCACGCTCGACGGGGCGGGTGCCTACGAGGCGGACGACGTCGTCGGGATCGCGACCGGCGCTTCCTCGACCGGCAGCCCCGCCACGCTCGTCGCGACGCTGACCGACTCGGGCCAGGCCGCAGGCCGCGCCGCCGTCGACGCGTGGCTCGCCGCGTGCGTCGCCAGTCCCGACCTGAAGCCCGCCGGCTGCAGCTTCCAGATCCTCAACGAGCCGACCGGCTACACGCTGACCGACCAGAAGTGGACGCTCGAGACGACGCCCGTCTACGAGATCGGCGAGTGGACGAGCCAGGGCTGGCAGGTCGAGGCCACGACGGAGGGGTCGGCCGTCTTCACCTCGACGGTCAGCGACGGCGCGGGCTCCACCGGCACCTTCAACTCGGTGGGCTCCGTGCGGGTCCCGATCCAGGGAGTCATCCCGGACGTGACGGCCGAGGGCGCGACCTTCACGTCGACGCTGCTGCAGTACTGACGCCCCGAGCCCCGCTTCACCCTCGGGGCGTCGACCGGGGTACGCGTCGGGGTACGAGGACGCCTGTCGAGGGCCTACTCGGAGCTGCACCCCGACCTGGCACGCCGCTCACAGCCTGAGGGAGTGGATTGTCGCCATCGGATCGTCCACGACCTGCAGGAGAACACCATGAACCCCGTCAAATTCATCTCGGACCTCGGCGTCAAGAGCGAGCACGCCTACTGGGGCGGCTTCGCGTCCATCGTGATCGCGCTCGTCGCGTGGCTCGCCTCCCAGGGCAAGGACTCGAACGACAAGGCGCAGTCGGACCGCTGGGGCATCTTCATCGGCCACTGGGCGCCCACGTTCTTCGCCCTCGGCATCGCCCTGAAGCAGGAAGAGAAGTAGGCAGCTCCTCGATCTCGTCCCCCCGGACGACGGCGCCGCGGCGACGTCATCCGGGGGGACGACTCGCTCGCGGCGGGGCTCCGCGACGCTGGTGACATGCCACAGATCACCCGCTCCGCCTCCTCACCCGCCTCCCCCGCCGCTCCTGCCGTTCCTGCCGTTCGTCCCGGCATCGACGCGACCGTCGCGACCCTGCCTGGTGAGGGGACCGCCTCCGCCCCGGCGACTCCAGAGAGCCGCTGGCGACTCGTCGACGCCCTCCGCGGGTTCGCGCTCTGCGGCATCCTGTTCGCGAACGCCCCCTTCCTGTTGGGCATCGGCGAGGGCCTGTCCCCGGAAGACTTCGCGGGCCAGCTCTCATCGAGCACGGGCAGCGGCCTGCTCGGCGTGCTGGTCGAACAGCGGTTCGTGCCGATCTTCTGCTTCCTCTTCGGCCTGAGCTTCCAGCTCATCGTGCTGTCGGCCCGCCGGCGCGGCACGTCGCCGTGGCTGCCCCTGGCGCTGCGGCTGGCCGCCCTGCTCGGGATCGGACTGCTGCACGCGCTCGTGTTCCCCGGGGACGTGCTGCGCGAGTACGCGATCGCGGGCCTCGTCCTGCTGCCGGCCGTGCTGCTCGCCCCTCGCTGGCTGACCGCGGCATTGGGCGCCGTGCTCACGATCGTCGCGTTCGCCGTCCTCGGCGGAGGCGTCGTGACGGTCCCCGGCCTGCTCCTGCTGGGCTCCGCCGCCGCTTCGTACGGGCTCCCCACGGTGCTCGAGCGGCCGGGACGATCGGTGGTCGCGGTGTTCGTGACGGCCCTCCTCGCCTCGGTCGCGGGCACCGTCGCGCAGGTCGTCGGCGGCCCGGAGGCCGCGTTCGGCGCCGTCGGAGCCTCGACCGGCCTCGTCGTCGCCGTGACCTACGCGACCGGGCTCGCCCTGCTCTGGCGCACTCGTGCCCGGGCCCTGCTCGCCGCGGCCCTCGAGCCGCTCGGCCGGATGGCCCTCACGAACTACCTGGCCGCTTCGGTCGTGCTCACCCTCGTCGCGCTGGCCTCGCCGGGCCTCGACTGGTCGACGATGACGAGCTACCTGCCGATGGTCGTCACGAGCGCCGCGCTGCTCGTGGTGCAGTCGCTGCTCAGCCGGCTGTGGCTGCGGCACGTCTCGTACGGCCCCGTGGAGTGGGCTTGGCGGTCGGTCACCTGGCGACGCCTCGCCCCGATGCGCGGCGGGGTGCTCTAGGCACGGACCCGGTCACGGCCCGGTGGTCGACGACGGGCCCGCTCCCCCGGCCCCACCGGCAGTGGCCGTGGCGCCGGCGAGCAGGGCCGAGGCGAGGTCCCGTGCCGTCTCGACCGGCCTGGGGAAGGTCGCCATCCCGAGCGTGACCAGAGCGCCCTCGTGCAGCAGCATCAGCTGCCGCGCGAGGGCGCCGCCGTCGCCCCGCCCCAGCCCCGCCTCCGCGAGGAGGTCGGCGACCAGTGCGAGCATCCAGCGCTTCTGCCGGGTGAGCTCGGGCAGCACCGGCCCGCCGTCGTCCGGACCGCCCACCTCGGCACGCGCGTTGATCACGCCGCAGCCCTTGGGCGAGTTGTCGGCGGCCCAGGTGAGCGTCGCGTCGAAGACGGCGAGCACCCGCTCGGGGCCGGGCTCGGGCGTGCGGGCCAGCTCGGCGGCGAGGTGGGCGCGCCATCTCGCGTCGCGGTGCTGCAGGTACGAGACGACCAGCGCCTCCTTCGAGCCGAAGCGGTCGTAGAGGGTCTTCTTCGTGACGCCGGCCGCCTCGGCGATCGTGTCGACGCCGACGGCGTGGACGCCGCGGTCGTAGAAGAGGTCGGAGGCGGCGTCGAGGAGGCGGCGCGCACCGGGCGTGAGGGAGGGCAGCTCGGGCGCGGTGAGGTCGACCATGCCCTCGACTATACCCATCTGTATAGTCGAGGGCGTGAATAAACAGATCGGTTTACTCGACCACCTCGTGAGCGGCCGGGCGCGCCGTGTGCCCGGCGCCGTCACGGTGCTCGCCGCCGCCGCGTTCGTCCTCGCGTGGAGCTCGGGCTTCACCATCGCTGCCGTCGCCACCGTCGACGCGCCGGCGACGACGCTGCTGCTCTGGCGGTTCCTGCCGCTCGCCGTGCTGCTCGTCGTGGTGGCCGCCGCCCGCGGACGACTGCGCGGGGTCCCCCTCGTCGAGCTGCGGCGACAGGCCGTCATCGGGCTGCTCGCGCAGTTCGGCTACGTCGTCCCCGTCTACGCGGCGGTCGGCGTCGGGGTGGCGACCGGCAGCACGGCCCTGGTCGACGCGGCGCAGCCGCTCGTCGTCGCCACCCTCGTCGGCCCGCTGCTCGGGCTGCGGGTGCGGGGCGCGCAGTGGGTCGGGCTCGGTGTCGGGGCGGTCGGCGTCGTGCTCGTCGTCGGGTCGCAGCTCGGGGACTCGGACGCGCCGACGTGGGCCTGGGCGTTCCCGGCGCTCGCGATGGCGAGCCTCATCGCCGGCACGCTCGTCGAGCGGCGCGGAGGGGCGGAGCTGCCGGTGCTCACGACGCTGACGGTGCACGTGAGCGTGACGGCCGCGGCGCTCGTGGTGCTCGCGGCCGCGACCGGGACGCTCGTGCCGCCTCCGTCGCCCTCGTTCTGGGCCGCCACCGTGCTGTCGGCGCTGGTGCCGACGCTCGCCGCGTACGGGCTCTACTGGTGGCTGCTGCGCCGGCTGGGCGTCACCGCCCTGAACGCGCTGCTGTTCCTGGTGGCGCCGACCACCGCGGCGTCCGGCTCCCTGCTGCTCGGCGAGCCGCTCACGGCGTGGACCCTGGCGGGGTTCGTGCTCAGCGGCGCCGGCTCCGCCCTCGTCCTGGCGGGCGGGCGAAGGAGGCGCGCACCGGTCGGCGAGGCCCTCGCGGCCACCTGAGGCGCCTCCGTCGCGCCTCCGGCCACGCTTCCTCCCGGCGTCCTCCGCGCCTCCGACACGTCTCCGTCGTGCCTCCTCCACAGCCGCCGAGCCGGGCCTCGTCACCAGCCGTTCACGTGGCGGGGACGTCGGCGGCCACCAGGGGTGGCACGATGGTGCGATGGACAGCGAACCACGCGTCGACGGCGCCGGCGTCACCCCCGATTTCCTCGACGACTTCGACGAGATCGTCAGCTTCGAGGACGGCACGCTCCCCGCCGAGCGGTACCTCGACCGAGAGCTCAGCTGGCTGGCGTTCAACCAGCGCGTGCTCGAGCTCGCCGAGGACCCGACGACGCCGTTGCTCGAGCGCGCGAACTTCCTCGCGATCTTCGCCAGCAACCTCGACGAGTTCTTCATGGTCCGCGTCGCCGGCCTGAAGCGGCGCATCGCCACCGGGCTCGCCGTGCCCACGAACGTCGGCCGCGGCCCCAACGAGGTGCTCGCCGACATCAACGCCAAGGCGCACGACCTGCAAGAGCGGCACGCCCGGGCGTTCCTCGACCTGGTCAAGCCCGACCTCGACGACGCGGGCATCCACATCGAGAAGTGGTCCGACCTCGAAGAGGCCGACCGCGTCCGCATGCGCGAGATCTTCACCGAGCAGATCTTCCCCGTGCTGATGCCGCTCGCCGTCGACCCCGCGCACCCGTTCCCCTACATCTCGGGCCTGTCGCTCAACCTCTCGGTGCGCGTCCGCAACCCGAAGACGATGCGCCAGGAGTTCGCGCGCCTCAAGGTGCCGCAGATGCTGCCGCGCTTCGTGCAGCTGCCCGACAACGACAGCGGGCGCGTGCGGTTCATCCCTCTGGAAGACCTGATCGCGAACCACCTGCAGGACCTGTTCCCGGGCATGGAGGTCGTCGAGCACCACGTGTTCCGCGTCACCCGCAACGAGGACGTCGAGGTCGACGAGGACGAGTCGGAGAACCTGATCCAGGCTCTCGAGCGCGAGCTGCTGCGTCGGCGCTTCGGCCCGCCCATCCGCCTCGAGATCACCGACGACATGGACCCGGTCACGCTCGAGCTGCTCGTCCGCGAGCTCGACGTCACCGACCAGGAGGTCTACCGGCTGCCGGCCCCCCTCGACCTCGCGGGCCTCTTCGAGATCACGAAGATGCCGCGTTCCGACCTGAAGTACCCGAAGCACCTGCCCCAGACGGCGCTGCAGCTGCAGCCGACCGAGCCGAACATGAAGCCCGACATGTTCGCGAGCATCGCCCGGCAGGACATCCTGGTGCACCACCCGTACGAGTCGTTCGCGACGAGCGTGCAGGCGTTCCTCGAGCAGGCGGCGGCCGACCCCAACGTCCTCGCCATCAAGCAGACGCTCTACCGCACGAGCGGCGACAGCCCGATCATCGAGGCCCTCATCGACGCCGCGGAGTCGGGCAAGCAGGTGCTCGCCCTCGTCGAGGTCAAGGCGCGCTTCGACGAGCAGAACAACATCACGTGGGCCCGCAAGCTCGAGAAGGCCGGCGTGCACGTCGTCTACGGCCTGGTCGGGCTCAAGACCCACTGCAAGCTCGCGCTCGTGATCCGCCAGGAGAAGGGCCGGCTGCGGCACTACACGCACATCGGCACGGGCAACTACAACCCCAAGACGAGCCGCATCTACGAGGACATGGGCCTCTTCACCGCCGACGACCAGGTCGGGAAGGACCTGACGCGCCTGTTCAACGAGCTGTCGGGCTACGCGATCGAGAAGAAGTTCAAGCGCCTCCTCGTCGCTCCGCGCTACCTCCGCCGCGGCCTGCTCAAGCAGATCCAGGGCGAGATCGAGGCCGCGCAGGCCGGTCGCCCCTCGGGCATCAAGATCAAGATCAACTCGATCGTCGACGAGCAGATCATCGACGCGCTCTACAAGGCCAGCCAGGCCGGCGTGCCCGTCGACGTCTGGGTGCGGGGCATCTGCACCATCAAGCCGGGCCAGCCGGGCCTCAGCGACACGATCCGCGTGCGGTCGGTGCTCGGCCGCTACCTGGAGCACTCGCGCCTGTTCTGGTTCGCGAACGACGGCGACCCCCAGGTCTTCATCGGCAGCGCCGACATGATGCACCGCAACCTCGACCGCCGCATCGAGGCGCTCGTGCGCCTCACGCAGCAGGACCACCTCGAGCAGGTCTCCGAGCTCTTCGACCGTGCGATGTCCGACGAGACGGCGTCGTGGTGGCTCGAGAGCGACGGCACCTGGACGCGCCACGCTCGTGACGCCTCCGACGCCCCGCTCGCCGACATGCAGAACGTGCTGATGAAGCAGATCACGCAGCGCCGCCGGGCCAGCCGGTGAGCACGGTCGCCCCCACGACGATCGTCGCGGCCGGCGCGGTCTGCTTCCGCCTGGTGGACGGCAAGGCACGCGTGCTGCTCATCCACCGCGAGCACCACGGCGACGTCTCGCTGCCCAAGGGCAAGGTCGACCCCGGCGAGTCGACGCCGCAGACGGCCGTCCGCGAGATCCGCGAGGAGACGGGGTACCGCGTCGCCCTCGGGGCCCCGCTCGGCACCGCCGAGTACGTCATGCCCGGCGGTCGGGACAAGATCGTGCACTACTGGGCGGCCGAGGTCACCGACGACGCGGTCGCCGAGGCCGGTCGCTTCATGCCCAACAGCGAGGTCGCCGCGATCGAGTGGGTCTCGATCGAGAAGGCGCGCGCCAAGCTGACCTACGAACGGGACGCGGAGGTGCTCGACCGGTTCGCCGACCGCGTCGCCTCGGGCGCCGCCCGCACCTTCGCCCTCGTGGCCCTGCGGCACGCGAAGACGACGTCGCCCGGCGACTGGAGCGGCTCGGACGCCACCCGCCCCCTGCTGCCCCAGGGCCGCCGTCAGGCGAAGTCGATCGCGCCCGGCATCGCGGCGTGGGCCCCGCAGCGGCTGATCAGCAGCACGGCCGCCCGCTGCCTCGCGACGCTCGAGCCGGTCTCGGCGCTGACCCGCGTCGGGGTCAAGCAGAGCGACTCGATCAGCCAGGACGCGTTCGACCGCCACGACGACGACGTGGCCGGCGTCGTCGCGAAGCGCCTCAAGAAGCGGGTGCCGGCCGTGTTCTGCACGCACGCCCCGGTGCTGCCCGAGATCGTGCGGCAGATCGCCGTGGGGACGGTCGGCGGCCACCGGCTCGACCTGCGCCGCGCCTCCTCGCTGAGCCCCGGCGAGTACACCGTGCTGCACGTGTCGTGCTCCGACGCCGCGCTCGTCGCCGTCGAGACGCACGGCCCCGTGCTCTGAGGCAGGCCGCCGGCCTGTCGACCCTCGCGCCCCGTGGCCCTGCCCCGGGGCGCGAGCCGTGTCGGGCCGTGTCGACGCGGCGGGTGGGCTCGGCGGGTGATCCTGGCCCTGCGGCTCCGTGCAGGCGGGCACGCCCGGCCGATGTTCCCCCCGCGTTAACCTCCCGTTCACCATCGCAGACGACCGTGGTTAACCACTCGACGTAGCGTCTCGCCTCGGGTCAGCACCGGCCCCCAGCACCCACGGCACTACATCCGAAAAGGAACCTCTGTGAACTTCAAGCGCACCGGCAGCATCGTGGCGATCGCCGCGGTCGGCACCATGCTCCTCGCGTCCTGCGCCTCCAACGAGGGCGGCTCCGGCTCCTCGTCCGACGGCGCCTCCTCCGACCTCTCCGGCACGATCGCCGGCATCGGCGCCTCGTCGCAGCAGGCCGCCCAGGAGGCCTGGGTCGCCGGCTTCCAGACCGCCAACCCCGACGTGACCGTCAACTACGACCCGCAGGGCTCCGGCGGCGGCCGTGAGAGCTTCATCTCCGGCGCCGCGGCCTTCGCCGGCTCGGACCGCGCGTTCAAGACCGACGAGATCTCGTCGAGCACCTTCGCGGGCTGCACGCCCGACACCGGCATCGTCGAGCTGCCCGTCTACGTCTCGCCCATCGCGGTCGTCTTCAACCTCGACGGCGTCGACGAGCTCAACCTCTCGCCCGCCACCATCGCCGGCATCTTCAGCGGCGCGATCACCACGTGGGACGCGGCCGAGATCAAGGCCGACAACCCCGACGCCGACCTGCCCAGCACGCCCATCACGGCCGTGCACCGCTCGGACGACTCGGGCACCACCGAGAACTTCACCGAGTACCTGAACGCCAACAGCCCCGACGTGTGGTCGTCGGAGCCCGACGGCGTCTGGCCCCTCGAGGGCGGTGAGGGCGCCTCCGGCACCTCGGGCGTGATCGACGCGGTGACCAACGGCACCGGCACGATCGGCTACGCGGACGCCTCGCGCGCCGGCGACCTCGGCGTCGCGAAGATCAAGGTCGGCGAGGAGTTCGTCGAGTACTCGGCCGAGGCCGCCGCCGCCATCGTCGACGAGTCCCCTGAAGAGGAAGGCCGCACCGAGGGCGACATCGCCATCGAGCTCGACCGCACCTCGACGGCCGACGGCGTCTACCCCCTCGTGCTCGTCAGCTACCTGATCGGCTGCGAGTCGTACGAGGACGCCGCCCAGGGCGAGCTCGTGAAGTCGTACTTCGAGTACGTCTCCAGCGACGAGGGCCAGCAGGTCGCGGCCGACGCCGCCGGCTCGGCTCCCATCTCGAGCACCCTCTCGGGTCAGGTCGCCGACGCGATCGCGCTCATCAAGTAGCACCCGCCACACCGGGCCCGGGACCGCACGCCGTGCGGTCCCGGGCCGTCGCCCTGACAGGGGCACCCGTACGATCAGCACCATCGGCAGAACCGCACCGCCACCCGAGCACCGCCCGCACACCGAGCACCCACCCGGAGGACCTCGTCCGATGACCGCCCCCGCATCGACCGCCACGAAGGTCAAGGCACCTCGTGCGCCGCGTCGCCCCGCAGACCGGATCTTCTCGGGCAGCACCGTCGTCGCCGGCGGCCTGATCCTCGCCATCCTCGCCGCCGTCGCGATCTTCCTGGTCGCGCAGAGCATCCCCGCCGTGATCGCCGACCCGGCCGACATCTCGCTCTCCGGCTTCCCCGACTCGTTCTGGCAGTACGTCGGCCCGCTCGCCTTCGGCACGGTCTACGCCGCCGCGCTCGCGCTCGTCATGGCCCTCCCCGTCGCCATCGGCATCGCGCTCTTCATCTCGCACTACGCCCCTCGCCGCCTCGCCGCGGGCCTCGGCTACGTCATCGACCTGCTGGCCGCCGTGCCGTCGGTCGTCTTCGGCCTGTGGGGCAGCATCGTCCTCGCCCCCGCCGTGCAGCCCGTCTACGCGTGGATGGCCGACCACCTCGGCTGGTTCCCGCTGTTCGCCGGTCCCGTGTCGGGCACCGGCCGCACGCTGCTCACCGCCTCCATCGTGCTCGCCGTGATGATCCTGCCGATCATCACCGCGCTGAGCCGTGAGGTGTTCCTGCAGACGCCGACCCTGCACGAGGAGGCGGCCCTCGCGCTGGGTGCGACCCGCTGGGAGATGATCCAGGTCGCGGTCCTGCCCTTCGGCCGCCCCGGCATCATCTCGGCCTCGATGCTCGGCCTCGGCCGGGCCCTCGGCGAGACCATGGCCGTCGCGCTCGTGCTGTCGCCGGCGCTCGTGATCAACCCCGCGATCCTCACCTCGACGAACTCGTCGACCATCGCCGCGAACATCGCCCTGAGGTTCCCCGAGGCGCACGACATCGGCATCAACACCCTGATCGCGACCGGTCTCGTCCTCTTCGTCATCACGCTGGTCGTCAACTCGATCGCCCGCGTCGTCATCAACCGCCGCAAGGCCTTCTCCGGAGCGAACTGATGGCCACCACCACCCAGGACCGTCCCCGCACGGCCAGCCGCACCGTCAACACCCTCACCACGGGCAAGCTGCCCAAGGCGGCGCCGCTGGCGATCCTCCTCGGCAGCTGGGCCGTCATGCTCGTCGTCTTCGGCCTGCTGCAGACCGGCGGCGTCACGGAGACCTTCAACTGGGTAGCCGCGATCGTGCTCGGCACGATCCTCTACGCCGCCCTCGTGTTCGTCATCTCGATGCAGGTCGAGGGCATCCGCCGCGCCAAGGACCGCGTCGTCACGACCCTGGTCAGCGCGGCGTTCATCCTCGCGCTGATCCCGCTCGTCTCGGTCCTCTTCACCGTCGTGACGAGCGGCGCCGCCCGCTTCGACGGCGACTTCTTCTCGATGTCGATGCGCAACGTGGTCGGAGCGGGCGGCGGCGGGCTGCACGCCCTCACCGGCACCCTGCTGATCACCGCCCTCGCCGCCGTGATCTCGGTGCCGATCGGCCTGCTCACGGCCATCTACCTCGTCGAGTACGGCCGTGGCCGCCTGGCCCGCGCGATCACGTTCTTCGTCGACGTGATGACGGGCATCCCGTCGATCGTCGCCGGCCTGTTCGCCTACGCCCTGTTCGTGATCTTCTTCGGCGAGGGCGTCCGCATGGGCGCCGCAGGCTCCGTGGCCCTGGCCGTGCTGATGATCCCCGTCGTCGTGCGCAGCACGGAGGAGATGCTCAAGCTCGTCCCGAACGAGCTGCGCGAGGCCGCCTACGCGCTCGGCGTGCCGAAGTGGCTGACGATCCTCAAGGTCGTGCTCCCCACCTCCATCGCGGGCATCACCACCGGCGTCATGCTGTCGATCGCCCGCGTCATCGGCGAGACGGCCCCGCTGCTCATCACCGCCGGCTTCACGGCGAGCATGAACTACGACCTGTTCGACGGCCGCATGCAGTCGCTGCCGGTCTTCGCCTACAGCTCGTACGTGAGCCAGGGCACCGACGCGGCCGCCTACATCGACCGGGCGTGGACCTCGGCCCTGACGCTGATCCTCATCGTCATGGCGCTGAACCTGCTGGCCCGCCTCATCGCGCGCCTCTTCGCCCCCAAGCTCGGCCGCTGACGGCCACGCGCCTCCCCCACTCTTCCCCCGCGTCCCCGCACGACGCCGCACCTCACCGAAGGAATGTGAATGTCCAAGCGCATCGAGGTCAAGGACCTCAACGTCTACTACGGCAAGTTCAAGGCCGTCGAGGACGTCAACATCACCATCGAGCCGCGCACGGTCACGGCCTTCATCGGCCCGTCCGGCTGCGGCAAGTCGACGTTCCTCCGCACGCTGAACCGCATGCACGAGGTCATCCCCGGCGCCTACGTCGACGGCGAGGTGCTGATCGACGGCAACGACCTCTACAGCCCCGGCGTCGACCCGGTGCTCGTGCGCCGTCAGGTCGGCATGGTGTTCCAGCGCCCGAACCCCTTCCCCACCATGAGCATCCGCGACAACGTGCTCGCCGGCGTGAAGCTCAACAACCGCCGCATGGGCAAGGGCGAGCAGGACGACCTGGTCGAGAGCTCGCTGCAGGGCGCCAACCTCTGGAACGAGGTCAAGGACCGCCTCGACAAGCCCGGCTCGGGCCTCTCGGGCGGCCAGCAGCAGCGCCTCTGCATCGCGCGCGCGGTCGCCGTCTCCCCCGACGTGATCCTGATGGACGAGCCCTGCTCGGCCCTCGACCCGATCTCGACGCTCGCCATCGAGGACCTCATCGAGGAGCTCAAGCAGCAGTACACGATCGTCATCGTGACCCACAACATGCAGCAGGCCAGCCGCGTCAGCGACAAGACGGCCTTCTTCAACATCGCGGGCACAGGCAAGCCCGGCAAGCTCATCGAGTACGACGACACCGCCACGATGTTCTCGAAGCCCAGCGTCCAGGCGACCGAGGACTACGTCTCCGGCCGATTCGGCTGAGCCCGGAGGCTGCGCGCGGCCGACGGTCGTGGGCGGCCCACGGGTCGTCCTCGGCCCGGCACGACGCGAAGGAGGCGGCCCACCTGCTGGTGGGCCGCCTCCTTCGTCGTGTGGCCGGGTCGCGGCCCTAGCGGGGCCCGACCGGGTCGTGCAGTCGCCGCTAAGCGCTCTGCACGGCCATGATCGGGTCGCTCGTCGGCTGCTCGGAGCCGCCGGCGGGCTCGACCGTGAGGCCGATCGTGGCGCCAGGGCTCATCTCGCCCTTGAGCACCTTCGTGACCGTCGAGTCGGTGTCCGTGTCGAACGTGCCGGCAGGCACGGCACCGTCAGCGCCGATGTACCAGAGCTCGTACGTCTGGTCGCCGGGCAGCGAGGTGAGGCCGTCGAGGACGACCGCCGAGCGCTTGAGCTCGTTCGACCAGACCAGCGTCGCGGTGCCACCGGTGCTGACGTCGGCGACGGTCCGCTGGAAGTCGCCTGCCGCGTAGATCTCGTCGATCGAGGAGGCGGTGGCCTCCTGCTGCTGGCTCGGGCCGGTGACCTCGGACAGCAGCGCGCCTCCTCCGAAGAAGAGCGCGGCGGCTGCCGCGGCGACGCCGAGCATGGCGACGGGCCGGGTGAACCAGCGGGCACGGGCCGCGCCGGTGGGCTCGAGCACGCGGGCAGCGGTCTCGGTCTCGCTCGGCTCCATCTCGGGGACGGCGTGGCGGCCGGGGCGAGCGATCTCGTGGTCGTCACCCGCGCCTCCTGCGACCTGCGTCACGGCCGGCGTCTGCGAGGCAGAGTCGGAGGTGGTCTGGGCGGGCAGCTGAGGCAGCCCGACGATGGCGTCCATGATGCTCGCGCGGAGGGCGGCCGAAGGCATCACGGGCGGTGCCGCGTGGGCGAGCAGCAAGGCGGTCTCTCTCAATTCGGTCACTTCCCTTCTGGTGCTCTCGGACTCCTCCAGCAGAGTCTCGAAGTCGTGTCGTTCGTCGTCGCTCAGGGCGTCGAGCGCGTAGGCACCCGACATCGCCTCGAGCGAGTCGTGGGGCGGGTTGCCGCCGGTGGTGGAGTCGTCGCGGTAGGTCACGATGCCACTCCCATCTCGTCGCGCAGGCGGATCATGCCGTCGCGCAGTCTCGTCTTGACGGTGCCGATCGGCACCCCCAGCATCGCGGCCACTTCACTGTGGCTGTAGCCGCCGTAGTACGCCAGCCTGACGGCCTGGCTCTGGAGCTCCGTGAGTCGTCCCAGTGCACGCTCGACGCGCTCGTGCTCGATCCGGATCTCGACCGACTCGGTGACCGAGTCGTAGCCGGGCTCCAGATCGCGGACGCCGATCTTCAGGTCTCGGTCGCGGCCGGCCTGCGAGGCGCGGACACGGTCGACGGCCCGGCGGTGGGCCATCGTCAACATCCAGCTCGAGGCACTGCCCCGGGTGGTGTCGAAGCGAGCGGCGTTCTGCCAGATCTCGAGGAAGACCTCCTGGGTGACTTCCTCGGACTGCGAGTGGTCCTTCAGGAGGCGCTTGATCAGGCCCATCACACGAGGTGCGGTCTGGTCGTACAGCTCGGCGAAGGCCACTCGATCGGCCTGGGCGACCCTGAGGAGGAGCTCGTCAGGGGTCGACGCACGCGCCTCCTCCTGGGGAGTCTCGATGTCATGGGTCACGAGCTTCAGCATGTCAGGGTTCACCTCGATCCGCTCGTGTCGGGTTGACCGTCACAGGGGAGTGACGGGTTCGTGCTGGTCTCCGGTGGTGCTGGTTGTTGCTGGTGTGAGTCGAACCCCCCGCCCGGTGACCGTCTGGGATGGCGTTCAGGCCCGGGCCGAGCGGAGGGAACGACCGCGTCGTCCCGCCAGTCAGGGCGGCGGGAAGTCAGCGGAGGATCTCTCGATCCCTCACGCTCATGGTTCGGCACCGGGGGGCTGCTGGTTTGGGCGAGTTTGCCTCGGGTGCACGGAACGCCTGGCGGGGCCTGTGCCTCCGGTGGCCGAGTGGTCACGAACGGTCGGTCACCGCGTCGTCAGGGACCACTTCGGACCACCCGACCGCGCGCCCTGGGCGGAGGGACGGGGACGGGGCCCCGGATCAGCCGGGCGGAACGGTCACGCTCGGTGAGGAGGAAGAGGGTGTCGGGCCGCAGGAACGCCTCTCGGCGCGAGGCCGCTCGAAGCGGCTAAATTTGGAGCCCGGGGTTTCTACGGCCCGACAGTGAACGAGTGTAACCGTCGTCGCCGGGCCTCGCTCGGGCGTTCGCCCGGTGCGAACGCGGAGCGTCAGTCGAGGCTGCCGTCGCGCCAGAGCGCGGCGCACGCGGTGAGGTCGACACCGAGCTCGGAGAGACGGAGCGCGCGCCGGGTCAGCGTCGAGGCGAGGTCGGAGCCGATCGAGTCCTGCTCGTCGGCGACGGTCGTGGCGCCGGCCGACGCCAGCCGGCAGAACGCCGCACCGCGCTCGAGCGCGACCGCGAAGTCGCCGTCGAACACCCCGCGCAGGATGAGGTCGGCCAGCGCGAGCACCTCGGCCGGGGTCGCGGGCGTCGGGGCCCCGGCGACGATCGGGTCGATGGTGGTCGACGTCTCGACGCCGCGGTCGAAGAGGTAGGTGACCTCCTCGGGCGCCTGGCGGATGACGGCGCGCACGAGGTAGATCCGCCACAGGGCCCCGGGCAGGGTGTGCGGCGCGGCGCGGGCCCACAGCTCGGCGACGACGTCGATGCCGTGCTCGTCGCTGAACGAGACGAGCCGGTCGAGGATCTCGGGCTGCGGGTCGTGCTTGACCCGGGCGACGAGGGCGGCCGCCGACTCGTGGGCGATCCGGTTCACGGTCGCCGGGTCGTCGCCTCCCTGGAACGCCTCGAAGGCGGCACTGGGGAACTGGGTCGGGCGGTGGAAGTCTCTGGGCATCGCCTCGACGATACGCGCGTGCACCGACAGCGGCGTGTGGGTCGGGCGTCGCCGCCCGTGGTCGCTCGTCGTCGCTCGTCGTCGCTCACGGACGCGAAGGAGGCGCGCTGCCGGCCCGCGAGGACGCCCGCGATCACGTATCCTCGAACACCGAGGGCCTCTAGCTCAGTTGGCAGAGCATCGGACTTTTAATCCGCGGGTCGTGGGTTCGAGCCCCACGGGGCCCACCTGTGAATAGAAGGGTTCTGAGGCCTACCGGCCGGGAATCCAAGAAGCAGACCCCTCCGAAACCCCTCTCAGGGTCTGCTCTTGTGAGCCCCGCTGAGTTCATCTCGAACTTGGTGCCGGTTCGCGTAGGCCGTGTACAGCCGGGGAACCGCGACCAGAAAGACAATGCCCGGGGCGTCGGCCCCCTAGCTCGAAGGCGACTTGGGGTACCCCGCCGTCCCCCGTAGAGCCCACTGGTGCCGCCGAAGAGGCAGCTGCGAAGCTGCTGATGTGAATCAGCCTCAAGAACCGCCAGGCCTAGAGCCGCCGAACGTCGGTCTGAACCGGCGAACCATGCTGGGTTATGCGTCTGCCGCCGCTCTCGCAGCTGCAGGCCTAGCCATGACAGGCAAGATGTCCCCCGCCATCGGCGCAGAGAAGAAGGACGGCATCGTCAAGCTGCTAGCGCTTGGCGATCCGATCGGTTGGGACGGGCATCTCAACGGGCAGGTGCCGTTGGAGAAGATGACCCTTCTCACGTATCCGGACACGACGACGCCTTACCGGTACACCGGATCCCTTGAGGCCGTGTACATGCGCCCAGACGCCGCCGTGGATCTCGTAGCTTGGCTCACCGCCTACCGCAATAACTTCGGCTCTTACTTGAAGGTCAACGAGGGGTATCGGACCCTCGAAGGGCAGACCTACTGGTGGAACCAGTACGGCCAGAACCCGGAATTTGCGGCGCGCCCCGGGCGCAGCAACCACGGACTCGGCCAAGCGGTCGACTTCGAGCGTTCGGAGATCCCGGAAGGCAGCTCACAACTTGCCTGGCTTCGCAGGACGTGCGGTAGTTACGGTTTCGCCGTCTACAGCAGCGAGCGCTGGCACTTCGACTACACGAGGGCATGGTCGCCCGGACAAGCAACGCCTACACCCCTGTACCTTCCGCAAGAAGAGGACGAAGACATGTACGCAAGACGCAGCAACGGCGAAGTGGCCATTTTCGGAGCGAGCTACCGCTCGGTGAAGGGGGGCGGAACTGGCCGTCATATCTTCGGCAGCCCCGACGAGTACAACGCTTGGCGTTCCTTGGTCATCAGCCACAACACGACGGTGGATGCGGCATCCAAGCGGCCTGTTCCGCCAGAGCTCAGCAAGGTGATGAACGTCGACGACCTGGGCTGGGGAGTTCTCAACGCCATCTATGGCACCTAGGAGATCAACATGGAAAGGCCCGGCCCAGACACGGCCGGGCCTTTTCGCGCGCGCTGACCGACATCCGGGCTGACGAATCGAGCGGGCGGGTCCGCTCCATCTGACTGTGAGCTTCCGCGTGCCGGCGATGGAACTGCAGCGGAAAATGAGCGTGCCCCCGACCGGCGGAGCCAGCGGGGGCACGGTGCACCGGGAGCGGCTCCGGTCCCCGGATCAGGTGGGGAACGGCGCACGGAACTCCCGGCGACTTGTGTCCGGTAACCAGCCGAACGGATACACGCTAGCGCCCGGGCGAGCGGATCCGGGTGTGCGGCAGGGACCACCTGCGCATACTGGACAACAGGTCAGCGGGTCGGTTTTGCCGGGCGACATGTGTTGCATACCTGCATCTGTGCCTCCCCGACGGCGGTGGGGCGACAGCGACGCGATGACGACGAGACCACGCCGCACATCGCGGAGCGTCGTCGCGATCGCGTCGCCTGTGCCTATGCCTGCGCCGAGACGCCCGCGGCCCCCGCGGCACCTGCGGCCCCCGCGGCGACCCGCCGGATGCCCCACGCAGCAGTCCACGTCTCGCCCGGCTCGAGCCAGAGGAGCCCCTCGCCGGTCACGAGCGCGTTCGGCGGCGCCGTCATCGGCTCGACCGCCACGGCCAGCCCCTCGACCCCCGCCCGCGGGAAGTTCCGGGGCGTGAACATCTGCACGTACGGGAACGCCTCGTCCTGCCAGAGCTCGGTCGCCGTGCCGTCGGGCGCCGTCAGCCGCGTGCGGCGCACGCCGTCGGCGCCGGGCTGCACGTCGCGGTAGGGGGTGTCGAGGTCGAGGTCGCCGAGGCGGGGGCCGCCACGGAGGTCGGCCGACGTGCCCGCCACGGGCGACGTTCCGGTCGGGATGCCACGCTGGCTGACCTCGTACCGGGTCGCCGCCTCCAGCGTGATCGTCAGCGTCGCCGGATCGTGCGCGCCGACGCGCAGGAACGGATGCGAGCCGAGGGCGAACGGCGCACCGGCTGCACCGACGTTCGACACGGTGTGCACCACCCGCATGCCGTCGGCGACGAGCTCGTGCCGCACCGTCGTCTCGAGGGTGAAGGGCCAGCCGTGCTGCGGGAACACCGTCGCCGCCAGCGTCACCGCGTGCGGCTCGACGTCGACCGCCCGGTACGCCGTGTACCGCAGCAGCCCGTGGCTCGCGTTGCCCTTGGCCGGCTCGGTGAGGTCGAGCTGCAGCTCACGCCCGTCGAGGGTCCAGCGCCCGCCGTCGACGCGGTTCGGCCAGGGGAACAGCGTGATGCCGCACGCCGACGGGGGCGTCTCGTGCTCGGCGAACGTCTCGGCGAGCGCCTCGCCGTCGACGGCCAGGGCGCGCAGCCCGGCTGCGACCTCGGTCACCGTCGCCGTGACGACGCGGCCGTCGGCCTCGAGCCTCAGCTCGTGCTGGTGCCCGGTGGGTGGGGTCGTCATGGTCGTCCCTTCGTCGTGAGCGTCGCGACCGTGGTGAGCGTCGTCGCAGGAGGTGCGGGTGCGGACCGCAGGAGCCGCAGCCGTGCCGGTGGCCGGCACCGCGCCTCCGGCGTCAGCCTGCCAGGTCGTCGGCCGACCCGGCCGGGCCGGGGCCGTCGTCGGGCAGCTCGGCCTCGACGACCTCGAGCCCTGCTCGCCGCAGGGCGACGACCTGCTCGGCGTCGGCGTCGGCGGTGATGAGCGCCTCGAACCGGTCGAGCGGGCCGATGACGCCCAGGTGCGCCTCGCCGAGCTTGCCGCCGTCGGCGACGATGTACGAGCGCCGGGCGGTGGTGGTCATGAGGCGCTTCAGGTCGGTCTCGGGCAGGTTGACGTTGGTCGCGCCGTGCTCGGCGTGCACGCCGGTGCAGCCGATGAAGGCGAGGTCGGCGGTGATCGAGCTGAAGACGCTGGTCGCCAGGGGGTTCACGAGCGAGTGCTGCAGCGGCCGGAGGGTGCCGCCCGAGACGATCACCGTGAAGCCGGGCACCGCCTGCTCGAGGGCCAGCGCGATCGTCAGCCCGTTGGTGACGACGACGACGCCCTCGAGGTCGTGACGGTCGAGCAGTGCCAGGGCGATCTGCGTCGTCGTGGTGCCGACGTCGATCACGACGCAGTCGCCCGAGCGCACGAGCGAGGCGGCGCGGACCCCGATCGCCTTCTTGGCGTCGGTGCCGACCGCGCTCTCCTCCTCGAAGGGGCGCTCGACCGGCCGGTCGACGGAGAGGGCGCCGCCGTGGACGCGCGACAGCAGCCCCTCGGCAGCGAGGCTCTCGAGGTCGGTGCGGATGGTCACCTCGGAGAGCCGGAACTCGCGCGCCAGCTCGGAGGTCGAGACGAACCCGCGGCGGCCGACCAGGTCGGCGATGCGCCCGCGCCGACGCTCGCCGGGCAGCGGGGCGTCGTCGGGGTTGCGGGTCACCCCTCGATCTTCGTATGCTTTCACCTGCTTTCGCAAGTGCAAGTCGCGGGGGCGTCCGCAGGCCCCACCCCCGCCCCCGAGGAGGCACCATGGCGTCCATCGCCATCCGCCCGACGACACTGGCCGACGGCCGTGAGCTCATCTACTTCGACGACGCCGACACCTCCCTCGGCTCCGAGCGTCGTGCCGACGCACGCGTGCTCGACCCGCGGCCCGAGACCGCCTCGATGCGCCAGGACCCGCTCACGGGCGAGTGGGTCTCGATCGCGGCCTCGCGTCAGAACCGCGTGTTCCTGCCGCCGGCCGAGCTCGACCCCCTGGCCCCCGCCTCCTCGACGAACCCCTCCGAGATCCCCGACCTCTACGACGTCGCGGTCTTCGAGAACCGCTCCCCGTCGTTCGGCCCGACCCTCGACGGGCCCGACGCGCCCGCCGGTCTCGCCGACCTGGCCGAGGTCGGCCTCGGTCGCACGCGCCGCAGCGTCGGCCGCTGCGAGGTCGTCTGCTTCAGCCCCGAGACGCACGGCTCGTTCGCCGGCCTCAGCGACTCCCGTGCGCGCACGGTCGTCGAGGCGTGGGCGCACCGCACCGAGGCCCTCTCGGCGCTGCCCGGCGTCGAGCAGGTGTTCCCGTTCGAGAACCGCGGCCAGGCCATCGGCGTGACCCTGCACCACCCGCACGGCCAGATCTACGCCTACCCCTACGTGACGCCGCGCACCTCCGCGCTGCTGCGCAGCATCGACGCCTACGGCCCCGACCTCTTCGCCGACCTGCTCGAGAGCGAGCGCACCGGTCCGCGCGTCGTCCTCGCCGGCGAGCACTTCACGGCGTTCGTGCCGTTCGCCGCGCGCTGGCCCATCGAGATCCACCTGCTCCCCCACCGCCACGTGCCCGACTTCGCGGGCCTGACGAGCGACGAACGCGACGAGCTCGCAGTCATGTACAAGCGCCTCCTCACGGGCCTCGACGCCCTCTACGGCGACGAGACGCCCTACATCGGCGCCTGGCACCAGGCTCCCGTCAACGTCGGGCGCGACACCGTCCGACTGATGCTGCAGATCACCTCGCCGCGACGTGCCGAGAGCAAGCTGAAGTTCCTGGCGGGCTCCGAGGCCGCGATGGGAGCCTGGGTGGGCGACCTCGTGCCCGAGGTCCAGGCCGACCGACTGAGAGAGGCGATGACGCGCTGATGGACACCACCCCCGACACCGCAGGAGGCGCGGCCCGCGCCACCGAGACCGGCCACGCCCGCGACTTCGCCTCCGTCTTCGACACCGCCGTCACCGGTCGCTGGTCGGCGCCCGGACGGGCCAACCTGATCGGCGAGCACACGGACTACAACGACGGCTTCGTGTTCCCGTTCGCGATCGACCGCCGCACGGTCGTGACCGTCGGCGTGCGTGACGACCGCCTCCTCCGTGTCGCCAGCACCTTCGACGAGGGTGTCCACGAGATCTCGCTCGACGAGCTCGACCCTGCCCGCATGGACGGCTGGCCCGCCTACGTCTTCGGCATCGCCTGGGCGCTCTCCGTCGCGCCGACGCGCGCCGCGTCGCCGTCGTTCGCCGCCGCCGGCGGAGACCTCTCGACCATCGACCTGTCGTCGGTCCCCGGGCTCGACCTGTTCGTCACCTCCGACGTGCCGATCGGCGCGGGGCTGTCGTCGTCCGCCGCGCTCGAGTGCTCGGTCGCCGTCGCGATGACCGAGCTCTGGGGCCTCGACGTGAACCGCGCGACCCTCGCCGCCGTCGGCCAGCTGTCCGAGAACGAGGCCGTGGGCGCGCCCACCGGCATCATGGACCAGTCCGCGTCGCTGCTGGGCCAGGCCGACTCGGCCGTGTTCCTCGACTGCCGCAGCCTCGACGCCGACGTCGTCGACCTCGGCTTCGACGCGGCCGGCCTCGAGATCCTCGTCGTCGACACGCACGTCGAGCACGCCCACGCCACCGGCGGCTACGTCGACCGCCGCACCTCGTGCGAGCGCGGCGCCGAGGCGCTCGGCGTCAGCTCGCTGCGCGACCTCGACGTCGACGACCTGACCCGTGCCGCCGAGGTGCTCGACGACGAGACGTTCCGCCGCGTGCGCCACGTGGTCACCGAGAACCAGCGCGTGCTCGACACCGTGCGCACCCTGCGCACCGACGGCGCCGTCGCCATCGGCGAGCTGCTCGACGCCTCCCACGTCTCGATGCGCGACGACTTCGAGATCTCGGTGCCCGAGCTCGACCTCGCGGTCTCCACCGCCCAGGCGGCAGGAGCCGTCGGCGCGCGCATGACCGGCGGCGGCTTCGGCGGCTCGGCGATCGCGCTCGTCCGCTCGGCCGACCGCGATGCCGTCGCATCGGCCGTCACCGCCGCCTTCGCCGAGGCCGGCTTCGCCGCGCCGACCGTCTTCACGGTGCACCCCGCCGAGGGCGCGCGCCGCGACGCCTGACGCGACCCGCACGGCGCGAGCGCAACTTACGCGAAAAGGGACGAAGTAGGGCTGGGCCCGCCCCTACTTCGTCCCTTTTCGCGCATCTCGCGCGCGCAGCGGGCGCGGCGCCTCAGGCGACGCGCTCGGCGGCCTCCACCACGTTGGCGAGCAGCATCGCGCGCGTCATGGGGCCGACTCCCCCGGGCACCGGCGACAGGGCGCCCGCCACGGCGGCCACGCCCGGGTCGACGTCGCCGCGCAGCTTGTACTTGCCGGTCTCCTCGTTGAGGACACGCGTGATGCCCACGTCGATCACGGTCGCTCCGGGCTGCACCCAGTCCGGCTTCACCAGCCCGGCCACCCCGGCGGCGGCCACGACGATGTCGGCCCGGCGCACCTCCGCGGCGACGTCGGCCGTGCGCGAATGCGTCAGCGTGGCCGTCGCCTCGAGTCGCGTCAGCAGCAGCCCGAGCGGACGCCCCACCGTCAGCCCCTGGCCGACGATCGTCACGTGCGCGCCGGCGATCGGCACGTCGTAGGCGCGCAGCATCGCGACGATGCCGCGCGGCGTGCAGGGCAGGGGCGTGTCGATGGAACCCTTGCCGCCGGGCACGGCGAGCACGAGCTCGCCGAGGTTGACGGGGTGCAGGCCGTCGGCGTCCTTCGCGGGGTCCATCAGCTCGAGCATCGCTGTCGGGTCGATGCCCTCGGGCAGCGGGAGCTGGATGATGAAGGCCGTCACGGCCTCGTCTGCGTTCATCGTCTCGATCGCGGCGCGGATGTCGGCCTCGGACGCCGTGTCGGGCAGATCGATGCGGATCGACTCGATCCCCACCTCGGCGCAGTCGCGGTGCTTGCCCGCGACGTACGACAGCGAGCCGGGGTTGGCCCCGACGAGGATCGTCCCGAGCCCCGGCGCCGTGCCGCGCGCCTTGAGGGCGTCGACCCGCTCGCGCAGGTCGGCCTTGACGGTCGCGGCCAGGGCTGTGCCGTCGATCTTGACGGCGCTGCCCGGCCCGGCGATCAGCGGCCGTCCCTGCTCGTCGACGTCGACCCCGACGGCACCGGCAGGCGAGGGCCCCGCGCCGACGGCGGCACCACCGGAGCGCACGACGCCGGCGCCAGCACCAGCACCGGCGACCGCGGCCGCACCGGTGACCGCGGCCCCACCGTCAGCAGCACCGGCACCGGCAGCACCGGCCGCACCGGCAGCACCGGCAGGGGCACCAGCCGCAGCGGCACTCGGTGCAGCAGCAGCATCAGCAGCAGTCGCACGGTCGGCTGCACCGGCCGGCTCAGGGGACGAGGAGGCGCCGGTCGCGTCGACCGGGCCCACGCCCGCACTCACGCGTAGAGCGGGAACGCGTCGGTCAGCGCCTTCACCCGCGCGGCCAGCGCGGCGATGTCGGGCTCGGGCATCAGCGTCGCGGCGATGATGTCGGCGACCTCGGCGAACTCGGCGTCGTCGAAGCCGCGGGTCGCGAGTGCGGACGTGCCGATCCGGACGCCGGAGGTGACCATCGGCGGGCGAGGATCCCACGGGACCGAGTTGCGGTTGACGGTGATGCCGACCTCGTGCAGGAGGTTCTCCGCCTGCTTGCCGTCGACCTCGCTGGCGCGCAGGTCGACGAGCACGAGGTGCACGTCGGTGCCGCCGGTGAGCACGTCGACGCCGGCCGCCTTCGCGTCGGCCTGCATCAGGCGCGCGGCGAGGGCCTGGGCGCCGCGGATGGTGCGCTCCTGGCGGTCCTTGAACTCGGGCTCGGCCGCGAGCTTGAACGCGGTCGCCTTGGCGGCGATGACGTGCATCAGCGGGCCGCCCTGCTGACCGGGGAACACCGCCGAGTTGAGCTTCTTGAAGAGCGGCTCGTGGTTCGACAGGATCACGCCCGACCGGGGACCGGCGAGGGTCTTGTGCACGGTCGACGAGACGACGTGGGCGTGCGGCACGGGCGAGGGGTGCAGGCCGGCGGCGACGAGCCCGGCGAAGTGCGCCATGTCGACCCACAGGTACGCGCCGACCTCGTCGGCGATGGCGCGGAACGCCTCGAAGTCGAGCTGGCGGGGGTAGGCCGACCAGCCGGCGATGATCACCTTGGGCTGGTGCTCGATCGCCTGGCGACGCACGACGTCCATGTCGATCAGGTACGTCTCGGGGTCGACCTCGTACGCGACGGCCTTGTACATCTTGCCGCTGAAGTTGAGCTTCATGCCGTGGGTCAGGTGGCCGCCGTGCGACAGCTCGAGGCCGAGGATCGTGTCGCCGATGTCGGCGAGCGCCGCCAGCACGGCGGCGTTGGCCTGGGCGCCCGAGTGCGGCTGCACGTTGGCGAAGTCCGCGCCGAAGAGCGACTTGGCACGCTCGATGGCGAGGTTCTCGGCGACGTCGACGAACTCGCAGCCGCCGTAGTAGCGGCGGCCCGGGTAGCCCTCGGCGTACTTGTTCGTCAGCACGGAGCCCTGCGACTCGAGCACGGCACGCGGCACGAAGTTCTCGGAGGCGATCATCTCGAGGTAGTCGCGCTGGCGGCCGAGCTCCTGCTCGAGCACGGCGGCGATCTCGGGGTCGACCTCGCTGAGGGGGGCGTTGAAGGTCGAGGGCAGCTTCTGGCCGGCGCTGGTGCCGGCCGCAGTGGTGCCGGCGGCGCTGGCGGTGGACTCTGACTGGATCGTCATGGCGGGTCTCTCTCTACACGGTCACGGGACGAGGGCGGCACGAGGTGCCGGTTCTTCAGGTGGTGAGGTGGCCCAGGCGTACGGCCACGTACCGTGTGTGCGTCGCTCCCCGATGGTGACCATCTGAACGCCAGTCGCGACCGGTCGATCATATCTCGGCGGGCTGGGCGTATGCGAGACCGGGGGCGTCGTCGGAGGCGTCCCGGAGGCGCTGGTCGAGACGCGCCGATCCGCACGATCGACGTGGCAGTCGGCCCTCGTGACAGCCGGTCGCCCTGACGCCGGCAGACCAGACGGTTCGTTCTGTCGGGCGAGCCGTGGCACGCTGGTGCGGTGACGCAGACCCTCGACGACACGCGCACCGGGACCGAGACCGGCGAGCGCCTCCTCGTCGCGCCCGACGTGCCCTGGGTCGTGCTCGTCTGGGACGACCCGGTCAACCTGATGTCGTACGTGAGCTGGGTGTTCCGCAGCTACTTCGGCTACGCGGCGGCCGAGTCGGAGCGCCTCATGATGCAGGTGCACACGACCGGCCGCGCCGTCGTGGCCACCGGCCCGCGCGAGGCGATGGAGCGGCACGTCGAGGCCCTGCACGACTTCGGCCTCTGGGCGACCGTCGCGAAGGCCGACGAGTGATGCCGTTCCGCCGTCGCGGCGACGAGCTGCTGCTCGACCTGCCCGAGCACGAGGCGAGGCTGCTCGGGGACCTCGTCGCCCAGCTCGTCACCGTGCTCGAGGGCGGCGACCCGGGCGACCCGGCCGTGGCGCGCCTCCTCCCCTCCGCTTACCCCGACGACGAGGAGGCGGCGGCCGAGTTCCGCAGGTTCACCTCCGACGACCTCATCGCCCGCAAGCTCGCCAACGCGCGACGGGTGCTCGACGACGTCGCCGCGCCGACGGCCGAGCGGCTCGACGCCGCGGGGCAGCAGTCGTGGCTGCGGACGCTGACCGACCTGCGGCTCGTGCTCGGCAGCCGTCTCGGCGTGACGGCCGACGGGCCGGCGCCGAGCGACGACCCGCACGTGGTCGTCATGCACGACGTGTTCGACTGGCTCGGCTACCTGCAGGAGAGCCTGGTCCAGACGCTGGGCTGACCCTGCGTGCTGCGAGGACCCGGCCCGCTGCGGACCGTGGCCGGTCCTGCCGGGTGCTAGCGCCCCTCCTTCGGGAACACCACCCAGAGCACGAGGTACAACAGCACCTGCGGGCCGGGCAGCAGCAGCGACAGCACGAACAGCAGCCGCACGAGGAAAGGGCTGAGGCCGAAGCGGTTCGCGAGTGCGGCACAGACTCCGGCGATGACCTTGCCGCGGCGGGGACGAGTGAGGGTAGCCATGGGCCCACCCTGCCAGCCCGGGCTCGATCGCGGCTGGGTCGCGGCTCGGCAGCGGACGAGACGATCCCGAGGAGGCGCGGCGCGCGGCCTCGGGACGGCCAGCGCTGCCAGGATCGGAGGCAGGCCGCCGCCGAGAGCGGCCGACGACGAGGGGGAGCTCGTGGGGAGCACACCGGACCGGCCGCAGCCGGGAGCACCGCAGCACGACGGGCGAGGGCGGCCCCGTCAGCAGGAGCGCCGTCCGCAGCAGCGGCAGCAGCCCGCCGACGCCCTCCGCCGACTCGCGCCGTCGCCGGCGCTCGCGCCTCCGTCGGTCGACCGCCTCGTGCTCGCCGTCGCCGCGCTGCCCGTCGGCGTCGCCGCCTCCCTCTTCGGCGGCGTCACGCCCGGTCTCGTCGTCTTCTGGGCGGTCGTGGCCGTGTTCGCCGGCACGGTGACCGGCAGCCGCCGGCACCGCCCCGACGCCGTGCGTCTCTCCGTCACGGTCGGCGTGCTCCTCGTCGTCCCGACCGTCGCCCCCGGCCTGCCCGAGGCGTGGAACGTGCTCACCACCTCCGCCGGGGTGTTCTGCGGCGCCAGCCTCGGCCGCGTGCTGCGTGCCCGGGCGGACGCCCGTGCCGTCCGCGAGCTCGACCCGCCGACCCGGCCGGAGGACGTGCCGGGCCGGACCGTCCTCCGTCTCGAGACGGACCGCCTCCGGTGGGAGGCAGTCGACCCGTCAGCTCGGTTGCTGGAGAAGGCCGTCCGGAGGCTGCGCGACCAGCAGGCCTACCAGGTCGAGCTGCGGCGGGGGCCGGCGGGCATGTTCCTCCTGCGCGACCGAGGGACGCCCTACTTCGTGCTCCAGGCGGACGACGTCGCAGAGGGGCCGTGGCACGAAGCCCTCGACACGGAGACCGTGCCCGTCGAGGGCGAGCCGTACCCGCAGCTGCTAGGGGCGCGCGAGCTGCGACGCCGGTCGGTCGCCGCCGCCGCGCACTTCAGCCGGACGGGCGAACGGACGCCGGAGTTGCCGTGGGGTCCGGTGCGGCCGCGGTGAGGGGTCCGGGTGAACGGCCACGACGCGTGCGACCGCGAGGGCGCGACACGGTGACGGGCCGAGTGGACGGACGGCCGTCGAGGCGGGAGGTGACGTCGCCCAGCCCTCGATCGGGTCCGACGCGAGCCCCTGGGCGGATGCTCGACACCGGGGAGCGCAGATGAGATCTCCGTCGCGCCGCAGGAACGACCTGTTCGTCGCGGCGATCGTGCTGGGCCCGCTCGTCGTGGGCGTCGGCCTGTTCGTCGTCGCCCCCACAGCTCTCCTCCGGTATGACGAGACGCACCGGATCGACGTGAGATGCACGGTGACGTCCGCGGAGGCCGGGGTCCGCTCCTCGGCGAACCGTCTCGGAGCGGGGAGCTCGCGGACCGAGGTCGAGATCCGCACCGACGACTGCGGCGTCCTGAGGTTGCAGGCGGGCGTCACCGAGGAGAACAGCGTCGAGGTCGCCGGGGGACTCGTCTCGGGCAGCGACTACTTCTTCGCCGTCGGCGAGGGATCCTGGTCCGCACGGGCCGTCTACGACACACTCGGCAAGTCTCCCCTCGTCTACGACTACGCACCCGTGGCGCCCTGACGGCCGACACCGGGCGAGAATGGTCCGATGAGCGCATCACTCGTGGCGAAGGACCTGGCCGGCGGCCACGGGCACCGCACCCTGTTCGACCACCTCGACCTCACGGTCGCGCCCGGCGACGTCGTGGGCGTGGTGGGCGTGAACGGGGCCGGCAAGTCGACGCTGCTGCGCCTCCTCGCGGGGGTGGACGAGCCGCAGGGCGGCTCCGTCGTGCTGAGCCCGGGTGACGCGTTCGTCGGCTGGCTGCCGCAGGAGCACGAGCGCGTGCCCGGCGAGACCGTCGCCGGCTACATCGGCCGCCGCACCGGCTGCACCCAGGCCGCCGCCGAGATGGACGAGGCCGCCTCCGCCCTCGGCGACGTCGACGCCGCCCCGCGCGCCGACGGGCTCGACCCGGCCGACGTGTACTCGACGGCGCTCGAGCGCTGGCTCGCGAGCGGTGCGGCCGACCTGGACGACCGCCTCCCGCAGGTCCTCGCCGAGCTGGGCCTCGGCGCTGAAGCCGCCGCCGAGGGCGCCGTGGGCCCCGACAGCCCGATGACCTCGCTCAGCGGCGGCCAGGCGGCCCGGGTCGGCCTCGCCGCCCTGCTGCTCAGCCGCTTCGACGTCGCGCTGCTCGACGAGCCCACCAACGACCTCGACCTCGACGGCCTCGAGCGGCTCGAGCGCTTCGTGCAGGGCCAGCGCGGGGGCGTCGTGCTCGTGAGCCACGACCGCGAGTTCCTCGCGCGCTGCGTCACGAAGGTGCTCGAGCTCGACCTCGCCCAGTCGTCGAACCGCGTGTTCGGCGGCGGCTACGACTCCTACCTCGAGGAGCGCGAGACCGCCCGCCGTCACGCCCGCGAGGCCTACGACGAGTTCGCGGACAAGAAGGCCGACCTCGTCGGCCGTGCCCGCACGCAGCGCGAGTGGTCGAGCCAGGGCGTCCGCAACGCGATGAAGAAGGCCCCCGACAACGACAAGATCCGCCGCAAGGCGTCCGCCGAGTCGAGCGAGAAGCAGGGCCAGAAGGTCCGTCAGATGGAGAGCCGCATCGCGCGCATGGAGGAGGTCGACGAGCCCCGCAAAGAATGGCAGCTCGAGTTCACCATCGGTTCGGCACCGCGGTCGAGCGCCGTCGTCGCGACGCTCAGCGGCGCGGTGTTCCGCCAGGGCGAGCCGGGCGACGAGTTCGTGCTCGGACCCGTCTCGCTGCAGGTCGACGGCGGCGACCGCATCGGCATCACCGGACCCAACGGGGCGGGCAAGTCCACGCTGCTGCGCGGGCTCCTGGGACGCCAGGCCCCGAGCGAAGGAGGCGCCAGCCGCGGAGCCAGCATCGCCGTCGGCGAGATCGACCAGGCGCGTGCGCTCCTCGCCGGCGACGAGCCCCTGGCGGACGCCTTCGAGGCGCTGGTGCCCGACTGGCCCCAGGCCGAGGTGCGCACGCTGCTCGCCAAGTTCGGGCTGAAGGCCGACCACGTCTCGCGCCCCGTCGACGATCTGTCGCCCGGCGAGCGGACCCGCGCCGGGCTCGCCCTGCTGCAGGCCCGCGGCGTGAACGTGCTCGTGCTCGACGAGCCGACGAACCACCTCGACCTCGCCGCGATCGAGCAGCTCGAGCAGGCGCTCGAGTCGTACGAGGGCACGCTGCTGCTGGTGACGCACGACCGGCGGATGCTGCAGACGGTGCGGCTCGACCGGCAGTGGCGCGTCGAGGGCGGCCGGGTGACGGAGTCGTGACCCGCGCCTCCTCGACCATCCGCTCGCGCTCGACGACCCGCTCGCGGCGCTCGTCGACGCGACGAGCCCTGCCCGTCGCGGGGCTGCTCGCCGCGGCCCTGCTGCTGACCGGGTGCACCGGCGGCGGCGGGGCGGACGACGGCGCGACGTCGGGCGCGACGGGCAGCGCCTCGGCCGCGCCCGACGCGGGCACCGGCCCGAGCACCGGCTCCGACGACGCCTGGGCCGCCTGGGACGCCGCCCTCGCCGACGTCGACGGGTCGCCCGCCCGGTGGCTCGCGGTCGGCGACTCGATCACCGAGGGGCAGGGCGCCTCGTCGGTCGACAGCCGCTGGGTCGACCTGACCCGCGACGCGCTGCGGACGGCCCACCCCGTCGACGGCGTCACGGGCGGTGTCGGCTACCGCCCGGCGGTGTTCGCGACGTACGGGCCCGACTCCCCCTGGGGCGACTGGGCGACCGACCGGCAGGGCGGCGTCGACCTCGACGGCACCTCGCCTGCCCTGGGCTTCCGCAGCCTCGAGCTCGAGCCCGGCGCACGGGTGAGCTGGCCGGTGACGGGCACCGACGTGGACCTCTGGTGGGCAGGAGGCGGCGGCTCGTTCACGTGGGACGTCGACGGCACCCGGCAGGGCCGGGTCGACACGGGCGACTCGGCCGCGTCGTCGTCGGTGACGCCCGTCGAGGGACTGGACGCCGGGCCGCACACCGTCACGGTGACGGCGGCGAGCGACGAGCGCTCCGACGAGCCCGTCGTGCTGCACGGCCTGGCCGCCTTCGACGGCGACCGGGAGCGCGGCGTGACCCTGTACGACTCCGCGCGGTCGGGCGCCACGACCGGCACCTTCACCGACGACCTCGCGGGCTGGCTCGAGGCGGTGGCCGCGGCCGAGCCCGACGTCGTCACGATCACGCTCGGGGCCAACGACCTGCGGGGCAGCAGCCCCGAGGAGTTCGCGGACGGCTACCGGGACGTCGTCGAGGGGCTGCAGGCGCTGGACGCGCCTCCTACCGTGGTCGTCGTCGACGAGTTCCCCGTGGCGGCCGGCCTGGCCGACACCGGGAAGGCGCCGATCGCCGACTACGCCGCCGCGCTCGACGAGGTCGTCGACGAGACCGGCGTCGTGTCGGTGTCGCTCGGCGACGCGCTCGCGAGCGCGGGCACGACCGACCTGCGCAGCCTGCTCTCGTCGGACGGGCTGCACCCGAACGACGCCGGTCAGCGCGCGATCGCCGCGTTCATGACGGGCGTGCTCGCGCGCTGACCTGCCTGGCCGCGTGGTGCGGCTCCGGGCTGCCGCTGCCGGCTGTCGATGCCGCTGTCAGTTGATCAGCGAGAAGGCCGCGTCGAGGGCCTGGTCGGCGTCGAGCGAGGTCTCGGTGGTCGCGGTCGCCGTGACGTTGAACAGGCCGTGCGTCGTGATGACCGTGCCGCCGTTCACGAGGATGCCCGTGCTCTCGCCGGTCTGGGTGAACGCGCGCCCGTCGAGGTCGGCGGCGCGGCTGTCGTCGACGGCGGTGACGCCCTCGGTCGCGGCCACGGTGTCGGCCTGCTCGGCGATGGTGTCGGCGTCGAACTCCTGCACCTGGGCGACCGCGATGACCGCCTGCACGGCGCTCGCGTCGGTGGTCTCCTCGGTCGACGAGGCCCACGAGCACTGGAAGCCCTCGTCGGTCGCCGTGCTCTCGTCCCGCAGCTCGAGGCCCTCGACCGCGGAGCCCAGGGCCGCGCCCACGGCCTCGCACGAGCCGAAGGCGATCATCGTGCCGGGCTCGCCGTCGCCTGCCGACGCCGAGCTGCCGCTGCCCGACCCGCTCGTCGCCCCCTGGCTCGCCTCGTCGTCGGAGTCGCCGCCGCTCGTGCAGCCGGTGAGGAGGAGCGCCAGCGCCAGCGCCCCGGAGGCGGCAGTCGCCACGGCCCTGCGCGAGCGGGTCGTCGAGATGGTCGGTGTCATGGGTGTCTCCCCCTGGGGACTCGCCGCCGGCTCCCTGCGCCAGCGGGCCGTGCCACCTTACCGAGGGGCTCCGACGGCGGTCCCGGTGACGGGGGCGCGCCTCCTCGGGCCCGGCCGCGCCGCTCCGGTGGCGCTGGCCGCCCTGCCTGGCCTGGCCGCTGGGCGCAAGCCGGCAGGTGCGTGCACCTGCTCGTGCGCCCTCGCGGCGACCAGCGGGTACCGTCGAGCGTCCACCGACGATACGGAGTCACCCATGGCCTCGCTGCTCCGCAGGCTCGCACCCCTGCTCATCCCCATCATCATCCGCAAGTTCCAGAACCGGAAGGGCGGCGGGAACGGTCAGGCCGGTTCCGGCTCCGGTCGCCGCCGCTAGGCACCCGCACCGCTCTGACACCGCCGAGTGAACGGAACACCGCCGAACTACGCGGTGGCCCGTTCACTCGGCGGTGTTCGCATTCGGCCGCCGCGGGCGCGAGCTAGCGGCGCGCGCGAGCGACCAGCACGCGGTCGGTGACGACCACGGCCACGAGCACTACGGCCGCGATGCCGACGTAGAGCAGCGGCAGCGTGTCGAGCCCCGACCCGTCGAGCACGAGGGCGCCGATCAGGGCGCCTCCGCCGATGCCGGTGTTGAACGCCGTCGTGTAGAACGCGCTGGCGATGTCGCGGTGCTTCTCGGGGCTGACCTGCAGCATCTTCGTCTGGAACAGCGGGGGCAGCGCCCCGAACGTCACGCCCCAGATCACGAAGGCGACCAAGGAGGGGCCCGGCTGCCCCTCGAGCAGCACCAGCGCCAGCACGGACACCACCACGATGCCCACCCCCACGGGGATGCTGACCCGCGGCCGCTTGCCGAGGAACCAGCCGACCATGAGCAGGCCGACGCCGCCCGCGATGCCGAACGCGAAGAGCGCGACGCTGAGGCTCGACTCCGCGATGCCCGTCGAGCGCAGCAGGTACGGCGCGATGTAGGTGAAGAACGAGTAGTGGCCGACCATGAACACGGCCGTGATCAGGCAGCTGAAGACGATGCCCATGACCGACGGCGGCGGCAGGTGCCGCGACGCGGTCGGCGTCGAGCCGGTGAGCGTCGGGACGCTGCCCGTCGCGGTCGAGGCGGCCAGCGCCTCCTCGGAGTCGCCTGCGGGCCGTGCCGTGTGCGTCGACGGGACCGGCGGCAACAGACGCCAGACGAGCACCGCGCCGAGGGCCATCGCCCCGGCGAGGATGCCGAAGGCGGCACGCCAGCCGAGGGCCTGGCCGAGCGCCGTGCCGAGGGGCACGCCGAGCACGAAGGCCAGCGTGCCGCCGCTCATCGCGACGGCGAGCGCGCGCCCGACCTGCTCCCGCGGGACGAGGTGCGCCGCGTACGCGCCGCCGATCGCCCAGAACATGCCGTGCGCCAGTCCGCCGAGCACCCGCGACGCGACGACGAGCTCGTAGGTCGGCGCGATCGCCGTGAGCGCAGCGCTGATCGCGAGCACGGTGATGAGGCCGACCACGATGAGGTGGCGGGGCAGCTTGCGGGTCAGGTGCGTGAGCCCGGTGCTGGTGAGCACCACGGTGAATGCGAACACGCTGACGAGCAGGCCGATGCTCGACTCGCTGACGCCGAGCTCGCCGCTCATCTCGGGCAGCAGGCCGGTGGGCAGCATCTCGCCCGAGATGCTGAGGAACGTCGCGACGGCGAGCGCGAGCAGCCCGGCGAGGGGGAACTTCGCGGGGGTGACAGGTCGACCCGTCGAGGAGGCGCGGGTCGAGGACGAAGCAGAGGTGGAGGTCGTCGAGGGACGACCCTGGGCAGCAGGTGTCATGGGAGGGTCTCGGTCAGTCGGCGGGCGCCGTTCCCTCGACCCGAGGTGCCGTGGCTCCGGCAGCTCTGCTGCGGTTCAGCGGTGCTGACGCTCAGCGATGCTGCGGGGCCGGCTCGGCGGGGAGGATGGTGATCCCGACTGCGCGCTGTCGTGCACGCCCGGGGCCGCACGTGACGCGCGACCAGGGTCGATCCTACTGGCTGCCCGTCGAGGGCGCCAGGGACGGATCGGCGACCCGCCCGTCGACGGGCACACGCTCGAAGCGGACGCCCGCCGGCTTCGAGCGCTGCGCCAGCAGCACGAGCACCACGAACGACAGCAGCGGCACGATCACGGCGCCGAGCGCCCACGACGCCGAGTAGTCCGCGTCGTGCAGCCGCCGGATCGCGAGGGTGACCATCGGAGCGAGGGTGAGCAGCGACCACACCGTCCAGATCAGGACGGAGGCGCCGCCCGCTGGGTCGCCGGAGGTGTCGGTCCACGAGAAGATCGGCACGGTCCCCAGCGGACCCGGCCCGAAAGGACCTGTCGGCAGGCTGAGGTCGCGAGTCCGGCCCTGCAGCAGCGGCACGAGCAGCAGCAGGACCGCCGCGACGGCGGTCTGCAGCAGCCACGTCCACCAGAACTCCGAGCGGCTGGCCCGCCCCGTGGTGGTGAGGCGGGTGACGGCCCGGGCCCAGGCGATCCAGGGCCGCGAGACGGAGACGGGGCCGTGGACGGTCAGCGAGTCGGGCAGTCGGATGCGCGCGCCTCCTCGGTGCGGACGGCCGTGGCGGTCGTGGTCGTGCGGCGGCCCGGTCGGCGCCGTCGCTCCCTCGACGCTAGCGAGAGCAGACCGCTCTGTCGAGGGCAGGTCGACCGACGGGTCGCGACGCTCGAGCGACGAGGGAGCGACGAACCTGCGCGGAGGATCGCGTCGGTTCACCGTCCTCGCGTCGGTTCGTCAGCCACGCGTCAGCCGCGAGGCGCAGCATGGACGGGTGAGCACGCCCGACGAGAAGACCTGCCGCTCGTGCGGCCGCCGCATCGAGTGGCGCAAGAAGTGGGCCGCGAACTGGGACGAGGTCGCCTACTGCAGCGACGCGTGCCGCCGCCGCAAGGTGACCGCGCTCGACCGCCAGCTCGAGGAGCGGATCCGCGAGCTCCTCGCCGCCCGTGCCGCGACGTCGACGATCTGCCCGTCCGACGTCGCCCGGTCGATCGCCCCCGACGACGAAGCCGCCTGGCGCGACCTCATGGAGCCCGTCCGACGGGCCGCCCGACGGCTCGTCGCGGCCGGCGAGGTCGACATCACGCAGGGCGGCTCGGTGGTCGACCCGTCGACCGCCAAGGGCCCGATCCGCATCCGCCGGCGGCGCGCAGGAGGCGGCCGGTGAGCGCAGGGGGCGGCGACCGCCGGTTCCCCCGTCGTGTCTACGGCACGGGGCAGGAGCCCGACGTCCGGTTCAGCCTGGCCAACGAGCGCACGTTCCTGGCCTGGGTGCGCACGTCGCTCGCGCTCGTGGCGGGCGGCGTCGCCCTCGAGGCGCTGGGCCTCGGCCTGCAGCCCGGGCTGCGGCTCGCGGCGTCGCTCGTGCTGATCGTCGCCGGGATCGCGGCGCCCGTGCAGGCCTGGGTCGGCTGGGCCCGCACCGAGCGTGCTCTGCGGGCCGACCGGCCGCTGCCGTCCGCGCCGCTGGCGCTGCCGCTCGGCATCGCGGTCGCGGTCGCCGGGGTGCTCGTGCTGCTCGGGGTCGTGCTGGCGTGACCGATGGCCCGTGGGACCCGGGCCTGCAGCCCGAGCGCACCGCGCTCGCCTGGCGCCGCACCGGCCTGGCGCTGACCGTCGGGTCGCTGATCGGGCTGCGCGTGCTGCCGCCCCTGCTCGGACCTGCGGCGTTCGTGCTGGCCGGGCTCGGGGTCGTCGCGTCGCTCGCGGTGCTCACCGCGGCGCACCGGCGGGACCGACGGGTGCACCGCCTCCTGCTCGCCGCCCGTGACGCCGGACGCACCCGCGCCGACGCCGACTCGGACAGCGATCCCGGTGACGGCGTCGACGCCGGCTCGACGGGCTCGCCTGCCCGGGTGCCCACCACCGGGGGCGCGCTGCCCGCGGCGACCGCGGCGCTCGCCCTCGCGGCCGGCCTCGGCGCGCTCGTCGTGGCGCTCGGGGTCCGCTGACCGGACTTCCCCGCGATCGAGATGCCCCAGACGGCTGTTCCCCGTCAGCCCGAGCGACCGTTCAGGGCAACTCGAGCGACTCGGGCCGACTCGGCGACCCGATCATCGGCGCCGACGGAGCCCGGGCCACCATCCGAGGCAAGTGGATGATCGTCGGCCGGCGTCGCGACGGGCGGAGACCGCGAGAGCCGTCAGCGGCGCACGTCGTGCAGGTGGTGCACCGGGTCGTGCACGAAGTAGAGGCCGAGCGTCTCCACCGTGAAGGCGGCTCCGTCGCCGCGCAGGCCGGTGCGGTGCACCTGGTCGGCGGGCACCTCCTCGAAGCGGCGGGCGACGACCTCGGCCGCGGCGAGCAGCTGCTCGGCGACGACGGCCGGGTCCTGCCCGGCGTAGCCGTCGGCGAGCGCCGTGGCGTCCTGGTCCCAGTTCTCGAAGGCGGGGGCGTCCTCGTCGAGCATCCGCCGGAGGCGACCGTCGAAGACCCGGAACACGTCGCGCACGTGGGCGCCGTACTCGAGTGGCGACCAGGTCGCGTCGTCCGGCCGCTCGCGGGCGTCGGCGCGGCCGAGCTCGGCAGGCCACGCGGCGGCGTTCGCCCGCACCAGGCCGGGCACGTCGCCCAGCTCGACCTCGGCGGCGTCGTAGCCGCACTCGGGGCAGGGCTCGTCGAGCACCCAGGTCCAGTTCTTCGTGTCGGGGACGATCGGCATGACCCGACCGTAGCCAGGGGCCGAGGAGGCGCGCGAGGGAGATCCTGCCGACCTGCGTCGAGCGACCGCCACGAGGAGCCGGGAGGGAGACGGCGCGCGTCGGGACGTCGAACGGGCCCGGCTCGACCGTGTCGGCAGCCTGTCCTAGGATCGCCGCAGGGGGGGAACATGACGGACGATCACACACCAGGGCCGCACGACGACGACGTCGAGCGCGATGACACAGAACGCGGGCCCGATCCGCACGGCGACGACGCGGCGGCCGAGCAGGCCGCTGTGGACGAGCGTGCCGTCACCGACGAGCGCCCCGGCGCGGCCGACACGTCGACGCGCGCGACGACTCAGCCGACCGAGGTGCAGCCCGCCGCGCCCACGGCCCGCACGCCCGACGACGAGCCGGCCCCCGCGACGGGCGCGGGCCCGCGACTCGTGCCGTGGACGCACCGCCCCACGACGTCGGAGGGCACGGCCGGGTCGGCCGCCGCCTCCTCGGGGCGCTCCGGTGCGGCAGGTGCCGCCGGGGCAGCCGGGGCAGCGGGCGCGACGGGCGCCGCCGCAGCGAGCGCCGACACCGACTCCGACTCCGACTCCCAGGACGACGAGCCCGGGCGGCGACGCATGCGCCCGGCCGCGATCCTGGCCGTGGTCGGCGGAGCGGCCGTGGTCGCCGTGGTGCTCGGCACGGTCCTCGCGTTCTCGAGCGGCGGCCCGCTCGCGTCCGGCGCCCCCGCCGCGACGTCGGAGCCGGCCTCCCCGATCACGACCAGCGCACGCCCGTCGACCAGCCCCACGCCGAGCGCGACGCCGACGGCGTCCGCCTCGCCGTCCCCGCGTGCCGCGACCCCTCCCCCCGCGGAGGCCGCCGAGGAGGCGCCCTACGTCACTCCCGTCGCGGCGGGCACGGTGGTGGCCGAGGCCGACGTGCGGTCGCCGAAGGGCAGCATCGCGTTCCACTACCGGGTCGTCGCCGTGGGCGACGGCACCTTCTCGACCGAGTGGTCGGGCTACACCTCGACCCTGCCGGTCACGGTCCAGCTCTCCTACTTCGAGATCGCGCCCGCGGTCTTCGACGGCCTGACGTCCCCCGGCGACGGCGTGGCCGTGCTCGGCGGGCCCACCTCGGCACCGACGTCGGGCTCCGCGCCCCTGCCGATCGGACAGCCGTCGTACCTCGGCACCCTCGTCGTGTCCACGGCCGAGGCAGCACCCGACGTGCCCGTCGAGATCAGCCGCGGCAAGGTCCTCGCGGTCGCTCCGGTCAGGTGGTCGGTGCCCCCGAAGACGACCAACATCGTCCCGGTCGACGGCGGCGTCGGGAACTGGGCCAACGGCGTCGTGACGGCGACCACCGCCGCGGGGGCGCCCAAGCGCTACCAGGTCTCCACCGGCGACACCGCCGACGGCGTCGCCGCGCGCTTCGGCATCACGGTCGCGGCCCTGATCTACCTGAACCAGGGCCTCGAGGTGATCGACGACCAGCAGCGCCTGTTCGACGAGACGACGCTCCTCCTCGACCCGGACAGCCTCTGACGGTCGGAGAGCACCGGCAGCCGATGGTCAGGGAGCGACCGGCAGCCGCCGAGTGGTCAGTTCCTGTTCTCCAGGGGCGACTGAGCGACCGGAACTGACCACTCGACCTCGGGCTGGTGCCGACCGGCTCCGAGCCAGCCAGACCGGCCGAGCCAGTGCAGGTCAGGTCGGGGCCGGCCAGGTCAGGTCAGGGCCGGTCAGGGCCGGTCAGGTCAGGAAGGTGTCGGCAGCGCCCCGAGCACGATCGCGGCCGCGCGCGCGACGAGGGCGTCGTCGTAGCGGGCGTCGGGGTCGTTCCGCGTCGTGAACACGGTGACGACGACCGGTGCCCGGCCGGGAGGGGTGACGACCGCGACGTCGTTGCGGATGCCGCCCGCGCCTCCTGACTTGTCGGCCACGACCCAGCCGTCCGGGGCTCCGGCACGGATCAGGGTGTCGCCGGTCGCGTTGCCGCTCATCCAGTCGAGCAGCAGCGCGCGGTCGGAGTCGGCGAGCCAGCGACCGTCGAGCAGCGCGCCGAGGTCGGCGGTGAAGGCCGCGGGAGTGCTCGTGTCGTCGGTGCTGCCGGGCTCGATCGTGTTGAGGTCGGGCTCCCGGTTCACGACCTCGGTGGTCGTGTCGCCGATGTCCTCGAGCCCCTGGTCGAGGCCGGCCGGCCCCCCGACGCGGTCGAGCACGATGTTGAGGGCCGTGTTGTCGCTCTTCCGCACGGCTGCCTCGGCGAGCTGCGCGAGGGTCAGCCCGTCGGCGACGTGCTCGCTCGTCACCGGCGAGTGGCCGGCGGCCTCGACGTCGGCGGCGGTCCAGGTGACGACCTCCTCGCGCTGCTCGGCGGGCACGTCGTGCAGCAGCTGGGCCGCCGCGAGCGCCTTGATCGACGAGGCGTAGCCGAAGCACTCGTCGGCGCGGTGCCAGGCCGTCGCTCCGGTCTCCGTGTCGACGACGCCGACGCCGACGCGGGCGTCGAACTCGGCCTCGAGCGCGGCGAGGTCGTCGGCCACGTCGGCGGAGACGTCGACCGTCGGCGTCGCGGACGGGGTGGCGGCAGCGCCCGACGACGGGCTCGCGGTCGCGGCGGCACCCGACGGGGACGTGCTGCAGCCGCTGACGACGACGGCGACGAGCGCGGCCGTCGCGAGCGCCGCCGTGGTGCCGGGGGTGCGCGTCCTGCCGCGAGCGGCGGTGGTGGTGCTGGCGCTGGTGCTGGTGTGCGACCTGGTCCTCATGGAGCTCCTCCTGGCGTCCCCTCGCCGGGCCGCGGTCACGACCGGGCGGGGACGTCCCCGACAGCATGGCCGCCGTCGCGCCCTCGCCGGGGGCGGACGACACGAGGAGGTGCGGAGTCCATCCCCGAGGATGACTCGCCCTCCGACCTCAGACGGGCTGCAGCGCCTCGTGTTCTCCCTCGGGCAGCTCGACGCCGACACTGTCGCCGGGAGCGACGCGGCCGCCGGCGAGCACCACGGCCATGACTCCCGCCTTGCGCACCACCTGGCCCTCGTCGTCCCGGGTCACCAGCTCGCGCATCAGGCCGGCCTCGAGCCCGTCGATCTGCACGCACGGGTTCCGCAGCCCGGTGACCTCGACGACCGCGTCGGGTCCGAGCCGCAGCACCGCGCCGCGGGGCAGCCCGAGCAGGTCGACCCCGCGCGTCGTGACGTTCTCGCCCAGCTCGCCCGGGGCGACCTCGAAGCCGGAGCCCTCCACTTCGTCGAACAGCTCGGCGTGCACCAGGTGCACCTGGCGCAGGTTCGGCTGCGAGGGGTCACGGGCGACCCGCGAGCGGTGCTGCACGGTGGTGCCGGCGTGGGCGTCGCCCTCGACGCCGAGCCCGGCGATCAGGACGATGTCGTCGACCACCTCCTTCGAGAAGCGGTGCTCGGGGTCGCGGCTGACGGAGACGACGGAGGCGGCGGTCATGTCCCCATCATCCGCTGCGACGGGCGCCGGGTCGAGGGGGCGCCTCCTCGTGGTCGATCGAGTCCGAGCGCCGATGTCGGCGGCAGGTCGTAGCGTCGCGGCGTGCCCGAACCGATCGAGAGCTGGTGGGCCCGCCGTCAGCGGTCCCGTGCCGCCGAGGTGCCGTACGCGCCCGGCGCCTACCGCGACGCGTGGGCGCGCTACCCCGTGCTCGTGCGGCAGTACCGGCCCGAGCACAACCGGGGGCTGCTGCTGAGCCAGGTGCCTCCCGCGGCCGACGTCTGGCTGACCTGGCTCTGCGACGTGGGCCACCAGTTCGTCGCGACGCCCGACGAGCAGCGCCACCGGCCCGGGCGTGAGCGACGGCGGTCGTCGTGGTGCCCGACCTGCGCCGATCTCGCGTCGCCGCGGCGGCTGCCGGCCGTGCCGATGGACCCGGCGCCGAAGCGCCCGCGCGACGCCCCCGAGACGGCGGCCCCGGTCGCCACGACCACGGATTTGCCGCCGGGTCGGGGCCCGCGTCCGGGTCCCTTCGTCGACGGCGGTGAGCGGGCCGCACTGCTCCAGCGCATCGGGGCGTCCCGGCCGGGCCTGCCGTCGCCGACGCCACGGCCGATGTCGTCGCCACGGCCGTCCCCCGCAGCCCGCGTCCCGAGGAGGCGCGACCAGCTCTGCGACCGCACCCCCGACCTGCCCGTCGGCGAGGCGTTCTCGAGCGCGTGCGCACCGCCTCCTGCGTCCGCGGTCGAGGAGCAGCTGAGGGCCGACCTCGCCGCCGCGATCACGTTCACCGCGGGGGTCAACGCGGTCCGCCTCGCGCGGCCGTTCTTCGAGCACCTCGAGGCGTGGCCCGACGTGCTGCTGCCCGAGCTCCGTGTCGCGGTCGAGTACGACTCGACGGGCAGGCACGGGCTCGAGCACGTCGGCCACCGCGAGGAGGCGGACCGCCGCAAGGACCGCGCGCTCCGCTCCGCAGGGTGGGAGGTCGTCCGGGTCCGGACCGGCGGTCTCGAGGCGCTCGGCCCGCACGACCTCGTCGTCTCGGGGCTGACGCGCAGCACGGTGCCGCAGCTGCTCGACGTGTTCCGCGAGGTGCGCGGCGACCTCTACGTCGACGCCTGGCTGCGCTGACCCGAGCGGGCCGACCCGATCGAGCCCGCCCGAGCGGGCCCACCCGATCGATGTGACGCGTCGGGGGCGTCGGCGGTCGGTCGACCCCCTGCGACGCGTCACCTCGATCGCCCGGCGATCACGACCGCAGGGCGAGGGCCTCGCTGCGCCAGCGCGCATAGCTGCTCCACGGGTCGTCCGAGCCGGCCCGGAGCGTCGCCGCGTGCGCGAGCAGCTCGGGCGCGGCCGTGAACCACTCGGTGCGCGCGAGGCGGTGCTCGGCGAACTGCACGTGCCGGCGGTGCTCGACGAGCCGGTCGCCGCGCTCGAAGGCGAGCAGGTCGTCGTGCCAGATGCGGGCGAGCCGGCGGCGAGGGTCGGACGAGGTGCCGATCTTGATCCGGTCGTCGAAGCGCAGGTAGTAGACGACGTCGACCCGCGGAGGTGCGAGCTCGCCGTCCGGCGAGTCGCCGTGCCGCCACTCGCAGACCGCGCAGAGCCAGCCCGACGGCCAGTGGACGCCGAGCCGGGACCCGCACGCGACGCACGGCGAGGGCAGCAGGTCGGTGAGGCCGTGCTCGCGCTCCGACCAGTCGGCGGCGGCGTCGAGGTGCCAGGCGCAGAGCGGGGCCGGGGCGCCGGGCTCGACCGGACGACCGCAGCCGTCGACGCAGCAGACGGAGGAGGCGCGGTTGGCGCTAGAGGACCCGGTCACGTCGTCACCGTAGGCGCCGCCCCCGACATCAGAGCCGCTCGTCCGCAGCGGGTCAGTCGCGCGTGTGCGCCTCTCCCCCGCCGGGACGGACCTTCGCGGTGTCGGCGACGTCGATGCGGGTGACGCCGTCCGGTCGCTCCTCGGTGGTGATGCGCGGGGCGGCGTCGGTCTCGTCCGACTTCGGCGCGCGCGTCAGCTGGTCGTGCCGCTTCTCGTCGGCGGTCATGCCGGTGGGGTCGTCGTGGTCGCCGGTCGTGCCGTCGTGCTCGGTCGCGTCGCTGCTCATGTGGTCGAGGCTACGCGGGCGCCGCCCCCGTGGCCCCGCCGCATCCCCGGGCAGGCGCCTCGTCCGATCGCCCTCGGTTCACCCGTCCGGGCAGGCTCCCACCCGGCGATCGCCGTGCCCCCCGAAAGCGGGGCGGCCACACTGGGAGCGTGACCGACGACGACCACCGCCCCGCGTCCCCGCCGCCCGCCGCACCAGCGCCCGCCGTGCCCACCGCCACCGCCGCCACCGCCACCGCCACCGGCGGGGCGACGCCGACGCAGCAGCGACGCACCGGCCGTCGCGACCTCGTGGGTGCCCTCGCGTTCGCCGCAGCGGTCGTCGTCGTGGCGGCGGCACAGATCGGGGGCACGGTCCTCCTCGTCCTGCTCGTGGACGGCGGCGGCGTGACCGCTCTCCTGCTCGGGGCCCTCGGCCTGGCCCTCCTGACGATCGCCCCGATCGTCCTCGGCGCCGTCCTCGCGGCGTGGGACGTGCCCACCACCCACCGGGAGCAGCAGCGCGCCCGGCGCCTGCTCGGGTGGATGCTCGGCGTCCAGGCGGGAGGAGCGGCCCTGGTGCTGCTGTCCGCCTGGCTGAGCGACCCGCCCGCCTGGCTCCCCGCCTCCTTCGTCGCCCTCGGCGCCGCGCTCACGGTGGTCGCCCTCGTCGCGGGCCCGGCGGTCGGCGAGCACGTCCGGCAGGGCGCGGAGCCGGTCGAGTGGCGACAGGTCCCCCGCGGGGAGGTGCGCCGCGGGGAGGTGCGCCGCGGGGTGCGCACGGTGACGCTCGCGTTCGTCCTCACGTTCGTCCCGGCCGCCGTCGGCCTCTCGTTCGTCCCCCTCGACGACGACGACTCAGGCGCGGACCTCCTCTTCGTCGCCGCCGGGCTGGGGTTCCTCGCCGCCTCGATCGCGTGCACCGTCGTCTCGTTCCGGCTGATGAAGCAGGCGGGGGCGGTGATCGGCCGCGACCATGACCGGGCCAGGAGGATCGGCAAGGCCGTCCTGTCCCGCCGCCCGCTCGAACTGGGCCCCGACGACGAGCGGGCCGCCGCCCGGTGGGCCTCCGTGAGCGCGGTGTCGCTCCCGGTGCAGTACGCCCAGAGCGCGACGCTGTTCGCCGGCCTGATCTGCAACCAGCTGCCGCAGGCGCTCGGCGAGGACGGCTGGATCTTCTCCCGCGTCCTGATGGTCGTGATGGCCGCCATGCTGCTCGGCTTCGCGCCCTTCTTCCTGACGCGGGCCTCGCGTGCTCGGCGCTACGCCGCGGCACGGCCGCACCTGCTGCCGCCGAGCGCGGCCGAGACGGCGGGACCAGCGGGATCTGCGGGCACGGCGGGTCCGGCTCCCGTCCCCGGCGGCGAACGCTCGTGACCGTGCCGTTCCCCAGCCGGCGCGACCTCCGCCGCCGCGGCTGGCACGAGTGGCGGGCCGGGGCCGCGCAGCTCGTCACGCCGCGTCGCCGTCTCGTGCTCGCCGTGGCGGCCGTCGTCGTCGGCTCCGCGGCCGCACTGGGCATAGACCGTTCCCTCTCGGGCGTCGACGCCTTCGACGGGCCGGGCGCGGTCCGTGCGGTCGCCGCACTCGCCTTCGCCTCGATGTCCGTCGCCTTCGTCGTCCTGGTGGCCGTCGGAGTCTGGCTGCGGCGCGATCGTCGGTCGCTGGCACCGGTGTCGTGGCGGGACGACCGGCTCGTGGGCGACTACTCGAGCGAGGGCGCGCCGGAGCTGTCCGCGACCCTGGCGCCGCGCCTCCTCGCCTCGGCCCGCAAGCAGCGGCTCGGCCTCGTGGGCGCGCTCACGATGACCCTCGGTGGTGCGGCCGCGTTCACGCTCGGCATCGTCGGCGTGGTGGTCATCGCTATCACGGAGGGGTTCCCCGGATTCGGCTTCGCCGGCGCCCTGCTCTCGGTCCTCAGCCTGCCGTTCACCACGGCCGCCAGCCTCGAGGGGCTGGGCCGCGCCGCCGTCGCGCTCGACCTCGCCGAGGCGCACGCATCTCGTTCGCACCTCGCGGGCATCGAGTTGCCCCGGGATGCTGCTTCTCCCTCGTCGAACTGACGCTCCGGGGCAACTCGTCTGGAGCGCAGCCCACACGCGGGCCGCCACGGGAGGCGCCCGGGCCAGAGAATGAGTTATGTGCAACTGAGTTGTGCGCAACGTGCTACTGTCGACGACATGACCGCGGCCGCCCCGACCACCCCCCTGCTCGACGAGCAGATCTGCTTCGCGCTCTACGCCGCGTCGCGGGCGCTGACCACCCGGTATCGCGAACTGCTCGAGCCGCTGGGCATCACCTACCCGCAGTACCTCGTCATGCTGGTGCTGTGGGAGCAGGGGCCGACCGGGGTCTCGGGCCTCGGCGAGCGCCTCCACCTCGACTCGGGCACGCTCTCCCCGCTGCTGCGTCGCCTCGAGGGCCAGGGCCTCGTCACCCGCACCCGAGTGCCCGACGACGAGCGCAGCGTGCGCGTCGAGCTCACCGCCGACGGCGAGGCACTCCGGGCCTCGGCGGCCGGCATCCCGGCGAGCATCTGCGCCGCGACGGGCCTCGACCCCGCGGCGATCGCGGCCCTCACGGCCCAGGTCGGCGAGCTGGGCGACAGCGTCCGCGCCGCCTCCTAGGCCTGCTGCTGCGTCTCGCCGCGACCCGCGGCCCCCACGACTCCACCGACTCCCCCATCCCCACACGAAAGAAGGACACGATGCCCACTCGCACCTCCCGCACCGCATGGAACGGCAGCCTCGAGACCGGCGAGGGCCAGGTCGAGCTCTCCAGCTCGAAGCTCGGCACGTACGACGTCTCGTTCCCGAAGCGCGCCGCTGACGACGCCAACGGCTCGACCAGCCCCGAGGAGCTCCTCGCGGCCGCCCACTCCGCCTGCTACGCCATGCAGTTCAGCGCCGTCCTCGGCCAGGCCGGCGGCACCGTCGAGGCGCTCGACGTCAAGGCCGACGTCTCGCTCGGCCCGGACTCGGCCGGCGGCTTCAAGCTCACCGGCATCGCCCTCACCGTCCGCGGCGAGGTCTCCGGCATCGACGAGGCCCAGTTCCAGGCCGCCGCGAAGGACGCCAAGGAGACCTGCCCCGTGAGCAAGGCGCTGACCGGCGTCGAGATCACGCTCGACGCGACGCTCGAGAGCTAGGCAGCACCGCAGCACCGACGAGCCCCGCTCCTCACCGTCCGCGCACGACGCGGCGAGGGGCGGGGCTCTCTCGTGCGGCTGATCCGTCACGAGACGGATCAGGCCACGCGGACACCCTCGTCCCGGGCAGCACCGCGGTCGCAGCACGAGGCCGCAAGACCGCGGCCGCAGCACCGCGGCCGCAGCCCCGATCTGGGGCCAGGCCGGGGCCAGTCACGAGGAGGCGGCACTCCGAACCCGAGACGACGCAGCAACGCTCGGGCACGGACGACCGGGCGGATCCTCCACGGAAGGCCCCGACGATGCACGACGAGACGCGCCCCACGGCGACCCCCACCTGCCCCGACTGCCACGGCCCGGCGCGGCTCGTCGACAACCCGTACTACGGCTCCGGGCTGAGCGTGCACCCGTGGGTGCTCACCTGCACGGCCTGCTCGTCGTCGACGTTCGTGCCCCGGCAGGAGCCGCGGGCGGCAGCCGCACCGTGCCCGATCCGGGGCCGCAGCGCGTGGGCCCGCCTCGTCGGCCGGCGCGGTCGACGCTGACCCGGATCGCGCCCGGCGCGGCGCAGCTCAGCTCAGCTCAGCGCAGCTGGCCGACGACGCTCCCGTCGAGCCCCGCGAGCAGCGCCGCCACGTCGTCCCACACCTCGACCGCGCCGGCCTCGGTCAGCGACGCCGCCGACGTCCCGCCCGAGCGGACGCCGACGCAGGTGACCCCGGCACGACCGGCCGCCTCCACGTCCCAGACCGCGTCGCCGACCATCACCGCCTGCGCGGCGTCGACCCCGGCCTTCTCGAGCGCACCCTGCACGATGCCCGGGTCGGGCTTGGCGGTCTCCGCGTCCTCCGAGGAGGTGACCGCCCAGAGCGCACCCTCGACGTCGAGCAGGTCGCGCAGCACGGCGAGCTCCTCCTCGGGGGCGCTGGTCGCGAGCACGACCCGGTGGCCCCGTCGCGTGAGCTCGTCGAGCAGCTCGGTCGCCCGCGCGAAGACGTGCAGGTCGGTGTCGCCGTGGGGCAGGTAGTGGGCGGAGTGGCGTTCCTCCGCCTCGTCGCCCCGCGCCTCCGCGACCTCGTCGCCCAGCAGGCCCGAGAGCAGCAGCGTCGAGTCCTCGCCGATCGCCTCGTGGATCCGCCAGCTGTCGACCGGGTGCCCGATGTCGGCGAACGCCTTCGACCACGCGTCGACGTGCGCGTAGTTGGAGTCGACGAGCGTCCCGTCGATGTCGAAGAGGACGGCGGTCGTGCGGGCGTCGGAGGCGTCGGTCCTGGAGTCCGAGGAGGCGCGGGTCGAGTCGGTCATGCACCCACCCTGTCCCTGCAGTGACTGCACCGTTCGCCCCTCGCGACGACTGGGCGCCTCCTCCGAGCTGCCTGGGAGCGGGAACACCCGACCGTCCGGCGGGCGTTGGCTGGTCACATGACTACGTACGGAATCATCGGAGCAGGCAACATCGGCAGCCAGGTCGCCCGGGCGCTCATCACCCAGGGCCACGACGTCGTGATCAGCAACTCGCGCGGACCCGAGACCCTGGCCGACCTCGTCGCCGACCTGGGCGAGAAGGCGCGTGCCGCCACGTCGCAGGAGGCGGCCGAGGCAGGCGAGGTCGTGGTCGTCACGGTCCCGCTGAAGAACTACGAGGAGGTGCCGGTCGAGCCGCTCGCGGGCAAGGTCGTCATCGACACGAACAACTACTACTTCGAGCGCGACGGCCACATCGCCGCCCTCGACAACGGCCTCGACACGGTGTCGGGCATGCTGCAGCGCCACCTGCCCGAGAGCAAGGTCGCCAAGGGCTTCAACCACATCATGGCGAAGGACATCACCACCGACGGCAAGCCGGCCGGCACCGAGGGCCGTCGTGCGCTCGCCACGTCGAGCGACTTCGAGGAGGCCGCCGAGCTCGTGCAGCGCCTCTACGACGAGGTCGGCTTCGACACCGTCAACGTGGGCCCGCTGAGCGAGAGCTGGCGCGTCGAGCGCGACCAGCCCGCCTACGTGGTGTCGCAGACCCGCTCGGAGCTCGTCGAGAACCTGGCCAAGGCCACCCGCGCGACGGCGACGAACGAGCCGGCGCCGCACGCCGACGAGGCGTAGCCGCAGTTCTCCCGCAGGAGGCGCCCCGCACCTCCTGCGGGCTGGTGCCCGGCACCTCCTGGGGGCGTTGAACACGCTTCGGAACCCCGTTCCGTTCAAAGAACCGCGAAGCAACACGGTTCTTCGAACGGAACGGGGTTCTTCGTTCGCGGAGGAGGCGTGCGGGGTGATCGTCGGGGCCCGCACGCCCGTTCGAGCCCGTTCCAGCGCGCCCGCGCCCGCGCGCCCGTGACCCCCTACCGCGTCGCGACGACGAACCCGCCGCCGCGCACCAGCGCGACCGACTGACCCGAGACCGTCCGCTGCGACACGAGCGCCCCGCGCGAGTCGTAGCTCGCGACCGTCGACCGCACGCCGCGTGCGCCGACCGTGGTCGGCAGCGGCAGCTTCGAGGTCGACGAGACGAGCTCGGTCGCCCGGCCGCCGGCCCCGGTCAGCGCGAGCCGCTGCACGAGCGGCCGGACGATCAGCGCGTCCACCGTCACCGGCTGCGACCCGCGGGCCGTCACCGTCACGGAGGTGGCCCCGGGCCCGACGGGGATCGGCAGCGTCTGCGGCAGCAGCGCCCCGGAGGCGGCGGTCACGCCCTGCGCGCCCACCCGGGTCGTCAGGGTGCCGAGCGGCACCCGGCCGGCCTTCCAGGTCGAGGTCGACACGACTCCCTCGGCGCCGAGCAGCACCGGCTCGACGTGACGCAGCCCCGACCCCGCAGGCACCGCGATCGTGGCGCTCTGTCCCGGCTGCAGCGTGAGCGCCGCGCCGCCGCTGTACTGCGACTCGCCCGTCCACGCCGAGTCGGGGGTGACGACGGTGCCCGTCGTGGGCGACGCGCCCTCGGCCTCGATCGTCGTCAGCCCGTCACGCGACGCGATCGTGGTCGACGCCTGGGCCAGCGCCGACACGTCGGGGGCGCCGTCCAGCGCGATCATCGACAGCAGGCCGTGGATCGTGCTCTCGGCGCCGCTGTTGCCGTTGACGGAGCCGTCGGCCTGCACGCCGTCGTTCGTCACGCCGGTCGCCCGGTCGTAGACCGGCTTGCCCGAGCGGTTCGTGCCGAAGTACCAGCTCGCCGCGACGCCGGCCACCTGGCGGAAGCCCGCCCCGCCCGAGGCGTCGGCCACGGCGAGCGCGGACTGCAGGCGCGAGTCCGCGCCGTAGGCGATCTGCGTCTGGTCGACGGGCGTCGGGTACCAGGCGTTGTCCGGCCCGCTGGCCGTGAGCAGGGTCGTCGTGAACGAGGCGGTGTCGACGACCGCGGGAGCCAGCAGGTCGCTGCGCCCCAGCACGGTCGAGGCGCGCGCCAGGGCCGCGGGCATCTGCGACGCCCACGAGTGCCACATCGAGCGCGAGTGCGTCCACGGCAGCACCGCGCCGTACGGCCAGGTCTGCGGGTCGCCCGACGCCATGCGCGCCACGCCCTCAGCGAGCTGCGTCGTCGCGGTCCGCACCGTCGCGTCGTCGGGGGCGGCGGCCACGTACGAGCTGAGGCCGAGAACGGCCTCGGCCGTGGCGTCCGCGCCGTCGACGATCAGCCAGGCGGGCACCTGCGTGCCGTCGGCCACGTCGTACTGCCCGTAGCGCGACAGCGTGTCGCGCTGCAGCGCCGTCACGCCGAGCTGGAGGCGCTGCTGCAGGAACGCGGCGAACTCCGGGTCCTCGTCGCGGAACGCCGCGTAGCCCTCGCCGAACGCCCAGATGCTGCGGGCGAGCCAGTAGCTGTTTCCGCTGTCGGAGGGGTCGGGCAGCTCGACGGGGACGGGGCTGCGGTTGAACGTGCCGTCCGGCTGCATCCACAGCACGACGTTGCCGGCGGCCGGACCCGTCGTGGTCTGGAAGTACGCGGTCGCGCGCAGCAGCTCGTAGGCCTTGTCGCGGCTCGCCTCCGCCCCGGTCTGCTGCCAGTCGCGCAGGTACACGACCGCGGCGCGCGACACGTCGTCGGAGTTGTACGCGCCCTGTCCCCAGTACCCGGTCGCGGGGTCGAGCGGGCCGCCGCCCACCCGGGCGAAGGTGCCGCCGTCGCGGGCGTCCGCGTAGGTCCACGGCAGGGTCAGCGTCGGCTCGCTCTCGAGGCGGTACGACGTGTGCCCTTCCTCCGCGGCGGGCGTCGTCTGGTCGAGCAGGAAGTCGAGGTGCGCGAGGTTCGTGAGCGGCGCCTGCGCGGCAGCAGCAGTCGTCGCGGCGGCGCTCGGCGCAGCCGGCGCAGGCGCAGCCGGTGCCGCAGGAGGCGCGGCGGACGCCGGCAGCACCCCCGTCACCCCCAGCGCGATCGCGGTCGTGGCGGCCAGGGCGAGCCCGGCCCATCGTGAGGTGCGTGCGGTCATCGTCGACCGCCTCCTTCTGTCTCGTCGTGCATGGTCGTCGAGTCGCCCCGGGATGTCGGGTCGACTCGTTCTGGGTGACGTTCTGGGGCAACTCGCCCGCAGCGCCCGGGCGTGCGGGTCAGGCGCGGTCGAGCCGGGCGACGCCGATCTTCGAGTCGGCCATGCCGTAGAAGACGAACGGCACCCCGTCCACCTCCTCGATCGCGGTGGGGAACACCACGTTCGGCACGATGCCGTCGCGCTCGTCGGCCGTCTCGGCCTCGAGCAAGGGCACGGCCGAGCGGGTCACGACGCGGGAGGGGTCGTCCGCGTCGAGGATCATGCCGCCCGCCGCGTAGTTGACGTTCTGCTGCTGGGCGAACACGTCGTCGATGACGCCCGTGACGCCGTGGTGCAGCAGCAGCCAGCCCTCGGGCACGCGGCGCGGGGGCGGGCCGCCGCCGATCTTGAGCTCCTCGAAGGGGAACTCGGGGCCGGCCACCGGGCGGTGCTGTCCCCAGCGGGCCAGGGCGCGATCGTCCGCCGCGACCGCGTCGACGGGCACGTAGCTGATCCAGATCGAGTGCCGCCCGTCGGTGACCCCGGCGGGCAGCGGGCTGCCCTCCCCCGGCACGGTGGCGCCGATGTGCCACATCGGCCGGTGCAGCACGGCGAAGCTGCGGACGCCGTCGGGTGCGGTGACGGGCGACGGGAAGAACGTCGTGTCCTTGTTGTGGAACAGCCCGAGGTCGGTGTCGAGCTCGTCGACGTAGTCGAAGGTCACGGGGCCGAGGCGACGCCACTCGCGCAGGTCGTCGCTGACGGCGACGGCCGTGCGGGGCCCGAGCGGACCGTAGGCGACGTAGGTCATCACGTGCAGGCCGAGCTCGTCGACCCGGGTGACGCGCGGGTCCTCGACGCCCGAGTGCGTGGCGCCGCGCTCCCAGCCGCGGTCGGGGGCGAGCACGACGCCCTCGCGCTCGACGCCGACGGGCACGCCGTCGTCGACGACCACGCGGGCGAGGCCGACGCGCGAGACGTTGCCGGCGGCGACGAGGCGCGGCAGCAGGTACAGCTCGCCGTCGGGCCCGCGGCCCGAGCCGGGGTTGAGGACGCCCTCGGCCTCGAGCGGCTCGTCGGGGTCGGGCGCCATGACGACGCCGAGGCGCGTCAGGCGGTAGGGGAACGGAGGAGGTGCGGTGTCGGTCACGGGGGATCTCCTGTCAGCCCTTCACGCTCGAGCCGACGTCGGTCGAGATGAAGTAGCGCTGGAACACGATGAACAGCAGCACGACCGGGGCGGCGAGCACGACGGCTCCGGCCAGGGTCGCGCCGAAGGGGTTGGCGGCGGTGGCGGCGACGTTCGAGATGTAGTTCGCCAGCGAGACGGCGAGCGGCTGCATCGACGCCTCCTTGGTGATGAGGAACGGCCAGAGGAACTCGTTCCACGGCCCGATGAACGTCAGCAGCAGGGCCGTGACGAGCGCGGGGCGGACGAGCGGCAGGGCGATGTTCCACAGCAGTCGGAACTCGCCGGTGCCGTCGATGCGTGCCGCCTCGAACAGCTCGCGGGGCAGCTGCAGGAAGTACTGCCGGAAGATGATCACCGCCGTCGAGTTGATGGCGAACGGCAGGATCATGCCGAGGTAGTTGTCGCTCAGCCCGTAGTTGCGCGCGATGAGCACGTACAGCGGGATGACCAGCAGCTGGAACGGCACCACCTGCACGAGCAGCGCGAGGGCGAAGGTCACGCCGCGTCCTCGCCACTGCAGCACGGCGAGCGCGTAGCCGACGAGCACCCCGAACACGACGGTGCAGATCAGCACGCCCGCGGTGAAGATGCCCGAGTTGACGAGCCCCGTGAGCAGCCCGATGCGGCTGTCGATCGCGGCGTAGTTCTCGAGGGTGAGGTTCGACGGGTGCGGGAACGCGCCCGCGACGGTCGGGTCGGGCCGCGCCTGCAGCGAGCCGATCACCATGTAGTAGAAGGGGAAGAGGAACGCGAGCGCTCCCAGTGCGAGCACGACGCCTCGCAGCGTGGTCTGGGTCCTGGACATCTCAGTCCTCCTTGCCGCCGGCGAACCGGTTCTGCAGCAGCGCGATGATCAGCACGAGCACGACGAGCACGACGCCGATCGCGGCCGCCTGGTCGGGGTTCCCCTGCTCGATGCCCTTCTGGTACATCAGCAGGACGGGCGACGTGGAGGCGCCGTTCGGGCCGCCTCCGCCGGTGAGCAGGTACGGCTCGGTGAACAGGTTCGCCCCGGTCACCGTCGACACGAGCAGCACCAGCACGGTCGCGGGGCGCACCCCGGGCACGGTCACGGTGAAGAACGACCGGATCGGGCCGGCACCGTCGCTCGACGCCGCCTCGTAGAGCTCCTTCGGCACGTTCTGCAGCGCCGCGAGGTACAGCAGGATGTAGAAGCCGAGCTGCTTCCACGTGACGAACAGCGCGATCGAGGGCATCGCCCAGGCCGAGTTGATCAACCACGACGGCGACGGCGCCAGCGGCCCCAGCACCTGGTTGACCAGGCCGCTCCCGTTGAAGAGGAACAGCCAGACGGCCACGACGGCGACGCTGGCCGCGAGGTACGGCACGTAGAAGGCGACGCGGAGGAAGCCCTTGAAGTGCGACACCTTGTCGAGCGCCGACGCCAGCACCATGCTCAGCACGACGGTGAGCGGCACGTTGATGACCAGGAAGACCCCGACGTTGCCGAACGACCGCAGGACGGCCGGGTCCGTGAACGCCGTGACGAAGTTCGCCAGCCCGACGAACGGCCGGTCGACGACCGCGCCCGGCGCGGTGAAGAAGTAGTCGTGGAACGCGATGTACACCGCGTAGATCAGCGGGTACGCGAAGACCGCGAGGACGAAGACCAGGTACGGCGCGCTGAGGAGCAGGCCGAGCGGGTTCTTGCCNCTGCCGGTGACCGGGGCGGTCGCCCCGGCACGGAGGGAGGACACGGGTCTCAGCCCTGGGCCGCGAGCTCGTCGACCTTGTCGGCCGCGTCCTTCAGCGACGATCCGACGTCGCCCTCGCCGAAGATCACGCTCTTCGACCACGCGTCGCGGAACGCCTGCAGCTCGGCGACGGTGTTCGGGCCGGACGGCACCTCGACGGTGCGGGCGGCCTGGTCGCCGAAGAGGGCGTACGACGGGTTGGCGTCGAAGTAGTCGGAGTAGGTCGCGGCCAGGTCGGTGCGGATCGGCATCTGGCCCGTGGTCTCGAGCAGGGCGCGGTCGGAGTCCTCGCTGGTCGAGTACTTCAGGAACTCCCACGCGGTGCCCTGGTCCTCGCACGCCGTGTACATGCCGACGTTCTTGGCGTCGCTGAACGTGTAGGTCTCGTCGGCGTCGGTGCCGTCCTTGGTGGGCACCGGCACGGCGCCCCAGTTCACGTCCTCGTAGACGTTGACCGCCCACGGACCGACGATCGACATCGCGGCCTCGCCGTCGGCGAAGCTGTCGCCCGTGTACTGCTCCTGGCCGGCCAGGTCCTGGTCGTACAGGTCGCGCCAGAAGCCGGCGACGTCCTCGCCCGCGCCGTCGGCGAAGGTGGCCTTGCCGTCCTCGATCAGGCCGGTGCCGCCGGTCTCGGCCGCGTAGAGCGGCATGAAGTCGAACTGCGACTGGAAGAACTCGCTGGTCGGGGCCGGGTGGATGGCGTAGTCGGAGACACCGGCGTCGACGAGCGTCTTGCTCGTGGCCAGGAAGTCGTCGTAGGTCGACAGCTCGGGGTTCTCGGCGTCGAGGCCGGCCTGGGTGAAGAGGTCCTTGTTGTAGAAGATCATCACCGGGTTCGACTTCCAGGGCATCTGGTAGTACTTGCCGTCGGCGTCCTGGTACTGCTCGGCGAGGTCGCCGCTGCGGTCCTCGATGTACTCGGCGCCGTCGTCGAAGCTCGACAGGTCGACGAGACCGCCCTGCTTCTGGAACTGGCCGACCGCGCTCGGGGCCGTGTTGTAGACGAGGCAGGGAGCGTTGCCGGCCGTGATGGCGGCGCCGATGACCTCTTCGCTCGACTTGCCGGCGGGGATCTCCTGGCCCTTGACCTGCTCGTCCGGGTGGTCGGCGTTCCAGGACGCGACCGTGGCCTTGCCCCACTCGACCTCGGACTCGTTGTTCGAGTACCAGATGGTGATGGGGCCCTTCGCGGTGAGGGCGTCGCCGCCTCCTCCTCCCCCGCCGCCCGAGCAGGCGGTCAGGCCGAGGCCGGCGAGCAGGACGGTGGCTCCGATGAGTGCGGTGCGTCGTTGCACGGTGTTCTCCTTGGGTTCGGGTGGTGCGCTGCGGTGCAGGGGTCGTACGTGGTGTCGTGCGGGTGGGGGTGTCGTGCGGGTCAGGTGGTGGGGGCGTCGGACGTCGACGCCTCGCGGTAGACGTAGAGGTCGCGGCGACCAGGAGGCGCGTCCCAGCCCTGCGCGAAGGTCCAGCGGCCGTCGACCCGGCCGAGGCCGCCCCAGCAGAGCGAGCCGCCGGGCGTCAGCGCGAGCTGGTCGAACGGGTGCTCGACGTCGTAGAGCGCCTGGCTCGCGGCGAAGCGACCCTCGGCGTCGTCGTGGAACACGTCGAGCACGAGCCGCCCGTCGCCGGTGACGATCGCCGCGGCGACCTCGTGCAGGTGCCCGCCGACGCTCGACAGGTCGAGGTACGGGGTCGGCTCGAAGGCCCACGTGCGCATGTCGTCCGACCGGCCGACGTGCAGCACGCCGTCGAAGCCCTCGCTGACGAACATCAGGTACTCGCCCCCGACGCGGACGGCGTCGCCGTGCTCGTCGCGCGGGATCACCGCGCCCTTCGCCCAGAGCCGCGTCTGCTCGGGGTCGGCGATCGGGCCGAGGCGCTCCCAGGTGACGAGGTCGTCGCTGACCGCGAGCATCATGTCGCAGCCGACCGCCTCGACGGGGTAGCCGGTGCTCGGGAACGCGGCCCGCGCCTCCTCGGTGATCGGCCAGATGCCGTTGTAGAAGAGCCAGAAGCGGCCCTCGGCGCGGTAGACCTTCGGGTCCTCGGTGCCGAGCAGCTCGAGGTCGCGGGTCGGGCGGACGACCGGGTTCGCCGGGTCGTCGACCCAGGCGGCGGTGTCGGTGCCCGCGTCGGAGCCAGAGCCGGTCAGGTCGCGGGTGGCGTGGCCGATGCGGCTGCCGAGGCTCTCCTTGACGGGCGAGGCGCGGTAGAAGAGGTGCAGCACGCCCTCGTGCTCGATCATCGTCGGGTTGTAGAGCGACGAGCTGGTCCAGCCGATGCCGTCGGGGTCCTCCCACTGGTGGTCGAGCGTAAAGGTCAGCGCGGGGTCGGCGGCGAAGGGGCCGACGGCCCAGTCGGGACGGTCGGCGCCGTACGCCGCCGCGCCCGAGAAGGTGAGCTGGGCGAGGGCGCTGGTCAGCGCGTTCCGGTGCGCGAGCGCGCCGTCGAGCACCTGCCGGAGGCGGTCGCGCGTCAGCGGGACGAGGTGCGCCGCGAGGGCGGTCGCCCCGGTCGCCCCGGTCGCCCCGGTCGCGTCGTGGTCGACGCTGCCTGCTGGCACGGCGGCGGCTCGGGCGAGGTCGCGGGCGGCGGTGGTCGTCGCGGGGTCCATGGGCACCAACTTCGTCGTCGGGAGGCTGTCTCGATCTACCGAAACGTTTCGGTAGAGGTGGAGCTAGCACGCCCACCTCCGAAGCGGAACCCCGCCTCTCCCCCTCGCATTGCTCGCCATGAACCGCGTTCCGAACCATGAACCGCGTTCTGTCGCGGTCCATGGTTCGGAACGCGGTTCGACGAGCAGGCAGACTCGCCGCGGCGTCAGCGCGGAGCGGGACCGGTGGAGGCGCGGACCAGCAGGCGCGCCGGCTCGATGTCCGCGTGCGCCGACGCGGGCACCGCGCCGACAGCCGCACGCACACCCGAGTCCGCCGCGACGCCGGGCGCGACGCCGACCTCCGACGCCTCGGCCGCGTCGGGCGCCTCGACGGCGGCGAGCAGGAGCCGGGCGGCCTCCGCCCCGAGCAGCCGCGGCGCCGTCGTCAGCGTGGTCAACGCAGGCCGCACGTAGGTGCCCAGCTCGATGCCGTCGAACCCGGCCACGCTGACGTCGTCGGGCACGCGCACGCCGCGCGCGTCCGCCTCCGCCATGAAGCCGATCGCGGCGAGGTCGTTGGCGCAGAACACGGCGGTGGGACGATCGCCGCGGCCGGCAGCGCCGTCGCCGGCACCCCCGTCGCGAGCAGCGTCGCCGAGCAGCTCGGCCGCAGCGCGACGTCCCCCCTCGTACGTGAAGTCCGCCTCGACGAGCACGCCGGGGTCGCACCCTGCGGCGACGAGCGCCTCGCGCCACGCCTCGACCCGGTGCACCGCGTGGACGAACCGCGACGGCCCGGCGACGTGGGCGAACCGTCGGTGCCCGAGCGACACGAGGTGGGCGACGAGCTCGTGGACCCCCGCCGAGACGTCCTGGTGCACAGCGGGCAGCGGGAACCCCGGGGCCGGGTTCACGCCGACCGCCGGCAGGCCGAGCTGCTGCACGAGGGCGACGCGCGGGTCGTCGACGACGAGCTCGTTGAGGAACACCCCGTCGACCCGTCGACCGGCCGCGAGGCGCCGGTAGCGGTCGAGGGTCTCGTCGGCGGCCGAGCCCATCTGCAGGATCAACGCGTAGCCGCGCGGGTCGAGCACCGACTCGAGGCCGCCGATGAAACTGCCGAAGAAGGGGTCCGACTCGAGCACGAACGGGTCGCGGTGCACGACGAGCCCGACGGTGAAGGCCCGCTTGGCGCTGAGCGAGCGGCCACGGACGCTGGGCACGAAGCCGAGGTCGGAGGCGGCCTGCTTGATCCGCGCGCGCGTCTGCTCCGAGACGCCGGGCCGGTCGTTGAGCGCGCTGGACACCGAGCTGATGGCGACGCCGGCACGGGCGGCGACCTCGACGATGGTGACCCTGTCCGTCACGTCGCGCCTCCTCGTCGGTCGGCCTGTCGGCTGGTCCTCGGCGGCGGCCGGGGACCCGTCGATGCTACGGCAGGCCTCGCGAGCACCCCGTGCCGGCCGCCGAGACGACGCAGGAGCAGTCGTGCGCACCGGCGCACGCACCGGCGCACGCACCGACGGATGGCCGTCCAGCGCACGCCCACGCCCGGATCGGCGGAGTCACAGCCCACTGATAGCCGACTGACCGGAGACTCCGACCATGGACCTCCCTTGGCGCCGCCGCAGAGCGACGACCGACCCGACCACCTCGACGACCGGGGCCGCTCCCGGCGAGCCCGGAGCGCCTCCTCGTGTCCCCGTCGCGGGCGAGGCCGAGGAGGTGCGGGCCGGCTCCCCCGGCCGCGCCCTCGCACCCGGCGCGGTCCCGCCGGGCATGCTCGTGGCCGGCGCCTGGGGCTGGCGCCTGCTGGTCGTGGCGGCGTGCCTCGCGGTGCTGGGCTGGCTGGTGTCCCGCCTCGAGGAGATCGTGGTGCCGCTGCTGATCGCGATCCTGATCTGCGCGCTGCTGCAGCCCGTCGTGCGCCTGCTCACGCGGCGGCGGGTGCCGCACTGGCTCGCGATCGTGGTGGCGCTGCTCGCGCTCGTCGTCGTGGTCGGCGGCCTGCTCGTGCTCGTCGTGACCCAGGTGCGTGCGGGTGCGGGCGACCTGAGCGACAAGGGCATGGCGGCGTACGACAGCCTGCGGCAGTTCCTGCGGACGTCGCCGCTGAAGCTCACCGACGGCGAGTTCGACCAGTACGTCGGCCAGGCGGGGCAGGCGCTGCAGGACGCGAGCCAGCAGATCCTCAGCGGCGTCGCGGCGATCGGCTCGGCGGCCGGGCACCTCGTCGCGGGCGGGCTGCTGACGCTCTTCGCGACGATCTTCCTCCTGATCGACGGTCGGGGCGTCTGGCACTGGGTCGTCCGGCTGTTCCCGCGGGCGGCACGGCCGGCCGTCGACGGAGCAGGTCAGGCCGGCTGGCTGACGCTCACCTCGTTCGTGAAGGTGCAAGTGGTCGTCGCTGCGGCGAACGGCATCGGGATCGGCCTGTTCGCGTTCTTCCTCGGGCTGCCGCTGGCGGTGCCGATCGCGATCCTCGTGTTCCTCGCGTCGTTCATCCCCGTGCTCGGGGCGATCGTGACGGGTGCGCTCGCGGTCGTGCTCGCGCTCGTCGTCGCCGGGCCGGTCCAGGCGCTGGTGATGCTCGGCGGGGTGCTGCTCGTGCACCTGCTCGAGGCGCACGTGCTGCAGCCCCTCGTCATGGGAGGCGCGGTGAAGGTGCACCCCCTCGCCGTGGTCTTCGCCGTGGCGGCGGGCTCGCTCGTGGCCGGCATCCCCGGAGCGCTCTTCGCCGTGCCCACCGCCGCGACCGTCAACGTCATGGTCAAGTACGTCGCGTCGGGCCGCTGGAAGGCCCGACGCGAGGGCCCGCTGGCCGTCGACGGGGCGCCGCCCGCCGGCGCCTGAGGCGCGGGCGGGCGGTCGCCGGGGTCGGCCGGACCGACGTGGGCGCGGAGCTCGACCCAGCTCAGCTCAGCTCAGCTCAGAACGGCACCCCGCAGCGCAGCACCACGTTGGCGTACGGCGTCGCCTCGCCCGTGCGGACGAGCAGCCGCGCCCGCCCGCTCAGCGCCTTGAGCTCCTCGTGCGAGACGTGCGCGACGTCGTCGAACCGTGCGGCGATCTGCTCGCCCGCCGCGGTGCCGACGCTCTCGTCCGCCGCCGTGCAGGCCTCGAAGACCGCGTCGGCGAGCAACGCGTCGAGCACCCCGGCGAAGGACGGCAGGCCGTGCACGACCGCGAGGTCGACCACCGGCACGCCGACGGGCAGGGGCAGGCCGCAGTCCGCGACGACGACGAGGTCGCCGTGGCCGAGGCCGCTGATCGCCGCGTTCAGCTGGGCGTTGAGGATCCCGCCGCGCTTCACGCCCGCACCTCGGTCGCAGGGCTCTCGGCCGTCGGGCCGTCAGCTGCAGCGCTGTCGAGCGCCGTGACCTGCTCGTCCGTCGACGGCAGCTCGTCGTCGACGCCCGGGTACGAGGGCTGGGTGCCCGCGGTCGTGACCGAGTAGGCACCGACGCGCACCGCCTCCTGCGCGGCCTCGAGCAGCGAGGAGCCCCCCGCGAGCGCGGCGCTCAGGGCGCCGACGAACGCGTCGCCGGCTCCGGACGAGTCGACGGCCCGCACCCGCGGGGACGGCACCGACCACGAGCCGGAGGCGTCCGAGACCAGGGCGCCGGCCGCACCGCGCGTGAGCACGACGGAGGCGACGCCCAGGCCGCGCAGCTCGGCGACGACGGCCGCGTCGTCATCCGACGAGACATCAGACGCGTCCGACGACGACGGGTCCGAAGGGGCAGCAGCCGAGGAGGCGCCGGTCGCGTCCTTCGACGCGTCCCGTCCCGCGAGGCGCTCGGCAGCCTCCGGCGCGACGAGCTCGAGCAGCAGGCGCCCCTCGTGCTCGTTGAGGACGAGCGGGTCCGCGAGCCGGACGACCTCGGCCGAGACCGCCACGACGGGCGCCAGGTTGAGCACCAGGCGCCCCGCTGACAGCCGTGCCGCGCGCTCGATCCCCGAGACGGGGATCTCGCCCTGCAGCACGACCACGGCGGCGCGGGAGACGACCTCGGCGTGCCGGGCGACCGCCTCCTCGTCGACCGAGGCGTTGGCCCCGGGCACGACGACGATCGTGTTCTCGGAGTCGGAGCCGACGCTCACCACGGCGAGCCCGGTGGGGCCCTCCGCCGTGGCGACCCGCTCGACGTCCACGCCGCTCTCGACGAGCAGCGGCAGCGCCGCCGAGGCGTGCACGTCGTCGCCGACCGCGCCGATCATCGTCGTGGCCGCGCCGCGCCGGGCCGCGGCGACGGCCTGGTTCGCGCCCTTGCCGCCGGGCAGCAACGTCATCGACGTGCCGATCAGCGTCTCGCCGGGGAGGGGGAGGCGGTCGACCGTCACGACCTGGTCGACGTTGATCGACCCGACGACGACCACGCCGGCCCCGACCACCTCAGCGGAGCCGTGCATCAGGAGAAGTCACCCACGTTCTCCTTCGTGACCGTGATGACCTCGACGGCCTGGTCGGAGGCGCCGTCGTCGCCCTCGCCGCCGTCGATCGCCTTGACGGCCTGGTCGACGGCGAGTGCGCCGAGCTCGCCCGGCTGCTGGGCGATCGTGCTCGACATCGTTCCGGCCTCGATGGCCTTCAGGCCGTCCTCGGTGCCGTCGAACGCGGCGACCTTCACGTCGGTGCCGGCACGCGAGCCGAGCGCCTGGATGGCACCGAGGCCCATCTCGTCGTTCTCGGCGAAGACGCCGACCGCGTCGGGGTGCGCCTGCAGCAGGTTGGTCGTGACGTCGAGCGCGGTGGCGCGGTCGAAGTTGGCGGTCTGCTGCGCGACGACGGTGATGCCGGGGAACTCGGCGATGCCCTTCGTGAAGCCCTCGCCGCGGTCGCGGCTGGCCGAGGTGCCCGCGACGCCCTGCAGCACGATGACCTCGCCCTGCTCGCCGATGGCCTCGGCCAGCGCCTTCGCGGCCTGCTCGCCGCCGGCGACGTTGTCGCTCGCGACGAACGACGCGACGTCGGCGCCGTTGACCGCGCGGTCGACGGCGACGATCGGCACGCCGGCGTCGTTGAGCTGCGAGGCGGCGGGGCCGGCGGCGTCGCTGTCGACGGCGTTGAGGATGACGGCGTCGGCGTTCGACGCGGCGGTCGCGAGCTGGTTGCTCTGCGTCGCCGAGTCGTTCTGCGCGTCGACGACCTGCAGGTCGACGCCCTTCTCGTCGGCCTCGGCCTGGGCGCCGTCACGGAGCTCGACGAAGAACGGGTTGTTGAGGGTCGACAGCGACAGGACGACCGTGGGGCGGTCGGCCTCTCCTGCGGGGGTGCGGTTGCAGCCGGCGGTGCCGGTCACGACCACTGCGACGACGGCGGCGACGGTGGCGGCCTTGCGGAACGAGGAAGACTTCATCGTGTGTCCTTCGGTGGGGTTCTGGTGGTGCGGGTGGGGTTCAGGGGAAGAGAGACGAGGAGGCGCGGGTCGGGTCGCGACTACGCGCTGCGCGTCTTGCGGCGCAGCACGTCGACGCCCACGGCGAGCGCGATGACGAGGCCGATGACGACCTGCTGCCAGAACGACGTGACGTTGAGCAGGTTCAGCCCGTTGCGGATGACGACGAGCACGAGGGCGCCGATGACCGTGCCCGAGATGCGGCCGACCCCGCCGGCGAGGCTGGCCCCGCCGATGACGACGGCGGCGATCGCGTCGAGCTCGTAGCCCGCCGCGGCCTGGGGCTGGGCGGAGTCGAGGCGCCCGGCGAGCAGCAGGCCGGCGAGCGCGGCGAACAGGCCCGCCAGGCCGAAGACAGTGACGACGATCCGCTTGACGGGCAGGCCCGACAGGCGGGCCGCCTCCGCGTTGCCGCCCACCGCGTACATGGTCCGGCCGATCACGGTGCGGTTGAGGATGAACGACGCGATCGCGGCGGCGACGACCAGCACGATGACGGGCACCGGCACGGGTCCGACGTTCCCGCCGAGGAACGACACGGCGGCGGGCGTCGAGATCGGGCGGCCGTCGCTGACGACGAGCGTGAGGCCGCGGGCGACGCTGAGCATCGCCAGGGTCGCGATGAACGACGGCAGCTTGCCGTAGGCGCTGGCGAAGCCGTTGACGAGGCCGGCGACGAGGCCGGTCGCGAGGCCGACGACGAGGGCGAGACCGCCGGGCAGGCCCGCCGTGGCGAAGGTCCAGCTCGACACCATGGCCGAGAGCGCGGCGACCGAGCCGACCGAGAGGTCGATGCCGCCCGCGACGATGACGAAGGTCATGCCGAAGGCGAGCACCGCGACGGTCGAGACCTGGATGCCGATGTTGAGGAGGTTGCGGCCGGTCAGGAAGTCGGGCGTCGCGATGAAGAGCGCGAGGCAGAGCACGACGAGCCCGACGAGGGCGCCGTTGGCGGCGAGGAACGCCTTGATGTCGAAGGAGCGTCGCTGCGCCTTCACGGTGGTGGTGGTCATGGGTGTCTTCCTGGTCTGGTGGGGTTCGTCGGGTCGTGGTGGGGGAGGCAGCGCGTGAGGCGGAAGCGCGGGAGGCGGCCGTCCGGTCTGCAGCGCGCGGTCGCGTCAGGCCGCGTCGGAGTCCGGGACGTCGCGGGCGGCGAGCGTCATCAGCGCGTCCTGGGTGGCGTCGGCCGCGGCGAGCTCGCCGGCCACGACGCCGTCGCGCATGACGATGATCCGGTCGCTCATGCCCATCACCTCGGGCAGCTCGCTGCTGACCATGACGACGGCTCCGCCGGCGGCCGTGATGGTGTTGATCAGCTCGTAGATCTCGACCTTGGCGCCGACGTCGACGCCGCGTGTGGGCTCGTCGAGCAGCAGCACCGTGGAGCCGGCGATGATCCAGCGGCCGAAGACGGCCTTCTGCTGGTTGCCGCCCGAGAGCGCGCCGATCGGCTGGTCGATGTCGCGCATGCGGATGCGCAGGCGGGAGGCGACCGCCTCGGCACGCTCGCGCTGGCCGGTGAAGTCCACGAGGCCGCCCCGGGCGCTGGAGGCGAGCGTCGCGTACCCGAGGTTGTCGTTGACGGAGGCGCCGAGCACGAGGCCCTGGCCCTTCCTGTCCTCGGGGACGTGGCCGATCCCCGCGGCGATCGCGCCGGCGACGTCGCCCTTCTTCAGCACCGTCCCCCGCACGCTGACAGTGCCCGCCGAGTAGCGGTCGACCCCGGCGATCGCGCGGACGACCTCGGTGCGGCCGGCACCGACGAGGCCGGCGATGCCCAGCACCTCCCCCGCCCGCACCGTGAACGACACGTCGCGGAACCGCTCGCCGGTGAGGCCCGAGACGACGAGCACGTCGCCCGCGCCGTTCTCGGCGCCGGTGCCGCGCGGGTACTGCTCGTCGATGTCGCGGCCGACCATGAGGCGCACGAGCTCCGCCTCGGGCGTCGACGCGGGCACCTCGGCGACGAAGCGTCCGTCGCGGAGCACCGCGACCGTGTCGCCGATCTCGGCGATCTCGTCGAGGTGGTGGCTGATGAAGAGCATGCCGACCCCGCGGGCCCGCAGCTGCGCGACGACGGCGAAGAGCTGCTCCGTCTCGTGCCTGGTGAGCGCCGCCGTCGGCTCGTCGAGGATGAGGATGCGCGCGTCGATGCTCAGCGCCTTCGCGATCTCGACCAGCTGCTGACGCGCGATGCCGAGCTCGGCGACCTTCGTGTCGACGTCGACGTCGAGCCCGATCAGCTCGAGCGCGGCACGGGCCCGACGCTTCAGCTCCCGCCGGTCGACCATGCCGAACCGGGTCGGGAACCGGCCCATCATCACGTTCTCGGCGACGCTGAGCGACGGCACGAGGTTGAGCTCCTGGTGGATGGTGGCGATGCCGAGCTTCTCGGCGGCGAGGGTGCCGGGCAGCGAGACGGGCTCGCCGTCGACGAGGACGCGGCCGCCGTCGGGCTGGTAGACGCCTGACATCATCTTGATGAGGGTCGACTTGCCCGCGCCGTTCTCGCCGAGCAGCACCTGCACCTGGCCGGCGCGCACGTGCACCGTGACGTCGTCGATGACCCGCACGGGCCCGAACGACTTGCTCACGCGGTCGAGGGTGAGGAGGGGACGATCGTCGCTGATCGAGGTGGTCATGGTCAGTTCCTGCCGAGGGGTCGGGACGGGGTGGGGACGGGAGAGGACGAGGAGGCGCGGACGACGAGCTCGCTCGGCAGCGTCACCGAGTCGGGACGCCGTCCCGCGATGACCTCCTGCAGCAGCTCGACGGCGCGTCGCCCCATCTCGTCGACGCTGTGCGCGATGACGGTGAGGGCCGGGTTGAGCAGCGAGAACCACTCGACGTCGTCGAAGGCGACGACGGCGACGTCCTCGCCGATGCGGAGGTCGAGGCGGTGGAGCATCGCGATCGCGCCGACGGCCATGAGGCTGTCGGCCGCGAGGATCGCGGTCGGCGGCTCGTCGAGGCTGAAGAGCGCGTGCACGCCCTCCGAGCCGCTGGCGCTCTGGAAGTCGCCGAGGTGCACGAGGACCGGGTCGTCGCTGAGGCCGCTCTCGGCGACCGCGCTCGTCCACGACTCGAGCCGCTCGCGACCGGTCGAGACGCTCTGCGGACCGGCGATGTAGCCGACGCGCACGTGCCCGAGCTCGGCGAGGTGCCGCACGGCCGCCCGGATGCCGGGGCCGCTGTCGGTGGTGACGCTCGGCACGTCGACGCCCGGGATGGTGCGGTCGACGAACACGGTGGGCACGTCGCGCGTCAGCAGCGCGTCGATGCTCGCGGAGTCGCCGCCCTGCGGGGCCACGATGACGCCGTCGACGCGGCGCGAGATGAGCGTGTCGAGGTAGCGGTCCTGCTGCTCGCGGTTCTCGTTGGCGTTGCCGAGCAGCGTCACGTAGCCGAGCTCGAGCAGGCCCTGCTCGATCGTGTGGGCGAGGTCGGCGAAGAACGGGTTGCGGACGTCGGAGACGAGCAGGCCGACAGTGTCCGACCGCGTGGAGCGCAGCGCCCTGGCCTGGGCGTTCGGGCGGAAGTCGAGCTCGCGGACCGCCTGCTCGACCTGCTCGCGCGACTCGGCCGAGGTGGCCGGGTTGCCCGACAGGACGCGCGACACCGTCGCCGGGGAGACCCCGGCGCGCTGGGCGACGTCCTTGATCGTGACAGCGGTCATCAGCTACTCCGTCGTGAGCTCGGGTGGTGCGGCAGGTCGCCCTGCGCGGGTGGTCGTAGTTCGTGGAATCGATTCCATGGAACCGATTCCATGACGGTAGCCGCGAGCGCGTCGGGTGTCAACTGCGCCCGTCGCGTCGCGGTCGCCGACTCGCCTCCCGGCCAGCCGCCTCCCTCATGGACCCGCCTCGCGGGCAGCGCACCCCCGGGCCTAGAGTCGGCACATGATCGTCGCCCTCGTCGCCGCCGCCCTCGCGGCCCTGCTGCACGTGTACATCTTCGTGATGGAGTCCGTGCTCTGGACGACCCCGCGCGTCCGCGCCACCTTCGGCATCACGAGCGACGCCCAGGCCGAGCACACGAAGCCGCTCGCGCTGAACCAGGGCTTCTACAACCTGTTCCTCGCGATCGTGACGGCGGTCGGCGTCGTGCTGGTCGCGGCCGCCGACCCGGCCAGCGCCTCCAGCGCGTTCGAGGCGTCGCCGTCGGGCAACGCCCTGATCGTGGCCGGCACGGGCTCGATGCTCGCCGCCGCCCTCGTCCTCCTCGTGACCGATCCCCGCAAGGCGCGCGCCGCCGCGACCCAGGGGCTGTTCCCGCTCGTGGCGCTGCTGGTGCTGCTCGTCTCCGCCGCCGCGTAGCCGGCACTCGCGGTCGGGCCGCTGGCGCACGGCATCGCGAGACCGGCGCACGCCGCGCACTACCCTGGGCTGGTGACCGACCCGACCACCGCCTCCTCGGCTGCCGCCCCGGCCGCGCCGACGACCCACTGGACCCTCACGCTCGTCTGCGACGACGCCCCCGGCATCGTCCACGCGATCAGCGGAGCGGTGGTGGAGGCGGGCGGCAACATCACCGAGTCCGCCCAGTTCTCGAGCCACGACACCGGCACCTTCTTCATGCGGCTGCAGGTCGAGGCGCCCGGCGAGCGCGCGGCGTTCGAGGCGCGGCTCGCCCCCGTCGTCGAGCGCTACGGCATGCAGCACGAGCTCGACGTCGTCGGTCGGCCGACCCGCACGCTCGTGCTCGCGAGCAAGGCGGCGCACTGCCTCAACGACCTGCTGTTCCGTCAGCGCGCCGGCCAGCTGCCGGTCGAGATCCCCCTCGTGCTCGCCAACCACCCCGACCTCGGCGAGCTCGCGGAGTTCTACGGCACCCGCTTCGAGCACCACGCCGTGTCGGACGCCGAGAGCAAAGCTGCCTTCGAGGCCCGCGTGCTGCAGATCGTCGACCGCTACGACATCGAGCTGGTGGTGCTCGCGCGCTACATGCAGATCCTCAGCCCCGAGCTCTGCACGGCGCTCGAGGGGCGCGCGATCAACATCCACCACTCGTTCCTGCCCGGCTTCAAGGGCGCGAACCCGTACCGGCAGGCGCATGCGCGCGGCGTGAAGCTGATCGGCGCGACGGCGCACTTCGTGACGAGCGACCTCGACGAGGGGCCGATCATCGAGCAGAACGTCGTGCGGGTCGACCACACCCGCAGCGCGCCCGAGCTGATGGCGATCGGCCAGGACGAGGAGAGCCGCACGCTCACCCAGGCCGTCCGCTGGTTCGCCGAGAACCGGGTGCTGCTCGACGGCGCCCGCACCATCGTCTTCCGCTGACCCGCCGCGCCGTGCACCTGGCGCGCGGTCGTACGCTGGCACCGTGACCCCGACCGACGCCGCGACAGCCGACCACCGTCCGCCCGCGGCTCGCCGCCCCGCCCCCTTCGACCTGCTCCGCTTCGCCGTCGAGCTCTTCGCCCTGTTCTCGCTCGCGCTGTGGGGCTACCTGGCCTGGGCGTGGCCGTGGCCCGCCCTCGCCTTCATGCTCGGCGCCCCGGGCTTCGCCGTCGTCGTCTGGGCCCTGTTCCGCTCGCCCCGTGCCGTGGTGCCCACCGACCGGGTCGGCCGCAGCCTCGTCGAGATCGCCGTGATGGGCGCGGCCGCGATCGCCTGGGCCCAGCTCGGTCACCCGGTCGTCGCGGTCGTCTTCGCCCTCGTCGCCGCCGTCACCGGCGTCGTCGCCGCCCGCCGGGAGGACCGCGCATGAGCACCACCCTCTTCACGAACGCCCACGCGGTCGAGGCCACGGGTGAGACCCCGGGCTTCTGGATGCTCGTCGACGGCGACCTCATCGTCGCGACCGGCAGCACGGCCGAGCAGGCCTTCCCGCTCGAGGCCCCGGGGCGGCACCGCGACGGCCGAGACGGACTAGGAGGCGCGCTGCCGGTCGCCGACGTCGTGGTCGACCTCGACGGCGCCCGCCTCACCCCGGGCCTCGTCGACCTGCACACCCACGGAGGAGGCGGCGCCAGCCACGACGGAGGCGCCGACGAGATCGAGCGCGGCCTGGCCCTGCACCGCGCGCACGGGACGACCCGCTCGCTGGTGAGCCTGGTCGCGAACCCGATCGACCGCCTCCGGGGCTCGCTCGAGACGATCGCCGAGCTCCGACGTCGCGACCCGCTCGTGCTCGGCGCGCACCTCGAGGGTCCGTTCCTCGCGCCGCACCGCAAGGGCGCGCACGCCGAGCAGCACCTCGCCGTGCCCTCACCCGAGAACGTCGACGCCCTGCTCGGGGCCGTGCCCGGCGTGGTGCGGCAGGTCACGCTCGCCCCCGAGCTGCCGGGCGGGCTCGACGCCGTCGAGCGCATCGTCGCCGCCGGCGCCGTCGTCGCCGTCGGGCACACCGACGCCGACCACGACCTCGCGGTGGCCGCGTTCGACCGTGGCGCGACCATGATGACCCACGCGTTCAACGCGATCGCGGGCATCGGCCACCGCGAGCCCGGCCCCGTCGTCGCGGCCGTCAGCGACGACCGCGTCACGATCGAGCTGATCCTCGACGGCGTCCACGTGCACCCGGAGGTCGTCCGCATGGTGTTCGCCTCCGCCCCCGGCCGCGTCGCCCTGATCACCGACGCGATGTCCGCCGCGGGCTCGGCCGACGGCGACTACCTGCTCGGCGAGCTCGCCGTCACCGTGAGCGACGGCGTCGCGGTGCTCGCCGGCACCGACACGATCGCCGGCTCGACCCTGACGCAGGACGCGGCCCTCCGCCTGGCCCTGACGCGCGCCGAGCAGTCGCCCGTGTGCGCCGTCGAGGCGCTGACGACGGTCCCCGCGAAGTCGCTCGGCGAGGGCGACCGGATCGGCCTGCTGGCGCCCGGATACGTCGCCGACGCCGTCTCGTGGACCGACGACTGGCACGTGTCCCGTGTGTGGGCCGCGGGCCGGGAGCTGACGGACGGTCGCTGAGCCGCGTCGGCAGCTAGAGCGGCGGCGACGAGACGGGCGGCGGCTAGAGCGTGCGGCCGGCGTTGGCGTCGAGCCAGGCGCGCGGGTCGACCTGGGTCGAGCCGCCGATCAGCACCTCGAAGTGCAGGTGCTCGCCCGTGGCCACGCCGCTGCGGCCGACGAGCCCGACGAGCTCGCCCACGGCGACCTGCTGGCCCACGACCAGCGGGCTCGACCCGACGATCATGTGCGCGTACAGGGTGCTGACCTTCTGGCCGTCGATCACGTGGTCGATGACCGCGTACTGGCCGAACTGCGCGTGCAGGCCCGACGTGCGGACCGTGCCCGCGGCGACGGCGCCGATGGGAGTGCCGCCTCCCGGGGTCATGTCGAGGCCCATGTGCATGCTCGAGCAGGCGGCGCAGGGCGCGGCACGGGGCCCGAAGCCCGAGCTGAGCACGACGGTGCCGGGGAAGGGCCACCGGATGTCGCCGGTGCCCGAGTTGACGATCGTGCCGCCGCCGGCCGCGACTCCGCCGGTGCGGGTCGACTTCGCGTTCGAGGTGCCCTTCTCGGGCGTCGGCGCGACGACCGGGGGCGGGGGCGGCGGAGGCGGGGCGTCCTTGACGACGAACGCGTCGCGCTCCGAGACGGTGAGCACCACGAGCGAGGCGGCGAGCGTCTGGCCGGGGACGGGGGCCGCGGCCGAGGTCTGCACGACCGATCCGCCGAGGTCGCTCGCGGTCGCCGGCGTGACGTTGGACGAGAAGAACAGCCCGCTCGCGAGGAACGCGACGGCGGGCACCGCGGCGGCCCGCAGCCGACGGGCGGCCTTCGACATGGTCGCGCGGGCGACGGGCGGTGCCGGCGGCGTCCGGGACGACGAGGAGGCGCGGGCCGGCGAGGTCGAGGCAGGCACCCGGCGAGGGCGAACGGGCACGACGGCACGACGCGAGACCGAGGCCGGCGCAGCTGCCGGCGCAACGGTGGACGCAGCTGCAGGAGACGCGACGGCCGGAGACGGGACGGGAGTAGATGTAGCGGTGACCGGAGCCGACGAGGCAGCATCGGACGGAGCGGCAACAGCCGACGATCCGGCGAGCGCGGCGCGCTCCCGTGCCAGCGCTTCACGCCGGGTCAGCGGAGTACCAGGCTCGACCGGGGCGCGGTCGGGAGCGCTCACGGGGCCGTCACGAAGGGGCCGGGGCTGTCGATCACGGTCCTCCTCGCTCCACGGGTCCCGTCGAGTGTAGGCCAGGGGCGCCCGTCGCACCAGGGCCGCGCCCCGGTCGCGGGCCAGCGCCGGCCGTGCGGGGGTGCGTAGTCTGGGGGCGCACAGATAGGTCATGACCGGACGGGACCACCGCCTCCGGCCCGACGACGACAGCCGAGGGGGCACGCCATGGCACGGGCGACGGGGCAGCGGATCACCGACGGGGCCGTGCCGAAGCACGAGCAGCTCCGCACGATCCTGCAGCGCCTGGCGGCCGACGAGCTGCCCGCCGGCGCCGCGGTGCCGAGCGAGCGCCAGCTGATGGTCGACCACGGGGTCAGCCGCATCACGGTGCGGCAGGCCGTCGGGCAGCTCGTCGCCGAAGGGTGGCTGACGCGGGTCCGCGGCAAGGGCACCTTCGTGGCGCACCGCGCGGTGCAGTCGACCCTGCGCCTCAACTCGTTCACGAGCGAGATGACGTCGCTCGGCCACCGCCCGAGCACCGTCGTGCTCGTGCGCGACGAGTGCCTCCCCACAGCCGAGACCGCGGCGGCCCTGGGGCTCGGCCCCGACGAGCCGGCCCTGCACGTCAAGCGCCTGCGCCTCGCCGACGGCGAGCCGGTCAGCATCGACGACGCCTGGTACCCGTCCGCCCGGCTGCCCGGGCTGCTCGACCGCGACCTCAGCCTCTCGCTCTACCGCCTGCTGGCGGACGAGTACGACCAGCCGGTGACCCGGGCGACCCAGACGGTCGCCGCCCGCGAGGCGCCCGTCGACATCGCGACCCTGCTGGGGACGCCCGACGCCGCCCCCGTGCTGCACTTCGAGCGGGTGTCGTTCTCGGGCGACGACCCGATCGAGCGGTCCGAGAGCTGGTACCGGTCCGACCGGTACCGCCTCACGATGCAGGTGACGTCGGCCGACGGGCCCCAGGAGGCCTGAGCCCTGGGACGTGACCTGGTCAGGGCGCCTGGGCCCTCAGGCCTCCGGTCAGCGCCGGCTCAGAACTCGAAGAGCGGCGACCGCGCCTCGAGGTCGCTGCCGACCGACCCCTGGGGCACGCTGTCGGGTGCGCTGTCGAGCACGATGACCGGGCAGACCGCCGGGTAGCCCGCGGCCGCGACGACCGCCGGGTCGAAGCGCACGACGACGTCGCCCGCCGCGACGGTCGCGCCCTCGGCGACGGCGAGCTCGAAGCCCTCGCCGCCGAGCTTCACCGTGTCGATGCCGACGTGCACGAGCAGGCCGGTGCCCGACTCGTGCACGACCGCGAAGGCGTGCGGGTGCAGCGTGACGATCTCGCCGTCGACGGGCGAGACGACGTCGACGAGGCGACCGCCCGCGGGAGGCGCGCTCGGCTCGATCGCGACGCCCGCTCCTACGAGCTGGCCGGCGAACACCGCGTCGGGCACGTCCGCGAGCGAGACGACCCGGCCCGTGACGGGGGCGAGCGCGACGGTCACAGCTCTTCCAGGAGGTCGTTGATGTCCTCCGCGAGCGAGTCGGCGATCGTGCCGACGATCACCTGGACGCTGCCGCCGGCGTGGACGACCGCGGTGGCGCCCGCGGCCTTGAGCGCGGCGTCGTCGACGAGCGAGACGTCCTTGACGTCGGTGCGGAGGCGCGTGATGCAGCCCTCGATCTCCTCGATGTTGTCGGCGCCGCCGAGTCCGTCGATCATGGCCTGTGCTTTCGACATGAGCTGTTCTCCTTCGTCGTGGGGCTCGAGCCCGCGGCGGGTCCGGACGGGCTGCGTCCGAGCGGTGCGTCCGAGGACCGAGCGCGCCTCCTAGTTGACACCACCGGCGGGTCTGAGGAAACTACCACTCACTGGTCATGACCGGACAGGACCGGCCGACCCGCACCTCCTGCCCCAGGGCCCTCCCCGCCTCCGACGATCCGTCGGGCGCGGCCCCTGCCGCACGACTCTGCGCCCCGACGAGAGGACCCCTGATGACCACGACCGACACGACGGCCACCAAGCCGAAGAAGGGCTCGGCCGCCTTCGCGGTGCTGCAGCGCCTCGGCCGCAGCCTCATGCTGCCGATCGCCGTGCTGCCCGCGGCCGGCCTGCTGCTGCGCCTCGGCCAGCCCGACCTGCTCGGCGCGATCCCCGGCTTCGAGACCGGCGGCTCGGTCATCAGCGCCGCCGGCAACGCGGTCTTCACCTGGCTGCCGCTGATCTTCGCGGTCGGCATCGCGATCGGCTGGGCGAAGAAGTCGGACGGGTCGACGGCCCTCGCCGCGGTCGTCGGCTACATGGTCATCGACGGGGTCTTCACGGCCATGTCGCCGCTGGTGCTCGCCGGGGAGGAGACCCCGGCGGGCGACCCCGCGGTGATCAACTACGGGGTGCTCGGAGGCATCGTGATGGGGCTCCTGTCGGCGATGCTCTGGCAGCGGTTCTACCGGACGAAGCTGCCCGACTTCCTCGGGTTCTTCTCCGGTCGGCGCCTCGTGCCGATCCTCACGGCCGTCACCGGACTCGTGGTCGGCGTCGTCATGTCGTTCATCTACCCGCTGTTCAACTCTGCGCTCACCTGGATCGGCACCGCGGTCGCGGCGAACGACGTGGTCGGCGGCGGCGTCTACGGCGTGGTCAACCGACTGCTCATCCCCACGGGTCTGCACCACATCCTCAACAACGTCGTGTGGTTCCTCGTCGGCGACTTCACCGGCGCCGACGGCACGGTGTACCGCGGTGACCTGACCCGCTTCTTCCAGGGCGACCCGACCGCGGGCGTCTTCATGACCGGCTTCTTCCCCATCTTCATGTTCGCGCTGCCCGCCGCCGCCCTCGCGATCTGGCGCCACGCCCGCCCCGAGAAGAAGAAGCTCATCGGCGGCATCATGCTGTCGACGGCGCTGACCGCGTTCCTGACCGGCATCACCGAGCCGCTCGAGTTCTCGTTCATGTTCGTGGCCTGGCCGCTCTACATCGTCCACGCGGTCCTCACGGGCACGTCGATGGCGCTGGTGAACGCGCTCGACATCCACACCGGGTTCTCGTTCTCGGCGGGCCTGATCGACTACGTGCTCAACTTCAACATCTCGCAGAACTCGATCTGGCTGATCCCGATCGGCCTCGGCTACGCGGTGATCTACTACGTCGTCTTCAGCTTCGTGATCAAGAAGTGGAACCTCAAGACGCCGGGTCGCGAGGACGACGACGTCTCGGCCGAGTCCGCCGACGCGGCGACGAAGGCCTGACGCGTGGAGATCGTCATCGTCCGCGACGCCGCCGAGGCAGGCCGCGTCGCCGCCCTGAAGATCGCGTCGGTCGTCGAGCGCAAGCCCGAGGCCGTGCTCGGCCTCGCGACCGGCTCGTCGCCCACCGGCATCTACGCGTCGCTGGCGGCCCGGGTGCAGGCGGGCGAGCTCGACTTCTCGCGCGCCTCCGGCTTCGCCCTCGACGAGTACGTCGGCATCCCGCTCGAGCACCCCGAGAGCTACGCGTCGGTGATCCACCGCGACGTCGTCGAGCCGCTCGGCATGGACCCGGTCCGCGTGCGGGTGCCCGACGGCCGCGCAGACGACATCGAGGCCGCGGCCGTCGAGTACGACGAGGCGATCGCGGCCGCGGGCGGGATCGACATCCAGATCCTCGGCATCGGGGCGAACGGGCACATCGGCTTCAACGAGCCGACGTCGTCGTTCGCGTCGCGCACCCGGATCAAGACGCTCGCGCCGCAGACCCGTGCCGACAACGCGCGCTTCTTCGACGACCCGTCGCAGGTGCCCACGCACTGCATGACGCAGGGCCTCGGCACGATCCTCGACGCGCACGAGGTCGTGCTGGTCGCGGTCGGCTCGTCGAAGGCCTCGGCCGTCGCGGGCATGGTCGAGGGCCCGCTCTCGGCGATGTGCCCGGGCAGCGCGCTGCAGCTGCACCAGCACGCGACGATCGTCGTCGACGAGGAGGCGGCGGCGCTGCTCACCCTCGCCGACTACTACCGCTACACGTACGCGAACAAGCCGGCCTGGCAGCGCTTCGAGCACTGACCCTGGTCGCAGGAGGCGCGGCGTCAGCCCCGCAGGTCGGGGAAGTCGGCGTCGCGCCACTCCGCGGCGAGGCGCTCGCCCGACCGGGCCGCCGCCTCCTCGCGCTCCCGCAGCTCGACCCGGCGGATCTTGCCCGAGATGGTCTTCGGCAGCTCGTCGACGAACTCGAGGCGACGCACCCGCTCGTACGCCGGCAGGCCGGTGCGGGCGTGGGCGAGCACGGCGCGGGCGGTGTCGGCCGACGCCTCCCAGCCGGCCGCGAGCGTGACGTACGCCTTGACGATCGCGAGGCGCACGTCGTCGGGAGCCGGCACGACGGCCGACTCCGCGACGGCAGGGTGCTCGATGAGCACGCTCTCCACCTCGAACGGCGACACCTTGTAGTCGGACGACTTGAAGACGTCGTCGGTGCGCCCGACGAAGGTGATCATGCCGTCGGCGTCGCGGGTGGCGACGTCGCCGGTGTGGAACAGGCCGTCGCGCTGCGCCGCGGCCGTACGCGCCTCGTCGCCGAGGTAGCCCGCCATCAGGTTGACCGGGCGCACCCGCAGGTCGAGGCAGACCTCGCCGGCGTCGCCCACGACGCCCGTCGCCGGGTCGACGAGCACGACCTCGACGCCGGGCAGCGGGTGGCCCATGGAGCCCGCCCTGACGACCGACCCGGGCGGGTTGGCGACGATCGCGGTGGTCTCGGTCTGGCCGTAGCCGTCGCGGATGTCGAGGCCCCAGGCCTGCTGCACGCGCGAGATGACCTCGGGGTTGAGCGGCTCCCCCGCCGAGAGCGCCTCGCGCAGCGCGACGGGGCGCTCGCCGAGCGACGACTGGATCAGCATGCGCCAGACGGTCGGCGGCGCGCAGAACGAGGTCACCTCGGCCCGGTCGAGCTGCTCGCGCAGGGCCGCGGCCGAGAAGCGCGCCTGCTCGTGGACGAACACGGTCGCCTCGGCGGTCCACGGCGCGAAGAACAGGCTCCACGCGTGCTTGCCCCAGCCGGGCGATGAGATCGTGAGGTGCACGTCGCCGGGCCGGACGCCGATCCAGTACGTGGTCGTGAGGTGCCCGACCGGGTACGACGCGTGCGTGTGCACGACCATCTTCGGCTTGCTCGTCGTGCCCGACGTGAAGTAGACGAGGCACGGGTCGCTCGTCGCCGTGGCCACGTCGGGCGCCGTCTCGGAGGCGCCGCGCGAGTCGTCGAACGACGCCCACCCCGGGTGTTCCCCGCCGACCACGATCCGCCCGACGCCCTCGGCGATCTCGTCGAACTTCGGGGCGTCGGCGAGCGCGGCCACGACGTGCCGGACGAGCCCCCGCTCGACCCGGTCGGCGAGGTCGTGCGGGGCGAGGACGACGGAGGTGGGCAGGATGACCGCACCGATCTTCATGATCGCGAGCATCGCCTCCCACAGCTCGACGCGGTTGCCGAGCATCAACATGACGTGGTCGCCCTTCTCGACCCCGCGCTCGACGAGCCACGAGGCGACCTGGTCCGAGCGGCGGCGCATCTCGTCGAAGGTGACCCGGTGGTCGACGCCGTCCTGGTCGACGATCCAGAGCGCGACGCGGTCGTTGCCCCGCGCGATCACGTCGAACCAGTCGCGGGCCCAGTTGAACGAGTCGCCGACGTCCGGCCAGCGGAACGCCGCGCGGGCCGCCTCGTGGTCGCCGGCGTGCGCCGACAGCGAGTCTCGGGCGGCGCGGAACGCGGCGGTGGACGGCTTCTCGGCGGCGGAGGCTTCGACGGGGACCATGTGCCCATGATGCTCGCCCGCCCATGCCGAGCGCGGCATGCGGCGCCGGGGAGTGCGGGGCGGGCGCCTCTGGGAGGATCGGGGGATGAGCGACCGCACCCGCACCTCCTCGTCCGCCGCCGACATCGCTGCTGCAGGCGGCGGCGTCGCTGCTGCCGGCGCCGCCGTCTCCGGCCCGAGGCGCGTCGCGCTCGAGATCGCGGTGACGTCGCTCGCCGGCGCCCGCACCGCGCTGGCCGAGGGAGCCGACCGGGTCGAGCTCTGCACCGCGCTCGAGATCGGGGGCGTCACGCCGTCCCAGGGACTCACGGAGGCGGTGGTCGCGACGGACGTGCCGGTGCACGCCCTCGTGCGGGCGCGCGGCGGCGACTTCGTCTACGACGACGCGGACCTCGCCGTGATGGAGCACGAGGTCCGCACCCTCGTCGCGGCCGGCGTCGCCGGGGTCGTCGTGGGCGCGCTGCGGGCCGACGGTTCCCTCGACGTCGACGCCGTCGCGCGGCTCGTGTCGGCTGCGCGCGACGCGGCGGGCGTCCGTCCTGCCGAGCTCGGCGGCAGCCGCCTCGACGTGACCGTGCACCGCGCCGTCGACCGGGCGGCCTCGCCGGTCGACGCGGTCGCCGCACTGTCCGCGCTCGGAGTCGACCGGGTGCTCACCTCGGGAGGAGCCTCCCGGGCACGCGACGGGCTCGCCTCGGGTGCGCTGCCCGACATGGTCGCTGCGGCCGGCGGCGTCGAGGTCATGGCGGGCGGCGGCGTCCGGCTCGACGACGTCGCGGCGCTGGTGGCCGCAGGCGTCGCCGCGGTGCACCTGTCGGCGTCGACGACCGCCGCGACCGCAGCGCCAGGGGACGGGAACGGCCCGTCGCCCGTCTCGTTGGGGTCCGCGGGCGCGACGGACTCGTACGCCGTGACCGACGCCTCCCTCGTCCGGGCCGTGCGGGCGGCGCTCGACGCCGCAGTGCTCACGCGGACGCCCGCGCCGCGCACCCCCTGACGCACCCGGGCGACCCGGCCCGGCGGGCCTGGCCCGCCCCGACCGTGAGCGTGCACAGTGGAGCCATGACGCAGAAGTCCCTCCTCGTGGTCGGCGGCACCGGCCAGATCAGCGCCGCGTGCGTGCGCGAGGCGGTGCGCGTCGGCTGGTCCGTCTCGGTGCTCAACCGCGGCAGCACCGCCAGCCGCCCCCTCCCCGACGAGGTCGAGTCGATCGTCGCCGACGTCCGCGACGAGGAGGCGCTGGTCACGGCCCTGGCAGGACGTCGGTTCGACTCCGTGGCCGACTTCCTGACCTTCACGCCCGACGAGCTGCGCTCGGTGCTGCGTGCCGTGGTGCCGCACGCCGACCAGTACGTGTTCATCGGATCCGCCTCCACGTACCAGAAGCCGCCCGCCGCGCTGCCGATCTCGGAGTCGACCCCGCTCTTCAACCCGTGGTCGCCGTACGCCCGCGACAAGATCGCCTGCGAGCGCCTGCTGCGCGACGAGCACCTCGCGGGCCGGGCCCGTGCGACGGTCGTGCGCCCGTCGCACACCTACGACCGCACCCACGTGCCCCTGCTCGGCGGCTGGACCGTCGTCGACCGGATGCGTCGCGGAGCCCCCGTCGTGCTGCACGGCGACGGCACCTCGATGTGGGCGATGACCCACGCGGACGACTTCGCGCGGGCGTTCGTCCCGCTGCTCGGCGCCCCCGAGGCGTCGGGCGAGGCGTTCAACATCATGTCGTCCGAGCTGCTCACCTGGAACCAGATCGCGCGCTGCCTCTCGGACGCGGCCGGAGGGTCGCTGCACGTCGTCCACCGCACGACCCACGACCTGGTCTCAGCGGCGCCCGAGTGGGACGCCGACCTGCGCGGCGACCGCAGCCACCCCGCCCTGTTCGACTCGTCGAAGGTGCGCGAGGTCGCCGTCGGCTGGGAGCCGCGCGTGCCCTTCGCCGAGGGCGCGCGCCAGATCGTCGCGTGGCACGACGCCGACGCGTCGCGCCGCGTGGTCGACCCCGAGGTCGACGCCCTCTACGACCGGCTCACCGCGGGCTGACCGGCTGCCCGGCTGCCCGGCCGCGAGCGCACCCGCCCGCACGCGGTCGGCCTGCCAGGACGGCGGGCGGGTTCGTCGTGGGCGGGCCGTCGTCACCGCCCGCTCACGACGAACCCGCCCGGTCTGACGGGGTCGGCCTGTGAGGACTCCGGGCGGGTCCGTCGCGGGCGGGCCGTCGTCACCGCCCGCTCACGACGAACTCGCCCGGTCTCGGGGGCTCTGCCTCGGCAGTGCTCAGAAGCGCGTCAGCCAGGTGCCCTCGACGACGGGCGGCTGCTCGCGCACGGCCGTGCCGCCGCGCACGAGCGAGAGCTCGCGCCACTGGGACAGCGTCGTGCAGGGGTGCGAGACGCCGAGGCGCACCAGGTCGCCGACGGCCAGCCCCGAGGAGGCGCCCAGCCGGAGGAACGCGTGCTGGTCGTTCAGGGCGGTCACCACGGCACCCTCGAGCACTCCGTGGAGGCGCGTCGCCGACGTGTCGTCCGCGCCGCCTCCTGCGGTCGGCCGCCAGGCGTCGAGGGGAAGGGGAAGCCCCTCGTCGTCGGCCGTGTCGCGTCTCCCCACGTTGAGCAGGGCGAGGCCGGGCTCGGGCCTGGAGATGACGGTCGCCCAGAGCTCGAGGGCGGGCAGGAACGACTCGCGGCCCGTGACGCCCTCGATCTCCGGGGTCGTGTCACGGGCGAAGGGAGTGAGGCGGCGGTAGAGATCGTGGTCGTGCGCGACGTACGAGCCCGAGCGGAGCACCACGCGCGTCCGGGGCCCTCGTGCGCCGTCCGGGTCGTGCTGCCCGGCGAGCACCGCGACGACGCGCTCGAAGTAGACGCTGCCGCCCGCGCTCACGACGACGTCGCCGCCGCCCGCCAGCCAGGGCTCGAACACCTCCGGGTCGATCGCGTCGAGCAGCTCGAGCACCGTGCGCAGGTAGTCGTCGATCATCTCGATGCCCGCGGGGTCGACGTCGTGGGTGAGGGCGCCCTCGTAGCCGGTGACGCCGGCGAGCACGAGGTGCGGCGCCGCGACGACGGCGTCGACCACGGCGAGCGCCTCGGCGACCGTGCGGGCCCCGGTCCGGCCGACGGACGAGCCGATCTCGACGAGCACGGCGAGGGGCGGCACCTCGGCGGCGGCAGCGGTCTCGGCGGCGTCGGGGGGGCCCGAGGCACGGGCGGCCGCCCGCGCGAGCGCCTCGTCGGCGAGCCGGACGGCGGCCACCGAGTCGACCCACATCAGCACGCGCGTCGACCCGGGGTCGGCGGCGAGGGCGACGAGCGCCTCCTCGGAGAAGGTCGTCCCGGCCAGCACGACGTTCGGCACGTCGGACTCGCGGGCCACCGCCGCCTGGAACGCCGTCGCGACCGTGATGCCCCACGCGCCCGCGTCGAGCTGCCGCCGCCAGATGTCGGGCGACATGGTGGTCTTGCCGTGCGGCGCCAGGTCGACGCCGGCCGCCCGGCACCACGCGGCCATCGTGTCGACGTTGTGGTCGAGGGCGTCGAGGTCGACGGTGAGGAGGGGCGTGGGGAGACGGAGCAGCGGCAGCGGCCGGCGCTCGTTCGCGAAGGTGGCCTTGGACGTCTGCACGGGGTGTCCTCTCGTCGTGGAGCGGGGCGGTCTCCCGATAGCTTTGCAGGGGCGACGGCGCGACCGTGCGCCGTCCACAGCCACCGCCTCCTCGACGCGGATGCCACAGCCCCACGACACCACCACCGACACAGAAGAGAGACCCCCTGTGAGCGACAAGACCCAGGTGATCACCACCGGAGCCCCCACCCCCATGCCGATCTTCTCGCAGGGCGTGCTGAAGAACGGGTTCCTCGCCGTCTCCGGCCAGGGCCCGCAGGACCCGGCCACGGGCGAGTACCTGTTCCGCGGCGACCTGACGGCCCAGACCCTGCGCACGCTCGACAACGTCAAGGCGATCGTGGAGGCGGCGGGCGGCACCGTCGACGACGTCCTGTCCCTGCGCGTGTTCCTCACGCAGCGCAGCGACTTCGCCGAGATGAACGCGGCCTACGAGACCTGGGTGCGGGCGAACGTCACCAGCGGCGTCTTCCCCACCCGCACGACGATCTTCGTCGAGCTGCCGAACGAGGCGATGCTCGTCGAGATCGACGCGCTCGCCGTCCTGGGCTGAGCCGGCGGCAGCGGCGCCGGCAGCAGCAGCAGCGACAGGCGTCTCCGCAGGCTCAGCCGCCTACGCCCCGGTGAGCACCGCCGTGCGGCGGAGCCAGGTGTCGTCGCCGAGCTGCGCGAGCATGAAGCGGGCCACGTCGGCGCGCGTCACCTGCGTCGACGCGCCGTCGGGGAGGTGCTCCGACGCCACGACGTCTCCCGTCGCGGGGTCGTCCACGAGGCGGGTGGGGTAGACGAGGGTCCAGTCGAGGCCGCTGGCGCGCACCTGCGCGTCGGCCGCCTCCTTCGCCTCGTAGACCTTGCCCAGCACGGTGTGGAAGAAGATCTTCTGCAGCGCGCTGGCGTCGCCCTCGGAGTCGCCGACGCCGAACGCCGAGCAGACGACGAGCCGGCGGACGCCCGACGCCTGCATCGCGGGCAGCAGCGCCTCGCCCACCTCGACCTCGACGGGGTGCCGCACGCGGCGGGAGCCGACCGCGTTCAGGACGGCGTCCTGTCCCACGACCGCCTCGGCCACGTCGTCCGCGGAGGTGGCGTCGCCGACGACGACGCGCACCCCGTCCGGCTTGTGACGAGCGGCGTCGTCGAGGCCTGACTCGTCGCGCACCAGCACCGTGACGTCGTGGCCGGCGGCGAGCGCCTGGCGCAGCAGGTGCGACCCGACTCCCCCGGTGGCTCCCAGCAACAGCAGCTTCATGGCGTCTCCTCGTCGTCCGGCGCGCGTCGAGTCGGGTGTCGGCGAGCTGGGGTCGAGCGAACACCCCCGGGCAGTGTCGCGGCCGTGAGCCTCAGGCGAGCCCTGCGAGCTCGCCCGCGACGAGCTCCCCCGCGACCCACACGCCGCGCACCCCCGACGGTGGGCGCCGCGGCTCCGCGTACGTCGCCCGGTCAGCGTACGCGACCGGGTCGACGAGCTGCAGGTCGGCCGCCGCCCCGGGGACGACCCCCACGGGCGTCGAGGAGGCGACGGTCCGGAAGCGGCGGTGCGCGGCCACGCTCATCCGGTGCACCGCCTCCTCGCGGGTCAGCACCGCCGAGGGCCCGGTGCCGCCGTACACGTCGAGCAGCCGGGCGAAGGTGCCGTGCAGCCGAGGGTGCACGGTGCCCGACTCGCGCGGCAGCCCGTCCGAGCCGACGAGCGTGTGCGGCCAGGCGAGGGCGGTGCGCATCCCCTCGAGGTCGGTGTGGAACACGATAACGGTCAGCGCGCCCCGCTCGGCGAGGACGAGGTCGGCGAGCACCTCGCGCGGGTCGCCGCCGAGCTCGGCGGCGATGTCGGCGACGCTGCGCCCCTCGAGCCCGGCGTTCTCCGGGCGCGCGAAGCCGGCGAGCAGGATGCGCGCAGGCCCGATCGCCGCCCACTGGTTCTCGAGCGCCGTGCCCGGCCAGGGCTGCACGAGCCCGGCGAGCACCGCGGCGCGGGTCGTCGGGTCGCCGAGCGCCTCGAGCAGGCTGTCGACGCCGCGGTCGGCCGTCGAGGGAGGGAACAGCGACGCCACCGTCGTGCTCCCGGCGTCGTAGGGATAGACGTCGGCGCTGACGTCGAGCCCGTCGGCGCGCAGGGCGTCCAGGTGGTCGACGATCGCGCCCATCCCGCCGACGTTCCGCGGTCCGGTCACCTTGAGGTGGCTGACGTGAACGCGAGCGCCCGACTCGAGGCCGAGCGAGGCGAGCTCGTCGACGGAGGCGCGAAGCCCGTCGGCCTCGTTGCGGACGTGGGCGACGAGCAGCCCGTCCCTGGCCGCGACCTCGCGGGCGATCGCGAGCAGCTCCGGCCGGTCGGCGGCGTCGCCGGGCGCGTACATCAGGCCCAGCGAGACGCCGAGCGCACCGGCGTCGAGGGCGTCGCCGACCGCCCCCGCGATGCGCGAGGTCTCGCCGGCGTCGGCAGGCCGCCGCGCCATGCCGAGCACGGAGGCTCGCACCGGGGCGTGCGGCACGAGCGCCCGGGCGTGGATGCCCAGCGGCTCGTGGGCGAGCGTGTCCACGTAGTCTCCGAAGATCGCCCAGCGCCGGGCGGGGAACGGGCCGAGCACCGGCGGGGAGTACTGCTCGAGCGAGCGGTCGGCCGGATCGGCCGGGGACGGCGCGACGCCCTGGCCGCAGTTGCCGACGATCGTCGTCGTCACGCCCTGCTCCGTCTTCGGGGCGATGCCGCCCGGGCGGAAGAGCGCCGCGTCGTCGTGCGCGTGCACGTCGACGAACCCGGGCAGCACCTCGAGCCCGCGGGCGTCGACCACCCGGCCCGCGCGGCCCGCCTCGACGACGGACGCCGCAGCTCCGGGGCCCACGGCCGCGACCACCCCGTCGCGCACGACGACGTCGGCGACCTGCGCCGCGCCTCCTCGACCGTCGTGGACCGTCGCCCCGACCAGCACCAGCGTCGACACGGGACTCTCCTCACTCGGGAACGGTGACAGCCCGCTCAGGCGATGTTCGCGGTGATGCCCGCGATGTACGCGGCGCGGTCCTCGCGCGAGGCCGGGCGACCGGGAACGCCCGGACGCGTCTGCCACGGCAGCGGGCCCGACGCCCGGTGGTACTCGACCCCCGCCGCCTCGAGGCGCAGGAGGTGGTGGTCGAGCCGTGCGGAGAAGCCCGCGAAGTCCCGCGGCGCGTCCGACCAGAGCACGTCCGCCACCGCGCAGAGGCGAGGGAACACGAGGAAGTCCACGGTGCGGGGCGAGTCCATGTGCTCGGTCCAGACGTTCGCCTGGCCGCCCAGCACGTGCCGCGCCTCCTCGACGGTCAGCTCGGCCGGGACGGGCTCGAACGCGTAGACGTCCTCGAGGCCGAGCACGATCGAGACGGGGATCGGCTCGTCGGGCGAGTCGGACTGCCGGTAGTCGAGGTACACCTGGTCGTCGGGGCAGGCGACGACGTCGTAGCCCAGCCGGGCGGCGGTCACCGCGCCGGTCATGCCCCGCCAGGAGGCGACGGTCGCGCCGGGCGACATGGGTCGGGCGCCGCCCTGGTCGTGACCGCCACGGCTTTGTCCCCCGAGGCTGTGTCCCTCCAAGATCTCGTCCCAGCCGAAGGTGCGGCGGCCCGCGGCCGTCACGTGCTCGTCGAGCTGGCCGATGAACCAGGCCTGCAGCTGCTCCTCGTCGGCGAGGCCGCGCTCGCGCATCAGCTCCTGGGTGCGGGGGTCCGCCTCCCACTGGGCCTTCGGGCACTCGTCGCCGCCGACGCCGATCCAGGTGCCGGGGAACAGGTCCATCACCTCGGTGAGGACGTCCTTGTAGAAGTCGACGGTCGACTGCTCGGTGTTGAGGACGTCCTCGAAGATGCCCCACTCGGTGCCGACCGCGATCTGCCGCGGCTCGGGCACGGGAAGCCCGCCGACCTGGACCGCGCCGACCCCGAGGTGCGGGTAGGCGGTGATCGCGGCCATCGAGTGGCCGGGCACGTCGATCTCGGGCACGACGGTCACGTGCCGCGCGGCGGCGTACGCGACGACCTCGCGGATGTCGGCCTGCGTGTAGAAGCCGCCGTGCGGGCGGCCGTCCTGCGTGGCGTCGGGCCCGGCGCCCACCTGCGACGACTCGCGCCACGCGCCCACCGTCGTCAGCAGGGGGTACTTCACGATCTCCACTCGCCAGCCCTGGTCCTCGGTGAGGTGCCAGTGCAGGGTGTTGAGGCGGTGCATCGCCATGAGGTCGACCAGGCGCATCACGTCGTGCGTCGGCATGAAGTGCCGCGCCACGTCGAGGTGCATGCCGCGCCAGCCGAACCGGGGCGAGTCGGCGACGTCGACGGCGGGCACCGACCACTCGACGCCCTCGACGAGCGAGCGACGGAACACCTCGGGGGGCAGCAGCTGCCGCAGCACCTGGGCGCCGTAGAAGACGCCGGCGGCAGAGCCGCCCGTGATGCGGACGCCGGCCGGGCGCACCTCGACCCGGTAGCCCTCGTCGTCGAGCGCGGGGTCGAGGTCGAGCGAGATGCCGGCGCCGTCGCCGTCCCCCTCGCGCAGGGGCAGCCCGGTCGCGGGCCGCAGCACGGACTGCAGCCAGGCGACCGTGCCGGCGAGCTCGTCGGGCGCCGAGACGCGGGTGGCGGAGTCGAGCAGGTACGCGCCGGAGGCGGTGGTCAGCTGGTCGACACGGGGCAGCAGCAGGGGGTCGGTCACGGTTCTAGCCCTTCACGGCGCCGGCGGACATGCCCGACACCAGGTTGCGTTGGATGATGACGAAGAAGACGACGACCGGCAGCGAGAACATCACGCTGGCCGCCATCTGCCCGCCGGAGTCGGTGCCGGTGTTCTGCGAGACGAACGACGCGAGCCAGACCGGCAGCGTGTACATCGACTGGTCCTTCATGAACGTGTAGGCGATGATGTAGTCGTTCCAGGCCGCGATGAAGGCGAAGATGCTCGTCGCGATGACGCCCGGCGCCACGAGCGGGAACAGGATGCGCGTCAGCACCTGCCAGGTGTTCGCCCCGTCGAGCTGGGCCGCCTCCTCGATCTCCATCGGGATGGCCACGAAGAACCCGCGCATCACCCAGATGGAGAACGGCAGCACCGTCGCGATGTACGCCAGCACGAGGCCCGCGTAGGTGCCGAGCAGCCCGATGCTGTTGAAGATCAGGAAGAGCGGGATGAGCAGCGCCGTCGTCGGCAGCATCTGCACCGCGAGGATGACGATCATGATCGTGCGTCGCCCGCGGAAGCGGAACCGCGAGAGCGCCGCGGCGGCGAAGAAGCCGAGGATGATCGCGAGCAGCACCGTCGCGATCACCACCACCGCGCTGTTGCGCAGGTTCACGAGGAACCCGCTCTGCGTGATCGCGACGACGAAGTTGTCGAGCGTCGGGTGCTGTGGCAGGAACAGCGGGGTCGACGTCATCGACTCCGACCGCGGCTTGAAGGCCGTGTTGACCATCCAGTAGACGGGGAAGACCCACACCGCGCTGAAGATGACCGCGAGCGAGTTGCTGAACCAGCGGGGCTTCTTGCGGCGGCGCGACCGGCGGACGGGCGACGCACCTCCTGCGGTGCCGTCGGACGAGCCGGCGGCGGGGCCGGCGGAGGCGGGGACGGCCGAGTCGGCGGCCGCCGCGGTCTCGGAGGGGCCGTCGGTCGCCGAGGCGCCGACTCCGGTGGGGACTGTCGTGGTCACAGGTCTTCTCCCGAGCGGATGAGGTTGCGGATGTAGAACGCGGTGAGGCCGAGCAGCAGCAGGGTCGTGACGACCGAGATGGCGGCACCCTGTCCGATCTCGAAGCCGACGAACGCCGTCTTGTACATGAAGACGCCGAGGGTCGACGTCGCGTCGTCGGGGCCGCCCTGCGAGACGAGCCAGATCTGGTTGAAGACGTTGTAGTCCCAGATGATCGAGAGGATCGTCACGAGCAGCAGGGTCGGCTTGAGGAACTGCAGGGTGACGTCGCGGTAGACGCGCCACTCGCCGGCACCGTCGAGACGGGCCGCCTCCTTGTACTCGGGCGAGACCTGCGTCTCGGCCGCGTAGAGGGTCAACGCGATGAAGGGCACCGCCTGCCAGACGATCAGCATCCAGATCGACGTGTACGACAACAGGGGATCGTTCGACCACTGCGTGTCGGTCATGTCGCCGAAGACCCGCAGCTGCGTGAGCATCCAGTTGACGACGCCGTAGCCCGGCTGGAACAGCCAGTTCCAGACCAGCGAGGAGGCGACGTTCGGCATCGCCCACGCGAAGATCAGCACGACGGTGACGACGTACCGCATGCTCGTGTGGATCCGCGTCAGCAGGTGCGAGACGCCCATGCCGACGACGACGCTGCCGGCGACCATCGCGACGGTGAAGAGGACGGTGCGGAGCAGCGACCACCAGAAGTCGCTGTCGGTGAACAGCGTGACGTACTGCTGCAGGCCGACCGACTCGTAGGCGCCGGTGAACAGGCTGCGCTGGTCGTAGTTCGTGAACGAGGTGAAGACCAGGAACACGATCGGCGCGACCATCACGACGAGCAGGACGATGCCGGCCGGGCTCAGCAGCCAGAGCGGGGCGAGCTGGCGCTTCTTCCTGGGCCGCGGGGCCGAGCCCTCGGGGGCGTGCTGGCGGGGCGGGAGGGGCGGCGCTGTGGTGACGGCCATGGCTGCTTCCTGGGTCGGGACTCAGAGATCGGGTCGAGCGGTGATCGGGTCGAGCGGCGGAGCTGGTCGAGCGGGGTGGTGCCGGCCGGGCGGCGCACGTCCAGCTCGTGCGTCGCCCGGCCCTGCGGTGAGGAGCCGCTCGCTGGTGGGACTACTTGTTCAGGGCGTCGTCCGTCGTGCTGTCGAACGACTCGGCGGCGGCCTCGGGCGACTTGCTGGCCGAGGCGACGCTGCTGAACAGGTCGTTGATGCTCAGGTCGCCCTCGAGCGCGGCCCAGTTGCCGCTGGCCGGGGTGGCCTTCGAGTTCAGCGCCGCCGAGAAGAAGCCCTCGTCGATGTCGCCGAGCGTGCTCTGCGCCGCCTCGATGCCGTCGGTGCTGTTGGGGATCCAGCCGTCGTTGCCGTAGACCCAGTCGCTCTGGATCTCGGGGCTGGCCGCGATCTTGACCCACTGCAGCGCGAGGTCGGAGTTCGCGCTCTTGGCCGCGATGCCCCAGTCGGAGCCGCCGAGCATGACGGGCTGCGACTCGCCGGACTTGCCCGGGAACGGGAAGGTGCCGAAGCTGTCGTCCGTCAGGGCGGGGTTCGCCTCCTTGATCAGGTCGATCTTGCCGTTGGTGCCGAGCATGGCGCCGGCCTTGCCGTCGGCGAAGATCTGGTCCTGGTTCGGCACGTCGGTGTCGAGCGTCTGCGAGGCGCCCGTCGAGTAGGTGTTCTGGAACTCCTTGAAGTCCTCGAGGCCCTGCTGCGCCTCGTCGGACGACAGGCCGGCCGACCAGGTGCCGTCGTCGCCCTGCGTCGCGATCTCCCCGCCGGCGTCCCAGACGAACTGCATGCCGGCGTACCAGTAGGCACCGGGCATGTAGAAGGGCGAGAAGTCGCTCGCCGGGTTCGCCGCCGCCAGCGTGTCGAGGTCGGCCGTGAGCTGCTCGTAGGTGGTGGGCTCCTCGGTGATGCCGGCGGCCGCCCACATGTCCTTGTTGTAGATGACGGCGCGGGCGCCCGCGAAGCCGGGGACGCCGTAGAGCGAGCCGTCGACCGTGGCGGGCTCCTCGAGGCCCGTGAGCCACTCCTGGCCCTGGGCGATGTCGTCCGCGTAGTCGGTGAGGTCGAGCAGGGCGCCGTTCTCGGCGTAGCTCGCGACCTGGGTGTTGCCGAGGTCGAGCACGTCGGGCGGGGTGGACGTCGCGAGCGCGGTGCTGATCTTGGTGGTGATGCCGTCCCACTGCTGGGTCTGGACGTCCACCTCCGCGCCGGTCTGCTCGGTGAACTCGTCGTTGATCGCCTTGATCGTCTCGTCGGTGTAGTCGCCCGTCATGACCCAGACGGTCAGCGTCTCGCCGTCGCCCTTCGTGGTGGGCACGGTCTGCGGCCCGTCGCTGCTGCCGCCTCCTGCCGTGCCCGCGCTCGAGCAGGCGGTCAGGGCAAGGGCGGCCGTGAGGCCGAGGGCCGCGACCGCTGTGTGACGTGTCATTCGCATTGTGTCTCCTCGTGGACGGGGCGGCGGTGCCGCGGGGTGCTGCTGGGAGTGATGGTGGTCGAGCAGGTGCGTGCGGTGCTGGTGCGGGTGGTGCGGTCTGTGGTGGATCGGGCGCCGGGGGCGCCTGGGGAGGGGCCGTCGTGGCAGGGACCTCGCGGCGTCCGTCCGGGCGCCCTCACGAGACGCCCAGCTCGGCCGAGAGCACGAGGGAGGCGGCACCGAGCACGGCCAGGTCGCGGTCGTCGCCCGCGTAGCGGAGGACGAGCCCCTGGCCGACGGCCGCGAGCGTGCGGGCCCTGACGGTCTCGACCGCCGCGCGCAGCAGGACGCCGTCGAGCAGTTCACGGGGCCCGGAGAGCACGACCTCGTCGAGCCCCAGGGCGCTCACGACGGGGGCGAGCACGAAGCCGAGGTCGCGCCCCGCGGCGTGCAGCACGGCGCCGCGCGAGCCGGGGTCGACGGCGAGGAGGCGGGCCGACAGCCCCGGCGCCGCGAGCGACACCTCGAGGCAGCCGCGGCGGCCGCAGGCGCACACGTCGCCGGCCTCGTCGACGGTGACGTGCCCGATCTCGCCCGCCGAGAAGCGGTCGCCCTCGACGAGCGCTCCCCCGACGATGAGGCCCACGCCGACGCCGTGCTCGATGGTGATGACCATCAGGCTGCGGGACGGGTCGCGCTCGGGGTCGCCGAAGGTGTGCACCCCGAGGGCGGCCAGGTTCGCGTCGTTGCCGACGTGCACCGGCACGCCCGTGCGGGCGCTCAGCCGGGCCGCGAGCGGGAGGTCCCACCAGCCCAGGTGCACCGCCGTGCGCACGACGCCCTGGTGGTCGACGATGCCGGGCGTGCCCACCCCGACGCCGAGGAGGCGCGTGGTCGTCAGCGCGGACAGCTCGTCGACGAGGCGCTCGGCCAGCGCCACGGCCGCCTCGCCCGTCGCCCCGTCGATGTCGACGCTGGCCCGGCCGACGACCTCGCCGCGGACGTCGACGACGGCGCCGGAGAACCGCTCCGCCGACGAGAGGTCGAGCGCGAGGATGTGGAACGAGTCGGGCCGGATGCCGACGAGCGTCGCGGGCTTGCCGACCCGGGAGTCGCCGCGCAGCCCGAGCTCGGCCACGACCCCCTCGTCGGCCAGCTCCTGCACGATGCCCGAGACGGTCGGCCGGGTGAGCCCGCTCTCGCGGGCGAGGTCGGCGCGGCTCATCGAGCCCTGGTGCCAGAGGGTCTGCAGCACGAGCGAGCGGTTGCGGGCCCGGGTGTGCTGCGGCAGCGACTTGGCGGTGACCCGCAGGGTCGAGGAGGCGGAGGCGCGCTCTGCACCGGCGGCGACGGGAGCGGCGGTGTGCGTGGCGGCACGGGGGGCGGCTGCTCGGGGCACGGTCGCCTCCTCTCGTCTCGGGCGTCGCCGACCGGGGCCTCGAGAGGCGTGCGCCGTCTCGTGGTGCGAGACGGGCCCGGCAGCGTTGCCGTTTAGTAAAAATGCCTTACAAACACGTTGTCAAGGCTGGTGCGGTGAGTTTACGAGCAGGAAACACGGCTGGTCAATACCCGAAACGAGCCCGAGATCTCGGGCACCGCGTGCTTGCTGCCGTTCGGTTAGTAAGCTTTACTAACACCCATGAGCAGGCCCGTCCCCGCCTTCCCCGGCATCGTCGTGACGCCCCTCCGGGGCGCCGGCGAGACTCCTCGCGGCGATCACGCCACTGCGTCGAGGGCGTGCCCGTGAGGCTCGGCCTCGACATCGGCGGGACGAAGATCGACGCCGTGGCCGTCGCCGACGACGGCGCCCGGTCACCCCGACCGGTGCACCGTGTCCGGCTCGCCTCGGGCTTCGGCACCGACGAGGTGATCGACAACGCGGTCGAGGCCGCGCAGCGCCTCGCGGCGCTCACCGGCGTGCCGCTCGACCGCCTCGCGTCGGTCGGCGTCGGCGTGCCCGGCGTCGTCGACGCCACCACCGGCAGGGTCGGCCACGCGGTCAACCTCGGCCTCGTCGACACGGCGCTCGGCGACGAGCTGGCCCGCCGCCTCGGCGTGCCCGTCCGGGTCGAGAACGACGTCAACGCCGCAGCGCTCGGCGCGTGGCACGCGATGTCCCTGCAGGGCTCGATCGCCTACCTGAACCTCGGCACCGGCCTCGCCGCCGGGCTGGTCCTCGACGGCCAGGTCCGCCGCGGCGCGCTCGGCGCCGCGGGCGAGATCGGCCACGTCCCCGTCGACCCGGCCGGCGCCTGGTGCGCGTGCGGACAGCGCGGCTGCCTCGAGACCGTGGCCTCGGGGTCGGCAGCGGCCCGGCTCTGGCCGACCACCGCCCTGCACCCGGCACGCGCCCTCCTCGACGCGGCGGCCGACGGCGACCACCTGGCCGTGCAGGCCCGGCGCACCCTGGTCGACGGCGTCGCGCAGGCCGTCCGGCTGCTGGCCCTGACGGTCGACGTGCAGACGATCGTCGTCGGCGGCGGGATGAGCGCGCTCGGCGACGAGCTGATGGCGCCGGTGCGCGAGGCACTCGCCCACCAGGCCGCCGCCTCCTCGTTCATCGCGTCGCTCGACCTCGCCTCGCGGCTCGTGCTGCTGCCCGCCGGCCTGCCCGCCGCCGCCGTCGGGGCCGCCATGGCGGGTGCGCAGGCCGACCCTGTCCCCGCCGCCACCCTCAGCTGACCCCTCCTCTTTCCTTCTCCCTCTCCCCTTCCTCCTCTGCTCCGCCGTGAACCGGCAGGAAGTGCTGCCCGGGCCNCCGGCCGGCCGGCCGGCCGGCCGGGCCTCAGCCGTGGCGCGCGAAGCGCAGGGTGACGATCTCGAACGGGCGCAGCGTCAGCTCGACGGACTCCCCCGCGGCCCAGCGCGCGGCGCCGGGGACGTCGGCTCCGTCCACCCCGAGCTCACGCTCGTGCAGGTCCGTCCTCCAGGCTGCGCCGAGCCCGGCCGACGTGTCGACCTCGATCGTCGACGCGGCCCTCGACCCCCTCGCCTCGTAGAGCCGGACGACGAGGTCGCCCGAGCGGTCCTCGGCGAGCTTGACCGCCTCCACCACGACCGCCGGCGACGACGACGACACGAGCGGGGCGACCGGGGCGCCGCTCCCGGCGACCGTGCGCAGCGGCAGGTTCAGCCGGTAGCCGGCCGACAGCGCGTCGACCACGTCGGGCGCGACGCGCACGGTCGACCGCAGCACGTGGCGGCCCTGGTCGGCGTGCGGGTCGGGGAACACCGGCGCCCTCAGCAGCGACTGCCGCACGAGCGTGGTGGTGCCGCCGTCGTCCCGGGTCGAGCGCGTGATGTCGTGCCCGTACGTCGAGTCGTTCGCGACGGCCACCCCGAAGCCCGGCTCGGCCACGTGCACCCACCGGTGGGCGACCGTCTCGAAGCGGGCGAAGTCCCACGAAGTGTTGGAGTGCGTCGGGCGCTGCACGTGCCCGAACTGGACCTCGGACGCCGCGCGGTCGGCGTGCACGTCGAGCGGGAACGCCAGCTTCAGCAGCTTCTGCCTCTCGTGCCAGTCGACCTCGGTCACCAGCTGCAGCTCCGCCTCGCCCTCCTCGAGGGCCCAGCGCTGCACGATCGTCGACGTGCCGGTCGTCCGCGTCACCGCGAGCGACACCCCGTCGACCTCGACCGACACGGCGTCGACGAGGTCGGTGCGGGCGTTGGCGTAGACGGCGTCGATGTCCCACGCGTCCCACTGGTTCGGGGTGTCCCGGAATATCTGCAGCAGTCCGAGCCTCGCGCCGGGAGCGACGAGATCACGCCCGGACGTCGAGTCGACGAGCGACGAGACGAGGCCGTCGGAGTCGAAGACCGCCCTGACGAGCCCGTTCGAGAGCACCCAGCCGTCGCCGTCCGCGTCGAGCACCACGCCGGTCGCCGTCGAGCCGGCAGCGGCGCCGCCGCCGCTGCTGTCGACGACCGCCGCGGACGACGCGCCCACCCCGCGGTGCGGGACCGGGCCGGCGTTGAAGGCGACGGCCACGTCGCCCTGCCCGGCCAGCACCTCCTGCGCCCTGGCCGTCAACGCACCGAGCTGCTCGGCGACCCGGGCGTAGTTCCGCTCGGCGTCCTGATGCACCCAGGCGATGGACGAGCCGGGGAGGATGTCGTGGAACTGCAGCAGCAGGACGGTCTGCCAGAGCTCGTCGAGCTCGTCGTGCGGGTAGTCGAGCAGACCCCGGACGGCCGCGGTCGCGCACCACAGCTCGGCCTCGCGCAGCAGGTGCTCGCTGCGGCGGTTGCCCTGCTTCGTGCGGGCCTGCGAGGTGTACGTGCCCCGGTGGAACTCGAGGTACATCTCGCCCGACCAGACCGCCGGGTCGGGCATCTCGTCACGGGCCTGCGCGAAGAAGGAGGCGGGGGTGCCGACGGTCACGCGCGGCGAGCCCTCGAGATCGGCGGCCCGCCTCGCGGCTGCCATCATCTCGCGGGTCGGCCCGCCGCCGCCGTCGCCCCAGCCGAACGGCACGATCGAGACGTTGGAGACGCCCTTCTCGCTGTACTCGCGCTCGGCGTGTGCCAGCTCGACCGCCGAGAGGTCGGAGTTGTAGGTGTCGACCGGCGGGAAGTGCGTGAAGACCCGGCTCCCGTCGATGCCCTCCCACAGGAACGTGTGGTGCGGCATCCGGTTGGTCTCGTTCCACGACTCCTTCTGCGTGAAGAACGAGTGGGCACCGGCCGCGCGGGCGATCTGCGGCATGGCGCCCGTGTAGCCGAACGAGTCGGGCAGCCAGACCTCGTCGCACTCGATCCCGAACTCGCGCCGGAAGAAGGCGTGGCCGGCCACGAACTGACGGGCCAGTGCCTCGCCTCCCGGCATGTTCGTGTCGGACTCGACCCACATCCCGCCGACCGGCACGAACCGGCCCTCGGCGATCTTCTCCTTCATGCGGGCGAAGAGGTCGGGGTAGCGCTCCTTCACCCACGCGTACTGCTGGGCGCTCGAGGCGGCGAAGACGAAGTCCGGGTCCTCGTCCATCAGGGCGACGACGTTCGAGAAGGTGCGCGCCACCTTGCGCTGAGTCTCGCGGACGGGCCAGAGCCAGGCCGAGTCGATGTGCGCGTGGCCGGTCGCGACGACGCGGTGGGCGCTGGCGGCGGCCGGCGATGCGAGCACGCCCGCGAGCGCCTCGCGCCCGAGTACTGCGGACCCGGCGACGTCGTCGTGGTCGACGACCTCGCACGCCCGCTCGAGCGCGCGCAGGATCTCGTGTCGCCGTGGGGTGCCGGGGTCGAGGGTCCGCATCAGGCCGAGCAGCGTCCAGATGTCGCGGTCGAGCTCCCACACCACGGTGTCCCTCTCGGCGAGGTCGAGGGTCCGGAGCGTGTAGATCGGTGCCGTCCCCGCGGTCGCCTTGTCGCCCATGGGCGTCTCGAGGTAGAAGAAGTTGCCGCCGACGTCGGGGTTCGACGCCGCCTCCACGAAGAACTCGATCGGCGCCCCCGGCGAGGCCGAGCCGCCTACCAGGGCCAGCGGCACGTAGCCGTTGTACGGCTCGATGGCCTTCACGAGCGTCCCGTCGCGACGCCAGACGAGCCCCTCGGCCTGGAAGCCGGGCTGACGAGTGCTGAAGCCCAGGTCGACGACGGCCTCGAGCGCCGTGGCCGGGTCGGCGCCCCAGCCCTCGGGCACCACGCCCGTCACCCGGAACCAGGTGGTGCCCCACGGCCGGCTCCACGGCGTGCCGGGGGCGAAGGGCACGAACTGCTGACGGACGGCCTCGGCGAACGGCACGGGCTCGTCCGGCACCTCCCACGCCTCGACGGTGAGCGGCGCGGCGCGGCGGTAGATGTTCGGCGTGATCCGGTCGAGGACGAAGCGGTCGATGCGGGCCTCGACGAGGGCGGTGTTGTCGTGCATGGGGAGAGTCTCCTTGTCGGCGCGCACGAGCGCGCGGAGGTTCGGTGATCCGGTGGGACGAGGGCAGGTCAGGCGCGGTCGTGGAGGAGCGACATCACCCCTTGACCCCGCCGGCGAGGGCGTTCGACCCGCCGAGGGTGCGCGACACCAGCACGTAGAGGGCGATGACCGGCACCGAGTACACGATCGAGAAGGCCGCGAGCTGGCCGTAGGCGACCGAGCCGTACTGTCCGAAGAAGTTGAAGATGCTGACGGCGGCGGGCTGCTTGTCGGGGCTCAGCAGCAGGATGAAGGGAACGAAGAAGTTCCCCCACGCCTGGATGAACACGAAGATGAACACGACCGCGATGCCGGGCCGCATGAGCGGCACGACGACGCGCGTCAGCGTCGAGAACATCGACGCGCCGTCCGTCCAGGCTGCCTCCTCGAGCGAGATGGGCACCGAGTCCATGAAGTTCTTCGACATCCAGATCGCCATGGGCAGGCTGGAGGCCGCGAGGAAGAACACGGTGCCGCCGATCGAGTCGATCAGGTCGAGCGAGACGAACAGGCTGTAGACCGGCACCATCATGGCGGTGATCGGCAGGCACGTCCCGAAGAGGATGCCGTAGAGGAACGGCTTGTTGATCCGCATCCGGTAGCGCGACAACGGGTACGCGGCGAGGATCGCCACGACGACGGTGATCAGCGCACAGCCCCCGGACAGCACGAGGCTGTTCGCGAGCGGGATGAACGAGATCTCGGGCGTGAGCACCTGCCTGAAGTTGTCGAGCGTGAACTCGTCGGGCACGGCTGCCGAGAGGGACGCGTCCGTGTCGACGGAGGCGAGCACGAGCCAGACGAGCGGCACCGCGAAGCAGAGCCCCACGACGACCAGGACGAGGTTCGAGACCAGCGCGAGCCGGCGGCCGCTGGGCGAGGTCATGGCCACGGTCAGTCCACCTCCGGCTTGAGCGCCCTGATGTAGATGATCGAGAAGACCGCCCCGACGAGCAGCATGATGGTCGCGATCGCGGTGCCGAAGCCGAGCTGCGAGAAGCGGAAGGCCTCCTGGTAGGCGAGGATCGGCAGCGTCGAGCTGTCGGTGCCCGGGCCGCCGCCGGTCATGACGAAGATCAGGGTGAAGACCGAGAGCGTCTGCAGGGTCGTGAGCATGAGGTTCGTCGAGATGCTGCGACGGATCGCCGGCAGCGTGATGTAGACGAGGCGCTTGAGGCCGCCGGCGCCGTCCATCTCGGCCGCCTCCGTGATCTCGGGCGGCACCTCCTGGATGGCCGCCGAGTAGACGAGCATCGAGAAGGCGGCACCGCGCCAGATGTTGGCGATGATGACCGAGATCAGCGGGAACGTGTAGAGCCAGTTCGCCCCGGTGACGCCGAGGCCGGCGAGGATCGTGTTGAGCGTGCCGCCGTCGTTGAAGAACGCGTACGCGACGAACGCGGCGACGATCTCGGGCAGCACCCACGCGGCGATCACGAAGGTGCCGACCACGGCGCGGACGCCCTTGTTCGCCGAGCGCATCAGGAGGGCGACGCCGAGCCCGACGACGTTCTGCCCGACCACGGCGGAGAAGAACACGAACGCGAGCGTGAGCAGCACCGACTTGGGGAAGTCGGGGTCGGCGAACAGCTCGCGGTAGTTCGCGAAGCCGACGAACTCCGAGCCGCCGGCGGCGTAGCCGGTCAGGGAGGCGTTGGTGAACGAACCGTAGAACGACGAGATGACCGGGCCGAGCAAGAAGATCGCGAGCAGCACGATCGCGGGCACCAGCGGGACGGTGCGTCCGGCGGTGCGGAGGGCACGGGCCCGGGAGGCGCCAGCCCGGCGACCGGACGGCTCACCTCCCGGCCCCGCGCCGGGGCCGCCCGGCCGGTCGCCGTCGCGACCGACCGGGGCAGGAGCGAGGGTCGCCATCGTCAGTCGGCCTCGACCGTCGCGTCCTCGCCGACGATGCCGACCAGGGCCTCGTCGTACGCGGCCGCCGCCTCCTCCGGGCTCTGCTGGCCGGTCATCACCGCCTCCATCGCGATGGTGATCTCGCTCGAGATGCGGTTGTAGTCGGTGGTGGCCGGGCGGAAGTGCGTCACGGGGACGATCGACGAGAAGAACTCGAACGAGGGGTTGGCGGCGACGTACTCCGGGTCCTCGGCGACGTCGCTCCGCACGGCGATCTGGCTCGCGGCGATGTCGTAGGACTGCGAGCCCTCCTTGCTCAGCGACTGCTCGATGAACTCGAACGCCTTGTCGGGGTTCGCGCTGTTCGCGCCGACCGCGAGGGTCCAGCCGCCCGACATGCTGACCGCGCCGGGGGCCTGCCCGTCCTGGGTGGGCATGGGCGCCTGGCCGAGCACCTCGCTCCACTCCGGCCACGGGTTCGTGCCCGTCTCGAGCCAGGTGCCGCTCAGCCACGACCCGTCGAGGGCGATGCCGACCTTCGACTGCGGGAGCCACTCGCCGCCGACGATCGTGGCGATGTTGGTGTCGAGCGCCTGCTCGGGGGTCGGGCCGACCCCGCCCTGGTAGACGTCCTCGATGAAGCCGAGGGAGTCGACGAAGCCCTGCGACCCGGTGACCCACTTGCCCTCGTCGTCGTCGAAGAGGGTGCCGCCCTCGGTGCCGTAGAGCAGCATCTCGAAGCCCTGCATCGTGGCGCCCTCGCCCTGCGGCTTGCCGGAGTAGATGTTGAAGGGCACGACGTCCGGGGAGGCCTCCTTCAGCGTCGCGGCCGCGTCGAGGACGTCGTCCCAGGTGGCGGGCTCCCAGGGCACGGGCAGGCCTGCGGCGGCGAAGAGCTCCTCGTTGTACCAGAGCGCCCGCGTGTCGGTGCCCATCGGGACTCCGTAGAGCTTGCCGTCCTCGCCGACCCCCGCCTCCTTGGCGTTGTCGTAGAACATGTCCCAGTCGTCCCAGGCCTCGGTGTACTCGTCCAGGGGCAGCAGGAACCCGGCCGCGGCGTCGCTCTTCAGCTTCGCCGTGTCCTCGTACTGCACGTCGGGGGCGGTGGAGGGGGAGCGGTTCATCAGGGCGAGCTTGGTGAAGTAGTCGTCGTTCTGGCCGGCGATGGGGACGAGCTCGACGGTCATGTCCGGGTTCGCCGCCTCGAACTCCGCGGCGACGGCCTTCATGTGGTCGTCCATCTGGGTGAAGGTGCCGAACTTCTGGTACGCCACCTTGAGCGTGTCCTCGTCGCCTCCGCCGCTGCCCCCGGCACAGCCGGCTGCCAGCAGGACGGTGGTCGTCGCTGCGGCGGCGACCGCCAGCACGCGACGTCGTCGGGTGTTCGTCGTGCGAGTCATGGTGCTCCCTTGCTCCATCGCTCGACCGGCGTCGTCGCCGGTCCGTGGAGTTACTACACCGTATGGAGTTATTGCTTGTCAAGACGTCGTGACCGAGCTGTGACCCTCGACCGAGGGCCCCGTTCGCCGCGCCGGCGCCCGCCCTAGGCGGAGATGAGCAGCGCCGACGGCCTGGGTGAGAAGGCGTGGTCGAGCACGAGGCAGGCGGCGCCCACCGCCGCGACGTCCGTGCCGATGGCCGACTGCTCGAGGGCGATCGGGTGCTTGGCGATGAGCGCGGACGACGACCGCACGGCCTCCGGCAGCACCTGGAGCACCCAGGGGGCGACGACGTGCCAGAACGGCCCGCCGAAGACGACCTCGGCGAGGTCGAGCAGGTTGAGCACGACCACGACGGCCCGGGCGAGGTGCCGCGCAGCATCGTGCAGGATCTCGAGGGCCCCCTCGTCGCCGTCCGCGGCCTTGCGTGCCAACGCGACCAGCGCCTCCTCGATCCGGTGCAGGTCGTCGGGGTCGCCCTCCGAGCGGGCCGCGTCGAGCACGTCGACCAGCAGGTCGTCCGCCGTGAGCACGCCGGCCTCGACCGCCTGACGGACGAGCGCGTGGGGGGTGATCAGCTCGCCCACGCAGCCGATCCGGCCGCAGGTGCAGCGGCGACCCGAGGAGGCGACGGTCACGTGTCCGGAGTCGCCCGCGTTCGAGCTCGACCCCCGCACGACGTCGCGGCCGATGACGAGCCCGGTGCCGAAGCCCGTGCCGTAGTAGACGAAGGCGAAGTCGCGCCGGGAGGCGCCGTCGCTGAACCAGAGCTCGGCGACGGCAGCCGCGGCGACGTCCTTCTCGAGCAGCACGGGCAGCCCCGTCGCCTCGGCGATCGCCCGGCGCAGGGGCACGTGCCGCCAGCGCGGCAGCATCGGCGGGTCGAGGACGACGCCGTCCTCGACGTCGATCGGCCCCGGCGCCGCGATGCCGATCCCGAGGAGGCGCGCGCGGTCCACGCCGGAGCCCGCCACGAGCCCGTCCACCGTCCGGGCGATCAGCCCCACGACCTCGTCGGGCCGCGACGCGGACGGGGTGGGGGTCTGCGTGTGCGCCACCACGGTGCCGTGCAGGTCGAGCAGCACGTAGGTCACGACCGCGGGGTCGACGTGGACCCCGAGCGCGAAGCTGCCTCCCGGCTCGAGCTGCAGCATGGTGCGCGGCTTGCCGGGACCGCTGATGACGGTGCCGCTCTCGCGGATCAGGCCGGCGTCCAGCAGCCGTCGCGACACGTTCGTCACCGCCTGCGGGCTGAGGCCGGTGCGCTCGGCGATCTCCGTCCGGCTGAGCCCGGCCTCCTCACGCCGCACCGCGTCGAGCACGACCGAGCGGTTGTAGCCGCCGACGGCCGGGAGGTTGGTGCCGCGCCTCACGGCGCCGCCGGGCCACGGTCGGTCTGCATGCCCCGATCCTCCCACCCGCGACGGTGGTGCCGGGCGGGGGTGCCCCGTTACCCTGAGGCCATGTCGGACCTGCGCCTCGAGACCCTGTCCGCCGCCACCGTCGTGGCGGCCAACAACCTGACGCTGAAGCCGGGCCAGGAACAGTACGTGGCCCCGGTCTCGCACTCGATCGCCGAGGCGTACGTGAACCCGACCACGGCCTGGCCCCGTGTCGTGCTCGACGGCGACGAGGTCGTCGGCTTCATCATGGGCAACTTCGACGCGGACGCCGACGACGAGTCCCTGCGCAGCTGCATCTGGCGGGTCAACGTCTCGGCCGAGCACCAGGGCCGGGGCGTCGGGCGCTTCGCGATCCACGCCCTCGCAGGCGAGGCGCGCAGCCGCGGCTTCGACACGCTCACCGTCATCTACGAGCCGGGCGACGACGGCCCGGAGAGCTTCTTCGCCCACATCGGCTTCGAGGTCGTCGGCGAGACGCCGTACGGCGAGCACCTCGCGGCGCTCACCATCAGCCCGACGCCGCAGGGCGAGTGACCGCGGGGGCAGCTGCGCCCGACGACGCCCCGGCTGACGACGCCCCGTCAGGCGACGCCCCGTCAGGCGACGACTTCGTCTCGCGCGTCGTCTCGGTCGTCGAGTCCGTGCCGGAGGGGCGGGTCATGTCGTACGGCTCGGTGGCGGCGGCCGTCGGCTCACGCTCGTCGCGCGGCGTCGGCAAGGTGATGGCGCACGCGGGCTCGGACCTGCCGTGGTGGCGGATCGTGAAGGCGTCCGGGCACGCACCCGAGGGCCACGGCCAGCGCGCGCTCGAGCACTGGCGCGCCGAGGGGACGCCGCTGCGGTGGTCGCGGACCGGCACGGTCCGGGTCGACCTCGAGCGCGCCTCCTGGTCGCCCGACGTCAACCTGTCGGACGAGCCGGTCGACCCGTTCGGCTGACGCGCTCGCGGCTGCCAGGCGCTTCGATCGGAGCATGCCCTCGCTCCCCCGTCTCGCCGCCGTCGTCGCCGTCGCCGCCGTCGTCTGCGTCACCGCCTCCTCCTGCTCGGCCCTGGGCCTCGGCTCCGACGAGAAGACGTGGGAGTTCGACCGCTACGGCGACGCACCGAAGGCGGGCACGCGCTCGTTCGTGCTGGATGCCTGGGTGCCGACCGACGCGGTCGACATCCAGGCGGTCACCCGTCGTGAGGCCCCCGAGGAGGCGGTCCTCACGTTCGACAGCGCCGCCTCCCCCGCCGACGCCGCGGGCTGCGCCGCCGTCGAGCCGGTCACGGCCGCGCCGCCGCTGTCTCCGGCGTGGCTGCCCGACCCGACGCCGACGGCCGGCTGGAGCTGCGGCGACTGGACCGTCGTCGCGGACGACGGCACGGTCTGGGCCTGGCGCGGCTGACGCCACGCCGGCACCAGAGGCGGCCTACACGAGCGAGTCGCGCCAGGCCGCGTGCAGCTGTGCGAACCGCCCGGTGCCGGCGATGAGGTCGGCGGGCGTGCCGTCCTCGACGACGCGGCCGTGCTCCATGACGAGCACCCGGTCGGCGATCGCCACCGTCGACAGCCGGTGCGCGATGATCACGGCGGTGCGGTCGGCGAGCAGGGTCTGCAGGGCCTCCTGCACCATGCGCTCCGACGGGATGTCGAGCGACGCGGTCGCCTCGTCGAGGATGAGCACCGCCGGGTCGGCGATGAACGCCCGCGCGAACGACAGCAGCTGGCGCTGCCCGGCCGAGACCCGCCCGCCGCGCTTGTTCACGTCGGTGTCGTACCCGTCGGGCAGCGCCACGATGAACTCGTGCGCGCCGACCGCGCGGGCGGCGCGCTCGATCTCGTCGCGGGTCGCGTCCGGCTTGCCGAGCGAGATGTTGTCCGCCACCGAGCCCGAGAACAGGTACGCCTCCTGCGTGACCATGACGATGGCTCGTCGAAGGTCCTTCGGGTGCAGGTCGCGCAGGTCGACGCCGTCGAGCGTGACGCGGCCACGGGTCGGGTCGTAGAACCGGGACATGAGCTTGGCCAGGGTCGACTTGCCGGCGCCGGTCGAGCCGACGAGCGCGATGGTCTGCCCCGCGGGCACGTCGAGGTCGAACTCGGGCAGCACGACCGTGTCGGCCGAGTACGCGAACTCGACGTCGTCGAAGACGACGGCGCCCTTCGCGTGCCGCAGGTCGACGGGCGACTCGGGGTCGGGCACGCTCGGCTCCTCCTCGAGGACGCCCGAGATCTTCTCGAGCGCCGCCGAGGCCGACTGGTAGCCGTTGTAGAACATGGCCATCTCTTCTGCGGGGTCGAAGAAGCGCTTCGCGTACAGCGCCGCCGCGAGCAGGGCGCCGATCTCGAGCGAGCCGTCGATCACGCGGAACCCGCCGAAGAGCACGACGGCCGCGAGGGTGGCGTTGCCGATCAGCACCAGGCCCGGGTCGAACGTGCCGAACAGCGTGAACACCTTCGAGTTGGCCTGGCGGTACTCCTCGACGTAGCCGGCGTACTCCTTCTCGTTGCGCGCCTCCTTGCGGAACGCCTGCACCGCCCGCATGCCCGTCATCGTCTCGACGAAGTGCACGATCACCCGGGCGCTGGCGACGCGCGTGGCGCGGAACAGCTTCTGGGAGCGCACCTGGAACCACCTCGTGAGCGCGATCAGCGGGATGAGCGCGACGGCGAGCACGAGCCCGCTCGGCGCGTCGAGGCTGACGAGCGCGATCGCGGTGAACCCCATGTAGAGCAGGCCCGAGACGAGCTGGTTGATGCCCGAGTCGAGCAGCTCCCGGATCGAGTCGAGGTCGCTCGTCTGGCGCGAGATGATGCGCCCCGACGTGTACGTCTCGTGGAACTCGAGGCTGAGCCGCTGCGTGTGCAGGAACAGCCGCTTGCGCAGGTCGAACAGGATCGCCTGGCTGATCCGCGCCGACAGCACCGTGTACTGCGCCATCAGCACCGCGCCGAGCACGCCCGTCACCAGGTAGACGACGACCACGAGGATCGCCGGCGCCCAGTCCTGTCGGTCCATCAGGGCAGGCAGGGCGGTGTCGATGCCGAAGGCGATCAGGGCGGGGCCGGCCACCTGGGAGGCGGTGCTGACGATGACGACGACCGCCATCAGCGCCAGCCGCCAGCGCAGCGGACGGATCAGCGAGCCGAGGAGGCGCAGCGACCGTCGACGGAGCCGCTTGCTCTCGGCCTTGGTGAAGTCGTCGCGCTCCTCGCCGCGGACGCCCTGGGTCGTCGAGCCCTGCTCGGCCCGCTTCTCGGCCGGGGTGCGGCCGTCGAGGGCCTCGTGGGCGGGGCCGCCCCCGGTGCCGTCGACCAGACGATCGTCACGGACCGCGCCGTCGGGCGCGTCATCGGTGCGGCGCGTGGCCTGGTCGTGCGTCGTCTGCTCGGTCATGCCAGCACCTCCTCTCGGGCGGGCGTGGTGTCGTCGTCGAGGGACGAGATCACCCAGCGGTAGTGCTCGTTCGTGGCGAGCAGGTCGGAGTGGGTGCCGACCGCGGTGACCCTGCCGTTCTCGAGCAGGGCGACGCGGTCGGCGAGGGTGACCGTCGACGGACGGTGCGCGACGATCAACGAGGTCGTCGACGCGAGCACCCGGCGGAGGCCGGCCTCGACCCGGGCCTCGGTGTCGACGTCGAGCGCCGACAGCGGGTCGTCGAGCACGAGGATGGCGGGACGCGCCGCGACGGCGCGCGCCAGGGCGAGCCGCTGGCGCTGCCCGCCCGAGAGGCTCAGCCCCTCTTCGCCGACACGGGTGTCGACGCCGTCGGGCAGGCGCTCGACGAAGTCGGCCTGGGCGATCTCGAGGGCCTCGCGCATGACGCGGTCGGCCTCGGCGGGGTCGTCGGCGAGGTCGGGGCGGCCGAGCAGCACGTTGTCGCGGACGGAGGCGCTGAACAGCGTCGCGTCCTCGAACGCCATGCCGACCAGGCGGCGCAGCTCCTGCCGGGACAGGTCGCGCACGTCGACGCCGTCGATCCGGACGCTGCCGCCCGTGACGTCGTAGAGCCGCGAGACGAGCGCGAGCAACGTCGTCTTGCCCGAGCCCGTGAGCCCCACGAGGGCCATGGTCTCGCCCGGCTCGACGACGAGGTCGACGCCGTTGACGAGGTCCGGGTACTGGGCCGGGCTGTCCTGGTAGCGGAAGTGCGCGTCGGCGAACTCGAGCCGCCCCTCCGGCGCCTCGATGGTGACCGGCTCGGCAGGATCGGTGATCGCGTTCTCGCTGTCGAGCACCTCGAAGAACCGGTCGGCCGCCGTGCGGGTGTCGAAGGTCATCGAGAGCAGGAACCCGATCGACTCGACGGGCCACCGCAGCACGGTGGCCGTCGCGAAGAACGCGAACAGCTGCCCGACGGTCAGCTGACCGTCGGCGGCCAGCCAGATGCCGCCGAGCAGGCAGAGGGCGAAGGCGACGTCGGGCACGAGCAGCAGCCACAGCCACAGCCGGCTGATGGCCTGGGCCTTCTCGATCTCGGTGCCGCGCAGGTCGTCGGCCTGCTTGGCGAACTCGTCGAGCGAGTGCTTGCCGCGGCCGAAGGCCTTGAGCACCCGGATGCCGTGCACGCTCTGCTCGACGCTGGTCGCGAGGTCGCCGACCTGGTCCTGGCTGCGCCGCGCGACGATCGAGTAGCGCTTCTCGAACGCGAAGCTGACGAAGAAGACCGGCATCGACGCGACCATGAACAGGAGCGCGAGGGCCCAGCTGTAGAAGAAGAGCACCGCGAAGCCGACGATGATCGTCAGCACGTTGACGACGAGCAGGACGAGGCCGAACGCGAGCCAGCGCCGGATCAGCGAGAGGTCGCTGACCGACCGGCTGAGCAGCTGGCCGCTCTGCCACCGGTCGTGGAACGCCACCGGCAGGTCCTGCAGCTTCGCGTAGAGCGAGTTGCGCATCGACGCCTCGACGTGGGTGCTGGGCGTGAGGACGAGCCGTCGACGGAGGCCGATCATGACGGCCTCGACGATGCCGAGCCCGAGGACGACGGCGAAGGCGGGCCAGACCTGGGCTCGGTCGCCGCTCGACAGCGGACCGTCGACCAGCAGCTGGAGCACGGCGGGGATGAGCAGGGCGACGACGGCGGCGGCGAGCGCGGCGACGGCGCCGAGCACGATGCGCGGGACGGCCGGCTTCGCGTAGGGGTGGAGCCGCATCAGCGCGCGGAACGTCGACGGGCGACGCGGCGACGCGGACGGGGGCGGAGGGGACTTCGGGGACATGGCTGATCCAAGTGTCGTGATCGGGAGCGTCGGTGCCGTCACGGCGGCGACCGACTGGGGAGGGAGTCGCGGCCCGGTGCCCTGGTGAGGGCACGGCGGCGACCCTGATGTGGAGCGCACGAGGCGCTCGCGTGGAGGAGGTGCGGTGCCGGCGGCGAGCCCGGCCTGCGTCCCGCTCGGCCTAGCCGACGAGGGTCCGGGCTGCCCGGCGGGCGGCGACGGAGGCGCGGGCGGCAGGCACGAGGGCACCGGCGGGGGCCGAGGCCACCGTGGTCAGCGTCGAGTTCATCGTGTCCTCCTGTGCAGGTCGTCGTTCGTCCGTCATGTCGGTCGCGAGCGACCGGCTGTGAGCAGCTTTTCAGGATATGTGTGCTGACACCTCCCCCGCAAGGGCGAGCGAGGAGAAGATGCGCGACAGGTGTCCGGGCGGCCGTGGCCGCGCGCCGGCGGAGCGGGCGGAGGGAGCGGCACGTGCATGCCACCACGGCCGGCGAAGGACGGACGACGGACGCCCCGGCCGCACGGGCCGGGGCGTCGGTCGACGAGGGCTCGACAGCTCAGTGGAAGAAGTGCCGCTCGCCGGTGAAGTACATGGTGACGCCTGCGGCGGCGGCGGCCGCGACGACCTCGTCGTCGCGGATCGACCCGCCGGGCTGGACGACCGCGCGCACGCCCGCGTCGAGCAGCACCTGCAGGCCGTCGGCGAACGGGAAGAACGCGTCGGAGGCGGCGACCGAGCCGCGGGCCCGCTCCCCCGCCCGCGTCACGGCCAGCTGGCACGAGTCGACCCGGTTGACCTGGCCCATGCCCACGCCCACGGAGGCGCCCGCGTCGGCCAGCAGGATCGCGTTCGACTTGACCGAGCGGCAGGCCCGCCAGGCGAACTCGAGGTCGGCGCGCGTGGCGGCGTCGACCTCGACGCCCGCGGCCAGCGTCCAGCCCTGCGAGGAGAAGGCGTCGAACGAGTCGACCTGCTGCACGAGCAGGCCGCCCGAGATCTGGCGCGCCTCGACGGTCGGGCGGGCGAAGTCGGCGGGCAGCACGAGCAGCCGGATGTTCTTCTTCGTCTGCAGCAGCGCCAGCGCGTCGGGCTCGAAGGCGGGGGCGATGACGACCTCGGTGAAGATGTCCTTCACCGTCTCGGCCATGGCGAGGGTCACCGGGCGGTTCGCGGCGATGACGCCGCCGTAGGCCGACACGGGGTCGCAGGCGTGGGCGCGACGGTGCGCGTCGGCGATCGCGTCGACGGCGTCGACCGAGGCGACGGCGATGCCGCAGGGGTTGGCGTGCTTGATGATCGCCACGGCCGGCTCGGCGAAGTCGTAGGCGGCGCGCAGGGCCGCGTCGGCGTCGACGTAGTTGTTGTACGACATCTCCTTGCCGTGCAGCTGCTCGGCCTGGGCGATGCCGGCGCCCTCGGGCGACGCGTACAGCGCGGCCTGCTGGTGCGAGTTCTCGCCGTAGCGGAGCGTGGCCTGCCGCGTGCCCTCGAGGACGACGTGCTGGGGGGCGTCGAACGCCGCCGACCCGGCCCGCACCTCCTCGGCTGCGGTCGCCGCGTCGGCACCGGCCTCGTGCTCGGCCCGCGCCCCGACGTTCTCGGCGAACCAGGCGGCGACGGCCGTGTCGTAGGCGGCGGTGTGCGCGAAGGCCTCGCCGGCCAGGCGCTGCCGCTGGGCCAGGGTCGTGCCGCCGAGCGTCAGCGACTTCACGATCTGCCCGTAGCTGGCGGGCGACACGGCGATGGCCACGTTCGCGTGGTTCTTGGCGGCGGCGCGCACGAGGGCAGGCCCGCCGATGTCGATGTTCTCGATCACGGCCGGAGCCTCGGCGCCCGACGCGACCGTCTCGACGAACGGGTAGAGGTTGACGACGACGAGCTGGAACGGCGCGATGTCGAGCTCGGCGAGCTGCTGCTCGTGCGACTCGAGGCGCAGGTCGGCGAGCACGCCCGCGTGGATGCCGGGGTGCAGCGTCTTGACCCGGCCGTCGAGCGACTCGGGGAACCCGGTGACGGCGCTCACGTCGGTGACGTCGTGGCCTGCGTCGCGGATGGTCGACGCGGTCGAGCCCGTCGACACGATCTCGACGCCCGCCGCGGCGAGCGCCTCGGCCAGGTCGAGGAGTCCGGTCTTGTCGCTCACGCTGATGAGCGCACGACGCACGGGGACGGCGTCCCGCTCGCGGTAGAGGGTGGGGTCGATCTGGTGGCCGCTCATGCGGGTCTCGTCTCCTCGAGGTCGGTCGTTCCGTCGGCGATCTCGCGCACGGTCTGCACCAGCAGCTCGCGCTCGACGATCTTGATGCGGTCGTGGAGCGACGACTCGTCGTCGCCGGGCAGCACGGGGATGCGGCGCTGCGCCAGGATCGGGCCGCTGTCGACGCCGGCGTCGACGACGATGACGCTCGCCCCGGTCTGGTCGACGCCGGCGGCGATCGCGTCCCGGACGCCGTGCGCGCCCGGGAACTCGGGCAGGAACGCGGGGTGCGTGTTGATCAGGTGCGGGCTCAGCGCGTCGACGACCCCGACGGGCAGCAGCCGCATGAAACCGCTCAGCACGACGAGATCGGGCTGCCACTGGCGGATCTGCGCGAGCAGCTCGTCACCCCAAGACGCCCGGTCGTCGAAGCTCGAGAACGGCACGGTGAAGGTCGGCACCCCGAAGTGCTCGGCGTGCTCGAGGCCGTCGGCCTCGCGGTCGGCGCCGACGGCGACGACGCGGGCGGGGTAGCTGTCGTGGTGCGCTGCCTCGAGCAGGGCACGCAGGTTCGAGCCGCCACCGGAGATGAGCACCACGAGCTTCAGCACCCGGCAAGCCTAGTGGCCGAGGCGGGGGCTCCCGGGGCCTCAGAGCCCTCAGAGCCCTCCGGGCCCTCCGGGCCTCGGGTCCTCCGGGTCCTCGGGTCCTCCGGGTCCGAGGAGGCGCGGGTCAGCGGTCGAGACCGCGGACCGGCTCGGTCTCGTCGTCGTCGTGCCCCGGGGCCGACCGGTCGGGGGTCGATCCGAGCCTGCGCCACCACGGGGCGGGGCCGTCGCGCTCGTCGTCGTGCTCCTCGCGGTCGCGGGCCTGGTCGCGGTCCCGGTCCCGTGCGGCACGCGCGGCGCGCGCCGCGTCGACGTGCACCTCGCGGGGGTCGTGGACGCGGTCGCCGGGCGCGCGCAGCCCCGTCTCGACGACGGCGGTCTCGCCCGTGTCGGCCTCGGTGACCGGGGGCGTCCGGGTGTCCGACCGAGCAGCGGCTCCGCCGTGCCCCTCGGCTGCCCCGTCCTCGCCGGCCGCGTGGTCACCGCTGTCCGTGCGATCACCGCTGTCCTCGGTGTCACCGCTGTCCTCGTCGTCCCCGATGTCCGTGCCGTCGGTGCGGCGACGCGGACGGAGCCGACGGATCCGCTCCGCCAGTCGCCGTCGCCGGCCGGCCGCGTGGTCGGTCTCGTCACCCGCGTCGCCGTCGGCCTCGGCGCCGGACGAGGACACGAGAGGCTCCGCGCCGAGGTCGGTCGTCTCGTCGTGGCCGGATCCGAGGCGGGCGGCGATGCCTGCGGCGGCGCCGGCGCCGGTGCCGGTCCGGTCGTCGGCCGTGCGCTCGGGCGAGAGGCCGGACGCGCGCTCCGGCGTGAGGCCGGACATCGTGGCCGCAGCACCCGTCGACGACCGCGACCACGCAGACGTGCCCGCCAGCACGGGCTGCGGGCCGGTCTCGACGTCGTCAGCCGCGCGCGCACCTCCTGCAGGAGCAGCCGCCGAGTCGTCGTCGTGCCCGAGGAAGCTCCGCAGCGACACGACCATCGCCAGCACCGAGGGCACGGCGACCTCGAGGGCCCCGAAGGCGCCGACGAGCAGGGGGTCGGGCCCGACGTGGGCGAGCCGGCCAGGCCCGGCGGCTCCGGAGGCCGACCAGGCGAGCAGGCCGAGCAGCACCCCGGCGACGACTCCGCCGGAGACCCCGACGAGCACGCGACGCAGCACGTCGGCCGATCCGGACTCGGCGAGCAGCCGCTCGATCCGCGGGCGCAGCAGGGTCGTCACGACGAACGCGGCGACGACCGGCACGAGCAGCCCGACGAAGGCGAACGACGAGGAGGCGGTCGGCAGCGCCCCGAGGAACGGCACGGCGGGCATCGGCCCCACCGAGGTGCCGAGCGGCGAGACGCCCGAGCCGGTGCCGAGCGCGAAGCCGGGGCCGACGAACCAGGAGGCGGCCCAGACGACCAGGTCGGGCAGCAGGGCGAGCTGGCCGAGGGTCAGGGCGATCCCGCCCAGCAGCCCGGCGTGCGCGCCTTCGTAGAGGGTGATCAGCTCGCCGTAGTGCGTGAGCATCAGCACGCCGACGACGACGCCGGAGACGGCGAGCACGCCGGCCGCGCTCGCCGTGCCGATGCGGAGCCCCGCGGCGGCGACGACGCGCGCGGTGCGCGGCGCACGGACGACGAGCGTGGAGAGCGCGCCCGTGACGGGGTCGGCCGGCTCGCCGCGACGGCGGCGCGTGACCTCGGCCATCACCACGACGGGCACGGCGTAGACGAGCGTCGGCAGGAGGATCCCCTGCCACAGGACGGGCGAGGCGAGGGGGTGCTGGGCCGTGGCGGTGACCAGCAGGCTCAGCAGGGCGAAGACGCCGACCGTGCTGAGGACCCCGACGACACGGTGCGCGGTCTCGGCGACGGCGCGACCGGCGCGCACTCCGAGCAGCACGGTCAGGACCGAGAAGCCGAGCGCGGCGATCGTCACGGCGAAGGGCGCCTCGGCCCCCGGGACGCCGGAGGCGGCGGCGGTCGCCGCTCCCAGCTGCAGGTCGAGGTCGACGCCGTGCCCGACGAGCCAGATGTCGACGGCGGCGCGCCAGAAGACGATCCAGTCGATCTGGAGTCCGTACTGGAACGCCCAGAGGAGGCTGAGGACGACGACGGGCAGCCCGACGCCGATGCCGACGACGAGCAGGGCCTCGAGCGCGGCGAAGACGGCGGTGACAGGGCGGTTCATCGGGCACGACTGTACCGCCGGGCCGCTGGGCGGCCGACGTGCCGTGCCGAGCGGCCGACGTCTCGTGCCGCGTGGCCGGGGACGAACGAAGGCGGGCGTGTGCGTCGACCGCGGTCCGTCGTGACGGACCGGGCCGGACGAACACGCCCGCCCAGGAGGCGCGGTGCCGGTCACGGCACCGTACGACGACCTCAGAGGGCCGCGTACACCTCGCGCAGCAGGGCCGCGGTCTCGCTCGGCGTCTTGCCGACCTTGACCCCGGCGGCCTCGAGCGCCTCCTTCTTGGCCTGGGCCGTGCCCGCCGAGCCGGAGACGATGGCGCCGGCGTGGCCCATGGTCTTGCCCTCGGGCGCGGTGAAGCCGGCGACGTAGCCGACGACCGGCTTCGTCACGTGCGCCTTGATGTAGTCGGCGGCTCGTTCTTCGGCGTCGCCGCCGATCTCGCCGATCATCACGATCGCCTTGGTGTCGGGGTCGGCCTCGAACGCCTCGAGGGCGTCGATGTGGGTCGTGCCGATGACCGGGTCGCCGCCGATGCCGATGGCGGTCGAGAAGCCGAGGTCGCGCAGCTCGAACATCATCTGGTAGGTCAGGGTGCCCGACTTCGAGACGAGCCCGATCGGGCCGGCGCCGGTGATGTTCGCCGGCGTGATGCCCACGAGCGACTCGCCAGGCGTGATGATGCCGGGGCAGTTCGGGCCGATGATGCGGGTGGCGCCGCCCTTCGACTTGGCGAGCGCCCAGAACTCCGCTGCGTCCTGTGCGGGGATGCCCTCGGTGATGACGACGACGAGCGGGATGCCCGCCTCGACGGCCTCGACGACGGCGTCCTTCGCGAACGCCGGCGGCACGAAGACGATCGAGACGTCGGCGCCGGTCTCGGTGATCGCCTCGGCGACCGTGCCGAAGACGGGCAGGGTGACGTCGCCGTGGGTGACGGTGGTGCCGGCCTTGCGGGCGTTGACGCCGCCGACGACCTGGGTGCCCGCCTTCAGCATCAGCGCCGTGTGCTTGGTGCCCTCGCCGCCGGTGATGCCCTGGACGATGACCTTGCTGTCCTTGTTGAGGAAGATCGACATGGTTGTGCTCTGTCCCTTTACTTCGAAGCCAGTTCGGCGGCCTTGTCGGCAGCCTCGTCCATGGTCGCGACGACGGTGACCAGCGGGTGCGCCGCCTCCGCCAGGATCCGCCGGCCCTCGTCGACGGCGTTGCCGTCGAGGCGCACGACGAGCGGCTTGGTGGCCGCGTCGCCGAGGATTCCCAGGGCCGAGACGATGCCGTTCGCCACGGCGTCGCACGCCGTGATGCCGCCGAAGACGTTCACGAAGACGCTCTTGACCTGCTCGTCGCCGAGGATGACGTCGAGGCCGGCGGCCATGACCTCGGCGCTCGCTCCGCCGCCGATGTCGAGGAAGTTCGCGGGCTTGACCCCGCCGTGCGCCTCGCCGGCGTAGGCGACCACGTCGAGGGTCGACATGACGAGCCCTGCGCCGTTGCCGATGATGCCGACCTCGCCGTCGAGCTTCACGTAGTTGAGGCCCGAGGCCTTCGCCTTGGCCTCGAGCGGGTCCGCCGCGTCGGCGTCCTCGAGGTCGGCGTGGCCGGGGTGGCGGAAGTCGGCGTTCTCGTCGATCGTGACCTTGCCGTCGAGGGCGACGATGTCGCCCTGCTCGGTCAGCACGAGCGGGTTGACCTCGACGAGCGTCGCGTCCTCGCCGGCGTAGACCTCGTACAGCTTGACGAGCACGGGGGCGACCTTCGAGACGAGCTCGTCGGGGAACCCTCCGGCACGCGCGATCTCCTCTGCCTTGGCGAGGTCGATGCCCGCGAGCGGGTCGACCTCGACGCGGGCGAGGGCCTCGGGCTTCTCGACGGCGAGCTGCTCGATCTCCATGCCGCCCTCGACGCTGCAGAGCGACAGGTACGAGCGGTTGGCGCGGTCGAGCAGCACCGAGAAGTAGAACTCCTGCGCGATCTGCGCGCCGCCGGCGACCATCACGCGCTTGACGACGTGGCCCTTGATGTCGAGCCCGAGGATCGCCTCGGCCGCAGCCTCCGCGTCGTCCGGGGTCTTCGCCACCTTGACGCCGCCGGCCTTGCCTCGGCCACCGACCTTGACCTGGGCCTTGACGACGGTCACGCCGCCCATCTGCTCGGCTGCGGCTCGCGCCTCCTGCGGGGTGTCGGCGACGACTCCCGGCAGGACGGGCACGCCGTAGGACTCGAACAAGTCCCTGGCCTGGTACTCGAAAAGATCCACGCTGTTCTTCCAATCCGCATCGCTGCGCCAGTGCTCTGGAGGGGCGTGCCGACCGAGTCGGCACCGGCCTCGTCGCCCACCTCGCGTCTGTCTCGACGTCGGGACGAACAGGCCTCGACCAGCCTAGCGCCTGGCCTCCGGGCCCCTCCCGGGTGCGTGCCCGAGGAGGCGCGGAGGGGTAGGGTCCCGGCCCCGGGGTACGGGCGGGGAGGAGTCACTGCCGATCCGCTGTGGACGGCGCGCGTGTCGGTGGCCCCCGGCATCGTATGGACCGTCTCGGCGCGCTCCGGTGCCGGGACGCACCACGAGGACGCCGCATGACCACCACCCGCACCGCCCACAGCACGAGCCGCACACGCGGCGACAGCCGCACCGTCACCGCCGACGAGCAAGTCACCGACCGCGACCGCATCGCCGACGTCGCCGCCCGCCTCTTCGAGTGGGACGACCTCAAGCCCGCCCAGGTCGAGGCGGTCGAGTCGCTGCTCGCGGGGCGCGACACGTTCGGCATCATGCCCACGGGCTTCGGCAAGAGCGCGATCTACCAGGTCGCGGGCGCGCTGCTCGACGGCCCGACCGTCGTCGTCTCGCCGCTGATCGCGCTGCAGGCCGACCAGGTCGCGGGGCTCGTCGGGCACCCCGACGCCCCACCCGCCGTCGACGTCAACTCGGGCCACACCGACGACGAGAACGACGAGAGCTGGAGGCGCGTCGACGCCGGCGAGGTCACCTACGTGTTCCTGGCCCCCGAGCAGCTGGCCCGCGACGAGACGGTCGAGCGGCTGGCGCGGGCGGGCGTGGCCCTGCTGGTTGTCGACGAGGCGCACTGCGTGTCGTCGTGGGGCCACGACTTCCGGCCCGACTACCTGCACCTCGGCGAGATCGTCGAGCGGCTGGGCCGACCCCCTGTGCTCGCGCTGACGGCGACCGGCTCCGGACCGGTGCGCGACGAGGTGATCGAGCGGCTGCGGCTGCGCGACCCGCTCGTGATCAGCCGCGGCTTCGACCGCCCGAACCTGTCGCTCGCCGTGCACCGCCACGAAGACGAGGCCGAGAAGCGCCGCGCGATCGTCGAGCAGGTCGCCGAGCTCACGACGCCCGGCATCGTCTACGTCGCCACCCGCAAGGAGAGCGAGCGCTACGCCGACGAGATCGGCGAGCGCTGCCCCGACCGCACCGTCGAGGCGTACCACGCGGGCCTCCGCTCGGCTGAGCGGGGTGCCCTGCACGAGCGGTTCCACGCCGGCGAGATCGACGTGATCGTCGCCACGAGCGCCTTCGGCATGGGCATCGACAAGCCCGACGTCCGGTTCGTCGTGCACGCCGACGTGCCCGAGTCGCTCGACGCCTACTACCAAGAGATCGGGCGCGCCGGGCGTGACGGCGAACCCGCCGACGCGACCCTGCACTACCGGGCAGAGGACCTGTCGCTGCGGTCGTTCTTCGCGGCGGGGCTGCCGTCACGAGCCGAGCTGCGGCGGGTGCACGAGGCGATCCGCGCCTCCTCGGGTCCGGTGAAGCGCACCGTGATCACCGAGGCGACCGGGCTCAAGCCGCGGCAGGTCTCGCGACTCGTCGACCTGCTGCTCGAGGCGGGCGTCGCCGCCGAGACCAAGGCGGGCTACGAGGTCACGACCGATCTCGGGTCGAAGGAGGCGGCCGAGGAGGCGCGCCAGATCGCCGAGGGACGCGAGCGGGTCGAGAAGTCGCGCATCGAGATGATGCGCACGTACGCCGAGTCGCACGGCTGCCGGCGGCGGTTCCTGCTCGGCTACTTCGGCGAGGAGGCGCCCGAGCGCTGCGGCAACTGCGACGACTGCCGGGCCGCTGCGGCCGAGCCCGACCGCCCGGCCGACGCCGAGGAGGCGCGGGTCGACGACCCGGAACACGCTCCCCTCTTCGACCCCGACACCCGTGTCTCGCACCCTGCCTGGGGCGAGGGCACGGTGATGAGCACCGAGGGCGACCGCATGACGGTGTTCTTCGAGGGCGAGGGCTACAAGGTGCTCGCCCTGGAGGCGGTCGAGGAGCACCACCTGCTCACGGCCGTCTGAGCACGATCCCGACGCTCGTTCCCTGTGAAGCTCCGCAGGGGCCGGGGCACGGGGCGGGAGTAGACGGGAACCACCTGACACACACGAGAGACACGGAGAACGAGATGTCGAAAGACAAGAACGTCGCCACCCAGCAGCTGATCGGCGAGATCCTGACCGCCCGCGAGATCGACCGACTCGGCGAGGGCTTCCACGCCGCCGTCGTCGACCACGACCCGGCTCCGGGTGCGCCCGCGGGCGTCGAGGGCATCAAGGCGTTCTGGAGCGACTTCTTCACCGCTTTCCCCGACGCCGACCTGGGCGTCGAGACGCTCGTCGCCGACGACGAGAACGTGACCGCCGTCTTCACCATCAAGGGAACGCACACCGGGCCGTTCCAGGGCCACCAGGCCACGGGCAAGAGCTTCACGGTGCGCGGCATCCAGGTCGGTCGCTTCGACGACGATGGCCTGCTCGTGGAGCGCTGGGGCGCCACCGACGAGGCTGGCCTCATGCAGCAGCTCGGCCTGGCCTGAGCCGCTCCCCCACCCGCAGCACCGCAGCACCGACCGGAAGGACGCAACATGAGCGACACCCAGACCCCCGCATCCTCGGGCGACGAGCCCTACGACGAGGAGACGCAGTTCGAGGAGAGCCAGCAGATCGTCACGAACGACGCGGTCGCCGGCGAGACCGTCCTGCCGGGCCTCGGCGACGGCAACGACGGCCCCACCGGCGGGTCGCCGCGTGAGGCCGAGCCGAGCCTGGCCGAGAACGACCTCGACGACCAGGACGTCGACCTCGACGAGACCGAGTAGCGCCTCCCCCGACCACGACGCCCGCCCACCGCACCGCGGTCGGCGGGCGTCGTCGTATCCGGGCTCGACCGGGAGCCCGGAGCCCGACCGTTCGCGAACTCGCGACGGCGACGGTCTGCCACGGTCGCCCGTCAGTGGCAGGAGGCCACAAAGGCGCCATCGTCGAGGAGAGCGCTCGCCACGCATCGGCCCCTCGGGGAGTGCAGCTACCCACCTTGTGCTACTTTTTCAGCACAAGCACGCTGATCGTCTGATCAGCCGACTCGCAGGAGGCCTCATGATCATCTCGTTCCTGTCGGACGTGAACAAGGTCGTTCCGATCGAGATGGCGCTGGTCGTGGGATGCGCCTTGTTCGCGTTGTCCTGGGTGCGACCACGCCGACTGGTCACAGACCTGCACGACGGACCGCGACGACGGATCTTGATCTGGGTGGGCGCTCTGGGGTCGATCACGGTCGTGGCCATCGCCTCGGCCACCAGCGCGATCCCCGTCTCGATCGTCGGCGGCACCGGGTTCGAGGGGTGGTGGCGGCGACCTGCCCCATTGCTCGCCGCCACACTGGTGCTCGTCGTGGCCTCGATCGCCATGCAACGCCTCCCTCAGCCCCCGCGCGGAGAGCATGCGATCACTCCCCACCGCTCCTGGGCCACGTTCGCACCTCGCCCCGCACTCGGACTAGGTGCAGCAGTGGCGCTCGTCATCGGGGCGACGGCCGGATGGCAGATCGCGATAGCCGGACCGGCCCCCGCGGAGGGCCCCTTCTTCGGATACGTTCCGGACTACACCCCTCTCCCCATCTACCGCAGCTTCAACTCCGGGTACGGCTACGTGGCCGGGGCAGGGTGGCCCAACCACCTGGCGACACTCATCACACTGGCGGTGGCCATCGCCGTCCTCGTGCTGGTGTTGCGGCACGACGCGAACCGAGCGATGCCTGCACAGGTGATGGTGCCGAGCACGGCGCCGGCGCGTCAGTCCACGGCACGGTTGTTCACGCTCCTCGTCGTAGCCGGCGGCATCACGACCCTCGGCGCCCTCTGGCTGCACGTCGGGTCTTACGGAACGACCCTCGTCGGTCTCGACGAGAGGTGGGTGTCCGCCGAACAGTCGTTCCCACAGCTGACCATCGATGGCGAGTACAGCGCGCTTGCGCGGCCCATGAAGATGGCCGGTTACGTGCTGCAGGGCGCCGGCGTCGCTCTGGCGCTGCGCTTGGCAGTCGACACCCTTCGTGCGGCGTACTCGACGCGAACCACCGCGTCCCTTCGTGTCGACTCTTCAATAGCAGCTCGATGACACCCCCTGCCGGGAGGACCGGCGACGACATCACACAACTGTTCCGCGGCGCGATCCGCTCAGGCACCCTGGGCGACGGTGAGAGGCTCCCTACGGTGCGGCAGACTGCCCGGGACTTCGGCGTCGCCCAGGCGACGGCGGCGAAGGCCTACCGGGCGCTCGAGACCGAAGGACTCGTCGTCACGCGCACGGCCGCCGGCACACGAGTGGCCCCTGGGGCATCACGAGCACCGAAGACCGTGATCGAACAGGCACGAACCCTTCTCGACGCGAGCGAGAAGGCGCAGCTTCCCCTCGAGGACGTGATCGCGATCCTGCGAGCACTGTCGCTGCCGACCGACCAGAGCTCCCCCGCACCGACATCGAGTGAGGCCCCCCAGTAGGAAGGGCGACTCGCTCGCTCGTGTGCAGATCGGCCCAGATACTCGGCGTGCGCCCCGGAGAACACGAGACACCTCCCCGGCCGGCCATGGACACGCCGACACCAGCTCGGATCGACCAACGCCTCACGCCGCCTCCCCTGCTCCCTCCACCGAGCAACGTCCCCGCGCTGACGTCCACAGAACGAGGAGGCGGGCGTCATGCCCGCGGGCCCGTCCCGCCATCGTCGTCGCATGACATCTCAGACCGCCCCGCCACGGGCTCCTCGACTTCTGCTCCTGTCCCTCCTGCTGCTCCTCGTGGCGGTGCTCGTCGCACCGCTCGCGCTCGCCTCGCCGGCGAAGGCGGTCACGTCGACAGGCCTCGGCACCGGGTACCTCTGGCGCGGGGACGGCGTCTCGTACCTCGGCACGTACCTGCTCGCCGACGGCCGCAAGGCCTTCTGCCTCGAGGCCGGCAAGTCGTCACCGGTCGGCAACGAGTACGACACGGCGACCGGCCCGGACGTCTTCGACATCTCCAGCGACGACCACGCTCGGCTCGCCTACATCGCCCGCACCTGGGCCGGGACCGACGACCAGGACACCGCTGCCGCCGGCCAGCTCGCGGTGTGGAGCATCACCGGCCTCGCTGGCCGGAGCGCCCGCTACTACGCAGGCCGCGCGAACGAGCGGTGGCCGATCGTCCTCGAGAAGATGCAGCAGATGCTGGACGAGGCCGCCCGCGAGGCCTCGACGTCGGTCTCGGCGTCGATGGCGGTCGACCTGCAGCCGGACGGCACCGGCACCCTCCGTGCCGACGTCGCGGTCGACCGTGTGACGGGCGGCCCAGGACAGCTCCCGCCCGGGCCCGCGGGCTCGGTCACGCTGTCGGGAGCCGTCTTCGCGGACGGGAGCAGCGCCTCCTCCGTGCAGAACGGCGAGACGGTCTCGTTCCGGGCCGTGGGCGACCTCCCGCAGATCGTCGTGGGCGCCGAGGCGCGCTTCGACGACCTGCCCTACGGCCGGGTGATGACCGTGGGCAGCAGCCCGGCAGGGTCTCAGATGATCCTCTTCACCGGCGGCACGAGCGTCACCGCGACGGGCTCGGCGAGCGCCACGGCACTGTCCCCGCTGCCGTTCCGACCGCGTGTCTCGACGGTGGCGAGCGACGCCGTCGCCGATGCGGGCACGGAGGTCACCGATGAGCTGACCCTCACGATCGAGCCGGGTGACGGCCTGTTGTCGGAGTGGGGGCGCATCGAGGTCGACGGAGGCTGGGCGCCGATCCCGGTGACCGTCCGGAGCCGTCTGCTCGGCCCGTTCTCCGCACGGCCCGTCGAGTCTGCCGACTGGCCCGTGGACGCACCTGCGGTCTGCGACGTCGAGGTCCGCGTGGTCGAGGGCCCCGGCACGTACACGACCCCCGCATGCGCGCTGCCTGCTGGCGGTTGGTACACGTGGGTCGAGTCGATCGACCCTGCCGACACGGCCGAGGAGGAGGGGCGTGACCGGCTGCAGGGCTGGCGGTCCGCGTTCGGCACGGCCTCGGAGACCACCGTCGTGCCCTGGTCACCGGACATCGAGACGGCCGTCGTCGGTGCGTCCGTCGTCGAGCCGGGCACCTGCGTGAGCGACTCGCTCCAGGTGAGCAGGTGGAACCCCGAGGTCGAGGAGGTGGTGGTCGACACGCTGCTGATCGGCCCGTTCGCCGAGCTGCCTGCCGTCGACACCGACCTTGGCGATGTCCGCGACCTCGAGACGGCAGGACTGGTGGCCGGACGCGTCTCGACGACGCTGACCGGCGCTGGCCACGTGGAGACGCCGTGCCTCATGGCCCGCGACGTCGGCGGGTACGCGTTCGTCTTCACGTCGCCGGGAACGACCCCGGGGCCCGACTCGCACCAGGTCGTCCCGGCCTTCGCCGACATGCGGGTGCACGCGTCCGAGTCGTTCCGCGTCGAGGCACCGCCGATCGCTCCCGTCGTGCCGGCCGCACTCGCCTTCACGGGGTCCGGAGCTGGCGGTCTCGCCCTCGGCATCTCGCTCGCGGGAGTGCTCCTCGTCACGGGCGCGGCGGGTGCGCACGTCGGCCGGCGTCAGCGCCGACTCCGATCCCCCGAGGGCCTCGGGCTCGCGGCTGGCTCCGGTCAGCCGACCACGACCACGACCACGACCGGGACCACCCTTCGATGACCAGGCGAGGCTGCTGGACGACGGCCGGCTCACGGCACGGGTACCTGGGCCGGCTGGACGACACCGTCGCCGACGTTGACCTGAGCCACTCCGATCCGAGGGCGGACGGACAGCGAGCTCCGGGGCACGACTGCCCCGATCAGGTCGCCCTCCGCCGGCATCTGTGGGCTCAGCAGCGCTCCGCAGCGGCCCCGTCTCAGGTCGACGTGCCACCCCGTGAATCCGTGGGCCAGCTCGGCCGACGATCCTCCGGCGACCAAGGCCTGCCCCCGTTCCGCGCACGACGAGACGAAGTCGGCCAGCCACGCCGCGGCGGGGCAGTCCGTGACCGTCTCCGCGTCGTCCACCACGAGCACACGGCGTCGCTGCCCGCCGTCGAACCACGGTGCGAGATCGGCTGCGGACACGGCCGCCGTCGCGAGCACCGAGAGGACGCCGGGCACGGCCTCGAGCTCCCGGAGCGGCGAGGCACGCGGGGCGACGACGACGAGCTCGACGTCCTGTGCCAGGAGGGAGCGTGCCATCGTCAGGAGCACGGTGCTCCGTCCGCTGCGACCGGGCCCTGCGACGAGAAACGTCCCTCCTCCCGCGGCGAGATCGGGGCCGACCACGCCCATGTCGTCGCCCCCGAGACCGACCATGGCGACCATGGCGTCGGTCCGGACCTCCGGCGAGCGCCGAGCCCAGGCCTCGCCGAACCCCACCGGCCCGTCGAGGCGCTCGAGACGGAAGGGGCGCCGGACCGCCTGCACCGTCCTGTCCCGCTCCGTCGCCAACGCGCCGCGGACCCGCAGGGACTCGGCCTGGGCGCCGGCAGCGGGATCGTCGCAGAGGAGTGCGACCTGCGTCTCGACGGCCGTCTCCGACGTGAAGCACCGCCCGTCCCCGATCCTCTCCGGCAGCGTCCTCGGCGACATGCCGGCGAGCCCGTAGTCGGCACGGTCCGCGAGTCGCAGGACGAGCTTGTCCTCGACCATCGTCGCGAGCCGACCGGCGATGAGCTGCCGATCACCCGTGACGACGAGGTGCACCCCGACACCAGCGCCTTCGCGCAGCAAGAACGTCACCTGCTCCACGGGCTCCCCGTGGTCGAGCTCGCCGAGCGATGCCGTGAAGCCCTCCCACCGGTCGATCATGAGCACGACGTGCGGCATGCGGTCGGCGGGGGCCGACGCGTGTCGTTGCTCGGCGACGCCGCCGTGCCCCTGCCGGGCGAGCTCGTCCTGCCGCCGCAGCGTCTCCGAGACGAGGCGCGCGAGCAGACGCCGGACACGGTCCACCTCGCTGCGCTGCACGACTGCGCCGGTGTGCGGCAAGGCCGCGAGCGGCAGGAGCGCTCCGCTGCCGCAGTCGATCCCGTAGAGGTGCACGTCGGCGCACGACGTCCGGTCGGCCACGGAGGCAGCGAGTGTCCGGAGCACCTGCGAGCGCCCCGACCGGGGCGCTCCGACGAGGAAGAGGTGGCCGGAGGCGTCGAGGTCGAGGACTGCCGGTTCCTGCGCCTGTCGGACAGGGTGGTCCTGCAGACCGAAGGGCAACGACGCGAGCTCCGCGGCCTGCGCCCCTGGGCGCTCGATCCGGCCGGTCGGCCTCTTGCCGGGGGACTGAGGAAGGTCGTCGAGCAGCACCACGTCGGGCAAGGCGTCGAGCCAGGGCCGGTGCGGGGCCGAGCCTCCCCTGAGCCGGTGGGCAGCGGCCGCCGCGGAGACCAAGTGTGCGAGATCGGTGACCACGTCGTCGTCCGCCCGCACGTCCTGGGGAGGGAGCTCCGGGAGCGCGCCGATCGTCGACCACGCCAGTCGACAGCTCCAGACGGGTCCGGCCCGTGTGACGACGGCACCGGGCGCTCGTCCGCCGACCCGTCCGGCCTGGAAGGGCAGGAGCGCGCCCGCGCCGAGCCTGACGAAGGCCCGTCCGGGGGTGGAGGGAGAGATGGCGGAGGCGTCGGGGGCATCGATGACGTCGGTGCTCTCGGACGGGTCCGTCACCCTCAGGGCGATGCGCAGGGCCGTGTTCGCACGGATGTCGGCCGAGACGACGCCCGTGGGCCGCTGCGTCGCCAGGACGAGGTGGATGCCCAGGGATCTACCGCGCTGGGCGATGTCCACGAGACCGGTGACGAAGTCCGGCAGCTCGCGCACGAGGGAGGCGAACTCGTCGATGACGATGACGAGCCGCGGCAGGGCGGTCGTCAGCCGCCCGCGGGCGACCTGGTCCGCGTGGTCCTCGACGTCCTTGGCGCCCGCATCGGCCAGGACGAGTTCACGCCGGTGGAGCTCGGCGCGCAGCGAGGTGAGAGCCCGCTCGACGAGGTGGCCGTCGAGGTCCGTCACCGTCCCCACCGTGTGCGGGAGCAGTGCGAAGTCCCGGAACGCAGCGCCGCCCTTGTAGTCGACGAGGACGAACGTCATCGCGTCGGTGTCGTTCGTCGCGGCCAGCGACGCCACGAGGCTCTGGAGCAGCTCGGACTTGCCCGACCCGGTCGTGCCCGCGACCAGGGCGTGCGGGCCGTCCGCGGAGAGGTCCACGGCGAACGGGCCGTCGATGCTCTCTCCGAGCACGACGCGGGTGCTCGGGCCGAGTCGTCGCCAGCGATCCAGGACGGCGAGAGCGTCCGGCTCGTCCAGACCGAGCAGGTCGAGGAGGCGAGAGGTCGCGGGCAGGCCGCCTGCCTCGCCCTCGTCGTCGACCTCGACGACCGGCGCCACGGCCCTCGCGACCGTCTCGTGCCAGCCCTCCGGCAGCTCGTCGGCGAGCACCTCCTGCACGCTCGTCGCGCGCTGTGCGGCGACGCCGTGCCGGTGCGCCCCGGCAGAGACGACGGCCACGCACTCCTCGGGCAGGGAGCGCTCGTCGACGTCGAGGCAGATCGCCCAGACCTTCACCGACGGCCCCTCCTTGAGCACGGTGACGAGCCCGGGCAGGGTGCGCAGCCGCCGGGCCCCGTCCACGACGACCACCACGTCGGGGGCGTCGTGGTCGACCGCTCCGCGCGCCTCGCGGGCCGCTCGCCGCCGGGCCTCGATGAGGGCCGAGAGCTCGGCGAGCCTGCGAGCGACTCCCTCCGCGTCGTGGCCCACCCGGATCGAGCACGAGCCGCCGGCGCCGGGACGGGTGTGCGGAAGCCATCGGAGCCACGACCAGTGCTCCTCGCCGGAGGGCGAGGTGAGCAGCACGACCTCGACGTCGCGCGGGCTCTGCAGCACGCCGATCTGCGCCAGCAGCCACGCGGCGAGCGGGCGGGCGTGCTCGTCACGGCCGGCGATCCCCACGACCCCGCAGCGGGGCAGGTCGAGGGTGACGGGGACGGCGTGCGCCTCGCGGGCGACGGTCCGCAGGTGCTCGAGCTCACGGGGGTCGTCGATGGTGACGCCCGAGGGGTGGTCCGCCGTGCCGACACGGAGGACGAGGTGATCCGGATCGGCGCGGCGACGCTCCCACAGCCGGGCACGACGACGCATCGCGATGTCGAGCACGGCGGCAGGGTCGGGGCAGCTCGCTCGCCGCTCCTGCTCGAGCTGGTGCACGGCGTCGTCTGCTGCGGAGAGCACCGACGACGTCGCCGCCTCGTGCTCGTCGAGTCTCCGTCGGTGGGTCAGCCGCCCGTTCCGCCGGTCGGACACGTAGTTGGCGACCATCACGATCGGCGACATCAGGCCGAAAGCGAGGTACATGAGGTGACCGAAGAGGCCGACCATGACTCCGGCCATCGCGAGCGGGGCCAAGGCTGCGACGACCGGGAGCGGTCGCCGTGCCGGCGCCTGCGGCTCGGGCGGCAAGCGGAAGGCGGTCGGCGGCGATTCGGGGAGCAGCCGTGGCGGTCGGGCGAACTCGAGGTGCGTCCCGCTCCTCGCCAGGTGGAGCGCTGCGCCGGGCCGGCGCCCGGCGGCGACCTCGAGCAGGACGCTCCCGACGCGCACGACGGACGACTCGTCGAGCTGGACGGACTCGACGAGCGGTCGCCGGTCGACGGTCACGACGGAGCCGTCAGCGAGCCCGTCGCTGGCAGTCCCGTCACCCTCCGTCCCGAGTGCGGGCTCGATCGTGAAGCGCCCCGCGCCGTCGAGACGGAGGACGGCCGCGAAGGCAGGCACGTCGCCGTCGAGACGGACCGTGGCCCGCGGAGACGACCCGACGACGCACACACCGGGATCGACGACGAAGACGGTCCCGGCCCCCGGCCCTCCGACGACGCGGATGCTGGGTCCGTCATCGGGCAGGGGCGCGGGCCCGGGAGGCGCACCGATCGTCAGCACGCTCCCCTCGAGCACTAGCCCCTGCGCCACGCACACGTCGAGCGCCACCGCACGGCCGTCGACGGTCACCGCCCCGTGCCCCGATGCGTGCCGATCGGCGGTCGTCCCCGCTCCGAGGTGCGGCAGCGCGGACGCGATGAGCTGCCGCACGGTCGTGTCGGGGTGCACCTCCCAGACCACGTCGGCCCGCTGGCCGCTCGTCACGTCGAGGACGGTCGCCGAGAGCCTCACTCCGCTCGGACGACGCTGATGCCGTCGATGAAGTCGTCGACGACGGGCAGGAGCAACGGCACGTTCTCCGGCGGACCGAGCTCGCAGGCGATGCGCAGGTCGAAGGGCTCAGACCGGAACGCGGTCACGACCATCGTGGTCAGCTGTCCGGTGACGTCGGCGTTCATCAGGCCCCGGAGTCCTCGCCCGAGACCTTGGGCGGTGACCTCCTGTAGCGCTGGAGGCTCCAGAGCGTCGAGATCCGTCGTGAGGACGAGCCGTCGCAGCAGATCGTCACGGTCGCCCTCGCAGAAGGCGTACTGGATGCGGAGCAGCAGGAACTCGCTCGTGACGGACGGCAGGTGCAGGTACTTGAGCTCGTTCTCGTCCTGCCAGTCGGCGAGGCGCTCGAGCATCCTGGTCAACCAGCGCTTGTTCGCCCGTGTGGTGACGAGGGACCTCGTGCACACGTCACGAACGGTGGCGGCCACCCACGAACGCGGCCCCTCGTGGCCCTGGTGCGGCCACGAGGGCGGCAGGCAGATCCACGTGGTCGCGTCGTAGCCGACGAGGATCTCCATTGGCCGGTCGTCCCGCGGGGCCACGGCGTGAGGCGAGTGGGTCATGAGGCGTTCTCCTGGTCGGTGTCGGGCTCTGGGCAGGTCGAGGGAGGCGGGGTGACGAGGGCGGGCGTCACTCGATCGGCCGATCAGTGATGAGGCGGCCGCGGTCGTCGCGCCATCGGACGGTCGTCAGCACGGCGTCGAAGAGCTCGACGAACGCGTCGGCCACCTCTCCGCGGCCCGGAGCCGCGGGCGCCTCATCCGCGACGACGGTGAGGACGATCGAGACCAGCAGGTGGTCCTGCCCCACGACGCGGGCGAGGACGGCTCGCCGCCGGAGGACCCACTCGCGTTCGTGCGGCGCCGCGGCCTCGAGCTCCCACGACACCGCGGGGTCACCTCCCACCACCGTGGGCGTCGCCCCGGCGGCTACCCGCGCGAGCAGAAGCCGGTCGAGGTCGCTGTGCGCGCTGCGCGCGACGGGCACGGCAGCGAACACGATGCTGCACGCCACGCCCGCGTCCGGCACGGGGCCGGCTGTGACGTACGAGTCGAGCACCGCGTGGTGCACGTCGGCCTCGCCGACCCGCCGGAGGGCGTCGACGAAGAGCGTCTCGAACTCGGGACCGGGGCTGGTCTCGTACAGCTGATCGAGCACCGTCGCCAGCGCCGTCTCCGGCCCCGCGCCTCCCGGGATGCGGATGAAGCCCGGCGGCACCACGACCGAGTAGGAGGCGCCCCTCGGCCCGGAGGCGCGGGTCACGTACCCCGACCCCTTCATTTTTCGCTCCAGGAGACGTGACGTTGGCAGGACGACTGCACCGCAGTCCGTCGCGCACCAGCGCCCAGAACGCGTCGCACGAGGACTGTGCAGAGACCGACTATGCCTGCGATGCAGAGGACAGTGCCCGGGATCACCGAGTCGCGGGGCCATTCCGGCGTATCGAGGAAGGCGACCGCGAAGAGGAGGCCGTCCACGCCCCCGAGCAGCGCGAACACCGCCGTCACGGTCGGGCTCCAACTGGATACGACGGCCGTCGCTCGCACGGTGCGCGCCACCGCGACGACGAGCAGCGGCGCGGAGACCCAGAACGGCCACGAAGGGAGGTCGATTGGAGGCCAGCCCGCACTCGTCCGCATCAGCTCATCACCGGGCGGGGCAGCTTCGCCGTGTACGTAACGGACCAGGGCCACCACCGCAAGACCTGCGCTCCCTCCCCAGTAACCGAGATGAGCCAGGAAGAGGGATGCGAAGACCGACCAGTCAAACCACGTGCGGCGTGGCACGTGGAATCGACTCACCATGCTGCACCGGAGATCGCGCGAGACGATGCAAGGGGAAGTCGTCCGCGGAGGTCCGCCGCGACGGACCAGACATCTGAGCCGACGCTCTGCACCTGCCCGGCCCATGCCAGACCTCGCAGAGGCCTCAGGCTCTGCAAGAGGTCAGCAGCGTGCGCCAGCTCAGCCGCCGACGCGCCTGGTCGTTCCGCGGCGAGATAAAGCATCAGGTGCGCCGTAGCTGCGTCGCCCCCGGCCGAGAAAAGCGCTGGGCTCAGAGCTCGAGGCCTGCTCCGGTAGAAATTCTTGGCGACAGTGGCCTGTGCAAGCGACGACGTCATGCCCTCAGCCACGAGGGCTTCAGCTTGCGCCCCGCGCAGTGCAGCTACTGACCCTTGCGCGCTGGTCGTCAAGACCTTCCCTGCGCCGAGGGTCAGCAAGGAGAAGGCTGCGAAGCCGAGATCGATGAGTGTGGAAGTCCCTGCAAGCGATCGAGCAAGGGTCACGCCGACGCTCAGAAGCGCCAGAGCTAGGGCGACCGGACCCAGGAATGGGAGAGCCAGCGACAGAAGCCCTACGATCATGCCAATCCGATCCACTACTTCCAGGACCTTCCCGATCCACACGTCGTTCTCGCGCATCCACTCCTCGAACGACTCGAAGCCCGGAGCGAGTGCATCGCGCAGCGCCGATCCCTCCCAGGCCATGGTGATCGCGTCGCCGGCGTCACCCACCAGCGTCCCGACCGCGTGCGCCACGCCGCCGAGGTCGTCCCAGAGCGAGTCGTGCAGGCCGTTGTCCGTGGCGTCGTCGATCCGGTTGATCGCGACCACAGCGGCGGCGTCGGCGGCAGCGTGGGCGGCAGCGAGGCGCCGAGCCGACGTCGCCATCCGGTCACGCGCCTCCTCGCGTCTCACCTCCTGCGCCGTAGCCCAGTCCTCGTACTGCTGCTTCGCCGGCCCCTCGGGCTCGAGCATCGCGCGTCCCTCGTAGGTCGTCACGAGGCGGTCGGCGGCGTCGAAGTCCTCCCTCGCACGGTCGTTGTCGCGCACCGCAGGACGCGACTCGTCGAGGGCGCTCGCCAGCGACCCCGCATACGATCCGAGCGCGGCCCCGGCTTCGACGTAGCGCCCTCGCGCCGCGCTGAGCCTCGACTCGAGGTCCGCTGCCTCGAGCAAGAACGCCGCCACGGCCTCGCTCTCGGCCGACGACGCGTCGAGCGACCGCAACGAGGACGCGGCCGATCCGATGGACTCAGCGGTCAGCGAGAAACGCTGCGCCATCCGGTCGACGACGGCAGGGTCGCCCGGGACGACGGCCAGGGGAGACGACCACGAGTACGCCATCAGTCCTCACCTGCCAGCGACGCCGCGAGTTCTGCGTCCGCGGCGTCGAAGCCGTCGGCGATGCCGAGTGCGGACGCGCCGAGGTCGCCGATCGCCTCGGCGAGCTGTCGCCGCGAGTCGTCCCACCCTGCGGCGAACGACCGGACGCGCTGCGCGAGACCGGCATGGCCGCACGCGTCCGCGTCGTCGATGCCGTCACCGCCTGCCTCGAACGCCGTCTTCACCTCGCCGAGCGTCGTGAAGAGCGATCGGAGGTCACCCGTGTCGACCATGAGGCTCGATCGAGCCATGTCATCTCCCTCTCTCGGGTGGTCGCCCGTCTCGCCGGCTCGGCGAGACGGGCGTCCGTCATCGGGTCGGGCGTCAGCGGAGGCTGCTGGCGAGCTGCTCGTCGGTGCTCTGCAGGGCGTCGGCTGCGCCCTCGAGGAAACCGGCCATCCCCTCGATTGCCTGGATCGTCTTGCTCGCTCCGCTGGTGAACTCGCCGTACGCCGAGTCGAAGGCCTTCGAGGACCGGTCGGTCACGAACCCCGAGCCGACGAGGGTGTCGATCTGCGACCTGAGCTGGCTCAGCTGGTCCTCGATGGCTCGCTGTCCGTTGCGGAGCTGGGTCGCCTGGGTGCGGATGTCGTCGAAGGTGACGGAGACGTTTGCCATGGGTGGTCCTCTCTCGCGGCGACCCGCTCTGAGCCGCCTTGCATTAACATGTCACATGGAAAGACCGTTCGGGGCGCATTCCACAGGGAGGAGACGAGATGGCACGAGGATCAGGATCGAGGAGGGATCGCCGACAGGCGCCAGAGCACAGACGCCCCCTCGCCGAGGAGGACGTCGAGGCGCTCCGACGCGACGGTCTCCTCAGCAAGGTCATCCGGCTGCCTGTCGTGGCAGGGGCACCGTCCGTCCCCCTCCCCCCGCCCCCGCGGTACGCCCTGCCCGCGCTCACCGCGACGGCAGCCGCGCCGGCAGCCGCCCCGGCAGCCGCCCCGGCAGCCGCCCCGGCCCCGGCCCCGGCCCTGATCCGGGATCACGGACACGGGCCACATCACGACCTGTGCCTCGCAGACGGGACGAGGACACGAGTCACGTCGGCGGGGCTGGTGGTGGGCCGCCGACGGTCATCGGCGACGGCCTCGGACCCGTCATCGACCCCGAGGCTCGAGCTCGGGGACGAGTCGAGGTCACTTTCCCGCGAACACGCCCACCTCGTCGTCGACGACGACGGCATCGTGAGGGTCACGGACCTCGGCTCCGGCAACGGAACGACGGTGCAACGATCCGGAGGCACGGCCGTCGAGCTCGTGCCGGGAGCCCCGTTCGTCCTGGGGGTCGGCGACGTCCTCCACCTGGGCGGCACGACGGCCTTCCTGCAGGAGGCGCGATCGAGCCCCTAGGTCGCCGCGAGCCCCGACTCGCTCGACCCGCCTAGATCTTCTCGATCGGCGCGACCTTGATCAGCAGCTTCTTGCGGCCGGCCGTGTCGAACAGCACCTCGGCGATACGGCGGGCGCCCTCGCCGGTGACGGCCATGACGCGGCCCTCGCCGAAGTCGACGTGCGAGATGCGGTCGCCCGTCTCGAGCACCAGGTCGCCGTTGTCGCGCACCGTGCCGGTGACGCGGTTCGCCCACTCGGTCTTCGGCTTCGTCTTCGCCGCCGCCGTGGCGCGGTCGTAGCTGCCGCTGCCGTAGCCGCCCGACGCGCGCGGGGTCGCCCCGCGGTTGGTGTCGGGGCCGCCCTCGCGACGCGCGTTGAGCGCCCGCGGCTGGGTGCCTCCTCGGCTGTTCGCCATGCCCGGCGACTGCTTCCAGTCGATCAGGTCGACCGGGATCTCTTGCAGGTAGCGCGACGGCATCGCCACGTTGACCTCGCCGAACTGGGCCCGGGTCATCGCCAGCGACAAGAACAGCTGCTTGCGGGCACGGGTGATGCCGACGTAGAACAGCCGGCGCTCCTCAGCGGGGCCGCCGGGCTCGCTCGCCGACATGCGGTGCGGCAACAGGTCTTCTTCGACGCCGGTGAGGAACACGGCCTCGTACTCCAGGCCCTTCGCCGTGTGCAGCGTCATCAGCGAGACCGTGCCGCTCGAGTCGTCGAGGTCGTCGGCCGCGGCGACCAGCGTCACCTCGGTGAGGAAGTCGAGCAGGGTGCCGTCGGGGTTGTTCCGCTGGAATTCTTTCGTGACCGCGACGAGCTCGTCGATGTTCTCGGCACGCGCCTCGTCTTGCGGGTCCCTCGACGCCCTCAGCGCCTCCACCAGGCCGCTGCCCTCGATCAGCCGGGTGAGGATCTCGTGCACCGGCGCCGTGTCGGCCGTCGCCTGCACCTCGTCGAGCAGGGTCGCGAGACCGGTGATCGCTCCGGTCACCTTGGGGCCGAGGCCGAGCTCGCGGGCGTTGCGCATCGCGTCTCGCAGGGGCGCCTCGCGCTCGTCGGCCCAGCGCTGCATCGCCGTCTCGGTCGCCGGGCCGATGCCGCGCTTCGGCACGTTCATGATGCGGCGCAGCGCCATCGGGTCGGAGGGGTTCGCGACCGTGATCAGGTACGCCATCGCATCTTTGATCTCGGCACGCTCGTAGAACTTCGTGCCGCCGAGCACCCGGTACGGGATCGCCGAGCGGATGAAGATCTCTTCGAGCGCACGGGTCTGCGAGTTGGTGCGGTAGAAGACGGCGACGTCTTTGTAGGCCGTGCCCTGCTCGTGCAGCTTCGCGATCTCGTCGGCGACGAACTGTGCCTCGTCGTGCCCGGTGTAGCCCGTGAACCCGACGATCTTGGCGCCCTCGCCGACGGTCGTGAACAGGTTCTTGGCCTGCCGGTCGAAGTTGTTGGCGATGACGGCGTTGGCCGCGTCGAGGATGTTCTGCGTCGAGCGGTAGTTCTGCTCGAGCAGCACGACCTTCGAGTTGGGGAAGTCGCGCTCGAACTCGACGATGTTGCGGATGTCGGCCCCACGGAACGCGTAGATCGACTGGTCGCTGTCGCCGACCACCGTGAGCGACGCCCCGGGGATGCGGCCGCTGCCGTCGCGCATCGACTGCACGAACTGCCCGCCGCGCTCGAGGGCGTCGACGTGCTCGGGGTCGACGGGCCGCGTCAGCTCGCGGATCAGCGCGTACTGCGCGTGGTTGGTGTCCTGGTACTCGTCGACCAGCAGGTGGCGGAACCGCCGCTGGTACGTCGCCGCCACGTGCGGGAACGCCCGGAACAGGAACACCGTCTGCGCGATCAGGTCGTCGAAGTCGAACGCGTTCGCCTGCTGCAGCGACCGCGTGTACTGCCGGAAGATCTCGAGGAACATCACGTCTTGCGGGTCGCCGGCGTTGACCTGCCGCGCGTACGTCTCGACGTCGCTGAGCTCGTTCTTGAGCTTCGAGATCTTGCCGGCCGCCTGGCTGACGGTGAAGCCGAGCGAGTCGGCGTCGAGCTGCTTGAGGATGCGCTTGAGCAGCGCCTTCGAGTCGGCCGAGTCGTAGATCGTGAAGCTCTTCGTGAAGCCGAACTGCTCGGCCTCACGGCGCAGGATGCGCACGCACGCCGAGTGGAACGTCGAGATCCACATGCCCTCGGCCGCCTGGCCGACGAGCTGCTGCACGCGCTCGCGCATCTCGGCCGCGGCCTTGTTCGTGAAGGTGATGGCGAGGATCTGGCTCGGCCAGGCCTCACGCGTCGCGATCAGCCCGGCGATGCGGCGGGTCAGCACGCTCGTCTTGCCCGAGCCGGCACCGGCGACGATCAGCAGCGACTGCCCGCGGTACTCGACCGCCTCTCTCTGCTGCGGGTTCAGCCCCGCGGTCAGGGGATCACCGGCAGAACCGGAAGCGTCAGAGGGCTCGAGCACGATCGTCATGGCGCGGCCAGTCTAAGCCGGGCCCCCGACATCCGAGGCGGGACGGAGGAGGCGCACCAGCCGAGCGAGCACCAGGTCGAGCACCGGCTCGAGCACCAGCTCGACGACCAGGTCAGAGAGGCACGCCCGCTGCCCAGCACACGAGGGCGTAGAGCCCCGTCTGTACGCCGGCGGCGACGAAGACGACGTACCACGTCCCCCGCGGCGCACTGGTGCGCACGCGGTCGAAGAGCCGGCTCGGCCACGGCGCCCGGAACGGTCGTGGCGGAACGAGCCAGCGCTCTGGCCGGGGCGGCAAGGACCGCGCCGCATCGGTGTGCAGCCAGCGCTCGTCGCCCGTGTGCACGGGAGTGAAGAAGAAGCCCACGAAGCGCACGCCGGTGAGCAGCCAGTCGACCTCGAGGTCGGAGTCGGGGAGGTGCGGCGAGCGTCCCGTGCGCTGGGCCACCGCCTCCTCGTGTCGTCGTGTGTGGACGCGCGCGACCCAGACGGCCGGCACGACGCTCGTGCTCAGGACGGAGCTCAGGGTCAGGCCGCACATCACCGCCGCGAAGGGTCCGGCGACGAACAGGCCCGCACCGGTGCCCTGCGCAGCCGAGACGGGCCCCGCCACCACCAGCACGGCCCAGAAGACGGCGACCGGCACCTGCACGAGGGTGAGCACGAGGGCACCGAGGCACGCGACGACCGCCCGCGCGAGCAGCACCTCCGAGCGCTGCCACCATCGGTCAGCGCTCACGACCTCGCCCTCACAGCCCCGCGCGCACCGCGACCGCGCGCTCGGGGTGGTCGGCGAAGACCCCGTCGAGGCCCAGCGCCATCAGGTCGGCGAACTCCGACTCCCAGTCGCCCTCCGCCTCCTTGCCGCCGGCCTGGCGGTTTCCCTTCGCGAGGAACGCGTTCTCGATCCGCAGGGTCCAGGCGAACACGTCGAGACCGACCGCGTGCGCCCGGTCGACGAGCTCGGGCCGGGTCTCGCCGGAGGGGTGCAGCAGCATCGCCTTGTCGTACGAGACCCCGTGCAGGCCCGCCTCGCCCAGGGCCGTCAGCGACGTCTCGTCGAGCTGGTCGGCGTAGGTCGGCGCCGCCGAGCCGAGCCGGGCCACCTGGTCGGCCGCCGAGCCCGCCTTCTCGACGAGCCAGACGAGGCTGCCGCCGACTCCCCTCTCTTGCAGCTGCCACAGCACGGTCTGCTCGAAGCTCTCGACGGTGAGGCGTGAGTCGTCCGCCCAGCCGTGCTCGGCCAGCTCGGCGGCGACGAGCTCGTCGAGGGGCAGCCCGAGCGCCTCGAAGTGCTGGGCGTGCTTCACCTCGGCGACGAGGCCCACCTCGCGCGTGGCGTCGTCGAGCAGCCGCAGCAGGTCGCTCAGCCGCTGGATGCCGCCCTCCCCGTCGTGGGCGGCGCTGAGCGGACGCAGGTGCGGCAGGCGCTCGCGCACGGTCAGCGTCGCGAGCTCGGCCCAGGTGAAGTCCTCGGTGAACCAGCCCGCCACCTCCTTGCCCTCGATCTGCTTGGTGGTGCGGCGGTCGGCGAACTCCGGGTGGTCGGAGACGTCGGTCGTGCCCGAGATCTCGTTCTCGTGCCGCAGCACGAGCACGCCGTCGCGGGTGGGCACGATGTCGGGCTCGATCGCGTCGGCCCCCAGCTCGATGGCCAGGCGGTAGGCCGCCTCCCCGTGCTCGGGCCGGTGCCCGCTGGCTCCGCGGTGGGCGATGACGAGGGGGCGAGGCGACATGGCAGCCACGGTACCGGCGGCGGGCGACGGACGAGGAGGCGCGGCGTCGGCAGGCAGCTGCACCCCGGCCCCGAGACGGTGCAACCCTGCAGCCGGTGCACGTTCGCCTGCCGCGAATACGGGCCTCATCAGGCAAATCCCCAGCCCTCCCCTGGCCGACACCCGTTAGCCTCTTCTGTACGGCGACGCAGCACACAGCACCTCGCGTCGCGACCACGTCTCACGACCAGAAGAGGAACTCCCTTGGCATTCTCGAATCCCGGCTTCAGTCAGTCGCCGGCCTTCTCGGAGAAGGGCGCCGCCGTCATCCGACAGGAGCGCGCCGCTGCGGGACAGCGCCCCGTCGAGTACAACGGCATGACCGCCGAGCAGCTGCAGGATCTCTACACGCAGCCCGCCGCCGGCCCCGTCGAGACCGACCGCATGACCTACGAGGACACGATCACGAAGACGGTCATCGCCTTCGCCGTCGTCGCCCTCGGTGCGGCCGTCGGCTGGTTCATCCCGGCCCTCGCCATCGTCGGTGCGATCGCGGGCTTCGTGCTCGCCCTCGTCAACATCTTCAAGAAGCGCCCCTCCGCCGGTCTGGTGCTCGCGTACTCGGCAGCCCAGGGCCTCTTCGTCGGCGGCATCTCGTCGATCTTCGAGGCTCGGTTCGACGGGATCGTCACGCAGGCGCTGCTCGCCACCGCCTCGGTGTTCGTCGTCACCCTGCTGCTGTTCCGCAGCGGCAAGATCCGCGCGTCGGCCAAGGCCACGAAGATCTTCATGATCGGCATGATCGGCTACGCCGTCTTCTCGCTGCTCAACCTCGGCCTCATGGCCTTCGGCGCCAACTCGAACCCCTGGGGCCTGCGCGGCACCGACATCCCCGGCACCAGCATCCCGATCGGGTTCGTCCTGGGCATCCTCGTGATCCTCATGGCCGCCTACTCGCTGGTGCTCGACTTCACGAACATCAAGACGGGCGTCGAGCGCGGCGCCCCGCGCATCTACGGCTGGTCGGCCGCCTTCGGCCTGGTCATGACCGTCGTGTGGCTCTACGTCGAGATCCTGCGTCTCCTCGCCATCCTGCGAGGCAACGACTAGCAGGCCCGCGACACCAGGAAGCGGGGCTCGTTCCGAGAGGGACGGGCCCCGCTTCTCTGTGTGCCCGGCGCCGTGCGCGGGCGCTCTCGGCCCCGCGGACCCGTCCCTAGGTAGACGAAAAGGGACGTCGTACCGGTGGGCCCACCGGTACGACGTCCCTTTTCACCTGCGACGCGGGGTCGGTGCCACCCGTGGGCTCCACCCGCCTCAGCACGCTTCGCAGAGGCGTCTGCGGAACGCGATGCTCAGCACCTACTGGTGGGCACCGGGGTCGCAGGCTCCCCCGGAATGACGGGGCTCGACGCTTCGCGTCGAGACCAGCCCCGTCATTCCCACTCGATGGTGCCCGGCGGCTTCGACGTGACGTCGAGCACGACGCGGTTGACGCCGTCGACCTCGTTCGTGATGCGGTTCGAGATCTTGGCGAGCACGTCGTAGGGCAGGCGCGTCCAGTCCGCCGTCATGGCGTCCTCCGACGAGACCGGGCGCAGCACGATCGGGTGGCCGTAGGTGCGACCGTCGCCCTGCACGCCCACCGAGCGGACGTCGGCGAGCAGCACGACGGGGCACTGCCAGATGTCGCCGTCGAGGCCGGCGGCGGTCAGCTCGGCGCGCGCGATGGCGTCGGCGTGACGCAGCAGCTCGAGGCGCTCGTGGGTGACTTCGCCGATGATGCGGATGCCCAGGCCGGGCCCGGGGAACGGCTGGCGGCCGACGATGACCTCGGGCAGGCCGAGCTCGCGGCCGATGGCCCGGACCTCGTCCTTGAAGAGGGTGCGGAGAGGCTCGACGAGCTCGAACTGCAGGTCCTCCGGCAGGCCGCCCACGTTGTGGTGGCTCTTGATGTTCGCGGTGCCCGTGCCGCCGCCGCTCTCGACGACGTCGGGGTAGAGCGTGCCCTGCACGAGGAACTTGACGTCGGACTCGCCCTCGGCCGCGGCCTCGAGCACGAGCGCCTCGGCGGCGCCCTCGAAGCTGCGGATGAACTCGCGCCCGATGATCTTGCGCTTCTGCTCGGGGTCGGTGACGCCGGCGAGCGCGTCGAGGAACTGCTGCTCGGCGTCGACCGTGACGAGGCGGACGCCCGTCGAGGCCACGTAGTCCTCCTCGACCTGGCGACGCTCGTCGGCACGCAGCAGGCCGTGGTCGACGAAGACGCAGACGAGCTGGTCGCCCACCGCCTCGTGGACGATGGCGGCCGCGACGGCCGAGTCGACGCCTCCGGAGAGACCGCAGATCACGCGCGACGAGCCGACCTGCTCGCGGATGCGGGCGACCTGCTCGGCGATGACGTTGCCGCTGTTCCAGTCGGCGGGGATGCCGGCGGCGCGGTGCAGGAAGTTCTCGAGCACGGCCTGGCCGAACGACGAGTGCTTCACCTCGGGGTGCCACTGCACGCCGTAGAGCTTGCGGGCGTCGCTCGAGAACGCGGCGACGGGGGTCGCGGCGCTCGACGCGAGCACGTCGAAGCCCTCGGGCGCCTTCGAGACCGAGTCGCCGTGGCTCATCCACGTCGTCTGCGAGGTCGGCTGGCCCGAGAGCAGGGTGCTGTCGCCCGCGGCGAGGGTGACGTCGGTCGCGCCGTACTCGCGCTGGCCGGTACGCGAGACCTCGCCGCCGAGGGCCTTGGCCATCGCCTGGAAGCCGTAGCAGATGCCCAGCACGGGCACATCGAGCTCGAGGATGGCGGGGTCGAGGCCCGGCGCGCCCTCTTCGTAGACGCTCGACGGGCCGCCGCTGAGCACGATGCCGACGGGGTTCTTCGCCGCGATCTCAGCGGCGGTGATCGTGTGCGGCACGATCTCGGAGTAGACGTTGGCCTCCCGCACGCGACGCGCGATCAGCTGCGCGTACTGCGCCCCGAAATCGACGACGAGGACGGGGCTCTGGGCCGTCTCGGTGGCTTCTGTCACGCGGGGGCTCCCTGGGTGCTGGGGGTGGGCTCGGCGACCAGCGCGGCGTGCTCACGCATCGCCAGCTTGGTCATGTGGCTCTCGACGAAGAACGAGAGGAACGGCACGACGCCGCCGAGCGCGATGATGATGAACCGCGAGAACGGCCAGCGCATCAGGCTCCAGAGGCGGAAGTCGGCGAAGAGGTAGACGACGTAGAGCCAGCCGTGCGCGATCAGGATCGCGGTCGACAGGTTGAAGCCGGTGGTGATCGAGTCGACGGGCACGAGGAACCCGCCCTCGCCGCCGAGCTGCATCTCGAGCTGCAGGGGCGTGTACTTGAAGGCCATCTCGAAGACGAGCAGCAGCAGCATCACGCCGGTGACGTAGGCGGAGATCTTGTAGAACCGGACGGCACCCGGGATCTTCGGGATGTCGCGTTGCCGGGGCTTCAGGGGCATGGCCTCGATCCTACCCGCGGAGCCGGCGGCGCCAGGGCGGGGTCGGTCGTCATCGAGCCAGCGCAGGAGGCGCGGGTCGGCGAGCGCAGGAGGCGCAGGTCAGGAGACGGTCTCGGCCTCGAGCCGCGCCTCCTCGGCCTCGTCGACCTCGCGCTCGAACCGGTCGCGCACCAGCCGGAACCACAGGAAGATCGCGAATCCGGCGAACACGACCCACTCGATCGCGTAGAAGACGTTCAGCCAGTTGAGCGAGCGGTCGCTCTCGGGCGCGACGGAGTCGATGGCGGCGAGGCCCTCGACCGGGTCGGCCGAGACGACGTAGCCGGAGTAGACGTCGCCGTCGAGGTCGGCCCACTCGTTGACGAGCATGGGCACCGACACGACGTTCTCACGGCCGCCCTTGAAGTCGCCGTCGGAGGGCTGGTCGCTCGGCATGTACCGACCGGTCACGGTGACCGTCCCCGTGGGCACGGCGCGCTCGGCGGCCTCGGCGCCGCCCTCGTCGCTGCTCCAGCCGAGGGCCACGACGACCGACGACCCGTCGACGTCGTCGACGAGACGGCCGATCAGCCACGAGCCGGGGTCGCCGCCGTTGTAGCGGTCGACGACGACGCGGTAGTCGTCGGGCGCGAACTGCCCGGTGAGCGTGACCATCTGCCCGCCGACGCGGTCGTAGAACGGCGACTGCGGGTCGACGACGTCGCTGAGGATCTTGACCGTCTCGGTCCCGGGGTTGACCTCCTGCCCGCTCTCGACGCTGCGCTCGATCTGCCAGTGGCCGAGCCAGGCGAAGATGCCCGAGATGACGAGGCAGAGGGCGAGCATCGCGATCCAGCGGGGGCGCCGGGCGACCTCCCACATGGAGGCGGGCACGTCGACGTCGCGCGAGACGGGAGGGTTCTCGGTGCGGGTCACGAGCCCGATGGTACCTGCGCCCCCGCGGGAGCCTGCTGGGTGCCGACCGTGCGCGCGACCTGCATCGGGGACCTCAGCACTCGGGTCAGCCCCCGGCGTCAGCGCTCAGGGTCAGCGCTCGAGTCGGCACTCGGGATCAGTACTCGGGGTCGCGCTGACGCGTGGCCCGCTGGTCGGACTGCTGACCGGCCTGGTCGGCGAGGATCGCGGCCCGGGCCCTGTCCTGCTCGTCGAGGTCGTCGTCGTCTGCGGCGTCGGCGTCGGCCTCCGCTGCCGCCTCGGCGGCGGCAGCGCGCTCGCGCGTGCCGAGCAGTGCTTCCTCGTCGTCGGCGTCCGCCTCGGCACTGCTGCCGCTGCCGTCGCCCCTGCGCGACGTGCCCGGCTCGTCCCCGGCGAGCGCCGCCTCCATCAGGGCGATCTCCTCCGAGTGACGCGCATCGCGCTCGAGGCGCCGGGCCTCGCTCGCCTCGCGCTCGGCCCGTCGGCGGGTGCGCAGCACGACTCCGCCGATGCGCTCCGAGTTGGAGGCGAGCACGGGACCGAGCACGGCCATGATGAGGACGTAGAGCCCCGCGAACGGCTGCAGCCGCTCGTCGAGTCCTGCCCCGGCCGAGAGCGTCGCGAGGATCAGCGCGAACTCGCCCCTGTTCTGCAGGATCACGGCGGTGTTGATGCCCGCCTGCGGCCCGAGCTTGTTGAGCCAGGCGACGAACTGGCCCGCGATCACGTTCAGGGCGATCGTGATCCCGACCGCGATCGCGACGGGACCGAGCACGCTCGGGAACAACGACGGGTTGAGGCCGAGGCCGAAGTTGAGGAAGAAGAAGGCGCCGAAGACGTCGCGCATCGGCAGGGCGAACTGCTCGACCCTGTTGCGGTACCGCGTCGCGCCGATGATCAGGCCGATGAGGAACGCGCCGATCGCGTCGGTCACGCCGAGGATCTCGCCGAGGCCCGCGAACAGCACGGCGAGGCCGAAGAACAGCACCGTGAAGAGCTCGTCGTCGCGCGTCCGCATCAGCTTCGACACGACGGCGCCGCCCCATCTCGCGACGGCGAACATCGCGACCAGGAACGCGAAGGCGACCACCAGCTTCAGCACGACCGGCAGCGGGTCGGTCTCGCCGCTGAGCACCACCGACACGATGGCCAGGTAGATGGCGATGAAGATGTCCTCGACGACGGTGACGCCCAGGATCATCGGCGTCTCGCGGTTCGCCAGGCGGTTCAGCTCGATGAGCAGCTTCGTGACGATGGCGCTCGACGACGTCGCCGTCATGCCGGCGATGATCAACGCCTCACGCGTGCCCCAGCCGAGCATGAAGCCGAAGACCAGGCCGACGCCCATGTTGACGGCGATGTAGCTGCCGCCCGAGACGATCAGGCGGCCGGCGTTGGAGAAGAACTCGTCCTGGTCGAACTCGAGGCCGAGGTTGAACAGCAGCAGGATGAGCCCGAAGATCGCGATGAGCTCGATGTTGTGCGAGTCGAAGCTGATCGGGAACCAGCCGGTGTTCGTGCTCGCCAGCAAGCCGACGATCATGTAGATCGGGATGGACGGCAGGCCGATCAGCTTGCCTGCCCTGCCCAGCCCGTAGGCGATCAGCAGCAGGACGCCGAGGACGACCAGCTCCTCACCCAGGTGCACCGGCGATCAGCTCCCGGGCGGGGCGTCGACCGGGCTGCGGTGGCGCAGCTCGCCCGTGCGGTACCAGGCGAAGGCCTTGGCGACCTTCTCGGGGCTGCCGGCCACGACGAGGGTGTCGCCCGGGAAGACCTTGAAGTCGCCCGACGGAGCAGGGTTCGCCGCGTCGCCCCGCACGACGGCGACGACCGTGAGGCCGACGACGCCCTTGGCGCCGAGGTCGCCGAGCGGCTGGCCGGCGATGTGGTCGTCGTAGTCGACCGTGAACCAGTCGATGCTGAGGCCGGGGATCTGGTCGAGCGCCGACAGGGACTCGGTGATGCGCGTGCCGCCGAGCAGCTCGGCGAGCGTGTGCGCCTCGTCCTCGCTGAGGCGGAGGGACACCTTCTTGACGTCGGCGCCGTCGGCGTCGTCGCTGAACGTGATCAGGTCGCTGTGGCCCGATCGGTGCGTGATGACGCCGCACTTGCCGCCGTCGTCGGTGACGAAGGTGTGCAGCACGCCCACACCGGGGAGCTTCACTCGACGCACATCAGCCATGGTCCGACTCCAGGTCACTCAGGGGCAGTCGTCTCAGCTTAGCGACGGGCACGGACGCGGACACCGGGCTGCTCATGCGGTGGACAACCCGCACCTCTCCCCCGGTGTTCCCGGAGCGACGCGGTGTTCTCGGCGGGCGGACGCAGGAGGCGCGGTGCCCGACCAGCGGGCACCGCGCCTCATGCAGCCTGGTCGCCTCGCGACCTCGTGGTGCTAGCTCGCGCGACCGCCCGGGGCGTCCGCCGACGTGTCGTCGCCGGGCGTGCCTGCGGGCTCCACGACGTCCTCGCCGGGCTTCGGCGCGCCGCCCTGGTCGGCACCGGGCACCACCATGTCGTCCTCGTCGAAGCCGAAGGTGATGTCGGGCGCCTCGAGACGGACCCGGTCGGCGGACTCGTCGTCGGGCTCGAGCTGGCTCGCGCGCTCTGACGCGACGCGCTTGAGGTAGTTGCCGACCTCCTCCTCGGTCTCGGCGTCGGACCAGCCGAGCACCTCGGCCATCAGCTTCGCGGCGACGGGAGCGGCGGACTCGCCCCTGTCCCACGCCTCGATGGAGATGCGGGTGCGCCTCGCCAGCACGTCCTCGAGGTGGAGGGCGCTCTCGTGGCTGGCCGCGTAGACGACCTCGGCCCCGATGTAGTCGTCGGCGCCCGGCAACGGCTCGGCGAGCTCCGGACGCTCGCGCACCAACGCGAGGACCTCGTCGGTCAGCGTGCCGTAGCGGTTCAGCAGGTGCTCGACGCGCACCCGGTGCACGCCCAGCTGCTTCGCGATCTTGCCGCGCTTGTTCCAGGCGGCGTGGTAGCCCTCGGCGCCGAGCAGCGGGATCTCCATCGTCGTGCTCTCGGGGATGCGGCCGTCGAGCGCGGCGACCGCCTCGTCGATCGCGTCCTCGGCCATCACGCGGTAGGTCGTCCACTTGCCGCCAGCGACGACCACGAGGCCGGGCACCGTGTGCGCGACGATGTGCTCGCGCGACAGCTTCGAGGTCTGGTCGGACTCGCCGGCCAGCAGGGGCCGGAGACCGGCGTACACGCCCTCGACGTCGTCGCGGGTCAGCGGCACGGCCATGACCTTGTTGACGTGCTCGAGGATGTAGTCGATGTCGGCCGCCGTCGCCGCCGGGTGCGCCTTGTCGAGGTCCCAGTCGGTGTCGGTCGTGCCGACCAGCCAGTGGCGGCCCCACGGGATGACGAACAGCACGCTCTTCTCGGTGCGGAAGATCATGCCCATGTCGGAGTGGATGCGGTCACGGGGCACCACGAGGTGCACGCCCTTCGACGCGCGGACCTTGAACTGGCCCCGCTCGCCGACCATGGCCTGCGTGTCGTCCGTCCAGACGCCGGTCGCGTTGACGACCTGCTTCGCGCGGATCTCGAAGTGCTCGCCCGTCTGGTAGTCGTGAGCCTTCACGCCGACGACGCGCTCGCCGACCTTGACGAAGCCCTCGACCCGCACGCGGCTGGCGGCGTGGGCGCCGTAGCTCGACGCCGTGCGCACGAGCGACGAGACGTAGCGGGCGTCGTCGACTTGGGCGTCGTAGTAGGTGAGGCCGCCGACGACGGCGTCCTTCGAGAGGCTCGGGATCGCTCGCAGCACCTGCGTCTTGCTGAGGTGGCGGTGGTGCGGGACCCCGGGCGGACGCCCGCCCGTCCAGCTGAAGATGTCGTAGAGGGCCATGCCGGCGCCGATGTAGAAGCGCTCGTAGACCGGCTTGCTCAGGGGGTAGAGGAACCGCACGGGCTTGACGAGGTGCGGCGCGAGGCGCTGCAGCAGCAGGCCGCGCTCGATCAGGGCCTCGCGCACGAGGCGGAAGTTGAGCTGCTCGAGGTAGCGGATGCCCCCGTGCACCAGCTTCGAGGAACGGCTCGACGTGCCGGAGCCCCAGTCGCGGGCCTCGACGATGCCGACGTTCAGGCCCCGCGTCACCGCGTCGAGGGCGGAACCCGCCCCGACGATGCCGCCCCCGATCACGAGGATGTCGAGCTCTTCGGTCTTCAGCGCCTCGACGGCGCGCTCGCGCTCGTCTGGCCCGAGCTTCGCGGAGAGGGATTCGGTCGCGGTCGTGGCCATGCGGTGCCTCCATCGTCGGATCGGTCGCGGGCCCGAGGACCCGTGCATGCGACCATCCAACGCCCGATCGGCTGGCAGCGCCAGGGGAGATCGGAGCGCCTGGGGAGGCGACGCCGCCTAGTGCGGCTGGTAGGGAGCGACGACGACCTCGCTGCGCTGGAACTCCTTGAGGTCGCTGTAGCCGGTCGTCGCCATCGAGCGGCGGAGCGCGCCGATGATGTTGGCCTGGCCGTCGACCGAGTCGGCCGGTCCGTAGAGGATCTTCTCGAGCGTGCCGACCTGGCCGACGTGGACGCGACGGCCTCGCGGCAGCTCGGGGTGGTGCGCCTCGGCACCCCAGTGGAACCCGCCGCCGGGCACGTCGGTGGCACGCGCGAGCGCGGCCCCCAGCATGACCGCGTCGGCGCCGCAGGCGACGGCCTTCACGATGTCGCCCGAGGTGCCGAGCCCGCCGTCGGCGATGACGTGGACGTATCGTCCGCCCGACTCGTCGAGGTAGTCGCGGCGTGCACCCGCGACGTCGGCGACCGCGGTCGCCATCGGAGCGTGGATGCCCAAGGAGGCGCGGGTCGTGCTGGCGGCACCGCCCCCGAACCCGACGAGCACGCCCGCCGCGCCCGTGCGCATGAGGTGCAGCGCCGACGTGTACGTGGAGGCTCCTCCCACGATGACCGGCACGTCGAGCTCGTAGATGAACTTCTTGAGGTTGAGCGGCTCGGTCGTCTTCGACACGTGCTCGGCCGACACCGTCGTGCCGCGGATGACGAAGAGGTCGACGCCGGCGTCGACGACCGTCTGGTACAGGTCCTGCGTGCGCTGCGGGCTGAGCGAGCCGGCGACCGGCACGCCGGCGGCGCGGATCTCGGCGATGCGCGCCGTCACCAGCTCGGGCTTGATCGGCTCGGCGTAGATCTGCTGCATGCGGGCGACCGTCTCGTCCTCGGGCAGCCCGCGGATCTCGGCGAGCACCGCCTCCGGGTCGTCGTAGCGCGTCCAGACGCCCTCGAGGTCGAGGACGCCGAGGCCGCCGAGCTCGCCGATGCGGATGGCCGTCGCCGGGCTCACGACCGAGTCCATCGGCGCCGCGATGATCGGCGACTCGAAGTGGAACGCGTCGATCGACCAGCTGACGGACACGTCTCGGGGGTCGCGGGTGCGCCGGCTCGGGACGATCGCGATGTCGTCGAACGCATAGGCGCGGCGCGCGCGCTTGGAAACGCCGATCTCTACCTCAGTCACGCCGCAACCCTACCGGAGGCGCGGGCCGAGCCCCCGGGACCGCCCGCGCCCTGCCCCGCCCCGGTCGCCCGCGCGCTGCCCCGAGCCCGGGCCGGGGCCCGGGCCCGGGCCTGCCACGTTCGAGTCAGCGGCGTCGAGGGACGAGGTAGGCGCGGCCCCACGCCTCATTCGTCCCAGGACGCCGCCGACGCTGCTGACCTGCGCCGTCGCGTGACTCCTCCCCAGCCGCCGTCGGGCTCGGCGCGTTCCCCCGCGGGCAGCTGCAGGGCTGCAGCGACCTGCGTCGGTCGGCAAGCTGGCGTCGTGATCACGTCCCTCGCCGAACAGCTGCTCCTGGCCCGCGACCTCGTCGAGACAGGGCGCGACGACCGCGAGCTCGCCCGCGCCTGCGCCGCGGGAGAGGTCGCTCGCGTCTGGCCCGGTGCCTACGTCGAGGTCGGCACCTGGCGCATGCTCGATCCGCGTGAACAGCAGCGCCTCCGCTCGATCGCGGCCCTCGCGACTCGCCGGAAGGACGGGCTCCTCCTGTCCCACGAATCGGCCGCGCTCCTCTGGGGGCTTCCGACATGGGGCTGGCCTGCCGGACCGGTCGAGCTCGTCGACCCGACCGCCCGGCGAGGCACGTCGACCGCGCGCCTCCGCGTCCGGGCCTCGCCCCTCCACGCGGTCGAGCGAGCGAGCCGCTCGGGACTCCCGGTCACGTCCCTGGACAGGACGGTCGCGGACCTGCTCTTCTCACGGAGCCGGGTCCAGGCCGTCGTCCTCGTCGATCACCTGTTGCACTCGGGGCTGGCGACCCGCGAGCACCTTCGTGTCCTGCTCGCTGCACGCCCCGCCGCAAGGCGACGTCGAGCGGCGGGATGGGCCGTCGACTTCGGGAGCGCCGGGGGCGAGTCACCCGGGGAGTCCGTCAGCCGCGTCCTCGCGCACGACGCGAGGTTCGTCGAGCCTCTGCTCCAGGTCCCGTTCGCCGACGGGGACGGGCCCATCGGGGTCGTCGACTTCGCGTTCCCCGTCCCGAACGACTCGGGTCGGCTCGTACTCGGGGAGTTCGACGGCGACGTCAAGTACCGAGGCGCGACCTACCGGCACGGTCGGACTCCGGAGCAGGTCGTCCAGGACGAGAAGGAGCGGGAAGACAGTCTCCGCGCCCTGCCCGCGACGGCCGGCTTCGTCCGCTGGACGCGCCGAGACCTCGCCGACGCCTCTCGCCTGACGGAGAAGTTGCGCCGTGCGGGCGTCGCCCGGAGGCGGTGACGGCGAAAAGGGACGAGGTAGGGGCGGACCCGCCCCTACCTCGTCCCTTTTCGCCTGTGACACGCGGCGCGGCGCCCGGGGCCGGCGCGCCGGGGCCGCCGCGCACCGCGGCGCGGCGCGGCACGGCCAGGCGCTAGCGGCGGTAGTTGGGCGCCTCGACGACCATCTGCAGGTCGTGCGGGTGGCTCTCCTTGAGGCCGGCCGCCGTGATGCGGACGAACTTGCCCTTCATCTTCAGCTCGTCGACCGTGCGGCCGCCCACGTAGAACATCGACTGGCGCAGTCCGCCGGTGAGCTGGTAGACGACGTTGCCGAGCGCGCCGCGGTAGGGCACCTGGCCCTCGACGCCCTCGGGGATGAGCTTGTCGTCGGTGGGGACGTCGGCCTGGAAGTACCGGTCCTTCGAGTACGACGTGTTCTTGCCGCGGGTCTGCATGGCCCCGAGCGAGCCCATGCCGCGGTAGTTCTTGAACTGCTTGCCGTTCACGAAGACGAGGTCGCCGGGGCTCTCGTCGCAGCCGGCGAGCAGCGAGCCGAGCATGACGGTGTCCGCGCCGGCGACGAGCGCCTTGGCGATGTCGCCCGAGTACTGCAGGCCGCCGTCGGCGATGACCGGCACGCCGGCCTCCCGCGCGGCGAGCGACGCCTCGTAGACGGCGGTGACCTGGGGCACGCCCACGCCCGACACGACGCGGGTGGTGCAGATCGAGCCGGGGCCCACGCCGACCTTGATGGCGTCGGCGCCGGCCTCGATGAGCGCCTCCGCGCCCGAGCGGGTCGCGACGTTGCCGCCGATGACGTCGATCGCCGCGAACGACGGGTCGGCCTTGATGCGCTTGATCATGTCGAGCTCGCCGGCGCTCTCGCCGTTGGCGGTGTCGACGACGAGCACGTCGACGCCCGCGTCGCGGAGCGCGCACGCGCGCTTCCAGGCGTCGCCGAAGAAGCCGATCGCGGCGCCGACCCGCAGGCGGCCCTCGTCGTCCTTCGTGGCGTCGGGGTACTTCTCGCTCTTGTCGAAGTCCTTCACGGTGATGAGGCCGCGGAGCTTGCCCGACTCGTCGACGAGGGGCAGCTTCTCGATCTTGTGCTGCGCGAAGATCGCGACGGCCGAGTCGGGGTCGACGCCCTCGGGGGCCGTGATGAGCGGCGCCTTCGTCATGACGTCGCGGACGAAGGTCGTCTGCATCTCGAACGGCGACACGAAGCGCATGTCGCGGTTGGTGATGATGCCGGCGAGCGTGCCGTCGCGCTCGACGACCGGCAGGCCGGAGACGCGGAACTGGCCGCACAGGGCGTCGACCTCGGCCACGGTCGCGTCCGGGGACGTCGTGACGGGGTTCGTGATCATGCCCGACTCGCTGCGCTTGACCTTGTCGACGTGCGCGGCCTGGTCTTCGATCGAGAGGTTGCGGTGGATGATGCCGATGCCGCCCTGCCGGGCCATGGCGATCGCCATGCGCGACTCGGTGACCGTGTCCATCGCGGCGGAGAGCAGCGGGACGGCGACGCGGATGCGCTTGGTGAGGCGCGACGAGGTGTCCGCCTCGCTCGGGATCACGTCCGTGCGCCCGGGGAGGAGCATGACGTCGTCGTACGTGAGTCCGATGAATCCGAACGGATCCGGCTGGTCCATGAGTCCCCTTCGAAGGAGCGAGTGAGGTGGGAGGAGGGAGCACCGGATCGCCGTCGAGTCCGGTGATCGATCTTAACCCGGCCCGCGCCTCCTGCATTCCTGGCCCTGACACGCTGTGGAACGGTCAGAAGGACACGATTGGGTGACGAATTTTCGACTCTCGCCTGTGTCCTGCACGAAACACGGCCGACACACAGCGAAAGTATCTTCACCAACGACGGTGAGCCAGCGGCACCCGGGGCATCGCCCCGACTGGCACCTGTCCAGGAGGTTCCGTGAAACCCGACACGACCATCGCACCGCGCGCGCTGCGGCCTGCCCTGATCGTCACCGTCCTCGCGCTGTTGCTCGGCCTCGCCGGCTCCTTCGTCTCGGTGATGCTGGCGCCCGCCGCAGCCCACGCGTCCGGCGGTGCGACCGCCTCGTGCACCGTCGACCCCGCCACCGGCTGCATCCAGGGCAGCATCCGCACCTCGGAGGGCGAGCCCGCGAGCGGGGTCGTCCTGCAGGTGGCCGGCCCCGGCGGCTTCGAGCAGACCGCGGAGGTGGACGGCACCGGCCGCTGGGCGCTGCCCGTCACCGAGGCCGGCCAGTACACGGTCACCCTCGACACCGACTCGCTGCCCGACGGCCAGTTCCTCACCAACGCGGAGCAGGACGAGCGCATGGTGAACGCCACGCTCGGCGCCAACGCGGGCGTGATCTTCCAGCTCAGCGAGACCGAGGGCGCCACCACCGGCGGCGCGCAGGCCTCGTCGTTCAGCTGGGACCGCGTCGCGCAGCAGTTCGCCTCGGGCATCCGCCTCGGCCTGCTGCTGGCCCTCGCGGCGATCGGCCTCTCGCTGATCTACGGCACCACGGGCCTCAGCAGCTTCTCGCACGGCGAGCAGGTCACCCTCGGCGGGCTCCTCGCCTACGTCTTCGCGAACCAGCTCGGCATGAACATCTTCCTGGCGGCGACGCTGACGGTGGTCATCTGTGCCGCGACCGGGTTCCTGCAGGACGCCGCGATCTGGAAACCGCTGCGGAAGAAGGGGCTGAGCCTCACGCAGCTGATGATCGTCACCATCGGCCTCTCGATCGCCCTGCAGTACGCGTTCCAGTACTTCTTCGGCGCCGCGACGGTGCGCATCCAGACGGCCAACCCGACGACGATCACGCTCGCCGGGGTCACCCTGACCGTGCAGTCGTACGTGGCCATGGGCATCTCGATCGTGGTGCTCGTGCTCACCGGGCTGTTCCTCACGAAGACGCGCACCGGCCGCGCCACCCGCGCCGTCTCGGACAACCCGGCGCTGGCCGCCGCCTCCGGCATCGACGTCGACCGCATCATCCGCCTGGTCTGGACGCTGGCCGCCGGCCTCGCGGGCCTCTCCGGCGTGATGCTCGGCCTCGTGCTCAACGGCGTCAACTGGATGACCGGCCTGCAGATCCTGCTGCTCATGTTCGCGGCCGTCACGCTCGGCGGACTGGGCACCTCCTTCGGGGCGCTCGTCGGCTCGCTCATCATCGGCGTCATCGTCGAGCTCACCAACCTGGTGCTCCCGGGTGACTTCAAGTACGCCACCGCACTGCTCATCCTGATCGTCATCCTGCTGTTCCGGCCGCAGGGCATCTTCGGTCGCGCCGAGCGGATCGGTTGAGGGGAAGAACCATGGACTACGTCATCGACCTCATCCGCCAGCTCACCGGCGAGGCGCTCGCCCCGACCACCGCGGCGTTCGCGCTCGCGGCCATCGGCCTCAACATCCACTTCGGCTTCACCGGCCTGATCAACATGGGCCAGGCAGCGTTCCTGCTCGTCGGCGCCTACGGCTTCGCGATCTCGCTCGTCAACGGCCTGCCCCTCGGGCTCGCCGTGCTCATCGGCCTCGCCGGCGGTCTCGTGTTCGCGCTCATCCTCGGCGTGCCGACGCTGAAGCTCAGGGGCGACTACCTCGCCATCGTGACCATCTGCGCCGCGGAGATCATCCGCATGGTCGGCCGCTCGAGCATCCTCACCGACGTGACCGGCGGCTCCAACGGCATCACGGGCTCGTCGTACCGCGACCCGTTCACCGCCCTGTCGCCGCTGCCGGACGGCCAGACCACGATCCTGTGGTTCACCTACGACAACAACGGCGTCAACGGCTGGTGGATCCGCATCGTCGCCTGGGCGCTCGTGGCCCTGCTCTGCCTCATCGTGTTCCTGCTCAGCCGCAGCCCGTGGGGCCGCGTGCTCAAGGGCATCCGCGAGGACGAGGACGCCGTGCGCAGCCTCGGCAAGAACGTGTTCTCGTACAAGATGCAGGCGCTGGTCTTCGGAGGCGTGATCGGCTCGTTGGCGGGCATCATCTACGTGCTGCCCTCGTCGGTCCAGCCCGACGCCCTCGGCCGCTCGACGACGTTCTTCATCTGGACGGCCCTGCTGCTGGGAGGCGCCGCGACGGTGTTCGGACCGGTGCTGGGGGCGATCCTGTTCTTCGTCGTCCGCCTCCTGATCCGCACCCTGGCAGGCGACTTCATCCCGGCGAGCATCATGAGCAACCAGCAGGCGGACCAGTTCTCGTACGTCCTCGTCGGCATCGCCCTGATGTGCCTCATCATCTTCCGCCCGCAAGGGATCCTCGGGAACAAGAAGGAGTTGTCGTTCAGTGTCTGAGACGAACGCGTCGAGCACGACCTCGGCGAACACGACCGGCGCCGCCGGCACGTCCGGCACCGCCGGCCGTCGCGACAAGCCCGGCTACGACTACGACCGCGAGGTGCTGCGCGGCAAGCTCTCCAGCGTCGAGCGCACCCCCGGCTCGGCCAAGCCCGACTCGATCCTCACCGTCGACAACGTCGTCCGTCGCTTCGGTGGCATGACCGCCGTCGACGTGCAGCACGTCGAGGTGCAGCGCGGCGCCATCACCGCGCTGATCGGCCCGAACGGCGCCGGCAAGACGACCTTCTTCAACCTGCTCACCGGGTTCGACAAGGCGTCGTCGGCACCGACCACGTTCAAGCGCGGGGCCGACACGGCCAAGTGGGTCTTCGACGGCAAGCCGATGGGCAACGTCGGCGCTGCCAAGGTCGCGCGGGCCGGCATGGTGCGCACGTTCCAGCTGACGAAGGCGCTCTCGCGCCTCACCGTCATGCAGAACATGCTGCTCGGGGCCCGCGACCAGCCCGGCGAGAACTTCTTCGTCGGCATCGTGCCGCCGCTCTGGCGGGCACGTGAGCGCGAGATCACGATCAAGGCCGAGGACCTGCTGCACCGCTTCAAGCTGCACGAGAAGAAGGACGACTACGCGGGCAGCCTCTCCGGCGGCCAGCGCAAGCTGCTCGAGATGGCCCGCGCCCTGATGAGCGACCCCGAGATGATCATGCTCGACGAGCCGATGGCCGGCGTGAACCCGGCCCTGACGCAGTCGCTGCTCGGCCACATCCAGAGCCTGCGCGACGAGGGGACCACGGTGCTCTTCGTCGAGCACGACATGCACATGGTGCGGCACATCTCGGACTGGGTCATCGTCATGGCCGAGGGCAAGGTCGTGGCCGAGGGCCCGGCCGACACCGTCATGGACGACCAGGCCGTCATCGACGCCTACCTCGGCGCGCACCACGACACCGACCTCGGCGACGACTCGCTGCTGACGGACGCGGTGCTCGAGGAGCTCGAGCAGGAGGTGGCGGCCGAGGACGCGGCCCGCGAGGGCGACGCGACGGGCGCCTCCTCGACGACCGGCTCAGGCGGCACGCCGGGACGCGACCTGCCCGGCTCCCCCGACCGGTCGACCCCGGCGGCCACGAACGCGGCCGCCGACCAGCAGAGCGGAGACAAGCGATGAGCGCCTCGACGACCGAGATGCACCCCGGCACCGAGAAGTTCGCCGGCATCGAGCCGATCATGAACGCCAGCGACCTCACGGCGGGCTACCTGCCGGGGGTGAACATCCTCAACGGGTGCGACCTGGTCTGCTACCCCGGCGAGCTGATCGGCATCATCGGCCCGAACGGCGCCGGCAAGTCGACGCTGCTCAAGGCCCTGTTCGGCCTCGTCAAGATCCACTCGGGCAGCGTCACGCTCGGCGGCGAGGACATCACGAACCTCAAGGCCAACAAGCTCGTGCAGGCCGGCGTCGGCTTCGTGCCGCAGACGAACAACGTGTTCCCCTCGCTCACCATCGAGGAGAACCTGCAGATGGGGATGTTCCTCCGCCCCAAGCTGTTCGCCGAGCGGCTCGAGTACATCTACGACCTGTTCCCCGTGCTCGGCGACCGCCGCGGCCAGCGTGCCGGGTCGCTCTCGGGCGGTGAGCGCCAGTCGGTCGCGATGGCCCGCGCGCTGATGATGGACCCCAAGGTGCTGCTGCTCGACGAGCCGTCGGCCGGCCTCTCGCCGGTGCGCCAGGACGAGACCTTCATCCGCACCCGCCGCATCAACAAGGCCGGCGTCTCGGTGATCATGGTCGAGCAGAACGCCCGCCGCTGCCTGCAGATCTGCGACCGCGGCTACGTGCTCGACCAGGGCCGCAACGCCTACTCGGGCACCGGACGCGAGCTGGCGGACGACCCGAAGGTGATCGAGCTCTACCTCGGCACGTTGGCCAAGGACGTCGACGACTCGCACTGACGACAGCACGACGAAGGCCCCGCACGATCTCGTGCGGGGCCTTCGTCGTGTTCGAGGGGCAACTTGGATGCGTGGGGAAGATGTGCGTCGCGGGTGTCTCGGTGACGGGACCTGTCGCGTGGGTGCTGCCCGCACCTCCTTCGCCGGGGTCGTCGTCTCAGCGCGCGACGAAGTCGACAAATGCCGACCGTGAGCCTCTCAGCGGCTCGCTGAGCCTCCGAAAGTCCGTCATTGCAGGTCCTTTGGTCGGCATTCGCGAGCCCGGCAGCAGCGACCGGCGACCACCAGCCCGAAGGAGGCGCGGGCGACCGCCCAGGCCCCCCGTCCGCGACAGGGACGGCCCTCGCCCTGGGGCGCAGAGACGCCCCGGGCACCCAGACGCCCCGGGCGCGCAGAGAGGCCCCGGGGGCGCC
>NZ_JACYUR010000001.1:1066203-1401442 GCF_014841875.1 Frigoribacterium sp. CFBP 13729 | reverse complement strand
TGGTTCCCGGTGGGGAGTTGACAGGGGTTCGCCACCCTCGCTGGAAGAGTTTGGTGCGTTACCTGAACGAGACATCAGCAGAGCGGAAGAACAGCCTCTTCCCGCCCGCCCTGAGTTCTGCCATCCTCACAGCCAGGAGGAGGCCGCGAACGTGAGTACTTACGAAAGCGCCCCCGACGCAGTGCCGGTCCGGATCGTTCCCTATGCGTCTCGCCGCCCCCTCGCAGAGCCAGCGACAGCAGTGCAGAACTCACCTGACATGCCGGTGTCGTACGAGGACCTCATCAGGAATGCAGCCATCGACGCATCAACAGATGGCGACGTACTCCCCGCCTGACCCTGCACCTCGTCGTTGGTGGGTCATTCCGGGAAAGGCTGCTGATGAATCCCGATAGCCGATCCTTTTTTGCTTTGGCCTCCTGACAGCGGACGGCCTCGAGGTCGTCACCAGGATGCTGGTAGCGGTTTTCCCGGTGCGGGTGGGTGCTGGACGAGGGCGAGTGTGTCGTCGAGGTCGATGTGCCCGGGGAAGTTGTACCTCGCGAATTTGCCGCTGGAGTCGTGGATCGAGGTGGGCATCGTGATGGTGGTGCGTCGGATTGCCTCGGCGAGGACCTGTGTGGATTCGGTGTCCAGGCGTGGGCCTTTGCGGGTGCGGAGGATCATCTCGACGCGCGCGTTCTTGGCCAAGAGCCGGAGCGTGAGGATCTCCGACTGCGTCGCTGGGTCAGACGGGATCAGGGCGCTGTCGATGGTGTTCAGGGCCAGGGTCCGGCGGCCGGCTCGGAGCTCGTCCGTGTCGAGGTTCACCCAGGGTTGCGGGTAGCGGGTGTTCCGGATGAGCGTGGCCGCGACCACGAGAACGCCTGCGGTCAGGGCGCCCAGGAGAAGGCTGCTGGGCCAGGGGGCGACGCCTTCGAAGAATGACCCGAATGTGCCGGCGCCGTAGATGCCGAAGAAGACGAACGTGAGTACTCCGGCGCCGGCCAGGGGCGCCCACCACCTGCGTCGCTCGCCGATCAGTACCCACCCGGAGGGGAAGCTCTCGGGGGCGTCGGCTGATGTCTCCGCGTCAGAGGTGGTCACCTTGTTGACGGTAGATGCAGAGCAGGACATCTTGGTGCTAATTCTGCGCGGAGGGCCTGGTGTGGGCAGATGCACGGCCGACCACCGCCCGGTAGGGGATCGGCGGCCGGCACATCGGCGCCAGTGCTGGGCAGACGCACTAGCGTCTGAGCATGTGCGCTGACTCGCTGTCGATCACCGTCGCATCGGTGTCCTCCACGGAGGGACTGTGGTGCGCGCTTACGGACGAGCGCGACTCCTGGTGGCCTGAGCTGGTGCTGACTCCCGAGGTCGGCTCGGCCGTGCGCTATACCTGGACCGAGGGCGGCCGCGAGCACTTCGCTGACGGTCGCGTGACGGAAGCAGTACCGCCGAGTCGGCTGGCCTTCGTGTGGCAGCAGCCGGAATGGCCGGCGCCGCTCACGGTGCGCTTCGATATCCGTAGTGACGGCGAGCGGAGCACGGTCACGCTGACGGAACGAGGTTTTGGGCAGCTCGCGGATGGCGACGGACTTCGAGCCGCACACGAGGAGGGATGGAACTTCCATCTCGCAAACCTGCTCAGGGCGGCGTCCCGATAGACGATCGGCCACCGAGACTCGGCCGCGCTGTTGGTCGATCTCTCGGAGCCAAAGCTTGGATGGGCCGTTCAGGTGCCCCGCGGTCCGATGAGGGGTTCGGAGCCGATCACTTCCAATAGGGCGAGGTTCTCAGCGTCTCGGGAGCCCGCTGGTGCGGTGTAGAGCACGAGGTGTTGGTCCCGCTCGGTGATGGCTAGGGAGTCGCAGTTGACCGTGATCGGCCCGGCCGCTGTGTGGTGGAAGGTCTTCTGCAGGGGCGGTGGTGTCTGGACGTCGTGCCGCTCCCAGAGCTGTGCGAACACAGCGCTGCCGGAATGGAGGTCGTCGATGAGATCGCGGACGCTCGGGTCAGATGGGTAGACAGCCTGGGCGCTACGGAGTCGGGTCACGACACCTTCCCGGAATGCGGCCTCGTCGGAGATCCCGTAGATCGCCTCCGGCGGCTGCCCACCCTCGAGGAAGGTCTTCCTCGCGAGGTTGCGATCGCGGGGAACGAGCAGGGAGAAGTCCTCCATGAGAGCTGCCGCCAGGTCGTTCCAGGCGAGCACCTCGAACGTGGCCGAGAGGACGATCCCGGCGGTGTGGGGGAGCCGTTCGAGCAGGGTCAGGATGCTCGGCCGTACGTCGCGACTGTGCAGTCCCGTCGGAGTGGGGGCGGTGCCAGCCAGCCGGTGCAGGTGGTCGGACTCTTCGGGGGTGAGACGCAGTGCGCCCGCGATGCCTGCGAGGACGACGGCTGAGGGCCGAGGCGCGCGGCCCTGTTCGAGTCGGGCGTAGTACTCGGTCGAGACGTGAGCGAGGACGGCGACCTCCTCGCGCCGAAGACCTGGAGTCCTTCGCCGAGACCCGGACGAGAGGCCGACGTCTTCGGGGCGGAGACGCTCGCGGCGACTCCGGAGAAAAGCTGCGAGCTCACCCTTGTCCATGTCACGAGTCTCCGCCCTGAGAGGCGGTGGACCCGCGTACCGTTTGTGCCTGGATGCAGATTCCCAGGGCGCAGACGCTCTTTACATGACGAACAACACTGAGTCCACGCCGGTCGGCCTTCTGACCGGGAAGGTCATCTTCATCACCGGAGCCAGCCGCGGCATCGGCGCCGCGGCCAGCCGTCTCTTCGCTCGAGAGGGCGCATCCGTCGTGCTCGCTGCCCGCGGCACGGGGGCGCTCGACGCCCTCGTCGACGAGATCCGCACCCAAGGCGGCACGGCTGACGCCGTCGCGATGGACCTCGCCGACCGGGCCAGCATCCGTGCGGCCGTCGAGCGAGTCGAGGAACGCCACGGGCGCCTCGACGGGGCATTCAACAACGGAGGAATCAACCAGCAAGGAATCGGCCCACTCGACACCACGTCCGATGACGACATCGACGAGCAGTTCGCCGTGAACTTCCGTGCACACTGGGTCGCGATGGTCGCCGAAGCAGCCCTCATGCGGAAGACCGGCGGCGGCGCGATCGTCAACACGTCCAGCATCGGCAGTCGCCGTGGCGTGCCGCCGCTGCCGGCGTACGGGGCCATGAAGAGGGCGTTGAACAGCATCACGGAGACGGCGGCGGTCACCTGGGCTGCCGAGGGCATCCGTGTGAACGGGCTCATGCCCGGCGGAACGGCGACGGAGATGATGGACGAGTGGGAGAAGAAGGCCCCGGGGATCATCGACGCCAACAACGCGGCCAGCCCGATGGGCCGCATGGCGACCGCCCTCGAAGTCGCCGAGGTAGCCGCATTCTTCCTGAGCGATCGTGCATCGGCCGTGACGGGTGCCATCGTGCCCGTCGACGGCGGCGCCGGCGCCTGAGGCCGGGGCCGCTCACGTGTCAGACGCGCCTTCGGTCGTCACCGACAGGAGACACGTCGGCCAGGCGATCGGTCATCGGCCGTTCACCACGCGAGCTGCTGATCGTCCTCGAAGACCGCGCCGGTCGGGCCGGCCGTGGGGAGGGTGGCCAGGCGGATGGCGGCGGCGGCGCCTTCGTCGGGCGTCCGGGTGCCACGGAAGTCGTTGAAGTCGGTGGCGACGTGTCCTGGGGCGGCGCCGTTGATCTTCAACGACGTGTCGGCGAACTGCCGGGCGTAGTGCACCGTCAGGGCGTTGAGGGCTGTCTTCGAACTCGAGTACGCCATCGACGGCTGCCCCGCCCAAGCGCCCTCCTCGCCGATGGACCCGCGCTTGCTCGTGACGTTGACCACCCGCGGTGCGTCCGCCTTCGTGAGGAGCGGCAGGAACGCGGTCATCATCCGGACGACGCCGAACACGTTGACCTCGTACACGTTCCTGATGTCGTCGACCGTCTCCTCGGTCGGCCTGGGCAGGTGGTCCATGGGGTGGAAGGTGAGGGTGCTGACGCCGGCGTTGTTCACCAGCACGTCGAGGTGCCCGAACTCGTCCGAGACATCCGCGGCGAGAGCGTCGACCTGATCCTGCTGGGTGACGTCGAGGACGACGGGGCGAACGTCACCGTCCAGTGATGCCGCTGCTTCCTCGCCGGCGCCGATGCTCCTCGCGCCTAGCAGGACGATGAAGCCTTTCGAGGCGAGGCCCCGCACGATCGCGATGCCGATGCCTCTGTTTCCGCCGGAGACGAGAGCGACCTTCTTCATGCTGTGTGTTGTCATGTCAACAGCATGGACCTACCGCGTTGACGCGTCAACACCACGGCCGGTAGGTTCGACGCATGACCGCACCCCTCACGGAACAGGAACAGGATCTGTGGCATGCGTGGAAGGTCGCCGCCGACATGGTGCGGCAGCGTGTGGCCGAGGACATCAAGGCGGGCTCGGGGTTGTCCGATCAAGACTTCGGCATCCTGACCCGACTGGTCGAGATGGGTGGCGGGGAGCTTCGCCAGAACGATCTCGGCGGTCTGTTGCAGTGGGATCGCAGTCGCCTCTCTCACCAGCTCACGCGCATGGAGAGCCGTGGACTCGTCAGTCGCAGCGCGGTCGACGGTGGCGTTCTCGTCAGAGTCCTGGACGAGGGAGCGAACCTGGTCCGGATCGCGCGACCGATCCACGCCGCCGCGGTCCGAGAACACCTGCTGCAACGCACCGAGGGCCTCGAGCACGCGACGCTGATGCACGCTCTGGAACGACTTTCAGTCGACCGACCATCGTCTCAGTAGGCGGTCTCGCGAGGGCAAGCAGGCAGGGACCGTGGCGCGCTTGCCGTCGATGGACATCGCGGGATGCCCGGAGGACGAACTCGGGCGGCTTCACGCGGACGCGGCATGGGTCACCAGAGCAGCAGAGGCCACGATGAGAGCGCCCAGCGCGAGCAGTGCACCGAAGGCGAGGCCGACGAGGCGGGAGGGGCGGACGCGGTCACGGAGCACCCAGATGCCCACGGCGCAGACCAGGACGATGAGCCCGGCGAGGAACGGGTAGCCCTGCAGGGTCCCGCTGCCGAGGGCATAGTTGCAGCTGCCCGGTCGTGAGCTGCAACCGGCGAACGCCATGGACCCGATCGCCACGACGTACCAGCCGACGAACGCGAGGGGAACGCCGAGGAGGACGACCCCGGTCATGGCCGCGACGACGATGCTCGTGGGCGACCCCTCGTGCACGACTTCGCGTCTCATGATGCGATCGTGTCACGTCACGCTGGCAGGGCTGCGGGGGCAGCCTCTTGTGGCAGGGCCCGCAGCGGATAGAGTCGCGCGTACCGAGCGTTGATCGAATGTTCATGAGGCATCCCCAGGCCCCGGATGCGTCGGGAAACGGTGCACGATCTCATCCACATCGGTGGTCTGGACGGACCACCCCATGGGTTCCATCAGCTACGACGGGCTCGTGGTCGTCGTGGACGACCGCACCCTGACGCACCTCCAGATCGTCATCGTCAACAAGCTCCGCCGCGGCGAGGCGTTCCTCATGTCCTGGAAGGACAGCGTCGAGGCCGGCTCGGGACGGAGCGCGATCTGGATGCACCCGCAGGTGCTCATCTACTTCAAGTTCGACGGCAGCCGTGTCCCGGTCATCAACGAGACGTGGCTGCGCGAACTGGCGGACTCGGCGGAGAGCTCCCGGGGGCTCGTCGTGACCACCGAGGCCGGGGACGTCCCGAGCCTGGCACCGAGGAAGTACTCCCAGCCCCGAGGCACGGTCATCGCTCCGACGGACGGCGGGGGACGTGACCGGACCACCGCCACTCGGGTGCGGGCTTCCGCCGAGCTGTCGTCATGACGTCAGGCAGCGTCGACGTCGAGTTCGCGACCTTCAAGCAGCAGTTCCTGAACCGGACTCAGCGTCGCAGGCTCGGCATCGAGCTCGGACAGGACGACGCCTGGCAGATCTACGGCGACGATGCCGCCCTACGTCGTGAGTTCGACACGTGGCAGACGCGGACGCGCCAGCCTCTGCGTCCCCGTCTCATCCGGATCGGACGAGCGCCACGCGGTCCGTGGCACAGGTGGATGACGGGCCGGAAGGGGCAGGCTGGTCGGATGACCGACGGAGCGCGCCAGATCGTCCACTTCCACCGGCAGCACTACGACGCGATCGTCAGCGGCGAGAAGGTGACGACGGTCCGGTGGGGCGAGTCAGTCCGGGTCGGAGCGTCGACGTTCGTCTTCGACGAGCACCTCACCGCCCCGCCCCTCGCTGGGCACGTCACCGCGGTGCGGCGCCATCGTCTCGACGAGCTCACCGCCGAGCAGGCGCGACAGCCCGCAGGGACGGACATGGCGCTCTTCGCCGAGCAGCTCCGGGAGAACTGGTACCCGGACATGCCCGACGACGCGGTCGTCGAGGTCGCCGAGCTCACCGTGGCGACGCCGACGCGATAGGCGTCCACCGCCGGGGCGTCGTGATCGCGCCACCCGGCGAACATCGGCACAGCCCTGTCAGCTCTGCGAGGAGTCGGACCACACGGCCTTCGCGCCGGAGTCCCCGATCCGGACCGTCGTGACGATCCCCCCGATGCTCGTCCCGACGGCCAGGACCGTCAGCAGGGCGCCGACGATCAGTCGGGCGCTGCCCCGGACTGCCGGACGGGGACGCTGCCTCTCCGGCGTCAGCACCCAGTGCTGCCACGCCCACTGCGCCACGGCCACGACGACCACTGCGATCGCCCAGGGCAGCAGGGTGTCGCCCAGCTGCGTGTGGGTCTCGAGCAGTGCGCTCCCGCCGACCCGCTCCTCCAGCGACTCGCCCGACGACGTCGCGAGGGGCACCGCGATCAACGAGACCAGGGCGATCAGCGGGGTGATGATGCCCAGCCGCCGTCGCAGCGCGGGCCAGAACGCCCCGACCAGGATCAGCAGCGACGCCGTCGGGAACGCGACGGTCACGAGGTGGACGATGAGCGGGTGCAGGGGGAGGCCGTTGAGCTGCCAGTCCATGGGGTCTTCTTTCTCGAGTGGGTGGTGAGGGAGGAGGGGCGGGGGCGGCTAGACGCGCAGGGCCGGGCGCGCCGGTCGCCGCACCGTGAGGACGACGACGAGGGCCGCGATCGCCGCGAGGAACACCACGCTCGTGACGGTCGACCCGAGGCCGAGCCCGCCGTCCGCGACCGGCTGCGACAGGAAGTCCCCGACGGAGGCGCCGAGCGGCCGGGTGAGGACGTACGCCGCCCAGAAGGCGAGCACCGACCCGGCGCCGGCGAACCGGTGGGCCAGGGCGACGACCCCGATGGCTGCGGCGAACAGCAGCGCCGACGGCAGGTAGCCGAGCGCGAGCTGCTCGCCGAGCAGGTCGCCGACGGCCGTGCCGAGCGCGAAGGTCATCAGGACGGCGGCCCAGTAGAAGGACTCGCGGCGCGGGGTCGTGACCTCGTGGATCGACAGGGTGCCCTCGACGCGGTGCCAGACGACGAACACGGCGGCCAGCGCCACCGCGAAGACGGCCGTCGACAGCCACAGGCTGACCCCGAGCGAGTCGGTCAGCGTGTCGGTGAGGAGGGTGCCGACGACGCTGATCAGCACGACCGCGAGCCAGTAGACGACGGGCACGTAGGCCCGCGTCCGGAACTGCACGACGAGGGCCACGACGAGCAGGGCCGCCATCACGATGCTCGTCACGGTCAGTCCGAGTCCGAGGCCGTCGGCGAGGAAGTCGGCGAAGGTCTCGCCGACGGTGGTGCACAGCACCTTGATCACCCAGAACGCGAGGGTGATCTCGGGGACCTTGCTCAGCAGGGCCCGGCGGTCGAGGGTCGGGGCCCCGGTCGGAACAGCGCGTGTCGTCATGCGACGACGGTCGGGGGTCGCCTCCCAGAAAGCCCCCAGAGGCCGAGACGAGGAGGCGCACCGCCCGAGACGAGGAGGCGCGGGTCGGCCCGCCAGGGCGTCTGAGCGGTTTCTGGGACGGCCGGGCGGAGCCTGCGTGCATGACCGTCCTGCACCGTCCGCCCTCGCCGGCGCTCCCTCGCGGCCGCACCGCGCCTCCTCTGTTCCCGGCTGTCCGCTCCGTCGTCCACGACCGGGCGTGGGCGGCCTGGGGCGCGACCGGCGTCGCCGGCGTCGTCGTCGCGGGGCTGCTGATCACCTCGGGCGCAGGCAGCGTGGGCGAGGTCGACCTCGACCTCGTCCAGCACGCGAGCCGCGCGCACGTCCCCGTGCTCGACGGGGCCGCACTGCTCGTCGACCGACTGCTCGGGCCGCAGCTGGGCGCGGCCCTCGTGCTGCTGCTGGTCGTCGCGGTGTGGGTCGTGAGCCGCCGAGCGGCCGCCGCCCTCACTGCCCTCGGCGTCGCGACCGGGCCGTGGGCCGCCGCCGAGCTGGTCAAGCTCGTCGTCCAGCGTGACCGGCCCGACCCGGGGCTGCTCGTCGACCCGCTGATCGTCGAGCCGCACTCGTTCTCGTTCCCCAGCGGGCACACGGCCCTCGCGACCGGGCTCGCGCTCGCCCTGGTCCTGCTCGCCTGGGGGAGGCGCGGCGCACCGGTCGTGATCGGGACGGCGGCGCTCGCCGTGGCCGGCGTCGGGCTGTCGCGCGTCTGGGTGGGCGTGCACTACCCGAGCGACACGCTCGCCTCGGTCGTGCTCGGCTGCTCGGTGGTGGCGCTGGCCCTGCCGCCGTGGCTGCACCTCCTCGACCGGATCGAGCAGCGCTCGGTGTCGGCCCACCCCGTCCAGCCGTCGGCGCCGAACCCCTCCCCGACCACCGACCCAGGACGGACCCGCTCGTGAGCATCCTCGACCCCCAGACCCTCCTCGCCGGCATGGGCCCGTGGGCCCTCGGCGGCCTGTCGCTCATGATCTTCGTCGAGTCGGGCCTGCTGTTCCCGTTCCTGCCCGGCGACTCGCTGCTGGTCACCGCCGGCCTGCTGCACCAGAGCCTCGGGCTCAGCGTCGCGGTGATCGCGCTCTGCGCGTTCCTCGCGGCGGCGGCCGGCGACCAGGTCGGGTTCTTCCTCGGCCATCGGTTCGGTCGCCGCTGGTTCCGTCCCGACGCCCGCGTGCTGAAGACGGCGCACCTCGAGCAGGCCGAGGCGTTCTTCGAGCGGCACGGCGGCAAGGCGCTCGTCCTCGGCCGGTTCGTGCCCGTCGTCCGCACCTTCGTTCCCCTGGCCGCCGGCACGAGCGGCTACCCGTACCGCAGGTTCGTCGTCTGGAACCTCACCGGCGCTCTCCTCTGGGCCGTCGGCATGACCGTGCTCGGATCGCTGCTCGGTGGCCTACCGTTCGTGGCAGACCACATCGACCTGCTCGCCGTCGGGCTCGTCGTCGTGTCGGTGCTACCGATCGTGGTCACGGCCCTGCGGCGCTCGCGCGCCGCTCGGGCCGGGAGGACGGCCGCAGCGACGACGACGAGGGACGAGGAGGCGGTGGGTGACCGGTCCTGACGCGCGCCCGCGCCTCCTGCTGGTCGAGGACGACCCCGGGCTCGGGCCCATCGTGGCCGACGTGCTCGGCGAGGCCTGGCAGGTCGACCTCGAGACCGACGGCCGACGCGGGCTCGACGCCGCCCGGGCAGGAGGCCACGCGGTGCTCGTCGTCGACCGCCGCCTCCCGGGGCTCGAGGGCACCGAGCTCGTCGCGACCCTCCGTCGCGAGCACGTGACGACCCCCGTGCTGATGCTGACCGCGCTCGGCACGACCGCCGACCTGGTCGCGGGGCTCGACGGCGGGGCGGACGACTACCTCGTCAAGCCGTTCGAGTTCGACGAGCTCTTCGCCCGGCTGCGCGCCCTGACGCGGTCGTTCGCCGCCCAGGAGCGCTGGCTCGACGTGGGGGAGGCCCGCCTGTATCCCGAGAGCCGCATCGTCGTCACGCCGTGGTCGAGCCGCGTCGTGCTGAGCGAGCGAGAGAGCGCCCTCCTCGCCGAGCTCGCCCGACGCCCCGACCACACCTTCGACAGGGCCGACCTGCTCGCCCGGGTGTTCCCGCACGGCGAGCAGCTCGGCACCGTCGACACCTACGTCAGCTACCTGCGCCGCAAGATCGACCGCGACGTCGTGCTGACCGTCCGAGGGCGCGGGTACCGGGTGGGTGCCCTGTGAGCTGGTGGCGCGGGCGCGGGCGCGGGCACGGTGGTGCCGGTGCCGGTGCCGGTGCCCAGGCAACGCCCGCTGCCGATCCCGAGGCCGCGGCCCTGCAGGCCGCCGCCCGGTCGATCGGCCGACAGATCGTGCTCGTCTCGGGACTCGTCGTGGTCGGCGCCCTCGCGCTGACCATCGCGTGGGTGCTGCACCAGACCGTCCCGCAGGAGCGCCTCGAGCAGGTCGCCGCCGCGGGCCAGGGCGAGGTCTTCGTCTCGGCCACGGACGTCGTGGCCGGCCTCGTCGTCCTCGGCGTCGCCGGCGTCGTCTTCGCCGGCGTCGTGACGGTGGTCATCGCCCGACGCGCCGTCCGGCCGCTCGGTGAGGCCCTGCGCTTGCAGCGCCAGTTCGTCGCCGACGCGAGTCACGAGCTGCGCACGCCCCTGGCCGTGCTCGACGCCCGTCTCCAGGCGCTGCAGCGCCGGATCGCAGGAGGCGCGGCGACCGCCGACGACAACGTCACCGCCGACCTGGCGAGGCTCCGCGACGACTCGCGGGCCCTGATCGACATCGTCGGCGACCTGCTCGAGGCGGCCGGCGGCGACCCTGCCGAGGGAGCGACGTCGGCGGGGTCAGCCGTGCTCGACGACGTGGTCGCCGAGGTCCTGCGGTCGATGTCGGTGCTGGCCGAGGAGCGTGCGGTGGCGCTCGACCAGCAGGGCGACGGGTCGGTCCGCGTCGCCGTGCCGCCCGCGAGCCTCCGACGGGCCGTCTTGGCCCTTGTCGACAACGCCCTCGGCCACGCGCCGGGCGGGTCCACGATCACCGTGTCGACCCAGGTCAGGGGAGGCTCGGTCGTGCTGGCCGTCACCGACCGTGGGCCCGGCATCATCGGGATCGACCCGACGCGCGTCTTCGACCGGTTCGCCCGGTCGGAGTCGCCCGCGGTGAGCTCGGTGGCCCCGGCGCCGGCGCCGGCTCCGGCTCCGACGAGCGGAGGGCAGGGCACTCGCCCGAGCTTCGGCATCGGCCTCGCGCTCCTCCGCGAGGTCGCCCTGCGTCACGGGGGCAGCGTCCGCGTGGCCTCGACCTCGGCCGCCGGGACGACGATCGAGCTCACCCTTCCCCTCGCCGACCTCGCGAACTGACGGGCTCGGCGGCCACGTCTCGTGACTGGTGACCAGCTGTGCTGGTCAGCCGCGGTGCTCCGCCACGAGCAGGTCGCGGACCGTCCGGGGCTCGCGTCCGAGCTGCTCGCCGAGCCGGGGATCGGTGCCCGCGAAGAACCCGCGGGCCGCGGCCTGGTACATGCCGAGCATGAAGCGGGCCACGAACTCCGGCTGGCCGGACGTCACCTGCCGGTCGATCCACGCGTCCTCGCCGACGACCTCGGTCCTGACCGGTCGTCCTGAGACCTCGGTCGCGATCGAGGCGATCTCGGTGAAGGTGGGCGCGGCGGCCGCGGTGAGGGTCGTCGGGCCGTCGAAGGCCTGCTCGGCCAGCAGGATGCGCGCAGCCGCCTCGGCGGCGTCCTCCCGAGCCGTCCACGACATCGGCCCGTCGACCGGCACGGTGATGACGCCCGTCTCGCGCCAATCTCCGAGCGACCACGTCAGGCTGTGGGCGTAGAACCCGTTGCGCAGCGAGGTCCAGGCGAGGCCCGAGTCGGCCAGCAGGGCCTCCGTCGCCGCGTGGTCGCGACCCGGCCCGAACGGCGTCTCGAGCGACGCGCCCTGATGGCTCGTGTACAGGACCCGACCGACGCCTGCGTCGACGGCGGCCTCGACGGCGTTCCGGTGCAGGGCGACGGCATCGGCCCGCTGGTCGTTGGACGAGACGAGGAGGAGCTGGTCGGCTCCTGCGAAGGCGGCGGGGAGGGACGTGGGGTCGGCGTAGTCGCCCGTCCGCACCTCGACTCCTCGATCGGCGAAGCGGGCCGCCTTCGCGGCGTCGCGCACGACGACGACGACGTCGGACGCCGGCACCGTCTCGAGGAGGTGGTCGACGGTGGCTCCGTTGAGAGAGCCCGTGGCGCCGGTGACGATGATCATGAGGTGAGCCTCTCGGTGGTCCTCGGATGCGGTATCCGTGGTACGGCATTGATGCTAACGCTGGAATCTCAACGATAGCAAGGAGCCGCTATCGTTGATCACGTGATCGACGCCACGACTCTTCCCGACACCCGCACCCGCATCGTCGAGGTCGCCGCCCGGCTCCTGCGGGACGAGGGTCCCGGCGCTGTCACGACGAGGGGCGTCGCGCAGGCGGCCGGCGTCCAGGCGCCAGCGATCTACCGGCTCTTCGGCGACAAGGACGGCCTGCTCGAGGCCGTGGCCGAGAGCGTGATGTCGTCGTTCGTGGCGGCCAAGGCGTCGGTCGTCGAGGCGGCGGCCGAGGCGGACGTCGACCCGGTCGACGACCTCCGCGACGGATGGCGCAGCCAGGTCGCGTTCGGCCTCGCGAACCCGGCTCTCTTCGCGCTGCTCAGCGACCCCGGTCGAGTGGCGGGCTCACCTGCCGCCCGCCGAGGCAAGGAGGTGCTCGAGGCGCGGATCCACCGGGTCGCGGTCGCGGGGCGGCTGCGGCTCTCCGAGGTCCGGGCCGTGGGGCTGGTCCAGTCCTCCGGGGTGGGCGTCATCACCACGCTGCTCGCGACGCCGGTCGACGAGCGCGACCCGGGGCTCTCCGAGGCCGTGCTGGCGGGCCTGCTCGCGCAGATCCTGACCGAGGCGCCCGCCTCCGAAGGACCGGGCGACCTGTCGACGACCGTCGCGTTCCGCGCGCTCGCCCCCCAGCTCGAGCAGCTCAGCAGCTCCGAGCGCCGCTTGCTCCTGGAGTGGCTCGACCGGGTCATCTCCTGACGGACGCGGACAGGGTGGTGCGCACCGCTCCTAGGGCTGCAGGTTCTCCAAGTCCGAGAGCAGGCTCGCGTGCGTGGGCTCCCACCCCAGCGCCTCCCTCGTGACGGTGCTCGACGACGGCTGGTCCATGGCGAAGATCGGTCCGAACGGACCGAACACCTCGTCGGCGACCGGAGCCGTGGGGATCCCGAGGCGACGTCCGACGACCGCGGCGATGTCCACGACCCTGTCGCCCTCGTCCGCGACCGCGTGCCACGCGGTCCCGGCGGGAGCCTTCTCGAGTGCCAGCCGGAACAGCACGGCGGCGTCGCGTGCATGGACGGCGGGCCAGCGCTGGGTGCCGTCGCCCGGGTAGCCAGCGACTCCTGCGGAGCGGGCCGCCTCCGTCAGGAGGCCGGCGAACCCGCCCTCGCCGTTCTCGTGGACGGTGCGGGGCATCCGCACGGCCGACGCGCGGACACCTCGGGCGGACAGTGCCAGCGCAGCCTCGACCGAGACCGCTCGGCCGGCCACGGGGCCCTCCTTCGGCAACGGGTCGGACTCGGTCGACGGTCGTCCGGGGGTCCACGGCGTGCCCGAGACGACGACGAACGGCTTCTCCGTCCCGACGAGGGCCTCCCCGAGAGTGCGCATGGCCGCGCCCTCGTCGTCGATGCTGGTCGCGAGCGCCTCGGCCGAGCCGTAGTCGCTGCCGAACGCCAGGCTGATCACTCCGTCGGCCTGCCGGGCGCCCTCGCGCAGCACGCCGAGGTCGGCGAGACCACCTCGGATGGTGTCCGCGCCCGCGTCGCGCAGGGCGGCCTCCGAGCTGGCCGAGCGGGCCAAGCCCAGGACGGTGTGGCCGTGAGCCAGGAGCTCTGCGACGACGGGCGAGCCGATGGTGCCGGTGCCTCCGGTGACGAAGACGTGCATGGGTGCTCCTCAGCCAGGACGGCCCCCTGATGGGACCGTTGTCCCGTCACCGTAGCACTGCGATGGGACAATTGTCCCATCCAGTTACCATTGCTCCATGGCCAGATGGGAACCGGGAGCACGCGAGCGTCTCGTCATCGCTGCCGTCGACCTCTTCGTCGACCAGGGCTACGACGACACCACCGTCACCCAGATCAGCGAGCGGGCCGGCGTCACCAAGAGCACCTTCTTCCGGCACTTCCCCGACAAGCGCGAGCTCCTCGTCGCGGGGCAGGAGACCCTCAGCGCGCTCCTGGCCGAGGGGATCGCCTCTGCCCCGGCCGGGTCGTCGCCCCTCGAGGCGGTCGCGGCAGGGCTCGAGCGCGCCTCGTCCGAGATGGGTCCGCGCAACCGTGACCTCGGACCTCGCATCCGGGCGGCGATCAGCGCCAGCAACGAGCTCCAGGAGCGCGACGCCCTGAAGAGCGTCGGGATGGCGGCGGCGATGACGTCCGCCCTCCAGTCGCGCGGAGTCCCGGAGATGACCGCCCAGCTGGCCAGCGAGATGGGCGTGCTCGCCTTCAAGCAGGGCTACGCGAGCTGGTCCGACGGGGACAGGTCGGACGAGGCCGGTCTCGCTCCCCACTCGCTCGCCGCGCTGCACGCACTGCGTCTCGCAGCGACGTCGCTCGGCTGACGTGCCGCCGAGGCCGCGGGGTCACCGGCGTCACTTCGTGAGGTCCTGGGCGAGCATCACGAGGATCCCGCTCGGGCCGCGCAGGTAGGTGAGCGCGTAGGCGTCCTCGTAGGTCGCGACGCCCCGGAGCGGGTGGCAGCCGTGGCGCGCGGCGGTCTCGAGCGCCTCCTCGATGTCGTCCACGGAGAACGCGACACGGTGCGTGCCGATCTCGTGAGGGAGCGTCGGCTTCGTCTCGATCGCCTCCGGGTGGAGGTACTCGAAGAGCTCGAGGTGCCGCGCCCGCGACTGACGGGCCGGGCCCCGTCAGGAGCCCGGCCGCGTCCCGCCGCCTATCGGGGCGTCACCGTGATCGAGTCGAGCTCGGCGAAGCCGGTGCCCCCTGCGAAGTTCGGGGATCCCTTCGCGAGTCGGATCACGTTGAAGCCTGCCTTCAGCGTGATCGGCGTGGCCGCTGACGTCGCGAACTGGCCCCAGCCCCCGGTCGGGGCGTACGACACGGTCGAGAAGCCGCTCCCGTTGTAGGCGAGGCCCTGGGTCGACGTCGTCGTGCCGCCGTTCGCGTAGCGGGTCGTCAGTGAGTAGCTGCCGGCCGTCGGGACCTCGACCACGAAGTCGACGAACGAGTTCGACCGACCGTCTCCGAGGCCGTCGACGCGTCCGACGTAGCTGCCGTTCGACGCCGATGCCGACGGCAGGATCGACGCGTTGACGACGGTGGCGTTCTCGGCCTCGTACGTCTGCTGGTAGCTCGTGACCGGGCCCGAGGCGGGAGTGACGACGACCTGGTAGGCGCCGAGGTGGTCCTGGTTCGTGATCGGCACGGTGACGGCCCCGTTCACGACCGTCGCGGTCGTGCTGGACACCTGCGTCGGAGCCGCCACGTTCGTCATGCGTCCCGAGCGCGGCGTGTAGTTCACCGTCACCCTGACCTGGGAGCCGAAGCTCGCCAGGCCCTTGACCTGGACGGCGTTGTCGCCGAAAGTCCCGCCGAGGGCGACGTTCACGATCTTCCGGGTCGAGTCGTACGACGCGAAGCCGTCGAGGTCGCCCGAGGGCGTGACGCCGACCATGTTCCCGGCCATCTCGCCGTACCACTTGTACAGCCAGTACGACCCGGTCGGGCGGTCGTTCCAGACGAGCCCGCCGACGGTGCCGGACTCGTACCAGTAGGCGCGCTCGGCGTCCTTGATGCCGGTGCGCTCGAACTGGGCGATGAAGTGGGCGGAGACGCTGGGCGTGTCGACCTGATTCGGGGAGCCGTACTCGTTGATCGAGATAGGTCTCGGGCTGATGCCGAGGCTGCGCTCGATCGAGCGGTAGTCGGCGACGTGCTCGTCGACGTCGTTCCAGCCACCGTCGTCGAGCTCGTGCCAGACGACGACGTCGGGGAGGGTGCCGTCGGCCTTGGCCCTTGCCATGAAGTCGCGCATCAGGTCGGGGTAGTAGCGGCTGTAGCTCGGGCCGACGATCGGGGTGGTCGTGTCCTGCGACTTCACTTGACGGTAGGTGCGGGTCCAGCCGTCGAGGAACGGGCCGGCCTTGGCGGTGTCCCAGGTGCCGTCGGGTTCGTTCCACAGCTCCCAGCCGTTGATGTTCGTGGTCGACCGGGCGTCGACGCGAGCCTTCACCATCGTGTCGATCTTCTGGGTCCAGTCGGCCCAGCTGATCCAGCGGTAGGGGAAGTTCGGGTACACGTCGGGCATCCGCGCGTAGGCCTGGGCACCGTCGCGGGTGAACGCCGGAGCCGTCTTGAGGATGTCGCCCGAGGGCACCGTCGCGCCGTTGCCCAGCTGCTGGACTCCGGGTGCGGGCTGGGTGTGCTGCTTCAGCCTGAGCGGCGTCAGGAGGCCCGGGGCAGGGTCGGTGTCGCTCGCGACGGCGTACAGGCCGCCCGCCCCGACGTGGGTGACGGGCCGGATGCTGTTCGCCGCGTCGACGACGAGGGTGTTCCCGGCGGCGTTCGCCGCGGCCCCCGGGGTGAGGAGCGCGGCGACGACCGCCGCGCTCAGGCCGAGGCCGAGGACGGCCCCCGTCGACTTCTTCATCGTTCTTCTCATCCTGTGCTCCTTTGCGTGGACGAGCGGCGCCGTGGGGGACGGCAGTATCCGAAACCGCTTTCAGCAACCCTGACACTCAGCTGCATTTTAAGCAAGTACCCGGCCTGAAGAGGTTTCGGTAGGGTAGCCCCGACCGATACGCGTGAGGTCGTCATGCCTCGAGGTCGTCCGTGGGGAGCCACACGCGCATCGTCGACGGGCCGCGGTTGCCCCACGAGGCGTACGGCACGAGCGGGACGCTGCCGAGGCACAGGGCGGTGGCCTCGACACGGCCGTAGGGCCAGCCGCTGTCGGGCGTCTGGCTGCGGGACAGCTCGACCCGTGCGCCGGTCGACGTCGTGACCGGGTCGACGGAGGTGTCCACGAGCACGTCGTTGACGCTGCCGGAGGGCAGGTCGACCGACTCGAGCGCCAGCACGAGCGGTCCGCGCTGGACGGCGACCTGACCACGGACGGCGTCGATGCGCGGGTCCGGGGCGACCCACTCGGCCGTGGTGGGCAGCTCGAGCACGACGACGTCGCCCGCCGAGAAGGGGCGGCGGACGACGACCGTCGAGCCCTGCGCCTGCCGGACCTCCCCGTCCGGCAGGGCCACCGTGACCGGCGAGCCGTCGGCCCACGAGGGGACACGGAGCGTGAGCTCCACCTCGCGGTCGACGTCGCCGCGCCACGTCACCTCGACGCGCCCGTCGAGGGGGTATCCGCTCGCGACCGACAGCGCCAGCGGCGTGCCGTCGTCGAGCACGGTGTCGACGTCGTAGCTGCCGTACTGGTGCAGCTGCACCCCGTCGGAGGTGCGGGTCGCGAAGTACTGCTCGACGCTGGCCAGGGTGCGGGCCACGTTCGTGGGGCAGCACGACACCTCGAACCACGGCGCGCGCAGGCTGGACAGGGCGCGGGCGTTCAGCTCGTCCTCGTCGGGCTCGGTGCCGAGCGTCCTCTGGTGGAGCGTGTTCGTGTAGAAGAACGCGCGACCGTCCTCGCGAGGCGAGGCGAGCACGACGTTGAGCAGGGTGCGCTCGATCAGGTCGGCGTACCGGGGATCGCCCTCCACGAGCAGCAGCCGCCACGAGAGCATCGTCGAGGCGATGCCCGCGCAGGTCTCGGAGTACGCGCGGTCCGGCGGCAGCTCGTCGTCGGCGCCGAAGGCCTCGTCCTGGTGGTGGGAGCCCATGCCGCCCGTGACGTACGTGCGATGGGCGACCGTCGCCTCCCACTGTCGTCGGACGGCAGCGGCGAGCTCGTCGTCGCGCGTCTCGACGGCGACGTCGAGGGCTCCCGCAGCGAGGTAGAGGGCACGGACGGCGTGTCCGCGCAGCACGTCGGCGTCGCGCACCGGCAGGTCGTCCTGGAAGTACTCGGAGCCGTACTCGATCTGGCCGAGCAGCCCGTGCCCTCGCCGGTCGACGAAGAGGCGGGCGAGCTCGATCCAACGGGGCTCGTCCACGGCGCGGCCGAGCTCGGCGAGCGCGACCTCGATCTCGGGGTGCCCGCAGATCGCGACGCGCCCCCCGGGGCCGAAGACCGTCCAGAGGTGCTCGGCGAGACGGCGACCGACCTCGACCAGACGGGGCGAGGAGGCGGTGCGCTCGGCAGCGACGACGGCCTGCAGCAGGTGGCCCATCGAGTACAGCTCGTGGCCCCACTCGAGGTCGCTCCACCTCGGTCGCTGCCAGGCACGGCCGAAGCTCGTGTGCAGGTAGCCGTCGGCCTCCTGGGCCGCGGCGACGCGGTCGACGAGGGAGTCGTAGCGGGCCTGCAGGGCGGGGTCGTGCTCGCGGCCGAGCTCCCAGGCCATGCCCTCGAGGAGCTTGTAGACCTCGGAGTCGACGAACTCGATGCCGGAGTGCTCCCAGGGGGTGCCCGGGTCGTCGAGGCCGGCGGCAGCGCGGTCGAAGTTGGCCGTCCAGCCGATGCGCTCCATCCAGTCCTCGCAGTGCCTCAGCACGACGTCGGCGTTCAGGGCCTGCTTCTCGGCCCAGAAGCCGTCGGTGAACCGGATCTCGGTCGCGTCGAGCGGCGTGAGGACGGAACGGGACGGATCGACCGGGCCGGAGAAGGGGCGGCTGTCGCCGAGGTCGGTGCGGGAGGCGCTGGTGCGCGGAGAGGTGGTGGTCACGATGTGCTCCAAGAAGAGAGGGGAAGCAGGAGGAGGTGGTGCCGAGGTCGACGCGCGGGTCAGTCCTTGACGGCGCCGGCCGTGACGCCGGCGGCGACGTAGCGCTGGGCGACGACGAGCAGCACCGTGGCGGGGATCGACGCGACGACGGCGGTCGCCATGATCGAGTTCCACTCCTGGTTGTTGTTGCCGATGTACCGGTAGATGCCGAGGGTGATGGTCTGGGCGTCGCCGCCGCTGTTGAGGGTCGACGAGAACACGAAGTCGGACCACGCCCAGAGGAACGCGAACAGCCCTACGGTCACGGCGGAGTTGCGGCTCACCGGCAGCACCACCGACCGGAAGGTGCGCCAGGCGCCGGCACCGTCGAGCTTCGCGGCGCTCATCAGCTCGTCGGGGATGCCCCGCATGAACGCGGTGAAGATCAGCACGCCGAAGGGCACAGCCAGGGTCGAGTCGGCGATGACGAGGCCCCACCAGTGGTTCAGGATGCCGAGGTTGAGGTAGATCGCGTAGAAGCCCATGGCCATGATCACCTGGGGGATCATCTGCGCGACGATCATCACGAAGCTCAGCGCGCCTCCTCCGACGGGTCGCAGCTTGGCCAGCGAGTACGCGGCCGGCGCGGCCAGGGCGATAGTGACGACGACCGTGCCGAGGCCGACCAGCAGGCTCGTGCCGAGGAAGGGCAGCTGCTCGCTCACGACGGCCCGGTAGCCGTCGAGCGTGGGTGACGAGGGGAACCACGACGGCGGGCTCTGCCGCATCTGGGCGGTCGGGGTCAGGGAGACGTTGATCATCCAGTAGATCGGGAACAGCATGATCGCGGTGAGCGCGACCCCGAACACCGTGGTGGCGAGGCTGCGGCGGCCGGCACGACTCGAGGAGGCGCGGCGGGCGGCCGACGTCGGGGCGGCGGCGGGCCTGATGGTGGCGCTCACGACTGGTCTTGCTTCCTCTGCACGCGCAGGTAGACGAACCCGCAGACGAGCGCCATGACGATCAGCAGGTTGCCGACCGCGGCAGCGGGTCCGAAGGAGGGGAGGGTCGAGCCGAAGCCGAGCTGGTACGACCAGATGGCGAACGTGGTCGAGGCGTCGCCGGGCCCGCCCCGCGTCATGATCCAGATGATGTCGAAGACCTTCAGCGTGTAGACGAGGCCGAGCAGGATCGTGATCGCCGAGACCGGGCGCAGCAGCGGGAACGTGATGCGCCAGAAGACCTGCCAGGCGTTCGCGCCGTCGAGCGCCGCTGCCTCGTAGAGGTCTTCGGAGATGTTCTGCAGCCCGCTGTAGAGGATCACCAAGTTGAACGGGATGCCGATCCAGATGTTGGCGATGATCACGCTGGTCAGCGCCCACTGCGGGGACGTGAGCCAGTTGATCTGCTCGCCGCCGAGGGTGCGGATGACGGAGTTGACGACGCCGCTCTCGCTGTTGAGCATCCACGACCAGGTCGAGGCGCTGACGATCAGCGGGAGCAGCCACGGCACGAGGAACAGGGCCCGGAGCGTCGACGACAGCGGGAACTTCTGGAAGAAGAACACCGCGAGGGCCATGCCGATCGTGAACTGGAACGCGATGGAGATGCCCGTGAACAGCAGGGTGTTCACCAGCGCCGGCCCGAAGGTCGGGCTGGAGAAGACGTCCGCGAAGTTCTCGAGCCCGATGAAGGGCGCGGTGCCGTCGATGAACGACCGGACCGTGTAGTCGTGCGTCGAGAGGTCGACGTTGCGGACGAGCGGCCAGACGTAGAAGACGGCGAGGTAGACGACGACCGGGGCGAGGAACGCCCAGGCGGTGAGCTGGGAGGCACCGGGCCCACGGCGTCCCCGCCGCGCTCCGTCGCCGGGGAGGCCGGGGTCCGGGGCCGGCCTCCCCCCTGGCGGTGCCTGGCGACGTTCCATCGTGTCGGTGCTCATGGTGCTGCTCCTCGTCGTCAGGCGGTGCCCGGTGCGGTGGGTGGTGTCGCGGTGGGTGGTGCTGGTGGTGCTGGTGGTGCTGTCGGGCTACTTCGTGGCGGACGCGGCGGCCTGCTGCGCCTCCTGCAGGGCAGCCTCGGGGTCGGACGACCCGCTGAGGCTGTTCTGGACGGCCTTCCAGAGCTGCTCCGAGATCTTCGGGTAGTCGGTGCCGAGGTCGTCGCTGGTGCGGCCCTTGGCATCGGCCACCGCGGTGACCCACGGCTCGAGGTCGGGGTCGGTGGCGACCTGCTCTGCCTGGGCGTCCTTCGTCGGGGCGACGTAGGACAGCGTCGTGTCGGTCGCGACGAGGTTCTCGGTGCTCGTCAGGCACGACTGGATCTTCTCGCTCACCTCGTAGCGGGCGTCGTCGCTCTGCACCGGGACGGTGAGGAACTCGCCGCCGGTGGGCGCAGGGGCCGCGCCGCCGTCCTTGGCGGGGATCGAGATGATGCCGTAGTCGATTCCCGACTCCTTGACGCCGGCGAGCTGCCACGTGCCGTTCTCGCCGAAGGCGTACTCGCCGGTCAGGAACTCCTGCCAGCTCGTCGTCTGCGTGTTGTTGATCACCGAGTTGGGGGCGTAGCCCTTCTCGACCCAGTCGGTCCACAGGGCCAGGGCGGAGACGGCGTCGTCGGAGTCGAGCTCGGTGAGGTCGGCACCTGAGCCCCAGTACCAGGGCAGGAACTGGAAGCTGCCCTCCTCGGTGCCGATGCCGGAGAAGGTGATGCCCTTGCCGCCGGAGGCAGAGACCGCCTCGAGGGCGGAGGTGAGGCTGTCCCAGTCGGTGACCGACGCGGGGTCGACGCCTGCCGAGTCCAGGACGGCCTTGTTGTAGTAGAGCGCGAGGGTGTTCGCGCCGATGGGGACGCCGTAGGTCTTCCCGTCGAGCTGGCCCGCGGCCAGGATGTTCGCCTCGATGTCGGAGGTGTCGGCCCCGGTCTCGTTGGTGTCCGTGAGCAGGCCCGCCTCGGCCAGGGTCGAGACGACCGGGTTGTCGACGAGCAGCAGGTCGGGGGAGTTGCCCTGCTGGCCGGCGAGCAGCGCCTTGCTGGTCAGGTCGGAGGTGTCGTACCCGGTGCGCTCGACGGTGACGCCGGCGTCGGTGCCGCACTTCTCGACGAGCTTCGCCCAGTCGCTCGAGTCGTCGAACTGGGGGTACGGGTCCCAGAACGTGTAGGTGCCCGAGGCGGCGTCGGACGAGCCGCCGCCCGCGCCGCCGGCGCAGCCGGTGAGCGCCAGGGACGCGGCGGCGAGGCCGACGACGGCCACGGCGGTGCGCTTGCTGCGGATGAAGGAGATCACAGGAGGTTCCTCTCTGAACTGCTGCGGATGCTCCGTCGGAGGGCCCGGCAGGTGCAGCACAGGGCGCTCATCGTCGAGAGCAAAGAGACCGAAACTGGTTTCGGGAGTGAAGTTACACGGGCAATGGTTGCCCGTCAATGAGTTTGTGAACTATTTTCGGTACATGACCAATGCAGGAGGCGGCAAGGCGGCGACGACGCCCGTCACGCTGGCCGACGTGGCCAGGGCCGCCGGGGTCTCGGTCGCCACGGCCTCCAAGGCCCTGAACGGCCGGGCCCAGGTGCGGGAGTCGACCCGCGTCAAGGTGCAGGAGGCTGCCGCGGCGCTCTCCTTCACGCCCAACTTCTTCGCGCAGGCGCTGAACTCGGCCAGGACCGGCACGATCGGGATGGTCACGAGCGACCTCGACAACCGTTTCGTGCTGCCCGTCCTGCTCGGCGCCGAGGACGCCTTCGGCTCGGGCTCGTTGTCGGTGCTCCTGGCCGACGCCCGGGACGACGCGCTCCGCGAGCAGCTGCACCTGCAGACGCTGCTGACGCGTCGGGTCGACGGGCTGCTCATCGTGGGGCGCACGACGAACCCGCGCCCGCCGGTCCCGTTGCTCGCGGACGTCCCCGTCGTCTACGTCTACGCCCCCTCCAGCGACCCGGCCGACGCCTCCTTCACCCCCGACAACGTCCAGGCCGGACGCCTGGCCGCCGAGCACCTGATCGAGAAGGGGCGGACGCGCATCGCCCTGGTCAACGGAGAGGCGTCCTACGCCGCGGCGCGCGATCGTGCGACCGGCGTCCAGCAGGCCCTGACGGCGGCAGGGCTCGAACTGGTCGGCGGGACCTCCCTCTTCGGGCAGTGGGGCGAGGGATGGGGGCGTGACTGCGCCCGCCTCCTGGTCCGGGGCAGCGAGTCGGTGGACGCCATCATCGGCGGCAGCGACCACATCGCCCGTGGCGTCATCGACACGCTCCGGGACGAGGGGGTCGGCGTCCCCGACGACATCTCCGTGGTCGGCTTCGACAACTGGGACCTGCTCGTCCGCGACTCGCGACCACCGCTCACGAGCGTGGACATGTCGCTCGAGCAGCTCGGACGCGCCGCCGCACAGCACCTCGTCGACGCCATCGGCGGAGCGCCCTCCCCGGGCATCGTGGCCGGCGCCGTGAAGCTCGTCGTCCGGGGTTCCGCCTAGGCGCCTGGCCCGTCGTCCGCGCCAGGGGCGCAACGAGCAGACTGGGGCGGTCCTCCTCGAAGAAAGAAGACCCCCTCATGTCAGCGTTGACAGTCCTGTTCATCGGCGGCACCGGCATCATCAGCTCGGCGGCCGCGGCCCGAGCCGTCGAGCTCGGCCACGACCTCACCGTCCTCAACCGCGGGTCGTCCTCGGCCCGGCCGACGCCTCCCGGCGTCGAGGTGCTGACCGGGGACGTGTCCGATCCGTCGTCGGTCCGCCGGGCCCTCGGCGACCGGTCGTTCGACGTCGTCGTCGACTTCGTCGCGTTCACCCCCGACCAGGTCCAGGCCGACATCGACCTCTTCACCGGCCGGGCCGGCCAGTACGTGTTCATCAGCTCGGCGTCGGCCTACCAGAAGCCGGTCGCCGCGCTGCCGATCCGCGAGTCGTCCCCGCTCCGCAACCCGTTCTGGCAGTACTCCCGGGACAAGATCGCCTGCGAGGACCTCCTCGTCGGCGCCTACCGGGAGCGCGGCCTCCCGGTCACGATCGTCCGCCCCTCGCACACCTACGACCGCACCACGATCCCGGTCACCGGCGGCTGGACCGTCGTCGACCGGATGCGGCGCGGCCTCGAGGTCGTCGTCCCCGGCGACGGCACGTCGCTGTGGACGCTCACCCACCACGTCGACTTCGCCCGTGCGTTCGTCGGGCTGCTGGGCCTGCCGGCCGCCGTCGGGGACGTCGTCCACATCACCTCGGACGAGGCCCTGCCGTGGGACCAGATATACACGACCCTCGCGGCCGCAGCGGGCGTCGACGAGCCGGCGCTGGTGCACGTGGCGAGCGAGAGCGTCGCGGTCGTCGAGCCCGAGTGGGGCCCGGGGCTCCTGGGCGACAAGGCGCACTCCGTCGTGTTCGACAACACCAAGGTCAAGGCGTTCGTGCCCGGCTGGCAGGCGACGACGTCCTGGGCCACGGGTGCTCGGGAGATCGTCGAGTGGTACGACGCCGACGCCTCACGTCGCGAGGTCGACCCGGCGACGGAGGCGGCCTTCGAGCGCCTCCTCGCCGGCGCCCGCGCCTTCGGGGCCTGACCGAGACGGCGATGTCCCCTCGTGTTCCGAGCGTCACGTCGAGTCATGGTCGGACGTGACGCTCGGAACGTGATGTGACACGGCCCCGGGTCGTCCTCCCGGGGGACCGCGTCCCGGTACCGGGGGACGACTCGGACCCTCCCCTGGGGCCATGTGCCGACGGTCTCGAGCCCGGTACTTTCTGGGCATGGGAAACGTGCTGCCGGGAGTGTTCGCGTTCGGGATCGGCTCCGTGCTGGCGATCGGAGCCCTGGTGCCGTGGACGGCGGCCGAGTACCGCCGACACGGCCAGCTCGGTGTCCGACGCACCCTCGTCGCCTTCGGCACCCTCGTCTACGCCCTCGCGCTCGTCACCTACACGCTGCTTCCCCTGCCTGCCGACGTCGCGACCATGTGCGCCGCCCCCGCCCCGGCGCAGCTGACCCCGTTCGCGTTCGTCGGCGACATCGTCAAGGAGGGCGGCATCTCCGGGCCGCGCTCGCTGCTGACGAACCCGGCCGTCGCGCAGGTCCTCTTCAACGTGCTGCTGTTCGTCCCGCTCGGCGCCCTCGCGCGGCATGCCGTCGCCCGGAGGCGGCTCCTCGGCGGCCTCCTGGTCGGCCTCGGCACCGGGTTCGTCGTCTCGCTGCTCATCGAGCTGACGCAGCTCACGGGCGACTGGTTCCTCTACCCCTGCGCGTACCGGCTGTTCGACGTCGACGACCTGATGGCGAACACCGCCGGCGCCGTCGTCGGCACCCTGCTGGCACCGATGGTCGGGCTGCTGGCCGGCTCGGGCGTCCCCGTCGACGCCGACCGGCCCCGGCCCGTGACCGCCGCCCGCCGGTTCTCCGGCATGCTCTCCGACGTCCTGGCCATCTGGCTCCTCTCCGGCGTGCTCAGCGTCGGCACGACGCTCGCCTGGGCCCTCGCCGACCGCGACGACGACGACCCGCTGCTGGCGACGCTCGTCACGACCGGCGCACTCGTCGCGCCGGCGGTGCAGCTGGTCATCGTCCTGGCCTCCGGGCGCACCCTCGGGGAGCACGTCGTCCGCCTGCGGCCGACACCTCGTCCCGGGGCGGGCAGGCGCCTGCTGCGCTGGGCGCTCGGCTCCGGCGGGTGGGCGACGCTGCTCGCCCTCGACGTCCCGCTGTTCGCGTTCGTCGCCTCCGTGCTGGCGATCGCGTCCGTCATCGCGGTGTGGTCGACCCGAGGGAGGCGTGGCCTGGCTCTCGCAGTCCTGCGGGTGGACGTCGAGGACGACCGGACTGCACGGGAAGGGTCTGCGGCACAGCGCGGTGCATGAGCCGTCGTCGCGACACGGACGTCGTGCCGTCGTGACGACGAGGGTGGACGGCGCGGGTCAGCAGCAGTCGCAGGCCTCGACCTGGCGCTCGCCCGTGAGGGCTGACACGGGCGTCTTGCAGGAGTCGCCGCGCCAGGCCTCGAGCCCCTCGCGCACGGCGAACACGACGATGACGAGGCCGGCCACGGGGTCGGCCCAGGTCCAGCCGAACGCGAGGTTGAGCACGAGGCCGACGAGGACGGCCGCCGACAGGTACGAGCAGATCAGCGTCTGCTTCGAGTCCGCCACGGCCGACGCCGAGCCCAGCTCGGTGCCGGTGCGGCGCTCGACGAGGCTGAGGAACGGCATGATCGCCAGGCTCACCGCGGCGAGCACGATGCCCAAGGGGGAGTGGTCGGGCTCGCGGATCCCGGTGAGGGCGAGCACCGCGTCGACGGACACGTAGGCGGCCAGGCCGAAGAACGACACGGCGACGACGCGCAGCGCGACCCGTTCCCGCTTCTCGGGGTCGGGGGCCGCGAACTGCCACGCGATCGCGGCGGCCGACAGCACCTCCACGATCGAGTCCAGGCCGAACCCGATCAGCGCCGTCGAGGAGGCGACGGTGCCGGCGGCGATCGCGACGATCGCCTCGATCACGTTGTACGTGATCGTGACGGCGACGATGATCCGGATCCGGCGCTGCAGCACGAGCCGACGGGCCGACCCGAGGAGGCGCGGCGCGGCCGTCGCGGTCACGCGCCGGTCCCGCAGCAGAACGGGACGTCGCAGGCGTCGTCGGTGCAGGGCTCGCCGTCGTCGACGGCGAGGACGACGTCGACCAGGGCGGTCAGCGCTCGCGTGAGGTGGGCGTCGGCGATCTCGTACCTCGTCGAGCGCCCCTCGGGCACGGCGACGACGATGCCGCAGCCCCGCAGGCAGGAGAGGTGGTTCGACACGTTCGAGCGCGTGAGGCCGAGCTGCTCGGCCAGGGCGCCGGGATAGCCGGGCTGCTCGAGCAGGTGCAGCAGGATGCGGGACCGGGAGGGATCGGCCATGGCGCGCCCCAGGCGGTTCATGACGTCGACGCGCGACGGGATGGTCAGCATGTGCTGACCATACAGCAGCAGCTGACCAATGAGGCGGTCCGGGGTGTGGACCGGGAACCGCCTCACTTGCTCTCGAGGTGGCCGATCGGGTCGGCGGCGTCGTGGAAGGCGGAGCGGGCAGATGCCCAGCTGCCGTCGTCGACGTGCAGCGCGGTGCGGAGCCATGCGGTGGTCAGCCGCTGGACGACGGCGACCCGCTGGGGGCTCTCGTCGGTCGTCTCGGCGACCTCGTAGCCGACGATCCCGCCCAGGGAGTGCTCGGCGCCGTGCAGGGTGAGCAGGTCGGTGGCCCCGGGGCTGTGCGTGTAGGCGTCGATGAACCAGTCGGGGCCGCGGCGGGACATCCTCGACTGGTCGTGGTCGCCGGCGACCACGAGCGTCGGCGTCGCCAGCTCGGCGAAGGAGGGGCGCATGAACGGGAAGTTCGCCTGGGCGAACGGAGCCAGGTCGTCACCGGCGAGACCGGTCGCGGCGAGCAGGACGCCCGCCGTGACGCGAGCGTCGGACCTGTCTCGGCCGACGCCTCCTTCGTCGTCCAGGATCCGTGCGCCCAGCAGCGACTGCGCCGTCTGGCCGCCCCAGGAGTGACCGGCCACAGCGATGTGGCTGCGGTCGACGCGGCCGGCGAGGCCCGGGGCGGCGGCCTCGACGGTGTCGAGCTGGTCGAGCACGCGCGTCAGGTCCGAGATCCGCTCGGTCCAGATGTCGGGGAAGACGGGGTGGTCGGGGCCGAACCCGTTCCGGCGGGAGTCCAGGTGCGTGGGCTGGACGACGACGAAGCCGTGCGACGCCCAGAACGCCGTCAGCGGTGCGTAGCCGTCGAGGTCCCAGCCGTTGCCGTGCGAGAACACGACGACGGGCAGGTCCGTCCCGGTGGCGGGCGCCGACACGCGCACCTCGAGCGGGACGGGGCGGCCCGGGGCGGCCAGCCTCACGGGGGCGACGGACACGACGGGGCTCGGAGTCCCGATGACACTGTCTAGCGGAGTGGTGGCGGTTGAGGGCATGGTGCTTCCTTCCTGGGGGTGTGCTCTGCGAGACTGACTATCGGAGCAACGCTCCGCAACGTTACGGAACGTTGTTCCGTTAAGCAAGCACCAGATCGAGACCTCGAAGGAGGCGACATGACCGATCCGCAGGACGACGACCGATCCGCTGCGCGGACCAGGCCCCCAGGCCGTCCGCGACAGGACCCGCAGGCCTTGCTCGCCGCCGCCGCCGCGGTGTTCGTGGAGTCGGGCGTCGACGCGCCTGTACGGGAGATCGCCGCCCGCGCCGGCGTCGGGGTGGGCACCGTCTACCGCCACTTCCCGACCCGTCCGACGCTGGTCGTCGCCGTCTACCGGCACCAGGTCGAGGCGTGTGCGGAGGCCGGCCCGCGCCTCCTCGCCGAGCGCTCGTCCCCTGAGGAGGCGCTGCGGGAGTGGATCGCGCTGTTCGTGGACTTCCTCGTCACGAAGCACGGCCTGCCCGGTGCGCTCCGGGGCGACGACGCGGGGTCGGACGCGCTGCACGCCTACTTCGTCGGCCGCCTCGTCCCGGTGTGCGCCTCCTTGCTGGAGGCGGCCCGCCTGGATCGCGGGCTCGCCGGCGGCGACGCGCCCCTGGACGGGTACAGCCTCCTCAGGGGCGTCGGCAACCTCTGCATCGGGGCTGCGACCGACCCCGACTACGACGCCGACCGGCTCGTGCAGGCCCTCGTGACCGGCGCGCTCGGCGGGATGCCCGCGGGCCCCTAGGGGAGCCCGGCCTGAGCTATCGCCGGTAGGCGCTGCCGTCGCAGGTGTGCACGGTCGTGTCGTCCGAGAGGGCTGTGAGGTTGTACTTCGCGCAGTCGACGAAGGTGCCGATGCTGATCCTGCGGGCCGAGCGCTGCAGCTCGCCCCGGGACGGGCCGTCGGAGCCGATCCCGGCACGGTGGACCGTCCAGGCGATGTCCCGCGCCTCCTCGTCCAGGTGCCGCATCACCGCCTCGTTGTCCTCGTGCTGTCCGATGTAGCCGCGCGCGATCGTGCTCCGCACCAGCCGGAGGGCAGGGGCGAGCGGCTTGCCGGGCGCGGCGCTCAGCCCGCCGGCCTGGTAGAGGAGGCGCTCCGTGCCCGTGCGACGCATGGCCGGCACGAGCGCCTGGACGAGGGGCGTGTTCACCGGGCGCTCGCGCTGGGCTGCCGCGTCGCCGAGCATCATCACGACCGCGTCGGTGCCGTCGAGCAGCGCGTCGAGGTCGAGGTCGTCGGTGACGGAGCCCTGGACGACCTCGAGGCGGTCGTCGTCGAGGGTGAGCTTCGAGGGCGTCCGCGCCAGGACGCGGACGCGGTGTCCGTCGCCGAGGGCGAGGCGGGTGAAGTGCTGGCCGGTCTGGCCCGTGCCGCCGAACACGAGGAGGGATCGCTGAGTCGTCATGCGGCCAATCTAGTCACTGACTAGAAAATAGGCAATGACTAGTGCGGGTCTATGCTGGGCCGATGACGCAGCGGCCCTTCCACCACGGGAACCTGCGGGCCGTGCTGCTCGACGAGGCGACCACGGTCCTCCGGGAGTCGGGCGTCGACGGGCTGTCGCTCCGTGACCTGGCGCGCCGGGCCGGCGTCAGCCACGGTGCCCCCCGGAGCCACTTCGTCGATCGTCAGGCGCTGCTCGACGCCCTCGCGGAGTTCGGCTTCGAGCGGCTGACGGCCGAGGTGCGCCGGGTGCTGGAGGCCGGCGGCGACCTGCCCGTCCGGTTCCGGCGCGTGGCGCGGGCCTACGTGGACTTCGCCATCGACGACGCCGCGCTGATGGAGCTCATGTTCCAGGCCAAGGTGACCCAGCGGGCCGGTCGGCTGCACGAGGCGGCGGGCGTCCTCTTCTCCGTGCTCGACGGTGCGCTGGGGCCCGCCGCGGACGAGTCCTCCGACGCCGACGCTCGCGACGTCTTCAAGATGCTCTTCGCGGCGACCATGCAGGGGATCGCGGCGCTCGTCTCGTCCGGCCGCATCGCCCGGGCGCAGGCCGACCGTCTCGTCGACGCGGCCGTCGACACGATGCTCGAGTCGTCCCTCCGGGAGCGGGCCACCGAGGCGCCCTGAGCGGATCGGCGCCGGGCTGGTCGGGCCGCCTCAGCGAACGAGGTGCGAGTAGTCGGGCAGGTCGATCGCATCGGCCGGGGGAGAGAAGAGCGTGCCGCCGACCGCGCTGAACGCCCGGCTGGCGCCGATCCTCGCGGCGGTGTTCAGCACGGCGATCCCGGCACGGGTCCTCGGGTTCGCGAGGCGGGGGGCCCCGGGCGGGAGCTGCTGGGCCTGCGCGACGTAGGGGCGCATGATCCGCTCGTAGCCGCGGAACGCGTCGCGGTGGTCGACATGGGCGGCGATCTCCCCGGCGAGGACGTAGGCGCCGACGAGGGCGAGGCTCGTGCCCATGCCGCTGATCGGTGACGCACACCAGGCCGCGTCGCCGAGCAGGGCCACGCGTCCCGTGGTCCAGGCGGGCGCGTGCACCTGACCGATGTGCTCGAAGTAGAGGTCGCCCTCCTGCTCGAGCCCGTCGAGGATGCGCCGCGCCTCCCAGCCGGCGTCGGCGAACTTCTCGCGGAGCAGGTCCTTCTGTTCGTCCGGGCTGAGGCCAGCGTGAGCGCCCGGCGTCGACAGGAACGACATCGTGGCCCGGATCGTGCCCTTGGTGTCGGGTCGCAGGGTCATCGTGCGCCCGCCGGGCGCGTTGTGCCAGCGCGCCCAGTCGCTGTCGCGCTCCGTCCGCGGAATCGTCAGGTACGAGGTGTCCAGGCCCAGCGGTCGGATGGTCGGGGCGCTGCCGAACACGAGTCGACGGGTGCGCGAGCCCATCCCGTCCGCGATCACGACGAGGTCGACGTCGCGGTCGCCTCCGTGCTCGAACGACACCCGGACGTGGTCGGGCTGGTCGTCGATCGCGGCGATGCTGTCGCCGAAGACGTACTCGACCGCACCCGCAGTCCCAGAGCCGACCGAGGCGTCGACGAGCAGGCGGGCGAGGTCGCCTCGCAGGATCTCCAGCTCGGCCGTCGCGCCGCCCGTGTCGGAGGTGCTGGCCGGGAACTGCGCGACGGTGCTGCCGTCCGACCGGACGAACTCCGTGCCGAGCTCGCCGGTCGTGGCGTCACGGATGCCGTCCTCGACTCCCATGCGACGGGCCACCGTGCGGCCTGCGCCGCGGACGTCGATGTTCTGCCCTCCGTCGCGGAGCTCGGGCGCACGCTCGACGACGGTGACCTGCCACCCGTAGGCGGCGAGCCAGTACGCGAGAGCCGGCCCGGCGATGCTGGCGCCGGAGACGAGGGCGGTCTTGGCAGGGATCATGGTCGTTCCGCTCATTGGTAATCAATAAGATTGGCAAGATAGAGTATTACCATGGTGGGCATGGACGTCAAGCCGGACCTGCCCTCGACCCCGCCGAGCCGGAACGAGCGCACCGACCGCGCCGAGCGCACCGCCGCCCGCCGTGACGGGAGCGACGGCGCAGGCGGCGACCTCCGCGCGCAGGTGCAGCAGATCGCGATCAGGCAGCAGCGCTTCGAGCAGCACCTCGCCGCCGAGCTCGACGTGGACCGTGCGGGCCTGGAGGCGATGGACCACCTGATGACGACGGGGCCGACGACCCCGACCGAGCTCGCGCGCCGCCTCGGCATCTCCACCGCCGCGACGACCCTGGTGCTCAACCGGCTCGAGGCCGCCGGGCACCTGCGGCGCGACCCGCACCCGACCGACCGGCGCAAGCTGGTCGTCACGGCCTCCGAGGAGTCGTCCGACCGCGCCTGGGGCCACGTCGCGCCCCTGATCGACAGCGTGGAGGCGCTGATCGAGTCCCTGGGGGAGTCCCAGCGCGCAGTCGTCGAGGACTTCGTCCGGGGCCTGCTCGCCGCCTACGACGACGCGACGCCGGCACGCTCCTCGGGCTGAGGCTCGCGGGAGGCGGTGGCGCCGGCGCCCCGCCCGCGGGGTGTCCCGAGCGACGAGCGCGCCGAGCAGCTCGGCGACGTCGGCGAGCCCGAGCCCGGCCGCCGTCGCCGCGTCCGGGAACCCCTCGAGGCGCGCGATCGTCAGATGCCCGTGGCGATGCTCCCGGGGCGCAGTCGGGGCCTGCATCTCGAGATCCGACTGGCGTAGATCCGATAGGATATGCGATAGTTGCCGAAGCGGGTGGTCTGCACCCGGGTGGAACCGATCACTGGAGATCAAGACGATGAAGTCACGTACCCCCCTCGTCGCCGGCCTGGCCGCGGCGTCCCTGCTCTGCCTGACTGCCTGCGGCTCCGCCGCCGGCGCAGGATCCTCCGACGGCGCCCCCACGGGCAACGTCACCATGCTCGTGCCGATGGGCGCCGGCGGCGGCAGCGACCTGTCCGGGCGGGCCATCGCCTCCGGCCTCGAGGGCGGCACCGGCCTGAACGTGAGCGTCGAGAACCGCGAGGGCGGCTCCGGCGCCATCGGCTACTCGTACTTCCTCGGCCAGGAGGGCAGGAACGACCTGCTCCTCGCCGCGGAGACCGCGATGCTCGCCTTGCCGGTCACCCAGGACGTGCAGTTCACGTACGAGGACTTCACGCCGATCATGAAGGTCGGCGACGACTTCACGCTCATCGTCGTGCCTGCCGACAGCGACTACGACACCTGCACCGACGTCGTCGACGCCGCCGGCGACGAGCGCGTCGTCGCCGCCGTCTCCGGCTCGACCTCGCTCGACGAGATCGTCTTCACGCTCATCGAGCAGGAGGAGGGCGTCGAGTTCGACCGCGTCCCGTTCGAGTCGGGCAGCGAGGTGCTCACGGGCCTCCTCGGCGGCCAGGTCGACGTCGCGTCGCTCAACCCGGCCGAGGTCATCGCCCAGCTCGAGGCCGGCGACCTCAAGGCGCTCTGCGCCGTCGCGGAAGAGCGCTACGAGTACGACGAGCTGGCCGACATCCCCACGGCCGGCGAGCAGGGCATCGACGTCTCGTTCGCGCAGTTCCGCGGCTTCATCGCCCCGGGCGGGATCAGCGAGGAGGCCGAGCAGTTCTGGATCGACGCCGGCCAGGCCTACGCCGACAGCGACGCCTACACGGAGTACGTCGAGAGCAACTACCTCCAGCCCAACGCCCAGTACGGCGACGAGTTCACCACGTACCTCGGCGAGAACACCGCCGACCTCGAGAAGGTGTTCGGCGAGTGACCGCGGCGCAGCGCGGCGGGATCGCCGCCAGCGCCGTCCTCGCGGCCGTGGGCGTCGCGGCCCTCCTCGGGGGCCTCGGCTACGGCGTGACCGTCGAGGGCGGCGAGATCGGCCCGGGGTTCCTGCCCGCGATGGCGGGCGGCCTGGTCGCGGTCTTCGCGGTCCTCGACCTGGTGGGGCGCCTCCGTCGCCGGTCCGACCGGCCGACGCAGGCCGAGCTCATCCTCGACACGGCGTCCCGTCCTGAGGACGGGGTCGTCCTCGGGGACCCGCGCGACCCGGGCGCCCCCTCGACGAGCACCCAGTCGATCCACTCCCCGCTCGTGGCCGACGACGACGCCGACGGCGTCGACATCCTCGGCCGCACGCAACGTCAGCGGAACCGGATGCTCGCCGTCGTGCTCGGGCTCGTGGTCGTGACGCTCGTCATGGTGCAGGTCGTCGGGTTCCTGCTCGCCTTCGTGCTGCTGCTCTTCGTGGTCGCCGTCTTCGTGGAGCGCCGCCGCGTGCTCCCCTCCGCCCTCGTGGCGCTCGCCGCCGGCGCGGTCACCTACGCCGTCTTCGTCGCCCTCCTCAGCGTGCCCCTGCCCCAGGGCCTGCTGGGCCTCATCTAGGGACTGGCCCTCATGATCGACAACCTCGTCCTCGGCTTCTCGACGGCGTTCACGCCCGAGAACCTGCTGTGGTGCTTCATCGGCGTCCTGCTCGGCACCGTGATCGGGCTCATGCCCGGCCTCGGCTCGACCACCGGCGTCGCCATCCTCATCCCCCTGACCCTCACCCTCGAGCCGGTCACCGCGCTGATCATGCTCGCCGGGATCTACTACGGCGCGCAGTACGGCGGCACGATCACCAGCGTCCTCATCTCGACGCCGGGAGAAGCCGCCAGCGTGGTCACCACGCTCGACGGCTACCAGATGGCCAAGAACGGCAAGGCCGGCTCGGCCCTCGCCATCAGCGCCATCGGCTCGTTCGTCGCCGCCATCATCTCGCTGGCCCTGCTGATGTGGCTCGCGCCGCCGCTCGCGGACCTGGCCCTGAACTTCGGCCCGGTCCAGAACCTGGCGATCATGATCCTGGGCCTCGTCATCGTCGTGAGCTTCGCGGGCGGCTCGCTGTCCCGCGGCCTCATGATGGCGGCCGCCGGCCTGCTCATCTCGACGGTCGGCGTCGCGACCGGGTTCAGCGACGCCCGCTTCACCTTCGGCAGCATCAACCTGCTGAGCGGCATCCCCTTCATCGAGGTGATGATCGGCCTCTTCGCCGTCGGCGAGGTGCTGCACCAGATCCGTCGTGGGGCCGACGCCCCCATCCGCACCCGCTTCCGCGACATGGTCATCAGCCGGGGCGAGCTGAAGCGCAGCGCCGGTCCGATCCTCCGCGGCAGCGGCATCGGCTTCGTGCTCGGCATCCTGCCCGGTGCGGGCTCGACCCTGGCCTCCTTCATGGCCTACGGCATCGAGAAGCGCGTCTCGCCCCGCAAGGCCATGTTCGGCAAGGGCGCCATCGAAGGCGTCGCGGCGCCCGAGAGCGCGAACAACGCCGCCGCGAACGCCAACTTCGTGCCGACGCTCGCCCTGGGCATCCCGGGCGGCGGCACGACCGCGGTCCTGCTCGGTGCGTTCACGGTCTACGGCCTGCAGCCCGGCCCGCGCCTGTTCGAGACGCAGCCCACTCTCATCTGGGGCCTGCTCGTCTCGTTCTTCATCGGCAACGTCATGCTGCTCGTGCTGAACCTGCCGCTCGCGCCGGTCTTCGCGCAGATGCTCCGCATCCCCTACGGCTACCTCTACCCGATCATCCTGCTGACGAGCTTCGTCGGCGCGTACTCCGTCAGCAACAACATGTTCAGCGTCGTGCTCGTGCTGATCTTCGGAGTCGTCGGATGGGTCATGAAGGAGCTGGACCTGCCGATGGCGCCGCTCGTGCTGGGCCTCGTGCTCGGCCCGCTGTTCGAGAAGGCCCTCGTGCAGACGTCGGCGATCGGCCAGGGAAGCTTCCTGGTGCTGCTGCAGAGCCCCATCAGCGTCGGCATCCTGCTCTTCGCCGTGCTGCTCATGGTCGGCCCGAAGCTGGCCGCCCGGTTCGCGGTGCGTCGAGGCCCCCGCGGAGCTGCCGCGGTCGACCCCGACGCGGCCGAGGCTCGCGAGCACGCGCGGGACGAGGCGGGACGATGAGCCCCTCCCGTGCGGACTGGCCCATCGCCGCCGCGATGCTCCAGTTCCCCGCCGTCGGCCGCGACGGCACGAGCACCCTCGACGCCGAGCCAGAGGTGTGGCAGGCCTCGTTCGAGGAGATCGCGGAGGCCGGGTTCGACCTCGTCGAGATCAACGACAACTGGCTGCGAGTCGGCGACCTCCCGGGCCGTCGGCTCGACGAGCTCGCCGCCGCCGGCCGGGCCGCGGGGGTCGACCTCACCAGCGTGTGCGTCGTCCGGTCGAGCGTCATCGACCCGGCGACCGGCTCCGAGAACCTCGCGTACAGCCACCGCACCCTCGAGGCCGCGGCCCGGCTGGGAGCAGGCGTCGTGTCGGTCGGCTTCCACCGACCGCTCACGCCGGAGCAGCGCGAACGCCTCTGGTTCTGGACGGCCCAGGGCGAGGTCGACGCGCCCGACGACCCCGAGAACTGGCGGCTCGCCGTCGAGCGCGTCTCGGAGCTCGGCCGGCACGCCGCCCAGCTCGGACTCGACCTGACCCTCGAGATGTACGAGGACACCTACCTCGGGACCGCCGAGAGCTCCGTGCGCCTCGTGACCGAGGTGGGTCTCGACAACGTCGGCCTCAACCCCGACGTCGGCAACCTGGTGCGGCTGCACCGCCCGATCGACGACTGGCGCGAGACGCTGGCCGCGACCCTGCCCCATGCCAACTACTGGCACGTGAAGAACTACCACCGCGACGAGGACCCGGCCACCGGCACGTACACGGCCCTGCCGGCCCCGCTCGAGCTCGGCCTCATCAACTACCGGCACGCCGTGCGCGACGCCGTCGAGGCGGGCTTCCGCGGCACCTTCGTCTGTGAGCACTACGGCGGGGACGGGCTCTCCGTCGCCGCCCTGAACAGGGACTACCTCCGCCGGGTGCTGCCCAGCGCCGAGCGGATGGCCGTCCTCGACGAGCAGGAGGCGCTGGTCGCCTCCGTCGTCACCGACCCGAGAGAGGAGATGGTGTCATGACCATCCTCGAGTACGACGCGACCACCTTCGCCGACGAGGCCCTCGACGGCTTCACGGCCGCACACGGGTCGCTGCGCCGCGTCGACGGCGGAGTCGTGAGGCGCGACCGCCTGGCCGACGGCCAGGTCGCGGTCGTCGTCGGCGGCGGCTCCGGCCACTACCCGGCGTTCGCCGGACTCGTCGGCCCCGGCCTGGCCGCCGGAGTCGCCTACGGCAACATCTTCGCCTCGCCGTCGGCTGGCCAGGTCTGCCGCGTCTCGCGGGCCGTCCAGCGCGGCGGCGGCGTGGTGCTGTCGTTCGGGAACTACGCCGGGGACGTGCTGAACTTCGGCCAGGCCGCCGAGCGCCTCCGGGCCGAGGGCGTCGACGTGCGCGTCGTCGCCGTGACCGACGACATCGCCAGCGGCGGCCGGGACGAGATCGCGAAGCGCCGGGGCATCGCCGGAGACCTGACGGTGTTCAAGGTGCTCGGCGCCGCGGCCGAGGCAGGCCACGACCTCGACCGCGTCGAGCAGCTCGGGCGTCGCGCGAACGACCGCACCCGCTCCTTCGGCGTCGCGTTCTCCGGCTGCACCCTGCCGGGTGCGAGAGAGCCGCTCTTCACCGTGCCGGAGGGGCGCATGTCCATCGGCCTCGGCATCCACGGCGAGCCCGGCGTCGGCGAGGCCGACCTGCCGTCGGCTCGCGAGCTGGCCGAGCTGCTGGTGGGCTCGTTGCTCGCGGAGGCGCCCGAGGACGCTGGAGACCGGGTCGTCGTCCTGCTGAACGGCCTCGGCACCTACAAGTACGAGGAGCTCTTCGTGCTCTACGGCCACGTCGCGCGCCTGCTCGACGAGGCGGGCGTGACCATCGTGCAGCCCGAGGTCGGCGAGCTCGTCACGAGCCTCGACATGTCCGGCGTGTCAGCCACCTTCTTCTGGGTCGACGCCGAGCTCGAGCAGCTCTGGGGGAGCCCCGCCTCGAGCCCCGCCTTCCGCAAGGGCGCCGTCGAGACGCACGACGACCGCACCGGGGACGACCGCGAGCCCGACGAGGTGCCTGCCGTGCTCCCGGTCGACGACCTGCGTCACGCCCGCGTCGGCGGCCCCCTGCTGGCGGGGCTCGAACGCGTCGCGGAGATGGTGGTGGCGTCCGAGGACGAGTTCGGGCGCCTCGACGCGGTGGCCGGCGACGGAGACCACGGGATCGGCATGGCGCGCGGCATCACCGCGGCTCTGGCCTCGGCTCGTGCGGCCGTCGAGCGCGGGGCCGGTGTCTCCACGGTGCTGGCCGAGGCCGGCGAGGGCTGGGCGGAACACGCCGGAGGCACTTCGGGCGCGCTCTGGGGCGTCTGCCTCACCAGCGCCGGGGCCGCCCTGGCCGCCGAGCCCGATCTCCGTGATCCGCGGGCCTCGGCACGGGCCGCCGCGGCGGGACTCGCGGCGATCCAGCGCCTCGGCGGCGCCGAGGTCGGCGACAAGACCCTGGTCGACGCGTTCGTCCCCCTGGTCGATGCCCTGCACCGGGCGGCGGCGGACGGCCTCGACCTGCCGGACGCGTGGGCGCGTGCCGCAGAGGCAGCCGACGAGGCGGCCGACGCGACCGCGCACCTCCGCCCCCGCCTCGGCCGTGCCCGGCCCCTCGCCGAGAAGAGCGTCGGCCACCCGGACGCGGGCGCCGTCTCGTTCTCGCGCATCGCCGGCGTCGTCGCTCGCGAGACGGTGATCCCGACCGCGGCGCCCGACGCCCCGGTACCGACCCCGACCCCGACCCCGATCCCGACCCCGATCCCGACCAGCCAGGAGGCCTGACCCGTGAGAGAACCACTGCGCATCGTCGTCGGCTGCGACGACGCCGGCTTCGAGTACAAGGAGAGGCTTCGCGCCGACCTCGAGGGTGACGACCGCGTCGCGAGCGTGGTCGACGTCGGCGTCGGCCCCGACGGGCACACCGCCTACCCGCACGTCGCGGTCGAGGCCGCCCGGATGGTCGCCGACGGCCGTGCCGACCGCGCCCTGCTGGTCTGCGGCACCGGGCTCGGGGTGGCGATCGCCGCGAACAAGGTGCCAGGAGTCCGTGCGGTCACCGCGCACGACGGCTTCTCGGTAGAACGAGCCGTGCTCTCGAACGACGCCCAGGTGCTCTGCTTCGGGCAGCGCGTCGTCGGCATCGAGCTCGCGCGTCGTCTCGCCTCGGAGTGGCTCGACCACCGCTTCGACCCCACCGGCGCGTCGGCCGCCAAGGTCGACGCCATCAGCTCGTACGAGGAATCCCCGGAAGGATCCGCAGCATGACCGTCAGCACACCTGCCTCCGCCAGCCACCACCGCGACGAGGCCGCCGACGGCGTCGCGCCACGTCCCCGCATCGCCCTGACCCTCGGGGACCCCGCCGGCGTCGGGCCCGAGCTCGCCGCCCGCCTCCTCGCCGATCCTGCCAACCTCGAGGCCGCCGACATCCTGGTGCTCGCCGACCGCGCCGAGCTCGACGCCGCGGCCGCCGTGATCGGCGTGACGATCCCGCTCAGCGACGAGCCCCGGCCCGGCTTCGCCACGCTGCTCGACGACGGGTCGGCGCCGGCGGATCCCATCCCCCCGCGCCAGGTCAGCAAGGAGGCGGGGGAGCGCGCCCTGCACCAGCTGCGGCGGGCCATCGACCTGGCCAACGCGGGCGAGGTCGGCGCCATCGTCTTCACGCCCCTGAACAAGACGAGCCTCCACCTCGGCGGCATGACCGAGGAGGACGAGCTGCGCTGGTTCGCGAAGGAGCTGCGCAGCGAGGGCGTCACGAGCGAGATCAACATCATCCCCGGCCTCTGGACGGCGCGGGTCACCTCGCACATCGGGATCCGCGACGTGGCCGACCGCATCACGACCCAGGGCGTCGTCGACGCGGTGCGGCTGCTCGACGAGCTGCTGCGCGACTCGGGCGTCGAGCGCCCCCGGCTCGGCGTCTGCGGCCTCAACCCGCACAACGGCGAGAACGGCATCTTCGGCCGGGAGGAGATCGACGTGATCGCCCCCGGCGTGGCCGAGGCTGCCGCAGACGGGATCGACGTGGTCGGCCCGTTCCCCTCGGACACGATCTTCGTCGGTGCCCGCGAGCGCTACGACGGCATCGTCACGATGTACCACGACCAGGGCCAGATCGCCATCAAGCTGCTCGGCTTCGACGGCGGGGTCACCGTGCAGGGCGGCCTGCCCGTCGTCATCGCGACGCCCGCGCACGGCACGGCGTTCGACATCGCCGGGACAGGAGTCGCCAGCGTCACGTCGAGCCAGCGTGCGCTCGACGTCGCCATCGCGGTGGCCGGCCGTCGCGCCGTCCGCCAGCCCTGACCGTGCTCGTCGGGATCAGCACCAAGGCGTACCTCTCGAGGGCGCGCACCCTCGGGTGGCTGGCGGAGCTGGCCGACCTGGCCAGGGACCACGTCGCGGTGCGCAGCGGTGCGGTCGAGCTCGTCGTGGCCCCCTCGACGCCGCTGCTCGAGGCGGCGGTCCGGCTGCTGGACGGGACGGGCGTCGAGGTCATGGCGCAGGACGTCAGCCGCTTCGCCGGAGGCGCGGTGACCGGCGAGGACGTCGCGTCGCTCCTCGCGGACCTGGGCGTCGCGTACGTCGAGGTCGGCCACGCCGAGCGTCGCAGGCTGCTCGGCGAGACGGACGCGGTGGTCGCGGAGAAGGTCCTGCGCAGCCGGGAGGCGGGGCTCGTGCCGTGGCTCTGCGTGGGGGAGGAGACGCGGGTCGGCCCCGTGGAGGCCGCGGCGTCGTGCCTGGCCCAGGTCGCCGCCGCCGCGGGCGACGGGCCGCTCGTCGTGGCCCACGAGCCCGTCTGGGCCATCGGGGCGGCGGAGCCGGCACCCGCCGGCCACGTCGTGGGAGTCGCGGAGGCGCTCAGGGCGGGACTGCCCGAGGGAGTCGCCGGTGCCCGGCTCGTCTACGGGGGCAGCGCCGGGCCGGGACTGCTGGCGGCGACGGCACCGGCTGTCGACGGGCTCTTCCTCGGGAGGCGTGCCCACGACGTCGCCGGGGTGGCGAGCGTCCTCGACGAGGCGCTCGCCGCCTCCCGTCGTTCCCCACGCATCTCGGGACAGCGGGCTCGATGAGCCTGCCTATAGGAAAGACGACCGTTCCCGGCGTGTGGAACACTGGGCGGATGCCAGCCACCGACGGACAGCGCCGACCGAAGCGGGTGTCCTTGTCGGACGGTGTCTACGACGAGCTGCTCCGCAGGCTCTTCGACGACACGCTGCCCCCGGGGACGCCGCTCAACATCGACGCCCTGGCTCGCGACCTCGACGTGTCGCAGACGCCGATCCGGGAGGCGCTGGCGCGACTCGAGTCGACCGGTCTCGTCACCCGAGCTGCCCTGCGGGGCTACCGGGCGGCTCCGCTGCTGACCGGCGCCGAGCTCGACGACCTCATGCACGCGCGCGGCGTCATCGAGCCCGCGGTCGCACGGCTCGCCGCTCCTCGGCGCACGGACGCCTTCATCTCGGCCCTCGACGAGACCGTGACCCGTCTCGCCGAGGCGCCGAAGGGGCCGACCTTCGCCGAGTACCACGCCTACTGGGAGGCCGACGAGACCTTCCACGAGCTGATCGCGCAGCAGGCCGCGAACCCGTTCCTGCACCGCGCGTTCGAGTCGCTCGGCGGGCAGGCGCAGCGGTTCCGGATGTTCGGCGGGCTGGGCGTCAGCGACGCCGACCACGCGATCCGCGAGCACCGGGCAGTGCGCGATGCGCTCGACTCGGGCGACCCGGACGCAGCAGGGACGGCCATGCAGGCCCACGTCGACGCGGTGCGCGGGCGAGCCGCCGCCGAGGCGTGACCGGCCCGCGCACGACGGCCTAGCGGCGGACGGCGTCGATCTTCAGCATGCGCGCGATGACGCTGTCGAGCTGGCTGTCGTCGAAGATCTTCTTCCAGTCCTCCTTGATGATCGACTCGCGGCCGTAGTCCATCGCGATGTGGCAGGCGTCGCTGAAGGGGTTCGAGCCGCGGAGGCCGTTGGTCAGCGCGATCCAGGTGTGGCCGTAGAGCATCGCGCGAGCCGCCTCGTAGGGGACGCCGACGCCGTCGACGGTCTCCTCGAGCGCCTCCTTGAGGAACGCGCCGATCATGCAGGCCATCGTCTCGACGAGGGTCGGCTCGAGGACGGCGAGCTGCTTGACCGTGACGTAGTGCACCGCGATGACGGGGGCGTAGATCGTCGAGATGACCTGGGTCGCGAGCTCGCGGACCGGCGAGTCCGCAGGCACGCCCTCGAGGGCCGCGACGACCTCCTGCGGGGCGGCGACGCCGCCGAACGTGTCGGCCCACTCCTCCTTCGTGGTGCGCTCGAGGAACACCGAGGGGTGGCACGGGTGCGCGACCGCGTAGTGGATGTCCTCGCGCACGGCGAGCAGGCCGGCGTAGGCGGCGGCCGGGTCGAGGGTGAGGATGACCGCGCCGCTCTTCATGGCGGGCACGACCTGCTCGGAGACCTTGCCGAGCACCACGTCGGGCACGGCGAGGATGACGACGTCGGCGTCGGCGACGGCGGCGTCCGTCGGCGTGACCGTGCGGCCGAGAGACTCGATCAGCTCGACGCCGGCGGGGGAGGCCTCGCTGTAGAGCGTCGTGTAGGCGCTCTTGGCGAGGTTGTTCGAGACGCGCTGGCCCATCTTGCCGCCGGCGCCGATGACGGCGACCGTCACGTCGGGCGAGCCCTGGCCGTCGGCGTACGTGACGCTCGGGCTGGTGGTGTCGAGGGTGTCAGTCATTGTTCTTGCTCCTTAGCTGAGAGATGGATCGTGTCGTCCACTCGGCTTCGAGCCGGGTGGTGGTCTCGGGGTCGCCCTGCCAGGGCAGCCAGTGCTCGACGACCTGGTTGACGCGGGTGGCGCCTCCGTCGCGCTCGTCGAGCGCCGCGCGGATCCCGTCGTAGTCGAGGCGGCCCTCGCCGAGCGGGGTGCTGGTGAGGGCGAAGCCCACCCAGCCGTCCTTCCGCGAGAAGGCGAAGTCCTTGACGTGCCAGTTGGCGACGTAGGGCAGGCAGCGCGCAGTCACGTCGGCCGGGTGCTCCAGGTTCGCCACGGTGTTCGCCGGGTCGAGCACGATGCCGAGCCGGGGGCTGCCGACGCGGCTCACCACGTCGACGAGCTCGGCCGAGCCGACCTGCTCGTAGGTCTCCAGGGCGAGGGTGACCCCCGCCTCCTCGTACTCGGGCAGGACCTCGCGCAGGCGGCGCTCGGTCTCGACCGCGTCGGGCCGGTCGTCGCCGGCGGTCCACATGCTGCGCACCAGGGGGGCGCGGAGCGCGACGGCGAGGCGCAGCCACGTCCGCAGCACGGCCGGCTGCGTGCCGCGGGTGCCGAGCTCGAGCGTCAGCCCGAGCTCGTCGGCGAGGGACCTGAGGGCCGCGAGCTGGTCGTCGTCGTACCCGGCGAGCGGGGCGTGGTCGCAGATCTGGAACAGCCGGACGCCCTGGGCGGCGGTGTCGCGCAGCATGTCGTCGAGCGTCGAGGGATCAGGAACGAGGTCGCTGCCGCGCCAGAAGTAGGCGTAGGTGCTGAGGCCGATCACGACGTCACCTGAGTCCTCGACGCCGCCGTCGAGGTCGGCGACGTCGCGGCCGCGTCGAGGGCGAGCGCCTCGTCCAGGATGCGCTCGACCGCGGCCGGGTCGTGGGCGAAGCGCCCGAGGAACAGCCCCCGCACGTCTCCGCCGAGATCCGTGAGCAGGCCGGGGCCGGCGCTGCCGCCGTAGATGACGCGGCTGCCAGAGCGCCCGGGGAGCTCGGCGAGACGCTCCTCGACGGCGGCGACCACGGCCGCGATGTGGCCGGGCGACGCCGGCACTGGCGCCCCGATGGCCCAGACCGGCTCGTAGGCGACCAGGAGGGGCCCGTCGAGTCCTGCGACGTCCGCCGCGGCCAGGGCGGCGTCGATCTGCGCAGCCACCTCGAGCGCGGCGACGGCGGGCGACGCCTCGGCCTCCTCGCCCACGCACAGCAGCGGGGTGATGCCGTTCCGCAGCGCGGCCGCCGTCTTGGCGGCGACGGCCGCGTCGTCCTCGTGGAACAGCGTGCGCCGCTCGGCGTGCCCGATCTCGGCGAGGGTGCAGCCGACCTCGGCCAGCTCGGCGCCGCTGACCTCCCCGGTGAAGGGGCCGGAGTCGTGGGTCGCGAGGTCCTGGGCGCCGAGGCGCACGCCCGTCCCGACCAGCGCCTCCCGGACGGGGACGAGGGCCGGGAACGACGGGACGACGAAGAGGTCGACCACGCCGTCACGGACGGCCGGGTGGCGACGGGCGACGTGCGCGACCTCGGTGGCCCACGCGACCGACCGAGCGTGCGAGAAGTACATCTTCAGGCTCACCCCGATCGTGAAGGGGGCCGTCGAGGGGGAGTCCACGACGTCGCTCACGCCCGCGCGTCGATGCCGACGGGCTCGCCGGAGCCGTCGTAGCCGCAGATGGCGGCGACCTTCTCGGCCGACGCGCTGGAGGTGTCGAAGCGGTAGGTCAGGAACTCCTTCGCCAGGCGCCGCATCAGCTCGACGCCGATGACGCGCTGGCCCATGCAGAGCACCTGCGCGTCGTTCGAGAGCACGGAGCGCTCGACCGAGAAGGTGTCGTGGGCCGTGACGGCACGGACGCCGGGGACCTTGTTGGCGGCGATGGCCACGCCGAGGCCGGTGCCGCAGAGCAGGATGGCCCGGTCGGCCTTCCCCTCGGCGACCATCCGGGCGGCGTCCACGGCGACGTGGGGGTAGGCCGTGTGCCCGTCGGCCCCGACGCCGACGTCGACGACGGACGCCACCCCGTCGTTCGCGGCGAGGTCCGCCTTGAGGATCTCCTTGTAGTCGAACCCGGCGTCGTCCGATCCGACGACGATGCGCAGCTGGTCAGTCATGGTGGTGCCTTTCGTGGAGTGGCGGGAGCGGCGGCCGGTCAGGCCGCGGGTGCCGGGGCGAGGACGCGTCCGACGGCTCGAGCGATGAGGCCGAGGGAGGTGGCGCCCGCGTCGGGCGTGCCGAGGCTCTTCTCGGCATGGGGGCGGGCGCGGCCCATCTTCGGCAGGAGGTCCGCGGTGGCGGCCGCCTGGACGACGGCGGTCTCCGCCGCCTCGGCCCACGCCGTGGCGAGGTCGGCTCCGCCGTCGACGGACCGGGCGAGCGCGTCCCGGAAGGGGACGAGCGCATCGACCATCGTCTTGTCGCCCACGACGGCACCGAACTCGAGGATCGCCTCCGTGGCGTCCTCGACGCCGCGTGTGACGCTCGCCCGGTGCGGGGCGTCGTCGTCGCCGACTGCCGCGCCGAGGGCGGCGAGGGCGGCGCCCCAGAGGGCGCCGGACGTCCCGCCGGCCCGGTCCGACCACGCGTCGCCGGCGATGTCGAGCACGGTGCCGGCGCCTGCCCCGGCGAGGACGGCGTCGCGCGCCGCCGCGACGGCCGCGTGGACGCCGCGCTGCATGCCGATGCCGTGGTCGCCGTCGCCCGCGACGGCGTCGATGCGCCCGAGCTCGTCGGCGTGCTCCTCGACGGTCTCCTGCGCGGCGACCAGGGCGGCCAGCACGAGCTGCGCGGCGTGCTGCGACTCGGGGCTGGCCGGCGGGACGGCCGCGGCGACCAGCGCCTCCTGCTCGCCGTCGTCCGCACGGTCGGCCGTGACGACCGAGCCCTTCTTGTAGGCGGGAGCGTCCACCGGTGCGGCCCAGAGGCGCTCGAGCTCGTCGTCGAGCCAGAAGAGCGTCAGCGAGACCCCGGCCATGTCGAAGCTCGTGACGAGCTCGCCGACCTCGGGCTCGACGACCTCGATCCCGGCGTCGCGCAACAGAGCGTCGACCTTGGCGTAGACGACGAAGAGCTCTTCGTACTTGACCGAGCCGAGGCCGTTGAGCAGCACGGCGACCCGGCCTCCGCGCGCCTGCTCGACACCGTCGGGCAGCTCGGCGTCGGTGAGCAGCGACCCGACCAGCAGCTCGGCGAGGCCGTTCGCGGTGGGGACGTCCGCCTCGCCGATGCCCGGCTCGCCGTGGATGCCCATGCCGACGGCCATTCGGCCGTCCGGGACGGTGAAGAGCGGCTGGTCGGCACCGGGGAGCGAGCAGCCCGAGAAGGCGACGCCGAAGCTGCGGGTCCGCTCGTTCGCCTTGGCGGCGACGCGGACGACCTCGTCGAGGGACGCCCCCTCCTCGGCGGCGGCGGCCGCGGACTTGAAGACGGTGAGGTCGCCGGCGATGCCGCGGCGCTTGTGCTTCTCGGCGACGGAGGCGCTGGAGATGTCGTCGGTGACGACGACGGTCCGCGTCTCGATCCCCTCGTCACGCAGCTTCTGTTGGGCCTTGTCGAAGTTCAGGACGTCGCCGGCGTAGTTGCCGTAGCTCAGCAGCACGCCCCCGCCGTTCTGCGCCGACTTGGCCACCGACCGCACCTGCTGCCAGGAGGGCGACGCGAACAGGTTGCCGAGCGCGGCACCGTGGGCGAGTCCCTGGCCGACGAGGCCGCCGAAGGCCGGGTAGTGGCCCGAGCCGCCGCCGACCACGAGGGCCACGGAGCCGGGCGCCGACCGGGTGGCACGGACCACACCCCCGTGGACGCGGCGCACCCAGCGCTGGTTCGCGGCCACGAAGCCGTCGATCATCTCGTCGGCGAAGTCGCTCGGCTCGTTGAAGAGACGCGTCATGGTCAGTCGAGCCCGGCGGTCGCGGCGAGGTCGGCCTGCTCGCGCGGGCTGAGGGCGTCCTCCGGCTTCTTCATGCGGCTGAGGACGACCATCAGAGCGGCCGAGAGCAGCATGAAGAAACCGACGATGAACATCGGCGCGCGGTAGTCGCCCGTCACGTCCGTCACGAGGCCCGTGATGTACGGCGCGCTGAACCCGGCGAGGTTGCCGACGGTGTTGATCAGCGCGATGCCGGCGGCCGCGGCCACGCCCGTGAGGAACTGGGTGGGCAGGGTCCAGAAGTTCGGCAGCGCGGCGAAGATGGCCATGGCCGTGATCGCGATGACGGCGATGGTGAGCGCGGGGGACTGGGCGTAGAGCGCCAGGGGGATGCTGAGGCCGCCGACGACGGCCGGGATCACGATGTGCCACGTCTTGAGGCCGCGACGCGAGGCGTCCCGCGACCAGAAGTACAGCGCGAGGGCGGCCGGCACGTAGGGGATCGCGGTGATGAAGCCGCGCTGCGTGACGGTGAACTCCGTGCCGAACTGCTCCTGGAAGCCGCCGATGATCGTGGGCAGGAAGAACGCCAGGGCGTAGAGGCCGTAGATGAAGCCGAAGTAGATGAACGACAGCATCCAGACGCGGCCGTTCTTGAAGACCACACCGAGTCCGGGGTGCTTGCCCGAGGTCGAGACCGCACCGGTCTTCGTCGAGGCCTCCTTGACGAGCGCCTGGGTGAGCCAGACCTGCTCCTCCTTCGTCAGCCACTTGGCGTCGGCGGGCTTGTCCTTGAGGTAGAACCAGGCGATGATGCCGACGACGATCGCGGGGATCGCGACGCCCATGAACATGAAGCGCCAGCCCTCGAGCCCGAAGAAGACGCCGTCGTGGCTGATGAGCCAGCCGGCGAGCGGGGCGCCGATCACGGTGGTCAAGGGCTGCGCCAGGTAGAACAGCGCGAGGATCTTGCTGCGGTGCGCCGCGGGGACCCAGAGGCTCAGGAAGAGGATCGCTCCGGGGAAGAAGCCGGCCTCCATCACGCCGAGCAGGAACCGCAGGGCGACAAGCTGCTCGAAGTTCTGCACCCAGGTGAAGAGCAAGGCGACGATGCCCCAGGTCACCATGATCCTGGCGAGCCACTTGCGGGCGCCGAACTTGTGCAGGGCGAGGTTCGACGGCACCTCCAACAGGATGTAGCCGATGAAGAAGACGCCGGAGGCGAAGCCGAACTGGGCGGCCGACAGTGCGAGATCGGACTCCATGCCGTTCGGAGCCGCGAAGCCGATCGCGGTGCGGTCGAGGTAGTTGATGAAGAACATCAACGCGACGAACGGCACCAGGCGGATGGCGACCTTGCGGATCGCGGACTTCTCGACGGCGCTCTGAGGCGCGGTCGTCTGGGCGGGGGTGTCCACAGTGACTCCTAGGGATCTAACGACGTTGTCGGATGACGTCCGCGACCGATGTCGACGACGTGCGGAGATCATCGTGCCCTCGGTCGGCCCAACTTGTCAACCGGTTGACCAATTGGCGCGAGGCGAGAAGGAGGTGAGCGCGCCGTCGGGGCGTCGCTGGGTAAGCTCGCCCCGTGCCGGCCTACCCAGAGAGCGACCCCACGAGCCTCGATCTCGAGCTCGAGATGGTGCCGCGAGGAACGGCGGTCAGCGAGGTCGTGAAGCAGCTCGTCGGGCTCCTGACGGCGGGGGAGCTGGCCCCCGGCTCTCGCCTGCCGCCCGAGCGGCAGCTCGCCGAGCGGATCGGCGTGGGGCGGTCTGCCGTGCGCGAGGCCCTGGCTGCCCTCGAGATCCTCGGGGTGGTCATGGTCCGTCCCGGGTCCGGCACCTATCTGCGCGACCAGGCGTCGGAGCTGCTGCCGACGACCCTCAGCTGGGGTCTGATGCTCAACGCCGCACGGACCCGCGAGCTCATCGAGGTGCGCGGCGGCCTGGAGATCCAGGCGGCCGCCTACGCCGCAGAGCGGGCCAGCGACGCGGACATCGACGCGATGCGGGCCTACATCGCGGTCATGGCCGACTCCCTCGACGACCTGGACGGGTTCCTGCAGGCGGACATCCGCTTCCACCTCCAGATCGCCCTCAGCGCCGACAACATGGTGCTGAAGGACCTGTTGCAGAGCACCCGGTCGCTCCTGCGGCTCTGGGTGGAGCGCGGGCTGAGCGAGCGGAGCCAGGCGGAGGCTGCCTACCGGGAGCACCGGGCGGTCTTCCTGGCCATCGAGGCACACGACCCGGACGCCGCGCTCGCGGCGATGCGGGAGCACATGGCCACGGCGGCCGATCGTGTCAGGAGCGCACCGGTCGCCTGACACCCGCGGCTACGGCGCGAGGCCCTGCAGGAACGCGAAGTGGCCGCGCAGCGCCTGCGACCCGGCCGGGGTGAGCGTCACCCAGGTCCGGGCCTGGCCCTTGGCGCGCTGCACGCGTCGGAGCTCGACGTAGCCGGCCTCGGTGAGGGTCTTGAGGTGCTTGCTGAGGGTCGCGTCGGAGACGTCGAGCCCCTCTCGGAGCACCCCGAACTCGACCTCGCCGCCGCGTGCGAGCATCGCGCAGATCTGCAGCCTCTGGGGAGCGTGCACGACGGCGTCGAACACCGGCTCGGGTGCGGCTCCGCTCACCGGGCGTCCCCGGTTCCGAGCTCGCCGCCCAGGCGGCGACGGGCGGCCGCGTCGGCAGGGGGTCCGAGGGCGAGGGTGACGACTCCGGCGACGCCGGCGGCGACGCCGACCTGCCACAGCGGCTCGTCCTGGGCGATGACGACGAAGGCCAGGGCCGCGACCATCACGACGAGGGCGATGATCGCCCAGGGGGCCCCGAGCGCGAGGAACCGCCACCGCTCGGGGTTCGCGCGGGCGATGCCGACGTCACGGACGCGGCGGCGGGAGAGGGCGATGAGACCGACGACGCCGAGCAGCATCCACCCGGTGCTGTCGGGGGCGCCGAGACCGTAGACCGTCGCCGCGACGAGGAGCCCTCGGAGGACGTGCACCCACCAGGGCGAGCGGACCCTGGCGGCCATGCGGGCCTGGGCGTCGTTCGCGACCCGGAAGGCGGCGACCGGGTCGACGGGCTGGGACGAGTCGTCGTTCGAATGGCTTTCCATGTCGGCGCCACTAAGTGTTTCCGAGATGGAAAGTCAACCAGGACGAACGATGCGTCCCACGGCCGTCGCCACGACGTCCTCGTCGGCCGGCTCCGGGTCGAGGGCACGGTGGATCGTGAGGCCCTCGATCAGGGCGTCGAGCAGGCGGGCCGTCTCGGGGTCGAAGTGCTGCTCGAGCGCGGCGCGGCTCAGGGCCATCCACCTCTGCGTGATCGACCGGTACTCGGGGCGTCGCGCCGCGAGGGTGTAGAGCTCGTGGGTGAGGACCAGGTCGCGCTGGCTGCCGACGACGTCCCGGGTGACGATCTCGACCACCGCGCGCTGCGCCTCCTGCGGGGTGAGGTCGCCGGCCAGGCGGCGTCGGAACCGCTCGGCCACGCGGTCTGCGAAGAGCGCGAACGCCTCGAGGAGGAGCTCGTCCATCCCGTCGAAGTGGTACGTCATGGAGCCGAGGGGCACGTCGGCGGCGACCGCCACGCGCCGGTGGGTGGTGCCGTCCACCCCGACCTCGGCGACGACGTCGAGGCACGACTCGAGGATGCGGTCCCGTCGGCCGGGGTCCGTCCGGCGGGGCGAGCGGGCAGCGGTCATCCCGTGACGCTCCGGACGACCCTCGCGGGGTTCCCGACCGCGACGACGCCGGCGGGGACGTCGCGGGTCACGACCGCGCCGGCGCCGATGACGCTGTCGTCGCCGATGCTGACGCCCGGGCAGACGACGACCCCGCCGCCCAGCCAGACGTTGTCGCCGATCGTGATCGGCAGGGCCGCCTCGAGCCGGTCGCGACGCGGCCCAGGCTCGACGGGGTGCGTCGGCGTCAGGAGCTGGACGTTCGGCCCGATCTGGCAGTCCTCGCCGATCGTCACGGCGGCGACGTCGAGGGCCGTGAGGTTGTAGTTGACGAAGGTCCGGGCGCCGATGCGGATGTTCTCGCCGTAGTCGACGAACAGCGGCGGCTTCACGAACGCGTCTTCCCCCAGCGATCCCAGCAGCTCCTCCAGCAGGGGGCGGGCTGCGGCCTCGTCCTCGACCGCGGCGCGGTGGTACGCGTCGGCGAGCCGGACGGCGCGCTGGGCGAGTCGGGCGCTCTCGGGGTCGTCGGCGACGTAGAGGTCGCCCGCGAGCATCCGCTCGCGGTTGCTGCGTCCGTCGCCGGCGAAGTGGTCCTGTGTCATGTGTACAAGCGTACACTCGGCGTCATGACCGACATCGACTGGAACTCCGGCACGTGGACGACGGCCCCCGCACAGGTGGACGTCGCGTCCGACGGCCTGCGCGTGACGGCCGTCGAGGGGAGCGACGCCTGGCGCACCACCTCCTACGGCTTCGTGCACGACACCGAGCACGCGCTGCTCGTGCCGTTCGAGCAGGAGACGGCCCAGGAGGTGTCGTTCCGGCTGGACTTCACCGCCCAGTTCGACCAGGCGGGCATCTTCGTCAAGGTCGACGACGAGACCTGGACCAAGGCCGGCGTCGAGCGCAGCGACGGCGAGGAGAGCCTGGGCGCGGTCGTCACCCGCGGCGTGTCCGACTGGTCGCTCTCGCCGGTGCCCGGCTGGCACGGCCGCGAGGTCACGATCCGCGCGAGCCGCTCCGGCGACGCGCTGACCGTCCGGGCCCGCGTGGACGACGAGCCGTGGCGGCTCGTCCGGGTGGCGCCGCTCGACCCCGGTGCCCGTGTCTCGGCGGGGCCGATGTGCTGCGCCCCGTCGCGCGGCGACCTCACCGTGCACTTCACCTCGTGGACGACCGGCGAGGCCGACGCGAGCTTGCACCCCGAGAGCTGAGGCGGCGGCGAGCCGGGTGCCGGTCGGCCGCGGAGACGGTAGACAGGAGTCCCCGCACACCGACAGGAGCACCATGACCGACCCCGACGAGCTCGGTGGCTCCGCCGCGGATCGCCGCTTCCGCGAAGCACTCCGTGAGGGCCTCGCGGCCGCCGAGCGCGAGAGCCAGGCCGAGGCCGAGGCCGAGGCCGAGGCCGAGAGCGGGGGCGGGGGCGAGAGCCTGGGTGAAGGTGACGGGCACGGCAGTCACGAGGCCGAGACGCGCGGCCCGACGGCTCGCCGACGTGGTCGTGGCCCCGGTGCGGCTGTGCCTTCCCGGTCCCGCTCGGACGTGTTCATGGACTGGGCGCCCCTCGCCGTGGCCGTGCTCGCGATCGCGGCGATCGTCGGCATCGCCCTCTACGGGATCAACGGCGGCGACCTCGGCCCCTGGTGAGCGCCGGGACTTGCACCTGACGCGACGTCATCTGGTCTGGTGGGGACCGTTGCACCACCTCCCGCGCACCCTCAGGAAGGCCCCGCCGTGTCCTCGTCCTTCATCCCGCCTCGCCAGGTCGCCATCGGCGACGCCGCCTCGTTCGTCGGCACGACGCCGAGGGCGATCCGCCACTACCACGCGCTGGGGCTGCTGCCCGAGCCCGAGCGCGACGGCGGCGGGCGCCGTCGCTACGACTACGACACCATGATCCGGCTGCTCTGGATCCGCAAGATGACCGACGCGGGCATCGCCCTGGGTGACATCCGCGACGCCTTCGCGGGCGCCTCCGCCGACGGTCCTGCCGCCCTCGACTCGGTCGACGCCGGAGCTCCGGACCGTGCCGCTGCCGGCCAGGGCGACGTCGCGGACGTGCTCGAGCAGCTGGAGGCGACGCTCGAGGCGAAGGAGGCGGAGCTGCAGCGCCAGCGAGCCGCGGTCCGCCGCATGCGCGCCCTGGGCAGCCGGACCGGCCTGCTCGACGAGTTCGTCTCTCAGCGGCTCACGGGCCTGCCCGAGGGCTCGCTCCGCCAGGACGACCTCGACGCCCTGCTCGTCACCGAGCGGATCTTCGGCCCGCTCGGCGCCGCCGTGCAGGCCGGCCGTTTCGTCGCGCTCGCGACCCGACCCGAGCTCCGCACGGAGTCCGATCGCGTCGACGCGGCCGAGGCGGCGCTCGACGACACGGTCGCCGTCGACGACCCCCGCGTGGCCGAGGTGGCCGCCGAGCGGCACGCCTTCGAGGAGGTGCTGCTCGCGGCCATCGAGGAGTCCGGCCAGGACGCGGAGGACGACGCGCTCGTCGCGGCCTGGGACGAGCTGCACCCGGAGGGGGCCGACCTTGAGCCCGACACCGACACCGGCGCCGACGGTGGGTCCGGGTCCGGTCGTCGGCGGAGGTCGCGGAGCCTTGCCGACGCCGTCGGCATGATGCCCTACGACTTCTCCCCGGCCCGGGCTCGCTGCCTGGAGCTCGCCCTCGAGCTGTCCCTGGCCGGCGCCGTGGACGAGTCGAGCACGAGGGCGAAGGCGCGCGCGGGCGCGTCCTCCTGACCCGTCCGTCCGTGCCGGCACCCGCTGGCAGGCGAGGGGCGCCTCCCGGATCAGCTCACAGCGTCGTCGTCAGCACCCCGCCGTCCGCCCGGAGCGCAGCCCCGTTGGTCGCCGACGCGACGGGGCTCGCGAGGTAGGTGACGAGCGAGGCGACCTCCGTCGGCTGCAGGAACCGCTCGAGCAGGGTGGTCGCGTTCTGGCCGATGACGGCGTCCCGGACGGCGGCGACGGGGATGCCCTGCGCCCCGGCGATCCCCGTGACGGTCGCCTCGACCCCGTCCGACCAGGTCGGTCCGCCGAGCACGGTGTTCACCGTGACCGCCGTGCCCCGCGTCGTCTTGGCCAGGCCGTTGGCCAGGGCTATCGTCGCCGCCTTCGTGACGCCGTAGTGCACCATGTCGGCCGGCACCGAGACGCCCGACTCGCTGCCGACGAACAGCACGCGACCCCAGCCGCGCTCGAGCATGCCCGGCAGGAGCGCCCGCGACAGCCTGACCCCGCTCATCACGTTCACGTCGAAGTACCGCTGCCACTCGGCGTCGTCGATCGTCGCGAACGGCGCCAGGCCGAACAGCCCGACGTTGGCCACGAGCACGTCGACGTCGCCGAGCTGGTCGATCAGGGCCGCGACCTGGGCGGCGTCGGAGAAGTCCGCGGCGATGCCCGCGACCGGCACTCCGGGACGTTCCGCTCGCAGGCGGGTGACCGCCGCCTCCACCCGGGCCGGGCTCCGGCCGTTGAGCGTGACGTGCACGCCCTCGGCGGCGAGGGCGGAGGCGACGGCCCAGCCGATGCCGCCCGTCGAGCCGCTCACGAACGCGGTCCTGCCGTCGAGCTGCATGTCCATGTCTCTCCGATCCCTGGTCCGGCGTCCGGGACGCCGATGACTTGCCTGAGCAAGTCACGATACGCGCGATGACTTTCCCGAGCAAGTCATCGCGGCTAGGCTGGCCGCATGTCGCTCAGCACCGACGAGCTCGCCACGTGGGCCTCGCTCGCCACCCTCCTCGAGCGCCTGCCGACGGCGCTCGACGCGCAGCTGCAGCGCGACAGCGGCCTCACGCACTTCGAGTACGGCGTCCTCGTCGCCCTCGACACGGCGCCGGACCGGACCCTGCGGCTCAGCGTCCTCGCCGGCTACGCCGCCTGCACCCTCTCTCGGCTCTCCCGCGCGATGACCAGGCTCGAGAAGAGCGGTCTCGTGCAGCGCGCCGTCGACCCCACGGACGGCCGCTTCACGCTGGGGACGCTGACCGGGCACGGCCACGACGTGGTGCGGGCCGCGACGCCGGGGCACCGCGAGCTCGTCCGCCGACTCGTCTTCGACGTGCTGACCGACGAGGAGGCGCGGCGCCTGGGGCAGCTCACCGGTCACCTCGTCGAGGCCACCGGCCCCGGGTCGGCGTGGTCGCCGCCGTCGCCCCCGGCCCCGCCCGCCTAGAGGGACGCGCCCCGGCGGGTGAACCGACACGAAGTGCTGTCGGAGGGGCGGAACAGAGCGTTCTCCGCCGGTTCGCCCGGTCCGTCGGGGGTGAGAGGCCCCAGATCGAGCTCAGGAGGTGCGGGCAGGTCGATCCGAGGCCTCTCACCAGCATCGCGGCGTCGAGAGTTCACCCCCAGCGGCGCCCCTCACCGGGCTGCGCCCCCGTCTCTCGTCGGGGGTGCCCCACCGGAGCACCCATCCCGCCGCCCCGGCGTCGTACGGTCGATGCCATGGACAACAAGAGCGAGGTGCGGGACTTCCTCACCACGAGGCGAGCCCGTGTGACACCCGAGCAGGTCGAGCTGCCCGGCGGCCCTGGTCGGCGGGTGCCGGGCCTGCGACGGACCGAGGTGGCGATGCTCGCCGGCGTCAGCGTCGAGTACTACTCGCGGCTCGAACGCGGTGGCCTCGGGGGCGTCTCGGAGGCGGTGCTCGAGGCGATCGGCAGCGCGCTGCTGCTCGACGACGCCGAGCGGTCGCACCTGGGCGACCTCGCCCGGGCAGCCAACGAGTCGCCCGTCCGCAGCCGCTCGCGGGCCCGCTCGCGGCCGTCGGGCATCTCCCGTGCCCTGCAGCTCGCCCTCGACTCGGTGACGGCCGGCCCGGCCTTCGTCCGGAACGGCCGGATGGACGTGCTCGGCGAGAACGCGCTGTTCCGCGCCCTCTACTCCGATCTGTACGCGCTCCCCGACCGCCCCGTCAACCTGGCCCGCTACGTGTTCCTGCACCGCGAGCTGGCCGAGGCGTTCTACCCGTCGTGGTCGATCGCCGCCGACATCAACGTGGCCATCCTCCGCACCGAGGCGGGCCGCGACCCGCACGACAAGGCGCTGCACGACCTCGTCGGCGAGCTCTCCACGCGCAGCGACGAGTTCCGCGCCCGGTGGGGCGCGCACGAGGTCCGGCACCACGCGTCGGGGAACAAGTCGTTCCGACACCCGGTCGTCGGCGACCTCGAGCTCGTCTACGAGGCCATGGAGCCGATGGGGCAGCAGGGGCTCAACTTCTTGATCTACAGCGCCGAGCCGGGCTCGCCGACCGAGGAGCGCCTCCGCCTCCTCGCCAGCTGGGGCGCGACCCCCGCCAGCCAGGAGGTGCGGGAGACCAGGCAGGCCGCTGGCCGGCACCCGAGGAACGACGACGCGCGACGAGAGGACACCCCCCGATGAAGTACGGACGACTCGGCACCACGGGCCTGCGCGTCAGCAGGATCGGCCTCGGCTGCATGAGCTACGGCGACCCCACGCGGGGCCTGCACACCTGGACCCTCGACGAGGACGCGTCCGCGCCCTTCTTCCGCCAGGCGGTCGAGCTCGGCGTGACGCTCTGGGACACCGCGAACGTCTACCAGCAGGGCACCGGCGAGGAGTTCGTCGGCCGTGCCGTGCGCGAGTACTCGCGGCGCGAGGAGATCGTGCTCGCCACGAAGGTCAGCGGCAAGGTGCACGACGGGCCCGGCGGCTCGGGGCTCTCGCGCGCGGCGATCCTCGAGCAGGTCGACGCGTCGCTGCGGCGCCTCGGCACCGACTACATCGACCTCTACCAGATCCACCGCTTCGACGACGAGACGCCGGTCGAGGAGACGATGGAGGCGCTGCACGACCTCGTGAAGGCAGGCAAGGTCCGGTACACGGGTGCGTCGAGCATGTTCGCGTGGCAGTTCGCGAAGCTGCAGACGGCCGCGGCCGTGCACGGCTGGACGCCGTTCGCGTCGATGCAGGACCAGTACAACCTCCTGAAACGCGAGGAGGAGCGGGAGATGATCCCGCTCTGCGCCGACCTCGGCGTCGGGCTCGTCCCGTACTCGCCGCAGGGCAAGGGGCGGCTGACGAGGCCGCGCGACGTGACGACGGACCGCTCGGCCGTCGACGAGGTCGCGAAGGCGTTCGACACCGACGCCGACGGCCCGGTCATCGACGCCGTCGAGCAGGTCGCCGCCGAGCACGGGGTGTCGATGGCGCAGGTCGCGGTGGCCTGGGTGCTGCGGAACCCGGTGGTCTCGGCCCCGATCGTCGGCGCGACCAAGCCGCACCACATGGCCGACGCCGTGGCCGCGCTCGAGGTCGAGCTGACCGACGACGACGTCCGCCGCCTCGAGGAGCACTACGTGCCGCAGGCGCCCTTCTGGTGGTGACCCACGGCGCTCGACCGGCTCGGGCGGCATCCGGGACGTCCGGACCTTGACGGTGGGGATGCCGAGGGCGAGGGTGTGCGCATGACCCTCTTCCTCAGCTGTCCCGTCACGGACGTCGAGCGCGCGACCGCCTTCTACGCCGCGCTCGGCTGGGACCTGCAGGCGGCGACGTCGGGCCCCCAGTCGTCGTGCTTCGCGATCGCGCCCGAGCAGAACGTGATGCTGACGAGCCGCGCGATGTACGAGAGCGTCGGCGGCGTCGAGGAGCTGATCGGCGGGCCCGACACCCCCTCGAAGGTGACGGTCTCGTTCGACCTGCCCAGCCAGGAGGCGGTCGACGAGCTGGTCGAGCGCGCCGCGGCCGCAGGCGGTCGCGTCGGCGACACCGACGACTACCCGTTCATGTACCAGCGCCAGTTCGACGACCTGGACGGGTACCACTGCTCGCCGTTCTGGATGAAGCCGGACGCCGAGGCCGACGCCGACGCCGACGCGACCGCTTCCGCGTAGGCGCCCACCGCCTCCTGGAGTGCACGGCCCGTCGCCTGCGGTCTGGCTGGACGCCCCTTCGTGCGCGAGGTGCACTCTCGGGGCATGACCGAACGAGACGACACCTTCACCGCCCTCACCGTCCAGCGCGCCAAGGAGAACGTGGACGCCGGGGGCAAGCCCTTCGCGTGCCTCCTCGTCCGTGACGGCGAGGTCGTCGTCGAGGCGAGCAACCACGTCGCCCAGACGGGCGACCCGACCGCGCACGCCGAGATCCTCGCCATCCGCCAGGCCGCCGAGCAGGGCATCACCGACCTGCGCGGCTTCGACGCCTACGTGACGGCGTACCCGTGCCCGATGTGCCTCGGCGCGCTCTACTACGCGCAGCCCGACCGGGTCATCTACGCGGTGAGCCGCGAGGAGGAGGGCGAGCACTACGAGGACGGCAACCGGCTGATGAGCCTCGCGACCTTCTACGACGAGTACGCGAAGGCCCCGGAGGACCGCGCCCTGGCGGCCGAGCAGGGGCACGTCGAGGGCGCGACGGCGCCCTTCGCGGACTGGACCGCGCGGCACTCGTCCTGACGCCTCCTCGCAGGTGGGTCGCATGCCTCTTGACAGCGGCGACATGTAAGTGTTCACTCAGTCACATGACCACCGCCGCCGGCACCGCCCTCCGCTCGACCGCCGAGGCGCAGCGCGCCCGGATCACGTCGGCCGCGGTGAGGGTCTTCGCCGAGAAGGGGTACCACGCGACTCCCGTCGCGGACGTGGCCGCCGCCGCCGGGGTGTCGCCGGCCTACGTGTTCCGGCTCTTCCCGGGCAAGCTCGGGGTGTTCCTCGCGGCCGTGGAGGACACGTACTCGCGGGTGGCCGTCGCCCTCGTCGAGGCAGGCGAGGCGAGCTCGTCGACCGACCCGGCGGGCCGTCTCGACGCGATGACGGAGGCGTACGTCGCCCTCGTCGAGGACCGCGACCTGATCATGATGCAGTCGCAGGCGCAGAGCGCGAGCGCCGTGCCCGAGATCCGCGCCGCCGTGCGCGACGGCCTCCGCGACGTGGTCCGGGCGGTCGAGCGGGTCTCCGGCGCAGCCCCGGCCGACGTGCAGCGGTTCATCGCGTACGGTCAGCTGTGCCACCTGATCGTGCAGACGGACCTCTCGTCCGTCGGCGACTCCTGGGCCGCCTCGGTGACCGCGGGGATCCGGCACCGGTGACGAGCGCCTCCTGCACCCTTCTTCTTTCCTGTCCGCACTTGTGACTGACCAGTCAGTAATTACCCCCACCACCCACTCGAGAAGAGAGATCACCATGACCGACACCACTGCTCCCTCCGCCACCACCACCCGCGTCGTCCTGCCGGGCGTCGTGCCGCCCTCCGGGCTGCTGATCGAACAGGTCGCGACGCCCGAGCCGCGAGCGGACGAGCTGCTCGTCACCGTCGAGGCGACCGGCATCTCGTTCGCGGAGCAGGCCATGCGGCGCGGGCGCTACCCCGGTCAGCCAGCGTTCCCCTTCACGCCCGGCTACGACCTCGTCGGGACGGTGTCGGCTGTGGGCCCGGGCGGCGACGGCTCGCTCGTCGGCCGCCGCGTCGCCAGCCTCACCAAGACGGGCGGGTGGGCGACCCAGGCGGTCGTGCGCGAGCGCGACTCGGTCGTCGTGCCCGACGGCGTCGCCGCCGAGGACGCCGAGACCGTCACGGTCAACGGGGTGACGGCGTGGCAGATGCTGCACAGGTCGGCACGGGTCCGGCCCGGCGGGACGGTGCTCGTCTTCGGCGCCAACGGGGGAGTGGGCGGCATCCTGATCCAGCTCTTGCTGCACCACGGCGTGCGGGTGATCGCGGCGGCGTCGCCTCGCCACCACGACGTGCTGCGCCGTGCCGGCGCCGAGCCCGTGGACTACGCCGATCCCGACCTCGCCGCGCGCGTCCGCGAGCTCGCCCCCGGCGGCGTCGACGCCGTGTTCGACAACATCGGCGGAGAGGTCACGCGCACCGCGTGGACGATGCTCGCGCCCGGCGGCACGCTCGTCGCCTACGCGATCGCCAGCGCGACCGGAGGCACGGGGAGCATCTGGCCGCCGTTCCTGCGGCAGCTCGTCCGGATCGGGGCCTGGAGCCTCCTCCCCAACGGCCGACGGGCGACGTTCTACGACCTGTGGAGCGGGCACTCGCGCACGCCGCGACGGTTCCGTGCCCGTCTCGAGCACGACCTGGGGCAGGTGCTCGAGCTCGTGCGCGACGGCGTCGTGACGGCGAACGTCGCGGCCCGTTTCCCGCTGGAGGCGGTGGTCGAGGCCCTGGAGCTCGCCGAGTCCCGCACGCTCGCCGGCAAGGTCGTCCTGGTGCCGTGAGCTGGCGGGCGGCTGCCGGCTGTTGGCCGCGGGCAGCTGCCGGCGGCCGCCGCGGCAGTGTCGGCGGCCGGTGCTACCGTCCGGGCATGACGTGGGAGGAACGACCGTGACCGAGGTGATCGGCGCGGTGAGCGGCGAGCCGCGGCCCGACCACCTCCTCCCGCAGCAGGCGGCCGAGGCGGTGCACGCCGGGTTCCCGTCGCCCGCGCAGGGGTACTACAACGGGCCCGTCGACCTGAACCGGCACCTGATGCGCGACCCGACGGCGACGTTCCTCGTGCGGGTCAGCGGCGACAGCATGACGGGCGCCGGCATCTTCGACGGGGACGAGCTCGTCGTCGACCGCGGGCTCGACGCGCACGACGGGCACGTCGTGGTCGCGGTCGTCAACGCCGAGCTGACGGTCAAGCGCCTGTCCTGGCGCGACGGGCACATGGTGCTCAGCCCCGAGAACCCGGCCTACCCCGAGATCGTGCTGTCCGAGCTCGACGAGGCGACCATCTGGGGCGTCGTGACGAGGTGCCTGCACCGTGTCTGAGCATCTCGTTCCCGCGTCGGCGTCGGCGTCTGCGCCTCGTGTGTCCGGTCGCAGCATCGCGATCGTCGACGCGAACAACTTCTACGTCTCGTGCGAGCGGGTCTTCGACCCGTCCCTCGAGGGTCGGCCGGTGGTCGTCCTGTCGAACAACGACGGCTGCGTCATCGCCCGGTCCGAAGAGGCGAAGGCGCTGAACGTCGACATGGCCGCGCCCTGGCACAGCATCGCGCCGATCGCCGAGATGCAGGGCGTCGTGGCCGTCTCGAGCAACTACGAGCTCTACGGCGACATGTCGGCCCGGTCAGCCGAGGTGCTCAGCCGCTACACCAGCAGCCAAGAGGTGTACTCGATCGACGAGTCGTTCATCGAGCTGACCGGCACCCTCGACGAGACGATCGCGCAGGCGCGCGAGATCCGGCGGGCCGTGCGCAAGCTGATCGGCCTGCCCGTCAGCATCGGCATCGCGCCGACGAAGACCCTCGCGAAGCTCGCCAACCGCGGCTCGAAGCAGAACCGGGCGCTGGGAGGCGTCTGTCACCTGGGCAGCTACGCCCCCGACCGGCAGACCGCGATCCTCGCCAGCGTCGACGTCGGCGACGTCTGGGGCATCGGGCGCCGCACGGCGAAGAAGCTCGCACCGCTCGGCGTCCACACCGCTGCCGACCTCCGCGACGCCGACGCCGCACGGATCCGCGCCCGGTTCGGGGTCGTGCAGGCCCGGGTCGTGCACGAGCTGCGCGGCGTCGACTGCCTCCCCATCGAGGAGGTCCAGCCCGAGCGCGAGCAGATCTACCACTCGCGGTCGTTCGCGGTGCCGGTCACCACGGTGACCGAGCTCGAGGAGGTGCTGTCGGTGTACACGCAGCGGGCCGCGGCTCGGCTGCGGAGGCAGGGCTCGCTCACGCGGATGATGCGCTGCTTCGCGGCGACTTCACCGTTCTCGGACAGCGCCGCGCACACGAACCACTCGGTGTCGGTGGCGTTCCCGGAGCCGACCGACGACGCGGCGACCCTCGCCCGCGCGGCGATCGCCGCGCTCGGCCCGCAGCTCGAGGCCGGCAAGCGCTACGTGCGCGCGGGCGTCACGCTGATGGAGCTCACCCCGCGCGACGAGCACGCGAGCCTCGACGTGTTCGACCTCGAGGGCGCCGCACCACCGGCCTACGGTGCGGTCATCGACCGCATCGCGGGCAAGTTCGGCGAGGACACCCTCGGGCTCGGGGTCGCCGGGCTCCGTCACCGACGAGGCTGGTCGATGAAGCGCGACATGGTCTCGCCCCGAGCGACCACCCACTGGGACGAGCTCGCCACCGTCAAGGCGAACTGACCCGCGTCACCGGCTGAGCCTCGGCTCAGCGGGGTGTGGCGTCCCCGTCGTCGGAGGCGTCGCCGCCGGGGGGAGGGGTGCCCTCGGTCCGATCGTCGTCGGCCGAGGGAGGTGCGGGTGCGGCCGGCGCCGGGGGTGCGGTCGGTGCCGGAGGTGCGGCCGGCGCGGGAGGCGCGGCGGCGCCGGTCTCGGCGAGCAGCGTCTCGAGGCGCAGCTCGCGCTCTCGGCTGAACACCGTGAGGGCCCGCGTGGCCACCAGCACGAGGCGCATGAGCAGGACGGCGAGCGCGATGCCCAGCCCGAGCAGCGCCACCGCGGCGAGCGTCGTGAGGATGGACGAGAAGCTCGGTCCGTAGTCGTAGGCGACCATCGGTTCTTCGTAGGACATGCTGCTGACGCTAGGGCCGATCGTCTCGGCACCGCGCCCCCGCGATCGAGGGGAGCACCGCCTCCTCGACGACGGAGGAGGCGCACGGCGGGTGCCGTGCGCCTCCTCGGCTCACCTGGTCGGGCGGCTCAGTGCCCCGCAGATCAGTGCCGGCGTGCCGGCTTCCGCGGGCGACGGAGCACCAGCAGGGTCCCGCCCGCGACCAGCAGCAGCACCGCGATGCTCGCGGGCACCGCCAGCTCCGTGCCGGTGAAGGCGAGGCTGCCGCCGCCGGGTGCGGTGACGACCAGGCCGCCTCCGTCAGCTGCCGGGGTGACGGCGACGCCCGGCGACGCGGGCACCGTCACGGCCAGCTCGGCGGTCGAGCGGCTGCCGTCCTCATCGGCGACCGAGTAGGTGACGGTCGCCGTCCCGGAGAACGCCGCCTCGGGGGTGAAGGTGATCGTGCCGTCGATGCCGACCCGCCACGTGCCCGTGCGGGGCACCGTCACCGACGAGACGAGCTCGCCGGTGGCCGGGTCGACGAGCTGCACCGAGCGCGGGTCGAGCGCGGTCGAGCCCGAGCTGTCGTTGCCCGTCACCGTGACGGTCACGGGCGTGCCCGGGGTCGTCGTGCCGCGGTCGTCCACGGCGGTCGGGGGAGCGCCCACCGTCACGGTGACGGTCGAGCGGGCGGTGCCGCCGTCGACGTCGCTGACGACGTAGGGCACGGTGACCGTGCCGGTGTACGGGGCCTCGGGGGCGAAGGTGATCCGCCCCGTCGTGGCGTCGACCGTGAAGGTCCCGGTGCCGGCGACCGTGACGGTCGTGACGGGCGAGCCGGTCCCGTCGAGCAGCCGGACGGACGTCGGGGCCAGCGGGGTGCGGGCGTTGCCGGGCGCGTCGTTCGCCACGGGGTCGATCGTCACGGGGGTCCTGGCCGGCGTCTGCGCGCTGTCCGGTGCGGCCGTGGGAGCGACCGAGGTGACGGTGACCACGACGGTGGCCGTCGCGGTCAGTCCGCGTGCGTCGGCGACCTGGTAGGTGACCGGTGCCGTGGTGCCGACGAAGGCCTGCGCCGGCGAGAAGACGACCGAGCCCTTCGCGGGGTCGATCCGCAGCACTCCGACGCCGGGCAGGGCGAGGGTCCTCCCGCCGTCGGCGAGCACGGCTCCGGCCGGCTGGCCGGTCGTCGTGAACACGACCGAGGTCGGGTCGATCGCCGCACCGCCGCGGACGCCGGCGGCGTCGTTGGCGACGAGGTCGACCGTGACCGGGGTGTTCTGCGGGGTGGTCGCCCGGTCGTCCACGGCGCGCGGGGCGACCGGGGTCACCGTGACCGTGGCGACGGCGGTGCTCGTGGCGCCCCCCGCGTCGGCGATCCGGTACGTGACCGGCGTCGTCGTGCCGGCGAAGCCGTCGGCCGGCGTGAAGGTCGCGACGCCCGAGGTGCGGTCGACGCTCCACACGCCCTGCGCCGGGACGGTCAGCGTGCGGCCGCCGTCGGAGACGACGGCGTCCTTCGGCTGGCCCGCGGCGGTGAAGACCACGGTGCTCCGGTCGACCGCCGTGCCGCCCGCCACGCCGGGAGCGTCGTTCAGCGGGAGGTCGACGGCGACCGCGGTGTTCTGCGGCGTGCTGGCCGTGTCGTCCTGGGCCTTCGGCCCGACCTCGCGCACCGTGACGGTGAGGGTCGCCGTGGTCGAGGTGCGGTCGACGTCGGAGACGCCGTAGACGACCGGCGAGGCCTCGCCGCGGAAGCCCGCGACGGGGGCGAAGGTGATCGCTCCGGTGGCCGGGTCGATCGTGTAGGTGCCCTGGTCGGCGACCGTGAGGGTGCGGCGGTCGGTCGACACGTCGGCTCCCGCGGGCTGTCCCTTCGCGGGGAACACGACCGAGGTCGGCTCGATCGGGGTCCGGGCGTTGCCGCCGCGGTCGTTCCTGACGGCGTCGACCGTCACCGGGGTGCCCTGACGGGTCTCGGCGGCGTCGTCGGTCGCGGTCGGCGTGACGGGCGCCACGGTGACCGTGATCCGGCCGGCGCCCTGGGCTCCGCCCGTGTCGGCGACCTGGTAGACGACGGGGCTCGTCGTGCCGGTGGCTCCCTGGGCGGGCGTGTAGGTGACCCCGCCGGTGGCCGGGTCGGCTGTCCAGGTCCCCTGGCCGGGGACGGTCAGCGTGCGGCCGTCGTCCGAGACCGTCGCGCCCGAGGGCTGGCCTGTGGTCGGGAAGACCACGGTGGTCGGGTCGAGCGGGGTGCCGCCCTCCACGCCGGGGGCGTCGTTCGAGGTCACGTCGATCAGGACGGGTGTGTTCTGGCTCGTCGCGTCGGTGTCGTCGGACGGCGCCGGGCCCACCGGGGTGACGGTGACCGTGACGGTCGTCACCGACGACTCGCCGTCGTTGTCGGCGACCCAGTAGCTGATCGGTGTGGCCTCGCCGCGGAACGCGGGCTCGGGCGTGAAGGTGATCGCGCCGGTCTTCGGGTCGATCTCGTAGACGCCCTGGTCGGGCACGGTGAGCGTGCGGCCGTCCTTCGACACGGTGGCGTCGGCGGGCTGGCCGGGAGTGGTGAACGACACGCTGGTCGGGTCGATCGGCGTCTGCTCGTTGCCGGCCACGTCGTTGTCCAGCACGTCGGTCACGACGGGGCGTCCCTGCTCGGTGGTGGGGCGGTCGGGGTTCGCGGTCGGCGCCACGGTGTTCACCCTCACCTCGATGGTGGCGGTGTCCGTGAGGCCGCTCGTGTCCGACACCTGGTAGGTGACGACCGTCACGGGCCCGGCGAAGCCGGGCGCGGGGGTGAAGGTCACGACGCCGGTGTCGGGGTCGGCGCGGTAGGTGCCCTGGCCGTCGACGGTCGCGACGCGGCCGCCGCCCGAGACCGTGACCCCGGCGGGCTGGCCCGCAGCGGGGAACACGACGGTCGTCGGGTCGATCGGGGTGCCGCCGGCGACGCCGGCAGCGTCGTTGGCGGTCACGTCGACCGTGACGGGAGCGTTCTGCCCGGTCGTGGCGATGTCGTCCGTGGCCCGGGGGGCGACGGCGCTGACCGAGACGGAGATCGGAGCCGTGGAGGCGGTGCCGTCGGCGTCCAGGGCACGGTACGTCACCGGGGCGGCGTCGCCGCGGAACGCGGGATCGGGCGCGAAGGTGACCTTGCCGGTGGTGGCGGAGGCGGTCCAGGTGCCCTGGCCGGGCACGGTCAGCGTGCGGCCGTCGTCCGAGAGGACGGCGCCGGCGGGCTGTCCGGCCGCGGGGAACGTCACGGAGGTGCGGTCGATGCGGCCGCGGTCGTTCCCGAGCACGTCGATCTCGACGGCGGCGCCCTGGCTGGTCGTCGCGGCGTCGGCGACGGCGGTGCCGGCGAAGGCGACGGTCATCGCGGCCGAGCCGCGCTTGCCGCGGACGTCGTCGACGGTGTACTTCACCGTGGTCGGGTCCCCGACGAGGCCGTCGGCGGGGGTGAAGGTCACGCGACCCGTGGTCGCGTCGACCGTCCAGGTGCCCTCTCCGGGGACGACGAGGGTGCGGCCGTCGCTCGAGAGCTGTGCGCCGGTGACGCCGGGCGCGAGGAGGCGCACGGTCGTGGCGTCGAGGTCGCCGGAGTCGTTCGCGAGCACGTCGACGGTGACCGGTCGGCCCTCTGCGTTGCCGCGCGACGTGTCGTCCTGGGCGGTCGGGCCCGCGAGCGGGTTGGCGAACTCGCACTTCACGTTGCTGCCGTTGGCCGACGGCACGGTGAAGGCGGCGGTGCTGCCCTTGCCCTCCGACACGACGGCGCCGGTCCCGATGTCCGTGCACCGGTACTCCGTGGCGTAGTCCGCCGGGTTCGTCGTGTCGTTGGCGGGCGTCTGCGTCGCCGTGTACGACTGGCCCGGCAGCAGGATGACGGGACCGGCGGTCGCCGACGTGTCCTTGTCGGCGGTGCTCGCGGTGGCCGGCTTCGGGATGTCCCCGCCGCCCACGGCGACGGTGAACTGGTCGTCGGCGTCGTGGCGCCCCTCGGAGAGCGTCGTCGACGCCTGGCCGGTGGAGGGGTACTGGCGCGTGCCCATGTCGGTCAGCGTGACCGAGGGGGTGCGACGGTCGAGGATCGCGCCCGTGACGGGGTTGACCTTGAGGAAGCTGTTGCCGCTGCTGCCCGAGATGTAGAGGTAGCCGTCGTCGGCGAAGGCGAGCGACGTGAGCGCGGCGGGCGGGGTGATGACCGGGCCCACGGGGATCGCGGTGGCGGTGGTCGTCGTCCCGCTGAGGACGGCCGCGTCGACACGGTAGATCTGTGCGTTGCCGGCGCTGCTCGAGATGAAGTACATGTTGCCGAGGCGGTCGAAGGCGAGGTCGCCGTTGCCGCCGGGCGGCGTCGGCGCCGTCACCGTGATCGCCGTCGCGGCGATCTTGTTCCCGTCCGGGTCGTAGCTGGTGAACGAGAACTTGTCGCCCGAGCCCGTCACGAACCCGCCGAACCAGTACTTGTCCGTCCGGGGGTCGACCCCGCCCATCTGGTTGGCCACCGTGGCGCCGGTCGAGCGTGCGGTGGTCTCCCAGGCGGTGCCCGGCGCGGTCGCCGACGCCGTGTACTCGTACACGTTCGTCCCGTTGGTCATCAGCAGCTTGTCGCCGTCGTTCGTGAAGCCGAGCTGGTTGAGCCCGGTCGCGCCGGTCGGCTCGGTGAGGACCGTGGTCGCCGTGCCGGTCGTCCGGTCGATCGACACCACGGAGGAGGAGCCGGACACGGTCCCGTAGATCGCCGCGGTCGAGAACTTCTCGGCCGCGGAGGCCGTCTGGGGCAGCACGAGGGCGGAGCCGCCGGCGACGAGCGCGACGACGCAGCTGCCTGCGAGCAGTCTGAGGTGCGGGCGCGCTGATCGAGCGCGGTGCTTGGCGGGCACGGCGGAGCCTTTCGTCGGGTGGGTGCTCGGCGACGGGGATCACCGAGCCGTCAGAGTCAAGCGGTCCCCGGTCCCGACATCGATCGACTGTCCTCACTTGTGCCGTCAAGTGGGGTACCCCGAGGCGGTCAGGAGGGAGGCGGCACTCGTTCCGCGGACATCGCAGGAGGCGTGGGTGCGCTCAGCGGATCACTCATGTCGACGGGCGGCGGCGACGGGGTACGGTCGCGATCATGGGGGCGACGGAGCTGGCGCGGTGGGTCCTGCGTCCGGTGCTGCGCCTCCGGCTGGCCTGGTTCCGCCACCTCGTCCGCGGCGGGACGTTCCCGCCTGCCCCGACGGCGGCTGCGCTCCAGGCCGCGGTCGAGGCTCGGGCCGACCCGTCGGCCGACCGGGTCGGCTGGCTCGGCAGCCCCGCCGGGGCCCGCTTCGGCGTGCTCCACGACGACCTCACCACCCTCGCCCGGGTGGCCTCGCTCGTCGAGGCGCGTCGCGGTCGGCCGATGGTCTGGATCGAGGACGGGACCGCCCTGCTCACGGTCCGCGACGCGGCGGAGAACGGGACCGCGGCGCTCGCCGACGTCGACGTGACCGTCGTCGCCCTCGGCTTCAGCGACGTCATGCTGATGACCTCGGCCGAGACCTGGACGCGCGACCTCGACCGGCTCCTCGACTGCGCTCGTCGGCCCGGCCGTGTCCTCACCCCCGTGATCGTCGGCGGCATCCCGCCCATGGACCGCTTCACCGAGACCGCCTGGACGGGCCGGGAGCTGATCCGGCGGCAGGTCGCTCGGCTGGACGCGGCGACCGCCGAGCTCGTGCGTCGTCGCGGCGACTGCGTCTTCGTGCGCTTCCCCGACCTCGACGCGGGCGCCGCGCAGGTGCGCGGCCGCCTCTGGTCGTGGTCGCGGGTGCACCAGCTCTGGGCCGCGGCCCTCGCGCCCGAGCTCACGCGCCTCCTCGACGAGGACGCCTAGGGCGCCCCCGAGCTGCAGGGCGAGCGACCGCAGCCGAGACGGTGGACCCGACCTCGTCGCAGCCCCGTCAGGGCAGGGGCCGACCTCGGGTAGCCGCGTCGGGGGAGAGCATCCAGTCGGCGATCAGCGACGTCGTCGTCGTGAACTCGACGAGGTCCGGCCGGTTCAGGAAGGCGTGGCGCGTCCCTGCGAGGACGTGGTGCTCGACGTCGACGCCCGAGGCGGCGAGCTCCGACGCGAAGAGGTCGCCGGAGGCACGCATGTTGTCGTGCTCGGCGTTCACGACGAGCGTTCGAGGGAACAGCCCGACGTCGTGCCCGCCGGGGAAGGCGAGGCGGTCGCCCAGGGTCCGTCGCGACCCGGCGTAGCCACGGTTCATCGCGTCGAGGGCCCACGGGGCGTGCGTCACGCGACGGTGGCGTTGCGACCGCTGTCGCGGATCGTGTGCCCGAGGGTGCACCCCGTGGAAGAACCCGTACGCGAAGACGGCCCCGACGGGGCGGACGCCCTCGTCGAGGGCGCGGAGCGTCGCCGCGGCCGCGAGGCACGCACCCGCGCTGGCTCCGCCGAGCACCACGCCGTGGGGCGATCGGGCGAGCACGTCCTCGAGGGCTGAGGTCACGTCGTCGAGGGCAGCCGGGAAGCGCGCGCGTGGCGTGACCGCCGACGACCTGGCCCAGCCGAGTCCAGGAGGCGGTGCCAGCCGATAGCCCGCTGTCGCGACCCGCAGGCCCCGGCCGGCGAGTGCGGTCGCGACCTCGTGTGCCTCGGGGATGTCGAGGCTGCCCCGGAAGAAGCCGCCGCCGTGCAGCCACAACAGCGTGGGGCCCGGCGTCCGGTCGTCCTGGCCTCGCCGCCCGGGCTCGTACCAGCGCACGGGGACGGAGCCCGCCCTCGTGTCCTCGTCCTGCAGCTCGTGCCCCACGACCGGCCTCCCCTCGGGGCCGCACCCGCGCCTCCCACGCCGATCCTAGGCAGCCGAACGGCAGGGCAGTGGCGCGCCCGCACGGCAGGATGTCCCCATGACGGACATCAGCGGCATCGACCTCGCCCGCGAGCTGCGCCAGGTCGAGGCGCACTGGACGCCTCGGGTCGTGGGGCAGGTCAACGACCAGTACGTGAAGGTCGCGAAGCTGCTCGGCGAGCTCGTGTGGCACGCCCACGACGCCGAGGACGAGATGTTCCTGGTCGTCTCGGGCCGCCTCCGCATCCAGCTGCCGGACGACCACGAGGTCGTGCTCGGCCCCGGCCAGTTCCACGTCGTGCCCCGCGGGGTGCAGCACAACCCGATCGCCGACGAGGAGGTGGAGATCGTCCTGATCGAGACGGTCACCACCGCGCACACCGGCGACGTCGTCGTCGAGGGGACCGTGCCGGTCGAGCGCCAGCTCGGCGCCTTCCGCTGACGGGGGGCGTCGGCGACCGCGCCGGGGCGGCGCGACAGGCGAGAAGGGACCGGACTGGCGTGGGCCCGCCCCCGCCTCGTCCCTTCTCGCCTACGTGCCGGGGTCGGCTAGCGGGCGGAGCCCCACGGCGGGCAGGACGACGCCGTCGATCAGGCCGAGCAGGAACGCGCGGTCGACCGGCTGCTTCATGATGATCGTGCGGTAGGCGACCATCGACGGCGAGATGAGCGCGAGGTCGTCGATCGCGATGTCGGCAGGGATCTCGCCCCGGTCGATGGCCCGCTGCAGCAGCCGGCGGTTGATCTCGACCCGGGGCTGGACGATCGCCGTGTTGACGGCGGCGGCGAGTTCGGGGCTGTCGGCGAGCAGCGAGACGATGCCGGCCATGACCTTGAGCTTCTTCTCGTTGTCCTGGATCGAGTGCGGCCGGATCATCGCGACGAGGTCGCCACGCAGGGTGCCGGTGTCGGGCAGGCCCACCGGGTCGCCGGGGCCGGGGGCGGCCTTCATGCACGCGACCGCGTCGATGACGAGGTCGCTCTTGGACGCCCAGCGCCGGTAGACGGTCGCCTTGCCGGCCTTGGCCCGCGTCGCGACCATCTCGATGGTCATCCCGTCGTAGCCGGTCTCGGCCAGCACGTCGATCGCCGCCTGCAGGATCTCCGCGTCGCGCGAGTGGTCGCGCTTGCGGCCCAGCTTCGGGGAAGCCGTCCCCGCCTCGACGCCGGATCCGGGCTCGACGGGAGTCTCGACCTCGACGGCTGCGTCGTCCTGCGTCATCGCTCCCTGCCTCCTTCGTCGGCCTCCCCATCCTAGGCGGACATATCCGAAACTGGGTAGTTCCGAAACTGTCGCGGACCGTATAGAGTCCCCGACATGACCCAGACCTCACCCGCCACGAGCGGCCCTCCCGCCGTGGCGTCCCGCCGCTGGTGGACCCTCACCACCGTCGCACTGGCCCAGCTCATGGTGGTGCTCGACTCGACCGTCGTGAACATCGCCCTGCCCAGCGCGCAGGCCGACCTCGGCTTCTCGGACGGCGACCGCCAGTGGGTCGTCACCGCCTACTCGCTCGCCTTCGGCAGCCTCCTCCTGCTCGGCGGCCGCCTCTCCGACCTCATGGGCCGCAAGCGCACCTTCGTGATCGGCCTCGTCGGCTTCGCGCTCGCCTCGGCCCTCGGCGGCGCTGCGGGCAGCTTCGGCACGCTCGTCGCGGCCCGGGCCCTGCAGGGCGCGTTCGGCGCGCTGCTCGCCCCGACGGCGCTCGCCGTCCTCACCACCACGTTCACGGTCCCGAAGGAGCGCGCCCGCGCCTTCGGCGTCTTCGGCGCGATCGCCGGGGCAGGAGGCGCGCTCGGCCTCCTGCTCGGAGGCGTCCTCACCGAGAACGCCGACTGGCGCTGGAACCTCTACATCAACGTCGTCATCGCGGTCGTCGCCGTCGTCGGCGCCGTGCTGTTCCTGCACACCGTGCCGCGTCAGGGCCCTCGCCCGAAGCTCGACGTGCCCGGCACGCTGCTGGTCTCGGCTGCGCTCTTCTCGCTGGTCTACGGCTTCTCGAACGCGGAGGCCGAGGGGTGGGGCTCGCCGCTCACCTGGGGCTTCCTCGCCGCCTCCGGCGTCCTGCTGGTCGCGTTCGTCCTGTGGCAGCGCCGCGCGGAGCACGCGCTGCTGCCGCTCAGCGTGGTCCTCGACCGCAACCGCGGCGCGGCCTACCTGTCGGTGACGATCGCCGGGGCCGGCATGTTCGGCATCTTCCTGTTCGTCACGTATTACCTGCAGACCTCGCTCGCCTACACGCCGATCCAGACGGGCGTCTCGTTCCTGCCGATGATCGGCATGCTGATCCTGGCGGCGCAGCTGTCGACGAACGTCTTCGTGCCGCGCTTCGGGCCGAAGGTGATGGTGCCGTTCGGCATGCTCCTCGGGGCGGCGGGCATGCTCTACCTGACCCGTCTCGGCCTCGACAGCACGTACGCCCGCGACGTGCTGCCCGCGCTCATGGTGCTCGGCTTCGGCATGGGCTCGATCATGCCTGCCTCGATCCAGACGGCCACCCTGGGCGTCGACCGAGGACATGCAGGAGTCGCCTCCGCGATGGTCAACACGGGCCAGCAGGTGGGCGGCTCGATCGGCACGGCTCTGCTCAACACCCTCGCGGCCACGGCCGCGACGGGCTACGTCGCGTCGCACCTGCCCGCCGACGCCCGCACGGCGGCCGAGGCGGCGGTGCACGGCTACGCGACGGCGTACTCGTGGGGCGCCGGCTTCTTCCTGCTCGGCGCCGTCCTCGCGGTGACGCTGTTCCGCACGAAGGCCGACACGCGGGCCCGGGCCGAGGCGGCGGCGGCCGCGGCCGACCGCTCCGGCGACGCCGGATCGACGGCCCCTGAGCCGGTGATCGCGCACTAGACCGGGGCTCTGAGCCCCCGCCGGCCGCCTCGGGGCGACGCCGCCGGGGGCTCTCCCGCACCTGGTCGGCCGCACCGGCTAGCCTGAGCCGCATGTCACGTCGGGGTCCGTACGCGAAAGGCGTGGCCAAGCGCGAGGAGATCCTCCGCACGGCCCTCGAGGTCGTCGACCGGAACGGGATGCGCGGCACCTCGGTGCGTGAGCTGGCCGCCGCGGTCGACCTGACCCAGGCGGGCCTGCTGCACCACTTCGGCAGCAAGGAGGAGCTGTTCCTGGCGATCCTCGCCGTCCGGGACGACGAGGACCTCCAGGGCGCGGACGGCGTCGACATCATCGACCAGTTCCTGCTCGTGACCGGGCGCAACGCGCAGACGCCGGGGATGGTCCAGCTCTTCACGAGCACGGCGTCCGCGGCGACGAGCGACCCGGCGCACCCGGCGCACGCCTGGTTCGCCGAGCGATACGTCCGCGTCCGCACGGCCCTGGCCGACGCGATGCGCCAACGCCAGGCGATCGGCGAGATGCCGGGGGACGTCGACGCCGAGCAGCTCGCCGCCGTGATGACCGCGGTCAGCGACGGGATGCAGCTGCAGTGGATGCTCGACCCGACGACCGACATGGCCGCGCACGTCCGGCTCGTCTGGGAGCTCGCACTCCGGCGTGCCCCGCTGTCGGTCACGGGCTGAGCGCCGCCGTCGGCGCCCCGCGCCGCCGGTCCCGGCGTAGGGTCGCGCACGTCGGCTCAGCGGACGACCCCGGCGCCTCGACCGGCGGCGGCGCGGACGGTCGTCGGAGGAGAGCACCGTGAAGGTCGTCATCACCGGGTCGCGCGGCAAGGTCGGACGCGCCGCCGTGCGCAGGTTCGTCGAGGCAGGGCACGACGTGCTCGGCGTCGACCTCGCCCGGCCCGTCTTCGACGCCGGGGAGGTCGTGCCGGGCAGGTACGTCATGGCCGACCTCACCGACTCGGGCTCCGCCTTCGCCGTCGTGGCCGGCGCGGACGCGGTCGTCCACGTCGCCGCCGTCCCGCAGCCCACGGGGAACCCGGCGCACGTCGTCTTCCAGACGAACCTCATGTCGACCTTCAACCTGGTGGAGGCGGCTGTCCGGTTCGGCGTGCCCCGCTTCGTCAACGTGTCGAGCGAGAGCATCGTCGGCAACTTCTTCCCCGAGCGGCCGTTCCTGCCCGACTACGTCCCCGTCGACGAGGAGCACCCGCTGCACCCGCAGGACCCGTACGCCCTCTCGAAGGCCTTCGGCGAGCAGCTGATGGACGCGGCCGTCCGGCGGTCCGACCTGCGGGCGATCTCGATCCGGCCCAGCACGGTGCACGACGAGAGCAACTGGGAGGAGAACCTCGGCCCCCAGGTGCGCGAGGCGTCGCCGGAGAGCGCCAACTTCGGCAGCTACGTCGACGCCGACGACCTCGCCGACGCGCTGCTGCTCGCCGCCGAGTCCGACCTGCCGGGCCACGAGGTCTTCTACGTCGCCGCCGCCGACAACGCGGGCGGCCACGACTTCGCCGCCACGCTGCGCCAGCACCACGGCGACGCGGTCGAGCTCCGTGAGCTCGACCGCGTCGACGCGTCGGGCATCTCGACCGCCAAGGCCGAGCGGCTGCTCGGCTGGACGGCCAGGCGTTCGTGGCGCGACCACCTCGACGCCGACGGCCGCCGCCTCACCGCGGGCTGAGGTCCGGGACGGCCCTAGGCCCCGCCGGCGTCGCCGCAGGCGCACGCGCGCGACGTCGCCGCCCACACCGCGACGGCGGCGGCCGCCGACCACGCCTGCGGCCGGCACGACGCGGGGTACGGCACCGGCGCGGGCACGTCGGCCGCGGCGTCGCCCCCGTGCAGCTCGGGCATGCGGTAGCCGAACCACGGTGCCGCGGCGAGGAGTCCCTCGGACAGCAGCCGCGCCTCCTCGTGGTGGTGGGTCGCGGCGAGGCCGCCGATCGCGACGGCGGTGTCGTGGGTCCAGACGGTGCCGAGGTGGTAGCCGAGGGGCCAGAAGCCGGCCGCGTCCGAGCTGAGCGTGCGCAGGCCGAAGCCGCTCGCGAGCGAGGGGTCGACGAGGCGCGCGGCGACCAGCGCCTCCTCGTCGGCGTCGAGAAGGCCCGTGCCGAGCAGGTGCCCGATGTTGCTCGTGACCGTGTCGACCGCGCGCTTGTCGGCGTCGAGGGCGACGGCGGGGAACCTGCCTCGCGCGTCCGTGACCCAGAAGCGCTCGCGGAACGCCGTCCGCAGCCGGTCGGCCCAGCCGCGCCACTCGTCGGCCCCGGGTCGGTCGAACGCGTCGAGCAGGTCGGCGCCGTGCACGGCCGCCTCGTGCGCGTACGCCTGCACCTCGCACAGCGCGATCGGTCCGTCGGCGAGGCGCCCGTCGCTCCACTGGACACTGTCGCCCGAGTCCTTCCAGCCCTGGTTCGACAGGCCGTGGCCGGTCTCGTCGACGTACTCGAGCAGACCGTCGCCGTCGCTGTCGCCGTGGTCGCGCATCCAGGCGAGCGCCGCCTCCAGGTGCGGCAGCAGGACCTGCACCTCGTCGTCGGGGAGGCCCGCGCGCCACGCGTCGTGAAGCAGACAGACCCACAGGGCCGTCGCGTCGACCGTGCCGTAGTAGAGGGGCGCGAGCGTGACGCCCTCGCCGTGGATCTCGAGCGGTCGCTGCCGCAGCTCGTGCATGATCTTGCCGGGCTGCTCGGCGCTCGCCGCGACCTCGTGCGTGCCCTGCAGGCCTGCGAGCACGCGCAGGGTGCCGGCCGCGACGCCCAGGCCGGTGCGGAGGTCGGGGTCGAGCGGCAGCGCCAGCCGCGCAGCCCAGAGCGAGTCGCGGCCGAAGAGGGTGAAGAACCAGGGGGCGCCCGCGGCGAAGAACACGTCGTCGGGTCGGTCGGCCGTCGTCATGCGGAGCGCCGACAGGTCGCCGAGCGCCTGGTCGAGCCAGCGGGCCAGACGGTCGTCGCGCGGCGCAGGGTCGAGCGCGCCCCAGCGCTGGTCGCCCTCGACGCCGGCGACGACCGCGCCGTCGAGGACGGTCGCGAGCTCGAGCCCGGCCGAGGCGGCGCCCCGGGCCGGCACACGGAGGTGCCAGGTCAGCCGCAACTCGCCGTCGGCGGTGGCCTCGACCTGCGCCGCGCCTCCTGCGTCCTCGCTGCCCGTCGTGCCTCCGTCGTCGGCCCCGCCCGCCGCGCTTCCCGAGCCGGTCGTCGTCAGCGTCGTCACGGCGTCGCCGCCCGACCAGGAGGCGCGGGCCCCGTCGACCTGAACGTCACGCGGCGGCACGGCCGGCAGCCCCGCCTTCACCTCGTCCATCGACGACGCGTCGGGCCGCACGACCACGCTCACGACGACGTCGAGCTCGCGAGCCAGGCGCGACGTCGCCGTGAGCGTCTCGCGGACCCCGCCGGTCCCGATCTCGCGCAGCAACGACAGCCGCACGTCGGGGTCGGCCCCGTGGTCGTCGAGGCCGCGCAGCAGCGACTCGAACCGGATCGAGGAGGCGCCGAGCGGCACCGAGGCGATCGTCTCGACCCTGCTGCCCCCGACCTCGACCCGGTGCCCGCGCAGCACGCGGGTGTCGCCGACCCAGACGCCGTGGATCGCAGCGCCGCCCATCGCGCCGGTCGAGTCGGACCAGGCCTGGGCGGGCGCCTTGAGCACCACGGTCTCGGCGGCGAGGAACGGCTGGAGCGGCTCGGCCGCAGGGGCCGACGTGGCCGACGTGGCCGACGCGGCGGCGTCGGCCGCGTCGGCTGCGGCGCCTGAGTCGACGGTGGTGGTGGGTCGTGACGTGGTGTCGGTCATGACGGGAGGGGTCCTTGCGCTGAGGGGCGTGCGGGGGAGGTGCTGCGGCGTGAGCGGGACGGAGCCGGCCCCGGCGGGATGCCGGCCCGCGCCCTCACTCCTTCACGGCCCCGTCGCTGATGTTCATGATCTGGCGCTGGAAGACGAAGAAGATCACGGCGACGGGGATGGTCATGACGACCGCGGCGGCGAGCTTCACCGGGTACTGGCTGCCCTGGCTGAGCTGCCCGGAGGCGAGCCCCGCGACGCCCTTGGTGAGGGTGGTCAGCTCGGGCGACTGGGTCGAGATGATGAAGTGCGAGAGCTCGTTCCACGACCCCTGGAACGACAGGATGATGATCGTGATCAGCGCGGGACGGGCCATCGGCAGCACGATCGACCAGAAGACACGGAACGTGCCGGCGCCGTCGATGCGGGCCTGCTCCTCGACGCTCGGCGGGATCGACTCGAAGAAGTTCTTCATGATGAACACCCCGGCCGCGTCGACGAGCAGCGGGATGATCATGCCGGCGTACGAGTCGTAGATGCCGAGCTGGTTGATCACCAGGAACTTCGGGATCAGCAGCACCACGCTAGGCACCGCCATGACGCCGATCAGCGCGGCGAACACGACGCCCCGCCCGCGGAACCGCAGCCGGGCCAACGCGTAGCCCGCCAGCGAGTCGAAGAACACGCGGCCGGCCGTCACGAACACCGCCACGATCGCGCTGTTCGTCGCCCAGGTCGGGAAGTCGCTGTTGACGAAGAGGGTCTGGAACGCCGCCGTGGTCCACGTGGCGGGCACGAGCGAGAGCGGGTCGGCCGCGGCGTCCGCGTCGGTCTTGAACGACGTCGCGACGCTCACCAGGAACGGCACGATGTAGACCAGCGCCAGCGCGACCAGCGCCGCGTAGAGCACCGACGACGACACCAGCGAGGAGGTGCGGCGCGGCGGCCGAGAGCTCTTCCGCCCCGCAGCAGAGGACGACGGGGGAGGCCCGGCGGGCCGGCCGGTGCCGACGAGGTCGGTGACGGGGGCCGTGGCGGTCATCGGCGCGCCTCCTTCTCGTTCGTGGCCGTCGGTTCGTAGAGCGACATCCGTCGTCGCGAGACGGGACGCTCGCGCAGCACGGCGCGCTGCACGATCGTGAGCACGACGATGATCGCGAAGAGCACGAAGGCGATGGCGGCGCCGCGGCCCCAGTCCTGCCCGGCGAAGGCCGAGGTGTACGACAGGTACGAGGGCGTCAGCGTCGTCTTGGCGGGCCCGCCCTGCGTGCCCGTGTAGATCTGGTCGAAGACCTGCCAGGTGCCGATCAGGCCGAGCGTCAGCACCGTGAACAGCGTCGGCCGCAGCTGCGGCAGGGTGACGCGCCAGAAGCGCTGCCAGGCGTTCGCGCCGTCCATCATCGCCGCCTCCTGCACGTCGCCGCCGAGGTTCTGCAGCGCCGCGATGAACAGCAGCATGAAGGTGCCGCTCGTCGTGAAGACGGCCATCAGCACGAAGGCGCTCATCGCGACGGAGGGGCCGGCGAACCAGTCCCACCAGCTCACGCCGAGCAGGTCGTGGTCGGTGAGGAACGCGGGGCCGGTGACGCCGATCGCGCCCAGGGCGTTGTGGACGACGCCGCTCGGGTCCTGGAACCAGGCGGGCCCCTCGATCCCGAGCCACGACAGGGCGCGGTTCACGGCGCCGGTCTGCGTGAAGAGGAACAGCCACACGACGGTGATGGCGACCGAGCTCGTCACGGACGGGAAGTAGAAGGCGGTGCGGAAGAAGCCCCGGCCGCGCAGCACCTGCCGGTTCACGAGCACTGCCAGGAACAGCGAGACCGCGGTCTGGATCGGCACGACGAAGACGACGTACCAGGCGTTGTTGCGCAGCGAGATCCCGAAGTCGCGGGCCGCCAGCCCGCCTCCGTTCACGAGGTCGTCGTAGTTCTGCAGGCCGACGAAGCCGACGGAGGAGCTGAACGGCGAGCCGCGGCCGCTCCAGTCCGAGACGCTGACCCACAGGGCCATCACCATCGGGACGAGCAGGAACAGCCCGAGGATCACGATGGTCGGGGTGACGAAGAGCCAGCCTGAGGTGGCCTCGCCCCGCGAGGCGGTGCCGGGGCGGGCCCTGCGTCCGACGCGGGGCGAGGCGGTGCTCACGGCAGGATCGCCGCGTAGTTCGACTGGAACGACTCGAGCAGGTCGGCCGGCTCGGCCGAGCTGAGGCCCTCGAGCTGCGAGTTGAAGTCGGCGATCACGTCGGCCGCGCCCTGCTGCGTCGGCACGCCGACGGCGAAGTCGGCCGAGTCGAGGAAGGCCGCGGAGCCGGGGTTGTCCGTCTTCCACTGGTCGGCGGCCGACTGGACGCTCGGCATCACGCCGAACGCGTCGGCGAAGGCGAGCTGCTGGTCGGTGCTGACGAGCTGCTCGACGAGCTCGAGCGCGGCCTGCTGGTTGGGGCTGTCGGCGGCGATGCCCCAGCAGTTGGTGAACTGCAGGGTGCCCTGGCCGCCGGGGCCGGCGGGCATCTCGGCGACGCGGTAGTCGACGTCGGGGTAGTCGGCGTTCATGGCTCCGGCGATCCAGTTGCCCTCGACGGTCATCGCGGACTTGCCGGTGCCGAAGGCCTCGCCGCCCCAGCCGGCGCCGAGGTCGGCGGCGAACGCGGCGTCGCCGCTCGTGATCAGGTCCTTGACGTAGGTCAGGCCCTCGACGTTCTCGTCGGAGTCGACCGTCGCCTCCGTGCCGTCCTCGTTCGTCAGCGAGCCGCCGGCCTCGGCCATGAAGGCGCCGACGCGGGCGTACTCGGCCCCGAACGCGAGGCCGACGTGGTCAGCGGTGGTGAGCTTCGCCGCGACGTCGGACAGGCCGTCCCAGTCGGTGGGCACGTCTGCGTCGGTGAGGCCCGCCTCCTGCCACATCTGCTCGTTGATGACGAGGCCGAGGGTCGAGAAGTCCTTGGGTGCGCAATAGAACTCGTCGTCGTAGGTGAAGCTGTCGACGAGCGTGGGGAAGAAGTCGTCGGTCTCGCTGAGCTGGTCGCCGTAGGCGAGCAGGCTGCCGTTCTCGGCGAAGCCCGCGAGGGCGTCGGTCGAGAGGTAGAAGACGTCGGCGGGCGAGCCGGAGGCGAAGCCCTGGCTGAGCTGCTGAGGCAGGTCGCTGGCGACGCTCACCTCGGCGTCGGTGCCGCTGTCGCCCGACCAGCTCGCGACGGCGTCGCGGACGGCCGCGGCCTCGGCGTCGCCGCTCGAGGCGATCAGCACGGTGAGCGAGTCGTCGCTCGAGGTGAGGGCGCCGTCGGAGCTCGCGCCGTCGCCGCCTCCCTCGCTGAAGCCGGAGCCGCACGCGGTGAGCGCGAGCCCGGTCACGGTGGCGATGGCGCCGAAGGCCATCAGGCGGCGGATGCGTCGTTGCACGGTGTCTCCTCGTCGAGAACGGTCGTCCCGGTGGTCGTGTCGTCACGGGTTTGAACGATCAAAACCGGGTGGTCGCTAGAGTAGGCACTTGCTCGCGCGGCTGTCAATCGAGGTCGCGGCGGGGTGCGCTCCGCGGACGACGCAGAGCTGCGACGCGGGGCCGACGGGCGACGACGATGACGAGCGAGACGAGGTGGGCGGTGCCGAGTGTCGAGTCGCCGCGCCTGCCCACGGTCGTGGACGTCGCCAAGGAGGCGGGGGTCTCGCGCCAGACCGTCTCCAACGTGCTGAACACGCCCGACATCGTCGCTCCCGCCACGCGCTCCCGGGTCGAGCAGGCGATCGCCTCGCTCGCCTACCGCCCCCACGCCTCGGCGCGGCGGCTGCGCACCCGCAAGAGCTCGACGATCGGGGTGCGCCTCGACCCGGTCGCCAACGGCATCTCGGGGGCGGTGCTCGACCGGTTCCTGCACGCCCTGACCGAGCGGGCCGACGAGCACGGCCTGCGCGTGCTGCTCTTCACGGCGAAGGACCCGCTCGACGAGGTCGCCCAGTTCCGCCGCCTCCTCGACGGGGCCGACGTCGACTCGTTCGTGCTCACGTCGACCTCGTACGACGACCCCCGCACCGACTGGCTGCTGCGCGCCGAGGCCGACTTCGTGTCGTTCGGACGGCCGTGGGGCAGCGACGTGGCCGACCCGGCCCGGCGCTGGGTCGACGTCGACGGGCACCACGGGGTCGCCGAGGCGACCCGCGCCCTGCTCGACGGGGGAGCCCGCCGCGTCGTCTTCCTCGGCTGGCCGTCCACCTCGGGCATCGGCACGGAGCGACGGCAGGGCTGGCGCGACACGATGCTCGCCCACGGCGGGCTCGACCCCGCGGAGCTCGACGAGGTCGACCTGACCGTCGACGACCAGGTCTCGCTCGCCTCCGACCGTGTCCGCCAGCTCGTCGCCCACCTGGCCGAGACCGGCCGCACGATCGACGCGGTCGTCTGTGCCAGCGACTCGCTCGCCCTCGGCGCCTTCATGGTGCTCGGCCGGTCGGTGCCCGTGATCGGCTACGACGACACGCCCGTGGCCGCGGCCCTCGGCCTCTCGAGCGTGCACCAGCCCGTCGAGGAGGTGGCCCACGCCACCCTGGACCTGCTGCTGCACCAGGGCCCCGCAGCCCGCGTCGCCTCGCCCGGCTCGGCCGCCGACCCGCGGCACCGCCTGCTCGCCCCGCGCCTCGTGCTCCGCTAGCCCGCCGCCGCTGCCCTCCTCATTCAGGAAGATGCGTCCTGATCCCCGCAACTCAGGTCCAGATCGTCCTGATCCGTGCACGGTCCAGGAGGCGCGGGCCGAGCCTTCCTGGATGCGTCGTGCCTGCCCCTGGACGAGACACCCGCGACGTGCCAGGGTCGGCACATGATCTGGTGGATGGCGCCGCTCGCCGCTGCGGCGGGCTTCGTGGGGCTGTGCCTCGTGCTGCGCGACGAGCAGCGGCAGCGGCGTACGACGCGTGCAGCACGGACGGACAGCCGGGCGCCGGAGGCGCGGCGCGCGTCGCCGACCGCGGTCCGGCCCCCGAGCGGCCAGGCCGGGGAGGGGGCGTCGTGACGAGTCGTGTGGGTCGTGGCCGCCGCCTCCTGCGCGTGCTCGGCGCTGTCGGGGGAGTGCTGCTGGTCGGCGTGCAGACGGCTCTCTCGGCCGTGGCCGTGCTCGGCAGCGACGGCGCGCAGAAGCCGCACCCCGGCCCCGTGCCCGGCCCCGACCAGCGCCCCGAGTACCGGCCCTGAGGCCCGGCCCCGCATGCGCACCAGGGGGACACTGCTCGCGACCACGCTGGCGATCGCCGTGCTCGGGACGACGGCGGGCTGCTCCTTCGGCTGGGGCCCGTCCGTCTTCGAGGACGAGCAGGTGGCGGCCGACGCACTGCCCGACGGCCAGGAGGCGGTCGACACGCTCGCGCCGGAGTCGTCGCACCTGCTGGGAGACGCCGAGGGCAGCCGCTGGTGGGCAGCCCGGAACGAGGCCGGCGAGTTCTGCCTCGTGAAGGCGGTCGTCCGCACCGGCGGCGCGCTCGACGACGTCTTCTCGGGCTGCGGCGGCGACGAGGGCGGCGGCATGTCGGTCGAGGACGGCGAGGGCCTCCGCGGCACGTGGTCCGCGGTCGCCGACCCGGAGGTCCCGGCCGACTCCACCCTGCTCCGCGAGCACCTGATCGTCACTCCCGCGCCGTGACCGGGCTGGTCTTCCTCGGCGGCGGAGGCTCCGAGGCCGACGAGGCCGCGTTGTGGGCCGAGGCGTTCCCGGCTGGTTCGCGGGTCGTGGTCTGGCCGTTCGCCCACCGCGCCGCCGTCGATCGTCGAGCGGCCGGCGCGTGGGCGACCGAGGCGCTGCTCGCGATCGGCGTGGAAGACGTGGACGTCTGGGGGACGACCGAGACCGGCGTCGACCGGTCGCGGCTCGACGAGCCCGGTCCTGGCCAGCCCCGGCTGAGCCGACCCGGCGCTCCCGGGCGACGCGGTCTCGACGTCGTGGCCGTCCTCGGCGGCAACACGTTCGACCTGCTGCAGGCGCTGCGGGAGGCGGGCCTCCTCGACCTGCTGCACGCGCACCTCCTCGGCGGCGGGTCGCTCTACGGCGGCAGCGCCGGCGCCGTGCTCGCGGGGGCCGACGTCGACCTCGCCCGCGCCGCCGACCCCGACGACGTGGGCACGACCGACACGCGCGGCCTCGACCTCGTGCACGGCCACGACGTGCTGCCGCACTGGACCGACGACCAGGAGGCGGCGGCCCGGCGGCACTCCCGCGCGTCCGGCCGCCCCGTGCTCGCGATCCCGGAGCGCGGCGGGGTCGTGGTCGCGCGGGACGGCACGGCCCGGTCCGTCGGCCCGGACGACGTCCAGGTGATCACCGCCGAGCGCACCGTCCGGCGTGCCGTCGGCGAGGAGTGGTCGCTGCGCTGAGGCGACCCTCGCGGGGGACTGCGCTCGCCCGCACCCGCGGGACCCGCGCACACCCGCGCTCGCGCCGACGGGTGTGCGCGGGTCCGAGGGGTGCGGAGGCGCCGGCGGCCCGGTGTACGGCCTGCACGCACCGTCGAGGTGGCGGTCCTAGGCTGACGGGACGAGCCCGGCACGCAGACGTCCGGGCCGCCGTCGCGGAGCAGGGCTCCCCGGCGGCGACGACCACGAGGGGGACACCGTGACCGATCCGCAGCGAGACGACCGACTGCTCGGGGGCGCGACGGGCGCCTCCTCGTCGCGACCGGCGGCGCCGACGGCCGCCCCGCAGACCGGCCCGACGGCCGCACCGGTCACCGAGCGGGCCGAGCCCCGGCCGCCCGTGACGGGACAGCAGATCGGCGCGACCCCGTACGTGGCCGCGCTCGCGCTCTCGCCGATCGTCACGCTCGTCGTGGCCGCGGTCGAGATCCGGCGGTCGGTCGAGCTCCTCGCGCCGGGCAGCACCGGCGTGCAGCAGGGCGACTACACGCTCGCGATGGTCGTCAGCCTCGTCGTCGGCATCGGCCTCGTCGTGCTCTCCTGGCTCGACCGGCGCACGCTGCGGGCGCGCGGCGTCGAGCGGCCGTTCCACTGGGCCTGGTCGATCCTCAGCGTGCTGATCTACCTGATCGGTCGCAGCGTCGTCCTGCGGCGCCGCGTGGGAGGGAGCGCCGCACCGCTCTGGCTGTTCCTCGGGCTCTCGGTGCTCGGCGGAGCGATCGCGATCATCATCGGCATCTCGTCGGGAGTCGCCACCATGGACCGCCCGCCGGTCAGCTCCTAGACGCGGAACACCCCCGATTGAGCATCACACCCTCGAATTCGGGGGTGTGATGCACGATCAGGGGTGTCGTGTGACCTCGCCGCGGCCTCAGCGCGCGAGGAACTCCAGCACCACGCGGTTGAACTCGTCCGCGTCGCTGACGTTCGCGCCGTGCGGCGCACCCGCGATGACGTGCAGCTCCGAGCCGGCGATCGCGGCGTGCGTGCGCGCGCCCGAGCCCTCGTAGGGCACGGTCGCGTCGCCGTCGCCGTGGATGACCAGCGTCGGCACGGTGACCTTCGTCAGGTCCTCGCGGAAGTCGGTCGTCGCGAACGAGTTCATCGCGGCTAGGGCCGCGGCCTTGTCGGCCTGCTTCGCGAGGCGCAGCGCGTCCTGGCGGTCCGCCTCCGACACCTTGAGCTCGCCGTCGACCGAGAAGAAGCCGGTGGTGAAGTCGTCGTAGAACGCGTCCTCGTCCTTGGTGAGGCCGGCGGTCATCTCGGCAGCCGCCTCCTTGGTGAGGGGCCCGTCGGGGTTGTCGTCGGTCTTCATCAGGTACGGGGGCACGGCCGACGCGAAGACCACGCTGTGCAGGCGCTCGGTGCCGTACTTGCTGAAGTAGCGCGCGACCTCGCCGCCGCCCATCGAGAAGCCGACGAGCGTCACGTCGTTCAGGTCGAGCTCGGTGAGGACGGTGTGCAGGTCCTCGGTGAGGTGGTCGTAGTCGTAGCCGGTCTTCGGCTTGTCGCTGCGTCCGAAGCCGCGGCGGTCGTACGTGACGACGCGGTAGCCGGCCTCGACGAACGCGGGGACCTGCTTGCTCCACGACTCGCCCGAGAGGGGCCAGCCGTGGATGAGCACGACGGTGCGTCCGCTGCCGCCGAAGTCGTCGACGTGGAGGTTCGTGTCCTTGAAGAGCCCGTGGTGGGCGGTGATCTCGGTCATGGTTCCTGCCTTCCTCGGCCGCACCTGCGGCCTGTCCTCTCGTTCGTACCCGCGCCTCCTGGCGGTTTGCCCGAGGGTCCGTCCCTCTGGTTCGCGTCGCGGACAGGAGGACGACCACCCGGCGCTGCCGACCGGCTCCGGCCGACGTGCGGGCCTCGCCGGTCGGCTCAGGCCGCCGAGTACGCCCCGCCGGCGATGTCGTCGAGCAGGGTCGGGCCGGACGGCGACCAGCCGAGGAGGCGAAGCGTCGCCTCGGACGACGCCGGCATGTCCTGGCCGAAGAAGCCGCCGATCCAGCCGAAGTGGGCACCGGCGTCGGCAGGTGCCACCGACGTCGACGGCAGGCCGAGCGAGTCGCCCAGGGCCTCGGCGATCGCACGGGTCGAGACGCCCTCCTCGGCGGCGGCGTGCAGGACGAGGCCGGGCGTGGCCGCGACGAGGGCGTCCGCGACGAGCCGACCGGCGTCCGAGCGGTGCACGGCGGGCCAGCGCGCCGACCCGTTGCCGATCCAGGCCGAGACGCCCTTCTCCCGGGCCACGGCCGCGATCAGGGCGACGAAGCCCTGGTCGCCGGTGCCGTGCACGGTCGGGGCGAAGCGCAGGCTGACGGTGCGGACGCCGCGGTCGGCGAACTCGAGGGCGAGCGCCTCGGTGCCGCCCCGGGGAGCCTCCGGGCCGCTGTGCGGTGACCGGTCGGCCTCGGTCGAGAGCCGACCGTTCGCGAGCCCGGCGAGGCCGCTGGCGAGGAGGAACGGCCGCCCCGACCCCTCGAGCTCTCCCAGCACCGTCTCGACGGCCCTCCGCTCCGCCCGGTTCGACGCGGCCAGGTCGGACCAGTCGTGCTTGTTGGCCAGGTGCACGACCGCGTCGGCGTCGGCGGCTCCGGCCCGCAGACCCTCGAGGTCGTCGAGGTCGCCCCGACGGACGACCGCGCCGCGGCGCTCGAGCGCGGCGGCGGACGAGTCGGATCGAGCAAGCCCGACGACCTCGTGGCCGTCGGCGAGCAGCTCGTCGACGGCGGCCGACCCGATCCAGCCGGATGCTCCGGTGACGAAGACGCGCATGGTGTTCTCCTTCTCTGCTGACAGGGCCGCAGGAGGAGCGGCACCAGTGATGTCAGTGGCTGACGTAGCCATGTCGAGACCGTACACCTGATGTCAGCCGCTGTCATCCCTGACCTGGCGACGCTAGGCTCGGACCATGGCTCGATGGGAACCCGGCACTCGGGAGCGGCTGCAGGCGGCCGCCCTCGATCTCTTCGTGACCCAGGGCTTCGACGAGACCACCGCCTCCGGCATCGCGTCGTCCGCCGGCGTGACCGAGCGCACGTTCTTCCGGCACTTCTCGGACAAGCGCGAGGTGCTCTTCGAGGGGCAGCACCTGCTCGCCGACCGGTTCACGGCGGGCGTCGACGACGCCCCCGAGGGCGCCGGCCCGGCCGAGCTGGTCGCCGCGGCGCTGCGCGGGGCGAGCGAGTTCTTCCCCGACGACCGTCGCGCGTGGTCGCGTCGCCGCCAGACGGTGATCGACGCGCACCCTGCCCTGCAGGAGCGTGAGCTGCTGAAGCTCGCCGGCCTCGCGCGCGACGTCGCCGCCGTGCTGGCCGCGCGCGGCGTGCCCGAGCCGGCGGCGTCCCTCGCCGGGCAGGCCTGCCTGGCCGTGTTCGGCGTCGCGTTCGGCCTCTGGATCGCGGAGGGCGAGACGCGGTCGTTCGCGGAGCTCGCCTCGCTCGTGCACGGCGAGCTCGGCCGCGTGGCCGCCGCGCCCGTCCGCTGACCTGCCGGCGCCGATGCGCTGGCGAGCCGCACCCGTGCGGGTCCGTACGCCGCAACGCGCGGGTATTTTCTGCAAATGCCGACCTAGGCACCCGCAATACGTGCTTTTCCCCCTGTTGCAGGTCACGGAGGCGGCCGCTGGTCGGCATTTGCGGGGCAGCGCTCCCGCCGCCGAGGGCAATGCAGCGCTGAGCGTCAGCCGTGCAGGTGCGGCAGCGGGCGCCGGCGCCCCGCGAGCACGCCCGACAGCGCGAGCACGACGAGCCCGACCGCGGGGATGAGCAGCAGCCCGACGCGCAGCGAGCTCGCGTCGGCGACGGCCCCGATCAACGGCGGCGCCGCGAGGAACCCGAGCCGCATCAGCCAGCTGACGAGCGTGAGTCCCGTGCCCGGCCGGAACCCCGGCAGTGTGTCCGCCGCGTGCATCGCGGCGGGGATCAGCGTCGCGACGCCGAAGCCGGCGAGGGCGAAGCCGAGGATGGTCGTGCCGACGGACGGGAACGCCAGGGCCTGCCCCATCCCGACGAACACCAGCGCCCCGCCGACCCGGGCGACCGCGCGCTGGCCGAAGCGGTCGACGAGCCGGTCGCCGAGGATCCGCCCGACGAACTGGGCGCCCTGCAGCGCGACGAAGCCGAGCGCGGCCACGGTCACGCCGGCGCCGAGCGAGCCCGAGAGGTAGAGGGCGGCCCAGGTGTTGCCGGCGTCCTCGACGACCGTGCCGGAGGCGGCGATCAGCACGAGCGCGACCAGGACGCCCCAGGTGCCGAGCTTCACGGCCGAGCGGCGCACGCGTGCACCGTCGTCGCTGCCCGAGCCGATCCCCGAGGAGGCGTCGGTCTCGGCACCCGCCACGGGCACCGGGGCGGACGTCGACGACGACGCGACCCCCTCGGTCGGCGTGGCGGGCGCCTCCTCGAGCTCGGAGGCGGGCTCCGGCCCCCGGAGCATCAGCCGGTAGGAGACGACGGCGACCACGCCGAAGACGACCCCCGAGATCGCGAGGTGCACGCCGATCGGCACGCCGAGCCCGGCGGCCGCGCCGCCCATCAGGCCGCCGGCGACGGCGCCGACGCTCCAGATCGCGTGGAACGAGTTGAGGATGGAGCGCCCGTAGCGCCGCTGCACGCGCAGGCCGTGCGAGTTCTGGGCGACGTCGACGATCGCGTCGAGCGCCCCGGCCACGAAGAGCGCGCTGGCGAACAGGGCGCCGACGGGGGAGAGGCCGGCCAGCAGCACCACGACTGCGGTCACCACCGTGCCGACGACGGCGACACGCGACGACCGGAAGCGGCGGATCAGCCAGCTCGCCGCGAGCCCGGCGACGATCGCGCCGACCGGGCCGGCCGCGACGGCGAGGCCGAAGAAGGCGTTCGACAGGTCGAGCGCCTCCTTGATCGCCGGGTAGCGCGGCAGCAGGTTCGAGAACAGCGCGCCGTTCGTGAGGAACAGCAGCGCGACGGCCAGCCGCGCCCGTCGGGTCTCGTGGTCGGGTGCGGCAGGCGTGCCGGGTCGGGGGGACGTCGTCGACATCGTCGGGTCTCTCGTGTCTGTCTGGGCGAGGGAGGCGCGGCCCGGGGAGGGGCCGACCACGGCGCTGCCCATCAGGGCAGCCGCGGCGCTGCTGATCACGGCAGCCGCTGATCGAATCGATTCGATCTCGCGACGATGCTAGCGGGGCCGAGCACGGCGAGGCAACGCCACGCCCTGCGTCGACCCGCGCGGACGCTCCCTCAGCTGGCCGGCCCGAGCAGCACCGCGAGCATCGTCGCGGCCGACCCGACCAGGAAGCTGAAGGTGCCGAGCTGCATGGTGCGTGTCTTGTTGCGGTCGGCGACGGGCACGCTCACCTCGAGGATCGGGCAGCCCGACCAGCCGATCAGGCCGAGGCTGACCGCGACGACGGAGGCGCCGATCCAGAAGAGCGTCTCGATCGGCGTCGAGAGCACGTCGGGCCGCCAGCCCGACACGAGCACGGCGCCGAGGGCGAGCGCCACGGCGACGACTGCGGCGGCGAACCACAGCGTGCCGGTCCACATGATGCGCGTGAGGTTCTCGACCGGGCCCATCAGGTCGCGGCCGTCCGGCTGGGGGGCGTGCGAGGCGTCGTCGACGGTGCCCGTCCGTCCGCGTCCGGGTCGTGCGGCGGTGTCTGGGGAGCTCTGGTAGTCGGTCACCCTGCCACGTTGCCACCACTCGGCCCCGGCCGCCCGCCGATGTCCGGTCCGGGCGTCGCCCTCTCCGCTCGCGAGCGGCGCTCGTCCCCGCGCGGCGGCGCCCGTCAGCTCCGCAGCGTGACGCTCGGGTGCTCGCCGAACCGCTCGTGGTACGACGCCGAGAAGCGTCCGAGGTGGCTGAACCCCCAGCGGCGCGCGACGCTCCCGACCGTGGCGGTCTCGGGCGTCGCGACCGAGAGGTCGGCGTGCACCCGGTCGAGCCGGATCTGGCGCAGCAGCACCGTCGGGCTGACGTCGAGGGCTCGCTGCAGGGCCACCTGCAGCCCCCGCACGCTGAGGTCGGCGGCCCGGGCGACGTCGGCGACGCCGATCGGCTCGTGGGCGTGCGCGTGCAGGTACTCGACGGCGAGGGCGAGTCGTCGGGCCCCCGGCGCGACGGGGGCGCCGGGGGCGAGCGCCACGGCCGAAGCCTGCCCGGCCTCGTGCGGGAACGTCTCGAGCACCGCCAGCGCGAGTCGACGGTTCGCCTCGGCCCGCAGCAGGGCAGGCGCGGCGAGGTCGAGCAACACCGGGGTCGTCTCCGAGAGCACGGCACGCCAGCGTCGCAGCGCCGCGTCCCCGACGGGCGCGGCGTGGAAGAAGGTGACGGGCCCCGACGTCACGTCGCCGCGCTCGGCGGCCAGCCGCTCCAGGTGCGCCGCGCTGACGTGCACGAGCCGCTGCCGGTAGTCGGAGAAGTCGAACGAGTAGGCCCGGGTCGGCGCGATCCGCGGCACGAGCGGCCGCAGCTCGACCGCGTCGCGTCCGACGTCGACCGTGCCGCGCCCCTCGACCAGCCACGACAAGACGTACTCGGGCACGGCGTCGGCCGTGCCGCGGGCCGACCCGTGGAACTCGGACGTGCGGAGCGACACGTCGCCGTCGCCGACCGCCGCGTAGCGGTACTCGAACGGTCGGTCGAGCTGGTCGAGCCGGAACCCCTCGCCCGGGTACTGGGCCTCGTAGAGCTCGCGGGCCGCGTCGAGGTCGTCGCCGTGCACGGCACCGCGGAACGGCGGCGGTGTCGCCCCGGTGCCGACCTCTTCGTCCATCGTCGACATCCTCACACGCAGGAGGCGCGGGTCGCGAAGGCGACTCGGCGACCGGACAGCCGCCTCCCGGCCCCCTACTGTGCAGGGACCATGCCGCACGCCCCCGCCGCGCCTCCCCGGCCGCCCCGCCCGACGCTCCGTCGGGCGCTGCGGCACGGCGTCTGGTGGCTGCAGGACTACGCGTTCGCCGCCTGGTGGCAGCTGCGCGCGGTGCTCTCGCCGCGCGGCGCCGACGACTACCTCTCGGGCGACGGGCGGCCCGTGCTCGTGCTGCCGGGCATCTGGGAGACCTGGGCGTTCCTCCGTCCGCTGATCGAGCGGGTGCACGACGAGGGGCACCCGGTGCACGTGATCGCGTCGCTCGGGCGGAACGGCCGACCCGTGGAGGCGACCGCCCGCGACGTCGCCGCCTACGTGCTCGAGCACGACCTGCACGACGTCGTGGTCGTCGCGCACAGCAAGGGCGGGCTGGTCGGCAAGTACCTGATGGCCCTGCTCGACGACACCCGTCGGGTCGACGTGATGGTCGCCGTCTGCACGCCCTTCAGCGGCTCCCGGTACGCGGCCTGGCTGGTGCTGCCGAGCCTGCGGGCCTTCTCGCCCCGCGACGCGACGACCGTGATGCTGTCGCGCGACCAGGCCGTCAACGAGCGCATCACGTCGATCTACGGCGAGTTCGACCCGCACATCCCCGAGAGCAGCGTGCTGGTCGGCGCCGACAACGTGCTGCTGCCGACCGGAGGGCACTTCCGGGTGCTGGCGCACCCGCGCACCGTCGCCACGGTGCTCGCGGTCGCGGGCCTGCCCGCTCCCGACGCGGACCGGTCAGCCGCGATCTGAGAGGATGGGGCACCGTCACCTCGACCAGGCAGGAGCCTCCCATGGCCGAATTCTTCATCGGACTCGTCAGCGCGATCACCCTCGTCGGCCTGGTGCTGACCGTCGCGGCCTTCGTGGCCCTCTCGACGTCGAAGTAGTCCCGTCGCGGCGCGCGCCTCGCAGGCCCCGACGGGTGCCGGGCGGGCGGCGCGTGGCTAGAGTCGTCGCATGAGAGCGCTGCAGGCCACCATCATCTCCGAGCTCGCCGTCCGCCCCGACATCGACCCGGCCGTCGAGGTCGAGCGCCGCGTCGCCTTCCTCCGCGACTACCTCGAGACGACCGGGGCCGGCGGCTTCGTGCTCGCCGTCAGCGGCGGGCAGGACAGCACGCTCGCCGGGCGGCTCTGCCAGCTCGCCGTCGAGGGCGTGCGCCGCGACGGCGGCACGGCCGAGCTCGTCACCGTGCGGATGCCCTACAAGGTGCAGGCCGACGAGGTGGACGCCCAGCTCGCCCTGCGGTTCATCGACGGCGCAGAGGGGCTGGTGGTCAACATCCAGCACGGCGTCGACGGCACGGCACAGGACGTCGCCGAGGCGACCGGCGCCCCGCTCAGCGACTTCGCGAAGGGCAACGTCAAGGCGCGCACCCGCATGGTGGCGCAGTACGCGATCGCGAGCGAGCGCGGCCTGCTCGTCGTCGGCACCGACCACGCCGCCGAGGCACTCACCGGGTTCTTCACCAAGTACGGCGACGGCGGGGTCGACCTGGTGCCGCTCACCGGGCTGAGCAAGCGCCAGGGCAAGGCGCTGCTCGCCCACCTCGGGGCCCCGGCACGTCTGTACGAGAAGGCGCCGACCGCCGACCTGCTCGACGAGACCCCCGGCCAGACCGACGAGGCCAACCTCGGCCTGATCTATGCCGACATCGACGAATACCTCGAGGGCGGCGACGTCGACGACGCGATCGCCGAGGTGATCGAGGCCCGCTACCTCGCGACCGAGCACAAGCGCCGCGTGCCCGCGAGCCCGGTCGACGAGTGGTGGCGCGCCTGACGCGCGTCCCCCTGTCGGTCGTCCGGTGTTGACTGCGAGCCATGATCATCGTGACCGGACACCTGCTCGTCGACCCTGAGCTGCGCGACGACTACCTCGCCTCCTGCGTGAGCCTCGTCGAGGCCGGTCGCGACGCGCCCGGCTGCCTCGACTTCGCGCTGTCGCCCGACATCGTCGACCCCGGCCGCATCAACGTCGCCGAGCGCTGGGTGTCGCAGAACGCCCTCGACGACTTCCGCGGCTCCGGGCCGACCGACGAGCAGGAGGCGGAGATCCGGCACAGCGACGTGCACGACTACCAGCTCACCGGCCCCGAGGAGCCGTCGCTGTCCGAGTCGGGCGACCTCGTCTGAGCCGAGCTAGTCGATCCCGTCGATCCCGCCGAGGCGCTCGAGCACGCCGGTGAGGATGGTGCCGGCAGGGTCGGGCAGCACGTGGTGGTTCAGGTAGATGCCCTCGAGCCAGGGCAGGACCTCGTCGGCGGGCATGCCGACGGCGGCCCAGTCGACGCCGGGCAGGGCCCGGGTGACGGTCTGCTCGGTGCCCGGGGTCAGCCACGCCTCGGCGATCGGCTGGTCGGGCGTGCGGCGCTCGTCGGCGGCCCAGAGCAGGGCGATCGGGTGCTCGCGGACGTCGTCCGGCGCCTCGTCGACGTGGTCGTGCTCGACGTGCCCGGCGCCGAGCCAGGGCAGGGTGAGCAGCTCGCCCTCGATGTCGACCTCGACCAGGTCGAGGTGCGTCGGCTCCTCGACCTCGCACACCCAGAGGTCGAGACCGGCGTCGTGCCAGGCCGCGGCGTCGTCGACGTCGTCGATCAGGTCGGGCATCAGCGCCTGCAGGTCGGTCAGCAGGGCGGTGGCCCACGCGACGACCTGGGCGGTGTCGCCGGGGCCCCATGGGCTGATGTCGGTGTCGTCGCCCGCCGCGTCGTGGAAGTGGTGCTCGGCACCGCCGTCGACGGCGTCGAGGTGCACCTGGCCCGTGCCGAACCCGACATACAGGCTGCTGAGCTCGGTCTCGTCGTCCCACTCGCCGAAGAGGTTGGGCTTGCCGAGCGAGGTGGGCAGCGGCAGCGTCGCCGCGTGGCGCGTGCCCAGCGCGAACACGGCGCGGAAGCGCCTGGTCGGCAGCCGGAGGCTCATGTCAGTCACAGGGTGTCTCCGATCGGTCGGCTCCCAGCGTACGGGCTGAGGCCGCACCCCACTGCCCTGGTGCCGAGTGGTCGCGAACGGTCGCTCAGCGGGCCCGCCGGAGCAGGAGTCGACCCCTCGTCCACGAGGGCGACCTGCAGCCTCTGCAGGTTCACAGCATCGTCGCGGCGTCGCTCCCTACCATCACCGCATGGACGACCCTCCCTCTCACATGCCGACGCCCTTCCGCGCCCTGACACCGCACGGTGTCTCTGACGAGCGGGGAGGGGCTCAGTGAACGAGTGGGCCATGCTCGCCGTCGGTCTGGTCCTGACCGTCGGCACCGGCTTCTTCGTGGCGTCCGAGTTCTCGCTCGTGAACCTCGACCGGAACGACCTCGAGGCCCGCCAGGCCCGGGGCGAGAAGCGCCTCGCGCCGACGATCAAGGCGCTGCGCATCACCTCGACCCACCTCTCGGGAGCGCAGCTCGGCATCACGCTGACCACGCTGCTCACCGGCTACACCTTCGAGCCCGCGATCAGCTCGCTGCTCGCCTCGCCGCTCGGCGACCTCGGCGTGCCCGAGGCCGTCATCCCGGGCATCGGCGCCGTGGTCGGCATCGTGATCGCGACCCTGTTCTCCATGGTGGTCGGCGAGCTCGTCCCCAAGAACTTCGCGCTCGCCCTGCCGCTCGCGACGGCCAAGTTCGTCGTGCCGTTCATGGCGACCTTCACGACCGTCTTCAAGCCGGTCATCCTGCTCTTCAACAACACGGCGAACGCGGCCATCCGCAGGATGGGCATCGAGCCGAAGGAGGAGCTGTCCGGCTCCCGGTCCGCCGAGGAGCTCAGCTCGCTGGTGCGGCGCTCGGCGCTCGAGGGCATGCTGGACGACGACCACGCGACCCTCCTGGGCCGCACCCTCCGGTTCTCCGAGCACGCGGCCGTCGACGTCATGACCCCCCGGGTGCGCATGACCACCGTGCGCTCCACCGACACCGCCGCCGACGTCGTCGAGACGGCACTCGCGAGCGGCTTCTCGCGCTTCCCGGTGATCGGCGACGACAGCGACGACATCGTCGGCGTCGTGCACGTCAAGCAGGCCTTCGCCCTGCCCGCCGAGGAGCGGGCGTCCGTCCCGGTCGCCGGCCTCGTCTCGGACGCGCGCTTCGTGCCCGAGTCGATGGGCGTCGACACGCTGCTCGGCCTACTGCGTCGCGAGGGCTTCCAGATCGCCGTCGTCGCCGACGAGTTCGGCGGCACGGCCGGGCTCGTCACGTTGGAGGACCTGGTGGAGGAGCTCGTCGGCGAGCTCGAGGACGAGCACGACCGCGCCAAGGCCGGCATCCTGCGGTCGTCGGGCACCGTCGTCTTCGACGCCGCCCTCCGTCCCGACGAGCTCTGGGACCGCGCCACGGTGCGGGTGCCCGACGACGGCGACTACGAGACCGTCGGCGGCTTCGTCACCGAGCAGCTCGACCGGCTGCCCGAGGTGGGTGACGAGGTCGAGCTCGAGGGCGGCACGCTGCGCGTCGAGCGGGTGGTCGGGCAGCGGCTCGAGCGCCTGCGGTTCGTGCCCTCGCCGGCCGAGCTGCCGACCGCCTCCGGCGCCCCTGCGGGCACGACGGACACGGCGCACGCCGTCGAGCCTGCCCCCACCGACCACGACCGGGTCGTCGCCGGACTGCGAGAGGACCTGAAGCGATGAACGAGTACCTGCCCGGCATCATCTGGTTGTTCGTGCTGCTGATCGTCAACGGCTTCTTCGTCGGCGCCGAGTTCGCCGTCATCTCCGCCCGCCGCTCGCAGATCGAGCCTCGTGCCGAGGCCGGCAGCAAGGCGGCGAAGAAGACCCTGTGGGCGATGGAGCACGCCACGCTGATGCTGGCCACGAGCCAGCTCGGCATCACCGTCTGCTCGCTCGTCATCCTGAACGTCTCCGAGCCGGCGATCCACCACCTGCTCGAGATCCCGCTGGCCGCGACGCCCCTGACGCCCGAGGCCATCGGCGTCGTCGCGTTCGTCATCGCGCTGGTGCTCGTGACGTTCCTGCACGTCGTGGTGGGCGAGATGATCCCCAAGAACCTGTCGTTCTCGGTGCCTGACAGGGCGGCGCTGCTGCTCGCGCCTCCGCTGGTGTTCGTGGCGACCGTGTTCAAGCCCGTGATCTGGTCGCTGAACGGCGTCGCCAACGCGGTGCTGCGCCTGTTCCGGGTCGACCCGAAGGACGAGGCGACCAGCACCTACACGCTCGACGAGGTCGCGACGATCGTGCAGCAGTCGACCCGCGAGGGCGTGCTGTCCGACGCGTCGGGCACGCTGTCGGCGGCCTTCGAGTTCACGACCCGCAAGGTCCGCGACGTCGAGGTCCCCGTGGCCGAGATGGTGCGGCTCGCCCCGGGCGCCACGCCCCGCGACGTGCAGCTCGCCGTCGCCGAGCACGGCTACTCGCGCTACGTGCTGACGGACGACGACGGGCAGCCGACCGGCTACCTGCACCTCAAGGACGTCATGGACCTGACCTCGGCCGAGGCGCTCGACGCGCCCGTGCCGGCGAAGCGGGTGCGCCGCCTCGGGGCGGTGCCGCACGACGCCGACCTCGAGGACGCCCTGGCGTCGATGCGCCGCAGCGGGGCGCACGTCGCGCGCGCCGTCTCGGTGATGGGCGAGACGACGGGCGTGCTGTTCCTCGAGGACATCATCGAGGAGCTGGTGGGCGAGGTCGACGACGCGACGACCGTCTAGCTGCCGGCGCGCTCGGGCGAGAGCGGCCGCTCGCCCGGCAGCTCGTGCAGGGCCTCGGCGGCCAGCTCGGCCCGGATCGGGTCGCGGTCGCGGGTCGCCTGCTCGAGGGCCACGAGCGAGTCGCTCATCGCGGCCCAGTTCAGCACCTCGACGATGTTCGGCACGCGGAGCGAGTAGGCGAGGCCGTCGGTGACGTCGCGGCACACCTTCTTGAGCGCGGCGTTGCCGCAGTGCTCGACGTACATGTCGAAGAGGGCCACGGCGTGGGCGTTCAGGGCCGGGCCGTCCTCTCGCTCGATGTCGCCGATGCAGATCTTGACCGTCGACGAGATCTGCTTCATGACGGCCGCGGGGAGGCGGGGCACGGCCAGCCGGACCGCGCCGCCGTAGAGCACGCCGAGCGTCTGGACCGCCTCGACCGCCTGGCCGGCGTCGGGCGTCGCGACCCGCGTCCAGCGGTTCGGCGCCATCTCGACCAGCCCGGCCCGGACGAGGTCGCTGAGCGCCTCGCGGATCGGCGTGCGCGACACCTGCAGCCAGGCCACCAGCTCGTCGTCGTGCAGGCGCTCGCCGGGCTCGAGCGTGCCGTCGAGGATGGCCTCGCGCAGCCGGCTCCTCACGGTGTCGCGCAGCAGCTGGCGCTCGGTCGTGGGTTCTGAGGTGGGGACGGGCACGGGTGTCTCCGATCGTCGGCGGGTCGGGCGCGGGGCCCTGCCACCAGGATAACGGCACATGTCCCGTGTGGCGGGTGACGCGTCGGGGGTGATGTACCACCGGGCCACGCTGCCCCGAACTGGGGGTGACCAGGATCATGCACGCGCATATGGTGGCGGCAGGGCTCGGGGGAGCGTCCTGTACCCCGCACCCACCACACCGATCGGACGGCACCGTGACCCTCGCACCTGTGCCGCTCGTCGGCCCGACGCCTTCGGACGACGACCTCGTGGCCGCGACCGCCTGCGGCGACCAGCGCGCCTTCGCCGAGTTCTACGACCGCACCGCGTCGCGCGTGCACGGCCTCGTGCGGCGGGTCCTCGTGGATCCCGCGCAGTCGGAGGAGGTCGTGCAGGAGGTGTTCCTGGCGGTCTGGCAGGAGGCCTCACGATTCGACCCGGCCAGGGGGACGGCGCTGTCGTGGCTGCTCGTCCGGGCGCGTCGTCGGGCGATCGACCGCGTGCGGTCGTCCCAGGCGAGCCGCGAGCGTGACCTGGCCGTCGGCGTCCGCGACCTCGACGCCGTCCGCGACGACGTCGCCGAGACGGCGGCGATCCGGATCGAGCACGCGCGCGTGAGCCGGGCGCTCGAGGGGCTCTCGGCCGTGCAGCGCCAGGCGCTCGAGCTGACGTACTGGGGCGGCCTCACCCAGTCGGAGGCGGCGAGCCGGGCCGGCGTCCCGCTCGGCACCATGAAGACCCGCCTGCGCGACGGGCTCATCGCCCTGCGGCGCCTCGTCGAGCCCGCGGTCGCCTAGGCTCGACGGATGAGGTGCTCGTGACCTGGCTCTGGTTGGCTGGCGCGATCGTCGTCGAGGTCACCGCCTCCCTGGCGCTGCAGGCCGCCGTCGAGGCCCCCGGCTGGTACGCGCTCGTCGTGGCCGGCTACCTGTCCGCGTTCGTCTGCCTGTCCCGGGTCCTGAGGGGCGGCATGGCGATCGGCGTCGCCTACGGCATCTGGGGCGCCTCGGGCGTCGCGCTCACCGCGGTCATGGCCGCCGTCCTCTTCGGGCAGGCGCTCACCGGCGTGATGGTCGTCGGGCTCGTGCTGGTGGTCGCGGGCGTGCTGCTGGTCGAGCTCGGGTCCCAGAGGGCCCTCGCCGCCCGCGCGGCCGCGGCCGCGGCCTCTGCCTCGGGACCCGCGGCCTCGGCTCCGAGCGGGGGCGACGCCTGATGGGCTGGGTCCTGCTCGCGATCGCGATCGTCTGCGAGGTCGGCGCGACGATCAGCCTCAAGCTCGCCACCGACGGGCGGAGGCGCTGGTACGTGCCCGTGGCCGTCGGCTACGTCACCGCGTTCTCGTTGCTCGCCGGCGCCCTGGCGCTCGGCCTGCCGATCGGGGTCGCCTACGGGGTCTGGGCGGCGACCGGGGTGGCCCTCACCGCGGTGCTCGGACGCCTCCTGTTCAAGGACCCCCTGACGGCGACCATGGCCGCCGGCATCGTCCTCATCGTCGCGGGGGTCGTCCTCATCGAGGTCGGGCACTAGTCCCCGCACCCGGCCGGCCGGTGCCGCCACGGTCGACGGAGCGCCCGGCCCAGGACGCACGAGACCCGCCCGGCCCCGAGGGGCGGGCGGGTCTCGTGGTCGAGGGAGGCGCCTCCTACGAGGCAGGCGTGCTCACGACGGGCGTGCCGCTGGGCACGTGCTGGGACGACACCTCGACGCCGTGCGACGTGCGCAGCACGTCGAGGGTGGCCTCGATCTCGGCCTCGCGCTCGTCGGCCGTCCAGCCGAGGCTCGACGCCAGGACGTCGGCGATCTCGCTGAGCAGCTCGATCGTGACGCCGCCGACGAAGGCGAGGTTGGTGCGGCGCAGGACGACGTCGGCGAGGTGCACCGCGTCCTCGTGCTCGGCGAAGTACGCGATCTCGGCCGTGGTGAGGCCCGGGTCGCTCGCCAGCGGCTCGGACGGCTGGTCGAGCAGCACCTCGATCACGCTCTCGGCACGGGTGCCGTAGCGGGTGAGGAGACGGTCGACGTGCTCACGGCTGAGGCCGTCGGCGTGGGCCGCGACCCAGGTGGTGCGGGCCGCGTCGGTGGTCGGGAAGTCCTTGCCGCCGCCGATCGCCATGCCGGTCGTGTCGACCGTGCGGGTCACGCCGAGACGGTTCGTCGCCTCGGTCGACAGGTGCGCCGACAGGGCGCGGAACGTCGTCCACTTGCCGCCGACGAGGCTGAGCACCTTGCTGGTCGGCAGCTCGGCCACCTCGGTCTCGACGACGCGGTAGTCGCGCGACACGAAGCCGGCGGCGAGGTCGTCGTGCTTCGGGAGCGGGCGGACGCCCGAGTAGCGGTAGACGATGTGGTCGCGCGTGATCTCGATCTCGGGGTAGACGTGCTTGACGAGGTCGAAGAAGTAGTCCACCTCCTCCTCGGTGCAGACCGCGGGCTCGGCCATGTCGGCCTCGAGGTCGGTCGTGCCGATCAGGACGCGGCCCTTCAGCGGGTAGATCAGCACGATGCGGCCGTCGTTGTTCTCGAAGAAGATCTCGCGGCCGTTCGTCGCCTCGAGCAGCTCGGGGCTGTCGACGACGATGTGCGAGCCCTTGGTGCCGCCCATGTACTGCGACTCGGCGCCGAGCGCCGCGTTCGTCAGGTCGGTCCAGGGGCCGGAGGCGTTGACGACCACGTCGGCCGTCACGGTGAACTCCGTGCCGGTGACGACGTCGCGCAGCACGACCCCGCCGTCGGCGGTGCCGGCGGCCTCGAGGTAGTTGGCGCTGCGGGCGTTGTCCCCGGCGGCGAGGCCGTCCTTGAGCACGTCGAGGGCCAGGCGCTCGGGCTCGTGCACCGAGGCGTCGTAGTAGGTGCCCGTGTACTTGAGGTCCTTGTTCAGGTGCGGCATCTCGGCCAGCGCGGCCTTGCGGCCCAGGAACTTGTGACGGGGCACGGAGCCGCCGTCGCGCGAGAACGAGTCGTACATGGTCATGCCGACCTTGATGAGGAGCGCGCCGCGCTCCTTCGTGCTGCGCTGCTTGTGCGTGAGCATGCGCAGCGGGGCGTTGAGGATGCCCGAGAACGTCGAGAAGATCGGCATCGTCGTCTGCAGCGGCTTGACGTAATGGGGGGCGATCTTGAGGAGGCCGTTGCGCTCCTCCACGCTCTCGCGGACGAGGCGGAACTCGCCGTTCTCGAGGTAGCGGATGCCGCCGTGGATCATGTGCGACGAGGCAGCCGAGGCGCCCGAGGCGTAGTCGGCGCGCTCGACGAGGACGACGTCGACGCCCTGGAGGGCGAGGTCGCGGAACGTGGCGATGCCGTTGATGCCCCCTCCGACGATCAGCACCTGGGCGTGGGGGCGGTCGGCGATGCGCGACACGTTGGCGCGCATCGTCCCTGTCTTCTTCGACTCGGTCACAGTGGAGCTTCTTTCCCGTTGCGTTCGGTGAGCGGTGGGGTCGTGCGCCGGCTGCTCGGGCCGGTAGTGTCCATGATCGACCCCTCCTGACGAGGGTGCAACGTATCTGCACAGATGTGCACGGAGGTGCCCATGGCCGAGGCGACGACGTCCGAGAAGACCCACGACGCGCTCCGTGCGGCGCACCTGTACTACATGCAGGACCTGACGATGGAGGCGATCGCCTCGGAGCTGAACACGTCCCGCTCGTCGGTGTCGCGCCTCCTCAAGGCCGCTCGCGAGACGGGCCTCGTCGAGATCCAGATCAAGTCGCCGCTCGACCAGGCGACCCGCTCCGCCGCGGCCCTGCACGACCGGTTCGGGGTCGTCGCGCACGTCGTGCCCGTGCCCGACCAGATCACCGAGATCGACCGGCTCGAGCGCGTCGCGCTGTCGGCGGCCCGCACGATCACGCCCTACGTCGACTCGAACATGGTGGTCGGCGTGGCGTGGGGCGCGACCCTCAGCGCCGTCAGCCGGTCGTTGGTGCCGCGGGCGACGCACAACTCCGTCGTCGTGCAGCTCAACGGCGCGGCGAACACGCGCACGACGGGCATCGAGTACGCGAGCGAGATCCTCCGGCGCTTCGGGGCGGCGTACTCGGCCGCGGTGCAGCAGTTCCCCGTGCCGGCGTTCTTCGACGACCCGGCCACGAAGCGCGCGCTCTGGCGCGAGAGCAGCACGAAGCGCGTGCTCGAGCTGCAGGCCTCGATGGACCTGGTCGTCTTCGGCGTCGGCTCGCGCGACGCCCGGGTGCCCAGCCACGTCTGGTCGGGGGGCTACCTCGAGAAGAGCGACCAGCTCAGCCTCGACCGCGACGGCGTCGTCGGCGACGTGGCGACCGTCTTCTACCGCGAGGACGGCTCGTCGGCCGACATCGCCATGAACGCCCGGGGCACGGGCCCCGACCTCGAGACGATCCGGCGGGCGCCGCGGCGGGTCTGCATCGTGGCCGGCGAGGCCAAGGTCGCCGGCGTGCGCGGCGCCCTCGCCGCGGGGCTCGCGACCGACCTCATCCTCGACGAGGGGACGGCGCGGGCGCTGCTCGCGAGCTGAGTCGCAGGCGGGCCGGGGGAGGCGTCGACCGGGGAGGTGTCGGCCGGGGGAGCCGTCGGCTGGGGGACACGCTCCCGAGAGCCCCTCCAGCCCCGCGGCGTAGACCGGTGCTCGACATCGATCGGCCCGCCCCGCGGGCCCGGAGGAGGAGAGCCCCATGGCCACCACCGATCTGACCGGACGACGCGTGCTCGCGATCGTCACCAACTACGGCGTCGAGCAGGACGAGCTCGTCGTCCCGGCTCGTGCCCTGCGCGAGGCCGGTGCGACCGTCGTCGTCGCCGCGCAGTCGACCGAGCCGATCCAGACTCTCGTCGGCGACAAGGACCCGGGCGAGACCGTCCGCCCCGACACCACCCTCGACGAGGCCGACGCGGCCGACTTCGACCTGCTGCTCGTGCCCGGCGGCACCATCAACGCCGACACGATCCGCCAGGACGACGGCGCCGTCTCGCTGCTCAAGGCCTTCGCCTCGGCCGGCAAGCCCGTCGCCGCCATCTGCCACGGCCCCTGGCTGCTGGTGGAGGCGGACCTCCTGAAGGGCAAGGAGCTCACCTCCTTCGCCTCGCTCGAGACCGACGTGAGGAACGCCGGAGGCGCCTGGGTCGACCGCTCGGTCGTCACCGACGTCGAGGGCGGCTTCACCCTGGTCACGTCGCGCGACCCCGACGACCTCGACGACTTCGTCGGCGCCGTCCACGACGCGCTCGTGACCGCAGGCGGCGGACAGGGCTGACGCCTCGCCGCGCCCGGCGCGGTGCCCTCGACCCGGTGCCGGGACCGATGATTCGTCGCGGTCCCGGCACCGGGTCTTTAATCAGGGAGGCGCCGTGTCAGGACGGCCCGGTCGACGAGGAGCAGGTCATGGCAGCGGCAGCAGCACCGGCGGCAGCAACGGGGGAGGCGTCGTGAGGTGGCGGAGCACGCGCGGCAGCGCCGGCCCCGCGAGCCCGGACCCGGCGCCGGTCGACCCCGAGGCCCTCGAGCGCGCCGTCGTCGAGGGCCTGCTGATCTCGCGGGCCGCCGCGATCGTCTCGGTCGCCAACCGCATCGTCGTGCGTGCGCTGCGCGACGACGACGTCTTCGACCACGGCGAGACCGCCGCCTCCGTCCGTCGCACGCTGCACCGCCTCGCCGAGGAGCAGCGGTACCAGAACCGCCGCATCGGGGAGGCGCGCCAGAAGGCGCTCCGCTCCAAGGGCCGCTCCCGGCACCAGCACGACTACCGCAAGGGCGACGACGAGACCCTCTGGTTCCGCGAGAAGACGTACACGGCCGTCGCGGACCGGCTGGACGCCCTGCGCGACGACGCCGAGTACGTCGACGACATCGTCCAGACGGCGGTCGCCCGTGCCTGGGGGGACGTCGGCGCGGCCGTCGTGACCCGGGTGCGTGCCGCCTCCGTCGTCGTCGACGCCGCCTACGGCGAGGCCCGGGCCGAGCGGCTCGCCGGCCTGGACGACGACCTCGCCGAGCTGAGGGCGCAGGCGGCGTCCCGGCCTGCTCCGACGACGGGGGCCGACCCCTCGTCCTCGTCCTCCTCCTGACGGGCCCGTCGTCGTCCTCTCCGTCTTCCCGACGAGATCGGGCCCGCCCCGAGCGGGGGCTTGCCCGGAGTCCCCCGCGCGAGCATCATCGACTCACCCCACTCGCCATGCCCGGGCGACCACGCCGCCCTGGCTCCCCTCGATCACGCCCGTCGTCCGGGTCGGAGTACCCGCATGCGCCGCCTCCCCCTCCCTCTCGTCCGGGCCTGGGTCCGCGCGCGCTACCGCGTGGTCGACGAGCTGCTCTCGACGCCGAGCCCCGACGACCACCCGAGCGGCCACGCCCCGGGCACGGATCCCGACCGCGTCCTCGTGCTGGGCAACGGTCCCGCCGTCGGCTGGGGCGTCCGCAGCCACGACCTCGCCCTGCCGGGCACGCTGGCCCGCGCCCTGTCGGCGCTGACCGGCCGCGGCGCCGACGTCGACGCGCTGGCCGACGCCGACGTGTCCGTCGCGACCGCCGCCTCCTTCGTCCGGGGTCGCGACCTCGGCCGCTACGACGCCGTCGTCGTCGTGCTGGGCGTGAGCGACGCGCTGCGGCTGGTCCCGCGGTCGCGCTGGGCCGCCGGGCTCGCGGCCCTGCTCGACGCCCTCGAGGAGGAGGTCGACGCGTCGTGCGAGATCGTCGTGACGGGGATCCAGCCGCCGAGCTCGGTGCCGAAGTTCGCCCTGCGCTGCGGCGGCGTGGTGGACGCCCACGCCGACGAGCTCAACCGCGCGACCACAGAGCTCTGCGCGGCCAGGGCCCGGGTGTCGATGGTGTGCCCGCCCGGCCCCGTCGCCGCGCCCGAGGGCCTCGGGGAGCCGACCCGCACCTCCGTCCCCTACCCGGCCTGGGCCGCAGCCCTCGCCGCGGTGGTCGCGCCGCTGGTCGACGCCGCGCTCGCCGCGGGGAGCACGGCGCGGACCGCCCGCGAGGCGCCCCAGACCGACGAGACGCGCATCGCCGCCGTCCGCGCCCTCGGGCTGCTCGACACCCCGGCCGAGAAGCGGTTCGACGACATCGTCGAGCGGGCACGGGTGCTGCTCGGCGCCCAGGGGGCCGCGTTCTCGCTCATCGACGACGGGCGCCACTGGAACAAGTCGGTCGCCGGGTCGTCACAGGTGGAGGTGCCCATCGCGTCGTCCTTCTGCTCGCAGACCGTGCGGACCGGCACCGCGATGGTCGTGCCCGATGCCTGGCGCGACGACCGCTTCGTCTCGCACCCGAGCGTGCGGTTCTACGCCGGGCACCCGGTCGAGAGCCCGGACGGCGTGCGGATCGGCGCCCTCTGCGTCGTCGACGCCGAGCCGCGGAGCGCCGAGAGCGTCGATCTCGTGCTGCTGCGCGAGCTGGCCCTGCAGGTGCAGCGCGAGCTGCGGGTCGTGCCGGTCGGCGGCTAGGACCACTGTTCCCGCACGAACGGCTCGCGGGGCGTGCCCGCGAGGGCCCGCCGCGCCCGCGAGACCCGCACGAGGTCGTCGGGGGAGTCCATCTCGTGCAGACGGCAGGGCCCGACCCTGCGCGACCAGTCCGCCGCTAAGGCCTCCGCGTCGGCGCGACGCCGGCCGATCTGGGTCGGCACCGGCACGTGCCGGACGCGGCGCGAGAGCGCCCGGTGGAGCAGCAGGGCGACCGTGAGCAGGGGGCGTCGCCAGGCGTCCGAGATCTCGCCGCGCTCCGCCTCGAGCAGGAAGCGCGGGTTCCCGACCGGGCCGAACAGCTCGGCCATCGCCGTCGCCACGGTCTTCTGGTCGTCTGGTGAGCCGCCCGAGACCGCGACCTCGAACGACGCCGTCGTCCCGAGCGGACCCGGACGGGCGACGACGGACAGGTCGCCCTCGCCGTAGGCCGGCACGCGGCCGGCCCTGTGCAGGCCGTCCACGACGACGCGAGCGACGCGGCGGTGGGCCTCCGCCGTCGAGAAGAGCTGGCGGCTCGCGAGCACGAGCTGGCGCCAGACGGGCCGCACGGCCCAGACGACGATGCCGGCGGCGACCACGCTGGCCGCGATCCCCGGGCCGGTGCCGAGGCGCCAGCCCTGGCTCAGCACGTTCGCCGAGCCGAGCAGGCCGGCGACGGCGAGCAGGGCCACGGCGATCAGCGCCAGCTCGAAGGTCGGCCCGCTGCGGAACGGGACGCGTCCGGGGGAGTCGACCACCGCGACCGTCGACTCGCGGTCCGCGTACGGCTCGCCGACGCGCCACGCCCGTCGGGTCGCCTCGCGGGACGGCATGACGGCCTCCACGGCGCCGTTCAGGTCGGCGACCGTCCTCGGCGGGCGCACCTTGCCGACGATCTGTCCGAGGAGGGCACGGTGCTCGTCGGTCAGCGCTGTCTCGAGGCCCCTCACCACCTCCGTGTCGTCCGACCGGAGCAGGCCCCAGAGGCGGCTGTGCTTCCGCGCGAGCCGGCTCACGTCGGGCGCCGCGTCGAGCGTGGTCGTCGCGGGCAGCACGGCCGTCACCGTCCAGTTGTGGGCGACCTTCTCGGGCCACGCCGGGTCCAGCCGCAGGGTGCGACCACGCAGCTGCTGCGTCGCGGACGACGTCGCGACCGCGGTCAGGTCGATCAGCGTGTTGACCGACGGGCAGTCCCAGCCCTCCCCGAGCAGGCCGCGGGTGCCGACGACGAGCCGCACCGTGCCGTCGGTGAGCAGGCGGGAGACGGCGGCCACCACGGCCGCCGAGCCGTGCCCGGCGGTGTCGAGCTGCCGCACGTCCGGCGCGCCGGGAGTCCGGTCGGGCACGACCTCGACCGGCAGCGGGTCGCCGTCGGCGCGGCCGAGCGCCGCGGTCAGGGCCGGCACGACGACGTCGAGGTCCCGTGCGGCCACCCGGAGGTGCCGGGCCGTCACGAGGACCGGCCGGAGCCGCGAGGTGGTCGGGTCGGCCACCACCGCGTCGAAGGTCCGCAGCGCACCGGCCGGCGGCCCGTCGGAGCCGTGCTTGTTGCCGTGCACGGCGTGGTCGGTCACGACCACGGCCTTCACGAGCGGGCCGGTCGGCTGGTCGAGCTCGAGGCGCAGGACGTCGCCCACGGCGGCGTCCTTGGCCGCGGACGAGGCGAGCAGGGTGTCGATCGGGTCGCGGGCCCGGCGCACGCCCCGATCGGTGAGCGTGTAGCCGAGGTCGACGAGCACGCGCTTCAGGCGCCGCCACTCGTCGCCGCGAGCCGGGTCGGGCAGCAGCCGGTCGAGGCCCCAACGGGCGAGGAGGCGGATGCTCTGCTCGGTGTCCGGGGCCCGCCGGGCGGCCTCGTGGAGGAGGGGGACGAGCGGGTGCGTCGGCTGCAGGTCGAAGAGCATGCGGGCTGCCGACTCCGCGACGGGGAAGTCGGCGGCGAAGGCCGCGGCGACCCGCTGCTCGTCGGTCGCGGGGCGGGCGCCGTCACCGGCGACGGCGTCGTCGCGGTCGCCCCGCAGCTGCTGCTCGAGCCACGCGGTGCCGTCGGGGGTGGCGAGCGACTCGCGGACGAGCCCGACGAGCTGCTCCTCGTGCCCGCGCAGGAACTGCAGCTCGGCCTCCGTCGGCTCGACGAACCAGACGTGGTCGCGGTACGGCGCGAGGTTCCCCTCCTTCACCACGGCCGGCGTCGGCACCTCGTAGTCGACCTCGCCGAGCAGCGACGTGTAGAGGTCGTACGAGTCCTGGTCGTCCGACGACGGCAGCGTCGCCGTCAGTCCGATCAGCAGGGGCGTCCCGCCGGCCTGTCGGATGCGGCTCGCCAGGTAGGCGACGACCAGCGCCCAGTGGTCGAGGAGGTGGTGGCACTCGTCGAGCACGACGGTCTCGACGCCGTGCGACACGAGCCGGTCGACGAGCTCGCGGGCGTTCGGGTGCAGGGCCCCGGCGAGCAGCTCAGGGTCCTCCCGGGCCAGCTGGCGGCGCATCGCCCGCGAGCGGCGGGCGACCCCGGCGCGGTGCTCGTCCGGGTTCGAGGACCGCAGGTCGTCGATCCACCGGGCCGCCGCCTCCTCGTCGCGACCCCCGGCGACGAGCTCGCGCGTCCACGCCTCGACTGCGAGGTCGGTCAGCGGGGAGCCCGTCTCGAGCACGCTGAGCATCTGGTACGTCAGGGCGGTGACGTCGCCGAGGGCACGCGGGTCGTCGGAGACCTGGCCGTCGGCGCCCTCGAGGGCGTCCGCCGAGCGGACCCACTGCGCTCGGATCGTCGCGGTCGGCGCCAGGACGAGCGTCCGGGTGCCGCGTCGGGCGGCGAGCAGGAGACCGAGCAGGGTCTTGCCCGAGCCGGGCGGGGCCATGACGTGGAGGGGCTCGCCCGGGACGACGGGCACCCGGTCGAGCACGTCGGCCTGGTAGCGGCGCAGCTCGCCGGCGAACCGCCAGGAGCTCAGCGGGCCGGGGGTCGCCCCCGCGGCGGGTCGCTCGTGCGCAGCGCCTCGGTCGCGCGCTGCGTGCTCGTCGGTCGTCATGCGGCCCTCCCCCCAGGACGCCGCGAGTCTACCGAGGGCCGCGGGCCCGGTCATGGGCCTGGGCTCGCGACCCGTGTCGAGCGTTCAGGAGGCGGCGTCGCGTCGGCCTGGTCTGGGAGCGTCGCCGCGCGTCCGGCGACACGGTCTCCTGACTCCTCGACGCAGTCGGGCTGCGGTCGCCCAGCCCCTCCCGACATGTCTCATGCGATGCTGGCGGTCCGACCCGTCCTCGCGGGGAGGTCGGCCGGCACGTGAGCGTGCACGAACACGGATGCGGATACGGACACGGACACGCACGACGAGAACGGGAGGCGCCGGGTGGCACGAGGCGACGGCGACACGACGCGGCAGGCGACGGTGTTGGTCGTGGACGACGACCCGAACGTGCTGCTCGGGGTCCGGGTGGCCCTCGAGACGGACGGGCACCGCGTCGTGGCCGCGGCGGACGGGCGGTCGGCGCTGCTCGCCGTCGCCGAGCACGACCCCGACGCCGTCGTGCTCGACCTGGCCATGCCGTTCCTCGACGGGGCGGCGGTCTGCCGCACCCTGCGAGCGGCGGGCGACGGCGTGCCCGTCCTGGTGCTCACGGCCCACCACCGGCCCGCCGAGCGCGTCGCCGGGCTCGACGCCGGCGCCGACGACTACCTCGGCAAGCCGTTCGACGTCGACGAGCTGCGCGCCCGGGTCCGGGCCCTGCTGCGGCGGGCTCCCGGCGGTTGGGGCGGTCAGCCGGACCAGGCCGGAGCAGCAGCCGCGGCCGGCGCGGGGACGAGAGCCGGTGCCTGGCCCCGGTGGCGCGGGGTCGTGCTCGACGAGAGGGGGCAGCGGCTCGTCCGGGAGGACGCGACCGGCACCGCGGCAGGCACGCCGGCCTCCGTCGAGCTGACCCGGATCGAGGCGGGCCTCGCCGGGCTGCTCTTCCGCGACCCCGGGCGGGTCCGCATCCGCGACGAGCTCGTCGCGGTCGTCTGGGCCGACCGGCCGCCGCCCGCGTCGAACGCCCTCGACGTCGCCGTCAGCTCGCTCCGCCGCAAGCTGGCGCAGGTCGTGCACGAGCCGGCCGACGGTCAGCCGGAGGGCACCGGCGACGGCTCGGCCGCCCGCCCCGTCGTCCGCGCCGTGCGCGGCCTCGGCTACCGGCTCGAGCCGTGACCGCGCGACGTGGTTCGCTCCGGCGCCGGGTCGCCGTCCTGGTCGCCGGATCGGTGGCCGTCGCGGTGGTGCTCGTCGCCGTCCTGACCTGGCTCGTCGTCTCGAGCCAGGTCCGCGCCTCCCTCGACACGGCTCTCGACCGCGAGGCGACCCGCGTGCAGCGCCTGGTCCGGGTCGACGCCGACTGGACCGGCGAGGGCAGCGAGCAGTGCCGCTACGCGGCCGAGCCCGCGTGCGTCCGGCTGGTCGAGACCGCCGACGAGGTCGGGAGCGGCACGGGGCCCCTGCAGACGACGGAGGCGGCCCTCGCGGTCGCCCGCGGGGACCAGCCGCGCGTGCGCTGGACGGCCGGGCCGGTACGGGTGGTGGCCGTCCCGACCCGGCCGGGCGAGGCCGCCCTCGTCGGGGTCCCGACGCGCCAGGCCGACCTGGCCCTCGCCCGGACGGCCGTCGCCCTCACGGCGACGGGCGGCGTCGGCGTCGTCCTCGCGGGCCTCCTCGGCTGGGCGGCCGCGACCGTCGGGCTGCGTCCGGTCCGGCGCCTCGACGAGGCCGTCCGCCGCGTGCGCGACAGCGCCGACCCGCACGACCACGTCGACCTCGCCTCGACCTCGCGGGACGACGAGCTCGGCCGGCTCGCCGTCGCCGTCGACTCGATGCTCGTCGAGCTCGCGGCCGCCGACGACGCGCAGCGCGCGTTCGTGGCGGACGCCTCCCACGAGCTCAGGACGCCCCTCACCACGCTCCGCACGAACGTGCAGCTGCTCACGGCCGACCGCCCGCTCCGACCCGAGACGAGGGCCGCCCTGTCGGCGGCCCTCGGCGAGGAGGTGGCGGCGATGACGCGCACCGTCGACGACCTCGTGGAGCTCGCGGGCGACGACCGGCCGCGCACGGCCGAGCTGGTCGTCGAGGACGTCGTCGCGGCAGTCCGGGAGGCGGTCGCGGCCACGTCCCGGCGCGCTCGGGGCGTGGAGGTGCGGACGGACCTGCCGGACGCGCCCGTGGGCGTGCGCGTCCCCGCGGGACGGCTGGGGCGCCTCCTCGACGTCGTGCTCGACAACGCCGTCAAGTACGGGGCCGGGGGAGCCGTCGAGGTGCGCGTCGTGAGCGGGACGCCGGGCGACGGCGTCGTCGTCGTCACGGTGTCCGACCACGGCGTGGGCATCCCCGCGGACGAGCGGGAGCGGGTGTTCGACCGGTTCCACCGGGCACCGGCCGCCCGCGGGCTGCCCGGCTCGGGGCTCGGCCTCGCCATCGCGGCCCAGGTCGTCGCGCGGGCCGGCGGCACGATCACGGCCGAGGCGCGCTCCGACGGCGGTGCCGGCACGACGATCCGGCTGGTGCTCCGCGCGGGCTGACCTGGTCGCCGCGCAGGGGAAGCGCGATCCGAGCCCCTGGGCGGCCGCACCTCACGTTCGCCTCACGCAGGCGACCGACCCTTGCGGCATGTCATCCACCACCTCGAGACGCGCCCGCTCGACCCCGCAGGTCGACCGCCTCCGCGTCGTCGTCGCCGCCGGGGGCACCGGCGGCCACGTGTTCCCCGGCATCGCGGTCGCCGCGGCCCTCCAGCGACGGGTGCCGGAGGCGGTCGTCACCTTCGCCGGCACCGCGGACCGGCTGGAGGCGACCCTCGTCCCCGCGGCCGGCTACGAGCTCGACACGACGCCGATGGTCGCGTTCCCCCGGCGGCCGGGCCTCGCGGCGCTGCTGTTCCCCGCACGGTTCGTCCGCTGCGTGCTCGGGGCACGCCGGCAGCTGCGCCGACGAGGCGCCCAGGTCGTCGTCGGGGTCGGCGGCTACCCGAGCGTGCCGGCCGTCGTCGCGGGCTGGACCCTGCGCCTGCCGGTGGTCGTGCACGAGTCGAACGCGACGCCCGGGCTCGCCAACCGTCTGGCGGCACGGCTGTCGGGACGGGTGGCCTGTGCGTTCGACCCGGCGTCCGCCGGGCTCGGCGCCCGGGCGGAGGTGCGGCAGGTCGGCATCCCGATCCTCCCGGCCCTGGCGGCGTGCGACCGGGAGTCCCTGCGGGGGCCGGCACGCGCCTCCTGGGGCGTCGAGGACGACGAGCTGCTCGTCGTCGTCTCGGGCGGCAGCCTGGGGGCGGCGTCCCTCGACCGCGCCGCGGTGGAGCTCGCGTGCGCGGCGGTCGCGACCGGTGCGACCGGCACGACCGGCACGTCCAGGGCGGCCGACGCCGTCGACGCCGTCGGGGCCCTGCACGGCCGTCGGCTGCGGCTCGTCGTCAAGGCGAGCCCGACCCACGTCGCGAGCCTGCGCGCCGCGCTCGCGCGGGGCGGCGGCGACCAGGTGGCGGAGGTCGTCGAGCACATCGACGACATGGCGGCCGCCTACTCGGCGGCGGACGCGGTCGTCGTCCGCGGCGGGGCGTGCACCGTGGCGGAGATCGAGCACCTCGGCGTCCCCGCGGTCGTCGTGCCCCTGCCGAGCGCGACGGACGACCACCAGACCGCCAACGCGGAGGCGCTCGCCGCGTCGGGTCGGGCCCCGATCGTCATCGTCCGCGACGGCGACCTCGACGGCGAGACGCTCGCGGCGGCGCTGGCCAGCGTGGTCGCGCTCGCCGAGGCCCGTCTGCCGAAGGACCCCGACTCCGGCTCGGCCCCACCGCGCGGCGCCTCGCCGCACGCCGACGCCGCCGACGCGGTCGCCCGGTGGGTCGTCGAGCTCGCGCCTCCCGCCTCCTCGGTCGACGCGCCTCCCGCCTCCTCGAACTCCTCCTCCACCCCCACCTCCACGAACACCACCGAAGGGACCACTCGATGAACGACACCACCTGGCAGGGCCGCACCGTCCTCGTGACCGGAGCGGAGGGCTTCATCGGCTCGGCGCTCGTCGACGAGCTCGTCGCCGTCGGCGCCCACGTGCGCGCCCTCTGCCACTACAAGCCCTACGGCGCCGCGGGCAACCTCGCCCGGTACGCGTCCGACCACCGCGTCGAGCTGCTCGCGGGCGACGTGCGCGACCCGTTCGTGGTCGACGAGGCCGTGGCCGGGGTCGAGGTCGTGTTCCACCTCGCGGCCCTGATCGGCATCCCGTACTCGTACACGGCGCCCGAGTCGTACGTGCAGACCAACGTCGTGGGGTCGCACGCCGTCGTCGCCGCCTGCCGCCGGCACGGGGCGCGCATGGTGCACACGTCGACCTCCGAGACGTACGGCAGCGCGCTGCGCGTGCCGATGGACGAGAGCCACCCCGCGCAGCCGCAGTCGCCGTACGCGGCCTCGAAGATCGCCGCCGACGCGATGGTGCTCTCGTACCACGCGTCCTTCGGCACCGAGGTCGCGGTCTGCCGCCCGTTCAACACCTACGGCCCACGGCAGAGCGCACGAGCCGTCATCCCGACGATCCTGCGCCAGCTCGCGGCCGGAGCCGACGAGATCCGGCTCGGGGCGACCACGCCGACCCGCGACTTCACCCACGTCTCGGACACGGTCGCCGGGTTCCTCGCGGTCGGCTCCTCGGACGCGGCGCTCGGCCGGGCCGCCAACCTCGGCACCGGCCAGGAGATCAGCATCGGCGCGCTGGCCGAGCTGCTGATCCACGTCAGCGGCCGGGACGCCCGCGTCGTCGTCGACGAGGCACGGCTCCGGCCCGAGGGCAGCGAGGTCGACCGGCTGCTGTCCGACAACGGGCTCGCGCGGAGTCTCGGCTGGGAGCCGCTGACGAGCCTCGAGGACGGGCTCCGCGACACCTGGCGCTGGGTGCTCGGCACCGACGAGCCGGGTGCGACCCGCTACGCGGTCTAGCCGCGGCGGCGAGCCGCGTCGAGCTCGTAGGAGACGCCGTCGCGGACGTGCCCCGTGCCCCGACCTCGGGCCCGCCGTCGACGCCGTCTCCTGAATCGTCGACACGGGACCCGGGGCGGCGCGGTGCGAGGCGCGGCGGTTCGGGGCGGTGCCGTGCGAGGCGGGGGCGGTGCCGTGCGGCGCGCGGCAGACTGGCCGCATGGCCGACGCACCCGCACCCCTCGTCACCCCCGACGGTCGCTACCTCGTCGTCCGCGGGCGGCTCTGGCGCCGCACGGACCCGTCGCTGCCCGAGCAGCGCCGGGCCGAGCTGGTGCACGAGCTGATGGAGGCGCGGCGCGCGAAGAAGACCGCGCTGGACGACGACGACGACGCCGAGGCCCGCGAGGCCGCCCGGGCCCGCGTCGACGCCGCGAAGACGGCCCTCGGCGAGCGGGGCCCGGTCTGGTGGGACGACGACGCCCCCGACGAGACCCGCCGCATGGCCGAGAACACCCGGTACGCGGACTGGTTCGCGGAGACGAGCGGCGGCGAGGCCGGCTAGCGCCCCTGGCGCCCTGTGACCCCTAGCGCCCCTAGCGCCCCTGGCGCTTCTTGAACGGCTTCGGCTGCCCCTTGACCGCCGGGGTGCGCCCCTTGCCCTTCGACGCCTTGGCCTTGCCGCCGGCCGGGGGAGCAGGCGGCGCGGGCGGTGTCGAGGGGCTGGCCAGCTCCTCCTCGGCGACGACCACGGCCGCGCGGCCCGCCTTGGTCAGGCGGTAGGGCGAGGCGTCACGGTCGAACAGCTTCTGCCCGAACTCGAGCTCGAGCGCCTCGATCGACGACTCGAGCTTCTGCCGCGAGATGCCGAGCTTGTCGGCCGCGACGGGGAAGTGCAGCACCTCGGCCGCGACGAGGAAGTGCCTCAGGTGGCTCGTCTTCACGTGGTGTCGCCTCTCGCTGGTCGGCCGGGTGCCCGACCGCCCCAGACTAACGGAGCCGCAGGCCGCCCCGCCGAGGCGGGACGACCTGCGGCCGAGGGGACGAGCAGTTCCGGCGGGGACGTCAGGCGACGCTGACCGAGCCGCCCGCGGCGGGGCCGTGCGTGACGCCGAGCCCGTCGAGCGCCTTCTGGAAGATCGTCAGCCCCGACATGCCGGGCAGGTTCGAGATGTTGGCGTCGAGCTTCTCGGCGGCCTTGCGGCCCTCCTCGCCGCTCATGAGCTGGCCGAAGACGAACTTCACGTCGTCGAGCTCCATGATCGACGAGCCGACGGGCGCCCAGACCTTCTGCAGCAGGAAGCGGGTCAGCTTCTGCGCCTTCTTGCTCTTGAGCAGGCGCTCACGGGCCTGCGAGACGTAGAACGCGACGTGGCGCGACTCCTGGCGGGCGATGCGCACGAGCAGCTCGGCGAGCACCGGGTCCTTCTCGAGGGCGGCCATCCGCTTGTACGCGGCGACGGCCGAGTACTCGTTGGCGGCGCCCCACGACATGTGCACGGCCACGAAGTCCGAGCCGACGAACTTGCCGAGCAGGCCCTGCTTGACGGGGTCGAGCTTGTCGCGCCAGCCGAGCTTGAGCCGGTTCGCACGCAGCTGGTCGTAGTCGACCTTCTCGCCGTGCACCTCGAGGATCGCGGCCAGGGCCTCGCCGTGCCAGAACTCCTCGCGGTTCCACATGGTCATGAAGGTCGAGACGTCGCCCTCCTTGTGCGAGGGCGTCGTCAGCAGGTCACGGGTGTAGCAGACCGTGTGGTACTCCACGTCGGCCATGTAGCGCAGCGTGCGGAGGGAGTCCGGGCTGAGCGGGTTCTCCTTGAAGTGGTCCAGGTCGAGGTCGTCCCAGGTGATGCGCTCGCTGGTGGCGGCGAACTTGTCGATGTCGAATGCCATGTGGCGTGAGGAGGCGCGGGTCGTCAGACCCTGTCTCCTTCTCCTTTCGAGGTGGTGCCGACGGCGGGGGCCGTCGATGTTCCGGACGCGGACGAACCGCGGGCACGCGACCAATCTCGGATGCTCCATCTTCTTCGGAGCGCCTCGCGTGCGAGATTGGCGTCGGGGTTGACGGCAGACGGGTTGCCGAGCATCTCGAGCCACGCCAGGTCGGCGTGGCTGTCACCGTACCCGTACGACCCCGAGAGGTCGATTCCCTCTTCGAGGGCCCACTGCGCGAGCCACGCGGCGCGGGCCTCGTCGACGAGCGGCGGCTGGGCGAGGTAGCCGGTGAGGACGCCGTCGCGCTCGTGCATCGTGCTCGCGACGACCTCGTCGAAGAGGTGCGCGATGGGGGTCGCGAGGGTGCCGATAGAGCCCGTGACGAGCACGGTGCGGTGCCCGGCGGCGCGGTGCTCGGCGATGCGCGCGAGCGCCTCGGGCAGGGTGTGCCGGCGGACCGTCTCGGCGTAGCCGGCCGAGCGGACGACGCCCTTCAGGCGCGAGACGGGCATGCCGGCGTAGCGGCGGAGGAACGCCCGGATGAACTCGCCCCGGTCGCGCCCCTCGGCGCGCAGGTAGGCGGGCAGCCCGGTCAGCAGCGACGCGACCTCGGCGGGCCAGGCCGCCTTGCGGAAGCCGTTCGAGCGCACCCAGAGGTACTGCTCGACGATGTTCGAGTCGAGCACGGTGCCCTCGAGGTCGAAGACGGCGACGACGTCGGTGCGCCGCGGCAGGGCCCGGGCGTCGAGCACGGCCCCGGCCGCGGCGGGACGCACCGAGAACGCCCGGGTCATCGCCGTGATCGACGGGAAGTGCACGGTCTGGAAGTAGTCCTCCCAGTCGATGTCCGTCACGTCGAAGCCGATGTCGGCCGGCGCCTCCTCGGGGAGGCCGTCGTGCAGGGCGCGCGTGCGGCGGTCGTCGAAGATGATCTCGGACTGCACGTAGTGCCGGTACAGGTCCGTGAGGCTCTGCAGCGACTCGAGGTCGGCGCGCCGCGTCTGCACGCCCGTGAGGGCCGTGCGGGTGCGGGTCGTCGAGGGCAGGCGAACGAGCACGCGCTCGCGCCAGTCGTTCGCGCGCTGAGCGGTCCGGATCGCGCCCTCGACCTTGCGGACGCCGGGGAAGTCCCAGGTCGGCACGGGGATGTTCGTGTGCTCGTCGCGCGGCAGCGGGTTCGCCGTGAAGAACGTCTTGAGGTTGTCGAACATCCGCAGGATCGGGAACGGGTTGCTGTTGCCCGACGCGACGTGGAAGTACTGCGGCTCGGGCGCCGAGGCCGGGGCAGCAGCGCCGGCGGCGGCGCCGACGGCGTCGTCGTCGCGGGCCGAGGAGGCGCCGGCCGGGTTCGCGGCCACGGCCAGGATCACGTTCACCACGTAGTCGACCGGCACGATGTCGAGCACGCTGTCGGGCACCCCGGGGAACTCGGGCAGCAGGCCGCGGGCGTACGACATGATCAGCGGGTCGGCGACCTTGAAGCCGTCGATCCAGCCCGGGTAGGGGTGGCGGAGGGCGCTCTCGACGATCGCGGGCCGGACGACGGACAGCCGGTGGCCCTCGGCCGCCCAGATCTGCTCGGCGGCGCGCTCGGCGAAGGCCTTGGTCAGCGTGTAGACGTCGGTCCAGCCGAGGGTCTCGGCGCGGGTGCGCCCGTAGTCGACGAGACGGGCGGCCACCCAGGCGACCCGCGCCTCCTCGGCTGCCGCCGCGACGGCCTGCGGGCCGGTCTTGCCGTGGCCCGCCCGGCCCTCGGCCAGGAACCCGCGGAGCGTCTCGGGCTGGCGCGACGCCGCCTCGACGCGGGCGCGGGCGTCGCGGGCGGCCGCGTGCTCGGCGCGCCAGTCGACGTCGTGGCGGAGCGCCGCCTCGGGGAAGACGCCCTTGCGGATGCCCCCCACGTAGGCCGTCGAGACGTGGACGACGTGCGGGTCGCCGCCCGCCGCGACGAGCGCCTCGTAGAGGCCGACGGCGCCGCCCACGTTCGTGTCGAACGCCTGGTCGATCGGCGGGTCGAACGACACGGTCGACGCGCTGTGGATGACGACGTCGAGGTCGCTCGGCAGGGCGGGCAGCGCGCCGAGGGAGCTCTCGACGACCCGCAGCCGCTCGGTCAGCGCGCGCTCGACCTCGTCCGCCCCGACGCGCTCGCGCCACGACGCGAACACGGGCTTCTTGAGGAGGTGCCGCAGACGGGCCAGGGCCGACGTGCCGGCCTTGGGGCGGATGAGCAGCGTGACCGTCGTGTCGGGGTGCGACGACAACAGCCGCTCGAGGATGGCCTGGCCGACGAAGCCGGTGCCGCCGGTCAGCAGCACGTGCGCCGAGCCGAGGCTGGTCACGGTCGAGCCGGGGACGGAGGAGGGGGCAGGGACGGTCATGCGGTGAGCTTTCGGGTCACGGCGGCGCCCACGGAGGCGTCGAGTCCGGGCAGGGAGGCGACGCGGTCGCCGACGGCGTCCGCCCGCAGGTGGCCGGCGGCGCCGCCCCACACCGCGGCGTCGAAGAAGGTGCGCTCGGCGTCCGAGCGCTCGACGGCGCCCAGCGGCCAGACGGCCGTCGACAAGGAGACGCGGGTCTGCTTCACGGCACGGGCCGAGTCCTCGAGGCGCCAGCGGGCCTCGACGTCGAAGAACTCCTCGTGCCGCGCCTTGACGGTGCGGAGGCGTTTGACGATCGCCGTCAGCGCGGGGCTGTCGGCTCGCTCGACGAGGACGTCGTACGCGTGCCGCATCACCCACTCGTCGACGAGGCCGGTGGTCATGTGCACGGCCACGATGGGCACGCCGCGTCCGATCGCCTCGATCGCGCGCGTGATCGGGCCGCGCCGCTCGACGGCCTCGGCGGGGCTGTGTCGGCGGGGCCCCTCCTCGACGTCCTTGAGGCGCGGCTCGCCGTTCGCCTCGAGCACGGCGTCGACCGCGTCGGCGATCCAGTACTTCTCGAACGCCCAGGTCACGAGGAACGCGGTGACGCGAGCATCTTTGTGCGTGGCGGTGACGAGCAGGTTGCGGAGGTGCTCCATCGTCGCGCTCTCGAGGCGGCCGAGGTGGCGCAGGAGGCGGAGCTCGTCCGGGCCGAGCGGCGCGGCCTCGAAGGGTGCCAGGTCGAGCTCGGCGCGGAGCGTGCCCTGGGCGGTCAGGGTGAACTCGCGGATGTCGAAGGCGCTCGAGTCGTAGGGGTCGCGATCGGTCGTCATGGCTGTGTTCCTCCGGGGGACCTCATCGCGGTGGTGAACGGGACACGATGCACGCAGTTTCCCGACAAGACCGTATCGTAAGCGGCATGGCAACAGCGCTCGTCACCGGGGGCACGTCCGGCATCGGAGCCGAATTCGCCCGTCAACTCGCCGCCCGCGGCTGGGACCTCGTCCTGGTCGCCCGCGACCCCGCCCGACTCGACCTGACCGCCCTCGAGCTGAGGGCCCTCGGACGCGACGTCGAGGTGCTCTCCGCCGACCTCGGCGACCGTGCCGACGTCGACCGGGTGGCCGCCCGGCTCGCCGAGGTGGACCGTCCCGTCGACCTGCTCGTCAACAACGCCGGCTTCGGCGTGCACGAGCCGCTCACGAGCACGGACACGGCCGTGCACGACCGGGCGTTCGAGGTGATGGTGCGGAGCGTGCTGGTGCTGTCGGCGTCCGCGGGGCGCGCGATGCGCCTCCGTGGCTCCGGCCACATCGTCAACGTCGGCAGCGTCGCGGGCTTCATGGCGATGGGCAGCTACTCGTCGATCAAGGCGTGGGTCAACTCGTTCAGCGAGGGCCTCGCGGTCGAGCTGAAGGGCACCGGCGTGGGCGTCACGGTGCTGCAGCCGGGGTGGGTGCGCACGGAGTTCCATCAGCGCGCCGGGATCCGGGCGTCGTCCATACCCAACTCGATGTGGCTCAGCGCCGAACGACTGGTGTCCGCGTGCCTGCGCGACGTCGAGAGAGGCAAGGTGGTGTCCATGCCCACGCTTCGGTACAAGGTGCTGATCGCCTTGGTCAAGCACGCCCCGGGCAGCGCCGTGCGCGCCGTGTCCGGCGCGATCTCGTCGAGCCGCCGTGCGCCCGCGGACGCCGTCGCCGGCGGTGCTGCCGGCACGGACGCTCCGGTGGAGCGGTGACGGTGGCGCGCGACGAGCGACCCGACGAGACCGAGCAGGCCGCCGAGGCGGAGTCCGTCTCCTCGTCGTCCGCTGCGTCGTCGTCCGCCGCCGCCGACGCTCGTGCGGCTCGCCCGCGCCGCGACGCCGTGGCCCGCGCCGCCGTCGACGTCAAGGACCGCTTCAGCTCGCGCGGCCACGCGATGGCCCGCTACGTCGCCCAGCGCGTCGTCCTCAAGCCCACGATCTGGTCGATCACGAGCGTCACCGTCATCGACCGCGACCGGCTCAAGGGCGTCGAGGGCGGCTTCATCGTGGTCGCCAACCACTCGAGCCACCTCGACGCGCCGCTCATCCTCGGCGCCCTGCCACGGCGACTCGCCCGCTACCTCGCCACCGGTGCCGCCGCGGACTACTTCTTCGACGTGCCGTGGCGCCGCAAGCTGACCGAGCTGTTCTTCAACGCGTTCCCCGTGCAGCGCGGGTCGTCGACCGCGACCCCGGCGGGCACGCCCGGGTCGCCGACGCCCCAGGCGCCAGGGGCCGTGGCAGCCGCAGCCGCCGCCGCGGCCGCGCACCCCTCGACGGGCGCGACGGCGATCCCGTCCGCGGCGCGCCGCAAGGCCGCCGCCAAGGTCGCCGCCCGCCGCCGCGCCGGCCAGCCGACCGTCAGCGCCCGCTCGCTGCTCGAGCGCGGCTACCCGGTGCTGGTGTTCCCGGAGGGCACGCGGTCCAAGGACGGCACCGTCGCCTCCTTCAAGCCCGGTGCCGCGGCGCTCGCCGCCGCCTGCGACGTGCCGATCATCCCGCTCGCGCTGATCGGGGCGCACATCGCGCACCCGCGCGGCTCGAGCTGGCCGCGGCCCGGCCGGCTGCCCGTCGGCGTCGCGTTCGGCGACCCGATGCGTCCCGAGCCCGGCGAGACCCCCCTCGACTTCTCCGCTCGGCTCCGCGCCGAGGTCCTGCGTCTCAAGGACGCGAACACCGCCCGCATCCTGGGCCCCGAACACCCCTCTGAAGGAGCACGACCGTGACCGACGTCCAGAACAAGCCCCAGACCACGGCCGCCGACCACGGCGTCGCCCACATGAAGTGGTGGGGCTGGGGCGTCGAGGGCGTCGCGTTCCACCACGAGGACAAGCCCGGGTTCGCCCCGTTCGTGAAGAAGATCGTCGGCGTCGAGCTGACCCAGGGCCAGCACGACACGGGCCTCGACTTCGCCCAGCTGACCGTCCCCGCCTCGCGCGCCTCGGCCGAGGTGCTCGACTCGCTCGTGCAGATCGTCGGGCCCGGGCACGTCGACCAGGGCGACCACGACCGCGTCGTGCACACCTACGGCAAGAGCATCCGCGACCTGATCCGCATCCGCGCGGGCATCCTCGAGCGCGTGCCCGACCTGGTGGTCTACCCCGCCGACGAGGCCGAGGTGCAGCAGATCGTCGACCTCGCCGTCGCGAGCGACGTCGTGCTGATCCCCTTCGGCGGCGGCAGCAACATCGTCGGCAGCCTCGAGCCGATGCCGACCGAGGAGCGCACCGTGGTCTCGCTCGACATGGGCCGCCTCTCGAAGGTGCTCGACATCGACGAGGACGGCGGCCTCGCCCGCATCCAGGCCGGCGGCCAGGGCCCCGACCTCGAGGAGCAGCTGAACGCGCGCGGCTGGACCCTCGGCCACTTCCCGGACAGCTTCACGCACTCGACCATGGGGGGCTGGGTCGCGACCCGCTCCTCCGGCATGCAGAGCGACAAGTACGGCGACATCGCGGACATCACCAAGGGGCTGCGCGTCGTGCGCCCCGGGGGAGTCCTCGCGATCCGCGCCGTGCCGAGCGCCTCCACCGGGCCCTCGCTGCGCGAGATGATCATCGGCTCGGAGGGGCGCCTCGGCGTCATCACCGAGGTCACCGCCCAGGTGCACCGCCTGCCCGAGAAGCGCGAGATCCTCGCCTACCTGTTCCCGTCGTGGCACGACGGCCTGGCCGCCATGCAGGCCATCGCCGAGAGCGACGCGCGCCCGTCGGTGACCCGCGTCTCGGACGCCCACGAGACGGCGTTCTCGTTCGCGACCTCGAAGGCCAGCACGGGCATCTCGAAGGTCGTCAACGACGCGCTGCCCAAGGTGCTCAAGGCCAAGGGGTGGGACGTCGACGCGATGTGCCTGTCGTTCATCGGCTACGAGGGCAGCCCCGAGCACGTCGCCCAGACCCAGAAGGCCGTCGCCAAGATCGTCAAGGCGAACAAGGGCATGGGCGTCGGCAAGGGCCCGGGCAAGCTCTACGACCAGAAGAAGTTCGACACGCCCTACCTGCGCGACTTCTTCATGGATCACGGAGGCGCGGCCGACGTCTCCGAGACCGCCGCGCCCTGGTCGAAGCTGCGCGCCGTGTCGTCGCGCGTCTACGCCGCCGCCAACCAGGCCTTCGACCAGATCGGCGTCCAGGGCTGGATCATGGGGCACCTGTCGCACTCGTACCACTCGGGCGCCTGCCTCTACTTCACGTTCGCCTTCGAGCACGGCGAGCAGGCCGAGGCGGAGTACGACGTCGTGAAGCACGCCATCCAGCAGGCGTTCATCGACACCGGCGCGACCGTGTCGCACCACCACGGGGTCGGCCTGGAGCACCAGCCCTGGCTGGCCCAGGACGTCTCGCCCGAGGGCGTCGCCGTCATGCAGGGGCTGTTCGACTCGGCGGACCCGGGGCGCGTCTTCAACCCGGGCAAGGTCACCGGCGCGTAGGCCCGCTTCTCGCCCGTCACTCGGGCTCGGCGCCCCGTCGCACCTCGTGTGCGGCGGGGCGTCGCGCTGTCGCGCCGTCGCACCGTGCGGCTGCGCGCTCGCGTTGTGCGTCGCGCGGCTGCGCTGTCGCGTCGCGCACTCGTGTCGAGGACTCAGGTGCGGGCGTCGTCAGGTCCGCAGCGTCCTCGGCGGGCCGGGCGGCGCCTCCTCCGTCTCCTGAGTCGTCGACGCACTGACGGTCCGCTCGAGCCGACGCGTCGACGGTCCGCCCGAGCCGACGCGTCGACGGTCCGCCGCCGGGCGTCATCTGGGGCGGCGGCGCAGGCCCGCTGCCTACACTGAGGTCTGTTCGTACGTACCGACCCACCTCACGGAAGAGACGCGCATGACCGGCATCCACGACGACATCACCTCCGCCTTCGGCGACACGCCCCTCGTGCGCCTCAACCGCCTGGCGGTGCCCGGCGGCGCCGAGGTCGTCGTGAAGCTCGAGTTCTACAACCCGGGCGCCAGCGTCAAGGACCGTCTCGGCGTCGCCATCGTCGACGCGGCCGAGGCGTCGGGCCAGCTGCAGCCCGGCGGCACGATCGTCGAGGGGTCGAGCGGCAACACCGGCATCGCCCTCGCCCTCGTGGGCGCCGCCCGCGGCTACCGCGTCGTGATCACGATGCCCGAGACGATGAGCGTCGAACGCCGCACCCTGATCAAGGCGTACGGCGCCGAGGTCGTCCTGACCCCGGGCGGCGAGGGCATGCGCGGCGCCGTCGAGCGCGCGAAGCAGATCGTCGACGAGACCGAGGGCGCCGTCTGGGCCCAGCAGTTCGAGACGCTGGCGAACGCCGAGATCCACCGCCGCACGACGGCGCGCGAGATCATCCGCGACACCGACGGCGCGATCGACTTCTTCGTCGCGGGCGTCGGGACCGGCGGCACGATCACGGGCGTCGGCCAGGTGCTCCACGAGGAGGTGCCGGGCGTGAAGGTCGTCGCCGTCGAGCCCGCCGACTCGCCGCTGCTCAGCGAGGGCAAGGCCGGACCGCACAAGATCCAGGGCATCGGCGCGAACTTCGTGCCGGAGGTGCTCGACCGGTCGCAGATCGACGAGGTCTTCCCCGTTCAGCTCGACGACGCCCTGCGCGTCGCTCGGGACCTCGGCACGAAGGAGGGCATCCTCTCCGGCATCTCGTCGGGCGCGATCGTGCACGCCGCCCTCGAGATCGCCGCCCGCCCCGAGAACGCCGGCAAGCGCATCGTCGCGATCGTCTGCGACACGGGTGAGCGCTACCTCTCGACGGTGCTGTTCCAGGACCTCGCGGACGCCTAGCGTGCGGCTGGTCGCGCGGCTCCGCGAGGACCTCGCCACCGTCCGGCGACGCGATCCCGCGGCCCGCGGACGGCTCGAGACGGCACTCGTCTACTCGGGGCTGCACGCGGTCTGGGCGCACCGCCTGACCAGCCGGCTGTGGCGTGCGGGAGGCGTGCCGCGCCTCCTCGGCTCGCGGTTCGTCGCCCGGGTGCTGTCGCAGGTCGCGCGGACGGCGACCGGAGTGGAGATCCACCCGGGGGCCGTGCTCGGGCGACGGCTCTTCATCGACCACGGGATGGGGACGGTCGTCGGCGAGACGGCGGTCGTCGGCGACGACTGCACGCTGTTCCACGGGGTGACCCTCGGGGGCAAGGGCGGCCGCGGCGTCGCCGGGCGTCGGCACCCGACGCTCGAGCGCGGCGTCACGATCGGCGCGGGCGCGGCGGTGCTCGGCGGGGTCGTGGTCGGTGCGGACAGCGTCGTCGGCGCGGGCGCGGTCGTCACGCACGACGTGCCGCCCGGGTCGGTCGCGGTCGGCGTGCCCGCCGTCGCACGGCCGCGGCGGCGCTAGCTCGCTGCTGTCGTTGGCGCTGCTCGTGCGCCTCGCCGTCTCCGCGTCGGGGATTCAGGTGCCGGCGTCGACGCTGGACTCGGGGCCCGGCTGGGCGGCGCAGGTCGTCGTCGTCCGCCTGAGTCCTCGACGGCGACGACGCGACGACGTGACGACGTGACGACGTGACGACGTGACGGACGACGGCACCGCTGCGCCGCGGGGCGGCCGCCTACACGAGCGGGCGCCGTGCCTTCGGCATGCCCGCGACCACGCGGTCGTACGAGTTGCCCACGAGGTCCTCGACCATGGTCGCGGGAAGGTCGCCCGACAGGTCGAGCGTGATCCAGTGCCGCTTGTTGAGGTGCCACCCCGGGGTGATCTCGGGGTGCTCGGCGCGCAGCTGCTCGGCGTGCTCCGGAACCGCCTTGAGCGAGACGGACGGCCTCTCGGCGTCGACGGGCACGAGGGCGAAGATCTTGCCGCGCACCTTGTACACGGCGATCTCGAGCCCGAACGGGAACGTCAGCTCGGCAGAGGGCTGCTCGGCGCAGATCGCCTGCACCTGCTCAGTCGTCGTCGGCATGGGCCCAGGATGCCATGCGCGGCAGATGCCCAGCCTGAGCCTGCCGCGGGCACGTACGTCCGCGCATCCGCGTCGCCCGTGTCCGAGCAACGGGACGAGTCGGCGACCGTGAGTCGCGATCGCCCGCGGAGCCGCGCGATGAGGTGGCCAGCAGTGCCGTGTCAGCCGTGCCGGCTGTGCCGTGCAGGCCCGGCCGTGCCAGCCGTGCCGCGTCGAGCACTGCCGACCGTCAGGCGTTCGTGAGCTCGCGCTCTGCTGCTGTCGTGCTCCGCGCCTCCTTGGCGGACGTGCCGAGGCGGTCCTTGAGACGGAGGGCTGGCCCCTCGACGAAGCGGTGCGAGAGGTACGCCGTCACGACGGACGCGGCGATCACGGCCACGATGCCGAGCGCCCCGGGGACGACGGGGGTGATGAGGGCGATGAAGACGACGTGCCACAGGTAGATCGGGTACGAGAGCGCCCGGCCGAACCAGGCCACGGGGCTGAGCGAGAGCACCCGGGCGGGGAGCGACGGTCGGGAGACGAGGCCGCCGATCAGCAGTGCCGACGCGATCGCGACGCCGGGCAACATCACGGTGAAGGTCGTCACGTTCTGCTGCCAGCCGCTGCCGATCGCCGCCAGGGAGCCGACGACGCCGGCGAGGCCGACCCAGGTGGCGACGCTGCCGAGGCGGCCTCGGAACAGCGCCTGCCCCTTCTCGGAGCCCATCACGAGCGCCAGTCCGCAGCCGAGCAACAGCGGGGCCACGTTCAGCACCGGGCTGAAGTAGATGTCGGGCGTCGACCCGCCCCCGGGCGCCTCGAAGAGGAAGCCCGACGCCACCACGGAGGCCACGACGAGCGCGCCGAGCACGGACACCATGACCCGGCGGGTGGCGACGACCGCGATGAGGAGCATGAGGAGGGGCGGCCAGACGATGTAGAACTGCTCCTCCATCGAGAGGCTCCACATGGGCGAGAACACGCCCTGCGATTCACCGAAGAACGAGCGGGCGACGTTGCCCGTGTAGGTGAGCGCGACCGCGGCCGCGCCGAGGGCGCTCATGGTCGAGCCCTGGTAGTCGCCGATCAGCCACCACAGGGCGACGCCGACCACCACCACGGCGAGCAGGGTCGGGTACAGGCGCAGGATCCGCCTCACCCAGAAGCGGCCCAGGCGGATGCGGCCCGTGCGGGCGTGCTCGCCGAGCAGCAGCGTCGTGATGAGGTAGCCGGAGAGCACGAAGAAGACGTTGACGCCCACGAATCCGCTGCCGAAGCCGGGCACGTGCAGGTGGTAGAGCACCACGAAGGCGATGGCGACCGTGCGCAGGCCGTCGAGCGGCAGGACGCGGTCGCGGCGCGTCGATGTCGTCGGAGAGGCGAGGGGCATCGGGCCAGTCTGCCTGGCGGACCTCCGATCTGCCCGGGTGCGGTCACCCCGAGGCGGCGGGGTGCGCTGGGCGGACAGGTGCGTCAGGCGCGTGGACGGGGCAGGCACGTCGAGCGTGTGGAGCGTGTCGAGCCCGTCGAGCCCGTCGAGCGCGTCGAGCGCGTCGAGCGCGTCGAGCGCGTCGACGATTCAGGAGGAGGTGGCGAGAGCGAGCAGGGAGCCTGCCGGGACGACGACAGGGCGTCGACGACTCCTGAGTCGTCGACGCCCTGCGTGGCCCGCGTGCCGAGGCGAGGCGCGCGCGCGGTGCGTCAGGCCGAGGGCGCCCCGGCGTGCTTGCCCGAGCCGCCGTGGCTGCCCGCTCCCGGACCCGCGTCTGCTGCGGATGCGGCGTCTCCTCCGGCCCCGGATCCGGCTCCCGAGGGGCGGCCGTGGCCGACCCGTCGAGGCAGGGCGAACACCAGCGCGAAGGCGACGAGCGCGAAGGCCGCGCTGACCCCCATGGCCGCGGCGGAGGCGTCGGTGAAGCCCGCGGCGCGACCCGCCGCCGTCGCCAGCTCGCGGCCGCCGGGCAGCGACCCGAAGAGCACGCTGCCGATGATGGCGATGCCCACCGCCGAGCCGATGCGCTGGATGGCGGAGATCACGGCGCTGGCCGAGCCGGCGTCCTGCGGGTCGACCGTGGCCACGATGAACTGGACGTTCGGGGCGATGAAGAAGCCGTTCCCGAGGCCGGCGACCAGCAGCGGGACCAGCAGGATCCAGTTGGTGAGGTCGGCCGGCTCGACGACGAGGAGGATGATCCACATCGCCCCGAGCCCGATCGTGACGAGAGCCGTCCCGAGCACGAGCACGTTGCGGCCGAGCTTCTGGGCGAGCTGGTTGCTCTGCGACGACGAGATGATGCTGCCGACCGCGAACGGGATGGCGACGGCGCCGGAGGCCAGGGCGCTGTTCCCGAGGCCCGACTGCCAGAGCAGCGAGATCGTGAAGAAGATGCTGGTGAAGGCCGCGAAGTACACGAGGGCCAGGACGACGCCGCCCGTGAACTGCGGGTGGGAGAACAGCTTGGGGGGCACCAGCGGCGTGCGTCCTCGGCGGGTGTAGGCCACCTCCCACAGGCCGAACAGCGCGAGCAGCACGAGGCCGCCGGCGATGCTCAGGTAGGTCCAGAGGGGCCAGCCCTCGTCCTGCCCCTGGATCAGCGGGACGAGGAGCGCGACGAACGCCGCCGACACGAGCAGAAGGCCGAACCAGTCGAGCCCGCGGTCGGGGCGAGGCACGGACTCGTCACGACGGGGGAGCAGCACGGCGGCCGCGATCAGCGTGATGATGCCGAAGGGCAGGTTCACGAAGAACACGAGACGCCAGCCGTGCTCGTCGCCGAACGCCTGGATGAGCAGCCCACCGATGATCGGCCCGAGGGCCGACGAGACGCCGATGACGGCTCCCATGATGGCGAAGGCCTTGCCGCGCGACCGCCCCGGGAACAGCAGCTGGATGAACGCCGTCACGGCCGGCACGAAGATGCCGCCCGCGAGCCCCTGCACGACGCGGAACACGACGAGCTGGTGGTCGCTCGTGGCCACGCCGCAGGCGAGGCTCGCGAGGGTGAAGAGCAGCACGCCCGAGAAGTAGACCCACTTGTGCCCGATGCGGTCGCCGATGCGGCCGGCCGGGATGAGCGTCAGGCCGAAGGCCAGCGCGTAGCCCGAGATGATCCACGAGAGGGTCGACTCGGAGGCGTCGAGGTTCGTCCTGATCGTCGGCAGCGCGACGTTGACGATCGTCGTGTCCAGCAGGGCGATGAACATGCCGAGCAGCAGCGCCGACAGGGCGAGCCACGACTGGCGGGGGATGGCGGGCGCCGGGGCGGCTGCCCGGGCGGTGGCGTCGGTCATGGAGGTGCCTTTCAGGGGGCAGGGTCGGGTGCCCGGCGCGTAGCCGGAAGAGGGAGACGGGAGTCGAGGAGGCGGTCGCTACCGACCGGGGGAGCCGGGGGTCAGTGCGTGCCTGGCCCCCGCCTCCTCGTCGGCGACGATCTCGGGGAGCGCGTCGACGAGCGTGTCGTGCCAGGCGAGCTCGGCACGGAGCCGGTGCTCTCGGTGCGCCATCGCGTGCTTCTCGGCGACGGAGAGATAGGGGCTGGCGCGACGGTGGTGCTCGATCTCGTCGTCGAGGAGGCGACGGACTGCCCCGCGACGTTCGTGGACCGTGCCGACCAGGTCGTCGATGGCGTCGGGGTCGACGCGGGTCAGCGCGAGGTCGAAGGGGTCGGGCCGCAGCACGACGGTCTCGAGCGCGTGCCGGCGGGAGTCGGCGAGGGCCGCGCGGCCGTCGTCGGTGATCGCCCAGACCTGTCGCTCGGGGAAGTTGCCCTCGCGCTCGGTGCGGACGGGGGCGAGCAGGCCCTCGGCGGCGAGGCGCTTGAGGGCGCCGTAGAGCCCGCCGACCGAGATGTCGGTCCACTGGTGGACGTGTTCCTGCTCGGCCTGGAGCTTGAGCTGGTGCCCGTGCATCTCTCCGTGGCGCGCGAACGAGTCGAGCACGAAGAGGCGGATGGAGGACACAGAGGTACTCTCGCACGAGTAGTCGTTCTCGTCAAATATCGTGCAGTGCGCGCAACCTCGGCGTCACCGCGGGCGTCGCGGGCCTCGAGGAGACCGGACGCTGTCGAGGACTCAGGCGCGGGACGCGGCGAGCTCGGCGACGTCGCGCATCACGGGCGCGAGCGACGGCGACTCCTGATCGCTCAACAGCAGCGCGGCGCGCTCAGGAGCGAGCCCGGCGAAGCACTCGCCGATGGTGACGCCGTGCTCGGGCTGCGAGACGACGCGGAGGTCGTCGCCCGCCGAGATCTCGCCGCCGACGACCACCTTGAGGTAAGCACCGGGCCTGCCCTCCTCCTGGAACCGACGCACCCAGCCCCGTTCGCCGAGTCGACGTGCGAACGTGGCACACGGAGTCCGCGGCATGGTCACCTCGAGGACGAGACGCTCGCCGACGGCCCACCGCTCGCCGATGACGGCGCCGGTGACGTCGAGGCCCGACGTGCGGAGGTTCTCGCCGAACGAGCCGGGGAGCACCTCCCGGCCGAGGAGGTCGGCGAAGTGGTCGGCGTCCTCGTCCGCGAAGGCGTACACGGCCTTGTCCTCGCCGCCGTGGTGGGCACGACTGGCCTGGACGTCACCCCTCAGGCCGAGCTTGCGGACGGGCACCGGACCCTCGACCGGTCGCTTGTCGATCGCGGTCACGCCGACGCTGCCGGAGTCCTCGAGCAAGGCGTGGACGCGGCAGATCGCAGTGACGTGGGGCATGGATCCATCGTGCCCGAGACCACGACCCTCGACAAGACGGACGGCGACCGGCGGGCGCTCGAGAGACGGTGCGACGACGACGGCGCGCCTCGAGGCTGCGAGCGTGACAGCGCTCGTCAGCGCGTGACTGCCTCGCGGGCGTGCAGCAGCCCCAGCTCGGACCGTCGGGGCAGGCCCTCCCAGTCGCCGGCCGCCAAGCAGGCGAACGCCCCGACCGTCGCGGCGGTCTGCAGGCGCGTCGGTGCGTCGTTCTCGGCCGCGAGCTCGGCGAGGTAGCCCGCGACGAACGCGTCTCCGGCCCCGACCGTGTCGTGGGCGACGATCGACACGGCCTCCTGAGTGACCAACTGGCCGTCGATCATCGCCACGGCACCGTCCGCACCGCACTTGACGACGGCCTGCCGCGGACCGAGCTCGGCGAGGCCGCGCGCGAGCACGGCGCGGGCGGCAGCGGCATCGGCAGCGGCATCGGAGGGGGAACCGGCGGCGGCGTCGGTCGACAACGACGCCGAGGCGGCTGGTCCGAGCAGCATCGCGGCCTCGTCCTCTCCGGCGAACAGCACGTCGCAGCCGGCTGCGAACTCCCGGCAGAACGTCGCGGCGTCGTCCGTCGACCACAGGGCGCGCCGGTAGTTGACGTCGAACGACACCAGGACACCCGCCTCACGGGCGACGTCGGCGGCTCGACGGACCGCCTGCGCCGCCGAGTCGGAGAGAGCCGGCGTGATGCCGGTCACGTGCAGCACGTCCGCCGAGGCGATGGCCGCCTCGTCGAGATCGTCGGCCGACAGACGCGATCCGGCGCTCCCGGCCCGGTAGTAGGTGACGCTCTGCGAGGTCGAGGTCCGACGTTCCTTGATCATCAGGCCGGTCGCCGCGCCGTCGTCGATCGTGACCCGGGCGTCGACGCCCTCGGCGCGGATCTCCCGAGCGACGAGACGGCCGACGGAGTCGTCGCCCACTCGGCCGAACCAGATCACGTCCACGCCGAGCCTGCTCAGGCCGATCGCGACGTTGGACTCCGAGCCGCCGATGCCGAGCTGCATCGTGCTCGCGTGGGCGAGCGGCCCCGGCTGCGTGTTCGACAGCAGCCCCATGGTCTCGCCGAGCGTGACGACCCGTGGCCGCCTGGTCGAGCTCGAGGAGGCGGCGGTCGCGTCCGTCACCGCGCCTCCCCGGCCTCGAGGGCCAGCCCGACGACGCGGCGTGCGCGCTCCTCGAGGGCGCTCGCAGCGCCTCCGGCGAAGGCGTCACGCAGGAGCGGACCGCCGAGGCTCACGGCGAGCGAGCCCGCGCGGATCCATGCCGGGACGTCGTCGAGCTCGATGCCGCCTGACGGCACGACCTCCAGGTCGGGGAAGGGGCCGCGCAGCTGCCCCAGGTAGCCGGGCCCCACCGTCGAGGCGGGGAAGAGCTTGACCGCGGTGGCGCCCGCCGCCCAGCTCGACCAGAGCTCGGTCGGCGTGAGGCCGCCGGGGTAGAAGGGCACGCCACGACTCGTGACCGCGGCGGCGATGGCCGACGACGTGATCGGCGTGACGACGTAGGCGGCGCCGTGGTCGACGGCGGACAGGCCCTGCTCGACCGTGGTGACGGTCCCCAGGCCGATCTCGGCGGCGTCGGCGAAGCGACGGGCGAGCTCGGGCAGAACGGCCAGGACGCCGGGCGTCGTGAGCGTCAGCTCGATGCTCTGGATGCCTCCGCGGACGAGGGCCTCGACCACGGGCTCGAGCTCGCCGGCTGTGGGCGCTCGGAGCACGGCGATGACGCGCGATCCTCGGAGAGCAGCCGAGGCAGGCGTCCGGCCGCCTGGTCCGGTCAGGGCCTGAGCGGCCGTGGACGTGCTGCTGACGGTCATCGTGAGTCCTTCGCGCCGGTGCGGTGGTCATGACCAGTATGACCGGAGGCGGGGGAAAGGGCTGACCCGCGTGCGGCACGGACCAGAGGTCGGCGCCGCTCGGCGAGCTCCCTGCGGCGGGCCCAGCTGTGATGTGCCTCGTCGGGCCGACGACGTGGCAGACGCCACCGTCGGCCAGGTCGCGAGCGTCCGTGCGTCGACCGTCGTCCGGTCGCCTCGTCCCGCCATCGGCCCGGACCGGGGGTCCGTCCGGTCGACAGGCCGTCGCGGACGCGCGTATGTGTCGGCGGCACGGGCCCGGCAGCCGTCCCGTCACGGTGCATCAGGACTGCCGCCTCGATCGCGGCCAGGACGGTGTCCCAGTGCTCCGCGATCAGCTCGTAGCTCAGGTGCACGGGGATCCGCCGGCGGATGAAGGTCGCCATGTCCTTGCTGACGTCGGCGTCGAACCGGTCGGCGTGCCACTTGCGCCCGTCCGTCTCGACTCCGAGCACACCGTTCACGACCAGGTCGGTGTGGCGGCCGAAGCCGACGGGCACCTGCGAGGTGACGTGGAAGCCCGCCCGCCGCAGCCGCGTGCGCACGACGCTCTCGAGGATGCTCTCGCTGTCGGCGTCGACCCAGTCGGCGATGCCGCGGGCGTCGGCGGGCAGACGGTCGAGGACCCCGGAGAACTCGGCATCCGAGACGCGCCCCTGGTGGAGGGCCCAGTCGCAGAGCGCGACCCCGATCTCGAAGTCCTCCTCGAGGACGGCTCGGACGAGGGCGTCCGCGATCGAGACGACGGCCACGCCGCCCCGTTCCCGGACGGCGACCGGATCCCACACGACCCGTGATCGTCGACACCGGCGGAGCCGCGCTGCGTGGGGCGGGACGGAGACGCAGACCGTTTCGGGACGATCCCACATCCATCCGCCGAGGTGGAACAGGGCGGAGGCGCCCGTGAGGCGCCCGCCGACCCGGACCGCCGTGACGCGGTCGTCGTCGAGGGGCAGGTTGCTGTACCAGCCGAGGCGCGGACGGTGAAGGTCGCCCGACCGCACGGCCCTGGTGAGGTCGCGATCCGTCGCGCCGGCCCGGCGGAGCTGCTGACGGGTGGCGAAGCCCCCGGCGTCGCCGACGATGTCGGTGAGGGTGCTGACGTGCATGCCGACACTGTCGCGCGGCGGGCGTCCTCGCTGCCGAGGGTCGGCGGCCCGCTGGGGACGGCCGTGGCGCGTCGGCGGGCTGCGGAGGAGTCACCGATCGGACATCCCGGCGGGGCCGTGCTGTCGGCGACTCAGGTCCTGGCGCCCGCCCGACCCCGGCTCGGCGCGTCGCGACCCGGTGATCGGCAGCGTGTCCTGATCCGTCGACCGCACGCCGACCGCACCCCGGCGGCGACGGCATCCGAGGGGCGCGCGAGGGGCGCTCACGCGCCCTCGGCGCTCTCGGCGCCCTTGACTCCCCGTCGAGCCGGTTCCTAGGGTGGAAGGGCGCGGTCACGGGAGACCAGCGGCCGTCGCGCACGATCGACACGTCGAGGAGGACGCATGCAGATCGACCGCAGGGGGCTGCTCGCGGGGGCGGCGGGACTGGCAGGAGTCGCGGCGCTCGCGGGCTGCGCACCCCGCGCCGAGCGGACCGAGATCGGCGACTGGCCGACCGAGGTGGGCGACGAGCCCGTCACGATCGACTGGTGGAGCGCCAACATCGCCACCAACGAGGGCGGCGACCTCCGCCCTCGCTTGATCGAGGAGTTCAACAAGCAGTACCCGAACGTTCGGATCAACCTCGTCGCGGCGCCTGCCGACACCGACACGAACCGCACGACCCTGACCACCCAGATCGCGGCCGGCTCGCAGAGCCCCGACGTCATCCACGGCGACATCGCCTGGCCCGGCCAGTTCGCCGAGAACTCCCTCGCCACGCCCCTCAGCACGCTCGTCCCGGACGACTTCTGGGACCAGTACCCCGAGGGCCTCCGCTCCGCCGCGAGCGTCGACGGCGAGTACTACATGTTCCCCGTCTACATCGACAACTCGTTCCTGGTCTACCGGCAGGACCTCCTCGACAAGCACGGCTTCCAGGTGCCGGGGTCGTGGGAGGAGGTGGTCGAGACGAGCAAGGCGCTGATCGACACGGGCGACGTCGACTACGGCTTCGTCTTCCAGGGCAACGTCTACGAGGGCATGACGTGCAACGCGGTCGAGTTCGTGGCCGACGCCGGCGGCCGCTTCACCGACGAGGACGTGACCGAGTCCACGGCGACGAGCTCGGAGGCGCGACGCGGGCTGGAGTTCATGGCCTCGCTGGTCTCCGAGGGCGTGACGCCCCGCGCCTCCTTGACGTACATCGAGCAGGCGAGCCTGGACGCCTTCACGACGGGGCGGGCGGCGTTCCTCCGCAACTGGTCGTACGCGTACGACACCGCGAACAGCCCCGACGCCTCGAGCGTCGCGGGCAAGATCGGCATCCGGTCGCGGCCCGGGTTCGACGGCACGGACGAGACGCACACGACGATCGGCGGCTGGGGCAGCTACATCAACCCGCACACCGCGAAGCCGGCCGCGGCCCTGGCGTGGGCGCGGTGGCTGGCCGACGAGGACGCGCAACAGCTGATCGTGCGCGAGGGCGGCGTGATCCCGGCGCGGACCGCGTCGCTGACGAGCCCCGACGCGAAGGCCGCGGCCAAGCCGCAGTACGAGATCGCGGCCGACTACACGCTCGTGCCGAGGCCGACCGCGACCGCCTTCTACCCGAAGGTCTCGCAGGGCATCTACGTCAACGCGAACTCGATCGCCGCCGGGCAGTCGGCCGTCGAGACGGGCACGAGCCGGATGCAGCGGCAGATGGACGTGGCGCTCGCCGGGCAGGCCCTGTGATGAGCGTTCAGGAGGAGACGACGACGCCCCGCCAGGACACCGCCCTCTCGACGACCACGGGGCCGCCGACGCCTGAACGCTCAGCGCGCACCTCGCTGGCGCGCACCCGCAACCGTGCCGCGTGGCTCTTCGCCAGCCCGGCCCTGCTCGTCATCCTGCTGGTGACCGTGTTCCCGGTAATCTACTCGGTCGTGCTCAGCTTCGCGCGGGTCACGATCGACTACGACGGGTTCCAGGTCGAGGAGTACACGCTCGCCAACTACGGCGCCCTGCTGCAGAGCCAGGACTGGTACCGCGCCCTCGGCTTCACGCTCCTCTACACGGTCGTCACGGTGACGATCGAGCTCGTGCTCGGCATGCTGTCGGCACTCGTGCTCGAGCGGCTCGGCGTGACGCGGGGCTGGATGCTCGCCCTGCTGCTGATCCCGTGGTCGCTCGTCACCATCGTCTCCGCGCAGCTCTGGAAGTACATCTACGACTCGACCTACGGCATCGCCACGTGGGGGATCGCCCTGGTCACGGACAGCCCGCCCGTGATCCTCGGCGAACCGGTCAGCGCCGCGGCCGCCCTCATGGTCGCCGACATCTGGAAGACCACCCCGTTCGTGGCGATCATCCTGCTCGCGGGGCTCGTGATGATCCCCGACGAGCAGTACGAGGCCGCCGAGCTCGACGGCTCGAGCGCGTGGTCGACCTTCTGGCGCGTCGTGATGCCGCAGCTGCTGCCGACGTTCACGATCGCCGTCCTGTTCCGCGTGCTGCAGGCGTTCGGCGTCTTCGACCTGCCGTTCGTCCTCACCCAGGGAGGCCCCGGCACCTCGACCCAGACCCTCGCGATCATGGGCTACAAGGTGCTCTTCCAGGACATCAACATCGGCCCGGGAGCCGCGATCGCCACGTCGACCGCCCTGATCGTCGGCCTCGGCTGCTTGCTGTTCCTCAGGGCGTTCCGCAACCAGGCGAAGGGAGTCGACTGATGGCTCGCACCAAGATCCGCCGCGGCTGGCGCCGCTGGGTCAACGTGGTCAACATCGGCGGCGTGCTCATCGCCCTCGTGACGGCGATCCCGCTCTACTGGCTCGTGGTGTCGTCGTTCAAGACGGCTCCCGAGGTCGCGGCGTCGCCTCCCACGGTCGTCCCCCAGACCTGGACGCTCGAGAACTACGTCACCGCGTTCGTCTCGAACGACCTCGCGGTCTACATGCTCAACAGCGTGATCGTGGCCGTCAGCACCACGGTGCTCGTCCTCGGGCTCGCGCTCTTCGCGGGCTACGCGCTCACCGGCCGCAAGCTCAAGGGCGGCACCACGATCATGACGACCCTCCTGATGCTGTCCGTGTTCCCCGCGATCGCGGTCCTGACGCCGATCTACCTGATCGAGCGGCAGCTCGGCCTGCTCAACAGCTACCCCGGCCTGATCATCCCGTATGTCGCGTTCAACCTGCCGTTCGCCATCTGGATCATGCGCAACTACCTCGCCGGCATCCCCACCACCATCGAGGAGGCGAGCGAGATCGACGGCGCCTCGCCCCTCCGCACCGTGTTCTCCGTCATCCTGCCCATGTCGAAGCCGGGCCTCTTCACGGTCGGCGTCTTCACCTTCACCGCCTCGTGGAGCGAGTTCCTCATGGCGCTCACCTTCAACAGCGAGACGTCGTTCCGCACGATCCCGGTCGGCATCGCGCTCTTCGGCACGCAGTTCACCGTGCCGTACGGCGCGATCTTCGCGGCGTCGGTCTCGGCGACCGTGCCCATCGTGATCCTGGTGCTGATCTTCCGCCGCTCGATCGTCTCCGGGCTGACCTCGGGGGCGGTCAAGGGCTGAGACGAGGAGGCGCGGGCCCGGTCGCGTCGAGGACTCAGGCACCCGAGGCGGTCGGCGTCGCAGGGCCGGCCCCGAGGCCGGTGCGTCGTCGTCGTCGCCTGAGTCCTCGACGGCTGTGCGCCCGCTGGCGCCGCCGTGCCTGCGCTGCCCTGCCCCGCCCGGCCCCGGGCGCCTCCCCGGCACATCGGTAGGTTGGGTCGATGACCGACATCGCCGTGACCGTCCTCCCCGCCCGTGACTCGTCCGCAGGGGGCGGCGACGCCTGGGGCGTCGACCCTGCGATGCGCGCCGTCGAGGCGACCGGCGCCAGGGCGGTCGCGCTCGGCGACGAGACACGGATGATCGTGGTCGGCGGTCGCATCGACCAGGCCGAGCTCCGTCGGGCGATCGACGAGCACCCCGCCGTCTCGGTCGTGCAGCTGCCGAGCGCGGGCGTGGACTCGTACGTCAAGACGATGAGGGCCACCCGCCGGGACGGGCTCGTCTTCACCAGCGCGAAGGGGGCCTACAGCGCGCCGGTGGCCGAGCACGCGCTCGCCCTGACCCTGGCGACGCTGCGTTCGCTGCCCCTCCGAGCCCGTGCGGTCTCCTGGGAGCAGGAGCAGCGCGGCATCTCGCTGAACGGGGCGCGTGTGCTGATCATCGGGGCGGGCGGCATCGGCACCGAGCTGCTGCGGCTCCTGGGGGTGTTCGACGTCGAGGTGACGATGGTCGTGCGGACGCCTCGCGAGGTCCCGGGTGCCGTGCGCACCATCACGTCCGAGCGTCTCGCCGAGGTGCTGCCCGACATGGACGTCGTCGTGGTCGCGGCGGCCCTCACCGACGGCACGGCCAAGATCGTGGGCCGGGCCGAGCTCGAGGCCATGAAGCCGACCGCCGTGCTCGTGAACATCGCCCGAGGGCCCCTCGTCGACACCGACGCGCTGGTGGCGGCGCTCGCCGCGGGCGAGATCGGCGGAGCCGGCCTCGACGTGGTCGACCCCGAGCCGTTGCCCGGCGGGCACCCTCTCTGGGACGAGCCTCGGGCGCTGATCACCCCGCACCAGGCGAACACGAACGCGATGACCGAGCCGCTGTTCCAGGCCCGGGTCGAGGAGAACATCCGGGCGCTCGCCGACGGCGGACAGCCCGTCGGCGTCGTGGACGTCGACGCCGGGTACTGACCCCTGCTCGCAGGGCCGCGGGCCCGCGGCCTGCCGCCCCGCCGGGAGCGACCCCGTCGAGGGATCAGGAGGCGGACACGTCGACGGCGTCGGCGTGCAGGTGAGCACGGGCCGTCCGGCCCCAGCCGCCTGAATGCTCGACGTCTCGGTCCGCGTACCGTCGCCCCCATGCGCCGTCCCCGTCCCGTTCTGCCCGCTCTCGGCCGGCACCGCCCGCCGCGCGCCCCCGACGACCGTTTCCGCGGCCGCATCGCGGGCTTCGGCACGGCCTCCGGGACCCGTGTCGTCATCGGCATGTGGGACGAGTCGCCGCTCGGCCGCTTCGCCGACGTGATGATCGAGGACTCGGCTGGCCACCGCCTCCTGCTGGCGCCGTCGGACGAGGTCGCCGAGTACGTCTCGTCGACCTACTCGTTCGACGAGGTGCGGGTCGTCCCGGTCGCCCGGCGCCGGGTCGACGGCGGCATCGCCGTGACGGCGGGCGACCTCGAGGTGACGCTCGCCGTCGGGCCGATCTCGTGGCTCGGCGTGCAGCTGCGGCTGATCCCGCGCGGCCTCGCGACCCGGCCGGCGTGGCTCACCCTCGTCGACCCCGTCGCCCGCGTGCTCGTCCGCGGCGCCCGCACGGCCGGCACCGCGGGCGGAGGCCGCCGCGAGTACTACGGCGTCACGCTGGTGCGCGACCTCGCCGCCGTCACGGCCGTCCGCGACGGCGTCGACCTCGGCTCGATCGCGCCGCTGTCGCCGCCCGTGCGCTTCGGGTTCGGCTCGGCGCCCGCGCGGCCCAGCCTGGTCGACGTCGTGAGCACGATCCGCCGCCCTGCCTGAGCCGAGGAGGCGTGCGGCGGCCCCGCGACGACGCGCGCTGCCTGGATGGAGGCGGCGCGCGGCACCCCCGCGACGATGCGCGCGGCGAGGGCCGGGCCGCGTCCCGCAGCGGTACCCGGGAATATCCCGTGCCTCCTGCAGGTCGTCCTCCGTGCACGTGCATGACGCGTCACCTACCCGCTGCACCCACCGCACCCCTTCACCAAGGAGACCCCATGACCACCGTCCTCGTCCTCGTCGGCAGCCTGCGCGCCGGATCCACCAACAAGCAGATCGCCGAGACCGCGGTGCTGAACGCCCCTGAGGGCGTCACCCTGAGCGTCTACGACGGCATCGCGCACCTGCCGTTCTACAACGAGGACATCGACGTGGACGGTGCCCGTCCGGAGGCGGCCGTGGCGTTCCGCAGCGCCCTCAGCGGCGCCGACGCCCTGCTCGTCGTCACGCCCGAGCACAACGGCACCATCCCGGCCGTCCTCAAGAACGCGATCGACTGGGCCTCGCGTCCCTACGGCGAGAGCCAGATCTCGGGCAAGCCGGTCGCGGTCATCGGCAGCGCGTTCGGCCAGTTCGGCGGCGTGTGGGCGCAGGACGAGACCCGCAAGTCGTTCGGCATCGCCGGTGCGAAGGTCCTCGAGGACGTGACCCTGGCCATCCCCGGCTCGGTCGTCCGCTTCGCCGAGGTGCACCCCAAGGACGACGCCGAGGTCGTCGCGAAGCTCGCCGAGGTCGTGTCCGCGGTCGTGGCGTCGACGCGCAGCGACGCCGCGTAGTCGACTCCTCGCGAGCGTCGTCGCGGGCGCGACGAGCCAGCAGGAGGCGGGCGAGACCCTCGCGGTCTCGCCCGCTTTCCCACGCGGTCGCCCGACACCCCGAATTCGGCGTCCCGAAGTTGTTTGATCAGGTCTTTTCTGGCGTCACGGCCGCCTCCGGCGTGCCAAGATCGACAGGTTCCGGGGCGACGACGCCCGCCGTCGCCGCCACCGAAAGGACCCGTCGTGAGCTTCTGGGCCCTCCTCTTCATCGCCCTCGGCGTCTCTGCCGACGCCTTCGCCGTCGCGCTTGGCAAGGGCCTTCACATGCGCCAGTTCTCGGTGCGCGGGGCCGCGGTCATCGCCGTGACGTTCGGTCTCTTCCAGGCGGCGATGCCCCTCGCGGGCTGGCTGCTCGGCACCGCCTTCGCGAGCTACATCGCCGACTTCGACCACTGGATCGCCTTCGGGCTCCTCGCCCTCATCGGCGCGAAGATGCTCTGGGAGGCCTTCACGAAGGGCGCGGACGACGACGAGGACGTCGACCGGATCTCCACCCGCGAACTGCTGCTGCTCGCGGTGGCCACGAGCATCGACGCCCTCGCCGTCGGCGTGACCCTCGCGTTCCTGCCGGTGTCCATCGGCTGGGCCGTGCTCCTGATCGGCGTGACGACGACCGTCCTCACCTTCGTCGGCGTGCTCGTCGGCCACCGCGTCGGAGCGCGCTTCGGCAAGCCGGCCGAGATCGCGGGCGGCGTCGTCCTGATCCTCATCGGCACGAGCATCCTGCTCGAGCACCTCGGAGTGCTGGCCTAGCCAGGCCACGCACTCGGGTCAGTGGCCTGTGACCCGGATGACGGGGCGCGGGCCCGGATCATCGGGCTGCGGACCGCGACGTCGGGGACGACAGGAGGCGCGGTGCCTGTCGCACCGCGCCTCCTCGTGTCCCGCAGCCTGCGTCAGCGGCGGCCGAGCCGGCGCTCTCCGCCGGCGCCCAGCGCGTAGGGGAGGCCGTAGTGGGCGAAGACGTCCGCCTCCTGCGAGGCCTCGAGCTCGCCGTCGGTGTCGATGGACGGCGCGTCCTTGACGAGCTTCTTGTCGAACTGGACCTTGAGGTGCTTCGGGGCGACGACCGCGCCGTCGAGGGGCACGAAGATGAGCTTCTTGCCCACGAGGCCGGTCTGGACCGTCGCGAAGGACGGGCTGTCCGACGACGTGTCGAAGTAGACGCTCTCGAGCTGTCCGATCTTGTCGCCGCTCGGGTCGACGACCGGCAGGCCGATCCAGTCGCGCAGGTTCTCCGCTTCGAACATGACATCCCTCTCTGCTGCACGGATCAGGGCCGGCACGCGTGTGGTCGACGGTAGTAGCCCGGCGTGCGCACGGGCCGGGCAGTGCGCTCGGGCGAGGCAGTGCGCTCGGGCCGGGCAGTGCGCTCGGGCCGGGCAGTGCGCGCGGGCCGGGCAGTGCGCGCGGGCGTGCCGTGCCGGCCCGTGCGGCTCCTGTCCGCGCCGCGGCGTCGAGGACTCAGGCGTGCGCGTCGCGACCGGCCTCGTCGGCAGGCGCCTGGCACGATGGCGGCATGTCCGACCTGAGTCCTCGACGCGACCCTGCGTCGACGCCCGTCCTGCTCGTCGTCGACGTCGCCGACGGCGGACGCGACGACCCCGCCTTCGAGGCCGAGCTTCAGCGCCTCACCGCCAGCGTCGTCGCGGCGGCGACCTCCGTCGGCTTCGTCGTCGACCGCGTGCCGGCGGCGCAGACGCCCCAGGCCGAGCTCGACGAGCGCCTGGCGGCGGCGGACGCGGTCATCGTCACCGGGGGAGAGGACGTCGACCCGTCGTTCTACGGCGGCGACCCCCGCGAGCCGCACCTCGGCCAGACGTTCCCCGCGGCGGACCGGGCCCAGGTCGCGATCGTCCGTCGCGCCGTCGACGAACGCACCCCGCTCGTCGGCATCTGCCGGGGCATGCAGCTCGTCAACGTCGCCCTCGGCGGCGACCTGGTGCAGCACCTCCACGACGGCGGACACGTCGGGGGCGACACCGCCGACAGCATGGTCGACCACCGCGTGCTCGTCGAGCCCGGCAGCGAGCTGGCGAGGGCGCTCGGCGCGACGGAGCTCGACGTACGGAGCTCGCACCACCAGGCCGTCGGCCGGGTCGCCCCGGGCCTCAGGGTCGTCGCCCGCGCCGACGACGGCACGATCGAGGCGGTCGAGCACGAGGAGGCGCCCGTCTGGTGCGTCCAGTGGCACCCGGAGGACGCGGGGTCGCGCGGCACCGTGCTCACCGACCTGCTGGAGGCGGCGCTGGGCGCTCGCCGCGCCTCCTGAGGCTGTCACAGCGGGGCGGCGACCTGTCGACCAGGGCGGCGACGGTGCTGCGCCGGCCGCAAAACCGAATGTCGTTCTGGATCTTGCGGAGGGGCCGGGGGGCCGTGCGACACTGGACGGACGCCCTCGTCGTGGAGTGGCCCATCCCCGAACGCCCGCCCCTCCGCCGCGACGTGCGCGCTCCGCCTCCCGACACCGCCCGCGTCATCACGCCGGGTCCTGTCGGCTGAGTGGTCCCTCGACGAGCTGATCGTCGTGCGCGCCCGGCCGGCCCGTCCAGGAAGGCCTGACCGTGCCCCAGAACTCCCCGCGTCCCGACGACACCCGCACCGGCTCCGTGGCCCTCGCCCCCGAGCCCGACACGCAGAGCCCGACCCCGACCTCGACCTACACGGGCTCCATGCGGGTGAGCGGCATCGACACCCCCGGCCCCCGTCCGACCCACGGCCACGACGGCACGCCGCACGTCCTCACCCCGTCGGCGATCGTCGGCATCGCCGTGCTCGGGCTGGCCACCTTCTTCGCGATCACGACCGAGCTGATGCCCGTGGGCCTGCTGTCGACGATGAGCGAGGACCTCGGGGTCACCGAGTCCCGCATGGGCGTCGTCATCACGGTCTACGCCCTCGCGGTCGCCCTGCTCGCGCTGCCGCTGACGTGGGCGACGGCGCGCGTGCCGCGGAAGGCCGTCCTCGTCGCGACCCTCGGCGGCTACACCGCGTCGAACCTGATCGTGGCGCTCGCCCCGAACTTCGAGACGGTCTGCGTGGGACGCGTCGTGGGCGGCGTCGCCCACGCCCTCTTCTTCTCGGTGGCCTCGGCGTACGCCACGCGCATCGTCCCGCCCCGGCTCGCGGGCCGCGCCATCGCGTTCGTCTACTCGGGCAGCTCGCTCGGGTTCGTGCTCGGCGTGCCCCTGGCCACGGCCGTCGGCGACCACCTCGGCTGGCGCTCCGCGGTCTTCGCCGTGGCGGTCGCCTCCGCCGTCCTCGCCGTCGTGGCGCTGGCGTTCCTGCCCGCGGTCCGGGGCGAGTCGTCGCCGCACCTCGGCTCGGTCGCGGCCTGGACTCGTTCCGGTCTGCTCGCCGTCGTCGTCGCCGACCTCCTCCTGTTCGCCGGGCACTACGTCGTCTACACCTACGTCGGCCCGTACCTGATGACGGCGGGACTAGGCGACGACGCGGTCGCACCGGCCCTCCTCGTGCTCGGCGTCACGGGCATCGTGGGGCTGCTCACCGCCGGGGCCTTCGTCGACCGGGCGCCGCGACAGACGCTCATCGCCGCCGTGGCCGTCATGGCCCTGGCCCTCGCCGCCCTGCCCCTCGTCCACGGCTCGCTCGTCGGCACCTTCGTGGTCGCCGGGCTCTGGGTCGCGGCGAACGGCACCACCGGGACCTTGTTCATGGCGGCGGCGATCCGCACCGGAGGCGTCAGCCCGGACATCGCCGGAGCTCTCGTCAACGCAGGCTCCAACGTCGGCATCGCGGGCGGGGCCGCGCTCGGAGCACAGGTGTTCAGCACGGCCGGGCTCGGCCTCGGCGCGCTGCCGTTCGTCGCCGCGGTCGTGGTCGGGGCGAGCCTCGTGGTCGTCGTCCTCGGCCGCCGGGGCTTCCCGGTCTCGGGACACACGCAGTCGACCCTGTCGACGTCGAGCCTCCGCACCATCACCTCGTCCGTGTCGGTCGTGACGGCGTCCATCGCGACCGTGCAGGCCCGCACGGGCTCGGTGCCGACCGGGCCCGCGGTGCGCGGCGGGCGTCGGAGCAACTAGCCCCGGTCGGGGTCCGTCGGTCGCCTGCCGTCGCCTCCCGTGCTCGGCGCCACCGCGGCACGGTTGCCGTGTCGAGGACTCAGGCAGCGGCGCCCTCGAGCGTGCCCGATCGGCGGCGCGCACGACGCGCACGGCGTCCTCTCCTGAAGGATCGACGCGGTCGACGCGGTCGACACGGTCGACACGGTCGAGCGGGGCGGCCCTCGTGTCGAGGACTCAGGCGTCGACGTCCTCGACGGGCTCAGACCGGTGGCACGCGCGTCCTCGGCGTCGCCGCCTCCTGATCGCTCGACACAGTGGAGCGCGAAGGACGCCCGCGGCGCGGGGTCAGCCCCCGGCGAGCCCGTTCTCGTAGGCGAAGATCACCGCGTGCACCCGGTCGCGCACGTCGAGCTTGGCCAGCACCCGTCCGACGTGCGTCTTGACGGTCGACTCGGAGAGGAAGAGCTCCCGGGCGATCTCCGAGTTGCTGAGCCCCCGTCCGATGGCGACGAGCACCTCGCGCTCGCGCTCGGAGAGCAGGTCGATCGAGGAGGCGCGACGCACGCCCGCAGGATCGGGCAGCCGCCCCCGGTACAGGTCGATCATCGCGCGGGTGACGCGCGGCGACACGATGGCGTCGCCCGCCGCCACGGTGCGGATCGCGGCGACCAGCTCGGCCGGGGGAGCGTCCTTGAGGAGGAAGCCGCTCGCGCCCGCGTTCAGGCCGCCGAAGGCGTACTCGTCGAGGTCGAACGTCGTCAGCACGAGCACGCGCGCCTCCGGGCGCGCCGCGACGATGCGGCGGGTGGACTCGATCCCGTCGAGGGCGGGCATGCGGACGTCCATCAGGACGACGTCCGGCCGCAGCTCCGCGTCGCGCTCGACCGCGGAGAGGCCGTCGGCGGCCTCGCCCACGATCCGGAGGCCAGGCTGGGCGCCGAGCACCATGGCCATGCCGGCGCGGAGCAGGTCCTGGTCGTCGACGAGCATGACGGTGATGTCGGTCACGGTGCCTCCTCGGACAGCTGGTCGGCGTCGGGCGAAGTAGGGGTCGAGGTCGAGGTCGCGCGCGCGGCGGGCCGAGCGTGCGGCTCGGGGCGGGGCTGGGCGCTCGCCCCGGGTGACGACTGGCCACCGGCGCCGCCGCCGGGTCCCGGCAGGGCGAGCCGCAGCCGCCACCCGCGCCCGCCCAGCTCCGGGCGCGGGCCGGCCTCGAGGGTTCCCCCGTACAGGGCGGCGCGCTCGCGGAGCCCGACGAGCCCGCGCTCCGTCCCGACCGAGGCGGCAGGGGCGGTGCCCGCGCCGTCGTCGACGACCTCGACGGTGACCCCGCCGAGCGCGGGCCCGGGCCCGAGACCGGGCGCGGCGACGTCCCCGCTGCCGCGGCCGTCGTCGTCGCCCCGTCCGTCGCCCCGCCCCTCGGCACCGCGCAGGACCACCGCGACCCGCGTCGGCCGCTCGGCGTACCTCAGGGAGTTCGTCAGCCCCTCCTGCACCGTCCTGTACAGGACCACCTGCAGGGCAGGAGCCGTCGGCAGCTCGCCCACGCGGGTGAGCGCGACGGGCAGGCCGGCCGTGCGGTAGGTCTCGACGAGGTCGTCGAGCCCGTCGAGCCCCGGCTGGGGAGCGAGCGCCGCGTCGTCGGCGTCGTCGTGCAGCACGCCGAGCAGTCGGCGCATGTCGGCCAGCGCCTCCCGTCCGACGACGCCGATCTGCCGCACGGCGTCGCGGCTGCGCGCCGGGTCGACCTCGGCGACGGCGTCGGCCCCGTCGGAGAGGCTGATCATCACGGACATGCCGTGGGCGACGACGTCGTGGAGCTCGCGGGCGATCCGCGCGCGCTCTGCGCCCGCGGCGAGGCGCGCCTCCTGGTCACGGTCGCGTTCGAGCTGTGCGGCCCGGTCGATCAGGGCGGCGAGGTACTGGCGTCGACTCCGCACGTTGAGCCCGACGAGCACGACCACGACGATGCCGAAGGCCGCCACCAGGGGGGCCTCGACGCTCGGGACGACCGTCCCCGCGAGAGCGAGCGACCCCACGACGGCGGCCGAGGAGACCCAGGCCCACCGCGCCCCGCGCTGGACCGCCACCGAGTAGAGCCCGATCAGCAGCGCCCACGGCAGGCTGATCTGGTCGAGGGCGTTCTGTGCGACGAGGGAGACCAGGGCGACGGCCGTCACGACGACGGGCGCCCTGCGGCGCAGCAGGAGGCTCGCGTAGGAGACCGCCCAGAGCACGTACCAGGGCCACGGGGCTGGCAGCACCACGACCCACGTGTCGATCTTGGCGGTGCCGCTGATGAACGCCACGGCGCCCGCCGTGAGGGCGAGCACGACGTCGGCGGCCAGCGGGTGCTCCGCGATGCGTCGTCGGATCAGCCCCGGGGGCCGCGGCGGCCCCGCGTCGGAGCCCCCGTCCGGCAGGCCGCCGGCGTGGGCTCCTCCGACCCCGGCGCGGGGCGGCCTCGGGGCCGACCCGGACGAGGAGGCGCGGCGGACGCGCATCTCAGACGTCGCGTCGCGCGGTGGCCCACGCCGCGGCCGCGGTCGGCACGACGAGCCAGGCGGCGAGCACGCCCACGTCGCGGCCCAGGTCGGCGACGGGCTCGGTGCCGGAGAAGAGCTGGCTCATGGTCGTCTCAGCGTACGTGAGGAGCAGGACGGACCAGTCGGATCCCTGGCCGGCGGTCAGCAGGATCACCGCGACGGGCAGCACGAGCAGCACACCGAGGACGATGGCGATCGCCCCGGCCGAGCTCCGGACGAGGGTGGCGACCATCACGGTGAACACGGTGAGCACGGCCAGCCACGCCGCCGCGGCGCCGACCGCCTGGAGCACGGCGGGGTCGACGAGCGAGGTGCGCAGGCCCGTGCTCCAGAGCAGCACGCTCGACGCGGCCCACGCCGCGACCGACGAGGCCACCGAGAGCACGACGGCGGCCCCTGCCGCGACGAGGGTCTTCGCCGCGAGCACGGGCAGCCGCCGGGGCACGGCGGAGTAGGTGGTCCGCTTCTGGCCGGTCGCGAACTCCTGGGTGACGAAGAGCACGACGAGCACGGCGACGAAGAGCTCGCCGACCGTCGTCGCCGGCGCCATCGTGCGGAGGGTGGTCGCCACCCCGCCCGCCAGCGCGCCGGCAGGGTCGGAGGCGTCGGTGAGGGCGACGGCGGCGCTCGCCGCGGCGGACAGGACGACGGTCAGCGCCGCGATCAGCCAGGTCGAGCGGACGCTCGTCAGCTTGGTCCGCTCCGACCAGGCGACGCGGGCGAAGGTCAGGCGCGGTGCGCGCTCGAGCGGGCTGAGCAGGGGTGCGGTGGTGGTCACGAGGTGTCTCCGATCGGGAGGAAGTGCGAGGAGGGAGGAAGAGAAGGGGGAGGAGGAGAGGACGAGGAGGAGCGGGCACGGAGCAGCCGCAGGTCGGAGCAGCGGGGCAGCGGAGCAGCGGGGCTCAGTCCCGTCGAGGACTCAGGAGGCGCCGGTCACGAGGCCCCGGCAGCCCCGGTCCCCGAGGCGCCCCCGGCGATCACGCCTGAGTCCTCGACCCGGACCGGTACTCGACCGAGTCGTCGGTCAGGCCGAAGAAGGCGTCCTCCAGCGACGTCTGCGTGGGCGTCAGCTCGAGCAGCAGCACGCCGGCCGGCGAGGCCGCCCGGGCGATCTGCTCCGCGGTGAGCCCCACGACCTCGAGCCGGTCCGCGGCGAGGCGCGTCACGGTGCCGCCGAGCGGTCGCAGGAGGGCCTCGAGGCGCTCGGCCGAGTCGGTCCGGACGGCGACCGTGCCGCCTCCCTGGCCGGCGAGCACGTCGGCGACGGAGGCGTCGGCGATGACCCGGCCCCGGCCCAGCACGACGAGGCGGTCGGCCGTCTGCGCCATCTCGCTCATCAGGTGGCTGGAGAGCAGCACGGCCCGGCCCTCGGCGGCGAGGGAGCGGCAGAGCTGCCGCACCCAGATGACGCCCTCGGGGTCGAGTCCGTTGACGGGCTCGTCGAGCACGAGCGTGTCGGGATCGCCGAGCAGGGCGGTCGCGATGCCGAGCCGCTGGCCCATGCCGAGCGAGAAGGTGCCGGCGCGTCGCCGGGCGACGGACTCGAGGCCGGCGAGGCCGATGACCTCGTCGACGCGGCGCTCGGGGATGCCGTGCGTCCGGGCGACGGTGCGGAGGTGGTCGCGGGCCGTGCGCCCGGGGTGGACGGCTCCGGCGTCGAGCAGGACCCCCACCTCCTGCAGGGGCGCCGGGCTGTCGGCGTAGTGGTTCCCGTTCACGGTGACCGTGCCCGACGTCGGCCGGTCGAGCCCGACGATCATGCGCATGGTGGTCGACTTGCCGGCGCCGTTCGGCCCGAGGAACCCGGTGACGGCCCCCGGAGCGACGGTGAACGAGACGTCGTCGACCGCGAGGGAGGCGCCGTGGCGCTTGGTGAGGTGGCTGGCTTCGATCATGGTCACGACGCTACGGAGAGCCGTGGCCGCCCTCGTCGGAGCAGGGTGCCGGCGTGGTGGTACCGCGGTACCACGCGTCGCGGGGCGTCACGGGCTCGGTCCGCGCCTCCGGCCTGTGGCAGTGTCGACCGGGTGACCGACGAGACCGCCCCGACGCCCGAGACCGCCCCGACGACCGCACCCACCGGGCCCACTGTCCCAGCACCCGACTCCGCAGCCCCGCCCGCAGCGAAGAAGAAGCTGATCCTCAACCTCTTCGAGATGAACTGCGTCGGCCACATCACGCACGGCCTCTGGCGGCTGCCCGGCAACCACCGTCGCGAGTACACCGACATCCGCTACTGGACCGAGCTCGCGCGGCTGGCCGAGCAGGGCGGCTTCGACGCCGTGTTCCTCGCCGACGTGCTCGGCACCTACGACGTCTACCGCGACAGCCCGGCGCCGGCCCTGCTCGAGGGGATCCAGGCGCCCGCGAACGACCCGATGCTCGTCGTCCCGGCGATGGCCGCGGTGACCGAGCACCTCGGCTTCGGCGTCACCGCGTCGACGAGCTACGAGCCTCCCTTCGCCTTCGCGCGCCGCATGTCGACGCTCGACCACCTGACGGGGGGCCGCGTCGGCTGGAACGTCGTCACCTCGTACCTGCCGTCGGCCGCGCGCAACTTCGGGCTCGACGACCAGATCCCGAAGGAGGAGCGCTACGCCCGGGCGGCCGAGTACCTGGACGTGCTCTACAAGCTCTGGGAGGGCTCGTGGGAGGACGACGCCGTCGTCGCCGACCCGACCGCCGACGGCCTCGCGCCCGGCTCGGGCGTGTACACCGACCCGTCGAAGGTCCACCCGATCGACCACGACGGCCGCTTCTACAAGGTCGTCGGGCCGCACCTCAGCGAGCCGTCGCCCCAGCGCACCCCGGTGCTGTTCCTCGCGACCGCGTCGCCGACGGGCGTGGAGCAGGCCGCCCGCAACGCCGAGGTCGTCTTCACCGGCGGGCGTGCGGTGGCCCGCGTGGCCGAGGCCACCCGGGCCGCAGCCGTCGAGGCGGGCCGGGCTGCCGGCGACGTCCGCTTCATCGTCCAGGCCGGGGTCATCACGGCCGCGACCGAGGAGGCGGTGGCCGAGAAGCTGGCCCTCTACCGGTCGTTCGTCAGCGAGCAGGGCGCGCTCGTGCACCGCAGCGTCCCCTTCGACGCGCCGTCGCACGACCCCGCGACGACCGTCCGCGAGGCCCTCGTGGCCGAGGGGCGCCTCGAGCACCCGGGGGCCGCCTCCTTGCCTCTCGACATCACGGTCGGCGAGCTGATCGCGAGCGTGGACGAGGCCTGGGGCGGCGCGTTCTTCGTCGCCGGGACGCCGACGGTCGTCGCCGACGAGATCGAGCGCTGGCTCGACGAGGAGGGGATCGACGGCATCAACCTGCGGCAGTACCACTCGTACGACACGCTGCGCGACTTCGTCGAGCTGGTCGTGCCCGAGCTGCGCCGTCGCGGCCGCGTGCGCGAGGCGTACGTGCCGGGCGAGACGCTGCGCGAGCGGTACACGGGGGGCGGGCCGCGCCTCCCGGCGTCGCACCCGGCGGCGGCGTACCGGCGCTGGGCGGCGCGTCGCCCGGACACCGTGAGTGCTGTCTAGGCGGTGCGGCGGACGCGGTAGCGCGCGGGCACCGAGGGCACGCGCAGCCAGGTGGTGCGACGGACGCCGTCCGACGAGGTCCACTCGACGAAGACGGTGCCGAGCTCGGCGAGGGCGCCGATCTCGATCGGCGTCGCGACGCCCATCGCCGAGCGGCGACGCAGGGCGTCGGATCGGCGGGCGACGCCGCCGGGCAGCTCGACGACGACGTCGCGGGGGGTCTGGCCGCCGACGCGGCGGAGCACGAGGCAGGCGCCGAGCGGCAGGGCCGGGTCGCTGCCGTCGTTCGGGACGTCGAGCCAGGTGAGGAAGAACGAGGGCGCACGGCGCAGCCGGACGACGCGTTCGGGGCGCACCCGGCGGTCGTGGCGGAGCTGCTGCGGAGCGGAGGCGCGGACGGCGTCGGTGCCGTGTGCGGTCGAGTCCATCGTGGTGTTCCCCTGGGTCGTGGTCGGTCGGCGGCGGTCTCCCGGGGCCTGTACCCAGCGAACCGCGTCCTGGCCCGGGGGACAACGGGGGACGCGGCCCCGGTCCGGGGGGTCGGCGGTCCCCAGTGAGGGGGACACGGCACCGGCACCGACTCGGCCCGCGCCGAGTGAGCGCTCACTAGACTGGACGACGCCACCGAGTCGAAGGAGTCTCATGCACAACTGGGCCGAGAACGTCGAGTACTCGACGACCGACCTGCGCACCCCCACCTCGGTCGACGAGCTGCGCGACGTGGTCGCCTCCAGCCGCCGGGTCAAGGCCATCGGCTCGCGGCACTCGTTCAACCGGGTGGCCGACACCGACGGGGTGCTCGTCTCGACCGAGGCGCTCGGGCTGCCGATCGAGCTCGACCAGGCCGCGGGCACGGTCCGCGTCGGGGCCGGCACGACGCACGCCGTCCTCGCCCGCGAGCTGCAGGCCCGGGGCCGAGCCCTGCCGAACCTCGCGTCGCTGCCGCACATCAGCGTGGCCGGCGCCGTCCAGACCGGCACGCACGGCTCCGGGGTGCGCAACCCCGCGCTCTCGGCGAGCGTCGCCGCGGTCGAGATCGTGCGGGCCGACGGCTCGCTCGACGTCGTCCGCCGGGGCGACGACGCGTTCGGCGCCTCCGTCGTGGGTCTCGGCGCCCTCGGGATCGTCACCGCGCTGGTGCTCGACACCGTGCCGACCTTCGACGTCGTGCAGACCGTCCACCACGACCTCCCGTGGGAGGCGGCCCTCGGGAACTTCGACGCACTGATGGCGCACGCCTACAGCGTCAGCCTCTTCACGCGGTGGACCGGCGACGTCGTCGGCCAGGTGTGGGCGAAGGCGCGGGTCGGCGACGCCCCGCTCGTGACGCCGCTCGACCTCGTCGCGCTCGGCGCCCGCCCCGCCTCCGAGGCCGTGCACATGCTGCCCGACACGGCGGCCGACGCCGTCACCCCGCAGCTCGGCGTCCCCGGCCCGTGGCTCGACCGGCTGCCGCACTTCCGCGCCGAGTTCACGCCGAGCGCGGGGGAGGAGATCCAGAGCGAGTACCTCGTCCCCGCCGAGCACGCCCCGGCCGCCGTCGAGGCTCTCCGAGCGATCGGCGAGAGCCTGGCCGACGTGATCTTCGTCAGCGAGATCCGCAGCGTCGCTGCCGACGACGCCTGGCTCAGCCCGAGCGGCGGCCGCGACAGCATCGCGTTCCACTTCACCTGGCGGCGCGACACGGAGGCGGTGCTCGCGGTGCTCCCGAGCGTCGAGGAGGCGCTGGCCCCGTTCGACGCCCGCCCCCACTGGGGCAAGGTGGCCGGCCTCGACCACGGGGTGCTGCGTCGTCGCTACCCTCGACTCGACGACTTCGCGGCCCACGCCGCCGCCGTCGACCCCGAGGGCCGGTTCCGCAACGCGCACCTCGACCACACCGTCTTCGGAGGAGCCGCCCGTGCCTGAGACCACCACCACCACCGCCGTCACCGACCCGTCGACGCCTGCCGCCGTGCCCGTCAGCGGCATCCGAACGGTGCTCGAGCACGGCCCGTACCGGGCCGAGATCGCCGGGGTCGGTGCCACGCTGCGTTCGCTGACGCACGACGGTCGCGACCTCGTCGTCCCGTTCGGCGTCGACGAGGTGCGTCCGCTGTACCGTGGCGCGCTGCTCGCCCCGTGGCCCAACCGGGTCGTCGACGGCTCGTGGGACGACGACGGGGTCGAGCGCCAGCTGCCCCTCAACGAGATCGAGCGGGGCCACGCGCTGCACGGGCTGGTCCAGTGGGCGGACTGGGCGTCCGACCCGGCCGACGAGGCCGACGCGCACCGCACCTCCCTCGTGACCCAGCTCGCGCCGAGCGACGGCTACCCCTACCGCCTCGAGCTCCGGGCCGTGTACGAGCTCGGCGACGCCGGCCTCGTCACCACCGTCACGGCGACGAACGTCGGGCAGGGCACGGCTCCGTACGGCGTCGCGCCGCACCCGTACCTCGTCGCCGGCGAGGGCCGGGTCGACGACTGGTCGTTGCTGCTCCCCGCGGCGAGCTACCTCGAGGTCACCGAGGAGCGCCTCGTCCCCACCGGCGTGCACGGCGTCACCGAGCGCGAGGGCTTCGACTTCCGCGAGGCCCGCCCCGTCGGCGACCTGTTCGTCGACCACGCCTTCACCGAGATCGACGCGGACGCCGAGGGCCGCGCCACGGTCGAGGTCGTCGCCCGCGACGGCCGCGGCGTCGCGATGTCGTGGGCCGTCTCCGAGCTGCCCTGGGTCCAGGTGCACACGGGCGACCGCCCCGAGCCCGAGCTCGACCGCCTCGGCCTCGCCGTCGAGCCGATGACCTGCCCGCCCGACGCCTTCACGAGCGGCGTCGACCTCGTCCGCCTCGCGCCGGGGGAGTCGCACACCGCGTCGTGGACCATCGCCGCGATGGCCTGACCCGGCTCCGCAGGAGGCGCGACGGGGCCTCGCAGGAGGCGCGGCCAGGCCGAGCAGGCCGTGTCGCGCCCGGCTCAGGCCGGGGCGCCTACGCGCCGATCGGCTCCGCCCCGAGCGGGGCGGCCTGCCAGGTGACCGCCGAGACGGCGCCGAACGACGACCGGGCGAGCACGGCGTCGAGGGCGCGCCGGGTGCGGCGGGCGGCGAGCTCGTCGCGCACCACGACGTCGAAGCGCAGCATCTCGGGCAGCTCGGTGAGCAGCACCGTCCCCGCGTCGGCGAGCTGCACGAGGTACTGCCCCTCGTCGACGCGCGCCGTCGTGTGCTCCGCCAGGAGCCGCCGCGACAGCCAGAACAACCCGGCGCTGTCGTGCGCGGTGTGGACGGTGGCCGTGACGGTGATCATGCGCACATCGTGCCCCGCGTTCCGCTCAGGCCCGTGAACGGCGTGTATCCGGCGTGTGAACCCTGGCCCCCGAGCGCGCGACTTGACATCGGTCCCGGCCTGCCTCATAGTTGCCCCGGACCACAGATGTGAGCGCTCACATGAAACGGTCACATCCGCTTCGTCGGGTCGGCACAGCAGCCGCACCGGCGACGCACGGCCCCGACATCGGCGCCGCCCAGCACCACCTGCCACACCCCCCGCACCGTCCCGCGCACCAGCGACACACCACCTGACGAAGAGGTCACCTGTGAACCGCACCGCTCGCACCGCCCCCGCCGCCTCGGCCCCGGGCCGGGCCGCAGCCGACTCCTCGGCCGCTCGCGCCGCCTCCTCGGCACCTGCGCCGGCCGCTCGCGTCGCCGCCGCCTCGGCCCTCCGCGCCTCCGCCCCCGCCTAGGCCCCCCAGCTCCGGTGCACCTCCCCGTGCGCCGGCCGGCTCGACGCGACCCCGGTCGCGACCCGCCGCCCCCGGCCCGGTCCCGCGACGTCCCGCCGCCCGGCCCCGCCGATCCCTGCACCACCCACGCAGCACACCATCCGTCATCGACGACGCCGTCGAGATGACACGGACACGAAGGAATCCCCGTGAACAAGAAGAAGCTCCTCGTCGGCATCGTCGCCGCAGGTCTCGCCGTCTCCCTCGCCGGCTGCGCCGGCGGCGGTCGCGGCGGCGACAGCGGCAGCAGCGGCGACAGCGGCGGAGACAACTCGGGCGCCCTCGTCGGCGTCGCGATGCCCACGAAGGTCTCCGAGCGCTGGATCAAGGACGGCGACGCCGTCAAGAGCGCGCTCGAGGACAAGGGCTACAAGGTCGACCTCGAGTACGCCGACAACAAGATCCCGCAGCAGGTCCAGCAGGTCAGCAACATGATCACCAAGGGCGCGAAGGTCCTCATCGTCGCCTCGATCGACGGCGGCTCGCTCAGCGACCAGCTCGACTCGGCCGCCAAGGCCGGCATCAAGGTCATCTCGTACGACCGCCTCCTGACGGGCAACGAGAACGTCGACTACTACGTGTCGTTCGACAACTACAAGGTGGGCGTCGACCAGGGCACCAGCCTCCTGACGGGCCTCGGCCTCGTCGACGCCGACGGCAAGAAGGTCGACGGCGCCGAGCCCAAGACCATCGAGGTCTTCGCCGGCAGCCCCGACGACAACAACGCGACCTTCTTCTTCAACGGCGCGATGGACACCCTCAAGCCCTACATCGAGGACGGCTCGCTGACCATCGGCTCCGGCCAGGACCAGTTCACGCAGGCCGCCACGCAGCAGTGGGACCCCGCGACCGCCAAGGCCCGCATGCAGAACCTGGTCGCGTCGACCTACTCGGGCGGCACCAAGCTCGACGGCGTGCTCTCGCCCTACGACGGCATCTCGATCGGCATCATCTCGGCGCTCGAGGGTGCCGGCTACTCCGACGACGCTCTTCCGATCGTCACCGGCCAGGACGCCGAGGCCGCCTCAGTCAAGTCGATCATCGCCGGCCAGCAGTACTCGACCATCTACAAGGACACCCGTCAGCTCGCTGACCAGTCCGTCGTGATGGCCGACGACATCCTCAACGGCAAGACGCCCGAGACGAACGACGACAAGACGTACGACAACAAGGTCAAGGTCGTCCCGACGTACCTGTTCCAGCCCGTCACCGTCACCAAGGACAACTACAAAGAGGTCCTGATCGACAGCGGCTACTACACCGAGGACGACCTCAAGTAGGTCTCCCCTCCCCGGGGCGCAGGAGGTGCGGTGCACCCGCTCCGCACCTCCTGCGCCCCACAGCTCCGCCCCACCCCATGCACGAAAGAAGGAACACGTGGCGAACACGATCCTCGAGATGCGCGACATCACGAAGACGTTCCCCGGCGTCAAGGCCCTGCAGGACGTCACGCTGGAGGTCGAGCGCGGCCAGGTCCACGCGATCTGCGGCGAGAACGGCGCCGGCAAGTCGACGCTGATGAAGGTGCTGTCGGGGGTCTACCCGTCGGGCTCGTTCGACGGCCAGATCCTGCTCGACGGCCAGCCCGTCGACTTCAAGAACATCAACGACTCCGAGGCCGCGGGCGTCGTGATCATCCACCAAGAACTGGCGCTCAGCCCGTTCCTGTCGATCGCCGAGAACATCTTCCTCGGCAACGAGCAGTCCAAGGGCGGCTTCATCGACTGGAACAAGACGAACCTCGACGCCGCCGGCCTCCTGGCCCGCGTCGGCCTGCGCGACAACCCCGTCACGAAGGTGACCGACATCGGCGTCGGCAAGCAGCAGCTGGTCGAGATCGCGAAGGCGCTGTCGAAGCGCGTGAAGCTGCTCATCCTCGACGAGCCGACCGCCGCCCTGAACGACGACGACTCCGCCCACCTGCTCGACCTGATCAAGAGCCTGCAGGGGCAGGGCATCACGTCGATCATCATCAGCCACAAGCTGAACGAGATCAAGTCGATCGCCGACAAGGTCACCATCATCCGTGACGGCAAGACGATCGAGACCCTCGACATGCACGCGGGCGAGGTCACCGAGGACCGGATCATCAAGGGCATGGTCGGCCGCGACCTCGAGAGCCGCTACCCGTCGCACGAGTCGACGATCGGCGAGGAGCTGCTCCGCATCGAGGACTGGACCGTCCACCACCCGCTCGACGCGAGCCGCGAGATCATCCACCAGGCGAACCTCACCGTGGCGGCCGGCGAGATCGTCGGCATCGCGGGCCTGATGGGCGCCGGGCGCACCGAGCTCGCGATGAGCGTCTTCGGCAAGAGCTACGGCACGGGCATCTCGGGCACCGTCTACAAGCGGGGCCAGAAGATCGACACGAGCACGGTGAGCAAGGCCATCGACGCCGGCATCGCCTACGCGACCGAGGACCGCAAGAAGTACGGCCTCAACCTGATCGACGACATCACGCGCAACGTCTCGGGCTCGGCCCTCCGCAAGCTGGCGAAGGCCGGCTTCGTGAACAGCTCGGAAGAGAGCACGGTCGCCGAGGGCTACCGCAAGAGCATGAACATCAAGGCGCCGAACGTGGCCGCCCTGACGGGCAAGCTCTCCGGCGGCAACCAGCAGAAGGTCGTGCTGTCGAAGTGGATGTACACCGACCCCGACGTGCTGATCCTCGACGAGCCCACCCGCGGCATCGACGTCGGCGCCAAGTACGAGATCTACACGATCATCAACCAGCTCGCGGACGCCGGCAAGGGCGTGATCGTCATCTCGAGCGAGCTGCCCGAGCTGCTCGGCATCTGCGACCGCATCTACACCCTCTCGGAGGGGCGCATCACGGCCGACGTGCCCGTCGCCGAGGCGACCCCCGAGTTCCTCCTGAAGTACATGACCCTCGAACGAGAGAGCCCCGTCAATGAGCGCGCCTAGCCCCACCCAGGCCACCGACCCGAAGCCCACGGGCGGGTCGCCCACCTCCCGTCAGCCGCAGAGCGGCTCCGGCGGCAACCCCCTCGTCGGGGCGGTCTCGTACCTCGGAGGCCAGCTGCGCCAGATCGGCCTCTTCATCGCGCTGATCGTCATCGTGCTGTTCTTCCAGATCACGACGAACGGCATCACGCTGGCGCCGATCAACGTGTCGAACCTGGTGGTGCAGAACAGCTACATCCTGATCCTCGCCATCGGCATGGTGATGGTCATCATCGCCGGCCACATCGACCTCTCGGTCGGCTCCATCGTCGCCTTCACGGGTGCCATGGCCGGCGTCATGATCACGCAGTGGGGCCTGCCCTGGCCCGTCGCGGTCGTCCTCTGCCTCGTGCTCGGCGGCCTGGTCGGCGCCTGGCAGGGCTTCTGGATCGCCTACTTCGGCATCCCGGCCTTCATCGTCACCCTGGCGGGCATGCTCGCCTTCCGCGGCGCGGCGCAGATCGCCCTGCAGACGCAGCAGATCTCGCCGTTCCCCCAGGGCTTCCGCGACATCGGCTCCGGGTTCCTCCCGACGTTCGGGTCGACCGGCTACGAGCCGCTGACGCTCGTGCTCGGCGCGATCGCCGCCGTGGCCCTGATCGGCACCGGCCTCCGTGGCCGTGCCACGCGTCGCAAGTACCAGCTCGAGGACGAGCCGTTCCTGTGGTTCGTCACGAAGATGGTCTTCACCGTCGGCCTCGTCATGTACATCGGGTTCCTCCTCGCCAGCTACTCGGGCACCCCGATCGTCCTCGTCGTCCTCGCCGTGCTCGTGGTCGTGTACTCGACGGTCATGAAGAACTCGGTCTTCGGCCGCCACGTCTACGCCATCGGCGGCAACCTGCACGCCGCCGAGCTGTCGGGCATCAAGACGAAGCGCGTCACGTTCCTGCTGTTCGTCAACATGGGCGTCATCTCCGCCCTCGCCGGCCTGGTCTTCACCGGCCAGCTGAACCTCGCCAGCGGCAGCGCCGGCAACGGGTTCGAGCTCGACGCCATCGCAGCCGTCTTCATCGGCGGCGCGGCGGTCACGGGCGGCATCGGCACGGTCACCGGCGCCATCGTCGGAGGCCTGATCATCGGCATCCTGAACAACGGCATGTCGATCCTCGGCGTCGGCAGCGAGTACCAGTCCCTCATCAAGGGGCTCGTGCTCCTCGCCGCGGTCGCGTTCGACGTCTTCAACAAGCGTCGCGCCGGCTCGAGCACCAAGTAGCAGCAGCGAACGAACGAGCGAGCACCAGCTCAGCTCGGCGAGACTCGTCGACCGGTCGGTCGGTCGACGGATCAGGAGGCGCGGCCCAGGGGGGACCGCGCCTCCGTCGTACCTGGGCAGAGCCGACGCCCGCACCTGAGTCCTCGACGGCGCCGGCCTGGCCCGGCCCGGGCGGCTGGCACCGGGGCCGGCCCACCGCCCCGGGGCACAAACCGAACGACCTTTAGGATCAGACAGTGGCAACCCTCTTCGACGTCGCGGCCGAGGCCGGCGTCTCGCACCAGACGGTGTCGCGCGTCGTCAACGGCGACCCCACCGTGCGCCCGGCGACGAAGGCGAAGGTCGACGCGGCCGTCGAGAAGCTGAGCTACCGGCCGAGCCTGACGGCGCGGGCCCTCGCCAGCCGCAAGACCCGCTCGATCGGCCTGATCAGCACCGGGTTCCCGTTCTACGGCCCGTCGAGCACGATGCACGGGTTCAACGGCGCCGCTCGCCGCGCCGGCTACCAGGTGTCGATGGCCACCCTCGACGGCGACGACGCCCGGGCCGTCCAGCAGGCCGTCGACGCGTTCGTCGGCCAGGCGGTGGCCGCCATCGTGCTGATCGCGCCGGACGCCGAGGCTCTCGACGTGCTGCGCTCCTCCCGGGTGGCGGTGCCCCTGGTCACCGCCGACAGCGTCGCCGAGGACGGCCACCACGCCGTGTCGATCGACCAGGCCGCCGGCGCCGAGCTCGCCGTCGAGCACCTCTCCTCGCTCGGCCACCGTTCCGTCGCCCACGTGGCGGGGCCGGAGGCCTGGATGGACGGGCGCGACCGCGAGCGCGGCTGGCGGGACGCGTGCGAGCGGCTCGGCCTCGACGCGGGGCCGTTGCTGCGGGGCGACTGGACGCCCGCCTCCGGGCACAGGCTGGGCCTCGAGCTCGCCGAGCGCGGTGACGTCACCGCGGTGTTCTGCGCCAACGACCAGATGGCACTGGGCGCCGTGCACGCGTTCTGCGACGCCGGCCTCGAGGTGCCGCGCGACGTGAGCATCGTCGGCTTCGACGACGTGCCGGAGGCGGCCCACTTCCTTCCTCCGCTCACGACCGTCCGGCAGGACTTCGAGGCGCTCGGCCGCCGCATCATGGACACGGTCGAGGCCGTGCTCGCGGGCGACGACGAGACCGTCGACGCCGTGCTGCCCGAGCTGGTCGTCCGGCGCTCGACGGCGTCGCCCCGGCGCTGAGCCCGCGCTGAGCCGTCCCTGGGCCGGCGTCGAGCTCGCCTCCGCGGCTCCTCTCCGGGGCCACCTCCGCGTTGCACGCACCACCCGCGGCGTGTGAGAATGTGAGCGCTCACTTTCGCGTGGGCCCCCCACCAGACCCGCCCCTCCGGGGCTCGCACCACCAGGACAAGGACGTTCCATGGCAGACACCACCGCCGCGCCCGACGCACACGTCGTCGGCGTCGACTTCGGCACGCTGAGCGGACGGGCGGTCGTCGTCCGCGTGTCCGACGGGGCCGAGCTCGGCACCGCCACCCACGAGTACTCGCACGCCGTGGTCGACCGCACCCTGCCCGTCGGCGGGGCGCGACTGCCTGCCGACTGGGCGCTGCAGGTGCCGAGCGACTACGTCGACGTGCTCAAGCAGGCCGTGCCCCGAGCCCTGGCCGAGTCCGGCATCGACCCGGCCTCCGTCATCGGCATCGGCACCGACTTCACCGCCTGCACGATGGTCCCCACGACGGCCGACGGCACGCCCCTCAACGAGCTCGAGCAGTTCGCCGACCGGCCGCACGCCTACGTCAAGCTGTGGCGTCACCACGCCGCCCAGGGCCAGGCCGACCGCATCAACGAGCTCGCCCGCGAGCGCGGCGAGTCGTGGCTGCCGCGCTACGGCGGGCTCATCTCGAGCGAGTGGGAGTTCGCCAAGGGGCTCCAGCTGCTCGAGGAGGACCCGGAGATCTACGCCGCGACCGAGCACTGGGTCGAGGCGGCCGACTGGATCATCTGGCAGCTCAGCGGCCGCTACGTCCGCAACGCCTGCACGGCCGGCTACAAGGGCATCCTGCAGGACGGCGAGTACCCGAGCCGCGAGTTCCTCGCCGCGCTCAACCCCGACTTCGCCGACTTCGCCGAGACGAAGGTCGTGCACGAGATCGGCGCCCTCGGCGACGCCGCCGGCACGCTGACCGCGGAGGCGGCCGGCTGGACCGGCCTGCCCGAGGGCATCGCCGTCGCCGTCGGCAACGTCGACGCCCACGTCACGGCCCCCGCCGCCAAGGCCACGCAGCCCGGCCAGATGGTCGCGATCATGGGCACGAGCACCTGCCACGTCATGAACGGCGCCGAGCTGGCCGAGGTCCCCGGCATGTGCGGCGTCGTCGACGGCGGCATCACCGAGGGCTTCTACGGCTACGAGGCCGGTCAGTCCGGCGTCGGCGACATCTTCGCCTGGTACGTCCGCAACCAGGTGCCGCAGTCGTCGGTCGACGCGGCGGAGGCGGCCGGCACCAGCGTGCACCAGTACCTGACCGACCTCGCCTACGAGCAGCCCGTCGGCGCCCACGGCCTCGTCGCGCTCGACTGGCACAGCGGCAACCGCTCGGTGCTCGTCGACCACGAGCTGAGCGGCGTGATCGTCGGCCAGACGCTCGGCACCGCCCCCGAGGACGGCTACCGGGCGCTGCTCGAGGCCACGGCCTTCGGCACGCGACGCATCGTCGAGGCCTTCAACGACTCCGGCGTCCCCGTCACCGAGTTCATCGCCGCCGGCGGCCTGCTCAAGAACCGCCACCTCATGCAGACCTACAGCGACGTGCTCCGCATGCCGATCTCCACGATCCGCAGCGAGCAGGGCCCCGCGCTCGGCTCCGCGATCCACGCCGCCGTCGCCGCAGGTGCCTACCCGGACACCCGCGTGGCCAGCGACGCGATGGGCAGCCTGGACCGCGCCTCCTACACGCCCGACCCCGCCGCCGCCGACGCGTACGACGCGCTCTACGCCGAGTACCTGCTGCTGCACGACTGGTTCGGACGCGGCGGCAACGACGTGATGCACCGCCTCAGGGCGATCAGCAGGGAGGCGCGGGGCGGCTCGCGCGCACCGGTCGCCGAGCCCGAGGCGCCCGCCGCCTCCGGCGGCTCGGCCGCCGCCGACACCGTCGGCACCGCCGCGGAGGTGACCGCGTGAGCTTCATCGACCGCGCCACCGAGACCGCCATCGACGAGACGCGTCGCGCCGTCTGCGACCTGCACGCCGAGCTGACCCGGTACGGCCTCGTGGTCTGGACGGGCGGCAACGTCTCGCAGCGCGTGCCCGGCACGAACCTGTTCGTGATCAAGCCGAGCGGCGTCGACTACGACGAGCTGACGCCCGAGAACCAGATCCTCTGCCACCTCGACGGCACCGTCGTCGAGGGCAGCCCCGGCAGCGAGCGCAGCCCGTCGAGCGACACCGCGGCGCACGCCTACGTCTACCGCCACATGCCGAAGGTCGGGGGAGTCGTGCACACGCACTCCACCTACGCCACGGCCTGGGCCGCCCGCGGCGAGTCGATCCCGTGCGTGATCACCGCGATGGCCGACGAGTTCGGCGGCGAGATCCCGATCGGCCCCTTCGCGATCATCGGCGACGAGTCGATCGGCGAGGGCGTCGTCGGCACGCTGGACGGCCACCGCAGCCGCGCCGTCCTGATGCAGAACCACGGCGTCTTCACGATCGGGAAGGACGCCCGCGACGCCGTCAAGGCCGCCGTCATGACCGAGGACGTCGCCCGCACGATCCACCTCAGCCGCCAGCTCGGCGAGCCGATCCCCATCCCGGCCGAGAGCATCGACGCTCTTTTCGACCGCTACCAGAACGTCTACGGCCAGAAGCCCTCAGGAGCACTCGCATGAGCATCGACACCACCAGCACCACCCCCTCCCACGTCGTCGACCCCGAGGCCTTCCTCGCCTCGAAGCAGGTCTGGTTCCTCACCGGCAGCCAGGGCCTCTACGGCGAGGAGACGCTCCGCCAGGTCGCCGAGCAGTCGAAGGCCATCGCCGACGAGCTCGCCGAAGCCTCGGGCGTGCCCGTCGAGCTGGTCTGGAAGCCCGTCCTCACCGACGCCGAGACGATCAAGCGCACCATGCTCGAGGCGAACCTCGACGACTCCGTGATCGGCGTCACCGCCTGGATGCACACGTTCAGCCCCGCCAAGATGTGGATCGGCGGCATCGACGCCCTCCGCAAGCCCCTGCTGCACCTGCACACGCAGGCGAACGTCGAGCTGCCCTGGGCCGAGATCGACTTCGACTTCATGAACCTGAACCAGGCCGCGCACGGCGACCGCGAGTTCGGCTACGTCCAGACCCGCCTCGGCGCCCCGCGCAAGACCGTCGTCGGCCACGTCAGCGACCCTCGCGTGCAGCAGCAGGTCGGCACCTGGATGCGTGCCGCTGCCGGCGCCGCCGCCATGCGCTCGCTGAAGCTCGCCCGCTTCGGCGACAACATGCGCTTCGTCGCCGTCACCGAGGGCGACAAGACCGAGGCCGAGCTCGCCTTCGGCGTGCAGGTCAACACCTGGGGCGTCAACGAGCTGGCGGAGGCGGTGGCCGCGGCCCCCGAGTCCGCGGTCGACGACCTCGTCGCCCTGTACGAGCGCGAGTACGACGTCGTCCCCGAGCTGCGTGCCGGGGGCGAGCGCCACCAGTCGCTGCGCGACGGCGCCGCGATCGAGATCGGGCTGCGCTCGTTCCTCGAGGCGGGCGGCTTCGGCGCCTTCACGACCAACTTCGAGGACCTGGGGGCGCTGAAGCAGCTCCCCGGCCTCGCCGTGCAGCGCCTGATGGCCGAGGGCTACGGCTTCGGCGCCGAGGGCGACTGGAAGACCTCGGTGCTGGTGCGCGCCGCTGCCGTGATGGGCGCCGGCCTGCCGGGGGGCGCCTCCTTGATGGAGGACTACACCTACCACCTCGTGCCCGGCGCCGAGAAGATCCTCGGCGCGCACATGCTCGAGGTGAGCCCGTCGCTGAGCTCGGCCCGCGCCTCCCTCGAGGTGCACGAGCTCGGCATCGGCGGCAAGGACGACCCGGTCCGACTCGTCTTCACGGCCGACCCCGGCGAGGCCGTCGTCGTCGCGATGAGCGACGTGCGCGACCGCTTCCGCCTCACGGTCAACGTCGTCGACGTGGTCGCGCCCGACGCCGACCTGCCGAACCTGCCCGTCGGCCGTGCCGTCTGGGAGCCCCGCCCGTCGTTCGCCGTCTCGGCCGAGGCCTGGCTCACGGCCGGCGCCGCCCACCACACCGTGATGTCGACGTCCGTCGGACTCGAGGCCTTCGAGGACCTGGCGCGCATCCTCGAGACCGAGCTGCTGATCATCGACGAGCACACCACCATGCGCGAGTTCACGCGCGAGGTGCGTTGGAACGCCGCGTACCACCGTCTGGCACGCGGCCTGTAGCAGCCGGGAGAGCCAGCCGAGGAGGCGGTCCGTGCGGTCCCGAGGGACGGCGCGGGCCGCCTCCTCGTTCGTCTGCGCAGCACCCGTGGGAACACCACCCGCGCCTCCGTGGTTGCAGTCGGCATGACCGTTCCCCTCTCGATCCTGGACCTCGCCCCCATCGCACCCGGAGAGACGGCGCGCGACAGCTTCGCGGCGTCCGTCGCCCTTGCGCAGCAGGCCGAGAAGAGCGGGTACCGACGCGTCTGGTACGCGGAGCACCACAACATGGCGACGATCGCGTCGAGCGCGACGTCGGTGCTGATCGCCCACGTGGCGAGCCAGACGTCGACGATCCGGCTCGGCTCGGGCGGCGTGATGCTGCCGAACCACTCGCCGCTGACCATCGCCGAGCAGTTCGGCACCCTCGAGACCCTGCACCCGGGGCGCATCGACCTCGGCCTCGGCCGCGCTCCCGGCAGCGACCAGCAGACGTTCCGGGCGCTGCGCCGCGACCCGGCGTCGTCCGAGCGGTTCCCGCAGGACGTCGTCGAGCTGCAGGCCTTCCTCGCCGGGCAGTCGCGCATCCCCGGTGTCAGCGCCACTCCCGGCGCCGGGACGAACGTGCCGCTGTACATCCTCGGCTCGTCGACCTTCGGGGCGCAGCTCGCCGCCGCGCTCGGCCTGCCGTTCGCGTTCGCGTCGCACTTCGCGCCGGACATGCTGCACGACGCCGTGGCGATCTACCGCCGCGAGTTCCAGCCGTCGACCCAGCTCGACGCCCCGTACGTGATCGCCGGCGTCAACGCCATCGCCTCCGACGACTCGGACGAGGCTCACCGGCAGCTCGCCGATGTGAAGCGCGCCCGCCTGCTCATGCTGCTGCGCCAGAGCGGGCAGATCACGGTCGACCGGACCTTCGGCGACGACGAGCTCGACCACCTGCTCCGCACGCCCGTCGGGGCGCACGTCGCCAGCATGACGACCTTCACCGGCGTCGGCACGGGCGAGGAGGTGGCGGACTACGTCGCCGAGTTCGCCCGCAGCGCCGACGCGGACGAGGTCATCGTCGCGCACTCGTCCCTCGCCACGTCGGCCCGCCTGCGCTCGGTCGAGCTGCTGGCCGACGCGCACGCCCGCGTCGCCGCGTAGGCCCCGGCTGGCCGACCTGCCCGCCGGCCCCGATGTCACCGGACGTCGGGCGTTCAGGAGACGACGTCGTCCGCGCTCCCGCCGGAAGGCGTCGCGACTGTGGTCGACCGCCGTCGCCTGAGTCCTCGACGCAGCCGGTCGGGCCGCGTCGTGTCGAGGAGCCAGGAGACGACGTCGTCCGCGGTCCCGCCGGACGGCGTCGCGACTGTGGTCGACCGCCGTCGCCTGAGTCCTCGACGCAGCCGGTCGGCCCGCGTCGTGTCGAGGAGTCAGGAGACGACGTCGCGGGCGGCGCGGCCGGAGGGCGCGGAGCCGGGGCCGCGACGACGTGACCTGATCCGTCGACCGGACGGGTCGACGCGGTTCTCCGCAGGGACCGGGACGTGCAGGAGGCGCGGGCCCTGTCGGACCCGCGCCTCCCGTCGATCTCCCGCCGGGGCTACAGCCCCGAGTGGTCGATCAGGGTGCGGCGTCGCCGACGTGCCACGAGCACCGTGCCGGCGCCCGCGAGCAGCAGCGCGAGCACGAGGGCGGGGAGCGCGTCCGAGCCGGTGAAGGCGAGCGGGCCGGAGCCCGCGGCCGTGCCGGAGCCCGAGCCGCCGACGCCGGTGCCGGTGCCGCCGGCCCCGCCGGTGGCGGGAGCGGAGGGCGACGGCGAGGCGACGGGGTCGGCCACGACCGAGACCGCGGCGCTCCGCACGGTGCGCGTCTGCACGCCCGTGACCGTGACCGTCCGGTCGCCCAGCGTGGCCGGTGCCGTCACGGTGAACGTCGCGACTCCGTCGATCACGTCGACCGTGCCGAGGCTGGCCCCGTCGAAGGTGCCCGACGCCTGGCGGTCGCCGTCGAGGCCCGAGACGACCACGTCGAACGTGGCGCCCGGCGCGACCTGCGTCGGCGCGGCGATCGTCGCGTCGGCGCTCAGCGAGACCAGGTCGCGGTCGAGCTGCAGCGCGTTCGCGATGGTGAAGAAGTTGTCGGTCTGGTCGATCAGGCCGACGACGTTCGCGGCTCCGGGGCCGTAGCCGGCGACGCGCAGCTGCGTGCCGGTGTGCTGCTGCGACCCGCCCGCCGCGGCGGTGCCGTAGGCGATCTTCATGGTGCTGCCGTCGACGGTGGTCAGCGCGGTGCTGAGCGTGGCCGGGGGAGTCGAGTCGACGATCTGGCTGGTGTGGGCGTGGTCGGCCGTGACGATGACGAGCGTCTCGCCGTCGGCCTCGGCGAAGTCGAGGGCCGAGCGGACCGCCTCGTCGAGGTCGAGCACCTCGCCGATCTGGCCGCACGCGTCGGCGCTGTGGTCGCGCTTGTCGATGGAGGCGCCCTCGACCTGCAGGAAGAAGCCGTCGTCGCCGTCGAGCAGGTCGATCGACTTCTCGGTCAGCGAGGCGAGCGACAGGTCGGTGCTGAGCCGTGCCGGGTTCGGCTGGCAGGTCTGCGGTGCGAGGTCGGCGCCTCCCACGGTCGCGGTCGTCGAGGCGAAGCGCGTGGGGAAGTTGCCGTCCGCGAAGGTGCCGAGCACCGGAGCGGTCTGGTCGGCGGCCGTCAGGGCGTCGAGGCCGGCCTGGTCGGTGATCCGCTGGTAGCCGCGGTCGGTCGCCTGGGCGTCGAGGGTCTGGCCGGTCCACTGCCCGGCGCGCGCCGTCTGGCGGAACGACGCCGCGCCTCCGCCGAGGGTGAGGTCGGCGCGGGTGCCGATGATCTGCTCGCTGATCGAGCCGAGGCCGCCCTGGTCGAGCGCGTCCTTGCCACATGCCGCGACCGTGTCGGGGCCGTAGCAGCTGCGTGCCGCGACGTGGGCCGCCTGCACGGCCGGGGTCGCGTCCTGCAGCTCGGCGGTCGAGACGTTGCCGGTCTTGAGGCCGTTGGCCTTGGCGATCTCGACGAGCGTGTCCTGCGGGGTGCCCGCGATGTCGACCGAGATCGCGTTGTCGTAGGTCTTCGTGCCGGTGGCCCAGGCCGAGCCGGTCGCGGCGGAGTCGGGCACGTAGTCGGGCTTGCCGTCCTTGCCGAGCGAGTAGGTCGTGTACTGGCCCGTGAGGGGGAGGGCGTCGATGCCGGGCAGGGTCCCGCCGGCGCCGTAGGCGTAGTTGCGGGCCGACGTGATCTCGCTGTCGCCCATGCCGTCGCCGATCAGCAGGATGACGTTCTTCGCCGGTCCGGCCTTCACCGACTCGAGCAGGGCGGCCGTGCTGTCGTCGGCGCTGCGGGCGGCCCCGCCGTTGTCGGCGACGTCGGCCGGAGTCGCCGCGAGGGCGACGGCCGGGCTGAGGACGAGGGCGAAGGAGGCGAGGGTCGCCGCCGCCCCCGTGGCCAGTGCCGCGCGGCGGCGGCGGGTGTTCGTGGGGGTCACGTGTCTGCTCCAGTGATCGTGGTCGCGAGTGGGCGTGCACTCCCTGCACGTCCGAGCCCAGCAGAACCCGCGGTCGTGTCCGCCCGGTGAACGGACGCGGTGCGTCAGGTGAACACCCCCGGACGGGGCACGTGAGACGACTGCGGCTACGGCGCGACGTACAGCCAGAGCAGCACGACCGCCACCGGCTGCAGCACGATCCCGCCGACGAGCAGCGTCCGGCGGACGGCGGGCCGCTCGGAGACCGCCGGTGCGCCGAGCAGCGGCGTCAGCGGCAGCAGCAGCCGGAACAGGCTCTGCTGCGGCAGGAACACCGCCACGAGGTAGAGCGCGAAGCTCGCCGTGAACGCGACGGTCTCGTGGCCGAGGCGCAGCGTCGACCGGCGGGTGAACCACACGCTGGCGAGCACGAGCAGCGCGAGCACGAGGGCGATGCCTGCGATGCCGAGCCACCGGCCGGCGAGCAGGAACCACGGCGTCAGCGGCACGAAGGCCGGGCGGCCGACGTAGTCGACCCACCACGCCATCTCCGTCTGCAGGTAGGCGTCGTGCTGCCCGGTGGCGAGGTGCGCGACGACGGGCCAGGCGAGCCCGGCCGCGGCGACGGCCGCTCCCGCCGTCACGATCTGCACGAGGTCGCGCCGGGGCAGCACCTGCCACGGCCACGGCCGAAGCCTCAGCGACGACGCCGACGACGCCCCGGCGGCAGGCCCGGTGCCTGACGACGGGCCCGCATCCCGCTCCGTCCGCCAGCGCACCACCAGGTGCACGGCCAGCGCCAGTGCCAGTGCCAGCGCTCCCGGCCGCGTGAACGCCGCCACCACGCCGCACGCCAGCACGAGCCCGTACCGACGCTGCTGCATCGCGAGCACGCCCCCGAACAGGAGGAACAGCATCAGCCCCTCCGCGTACCCGACGGAGAACAGGAACCCCAGAGGCCCGAAGCAGAGCAGCAGCACGGCCCAGATCGCGCCGCGGTGCCCGACGGCCCGGTCGACGAGCCGGTAGAGGACGAGCGCGGCTCCAGCCCCGAAGGCCGTCGACAGCAGCAGGGCGGCGCCGCTGAACGGCATGCCCGTCGCCACCATCAGCAGGTGGCAGAGCGTCGGGAACACCGGCAGGAACGCCCACTCGTTCGGCAGCACGTTCCCCGCCGCGTCGGTCGGCAGCACCGTCGGGTAGCCCTGGAGGGCGATCGTCCGGTAGCGGTCGGCGTCCCACGACGTGGTGAAGTCGAGCAGCGAGAGCTCCGCGCCCGGCGTCCGGAACTCGACGCCGGCGAGGCGCGCGACCTCCCAGACCACGGCGAGCAGCACCAGGGAGAAGACCCGCGACGCCAGGTAGACGGTCAGCACCGTCGACCAGCGGGCGGGCAGCCACGACGCGAGGTCCGGCGACCGGCGCCGACGGACGTCGGGGCGCAGCGAGGAGGCGGTGGTCGCCCCGTCGCTCACGGAGCGTCCCCGAAGCTGGTCATCCGGAAGACGTTACCCCGCGACGGGCGGCGGGGCGGCCCCGGGGCACGCCGGGGTCGCCCAGGGGCCAGTCGGGCCAGCCGGGCCTGCGGGGTCGCCACGGGGCGCCCCGGCAGGGCACGATGGCCAGATGACCCTGCCCTCCCTCGCCGCGCTCGGCATCGACCCGGTCACCGCCGCGGTCTACGAGTTCGTGCTCACCTGCGGCGACACCGTCGACGTCGCCGCCATCGCCTCCGCCCGCGAGCTGGACGACGCCGTCGTCGTCACCGCCCTCGAGCAGCTGCGCAACATCGGCCTCGTGCACCGCACCGCCGAGGGCCACGGCCGACAGGCCCCCGGCTACGGCGCCGTCGACCCCCGCGTCGCCGTGTCCGCCCTCGTGGCCGCCCACGACGAGCAGCTCGCCGACGCCCGCACCGCCGTCTCGGGCCTCGGCGCCCTCTTCGACGACGGCCGTCGGGTGGCCGACCCGTCGGGCACGACGACGGTGCTGACCGGCCACGCGGCGGTGGGCGACTGGTACTCCCGGCTGCAGCACCGGGCGAGGGGCGAGTTCCTCGCGTTCGACCGGCCACCGTACGTGGTCGCCACGAACGAGTCCGTCGAGCGCGGTGCGCTCAACCGCGGCGTGCACTGGCGGGCGATCTACACGGTCGCGAGCTTCACGGTCGACGGCAGCCTGCAGGGCGTCCACCGCCTCGGGGCGGACGGCGAGGAGGCGCGGGTCACCCACGACCTGCCGGTCAAGCTCGCGATCGCCGACCGCCAGGTCGCGCTCGTGTCGGTCGGGCCGCTCGACGACCCGACGGCCGCCCCCGAGGCCCTCCTCACGGAGTCGCCCGCGCTGATCGCCGCCCTCTGCGACCTGTTCGAGTCGCGCTGGCGGACGGCCGTCCCCGTGCCCGCCCTGGCCGAGACGGCCGGCGCCTCGGGCGAGGGTGCCGACGCCGCCGTCGACTGGTCCGAGGTCGCGGCCCGGCTCGCGGCGGCGACGCAGGGCTCGGGCCCCGGCGTCTCGTCCGACGTGCTCGGAGCCGGGGCCGGCCGTGTCGCCGCCGACGGCCCGGCCGACCCGGCGACCGGCCTCCGCGCCCCGACCGTCGACGAGCGCGACCTGCTCGCGTTCGTGGCCGCGGGCGCGACCGACGACGTCATCGCCCGCCAGCTCGGGATCTCGCCCCGGACCCTGCGCCGTCGCCTGCGCGACCTGTTCGACGAGCTCGGCGCGAGCAACCGCTTCCACGCGGGGGTCGAGGCGGCGCGACGCGGCTGGGTCTGACGTACGCCCCCCTCGGCTGACGCGCGCGCTGACCGGCCGCGCCGCGCCTCCTCGCCTCGTACCCCGTCGAGGAGGCGCGGGTCGGCGGACGGCCTTGTCCAGTGGGCATCGTGGGGGACCGGGCGTACCCCGTTCGGCTGCGTCCGTGTAAATTCCGTGGCCGGTCGAGGACAGTGGCCGGGTTCGGCCATGGCCCCCGGTTGAGGGGCGTCGCATTCTCAGGTAATTCTTACGGATCGACCGTGCCCGACCGGGTGCGGCACCCGGAAGGCACCCTGTGATCACATCGTCCGGCCGACGACGGCCGAAGGCTCCACTCTCCGCACTGCTCATCTCGGGACTCGTCGCCGCCGGCGTCGTCGCGCTGCCGGCCACCTCGGCCCTGGCGGCCGACGGTCCCGCCGTGGTCGGCGACTCCCAGTTCGCGAGCGGGTCGTACATCGTCACGCTGCGCGAGCCCGCGGCCGCGACCTACGAGGGAGGCAAGGCCGGCTTCGCCGCCACCGCCGCCCCCGAGGGCGCGCGCCTCGACGCGTCGGCCGCGCCGGTGCAGGAGTGGTCCGAGCACCTCGAGCAGACCCAGGCCGACGTGGCCGGGGCGGTCGGCGCCACGGTCGACGCGCACTTCTCGGTGACGACGAACGCGTTCGCCGCCGACCTCAGCGCCGACCAGGCGCGGGCGCTCGCCGCCGACCCGTCGGTCGCGGCCGTGTCGAAGAACGAGCTGCTGAAGCTCCAGGCGACGCCCTCGACCGAGTTCCTCGGGCTCGGCGACGCCGAGGGGAACGGCGGCGTGTGGGACGAGATCGGCGGCCGTGACTCCGCGGGCGACGGCGTCGTGGTCGGGATCATCGACTCGGGCATCGCCGCGGGCAACGCCTCGTTCGCGGGCGACTCGCTCGGCGAGCAGGACAGCGCCGAGCCGCACCTCGAGGGCGACTCGATCGTCTACGACAAGGGCGACGGCGGCACCTTCACCGGCGTCTGCCAGACGGGCGTCCAGTTCACCGCCTCCGACTGCAACACGAAGCTGGTCGGCGCGCGCTACTTCGTCGACGGCTTCGGCGTCGACAACATCGGCACGGAGGAGCAGGGCGAGTACCTCTCGCCCCGTGACGGCAACGGCCACGGCTCGCACACGGCCTCGACCGCGGCGGGCAACGCCGACGTCGAGGTGACCATCGGCGACCGCGACTTCGGCACCATCTCCGGGGTGGCACCGGCCGCGAAGATCGCGGCCTACAAGGTCTGCTGGGACGGCCCCGACCGGGTCGCCACAGACGACGACGGCTGCGCCACGCTCGACCTCGTCGCGGCCATCGAGGCCGCGGTGACCGACGGCGTCGACGTCATCAACTACTCGATCGGCGGAGGCGGCGCGACGAGCACCTTCTCGGCCACCGACCAGGCGTTCCTCGGTGCGGCCTCGGCGGGCGTCTTCGTCGCGGCCTCGGCCGGCAACGACGGCCCCACCCCGACGACCGCGGACAACGCGGCGCCCTGGATCACCACCGTCGCCGCGAGCACGGTCCCGAGCTACGCGGCCACGGCCCTGACCGGCGACGGCGCCTCGTACCTCGGCGGCTCGATCACGGTGCCGACCGGCGCCGAGGGCGTCAGCGGCCCCCTCGTCGACGCGGCGACCCTCGCGGTCGACGGGGCGACGGCGGCCGACGCGGCCCTCTGCCGTCCCGACTCGCTCGACGCCGACGCGGCCGCCGCCTCCGGCGCGATCGTGCTCTGCGACCGCGGCGTCTACGACCGCACGGCCAAGAGCGCCGAGGTCGAGCGCATCGGCGGCGTCGGGATGCTGCTCGTGAACCCCGCGCCCAGCTCGGTCGACCTCGACGAGCACGTCGTCCCCACGGTCCACGTCGACGCGGCGTCCTACGACGCCCTGCACGCCTACGCGGCCACCGAGGGCGCGACGGTCACCCTCGTCGACGGCAACCCCGCCGGCCTGCCCGAGCCCGCCACGCCCCAGATCGCCGGCTTCTCGTCGCGCGGCCCGGTGACGGCGGACGGCGGCAACCTGCTGAAGCCCGACATCTCCGCGCCCGGCGTCGCGATCCTCGCCGACGGCGCCAACGCCGCCGGCGAGCCCGGCAGCTTCGAGTTCCTCTCGGGCACGTCGATGTCGTCGCCGCACGTCGCGGGCCTCGCGGCGCTCTACCTGTCGCGCACCGTGCACCCCGACTGGACCCCGGCCGAGGTGAAGTCGGCGATGATGACCACCGCCTACGACCTCGTCGGAGCCGACGGCGCCCCGACCCAGGACGTCTTCGCCCAGGGCGCCGGCCACGTCGACCCCACGGCCTTCCTCGACCCGGGCCTGCTCTACCGCAGCGGGACGGCCGACTGGCAGGCGTACGTCGACTCGATCGACACGATCGAGGGCACCGACTCGTCGCTGAACCTCCCCTCGATCAGCGTCGGCTCGCTCGCGGGCACGACGACGGTCACCCGGTCGGTCACGGCGACGAGCCCCGGCACCTGGACGGCCGAGCCGGTCACCATGGCCGGCGTCACGGCCGAGGTCTCGCCCTCGACGCTGACCTTCGGGGAGGCAGGCGAGACTCAGGACTACACGGTCACCTTCACCCGCACCACGGCCGCGCTCGACGAGTTCGCCACCGGCTACCTGACGTGGACCGACGGCACCCGGGACGCGCGCAGCCCGCTCGCGGTGCGGCCCGTCCAGCTGGACGTCGCCGCGGAGTTCGCGGGCGAGGGCGTGACGGGCGAGGCGACGGTCGACGTGACCGCCGGCGACGCCCTGTCGCTGCCGCTCGCCGCCGAGGGCCTCGCCCTCGGCCAGGTCGCGACGGGCTCCGGCACCGCCGGCGCCGACGCCGCCCAGGTGCCGCTCACGGTCGCCGAGGGCACGACGCACGCGCGCTTCGTGCTCGACTCGGCCGAGGACACGGCCGACCTCGACCTGCTGCTGTACACGGCCGACGCGTCGGGCCAGCCCGACGAGCTGGTCGGGGCCGCGGCCACCGGCTCGGCCGACGAGCAGCTCGACGTGGAGACGCCGGCGGCAGGCCAGTACGTGCTGCTCGTCGACTTCTACTCGGGCGCGGGCGACCTCGGCTGGACGCTGACGTCGTACCTGCTCGACCCGGCCGCGGCTCAGGGCGGCCTCGTCGTCGACCCGGCCGTGCTCGAGGCCGGGCTCGGCGAGACCACGACGGCCACCGCCTCCTGGTCCGACCTCGTGTACGAGAGCAGCTACCTCGGCCGCGTCGTCTACGGCGACACGGGCACGGCGAGCTACCTCACCGTCACGACCGGCGAGGAGCCCGAGACGCCGGTCGACCCGGGCCCCGGCCCGGGGGAGCCCGGCGGGCCCGGCCACGGCGGCCCCGGCCACGGCGGCTTCGACCTGCCCGGCCTGATCGGCTGGATCTGGGGCGCCATCGGCGACCTGTTCCACCACTGGTTCCCGGGGCTGCCCTGGCGCTGAGCCGAGGCTGACGCCACAGCGGGCTGACGCCGCTGCGGGCTGACCGTGCAGGAGGCGGCCCGCACCTTCCCCAGGAGGGTGCGGGCCGTCTCCTCGTCCGCCCCCGGACGACGCGCCGGATGGCCCCTGAGCGCACCCTGCGCCTCCGGGAAACACGAAGGGACTAGGTTCGTCACTCGTGACTGGACAGAACGGCAACACCATGCGCGTGGTGAGCTACAACCTGCGCGAGCACACCGCCAAGGGCGAGATCCGGGCCCTCGCAGAGGACCACCACGCCGACGTGCTCTGCCTGCAGGAGGCCGACACGAAGGACATCCCCGACGAGTTCGGCGAGTTCTCGCTCGCCGCGTCGACCCGGAACAACCGGCTCGGGCTCGCGGCGTACTACCGCCGCTCCCGCTTCGAGCTGCTGGGCACGAACGTCTACGCGCTGAAGAAGAGCATGCACGACCGCGTCATGTCGCCCGCGCACGAGCGCCTGCTGGCGATGCACCTGCACGACCGCATCTCGGGCGCGGACGTGCTGATCGGGTCGTTCCACGCCGCACCGCTCACCGCCACCAACGGGCTGCGCAAGAAGCAGGTCGAGTCGGCCCACCAGCTGATGCGCGCGCTCGCGCCCGGCGTGCCGATGCTCATGGTCGGCGACTTCAACTACCCGTGGTTCCACGGCGGGCTCAAGAAGCGCATCGAGCGCGACGGCTTCGTCCTGACCCGCAGCAGCACGCCGACCTACCTCGGCTACAAGTACGTCAAGGGACACTTCGACTTCGCGACGAGCTACGACCTCACCATCGAGGACGTCGTCACGCTGCCCGCCGGCATCAGCGACCACCGGCCGATCCTCGTGCGTGCCACGGGGCTCGCCACGGCCTAGCGGAGCTGCCGACGACGAGACCACGACGAGAGGCCCGGGTGCGTGTGCACCGGGGCCTCTCGTCTGTCGTGCTGTCGCGCCGTCGACGCGCAGGGCGCGACGGGCGTCGAGGAGGCGGGTCGCGCCTCCTCGGGACCTGCCTAGGCGGCGAGGGCGAGCGCGTGGGCGCTCACGGCGTAGGCCTGCACGATGGTGCGGCTCGGCTCGCGGCGCCAGCTGCGGCCGGGGATGACCCAGCCCTGGGCGCCCTCGACCGTGACGGTCGCGCCGACGCGGACGTCGTCGGTGACGACGTCGCTCCAGGCGCGGACGACGAACTCGGCGCCGGAGGCGTCGACGACGACGAACTCGGCGAGGCGGGCGGTGGACAGGACGGGCTCGGTGGTGACCGTGCCGCTCAGGGTGGTGATGTTCTCGTTCATGCGTGTTCTCTTCTTCGATGTGTGCTGTGTTGCTCAGCGTCGTGGCACGCAGCGCGGGGCATGCGTGGACCGCCGTTCTCGGCGGTGGGGCGGACGGATGTCCTCAGGCTCGGGGAGCCTGGTCGGGCCTCGTCTCGGGCGACGACCGGTGAGTAGGCGAGCGGGTGAGGCTCGGACCGGGGTTCTCGAGATGTGCAGACGGGATCTGCAGGCTTTTCGACTCGGCCTGCGTGTGGACGACAGGGCCGTGAGTCGGGAACGATCTGAGAGGATCGTTGCCAAGCGACCTGCAACGGTAACACGGTCGGGCCGGATGCACCAGGGCTGATCCGTGACGTCGCTGAGAACGCCGCAGGAGGCGGTGGTTCGATGGGTGCATGACATCGATCCCCACCATCACCCTGAACAACGGCGTCGAGATCCCCCAGCTCGGCTTCGGCGTCTACCAGGTCGAGCCCGACCAGACGAAGGACGCGACCCTCACCGCCCTCGAGGTGGGCTACCGCCACATCGACACGGCGCAGATGTACGGCAACGAGGCAGGCGTCGGCGAGGCGCTGCGCGAGTCGGGCATCGACCGCTCCGAGATCTTCGTCACCTCCAAGCTCAACAACGGCTTCCACCGTCGCGACGACGCCCTGAAGGCGTTCGACGGCACGCTCGAGGCGTTGAACGCCGACTACGTCGACCTGTTCCTCATCCACTGGCCCCTGCCCACCACGGACGTCGACTACCTCGAGACCTGGAAGGCGCTCGAGGAGATCTACGCCACGGGCCGCGCCAAGGCCATCGGCGTCTCGAACTTCCACCAGCCGCACCTGCAGCGCCTGCTGGACGAGGCCGACGTCGTGCCCGCCGTCAACCAGATCGAGGTGCACCCGTACCTCACCAACGACTCGCTGCGCCTCTTCGGCGTCGAGCACGGCATCCACACCGAGGCGTGGTCGCCCATCGCCCAGGGCAAGGTCCTCGAGGACCCGACCCTCGTCGAGATCGCCGAGCGCGTCGGCAAGTCGACCGCCCAGGTGACCCTGCGCTGGCACGTGCAGCGCGGCGACATCGTGTTCCCGAAGTCGGTCACGCGCTCGCGCGTCGAGGAGAACTTCGCGCTCTTCGACTTCGAGCTGTCCGACGCCGACGTCGCGGCCATCACCGACCTCGACAAGGGCGAGCGCACGGGCCCCGACCCCGACACGTTCGACTACATCCCCAGCTGAGCTGCGGTCAGGTCAGGTCAGGTCAGGTCAGGTGAGCTGACCTGACCCGTCCGGCCCCCGGGCCGGGCCCGGCTGTGCCGACGGGCCGGTCTCCCCGCAGGGGGAGACCGGCCCGTCCTAGTAGGGTCGTCGTCTGCACGGGAGGCCTACCCGAGGCGTCCCCGCGCTACCAGGAGCGAGTGAACAGGGTGCGAACAGTCGTCGGCGTGCTGCGCCTCGTCGTCGCCGCCGTGGGCACGGCCGCCCTCGTGTCGTACTTCTTCTACACGCTCGGCTTCTCGACCTTCTCGACGGTCAACTACTTCGCGTACTTCACGCAGCAGAGCAACATGGCGAACGTGCTCGTCCTCGCCGTGTCGGGGGCGCTCTCGCTCCGGGGCCGACCCGAGGGCCGCGCCTTCGCCGCGGTGCACGCCCTGGTGACGACCTACGTCGTCGTGTCGGGCATCGTCTACGGCATCATCCTGGTCGAGTCGCTGAGCAACGACTTCGCGATCGGCGTGCCCTGGTCGACCCAGGTGCTGCACTTCTGGATCCCCGGGTTCCTCGTGGTCGACTGGGTGCTCGCCCCCGGGCGCACCCGCGTCAGCTGGGCGATGCTGTCGGTCGTGCTGGTGTTCCCGGTCGTCTGGGGCATCGCGACGATCGTGCGCGGCGCGGACGTCGGCTGGTACCCGTACTTCTTCCTCGACCCCGCGCAGGTGCGCTGGCCGGACGAGTTCGTGATGTACAACGCGATCGCCCTGGGCGTCATCGTGGGGGTCATGTCGGCGTTGATCGCGCTCAGTCACCTGCGGCCGGGGCCGCGGCCGGGCGTGCTGCTGCGGCGCGGCCAGCGCGCCGAGTCCGAGGGGGCTGAGGTCGGCGGCACCCAGGTCGGCGGCGCCCAGGTCGGTGGCGCCGAGGTCCGGGGCGCGGAGGTACGCCGCGCCGGCGAGGATCAGCCGGCCGGTGCCTCCGACGAGTCCGTCCCCGCGGCGGGGTCGGACGTGGACTCGGGCGCTGCCTCGGGCACGAGGTCGAAGTAGGGCGCGAGGCCGGCCAGCGCGTCGGCGACGGCCTCGTCGTCGCCGAGCTCGAGGCTCGCGACCGCGTCGTCCCCGCCCGCCAGCGCGACGAGCACCGGCTCGCCCGTCGAGGGCATGAGGTTGACGAAGACGCGGAAGCCCGAGGCGCCGTCGACCGTGGTCAGCACCGTCGCCTCCGTGCTCCAGGCGCGCTCGTCGAAGCGCAGCCAGAGCACCTCCTGCTGGGCGACGCCGAGCGTCTCGATCGCCGCCGTGTGCGTGGTCGGCAGCTCCGGGGCGAACTCGGTCGTCCCCTCCTTCAGGACGCCCAGCGGCAGGGTGACCACGACGCGGTCGACCGACAGGCTCTCGCCGGTGGCGAGGCGGAGGCCGACGCCGCGGTCGCCGTACTGGATCCGGGCCACCGTGCTGCCCCGCAGCACGTCGAGGCCGTCGAGCTGCGCCTCGACGAACGCGGACAGGTCGCCGGTGACGAACGGCTCGCCGAGCGGGAACAGGCTGCCGAGGTCGGCGGCGACGAGCTCGCCGACGTCGCCCGGGTCCTGTCGCTCGGCGAGGTCGTCCGGCCCGGCGCCCCAGCGGACGGGCAGCGCCTCGTCGAGCACGAACTGGAGGCGGGCGGCGTCGGACACGCCCGTGGAGTCGGGCTCGAGCGACTGCTGCTCGGGCCCGGCGCCGGCGCCGGCGACGGCCTGCGCGACCGTCACGGAGGCCGCCTGGTCGTCGGCCCACCCGGCGGCCGACGCGAGGGAGCGCTCGGGGACGCCGTCGAGCGAGGTCGCCTGCCCGCCGGAGGACCGCACCTCGAGCACCTCGCCGAGGCGCACGGTGTCGACCCGGCCGAGGGCGAGCGCGGCGCTGAGAGCCGTGGCTGCCTGGCCGTCGAGGGAGGCGGCGCCGAGCTGGACGGGGAACGGCCAGTCGCCCCCGGTGTACGAGGCGACTCGGCCGCCCACGCGGTCGCGGGCCTCGACGACGACGACGTCGTAGCCGCGCGCCGCGAGGCTCCTGGCTGCAGTCGCGCCGGACATCCCGGCGCCGACGACGGCGATGCGCTCGCCCTGCTCGGCGATCCCGGCGACGGCGTCCGCGACGTCGAAGCCGCTGGCGTGGGCCCCGCCGAGGGTGCCCGGCGCCGTGCTCGCGGTGGCCTCGCCGGCGAAGAAGACCCGGTCGTCGACCGGCCGGCGGAGCGCCGCGCGGTCGTCGTCGGACGACGACGTGGTCAGGTAGCTGCCCGAGCCCCGCGCGAACGGGTCGTCGGCCCAGCCGCTGCGGCGGAACGCGGACGGCGTCGGCCCGGCCGAGGGCGTCGCGGTCGGGGTCGGCGTGGGCGTCGGCGTGCTGCTCGGGGTCGTCGGCGCGGGGGAGGGGCCGTCGGTGGTGCAGGCGGCGAGCAGCAGCACGGCGGCCCCGGAGGCCGACCCCGTCAGGAACGCTCGACGACTGATGCCCATGGTGCGTCCATCATCGCAGGGCGGGGGCCCGTGCGGCGACGTGTGCCGCGACGTGCGCAGCGGGCGGACCGCGACGTGCGCCGCGACGCGCGCGGCGGGGCGGACCCCGACTCGCGCGCCTCAGGCGTCGACGGCCTCGAGCCAGGTGCGGAGCAGGTCGGTGACCTGGTCGACGGGCATCAGCGACGACGCGTGGTCCTGCCCGACGAGCTCGAAGAACGCCGCGGTCGGCATGCGGCGGGCGGCGTCCTGCGACTCGCGGTGCCGTGCCTCGTCGCGGGTGCCCGCGATCAGCAGGGTGGGCACCGACACGTCGTCGAGCTGCTTCGCCGTCAGCCCGCCGCCCGTCTCGGCCGCCCGGAAGAACGCCGCCAGGGCGAGCGGGTCGTCGCTCATGAAGGCGAGGCGGGTCGCCGGGTCCAGGCGACGGCCCATGGTGTGCTCCCAGCGCTCGACGAAGGCGGCCATGCCCCCGGTCAGGAGCGCCTCCTCCCAGTCCGGGGCGAACGTGGCGCCGATGTTGCCGTTCATCGGCGCCCAGCTGCCGCCGATCGTGGTCAGGGTGCGGAGCAGCTCGGGCTCGTGCGCGGCGATCGACAGGCCGACGCGGGCGCCGAACGAGTAGCCGACGAAGTGGACCGGCGCGAGGCCCGTCGCGGCGAGGACGGCCGCGACGTCGCCGCGGTGCAGGGCCATGTCGTACGAGGCGGCGTCGTGCGGCGCACCGCTCCGCCCGTGGCCGCGCAGGTCGAGGGCGACGACGGTGAAGTCGCGCTCGAGGTCGCGCAGGTAGCCGAGACCGCGCCACGCGCCGCGCGACAGGCCCGAGCCGTGCACGAGCAGCAGGGGCGGCCCCTCGCCCGCGACCTCGTACGCGATCTCGGTGCCGTCGACGGGGTTCTGGACGTGGTCGCGCATCGGACCAGTCTGGCAGCGCGGCGACCCGTCGACGACTCAGGCGTCGTCGTCGCCAGGCGGCTCGGCACCGGTGCGGCTCCTGCCCGCCGGCCCGCGCCTCCTGAGTCCTCGACGCGTCCCGCTCACCCCGGCGCCGCCTCGGTGATCCGCCGTCGGCGCGGCCGGGCGGCCGGGCGGGCGGCGTGGGCGGCGGGCGGGCACGATGGAGCGATGATCGACGGGTGGACTGCCGCACAGGTGAAGGCGGCCGAGCAGCCGCACCTCGACGCGGGCGAGCCGCTGATGCAGCGCGCGAGCGCAGGGCTCGCGCACGAGGTGGAGCGGCTGCTGCAGGCCCGGGACCGGTGGCCCGCGCCCGTCGTGCTGCTCGTCGGCAGCGGCAGCAACGGGGGCGACGCGCTCCTCGCGGGTGCCGCACTGGCCGACGCTGGCTGCGCGGTCACGGTCGTGCCCACCGGCAGCCGGCTGCACGGGGAGGGGCTCGTCGCGGCCCGCGCCTCCGGTGCCGTCGTCGACGACCCGGCCCGCTGGTCGACCGTCGAGGAGGCGGGCGCCCGGCTCCGGGAGTCGGGCGCGGCCGTCCTCCTCGATGGCGTGCTCGGCACCGGCACGAGCGCCGACCCGGCCCTGCGAGGCCCGGCCCGTGACGTCGTCGCGGCGCTGCTGCCCTGGGTCACGGCCGTCGACGGCCCGCCCGTCGTCGCAGTCGACGTGCCGAGCGGCATCGGCCCCGACGACGGTGCCGTGCCCGACCCGACCGTGCTGCCCGCGACCCTGACCGTCACCTTCGGGGCCCACAAGGCCGGGCTCCTGATCGAGCCCGCCGCCGCCCTCGCCGGCGAGGTGGTTCTCGTCGACATCGGCCTGCTGCCCGACCTGGCCGCGGTGCCTCCGGCGGTCAGCGTGCCGGAGCCCGCCCCCTGAGCGTGGGCCCTGACGGCCTGCCCCCGCCGGCGCGACCCTGTCGGTCGGGTCTCGACCGCTACGACTTCCCGGTGCCGCCGCCCTTGCCCGGCGTCACGACCGACAGCGGACTCGTGATCGACTCGAGCGACTTCCGCTCGGCCGACACCCCGAAGACGAACGCGATCACGCCTCCTACGAGCATGATGCCGGCGCCGAGGAAGTACCCCGCCGTCAGCGGCCCGCGGTCGGTGCCGTCGCCGATCAGTGAGCCGTAGAGCGTCGGGGCGACCGCGCCGGCGATCTGGCCGAGGGCGAAGAAGTAGCCGATCACCTGGCCGCGCAGTTCGAGCGGGAAGATCTCGCTCACCGTGAGGTAGGCCGAGGAGGCGCCCGCCGACGCGAAGAAGAACGAGACGCACCAGAACACGGTCTGGGTCGTCGCGCTCAGGACGTCCATGTGGAACAGCACGGCCGACACGGCCAGGACGACCGCCGAGACCCCGTAGGTCAGGAAGATCATCTGGCGGCGGCCCCACGTGTCGAAGAGGTGGCCGAGCAGCAGCGGGCCGAGCAGGTTGCCGATGGCGAACGGGAAGAAGAAGTACTGCGTCGACGCCGGGTCGGTGCCGTAGAAGTTCTGCAGCACGAGCGCGTAGGTGAAGAAGATGGCGTTGTAGAGGAACGACTGCGTGATCATCATCGTCGCGGCGACGAGGGTGCGCTTCGGGTAGTCCTTGAGCAGGGTGCGGAGGATGACGCTGAACGGGATCCGGCCCTGGTCGGTCACCTCGAGCGCCTGGTCGTCGCTGACCGGCTCGAGGGTGCGGCCCTCCGCCTCGACGCGGTGCTCGATGTCGGTGACCGTCGCCTCCGCCTCCTCCTCTCGGCCGTGGGTCATCAGCCAGCGGGGGCTCTCGGGGATGTGCCGGCGCAGGTAGATGATGATCAGGCCGAGCACCGGGCCGATGAAGAAGCCGATGCGCCAGCCGACGTTCTCGGCGAAGTAGTCGGTGTTCAGCAGGAAGAGGTTGGCGGCCGAGCCGAGGGCCGCGCCGCCCCAGTAGGTGCCGTTGATCGCGATGTCGACGCGGCCGCGGTAGCGCGACGGGATGATCTCGTCGATGGCCGAGTTGATCGCGGCGTACTCGCCGCCGATGCCCATGCCGGCGACGAACCGGAAGACGGCCAGGAACGCGAAGCTCGGCGACAGCCCGGCCAGGCCGCTGGCGACGAGGTAGATGGCCAGCGTGAGGATGAAGAGCTTCTTGCGGCCGAGCGTGTCGCTCAGCCGGCCGAAGATCAGGGCTCCCGCCACCTGGCCGAGCAGGTAGATCGTGCCGAGGTAGCCGACCTGCGCGGCGGTCAGGCCGAGGTCGGCCTGGAACCCGGCGGAGGCGACGATCTGGATCTCGAGGCCGTCCAGCACCCACGAGAAGCCGAGCCCGACGACGATCGTCCAGTGGAACTTGGTCCACGGGAGTCGGTCCATGCGGGCCGGGACCAGGCTGCGGACGCTGCCGCCGCCTCGGCGGGCCGTGGTCGACGACGAGCTGCTCATGGTGATCTCCCCTGTGCGCGGTGTGCATTCGTGCAGAGGGTGCACGAACACCGGCGACAGTACTCCCGGCGCCGGACGCACGACCGCCCTCCCCGGTGGTCGGGGAGGGCGGTCGTGGGGGAGGTGCGGCTAGTGCGCCACGATCGGCTCGGCGCCCTCGGTCACCGGGGGCTTGCGGACGAAGAAGGCACCGACCACGGCGAAGAGCGAGATGATCGCGCCCACCAGGAACGCGGCGCGGACGCCGGCGCTCGCGGCGGCGATGTCGCCGGCACCGCCGTTCGCCGCGGACACGGTGGCCAGCGTCATGACGGTCACGAACACGGCGGTGCCGGCCGCGCCCGCGACCTGCTGCACCGTGCCGACGATCGCCGAGCCGTGCGAGTAGAGACGGCCGGGCAGCGAGCCCAGGCCCGACGTGAAGAGCGGCGTGAACATCAGCGCGAGGCCGACGCTGAGGGCGACGTGCGCGCCGAGCACCATCGGGATGGGCGTCGACTCGGACACGGTCGAGAGGAACCACAGCACCGCGCTGACGAGCATCGTGCCGGGCACGAGCAGCACGGTCGGACCGTGCTTGTCGAAGATGCGGCCGACGATCGGCGAGAGCACGCCCTGCAGCAGGCCGCCGGGCAGCAGGAGCAGGCCGGTCGCCAGCGGGTCGAGGCCGTGGACGTTCTGCAGGTAGATCGGCAGCACGATCAGGGTGCCGAAGAGGGCGATCATGCCGACGCCGAGCACGAGGACCGACGTGGTGAAGGTGCGCGACAGGAAGGTACGGAGGTCGAGCAGCGCCTTGTCGTCGCGCTGCAGGGCGCGCTGGCGCAGGACGAACGCGAGCAGGGCGACGACCCCGACGCCGATCGGCAGCCACGCCGGCACGGCAGCCTCGGCGCCTTCCCCGATCGAGCTGAGCCCGAACACGATGCCGCCGAACGCGAAGGCGGACAGGATCACCGAGAAGACGTCGAGCGGCACCGTGCGGGGGGTGGTGACGTTCTTGACGCGCGCGGCGCCGAGGGCGAGGGCGCCCAGCGCGATGGGCAGCACGAGGATGAACATGAAGCGCCACTCGAAGACGCTGAGGATGATCCCGGAGATGGTCGGCCCGATGGCGGGCGCGACCGAGATGACGATCGAGATGTTGCCCATCGTGCGTCCGCGCGTGGCGGCGGGCACGAGCGTCAGCACCGTCGTCATCAGCAGCGGCATCATGATCGCGGTGCCGGACGCCTGGACGACACGGCCGAGCAGCAGCACGCCGAAGCCGGGCGCGATCGCCGAGATGGCGGTGCCGAGGCTGAACAGGCTCATCGCGGTGATGAAGACCGGGCGCGTGTTGAACCGCTGCAGCAGGAACCCGGTGATCGGGATGACGACCGCCATCGTCAGCATGAAGCCGGTCGTCAGCCACTGGCCGGCGGTCACGGTGATGTCGAGGTCGCGGGTCAGGCTCGGCAGGGCCACGCCCATGATCGTCTCGTTGAGGATGACGACGAAGGCGCTGACGAGCAGCAGGCCGATGACGAGCTTGTTGCGGGCCGCGAGGGCTGCGTCGTCCCCGTCGGGGGTCGCGCTGACCGAGCCGGTGTCGGCGGCGGTGGACGCGGCGGTGTCGCTCGTCATGTGATCTCCCTGGAGGGGCTGGCGGGTGGCGGTGGCGGTGTCTCGCCGTCGAGACACCGGTGCAGCGCTCGCGAGGCGTCGTTCATTCCCGATCCGAGGTGAACGACAGGGGCGGACAGCAGAGCAGTCGGCAGAACAGACGGAAGAGCAGTCGGCAGAGCAGCCGGCGGAGCAGGCGGCAGAGGGGCACGAGGCGAGGGACCGACGCGACCGGGTGGTCGCGTCGGCCCCTGCCGCCGAGGAGGCGCGGCTGCGGACTAGACGTCGCGTCGCTTCACGAGGGCGAGCGCGATCGCGAACAGCACCACGACCCAGCCGACCAGCACGAGCAGCGCCTGCCACGGCTCGAGCACGAGCGAGCCGTCGAGGCCCGGCAGGGCGGTGAGCGACTGTCCGTCGACCGGGTAGTCGTAGACGCGCGTCGCGGCCTGCGGCGGGATGAACTCGTAGAGCGAGTAGATCCACGACTTCGCGATCAGCGCCTGGCCGATCGAGAAGATGATCGGCAGCACGAAGACGATGCCGATCGCCGAGGCGATCGCGCCGGCCCCGTTGCGGATGATCGCGCCGAGACCGAAGGCGATCATGGCGATGAAGCCGATGGTCGCGGCGCCGCCGAGCATCGACAGCCAGATGCGCCCGTCGGCGAGGTCGGTGTCGACGCCCGAGCTCGAGAGGAGCGGCGTGGACACGAGCAGCGCGACAGCCAGCGCGAGGGCCGACACGACGAAGGTCGTGACGCCGATGAGCAGGACCTTGGCGATGAGCGCCGGCGTGCGGCGGGGGACGGCCGCGAAGGTGGAGCGGACCATGCCGGTGCCGTACTCGCCGGTGATGACGAGGGCGCCGAGCACCGCGGCGACGAGCTGCGCGAACGGCACGCCGATCGTGGCGACGCTGACGGCGAGCGACTGCTGCTGCTCGTCGGTGGCCGGTGCCCCCTCGAAGCCGGACGCGAAGGCGCCGAACAGCAGGGCGAAGCCGATCAGCAGCACGACGATGACCGCGAAGCACCAGGCTGTCGAGCGGAGGCTGCGGAGCTTGATCCACTCCGACCGCAGGACGTGGGCGAACGAGACCCCCGAGCCCGCCGTGTGGGCGTGGGGCGTCGGGCGGGGCGTGGTGGTCGTGGTCATCGCGTCGCTCCCGACGTCGTGGCGGATGCGGCGTCGGCGGCCGCGGGGGCGCCTCCGGCGTGGGCTGTGCCTCCTGCGTGGTACTCGACCGAGTCCTGGGTGAGGGTCATGTAGGCCTCCTCCAGCGATCGGACCAGCGGGGTGAGCTCGTGCAGCACGATGCCCTGGGCGGCTGCGGCCTCGCCGACCTGTGCGGCGGTGACGCCCCGGAGGTCGAGCGCGCCGTCCTCGGTCGTCGTCACGACGACCTCGGTGCGGCTGCGCAGCAGGTCGGACAGCTGGGCGAGGTGCGGGCTGCGCACGCGCACGCCGTCGCCGGACGCCTGGGCGATCACGCTGCTGACGGGCGCGTCGGCCAGGACACGGCCCCGGCCGAGGACGATGAGGTGGTCGGCGGTCTGTGCCATCTCGCTCATCAGGTGCGACGAGAGGAAGACGGTGCGGCCCTCGCTGGCGAGGTGGCGGGCGAGGGTCCGCACCCACACCACGCCCTCGGGGTCGAGGCCGTTGACGGGCTCGTCGAAGATCAGGGTCGCGGGGTCGCCGAGCAGGGCGGCGGCGATGCCGAGGCGCTGGCCCATGCCGAGCGAGAAGCCGCCGACGCGCTTCTTCGCGACGGACTCGAGGCCGGTCAGGGCGATGACCTCGCGGACGCGGGCCTTGCCGATGCCGTGCGTGGCGGCCATGGCCAGGAGGTGGTCGTGGGCGCTGCGGCCGCTGTGCACGGCCTTCGCGTCGAGCAGCACGCCGACCTCGCGGAGGGGCGCACGGTGGTCGGCGTACGGGCGGCCGTTGACGGTCACCGAGCCGGAGGTGGGCCGGTCGAGCCCGACGATCATGCGCATGGTCGTCGACTTGCCCGCGCCGTTGGGGCCGAGGAACCCCGTGACGACGCCGGGTCGCACGGTGAAGCTGACGTCGTCGAGCGCCACCTTCGAGCCGTATCTCTTCGTGAGTGATCGAGCTTCGATCATGGGGGTGCCTCTCGTCGTCGTGCGGGTGTCGTCGCCCCGGGCACGCATCGTCGCGTACGGGGGCTGCCGACCTGCGTCGAGACTAGGAGAGGGGCACCGCCGCCGACATCCGCCGACCGGACGACACCCGCCGGCCACGGCCTGCGACCACCGGGGGAGGAGGCACCCGCGAGCGCGCGGTCGTTACACTCGCCCGGTGACGACAGCCACCCTCCTCGCCTCCCTGCCCCTCGCCTCCGGCGGCTTCCTGCTCTTCGACCCCGAGGCGCTGCTGCCGGCGCTGGGCCCCTGGGCGCTCGCGGGCATCTCGCTGATGGTGTTCATCGAGTCGGGCGTGCTGTTCCCGTTCCTGCCGGGCGACTCGTTGCTGTTCACGGCCGGGCTGCTGCACGAGGCCCTCGAGCTGCCGGTCTGGCTGATCGCCCTCTGCGCCTTCGCCGCCGCGTTCCTCGGCGACCAGGTGGGGTACTTCCTCGGCAACCGCTTCGGCCGGCGCTGGTTCCGGCCCGACGCACGCGTGCTGAAGACGGCCCACCTCGCCAAGGCCGAGGCGTTCTTCGCCAAGTACGGCGGCCTCTCGCTCATCCTCGGCCGCTTCGTGCCCATCGTGCGCACCTACGTGCCGCTCGCCGCGGGCACGGCGGGCTACCGCTACCCGGCGTTCCTCGCGTTCAACGTCATCGGCGCGTTCCTCTGGGCCGTGGGCCTCACGGTGCTCGGCTCGCTGCTCGGCGGCGTGCCGATCGTCGCCGACCACATCGACGTCTGGGCGATCGTGATCGTGCTCGTCTCGGTGCTGCCGATCCTGATCACGGTGCTCCGCAAGGCGATCTCGGCGCGGCGCGCGACCCCCACGCCCGGCGCCTGACCCGAGCTCGCCGGTCGTGACGTCGCCAGCGGACCTGCCGGTCCCGGGTCCTGAGCCGATCGCCGTCGACGACGCCGTCGAGAGCCTCGTCGGCCTCCGGGCCGAGACAAGCCGTCGCGTCGTGGTCGGCCTCGCGGGCGAGCCGGGCAGCGGCAAGAGCACGACGGCGACGGTGCTGGCGGAGGCGTTGCTCACGACCGGGTGCTCGGCCGTCGTCGTCCCGATGGACGGCTTCCACCTCGCAAGCGCGACCCTCGCCCGGCTGGGCCGACTCGACCGCAAGGGCGCGATCGACACGTTCGACGGGACCGGCTGGCTCGCGCTCCTCCGTCGCATCCGACAGGTCGAGCCCGGCGAGACGGTCTGGGCTCCCGACTACGTCAGGGGCCTCGAGGAGGCGGTCGCCGGCTCGATCGAGGTCGCCCCCGACGTCGAGGTGGTGATCGTGGAGGGCAACTACCTGCTCGTCGACCAGGAGCCGTGGCGGAGCGCCCGCGCCGAGCTCGACCTCGCCTGGTGGGTGGAGGTGCCGCAGGTCGAGCGGCTGCGGCGCCTCGTCGCGCGGCACGTGCGGCACGGCATGGCCGAGGAGGCGGCGCTCGCCTGGGCGACCGGGCCCGACGAGCGCTCGGCCGGGCTGGTGCGGGCCACCCGCGAGCGCGCCGACGCGGTGCTCGCGGGCTGACCCGGCCCTGGGCCTGGGCCCGGCCCTGGGCGGTGTCGGCGGTGTCGGTGGCCGTCCGTAAAGTGGAGAGCCATGCGCCTCTACCTCATCAGACACGGTCAGACCCCCGACAACGTCCGCGGCGAGCTCGGCACGACCGTGCCCGGCCCGGGCCTCACCGACCTCGGCCTCGAGCAGGCCGCCGCGCTGCCCGACGCCCTCGCATCGGCAGGCATCGGGGCGCTGTCGACCAGCACCATGCTGCGGACGCAGCTGACCGCGGCCCCGCTCGCCGCCTCCCTCGGCCTCGTGCCGACCGTCCGTGACGGCCTCCGCGAGGTCGAGGCGGGCGAGCTCGAGCTCCGCTCCGACCAGGAGGCCGTGTCGACCTACCTCGGCACCGTGCTGCGCTGGGTCGACGGCGACCTCGACGCCCGCGTCCCCGGCGCCGAGGACGGCCACGCGTTCTTCGCCCGCTTCGACGGCGCGGTCGACGAGGTCTGCGCGGGCGGCCTCGACGTCGCGGCCGTCGTCAGCCACGGTGCCGCGATCCGGGGCTGGGCGGGGCGACGCGCGTCCAACGTCGACGCGGCGTTCGTGCGCGCCCACCAGTTGGCGAACACCGGCGTGGTGGGGCTCGAGGGCGCGCCGGGCGAGGGCTGGGTGATCGTCGAGTGGGCGGACGAGCCGGTCGGCGGCGCCCTGCTCGCCGACCCGTCCGCGTCCGACCCGACCGGCGACGCCGCCTGATCGGAGGGGCGCCCGTCGGGTCGCCTGTCATGACCGGCCACGCTCGCCGCGCTCGGATCGGGGGACAGATCACGGGGTCGCTGTGACTCGTGTGACTCGAGTGAACTGGAGTGGCCCCAGCTCTGGGGGTCGTCGGGTGACGCCCGAACCTTCTACCTCGGGTTTACCCTCGCCCTCTTCCGCCGTAGGGTGGTCACGCATCCGACCTCGGTGACGAGCTGCCGACAGGCAGCTCGACGCAGGTCGCCCCCCTCGAGTCAGGACACGACCACGTGAGTTCTCCGCTGCCTGCACCGCTCCTGCCGGCCCTGCGTTCGCGCAGCGCGTTCGCCGTCGCCTCGACGATGCTCCTCGCGCTCGTCTTCGTCGTCGCCGGTGTCGTGGTCGGCGGTTCGCCCGCACGCGCGGCGACCTACCCGACCTGGGACGACGTCGTGGCCGCCCAGGCGAACGAGTCGTCCAAGCAGGCACAGATCTCCGAGCTGCAGGGGCTGCTCGACCAGCTGCAGTCCGACGCGGTGAACGCGCAGGCCGAGGCCGAGCGCCTGGGCGCGGCGTTCCAGGCCGCACAGGACCTCGCCGACCAGGGCGCCGCGAAGCTCGCCGAGCTGCAGGCGCAGGTCGACGAGAAGAACGCGATCGCGGACGAGAGCGAGAAGCGCGCCGGCCAGGTCTCGGCCCAGCTCGCGCGTACGGGCGGCGGCGACGTCTCGACGCAGCTGGTCGGCGACGGAGAGGCCGCCGACGACCTGCTCTACCGTCTCGGCGCCATGAGCAAGATCACCGAACAGGCCGACGGCATCCGTGAGCAGGCCGTCTCCGACCGCAACGTGGCCCAGTCGCTCGGCGACCAGGCTGCCGTCGCGAAGGAGGCGCTGGTCGGCCTCCGCGACACGGCGCAGGTCTCGATGGACGAGGCGCAGGCCGCGGCCGACGCCGCCACGGCCGCGGTGACCGCGCAGCAGGAGAACGAGTCGCGCCTCCAGGCCCAGCTGGCCGTGCTGCAGGACACGACCGCACAGACCCAGGAACAGTACGAGGCCGGCGTCGAGGCGGAGCGTCAGCGCGTCGCCGCCGAGCAGGCCGCCCGAGCCGCCGAGGCCGCCCGCCAGGCGGAGGAGCTGCGTCAGCAGCGTGCCGCCGCCGCGGCCGCGGCTGCTGCGGCTGCCGCCGCGCGTCCTGCCCCGAGCGCCGGCGCCCCTGCCCCTGCTCCGGCGGCGCCCCCGGCGTCGTCCGGCGGAGGCGGCGGGTCGGGATCCGGCTCCGGCTGGGTCCGCCCCAGCGGCGGCGGCATCTCGAGCGGCTACGGCTACCGCGTCAACCCCGTCTCGGGCCAGTGGAAGCTGCACGACGGCGTCGACCTGGCGCCCGGCTGCTCCACGCCGATCTACGCGGCGGCCTCCGGCACGGTCAACTACGCCGGTGCCTACGGCGGCTACGGCAACTACGTGCGGATCGCCCACAGCGGCGGCCTCAGCACGGCCTACGGCCACATCGTCAACGGCGGCATCAAGGTGCGCAACGGCCAGTCCGTCGTCGCCGGCCAGCTCATCGCCCTCGTCGGCTCCACCGGCAACTCGACCGGCTGCCACCTGCACTTCGAGACGCGCGTCAACGGCGCCTCGACCGACCCGGTGCCGTTCATGGCCGCCCGGGGCGTCAGCCTGCGCTAGCGGGCCGCGGGTCACGGGCCCCGGCTCACAGGCCCAGGCTGACCGGCCCCGGCCCCGGCCCGGCCCCGGCCCCGGCGCGACGTGCACAGCGTGCAGGGAGCGCCCGGGCAGCGATGGCAGGATGTCTCGGTGACGAACGCCGCTCCTCCTGCCCAGGTCTCCCCTCAGCCCTCGCCCCTCGAGGCGGGCGTCCCCGCCGCCTCGTCCGGGGCGGCGCTGCACGTGCAGCACGTCGCGTGGGACGACCCACGGGCCCTCGAGCTCCGGGCGCGCATGGACGCCGAGATGAACGAGCGGTACTCCGACCCCGGCGTCGTGGAGGACCCGGCGGTCACGGCCGCCCGTGACGACGCCCTGCGCGTGCACCCCGAGCAGGTCCACGCGACCGTGCTCGTCACCGACGACGCCGGCCGTGCCGTGGCGCACGCCGTGCTGCGCGACCTCGACGGCGAGTGGGAGGTCAAGCGCGTCATCGTCGACTCGACCGAGCGCGGCCGTGGCCTCGGCCGGGTGCTGATGGCCGAGGTCGAGGCCGTCGCCCGGGCAGGTGGGGCGCCGCGGCTCATCCTGCAGACGGGCGACCGCCAGCCGGAGGCCGTCCGCCTCTACGAGCGCGTCGGCTACCGGCCGATCCCGACGTACGAGCCCTACGTCGAGGCGCTCCCGAACTCGATCTGCTTCGAGAAGGTGCTGGTCGCCCCGTAGGCTGGGCGCGATGATCACGCGACGAGACGCTGCCCTGCAGCTCGACATCCCGCTCGAGATGGCGGTGCGGCACGGCATCCCCGCGACGCTGACGCTCGACGAGCTGCTCGCGCTCGAGAAGTCCCCGCCCGCGTGGCTGCTGCAGTCCCGGGCGAACCGGACGGGCAAGCCCGTCTGGGTCGATCTCGCCTGCGTGGTGTGCGGCTACCACGAGGCCGCCCGGCCGAAGAAGTGGTGGCCCTCGTGGACGCACCTCAGCTGCGACGACCACGGCGTGGACGAGCTGCCCGAGCCCGAACAGGGCACGGCGCGCAGCGAGGTGACCGGCGTGGGCAGCCGCTTCGTCGCCATCGTCGACTGGCGGCCGTAGACCCCGTCCCCGTGCCCGGCAGGTCCGTCCCGAGCGTGTCTCGAGCCCGCCCGGCCGGTCAGCCGCGGTAGCCCACCGACGCCGGCGCGTCGAGGCCGGCCAGCAGGTGCACGAGAGCCTGCCGGGCATCGTCGGCGAGCATCTGCCGCTGGATGTGCTGGTCGTGCCAGTGGACCAGGTCGGTCGGGACGACGTCGGCCGGCCCCTCGGCCCGTGCCGCTTCGACCTCGTCGACCACGACGTAGCGGAACGCCCAGGGGTCGCCCTCGTCCGCGAGGGTGGTCCGGTGCCCGAGCAGGCGGCCCGTCGAGACGTCGACGAGGACCTCGTGGCCGGGGTCGCCGGGGTCGGGCAGGCGGACGTCGACCCGTCCGTGACCGGACTCCGTGTCCGGCCCGGCGACGCGGGTGCCGAGGACCGCCGTGCCGGTCGTGTGCCCGGGGGCGCCGTCCGGGTCGCTGACGGCGTCGTCGTCCGCCGGCGTCGGGGTGGATCGAGGAGGTGCGCTCCGGTCGAGCCCCGACACGACGTCGTCGACCACCCGGGTCACCGCGACCTCGATCGCATCGCCCTCGGACGCGAGGCGTCGCGCGGCAGCGCGGAGCCACCCCTCGAGGACGACCAGGTCGTCGGACGAGAAGGGCTCCGGCTCGAGCGAGTGCACCGAGAAGTCGGCAGCCTCGACCGACCACTCCCACGACAGCACGACGCGCACCATCGCCGTGCTGCAGGGCAGCAGCGCCAGCACGCCTCGTCGCAGGCCGGGCGTCCAGTGCAGCTCGGGGTCGTCGAGCAGGGGACGGACGAGGTCGGCCGACGCCCTCGCGTCGGCCGGCACGTCGAACTCCGCCACCACCTCGCGCCAGGGCGTCGCCCGCTCCGGCACGACGTCGTGCTCGCGCCGGACGGTCAGGACGGTCGGGGGATCGTCGGCGAGGGGTCGTGGGCCTGGGGCGTCAGGGGCGTCACGGGCGGCAGGGTCGGCAGGCACGAGGACGGATCCTGCCACGCCCACCTCCGGCCGAGCCGAGTCGACCGGGCCGAGCCGGGACGGGCAGACCCGGGCCGAGCCGGGACGGGCCGGGCAGACCCGGGCCGAGATCCGACCCGACCCGGCGTGCCCCGCTAGAACGTCAGCTGGTCGGGCGAGTCGAGCGGCACCCACCCCTCGGGGAGCCCCGACGGCGGCCGGACCGTCGGGACGACCTGCAGCGAGTCGGCCTCGGCCAGCTGCGCGAGCTCGAGCCCGGTCAGCGCGGCGATGTCGCGCACCGGCACCTGGAAGGTGCGGTACGGCCCGAGCGGGGGCAGCTCGCCCTCGTCGCCGGCCCGGGCGGTCGCCTGCCCGAGGTCGGCGTCGTCGAGCTGGGGCGACTGGTCGAGCAGGTAGGCCGAGGTGCGCAGCGCGGCGCCGTCGCGCGTCGCCCAGGCCGCGATCTTCCAGAACCGGAGCGGCAGCTGGACGCCCCGGTAGGTCGGGTCGTCCGGGTGCAGCACCGGACCGGTCAGCACGGTGAGGCGCTGCTGGTGCACGGCCGCGTACTCGAGGACCAGGTCCTCCAGGCCGAGCCAGAGCTCGGACGACTGGTTGAAGTCGCCCGCCTGCGGCGCCGCGTTCGTGTAGGTGAACGTGTCGAGGTTCGCGCGCGACGCGATCGCCGGTGTGCCCCAGACCGGGTCGCGGCGCCGCACGAGGTGACCCCGGTCGAGGTCGTTGCGGGCGTAGACCTCGGGCCCGCACTGCTCGTCGGCCGCGACGCGCTCGTCGAGGTGCCAGTCGTCGCCCCGCTCGAGGTCGACGAGCGAGGACCCGTCGACGTTCACCGCGGTCAGCGCCGCCAGGCGCCGGCCGGGATCGAGCAGCACGGTGAAGTGCGCGTAGGGCAGCTCTCGCACGGCACGGGGGCCGGGGCGGGGCAGCGGCACCTGCACGGCGAGGAACCCGGGGTCGTACCCGAGGGCGGCTGCCGCCTCCGGCTGGTCGTCTGCGATCGTCATCCGCGCCTCCTGGTGGTCGGTGGGTGGTCCGAGCCCATCGTGCACTGCCCCTCCGACACCGGCCCGTGCCTCCGTGCCGTCGCAGCTCAGGCGCGGGCCACGAGCGCCGTCTCGCAGAGCCGCCGCAGCTCGGCGGGGCCGCCGCGCCGCACGGCCGCGCGCTGCCGCTCGGCGCCCGTCCCGTCGGTCGTCAGGCGGTCGAGCAGGGCGCGCGTCCGTTCGTGGTCGCCCGACGCGTCGAGCGCGTCGCCGACGTGCACGAGGAGGCGGTGCAGCACCTCCCGGGACCCGCGCAGCTCCCCGGCGACGGGGTCGAGCAGCTCGCCGCCGAGCCCGTCACGGGCGGCGTGCCAGAGACCGGCGTCGAGCAGCTCGGGCTCGACCTCGAGCGGGGCGACGTCCGCCTCGGCCTCCGCGCGGGCCGTGTCGACGAGGGCGCGCACCAGGGTCGCGGCGAGCAGGGCCCCGCCCGGGTCGAGCTGGGCGTCGGCGACCCGGACCTCCACGGTGGGGTGGTCCTCGGCGAGTCGGGCGTTCCACCAGATCGTGCGCGTGTCGTAGGTGCCGCCGACGCCGACGAGCCGACGTATCCGCCGGTCGTAGTCGGCCGCGTCCGCGAAGGGAGGCGGGCAGCCGCCCGTCGACCAGCGCCGCATGTGCATCGCGCGCCAGCTCGCGAAGCCCGTGTCGGCACCGTGCCAGTACGGCGAGTTGCCGGTGAGGGCGAGCAGCGTCGGCAGCCAGGTGCGCACCCGGTTCAGCACGGCCACGCCGACGTCCCGAGACGGCACCCCGACGTGGACGTGCGTCCCGTTGATGAGGTGGTCGGTGACGAGACCCCGGAACTCCTCCTCGACACGGTGGTACCGCTCGGTGTCGGTCACCGCCGGCCAGCCGCTGCACATGAAGGGCGTGCCGACGGCCGCGGCGACGACGCCGCGGCTGCGGGCCTGGGCGGCGAGCCGGGTGCGGAAGGTCACGAGGTCCGCCTCGGCCTGGTCCATCTGCGTGAAGACGGGGCTCGACCGCTCGATCTGCGACGCCAGGAACTCGTGGCTGACGAACTTCGACTCGTGGGCCGAGCCGAGCAGCTCGGCGTGCACGGACGCGGCGACGTCGGCCGGCGTCAGGGTCACGGGGTCGACCAGGATGAACTCCTCCTCGATGCCGAACGTCGTCATGCGGCCCCCTGTCGTCGGGGGGATGCTAGCGACCCGGCCGGGGAGCGCCCGCCGATCGGCCGAGAGGTGACCGTGACGACGGGGTACGCGGGTCCTGCGCGAGGGATGGGCGACGCGCGGGCCGGGCGGGCCGGGCGCGGAGCCGTCGCGGCGGGGCACGCGAAGGAGGCGCGGTGCAGGCGTGCCTGCACCGCGCCTCCTGGGCGGGACCCGTCCGACGTCAGTCGGCGAGGATCGCGTAGAGCGCGCGCCGCGTCTCGTCGAGCTTGGCGGTGGCCGCCGCGCGCTGCGCGTCGGTCACGCCCGAGCGGAACTGCTGCACGACGCCGAAGAGCTTGCCGAGGCTCTCGCGGAACTCGTCCGAGGCCTCGTCCCCGGTCGTGGCGGCCCAGGCCGCCTCGACGGCGTCCGCGTGCTCGGCCACGTAGGTGCGGCCGGCCTCGGTGAGCGAGTACTCGCCCTTGGCGGCCTCGTCGCCGGCGACGATGAGCTCTTCGTCGACGAGCTGCTGCAGCGTGGGGTAGACGGAGCCGGGGCTCGGCTTCCAGACGCCGTCGGTGCGCTCGGCGATGGCCTTGATCAGGCCGTAGCCGTTCGACGGGGCGTCGGCGAGCAGCGACAGGACCGCGAGGCGGACGTCGCCCTTGCGGGCTCGGCCGCGGCCGCCGCGGTGGCCGCCGGGGCCGAAGCCGGGGAACCCGGGGAAACCGCCGAAGGGGGCGGGGCCGCCGGGGCCGAAGCCGGGGCCGAAGCCGGCGCCGCCGGGGCGGCCGCCGCGGGCGAAGGGGCGGCCGAAGCGACCGCCGCCGGCGAAGCGGTCGTGCTGGTCGCGACGGTCGGAGTGGTCGGGGTTCATGTGGTGGTGTGCGTTGCCCATGGGGAACGTCCTCTCGATCTCAAGTCTGTGTCGCGGTGGTTGTCGCGATGTGTCAAAGATATGTCGCCGACTATCGCTTGTCAAGGGTCGACGAAAAAGAAGGAGGCGCACCCCGGTGGGGTGCGCCTCCTCGGCTCTGCTCTCGGTCGGCTAGCTGGCCGGCGCGACGCCGAACGCCGTGGCGAGCTTCTCGATCTTCTGCGCGCGGCCGAGACGGGGCAGGTCGCTGCCGTCGCGGATGACGCGTCCGCGGCCCTCGAAGTCGGCCAGGAAGTCCTGGGCCCAGGCCACGTCGGACGGCGTCGGGCTGATGACCTCGTTGATGACGGGCAGCTGCTCGACGTCGAGGCAGAGCTTGCCCGTCAGGCCGAGTGCGACGGCGACGCCCGCCTGCTCACGGAGCACGGGGTGGCTGCTGCCGACGGTGGGGCCGTCGATCGGGCCGGGCAGGCCTCCGATGCGGCTCGCGACGACCAGGCGGGAGCGGGGGTAGGCCATGGCGAGGTCGTCGGCGCTGGTGCCCGTGTCGCGGCGGTAGTCGCCGCTGCCGAAGGCCAGGCGGAACGCGCCGCGCGCCTTGGCGATCGAGGGGCTCTCCTCGATGCCCAGCGCGGACTCGACCAGCGCGAGGACCCGCACTGCGCCTCCCAGTCGGTCGAACGTCTCGGTGACGTGCTCGGGCGCCTCGGTCTTGGCGAGCATGACGCCCTGGAGGCCCGGCAGGCCGAGGAGGGCGTCGACGTCGTCCGACCAGAAGTCGGTCGAACGGTCGTTGATCCTGACCCAGGCGCTTCCGCCGGCCGTGAGCCAGGCGACCACGTCGTCGCGGGCGGCGGGCTTGCGGGCCGGGTCGACGGCGTCCTCGATGTCGAGCACGATCTGGTCGGCGCGGGAGCGCGCGGCCTGGTCGAAGCGCTCGGGGGCCGTGCCGGGCACGAGCAGCCACGAGCGGGCGATGTCGGCCGGCGGCTTCGAGCGGCCGGTCGCGGTCGAGCCCGTCGTGGTCGAGCCCGTGGCGGCGGAGCCGGACGGGGCGGCGTCGGGGGCGCCGGCGGTGGTGGCTGTGTCGGTCATGGGACGTCCTCGTCTGTCTCGTCGTCGCGTCTCGCCGGGTCCGCTCGTCGCGGGCGGCGTGCCCCACCACGCTACCGGGCCGCCCGGAGCCCGCGGGCGACGGCGCGCAGCGACGTGCGGCCACGGGTCTCCGCTCGGCAGGCGAGGGGTCCAGCCCTGACGCGGCTGTCGGGCGTACCGTTCAGGAAGACCACAGGCGACACCCGGGGTCACGGAGCACCGGCGACGTGCCCCCGGGGCGTCGCGAGGCCACGATCACGAGGAGCTGCCATGACCGACGCGAACACCCCGAGAGACCGCGCCGACGAGGGCGACGCCCGCGACCGCGCCCCGCGCGAGCCCGCCCGCGACCCGCTCGACGACGCACCGCTGACCCGCGACGACCACGACTCGGACGCCGACGCCGGCGATCGCCGTGCCGCCGACGGCCCCGCGGTCGACTTCGGCGCCCCGGCCGCCGACCGGCCCGCCGTCGACTTCGGCGCGCCCACCGCCGACCGGCCCGCCGTCGACTTCGGCGCACCGTCCGACGGGCCCGCCGAGCCCGCCGTCGCACCCGAGGACCGCGTCGAGGACTCAGGTGCAGGCGACCGCGACGACGCCGCCGACCGTCGTGTCGACGACACGTCGACCACGTCTCCTGACTCGTCGACGGGCCCGGCCGCGCCGCCTGCCGTCGCGTTCGGCGACGCCCCCGCCGACCGGACGAGCGACACGGGCTCCGCCGACGTCGACCGTTCAGGCGACGACGACGTGCGTGGCGGCACCGGCGCGTCCGCCGCACCGGCCGCGACGACGACGCCTGAGTCCTCGACCGGCGACGAGCGCCTGCCGGGCTCCGACGAGCGTGCGTCGTCCGACCACGCCGACACCGAGGTCCTCCACGACCGCGTCGAGCCCGCACCCCGGGAGGACGCCGACCGCCAGGTCGACGCCGACACCACCACCGACCGTGCGGACGACTCCGACGGTCGTGACGACGAGGCCCGTGTCGTCCCGCCCGTCGTCGCCCCGACGCCCCCGGCGTCGCGCGCCTGGTCCGCCTCGCCCCAGGACGACTCCGGCCGTCCCCTCCACGACGACGACGCCCTCCGCGCCGCCGAGGCCCATCGTGCCCCGGGTGAGGACGGCTCGCGGGTCGACGGCGACGCTGCGAACGACGGCGACCGACGCGACGACTCGCCGACCGTGGTCGCCCCCGTGGCGGCACCCGGCCGCGGCGACGACGCCCCCACCTCCTCGTGGCGCACGGACGACGGCCGTGTGGCCGGTCGTCCGGGAGGCGCCGGTCCGGCCACCGGGTCGCAGGCGTACCCGCTGGTGGCCGAGGCCGCGGACCCCGTGGCACTGCGCCGCGAGCTGCTCACGGAGCAGAAGCAGGAGTTCTCCGGCATCCGCTTCGGCGCCGGCCTCCTCGGCTGGTTGGCCGCGACGGGCTTCGGCGTCTCCGTGTTCGTCGTCTTCGCCGCGATCGCCTCCGCCGTCGTCGCCGCGTCGTCCGGCTCGAGCTCGGGGGGCTTCCGCGGCTACCTGGGCGAGAACGCCGAGGTCCTCTCGATCACGACCGGGATCGTCGTCCTCGTGATCGTCTTCGCCGGGTACTTCGTCGGCGGGTTCACGGCCTCGCGCGTCGCCCGGTTCTCCGGCTTCAAGCAGGGCCTGGCCACCTGGCTCTGGGGTCTCGTCATCACGATCGTCGTCGGGGTGGTCGGCGCCGTCGTCGGCGTCCAGGCCGGCGACCAGTCCGCGCCGAACCCGATGATCCCCTCCCTGGACGACATGTCGTCGACCTCGGTCGAGTCGTTCGTGTTCCTGGGCCTCCTCGTGGTGCTGAGCTTCGCCGGGGCCGTCCTCGGCGGCCTCCTCGGACAGCGCTGGCACCGCAAGGTCGACCGCTTCGTGCCCGACCACCAGGTCTGATCCACAGGGTCCTCACGGCCGGTCGCCCGGCCGTCAGGATCGTCCGGTCACGCCGGATCCGCGACACCGAACCACAGACACAGCGACACGCAAAGGACCCTCATGCACCTCCTCGACCGCTCCTCCCTCGTCCGCAACACCCTCGCCGTCGTCGCCGCGGGCACCCTCGTGCTCGGCCTCGCGGCCTGCTCGTCCACCTCCGACTCAGAGAGCAACAACACCGCGCCGACGCACCCCGTCAACGCGACCGAGCCCGCCGAGGAGTCGACGGAGGAGCCCCTGGCGACGATCCCCGCGCTCACGGGCGGCGTGGACACCCAGGTCGCCGTCGACGCCTCCTTCGTCGACGCGCTCGGCACCCTCGGCCTCACCCCCGGGGTCGTCGGCGACGCGACGTTCACCGACGGCACGTTCTCGTTCCCCATCACGGGCGGCAACGTGACCTACTACGACCCCGAGGGCGACGTGCGTCCCTACGTGCAGGGCAACATCGACCACGACGACTCGGGCCTGTCGCTGACCGCCGCCGACGGCACGGTCGTCGAGCTGAGCGACTTCCGCATCGACCCGGGCAAGAGCAAGCTCTACGGCACCGTCACCGCGAACGGGACGATCGCGGCGCAGGACGCCTACCTCTTCACCCTCTGGGGCGGCACGCTCGAGCCCCTGAAGACCGAGGGGACGAACGCCGTGCTCGAGGGCACGACCGTGCACGTCAGCCCCGACGCCGCCGCCCTGCTGAACGCCACGTTCGACACCGACGCGGTCCAGGACCAGATGCTCGTCGGCGTCGCGAAGATCACCGTCGCCACCCAGTAGCCCGCCGGGTGCAGCGCGTCGGCGCTCGTCAGCGTCGCCCCAGGAGCCCCGTCTCGCATCTGCGGGACGGGGCTCCGGCGTTCCCCGGCGCGCACCTCCTTCGCGCCCCTTCGGCGCGCTGCGGCTCGCGGCGTTCAGGAGATCGTCGATCGACCTTCCTGGATCGTGCACGGATCAGGAATCATGGCACCGCCGTTGCGCGGATCAGGACCGATCTTCCTGAATGAGGGAGACGAGACGCGCGGGGGCGGGCAGGTGTCTTTCGCGGTGCAGCAAGTGAAAGTTCGGTACCCCGAAATCTGTGTAGGGTCGAGGCATGGCGACGACACGACCCCGCGGCCCCGCCGTGCAGGAGGCGTCCGACCGTCGACCGGCACGGCGCCCGCACCCCAGGCCGCGCGGCACCCTGCTCGGCCCGGCGTTCGTCGCCGCGATCGCGTACGTCGACCCGGGCAACGTCGCGGCGAACCTGACCGCCGGCGCGCAGTTCCAGTACCTGCTGCTGTGGGTGCTCGTCGCCGCGAACGCGATCGCGGTGCTCGTCCAGTACCTGTCGGCCAAGCTCGGCGTGGTCACGGGGCAGTCGCTGCCCGAGGTGATGGGCCGCCGGCTCCCTCGCCCCGCCCGGCTGGCGTACTGGGGACAGGCCGAGGTCGTCGCGGCGGCCACCGACGTCGCCGAGATCATCGGCGGTGCACTGGCGCTGCAGCTGCTCTTCGGCGTCCCCCTCGTCGTCGGCGGCCTGATCACGGGCGTCGTGTCGTTGGGGCTGCTGATGCTGACGCAGTACCGCGGGGGCCACGTGTTCCAGTCGGTCATCATCGGGATGCTGGCGATCCTCACCGTCGGGTTCTGCGCCGGCCTGTTCTTCTCGCCTCCGTCGGGCCCCGGCATGCTCGAGGGGCTCGTGCCGCGCTTCGAGGGGGCGCAGTCGGTGCTGCTGGCCGCCTCCATGCTGGGGGCGACCGTGATGCCGCACGCCGTCTACCTGCACTCCGCCCTCGTCCGTGACCACCACGGCACCGTCACCGAGGGCGACGACCGTCGTCGGGTGCTGCGGGCCACGCGGTGGGACGTCGTGCTGGCGCTCGTCGTCGCCGGCGGGGTCAACATCTCGATGCTCGTGCTGGCCGCCTCGACGCTGCCCGGCCGGACCGGCACCGACACCATCCCGGGCGCCCACGACGCCATCCGCGACGCCCTCGGGCCGGTCGTGGGCGTGCTCTTCGCGGTGGGGCTGCTCGCGTCGGGACTCGCCTCGACCTCGATCGGCTCCATGGCCGGCGCCGAGATCATGCACGGGCTGCTGAAGGTGCGGGTGCCCCTGCTCGTGCGCCGCGTCGTCACGCTCGTTCCTGCCCTGGTGCTGCTCGCGACGGGCGTCAGCCCGACCTGGCTGCTGGTGCTGAGCCAGGTGGTGCTGAGCTTCGGGATCGCGTTCGCCCTCGTCCCGCTCGTCGTGGTGACGAGCGACGCGCGCCTGATGGGCACGGGGCGGAACGCGACCGGCACGCGCGTCGCCGCGTGGGCGGCGATCGCCGTCGTCATCGCGCTGAACGTCGCGCTGATCGTCCTGACGGCGACGGGCGGGGGCTAGGGGCCGCGAGCCTGGGAGCAGCGAGCCTAGGAGGCGGTCGTCCGGCCGTCCCGCTCGGTGCGTCCGGTGCGGCTGGCGTCGTCGGCGGCGGCGTCGTCCTCGTCGTCGGCCCGCGCCTCCTCGTCCGACTGCGCTTCCTCCGACTGCTCGTCGGCCCGGCGTCGCTCGGCGCGGTCGTGGGCGGCGAGCATCGCCTCGGCGTGCTCGGACTTGGCCTCGCCGATGGCGGCGTCGTCGCCGCGGGCGATGGCGACGCCCTCGCGGACGGTGGCCAGCACCGCCTGCGCTGCCTCCTGCGGGGTGAAGTCGAACTCGCCCCGCTCGGTGCCGTCGCCGGCGTCCGCGTAGTGCTGCAGCTCGCCGCCCTCGCCTGGCCGTGGGGGCTGCTCGGCGTGCTCGACGCAGAGCCGCGCCACCTCCTCCGCGTGGGCGTGCATGACGGAGTGGGCCGCGCCGGGCATCTCCCAGAGCCGCGACGACGGCACGAGCCGCCCGATCTGCTCGACCCAGCTGCGCGGTGCGACCGCGTCGTGCTCGCCACGGATGACGAGCGTGTGGGCGCGTACCTTCGGCAGCTGCTGCTCGATCGGGTAGGTCATCATCTTCGGCAGGACCTGTGAGAACCAGTGCACGCCGCAGACGAGGTAGGCCCGCAGCGCGAGCACCTTGACCCGGCCGGGCTCGTGCCAGGCGGCCTGCAGGAAGCGCCGTGCCGCGACGGTCACGCGTCGCTCGGCGGGGTTCACGACGGGGCCGATCAGCACGAGCGTCGACAGCTCGGGGCGCCGGGCCGCGAGGTCGGTGACGATCTGGGTGCCCATCGAGTGGCCGACGACGATGGGGTCCTTGAGCCCGAGGTCGTCGATGGCGGCGCCCACGAGGTCGGCGAACTGGCGGATCGTCAGAGCCTTGCGGGGATGCGTCACGCCCGCGAAGCCCGGCAGGTCGAGGGCGTGCACGGGACCGAACGCGTTCAGGTTCGGGGCCAGTCGCTCGAAGTAGTCGGACGAGACCCCGATGCCGGGGACGAGCACGAACGGGCGCTCGCCGGTCGTGCCGATGGTGCTCACGCGAACCCAGAGGTCGCCGCGCTCGACCCGGCTGACGCGCACGCGGGTGCTGGACTCGTCGCGGCCTCGCCTGCGCGAGCCGGTGCGTGTGACGGCCATGCGCCTCCTCGTCGGTGTCCGCCCCGCAGTGCTGCCGGGGCAGGAGGTGCGGGACGGTGGGCGACCAGTCTCGCACCCCGGCTGGGGCGGGGGCTCAGCGGCGCAGGACCGAGTCGAGCGCGCGGAGGTTGCGGCGCAGCAGGAGGCGCAGCGCGAGCCCGGACGCCGGGCCGGCCAGGCGCATCCAACAGGCTCCCGGCCGCCAGACGACGCGGATGTCGAGGGTGACGCGGCCGTCGGGGTGGTGCGTGACGAGGTAGCTCTCCCAGCCGCGCTGCGGGTGGCCGACCAGGGCCGCGTGCAGGAACCCCGTCGAGCGGGGGAGCACCGGCGCGCCGCCGAGCCGCGCTGGTCCGGGTGCGTCGGCGGGTCGTTCCGCAGTCTCGCCGACGGGCTCGTCGTCGAGCACCCGGACGACCTTGCACGCGACCCGCGGTCGCAGCGGCCCGAACGGGATCGCCCACGAGCTGACCGCGCCGACCTGCACCCGGTCGGGCACCTGCAGAGCCACGAAGCCGGAGCCCCGGTGCACCTGCCAGCCGAGGACGGCGTCCCCGGCGGTCCGCGCGTCGTCCGCCCCGTGGCCGACGAGTCGCGAGACGGCCGTCACGTGGAAGCCCTCCGGGACGGGGCCCGACAGCGTGGGCTCGCCCTCGAAGGCCCACGCGTCGACGAACCCGGGCGGGACGCTCTGTGACGACATGGGTCGAGCCTGGCACGTCCGCCGGCGCCGCTCGGGCAGGATCGGCGGATGACGACGAGCGCGCCCGGGTTCCTGTTGCTGCACGGCTGGCAGAACAGGCGCCCGGCCGACCACTGGCAGCACCTCCTCGCCGACGAGCTGCGGGGGCGTGGACTCGCCGTGCGCTACCCGCAGCTGCCCTCGCCGGACGAGCCCGACCTCGCAGAGTGGGAGGGGGCGGTCCGGTCGGAGCACGCCGCTCTCGGCCCCGGCCCGGTGACGGTCGTCTGCCACAGCCTCTCGACCCTGCTCTGGCTGCGGATCCAGGCCGGCGCCCGCCCGCTCGCGGCCGACCGGGTCGCGCTCGTGTCGCCGCCGTCGCCCGAGCTCATCGCCGGGCAGGACGCCGTGCACGCGTTCGTCGACGGCGGCGCGGCCGGCGGTGAGGCCAGCGGTGAGGCCGGTGGTGAGGCCACCGGGGCAGAGTCGCGGGACACGCTGCTGTTCGACGGCCGTCTCCTGGGCGCGGGGGGCATCGGCGACTCGGTCGTCGTGGCCGGCGACGACGACCCGTGGCTCCCGCTCGGCCTCGGCGACACGTGGCGCGGCCGCCTCGACGCCCGCCAAGTCGTGGTGCGCGGCGGCGGGCACCTCACCCCCGACTCCGGCTTCGGTGCGTGGCCGGCGATGACCGCCTGGGCCCTCGGCCAGCGAGGCGAGGTCGCGCTCGGCTGAGGTGCAGGGCGGCCGCCGGCCCCGTGGGCAGTGCGGGCGGCCGCGCTCGGCCGCGTGCCGGGGCAGGCGGCCGCGTGGGCGGGGCAGGCGGGTTCGTCCTGCACGGGCGCACGTGACGGACCGCTGACGACGGACCCGCCCGCCCCGCGGGCACGAGCCCCTAGGAGGCGGGGGCCAGGAACGCGGCGGCGGCAGCCGACAGGGAGGCCGGGTCGTCGACGCCGCAGAGCTCGCGCGCCGAGTGCATGCCGAGCAGGGGGACGCCGACGTCGATCGTGCGGATGCCGAGGCGGGTCGCCGTGATCGGCCCGATGGTCGAGCCGCACGGCACGCTGTTGCTCGAGACGAACTCCTGGAACGGCACGCCGGCCTGCTCGCACGCCCGCACCCACTCGGCCGCGCCGAGACCGTCGGTGGCGTAGCGCTGGTTCGCGTTGATCTTGAGCAGCGGCCCGCCGTTGACGACGGGCAGGTTCGCGGGGTCATGCCGCTCGGGGTAGTTCGGGTGGACGGCGTGCCCGGCGTCGGCGCTGAGGCACCACGAGGCCGCGAGCGCGCGCCGGTGGTCGGTCGCGTCGGCGCCGAGGCCCGCCGAGACGCGGGCGAGGACGTCCTCGAGGAACGGCCCGGCGGCCCCGGAGGGAGTGGCCGACCCGACTTCCTCGTGGTCGAACGCGGCGAACACGGCGACGTGGTCGAGCTCGGCGTCGGCCGTCGCGATCAGGGCCGCCAGCCCCGCGTGGGTCGACGAGAGGTTGTCCATCCGCCCGGCCGCGAAGAGCTCGCCCGAGAGGCCGAGCACGGCGGGGGCGGCGGTGTCGGCGACGACCACGTCGTAGCCGACCACGTCCGAGCCCGAGAGGCCGGCGAGGCCCGCGAGGTGGCCGAGCACGTCGGCCTGGTCGAGCGGACCGGCGCCGACCACCGGGGCGAGGTGACGCTGGGGGTCGAGCTTGAGCCCCTCGGCGTTGACGCCCCGGTCGAGGTGCACCGCGAGCTGGGGGATGCGGAGGAGCGGCCCGGTCCGCACGAGGGGGGTCTCGCCCGAGCGGGTCACGAGCCGCCCGGCGAACTCGAGGTCGCGGTCGAGCCAGGAGTTGAACAGCGGGCCGCCGTAGACCTCGACGCCCGCCTGCACCCAGCCCCGCGTGCCCGTCGTGGGCTTCGGCTTGAGCTTGAAGCCGGGGGAGTCGGTGTGCGCGCCCACGACCCGGAACGGAGTGGTCGACGAGGCGCCGCCCGGCTCGACCCACGCGATCACGGCGCCGTCACGGACGACGTAGCGCCGTCCAGGACCGGTCGGCCACTCGGCCGTCTCGTCGAGGGCCGTGAAGCCGGCCGCGTCGAGCCGACGAGCAGCCTCGGCCGCGGCGTGGAAGGAGGAGGGGGACGCCTGGATGAAGGAGGCGAAGTCGTCGAGGTGCGCGCGCGAGGAAGTCATCCCCACCAGCTTGCACCATGCCGGCGACGGGGCGGCGTCGTCAGCGCCCGCCGCTGCCCGTGACCTGGGCGCCGGGCTCGGCCCCGCTCTCGCCACGGCCGTCCTCGTCGTCGGCGGTCAGCCCGTCCGTCCGGTTCCCGGAGACACCGGCGGGGTCCACGGCGACGTAGCCGTCCTCGCCCGACAGCGGGCCGCCGAGGCGCTCGGTGACGTCGCCCTCGGGAGTCGCGTCCCCGCTCCCGGCGGGGCGGCCCTGGGTGTCGGTGGCCCCGTCGGCCGGGTGCCCGGCGGAGGTCGTGACGGCGTCGTCGTGGGAGGCGAGCGCGGCCTCCTCGAGGCGCTCGTCGAGGGCGCTTCCCTCGGTGGCGTGGCTCTCGGTCACGTCGTCGTGGGGCTCGTGGTCGTGGCTGGTGCTCATGGGGTCGTCCTCTCGTGGGCGGTGCCCCTCCGACAGTAGGCGTCGTGCGGGCGGCAGGTCAGGGGACGGTCGGCAGGGCGTGCGACCACAGGTGGAAGAGGGCGTAGGCGCGCCACGGGGCCCAGGGCGCGGACGCGACCTCGGCCTGCTTCGTGGTCACGCCGCCGAGCGCCCGCCTGAGCACGAGGTCGCCCGCCGGGTACGCGTCCCGGTCGCCCAGGGCCCGGACCGACAGGTAGTCGACCGTCCACGGACCGATGCCGGGCAGGGCCCGCAGCGACGCACGGACGGCTGCGACGTCGCGGTCGGGCGCGATCACGAGACCGCCGGCCACGGCCTCGGCGACGGCGTGCAGCGTCCGGCCCCGGGCGCCGGTGACCCCGACGGCGGCCCGGAGCTCGTCGACCGGCAGGGCTGCGACGACGTCGGCGCGGGGGAACCTGCGGAGTCCCGTCCCGGCCACGTCGGTGCCGAGCGCGGCGACGAGCCGTCCCGCGAAGGTGCGGGCCGCGGCGAGCGAGACCTGCTGGCCCAGCACGGTGGTGACCGCCGCCTCCCAGCCGTCGGGGCTGCCGGTGATGCGGATGCCGGGCCGTTCGCGGACGAGCGGGCCGAGCACGGGGTCGTCGCCGAGTGCGTCGAGCACCCCGGAGGTGTCGGCGTCGAGGTCGAGCCACCGACGGACGAGACGCTCGACCCGGTCGCGGTCGTCCGGCGAGGGAGCGAGCCCCTCGGAGGCGGTGGCCACGACGTCGACGCCGCTCGGCTCGAGGCGCAGGTCGAGCCGCAGCACGCGCGACGGCTCATCGGCCGCTGCCACGTCGACGAGGCGGGAGTGCGTGCCGGCCGTGACGTCGGTCAGCTCCGCTCCCGGCACGCTGTGCGCCGCGAGGAGGCCGATCGCGTGCGCGGCGTCGTACGGGCCGTCGGTCTCGAGGCGCAGCTCGAGCGGGCGGAGGACGAGGTCGGTCACCGTGCCGCCTCCCACACGCCCGACGACCCTCGTCGGTGGCTGTCGACCAGGTGGGTGTCGACGATCCCGGTGGCCTCCATCAGCGCGTGCATCGTCGTCGGGCCGACGAAGGCGAAGCCGACGGCCTTGAGCGACTTCGAGAGCGCGACCGACTCGGGCGAGGTCGTGGGGACGTCGGCGAGCTCGACGGGACGAGGGGTCTCGGCGGGCCGGTGCGACCACACGAGGTCGACGAGCCCGCCGCGCTCGCGGAGGGCCACCGTCGCGCGGGCGTTCGTGATCGTCGCGTCGATCTTGAGCCGGTTCCGCACGATGCCCGCGTCGACGAGCAGGCGCTCGCGGTCGGCGTCGTCGAAGCCGGCCACCACGTCGGGGTCGAAGTCGTGGAACGCGGAGCGGAACGCCTCGCGCTTGCGGAGGATGGTGGCCCACGACAGCCCCGACTGGAAGGCCTCGAGGCTCAGCCGCTCGAAGAGCCCGCGCTCGTCGCGGACGGGCATGCCCCACTCGGTGTCGTAGTACTCGCGCATCAGCGGGTCGACGGCAGCCCACGGTGGTCGGGCCAGGCCGTCGTCGCCGACCACCACGCCGCTCACGAGCGCGCTCCGGCCGAGAGCTGCGACTCGAGCCCGAGCAGGACCGTCTTCGCGGCCTCGCCGCCGCGGTAACGACCCGGGGTGCCGTCGCTGCGGACCACGCGGTGGCAGGGCACCACGACCGGCAGGGGGTTCGTCGCGCAGGCCGTGCCGACGGCTCGGACGGCCCTCGGGCTGCCGCTCGCGGTGGCGACGCGGGCGTAGCTCGCCGTCTCGCCGTAGGGGATCTCGGGCAGGTGCTCGAGCACGGTCCGCTGGAAGCCCCGGGACAGCCTGCGGTCGAGCACGAGGTCGAAGTCCCGGCGCCGCCCGGCGAAGTACTGGTCGATCTCGACCGCCACCTCGTCGAGCTGCCGGCCGGAACGCAGCACCCGGGAGCCGACCTGCTCGGCGACGCGGTCGAGCACGGCGTCGTGGTCCTCGACCTCGAACGCCACGCGCACGAGACCGACGTCCGTGGAGCAGAGCAGCAGCAGCCCCACAGGGGAGGGGACGGTACGCCAGAAGACGTCGACGGTGCCGACGACCGCAGCCTGGTCCGCGAGTCGGCCGCGGAGGAGGGCGAGGTGTGCGTCGAGGCCGGGGCCAGGCTCGGTGTCGGTCGCCTCGACGAGGCGGCGCTGCACCGTCGTGTCGACGTCGGGTCCGGTGTCGTTCACGGGCGTGCTCCTTCTCGGGGTCTCGTGCGTCGGGGTGCTGCAGGTCGGGGCGCTTCGGGTCGGACCGCCGTCGAGCCGGTCGGGCCGGTCGGGCGGGTCGGGAGGGCGGGGGTGGAGCCTCTCTCGTCGCGCTCGCCCAGCACGTTGCGCAGGGCGGCGACGCCGTCGGCCGCCGAGCGTCGACACGCGGCGTGGCTGCGGCCGGTCAGCTCGGCGACCTCGAGGTGGCTCAGCCCGGCGAGGTGGTGCAGCACGACCGCGTCGCGTTGTCCCTCGGGCAGGGACCGGACCGCGCGGAGCAGGGCGTCGTCGCGGGCGAGGACCTCGTCGAAGGCCGCCGACGACGAGTCGCCGTCCGCCCCGGACTCCGGCAGGTGCTCGACGGGCTGGGGCCGACGGCCCCTGGCCCGGATGACGTCGAGGGCCTTGCGCCGGGCGACGGTCACGAGCCACGCCTCGACGTTGACGTCGGGCGGGAGGTCCGGCCAGGCGACCAGGGCGGCCAGGAACGTCTCGGACCAGGCGTCGTCGGCGTCGGTCGGGTCGAGCAGGGCACGACAGACCCGGAGGACGGTGGTGCCGTGCAGCTCGACGACGCGATCGAAGGGCGGCATCTCAGAAGAGCCGGCCGGAGCCGGCCGACGCCGGTGCCTCGTGGTCGAGCAGGAACCGCTTGCGGACCAGCCCGCCGGCGTACCCGGTGAGCGAACCGGCGGAGCCGACGACTCGATGGCACGGCAGGAGGATGCTCAGCGGGTTGGCCCCGTTGGCGGTGCCGACGGCTCGGGCGAGCCTGACGTCGCCGAGGGCGGCCCCGAGCTGCCCGTAGGTGCGGGTCTCGCCCCAGGGGATGGTCGCGAGCTGCCGCCACACGCGCTGCCGGAACGCCGTGCCGACCGGCGCGAGGGGCAGGTCGAAGGCGCGACGCTCGCCGGCGAACCACGCGGCGAGCTGGCTCTCGACCTCGACGAAGTCGGACAGGCCGGTGCCGACCGACGATCGGGCGCCGAAGCTCACAGGGTCGGGCAGGCGACGGTGGTCAGAGAAGTAGAGGCCCGTGAGGCCGTCTTCGCGGCCGACGAGCGTCAACTCGCCCACGGGGCTGTCGATCGTCGTGTGGACGACGGAGATCGTGCTCATCGGGGCTCCTGTCTCGGCTGATCGTACTCATCATGGAGACGCACGCCGCGCCTCCTGTGTGAGGTCAGGTGGGAGAACCTGCGGAGGGTGCACGGATCAGAACATGAGCCGCGAGTCTCAGCAGACGCCCCGGCGCGGCCTGGTACTACTGAGGGCGCGCCCTTCGCGGGCGCCACCGGCCCGGTCCGGGGACTCCACGCTGTCGGGTGCGTGCGAGCACCCGGGCCGGGTCCCTCTCGCCCGGGCCGCGCAGCTCAGCGACGCGTCTCGAAGCCGCCCTCGCCGGTCGGCGCGAGCTCCTCCACGTCGACCCGCGACACGTCGGCCCCGGTCGGTCCGTCCTCGAGCCAGGCCAGCAGCTGGCCGACGGCCTCCGGCGTGCCCTCGACCTCCACCTCGACGGTGCCGTCGGAGCGGTTGCGCACGAAGCCGTCGACGCCGAGGCGGTCCGCCTCGCCCTCGGTCGAGAAGCGGTACCCGACGCCCTGCACGGTGCCGTGCACGAGGGCGCGTCGTCTGATCACGTCGTCCATCGGTCGACCGTACCCGCGCCTCCCCGTCCCCGGACGCGTCGAGGGCGGGCCTCCCGGGCCGAGGACGGGTCGCGACCGACCTGCCCCCGAGCCGGGAGACCCGCCCTCGAGGGCCGTGCTCAGCGGTCGATGGTCGACATGTCCGAGTAGCGGTCGCCCTTCGGCGCGGCGACGTCGTCGAGCTGGTGCACCTGCTCCTCGGTGAGCTCGATCGCGTCGGCGGCGACGTTCTCGTCGAGGTACGTGCGGCGCTTCGTGCCCGGGATCGGCACGATGCCCTCGCCCTTGGCGAGCAGCCAGGCGAGCGCGACCTGGCCGGGCTTCGCGCCGACCTGGCGGGCGACCTCGTCGACCTGCTCGACGATCCGCACGTTGGCCTTCAGGTTGTCGCCTTCGAACCGCGGGTTGAAACGGCGGAAATCGTCGTCGGCGAGCTCGTCGACCGAGCGCAGGGTGCCCGTGAGGAACCCGCGGCCGAGCGGCGAGTACGGCACGAAGCCGATGCCGAGCTCGCGCACGGTCGGCAGCACCTCGGCCTCGGCCTCGCGGCTCCACAGCGACCACTCCGTCTGCAGCGCCGTGATCGGGTGGGTGGCGTGCGCGCGGCGGATCGTCTCGGGCGACGCCTCGGAGAGCCCGAGGAACCGCACCTTGCCGGCCTCGACCAGCTCGCCCATGGCCCCGACCGTGTCCTCGATCGGCACCAGGGGGTCGACCCGGTGCTGGTAGTAGAGGTCGACGTGGTCGATCCCGAGCCGCTTGAGCGAGCCGTCGATCGACTTGCGCACGTACTCCGGGCGACCGTCGATCGCCCGCTCGGCCCGCGCCTCGGGGTCGGTGACGTTGCCGAACTTGGTCGCGACGACAGCGTCGTCGCGACGGCCCTTGAGCGCCCGGCCGAGCAGCTGCTCGTTCGTGTGCGGGCCGTACATGTCGGCCGTGTCGAGCAGGGTGACGCCGTGGCCGAGAGCGGCGTGGATCACGCGCACCGACTCGTCGTCGTCGGTCCCGCTGCCGGTGTAGAAGGCGGACATGCCCATGAGGCCGAGGCCGATGCGGCCCACGTCGAGTCCGCCGTCGACGCTGCCGAGTGTGGTGTTCTTCATGGCGTCAGGCAACACCCGTGGGCTGTGCGCCGACCGGATGCAGGAGGCGCGGTGCAGGTCGTCCCTGCACCGCGCCTCCTCGTCCGCCTCGCGCCCCGAGGGGCCGGGGCCTACGCCGTCGTCAGCTCGACCTTGAGCCAGCCCGGCTCGCGCCGGTCGAACGCCTCGTACGCGGCGATCGCGTCGCCGACGGGCTCGCGCTCGGTGATGAGCGCGGTCGGGTCGAACAGCCCGGCGGCGACGCGCTCGATCAGCGGGGGAGTGACCGAGTGGTGGTCGCAGTTGCCCATCCGGATCGTGAGGTTCTTGAGCATGGCCGCCCCGATCGGGTACGACTCGACGGTGGGCGAGTAGACGCCGATGATGCCGATCCGGCCGTACTTCGCGACGATCTCGACGGCCCAGCGCGCCGCCTGCGACGGCGCGCTGCCGGGCACCCACAGGTCGCCCTGCGGAGCGGCGTCGGGCGCGACCTGCGCGACCTCCTGCTCGAAGCTGCTCTTCTCCTCGTCGGAGGGAGCGGCGGGGCCCGAGACGGGGTGCTGCGCGTCGACCCCGACGGCGTCGATGACGGCGTCGACGCCGACGCCTCCCGTGAGGTCCTTCACGGCCTGGACCGGGTCCTCGCGGTTGAAGTCGACCACCTCGGCGTTCTGGGCCAGCGCCTGGGCGAGGCGGTCCTCGAGGCCGTCGATCGCGATGACGCGGGAGGCGCCCTGCTGGAACGCGGACGCGATCGCGAACTGCCCCACGATGCCCGCCCCGAGCACGGCGACGACGTCGCCGCGACGGACGCCGGCGAGCTCCGCCCCGAACCAGCCGGTGGGGTAGATGTCGCTGAGCAGGATCGCCTGCTCGTCGCTGACCGTGTCGGGCAGCGGGTGCAGCGTGTTGCGCGCCCACGGGACGCGCACGTACTCGGCCTGGAGGCCGTCGATCGGCCCGGTCGAGGCCGGCCCGCCGAAGAAGGCGGTGCCCGCGTCGGGCCCGTTCGCGTTGGCGACGTCGCACTGGGCGGTGTGGCCCTCGCGGCAGTACCGGCAGGCGCCGCACGACACGGTGCTGTTGATCACGACGCGGTCGCCGGGGCTGAAGCCGCGTACCGCGTCGCCCACCTGCTCCACGACGCCGACGGCCTCGTGCCCGAGGACGGTGCCTTCCTCCATCGGCGCCATCGTGCCGCGCACGAAGTGGAGGTCCGTGCCGCAGATCGCGCTGCGGGTGATGCGGACGATCGCGTCGTTCGCGTCCTGGATGGTGGGCTTCTCGACCTCGTCGAGACGGATGTCCCCGATGCCGTGCCAGACGACTGCCTTCATGTGTGCCTCCTCGATCGGTGCGGCTGCGCCCGCGGGAGTCCGCCGGGCACGGCGTGCACGGTAGGCCGGGGCGACCGGCGGCACCCGCCGAGTCGCCTCCGCGTCCGGGGTACAGACGTGGCTCGCTGGCGCGCACGCGCCGAGGCCGAGACGCGACGACGCCCTCGACCCAGAGGAGGTCGAGGGCGTCTCGTGTTCGTTCCCTAGCCGGTCAGCGCAGGCGGGTCGTCGAGTCCCACAGGTCCTTGCACGGACCCGTCGCCGTCTCGGCCGCCTTGCCCGCGCCCTTGAGGACGCTGCCCCAGTTCTTCTTGAAGACGCCTCCGGCCGCGGTCAGCAGCGCGCCGCCCATGCCGTGGTTGCACTCCAGCATGAGCGTCTTCTCCTTCTGGGTCAGGTTCGGGGTGTTGACGAAGATGCGGTCGCCGGTGACCGGGTCGACGGCGCAGCCGACGGAGGGCGCGCAGTAGTCGGCGGGAGCGCCCGTGGCGGCCTGCGCCTGGGCTGCGGTGCCGGCGCCGGTGAACAGGGCGACGGCCAGGACGGTGGTGCCGATGGAGTGACGCTTCTTCACGGGGACCTCCTCAGGTCGAGGCGGCGCCGGGCGGCGTCGCCGATCGTGCGTCCAGGACGCTACCGATCCCGCCGCGGCCGGCGGAAGGCCCCTTGACATCCGACTCGTTCGGTGAGCGGTGGCCCAGAGTCGTCCCGATCCGCACGGCGACGCGGAAGTCCGGACGCATTAGGGGCGTCCGGACCTGCGCGCAGACCGTTCTGTTCGGAGGTTCTTCCCAGGTCCGAGCCGAGGAGGCGCGGGTCAGCCCCGCGAGGAGCTTGCCTCCGCCGCCGTGGCCAGCGCTGCGCGACGACGCCGCAGCGCGGCCCCGCCGGCCACGAGGCCCAGCCCCGCAGCCAGCAGCCCGCCCGCGAGCAGGAGCGGCTGGTCGATGTCGCTGCCCGTGAAGGCGAGGGGCCCGCGACCGCCGGCCGCGCCGGTGCTCGTGCCGGAACCGTTCCCGCCGGTGCCTGCGCCGCCTGCGGGGGGCGTGCTCGGCGTTCCCGCACCGGGGTCGGTGACCGGCGGCTCGACCGGGGGCACCTCGGCGGCGAGCAGGGCGAAGGTGCCCAGGGTGCGGTCGACGTACGCGACGAACTCGGTCGGGTCTCCGGCACCCGTCACCGCGAGGCGGTAGGTGGTCCCGGGCGTCAGGTCGGCGAACACGAAGCGGCCGGCCGCGTCGGTGGTGGCGGTCGCGACGGGCACGTCGCTGCCGACCGGGAGGACGCTCACCACGACGCCGGGGGCGAGCGCACCGGCCGAGTCGACGACCGTGCCGTCCACGGCGACGGCCGCGGCCGTGGGCACGACGAGGGCGAAGGGCGCGGGCGTCTCGCCCAGCTCGGGCGCCGTGAACGGGATCGGGTGCTCGGCGTCGTCGCCGACGACGACCACGTAGTCGACGCCCGGCGTGAGCCCCCCGGCCGCGAAGCTGCCGTCGGGACCGGTCACGACGGACACGTCGGGGCCCGTCGGCTGCGCGGTGCCCTCGTCGGGCACCGGGACGAAGTCCAGCGTCTCGTTCGCCGCGGGCGTGCCGTCGGCGTTCGTGACCGTGCCGGTGACGTCGACCGTCTCGGGGGTCGTGATCTCGTAGACCCGGTCGCTCGGCGGGTACGCGACGTACTCGATGCCCGACGCGACGTCGATGACCGAGTAGAGGCCGACGGGGTCGAGACCGGGGAACTCGAAGCGGCCGTCGGCACCGGTGGTCACCGTGCCGAGGGGGTCGGTGTCGCCCTCCGCGACGAGCTGGAGCACACGACCGAGGGCCGGCTGCCCGTCCACGAGTACGACGCCCGTCAGGGACGCCGTCGCCGGAGGCGCCACGACGGTCGGGAAGGCGAAGTCCAGCCCGCCCTGGTCGGCGGTGGCGAGGGAGAACGGCAGGGCCGCGGCGGGAGCGGAGCCGTCCGGTGCCGCGATCGACACCGAGTAGCCGGGAGCGGCGACCAGCGCGGCGAACGAGTACGTCCCGTCCGGGCCCGTCTCCGTCGTGCCGACGACGTCACCTGCGGCGTTCGTCACGGTGACGCGGGCGCCCGCGTACGGCGTCGCCGTCTCGCCCGTGCCCACGGTCGCCGTCCCCGACGCGCTGAACGTCTTGGTCGCGAACCAGGTCTGGTAGACGGGGAAGCCGGTCCGCTGCTGGTACGTGATCGTCAGCGTCTCGAGCGGCACGCTCGGGCTGAACCAGCCGGCCGCGCCCTCAGTGTCGGCACCGGCGGGGTTGCCGATCAGCGTGCTCGTGGCGGCGTCCCAGCGTGGCTGGTCGCCGGTGCCGGCACTGTCGCACGACGTCGTGCCCGCGCCGGCGCAGTAGTTGTAGGTGCCCTGGAAGCCGAGCTGGGCAGCCGTGACGGGCGCGCCTCCGACGCCGGTGGCGGCGATCGTCGCCTGGTCGGCGTCGATGTCGCCGAGCACGAACGACCAGCCGGACGACGGCGTGGCCGACTCGAACGTGTAGGTGGTCACGGCCGCGCCGGCCGCGGTCGGCGAGTCCTGCGAGGGCCTCTGGTTCAGGTACGGCAGCCCCTTGCTCGTGCCGTACTGGGCGCCGGGCGGCGTCGAGGCCGCCTGCCAGGTGCTCGAGCCGCTCGGGACCGTCGCCTGTCGTGAGGTCGAGGTGAAGGTCGTGGCGGGGAACCCGCCCGCGAGCGTCATCGTCCCGGTGTAGGCGCGTGCCGAGCCGGAGACCTGGAACTCGCCCCAGGACGAGCCCTGGGCGGCGGAGGCGCCGGTCGCGCCCCCGAGGGCGAGGGCCAGGGCGACGACGCCGGTGGTGGTCGCGGCGGCGAGGCCGCGGAGCGAGGCTCGACGCGGCAGCCGCGAGGGCCGGGCGGAACGGGCGGTGGAACGGTCGAGCATGCGGGCCTCCCAGACGGGGGCCGTGGTGCCCCGGCTGAGGTTATTTCACGAAGGGCACGCTTGTCACCCGCTGGCCGGATCGCGAGCACGAGAGGCCCCTGCGGTCAGGGGGATCACGTCGCCGTGACGTCCCCCGACCGGCGGTCTAGCGCTTCTTGACGTTCGAGACCGCGTCCTCGGAGTGCGACGCGGTGCCGCTCTTGGCCTTCTTGTCCGCGCGCTTCTCCTTGAGGCTGCGGACTGCGACCTTCGCGGTGGTCTTCTTCGCTGATTTCTCTGCCATGGTGGTGCCTCCGTCTCGGACCGAGCTGGTCCGGTGCGCGGAGCCTACGGGCACATCGTCCCCGCCCCGTCCCCGCCGGGCACTCTCACGGCTCGTACACTGCGGGCATGGTCCGCGCCTCCTCGACCGGCCGTCAGACCGGACCGGTCTCCGCAGCGCACCTGCGCGAGGTCGCCGTCGCCCGGACCGCCGCCCAGCGCATCTCCGTCGCGGGCGAGCCGACGGTCGCGGCGACGACGCGAGCGATGCTCGGCACGCAGGCGCAGGACCTCGCCGCGGCGACCTGGGCACTCGCGCTGCGCACCCCCGGCGCCGACGCCGCTGCCGTGCAGGCCGCCCTCGCCGACCGCAGCGTCGTGCGCGGCTGGCCCGCCCGCGGCACGCTGTTCCTCGTCGCGGCCGACGACCTGCGCTGGCTCACCCAGCTGCTCGCGCCGCGCTCGCTCGCCGCGAGCACGGGCCTCTGGCGACGTGCCGGCCTCGAGCCGCAGCACTTCTCCCGGGCCGAGGAGGCGGTGGTCGCGGCCCTCGCCGAGCACGGCGAGCTCTCGAGGCCCGACCTCCTCGGGGCCGTCGCCCGTCACGGCGTCGACACCGCCGGCGAGCGCGGCTCGCACCTGCTGCGCTGGCTGAGCGCCCGGTGCGTGATCGTGTTCGCGGCGCCCCGGGGCACGCAGCAGCGCTTCGCCCTGTTCGAGCAGTGGATCCCCGGCTCCCGCCGCATCGACGACCGGGAGGAGGCGCTCGCCGAGTACGTCCGCCGGTGGCTGGCCCGGCGCGGCCCTGCGACGGTGCGCGACCTGGCCTGGTGGGGCGGGCTGACGCTCACCGAGGCGCGGCACGCGGTCTCCCTCGTCGCCGACGTCGAGGCCACCGTCGTCGACGGCGAGACCTGGATCGAGCGGACGGAGGGGGAGGCGGAGCCGGGGCGTCCGGCACGAGGCGACCTGCGCCTCCTGCCGTCGTTCGACGAGCTGCTGCTCGGCTACGGGGGCCGGGAGGCGTCGCTCGACCCGGCCGACGCCTCCCGCCTCGTGCCGTCCTCGAACGGGCTGTTCCTGCCGGCCGTCACGGTCGACGGGCGGGTGGTCGGCACCTGGCGACGCACGATCGCGCGCGGCACGGTCGCGATCGAGGTGGATCCCTGGGTAGCGTGGACCGAACGTCGACGCGCCCAGGTGCGACGCCGGGCCGAGCAGTACGCGCAGCACCTCGGCCTCGCGCTCGCCGAGGGCCCCGCGTCGTCGCCCACGTCGCCCTGACCCTGCGTCGTGCCGTCCTCAGCACAGGAACCTCGATGACCGACGACGTCGCGACCCCCACGCCCGGCACGCCCGGGCCTCCCACCCGCACCGAGCGGCTCGACGAGCTGCCGTTCACCCGCAAGCACGGGCGCCTGCTCGTCGGGTCGGGCCTCGGCTGGGCCCTCGACGCGCTGGACGTCGGGCTGCTGTCGTTCGTGATCGCCCAGCTCGCGGTCGTGTGGAGCAGCGACAAGGGGGCCCTCGCCTTCGTCGCCTCGGCCGGCTTCGCGGGCATGGCGATCGGCGCCGGCGTCGGCGGGTCGCTCTCCGACCGGCTCGGCCGCAAGACGGTGTTCGTCCTGACCCTGCTCGTCTACGGCCTCGCGACGGGCCTCAGCGCCCTCAGCTGGTCGGTCGGGGCGCTGCTGGTGCTCCGCTTCGTGGTCGGGCTCGGCCTCGGCGCCGAGCTGCCGGTGGCCTCGACCCTCGTGTCGGAGTTCTCGCCCCGCCGCATCCGCGGCCGTGTCGTCGTGCTGCTCGAGGCGTTCTGGGCCCTCGGCTCGATCGCCGCCGCGCTGGTCGGCTGGCTGGTGATCCCCCTGAGCGACGACGGCTGGCGCTGGGCGCTCCTGATCGGCGCGCTGCCGGCCCTCTACGCCGTGTTCGTGCGGCTGCGGATGCCCGAGTCGGTGCGGTTCCTCGAATCGAGGGGCCGGCACGACGAGGCCGAGCGGACGGTGCGCGCGTTCGAGGAGGCGGCGGGCACGGCCCAGCCCGCCGCAGCACCGCGAGCGGCGGTCGACCCGCGCCCGGTCGACCCGCGCCCGGTCGACCCGAGCCCGGCCGACGCACGCCCTGCCGACGCGCCCCGCGCCTCCTCGGCGGCTGCGCTGCTCCGTGACGGCCTCCGGCGTCGCACCGTCGCGATCTGGGTCGTCTGGTTCATGACCAACTTCTCGTACTACGGGGCCTTCGTCTGGCTGCCGACCCTGCTGGTCGAGGCGGGCTTCCCGCTCGTGAAGTCGTTCGAGTACACGCTGCTGATCACGCTCGCGCAGCTGCCCGGCTACGCCGCGTCGGCCTGGCTGATCGAGCGGTGGGGACGTCGTGGCACGCTCGCCGTGTTCCTGCTCGGGTCGGCCGTCGCCGCGACCGCGTTCGGCTTCGGCGCGGTCAGCGGCAGCGCGACGCAGATCGTCGTGTCGGGCATGTTCCTGTCGTTCTTCAACCTCGGCGCGTGGGGCGCGCTGTACGCCGTCACCCCCGAGCTCTACCCGACCCGGCTGCGCGGCACGGGGGCGGGCTGGGCCGCGGGCGTGGGCCGCATCGCGTCGATCGCGGCCCCGCTGACGGTGCCGCCCCTCCTCGTCCTCGGCGGGACGCCGGTGCTGTTCGCCGTGTTCGGCGGTGTGTTCGTCGTCGCGGCCGTGGCGGCGCTGGCCCTGCCCGAGCTCCGCGGCACGAGGCTCGCCGAGTGAGCCGCTCGACGGCGGCGCGTCGCCGCAGCCGCTCTCGCGCCCGGACCCGGGGTGCCGGTCGCCGTGCCCTCCTCGGGCTCGCCGTGGTGGTGGTCGGGGCCGTCGTCGTCATCGCGTTCCCCCAGTTGCTCGACGGCGGGGCGACCGGAGGCTCGTCCGGCGGCTCGTCCGACGGGACCGTCCGGCCCCCCTCGGCCGACGCCTCCGTCCCGTCGAGCGTCCCTGCCGCGGCCGTCCCGGCGACCGTCGAGCGCGTCGTCGACGGCGACACGGTCGTGGTGGTCGCCGCCGACGGTGCTCGCGAGCGTCTCCGCCTGATCGGCGTCGACACCCCCGAGACCGTCAAGCCCGATGCGCCCGTCGACTGCTTCGGCCCGGAAGCGAGCGCGTTCACGACCGACGCCCTGCCCGTCGGGTCGACCGTCTGGCTCGAGGACGACGCGTCGCAGGGCGACGCCGACCGCTACGACCGGCTGCTCCGCTACGTCTGGACCGAGGGAGGCGGCCTGCTGAACCAGCAGCTGGTCGCGTCCGGCCTCGGCGAGGAGGACACCTACGACCAGCCGTACCGCTACCGCGACGCGTTCGTCGCGGCCGAGGCCGCCGCCCGCGACTCGGGCGCCGGCCTCTGGGGCGCCTGCCGCTGAGCTGACCTTTCGGACTCCACCCCGGCGCCCCGGCGCCCTGACGGCCCGGCGCCCTGGTCGCCGAGCCGTCACGACGTGCTCTCGCGGGCCGCCGGGGGAGCGCTTCCCGCCGGTTCGTCCCGTCCGGGAGAGGCGAGAGGCCTCAGATCGACGTCTCGGGGCTCGGGGGTCGATCCAGGGACTCTCGACGGACCTCGCCGGCTCGGCCACCAGAACGCCTCGCCCGTGAGGAACACCAGCGCCGGCACGAGCACGGTCCGGACGACGAGCGTGTCGAGCAGCACGCCGATGCAGACGATGACGCCGACCTGCGTCAGCGCGACGACCGGCAACACCCCGAGCACCGCGAACACGGCGGCGAGCAGCACGCCGGCGCTCGTGATGACCCCTCCCGTCGACGACAGGGCGCGCACCATGCCCTCGCGCGTGCCGTGCCGCAGCCGCTCCTCCTTCGCCCGCGTCGTGAGGAAGATGTTGTAGTCGACCCCGAGCGCCACGAGGAAGAGGAACGCGTAGAGCGTGACGCTCGTGTCGAGGGCCGGGAACCCGAGGAGGTGCGTGAACAGCCACGTCGCCGCCCCGAGGCTGGCGGCGAAGGTCGCGAGCACCGACGCGATGAGCAGCACCGGCGCGACGAGCGAGCGCAGCAGCACGGCGAGGATCGCGAAGACGATCGCGAGGATGACCGGGGCGATCAGCCCGAGGTCGTGGGAGGCGGCGGTGCGCTCGTCGTAGGCGGTCGCGTCCGTGCCGCCGACGAGGGCGTCGGCCACCGCGCCTCCGTCGTCGTGCAGGGCGTCGCGCAGGTCCTGCACCGTCGCGGACGCCTCGTCGCTCTCGGGCTCGGCGTCGAGCCGGACGTCGACGCGGGTCAGCCCGTCGGCCTGCTCGCCGGCCGTGGCGCTGGCGACGCCGTCGACGCCCTCGACGACCCGCACGACGTCGTCGGTCGCCGCGGTCGGGGCGAGCACGATCGTCTGGCTCGTGAGCCCCGCCGAGAACGAGTCGTCGACGATCCGCTGGGCCGTCACGGAGTCGGGGTCGCCGAGCAGCTGGTCGGTCTGCGAGAGGCCGACGGCGTAGCCGCCGAGGCCGAGGCAGAGCACGCCGAGGCCGGCGACCGCGGCGACGGCGACGCGGCCGGGCCGGCGCTGGACGCCGCGGCCGAGGCGCTCCCAGAAGCCCTGGCGGGGGCGGGCGTGGCCGGCGCCCGTTCCGTCCGTCGACGCCGCCGCCGGCCCGTCGACCGAGGCCGAGGAGGCGCGCGGCACGAACGGCCAGAACAGCCCGCGTCCGCAGACCACGAGCGCCGCCGGCAGCACCACGAGGGCGAACGCGATCGCCACGACGACGCCGATCGCGCAGGCGGCCCCGAGTGCGCGGTTGCCCGAGAGCTCGGCGAGCAGCAGGGTCGCGAGGCTGAGCGCGACGGTGCCGCCGCTCGCGGCGATCGCCGGGCCGGCGCTCCGCACGGCCGTCCGCATCGCCTCGTGCCGGTCGGGCCGGACGAGCAGCTCCTCCCGGTAGCGGGCCACCAGCAGCAGGGCGTAGTTCGTGCCGGCGCCGAAGACGAGCACCGAGAGGATGCCCGAGATCGACGCGTCGACGGTCACGCCGAGGGGCTCGGCGAGGGCGACGACCACCCGGCCGGCGAGGAAGTCGGCGACGCCGACGACGACCAGGGGCACGATCCAGAGGACGGGGCTGCGGTAGGTCACGATCAGCAGCACGGCCACCACGAGCACGGTGACGAGCAGGAGGCGGAAGTCGGCCCCCGCGAAGGCGTTCGAGACGTCGTCCTGGAACCCCACCGGCCCGGTCAGGTACGCACGGAGCCCGTCGGGCAGCCCGGCGGAGGCGGCGTCGCGGAGGCTCGTCGCCGTGCCGCTCACGTCGGCCTCGACGTCGGCGGCCGAGAGGGGCACCGCGACGAGGGCGGCGGAGCCGTCGTCGCTCACCTGCGGGCGGACGGCCTGCGGCGTGGTCGACTGCTCCGCGAGGGCGGACGCGGCCGTGTCGACGGCCGCGAGGTCGGCGCTCGACAGCTCCGCGCCTCCTCTGCTCCAGACCAGGATCCCCACGGTGGCGTCGGCGGAGGGGAACTCGTCGAGCAGCGCGGTCACCTGCGCGGCCTCGCTCGAGTCGGGCAGGCCCGACGGCGGGAACGCCTCGTCGTCGCCCGAGGGCAGCAGGGCGAGCAGCAGGGCGACGACGACGAGGGTGCCGCCGAGCACCACCCAGGCGGTGCGGTGTCCGCTGACGAGTCGGGCTAGTGGGCGCACGGGGTCCTCCGAGGGTGGTCGAGCAAGATGAAGCAATTAGCCGACAAAGAGTCTTAGCAAGTAAGAGTATGGCACGCAGGGACACCGTGCGTCGGAGAGAATCAGACGAGGAGGCGCGATGACAGACACCACGACCGGCCCGCGAGGCGACGGCGCCGCGGCCGGCGGCGCGCACGACGACCCCCTCCGCCGCGACGTGGTCGCCTCGATGCAGCGCCTGACGACCGAGTCGCAGCGCGTCGCCCAGTCGTTCGCCGGGCAGCAGGGCCTCGGCCACATCGACCTCGAGGCGCTGCTGCACGTGATGCAGGCCGAGCAGCGCGGCGACCCCGTGACGTCGGGCCGGCTCGGCGACCTGCTCGGGGTCACCTCGGGCGCCGCGACCGGGGTCATCGACCGTCTCGAGCGCGCCGGCCACGTGCACCGCAGCCGCGACGACGCCGACCGGCGCCGCGTGCTCGTGCACTACTCGGAGGCCGCCCGCGCGGTCGCCGGTCAGTTCTTCGGACCGCTCGGCCGGCTCAGCGCGACGGTGATGGACCAGTTCGACGCCGCCGAGCTGCGCACCGTCCAGCGGTTCCTCGCCGACATGTCCGTCGCGATGGCCGAGCACGCCCGCAGCACCGGCGACCGCCCGGCCGCCCCCGCCGCGGGCGCCTCTGCGCCGACACCCGACTCCCCGACAGCACCAGGAGCAGCACGATGACCGACTACGTCTCCGGCCTCGACCTCTTCTCGATCGGCATCGGCCCGTCGAGCTCGCACACCGTGGGCCCGATGCGCGCCGCCCGCCTGTTCCTCGAGACGGTGCGCGACGCCGGCCGCCTGGGCGACGTCGCCCGGGTCGAGGTCGTGCTCTACGGCTCGCTCGCCGCCACCGGGCTCGGGCACGGCACCCCGTCGGCCGTGCTCGCCGGTCTCGCGGGCCTCGCGCCCGAGACCGGCGACCCGGCCACGATCTCGCGCATGCAGGAGGCGGTGGAGGCGGGCGGCGGCATCCGCCTGCTGGGCACGCACCAGATCGCCTTCGCCCGCGGCGACCTCCGGATGGCCCCGCTGACGCGCATCCCGCGTCACCCGAACGCGATGGGCCTCGAGGCGCTCGACGCCGCCGGGCAGAGCATCGCGCGCGACACGTTCTTCTCGATCGGCGGCGGCTTCGTCGTGCGCGACGGCGACGACGAGCACGCGGTGCCCGCCCGCGAGGCGCCGCTCGCCTTCCGCGACGCCGACGACCTGCTCCGGCTCTGCGACGCCGAGGGCATCGGCATCGCCGAGCTGGCCTGGCGCAACGAGGTCGCCCTGCACGGCGAGGAGGCGGCGCAGACCGGCCTCGACGCTCGCTGGGCCGCGATGGAGGCGTGCATCGACACCGGCCTCGCCGCCTCCGGCGTCCTGCCCGGCTGGATGAAGGTGCCCCGCCGCGCCCGCCAGGTCGCCGAGCGGCTGCGCCTGCAGGAGGAGCGGGCCGAGCGGTACGCCCTCTCCGGCACCGCGATCGAGCAGGGCCAGGCCTCGTCGCTGCTCACCTCCGACCTGCCCGCCCAGTGGCTGCAGGCCTACGCGATGGCCGTCAACGAGGAGAACGCGGGCGGCGGACGCGTCGTCACCGCGCCGACGAACGGCGCCGCGGGCATCGTGCCGGCCGTGGGCTACTACGCGATGCGGTTCCACGGGGCGACCCGCGCCTCCCTGGCTCGCGACTACCTGCTGACCGCCGCCGCGATCGGCTCCCTCTACAAGCGCAACGCCTCGATCTCGGGCGCCGAGGCCGGCTGCCAGGGCGAGGTCGGCTCGGCCTCGTCGATGGCCGCGGGGGCGCTCACCGGCCTGCTGGGCGGCACGCCGCGCCAGGTCGAGAACGCCGCCGAGATCGCCATGGAGCACCACCTCGGCCTCACCTGCGACCCGGTCGGCGGCTTCGTCCAGGTGCCCTGCATCGAGCGGAACGCCATCGCCGCCGGCACCGCCGTGGCCGCCGCGCGCATGGCCCTGCTGGGCGACGGCAGCCACGTCGTCAGCCTCGACACCGTGATCGAGACGATGCGCCAGACCGGGCGCGACATGGCCGACAGCTACAAGGAGACGAGCCGGGCGGGCCTCGCGGTCAACGTCGTCGAGTGCTGACGGAGGCGCGTCCCTGCGCGGCGAGCCCGATGGCCGAGGAGGCGCGGGCTCTGTCGGACCCCGCCGCTACCGTGGTCGCATGACCCCGCCGCGCCGCCCCTCGTCCCGTTCCGTCGCCAGCGTGGGCGGCGGCACCGACGCCCCGCGGCTCGACCCGCTCGACCCACAGGGCCTCGTCGACATGGGCGCCGACCTGCTGGGGCCGCGCGACCACCGCGAGCTCGAGCGGTTCGTGGACGCCGACCTGGCCGACCGCGACCTCGAGGGCTCGTCCTTCTCCGAGTGCGTGTTCGAGTCCCCCCGGCTCGACGGCGCCCGGCTGCGCGGCACCCGCATCGTCGAGTCGGTGGTCTCCGACTCGTTCGCCCCCGAGCTCTCGTCGGCCCGGGCGACCTGGCGCGACGTCCGCGTCGAGCGGCCGCGCTGGGGCTCGGCCGAGTTGTTCGACGCCTCGTGGCAGTCGGTGCGGATCGTCGGCGGCAAGATCGACTACCTCAACCTCCGAGGCGCCCGGCTCACCGACGTCGTGCTCGAGGGCTGCGTGGTCGGCGAGCTCGACCTGCGGGGGGCCGAGGCGCTGCGCGTCGCGTTCGTCGACTGCCGCGTCGGCACGCTCGACCTCACCGGCGCCTCGCTCGCCCACACCGACCTGCGCACCACCGACCTCGACCGGGTCGACGGGCTCGACGGCCTCCGCGGCGCGACGATCGACCACCTCCAGCTCGCGTCGATGGCGGGCGTGTTCGCCGCGCACCTCGGCGTCGTCGTCGACTGAGCGGATGCCCGGTGGCCTCCGCGGCGGCGGTGCTAGGGTCGCCGTGAGCAACGCGCTCCGGGGTCAGTGCAAATCTGAACCGGCGGTCACAGCCCGCGACCCGGCAGGTCTCCCGAGAGGGAGCGTGCTGGTTGAACCGGTGGAACTCCGGTGCCGACGGTCACAGTCCGGATGAGAGGAAGCGCGGGCCGGGCGTCGTCTCGTGAGAGCGCGCCCAGCTGAGCGACCCTGCGTCGTCCCCCGGAGCCGCCCCTTCCGGACGGAGACCGACATGACCTCGCTGCACCGCACCTCCTCGTGCGCCCCTGACACCACGCCACGGGCCGACGCCTCCGTGGCCGCTGCCTCGACCATGACGGCGGGCCGCTGATGTTCACCGGGCTCGTGGAGGAGGTCGGCGAGGTCGTCCGGATCGACGACGTCGGCGACAGCGTCCGGCTCACCGTCCGCGGACCGCTCGTCGTCGACGACGCGGGGCACGGCGACTCGATCTCGGTCAGCGGCGTGTGCCTCACCGTCGTCGACCGCAGCGAGGGCTCCTTCACCGCCGACGTCATGAAGCAGACGCTCACCGTCAGCACGCTCGCGGGGCTCGGCGCCGGCTCGCCGGTCAACCTCGAGCGCGCCGCGCGGGTGGGCGACCGCCTCGGCGGGCACATCGTCCAGGGCCACGTCGACGGGACGGCGTCCGTCGTCGAGGTCGAGCCGGGCGAGGCCTGGCGCCGTGTCCGGCTGACGCTCGACGACGAGCTGTCGCCGCTGCTGGTCGACAAGGGCTCGGTCACCCTCGACGGGGTCAGCCTCACGGTGAGCGCGATCAGCGAGCCGCACGAGCAGCCCGGCTGGTTCGAGGTCAGCCTCATCCCCGAGACGCTCGCCGCGACGACCCTCGGCGGCGCGGTCGCCGGCAGCCGGGTCAACGTCGAGACCGACGTGGTCGCGCGGCACGTGCGCCGCATGCTCGCCCTCGGGGCGGGGGCGACGTCGTGACCGGCACGGCAGGCGTGGCCGGCGCGGCAGGCGTGGCAGGCGCAGCAGGCGCGGGCGACGCAGCTCGAGCCGACGACGTGGTCGGCGTGCCTCCCGTCACCGACCCGGGTGCCGCGGCCGACACGGCCGAGGCGACGGGCGCCTCCTCGATCGAGGCCGCGCTCGACCACCTGCGCCAGGGGCGTCCCGTCATCGTGGCCGACGACGCGTCGCGCGAGGACGAGGGCGACGTCGTGCTCTCGGCCGAGCTCGCGACGCCCGAGTGGCTGGCCTGGACGGTCCGGGTGTCGTCGGGCTTCGTCTGCGCGCCGATGGCGGCGGAGATCGCGGACGCCCTCGACCTGCCGCCGATGGTGGCCCACAACGAGGACGCGCGCGGCACCGCCTACACGGTCAGCGTCGACGCGTCGGCGGGCGTGACGACGGGCATCAGCGCCTCCGACCGGGCGACGACGCTGCGGGTCCTCGCCGACCCTGCGTCCGTCCGCGACGACCTGCGTCGCCCGGGGCACGTGCTGCCCCTGCGCGCCCGCCCCGGCGGCGTGCGCGAGCGCAACGGGCACACGGAGGCGGCGGTCGACCTGATGCGTGCGGCCGGGCTCCGTCCCGTCGCCGCCATCAGCGAGATCGTCGCCGACGACGGCGAGATGATGCGCTGGCCGGGACTCGTCGCCCTCGGTGCCCGCGACGGCGTGCCTGTCGTGTCGATCGCCCAGCTCGTGGTCTGGCTGGACGAGCACGACCGCCTGGGCTGAGCCCGACTGCGCGACGGCCCGACTGCGGTCACAGTCGCTGCCGACCGTTCACTGCCGGTCCGTCGTCCACCTACCCCACCCGCACCACCCCACCCGAGGAGACACACATGAGCGTCGAGGGCGCCCCCACCGAGATCGACGTCGACGGGACCGGCGTACGCGTCGCGATCGTCGCCGGGACCTGGCACGAGACCATCACCGACGGCCTGCTCGCTGGGGCGCTGGCCACCGTCGAGCGCCTCGGCGCCACAGCAGAGGTGCTGCGCGTGCCCGGCAGCTTCGAGCTGCCCGTGGTCGCGAAGGCCGCGCTCGAGGCCGGTGCCGACGCGGTCGTGGCGCTCGGCGTGATCATCCGGGGCGGCACCCCGCACTTCGAGTACGTCTCCGACGCAGCCACGTCGGGCCTGCTGCGCGTCTCGCTCGACACGGGCAAGCCCGTCGGGTTCGGCGTGCTCACCCTCGACGACGAACAGCAGGGCCTCGACCGCGCCGGCCTGCCCGGCTCGAAGGAGGACAAGGGCGCCGAGGCCGCCCACGCCGCCGTCGCGACGGCCGTCCAGCTCCGGGCGATCGCCGCGGGCGGCTCGGGCCACGTGGCTTAGGGGGCCTGCCTGGCACCACGGTCGGCGAGTGCCGCGAGGGGGGCGTTGAGGGACAGGGGCGGCGTGGGCCCACGCCGTCGCTGTCCCTTCTCCCCTCCGGGGAGCACGTGGACGGGCTTTGCCGGGACCGAGGCGGCGCTCGGCCCGGCGAGCCGGGCCGTGCCGGCTCGGCAGGCCCGGCCCGGCCGGGCCGGGCAAGCCCGGCCGGGCCGGGCAAGCCCGGCAAGCCCGGTCCGGCAAGCCCGGTCCGGCAAGCCCGGTCCGGCAAGCCCGGCCGGTCCGGCCGGCCCGGCTCGGCCGGTCGCGCCTAGAGCACCTCGTCGAAGAAGGCGCGCATCTGGGCCCACGAGCGGCGGTCGGCGACGGCCTGGTACTGGGCGCCGTGCTCGGGGGAGTCGGTGCCGGGCACCGCGAAGGCGTGCATCGCGTCGCTGTAGCTGACGACCTGCCAGTCCGTGGCGCCGGCGGCGCGGAGCTCGTCCTCGAAGGCGACGACGGCGTCGTCGGGGACGACCGGGTCTGCCGTGCCCGTCATGACGAGCAGCGGCGCCGTCACGGCGCCCTCCTCGGCGGGCAGCTGCGTGCCGAGGCCGCCGTGGAACGACGCGACCGCTGCCACGTCGGCGCCCGAGCGGGCGAGCTCGAGGGCGCCCGAGCCGCCGAAGCAGTACCCCATCACGGCGATCCGCGCGGGGTCGACGCCGGGCTCGGACCGCAGCCGCTCGAGGTTGGCCGCGAGGCGTGCGCGGAACGCGGGGACGTCGCCGTACCAGGCACCGGCCTGGGCGCCCGCCTCCTCGGGCCCCGGGCGGACGCCCTGGCCGTAGACGTCCCCGGCGAGGGCGACGTAGCCGAGGCGGGCGAGCATCACGGCTCGCACCTTGACGTGGTCGACGACGCCGAACCAGTCGTGCAGCACGAGCACCGCAGGACGCAGCTCGTCGGGGTCGGCCGAGGCGGCGGCGTCCGGGGTCGCGAGCCAGCCCTCGAGGGGCGTGCCGTCGTCGTCCCAGACGACGTCGCCGCCCCGGACGGTGCCGGTGTCGGGCACCGTGTCGAGCACGGTGCGGAGTTCGGGGGAAAGGTCGGGCAGCAGCTCTGTCGTGGTCACGAGCGCGACGCTACTCCCGGCCCGTGCGGCGAGGACATGCGGAGGCACGGAAGCGAGGACGTGAGGAGGCGACGTCCCGAGGAGGCGCGGGTCAGCCGACCAGGCGCCTCACGGCCTCCTCCACGACGTCGCAGCGCCGCTCGTGCGGGCCGCCGTGCAGGTTCGTCGCCGACGGCGTGACGAACCAGCCGAGGACGACCCCGAACACCATGGTCAACAGCTCGTCGGCGTTCCAGCCGGGCGCGATGTGGCCGGTCTCCTGCGCCTCCTGCACCGCGGCGCGACGCGCCTCGAGCTGGGCGTGGTCGACCACGCCCGGGCTCGGCAACGAGGCGCCCTCGATCTGGCCCCAGAGCAGCATGCGGGCGTCGTCGGGGTGCAGGGCGAGGTGGTCGTAGAGGCGACGTGCCCAGCCGGGCAGGTCGTGGGCGTCGAACGGGATGGCCTGCACCCAGCGGTCGATGCTCTCGCCGAGGACGGCGTCGAAGAGGTCGCGCTTCGTCGAGAAGTGGGCGTACAGCCGCTCCTTGCTCGCCTCGGCCTCGCGCGCGATGGCGTCGATGCGGGCACCGGCGAGGCCGGTGGCGGCGAACTCGCCCCTCGCGGCGGCGAGGATGCGCTCACGGGGCGGGGTCGCACGGCGTTCCATGGCCCGAGTGTAGGGCCGCCCGCGACCGGACGCGACGGTCCGGTCCTCGATCGGCCAGGACCGGCAGCAGCAGCGGCCGCAGCCGCAGCAGCCGACCTACGCGTCCGTCGTGCCCGCAGCGTCGCCGGACGGCGTCGCCGCCCGCGACATCGGCACGTGAGGGATGCCGTCCTCGAGGAACCCGGGGCCGTCGACGACGAACCCGAAGCGCGCGTACCAGCCCTCGAGGTGCGCCTGGGCGTCGAGCCGCACGAGACGCCCGTCGGCGCGGTCGAGCGCGAGGCGCATCAGGTCGGCGGCGAGACCGCGTCCGCGGGCAGCGGTCGCCGTCGCGACCCGCCCGATCCGCAGGGCGTCGGCGTCGGCGCCGTCGTCGGCGTGGTCCACGAGCAGCCGCACGGTGGCGAGCACCTGCTCGTACTCCTCGGCCCAGAGCATCACCGCGTCGGGCTCGACGTCGCGACCGTCGAGCTCGGGGTAGGCGCACTCCTGCTCGACGACGAAGACGTCGACGCGCAGCCGCAGCAGGTCGTAGAGACGCAGCGGGTCGATCAGGGCGACGGGGGAGATGCGGAACTGGACGGTCACCTCACCAGGCTACGGCCCCGGGGCCCGCAGTCGGGTGCGGCGACCGCCGGCCGTCAGCGCGCCGGGACCGCCCGCACGCCGATCGTCTGCACTCGGGGCCGGCCCTCCGGCGTCAGCCGGATCTCGAGGCGCAGCGAGCCGCGTCGGGCGGGCAGGTGCCAGACCCGGTGCGAGGGCACGGACGAGGAGGCGACGGGCACGTCGGGCTCGTCGCGCACGATCGAGGAGGCTCCGGTCGAGGAAGCGCCGGTCGAGGCCTCCTCCGCGTCGACGAGACCGCCGAGCGAGTCGACCGCCTCGGCCCACAGCCGTCGTCGCCGCTCGAGCGGCACGTCGAGCTCGATGTTCTCGCTGAGCAGGCCGGCCGGCACCTCGCCGCCGCGCACGACGGCCTCGACGGCTGCTGCCGCTGCGAGCGTCTCGGGCCACGGTTCCACGACGACCCGCGCCTCCTCGGTGTCGGCCATCATGCCGTCGAGCGCGAGCCCCACGGGCACGGACACCTGGGCGTACGTCGCGTTCTCGAACCCGACGACGCCGAGCCCGGTGGCGGTCTGCCAGCGCATGTGGGCCGAGAACCCGGGGTAGCCGCCGCTGTGCGAGACGACCGTGCCGAGGTCGGGGTAGTGCTCGACGACGAGGCCGAAGCCGTAGCCGGCGGGATGCGCCCCGAGGCCGGGCACGAAGCGCTGCAGCTGCTGCATCTCGCGCCGGGAGGCGCGGCTCAGCACGCCGTCGACGTCGCCGCGGCCCTCGTCGTCGAAGGCCGAGGAGAGCCAGCGCGCCCAGCGGGCGAGGTCGGTGGTGGTGCTGAAGAGGCCGCCGATCGGCGAGAAGGCGCCGGGGCCGGAGAAGGGGAGGGGCTCCCAGCCGTCGTCGCCGCGGCGGTGGCCCACGGCGAGGCCGCCCGAGGCGTCGACGTCGCTCGAGAAGCCCGTCGACCCGAGGCCGAGCGGCTCGAGGACCGTCTGCTCGACGACCTCGCGGTACGGGCGACCCGTGACCGAGGACACGACGCGGCCGAGCAGGGCCCAGCCGAGGTTGGAGTAGGCGAAGGCCGTGCCCGGCACGCTGTCGAAGCGGAGGCCGCCGCGCAGCAGGTCGTCGAGCTCGTCGTCGGTGATCGACTCCTGCCGGTCGCCCCACGGGTCGTCGGTGGGCAGGCCGCCCGACATGGTCATCAGCATGCGCACAGTCGGCACGGGGGAGTCGACGGTCGGCAGCACGACGTCCGCGAAGGCGGGCACGAAGTCCGTGACCGGCGCGTCGAGCACGAGCCGCCCCTCGTCACGCAGCGCCAGCAGCACCACGGCGGTGAAGCTCTTCGTGCACGAGGCGATGCGGTACGCCGTGTGGGGCCCGGGCACGGCACTGCCCGGGGAGCCGTCGAGCGTGCCGCGGCTGCCGTGGTGCGTGACGCCGTCGTGGTCGAAGGTCGCGAAGACCGAGCTCGGCGCCTTCTCGTCGGACTGGCGGGCGTCGAACACGGCGTCCACGCCGGAGGTGCGGGGCGAGCTGGTCATCGTGTCTCTCGTCGGGAGGCGGGTCGCGTCAGGAGGAGGCGCGTCACGAGCCGGGGCTCGTCACGAGTCGGCAGGCGGGGTGCGCCGCATCTTCTCGTAGGCGTCGAGCGCCTCGCGTCGGGACTGCTTCAGGTCGACCATCGGCTCGGGGTAGTCGTCGTCGTCGACCTCGGGCACCCACTCGCGAACGTAGCCGCGGTGCCCGTCGAACTTGCTGGCCTGCAGCTCGGGGTTGAACACCCGGAAGTACGGTGCCGCGTCGGCGCCCGAGCCGGCCGTCCACTGCCAGTTGGCGGGGTTGTTCGCCTCGTCGGCGTCGACGAGGGTGTCCCAGAACCACTGCTCGCCCACGCGCCAGTCGACGAGCAGGTTCTTGACGAGGAAGCTCGCGGTCACCATGCGCACGCGGTTGTGCATCCAGCCCGTCGTCCAGAGCTGGCGCATGCCCGCGTCGACGAGCGGGACGCCGGTCGTGCCCCGCCGCCACCGATCGAGGTCGGCCTCGGGGAGGTCCTCCCACGGGAAGGCGTCGAACTCGGGCCGGTAGTTCTTCGTCGCGAGGTGCGGGTTCGCGAACAGCACGGTGTGGTTGAACTCGCGCCAGACCAGCTCGCGGAGGAACCCCTGCGCCTGCTCGCGGGAGGCGGCGGGCAGGTCGGCCTGCATGCGGTGCCAGACCTGGAACGGGCTGACCTCGCCCCAGCGGAGGCGGGGCGACAGCCGGCTCGTCGCCTCCTGCGAGGGGAAGTCCCGTTGGTCGTAGTCGGCGAGGTGCCCGGTCGCGAACTCCTCGAGGACGTCGAGGGCGGCGGACTCGCCCGGCGTCCACGTCTCACGGAGGCCGGCGGCCCAGTCGGGCTGCGTGGGCAGCAGCTGCCAGGAGTCGAGGTCGTCGCTGGCGGGGAGAGCGTCGGGCGCCGTGAGCCGCTCGGGCGCGGGGAGCGGCTCCCGCGGCTCGGGCCGGCTGAGGCACGCGCGCCAGAACGGGGTGAAGACCTTGAACGGCTCGCCCGAGCCGGTCTGCACCGTCCACGGCTCGAACATCAGCGAGCCCTGGAAGCTGTGGGCGTCGACGCCGTCGTCGTGCAGCGCCGACTTGAGGGCCGCGTCGACCTCGCGGGCGGCGAGGCCGTAGCGGCGGTTCCAGGACACGGCACCGGCGCCGGTCTCGGCGACGAGCGCGGGCACCTCCGTGGCCGCCGCGCCCCGGCGCAGCGTCAGCGAGGCGCCGAGCTCGCGGAGGTCGTGGTCGAGCGACGCGAGGCTGTGGTGCAGCCACCAGCGAGCGGCGCCGCCGAGCGCCCTGATGCCCGGCGACTGCTCGTCGAGCAGGTAGAGCACGACCACGGGGCCGCCGCGCGTGACCGCGGCGTCGAGCGCGGGGTTGTCCGCGATCCGGAGGTCGTCGCGCAGCCAGACGATCGTCGGGCTGGTGGTCGAGGAGGCGGTGCTCACGCGGTGCCGTCCGTCCCGGGCGCCGGCACGGCGCCCTCGTCGTCGGGTGCCGGCTCGTCGTCGGACGACCCGGCACGCAGCCGGGTGCAGAGGTCGGTGAGGGCCACGAGCTCGTCGTGGTCGAGGCTGCCGCCGACCCGCTCGGCGATCGCGGCGGCGTGGCTGACCGCGGTGCGGCGGTAGAGCGCCGACCCCTCGTCGGTCATCGACACGATGATGCCGCGGCCGTCGCCCGGGTCGCTGTGCTTCGCGACGATCCCGCGCGAGGCGAGACGGTCGACGAGCCGGCTGATGCTCGGCTGCGTGAGGAGGAGGTGACGCGTGAGGTCACGGATGCGTGCGCTGCGGCCGGGCTGGTTCGACAGGTTGAAGAGCACGTCGTACTCGTTGAACGAGATCTCGTCGGTGGGGAAGCGCGCGTTCAGCTCGCGCATCACCGTGACCTGTGCCCGGAAGAGCGACTCCCAGGCCCCGACGGCCACCGCTGTGTCGCTCATGCTGCTCCTCGTGCTCTCGGTCCTCTCGAGAGTCTAGGGAAGACGGCCGACACGGGGCCGACGGAGGGCAGGGAGCCCGTCGCGCGTCCGGGAACGACAGAAGGCCGGTCGCTGAGCGACCGGCCTTCATTCCCTTGCACCAGAGTTGTCCTGCAATCACATCCTGCCTCGGCCGCCACAGCAAACGACCTCGACCCGCTCACGATATAACGGCCAGGTAACGGTCGTCTAGTTATCGAAACGTTATTTTCCTGGGAACTCTCCGCGAGCGCCCGCGACACGATCGTCCCCCGGCCGCGTACCCCGATCGGGCGACCGGTCGGAGCCGCCTAGAAGAGGTCGGGCGAGGGGGTCGACGCGTGGCGGATCGACACGTCGGCGTGCCGGTCGAACCGGTAGCCGGCGCCGCGCACGGTGCGGACGACGTCCTCGAACGCGCCGAGCTTCGCGCGGAGGCGACGCACGTGGACGTCGATGGTGCGCTCGTTCGGCACCTCGTCGTCGCCGTCGGCCCAGAGCCCCCCGATCAGCTCGGAGCGCTCGATCGTGCGGCCCTCGCGGAGCACGAGGTACTGCAGCAGCTCGAACTCCTTGTACGTGAGGTTGGCGGCCTCGCCGTCGAGCAGCACGCGCTTGCGCGAGATGTCGACGACCACGCCGCCGCGGGCCCCGGGCTCCTCGTCCACCTCGGCGGCCTGGCGACGGGCGGCGACGGCCGACGGGTCCTGCAGGGCGAGACGGACGACGTCGACGTCGCGACCGCCGGCGCCGGTGGGCGCGATGGCGACCGCGGCGTGCGTCTCGGCGGCCGGGGCGATCTGGGCGACGAGCGCCTTGATCTGCGCCACGATGTCGCCGAGCTCGGTGCCGGTCTGGGCGGCGGTGACCTCGTCGATGCCGACGTAGAGGGCGAAGCCGCGGGCCTCGGTGCCCTCGGGCAGCGAGCGGGTCCGGGGCGCAGCCGGCTCAGCGGGTGCGGGTGCGGTCGCAGCAGCGGCGGCAGCAGCTGCGGTCCGGCTCAGCGGAGCCGCGGTCGAGGAGGTGCGGGCCGGCGAGACGGTGCGGGCTGTGGTGACGGGGCGGTCGAGGATGAGGGACATGACAGGCGGGGTCCTTGCGGGAGGGCGGCAGGACGACTCCCCGCCCGGCGGCGGCCAGGGGCAGGAGCGTCGTGCTCGATGTGTGTCGGTGCTCGATCCCGCCGGCGATGGTGCCGTGCGTCACGAGCAGTCGGTGCGGTGCACCGTCCGGACGCGCGTCGGGTGACGACGCGGATCGTCCGGGAGTCGATGACTCGACGTCCGGGTGGGGACGTGAGCTCAGCTGGCGGTGTCAGCAGCTGCGACTCGGCGAGGTGTGTGGCCGGGTCAGGCACACATTCGACACATGACCGCGTGCATCGGCATCATGATGCCGGCGCTCCCGAAGGCCTCGAGGGAGGTCGGAGCGTGCACGGGGGAAGTCATGGAGCGATTCTCGGCCAGGGGCCGGACGCGTGTCAAGGTGACACGACGGAGCGCCCGATCCGTGCGCACGCCGCGAGGGCGTGGCCGGATCGGGCGCTCGGGTCGAGCTGGGCGGGGCAGGGTCGCTCAGGCGAGGCCGTAGAGGCGGTCGCCCGCGTCGCCCAGCCCGGGCACGATGTAGCCGTTCTCGTCGAGCTTCTCGTCGACGGCGCCGAGGACGACGTGCACGTCGCGTCCCTCCATCGCGGCCTCGACGGCCGCGAGGCCCTCGGGCGCAGCGAGGATGCAGACGGCGGTGACGTCGACCGCGCCGCGGTCGAGCAGGTAGTCGATCGCGGCGATGAGCGAGCCGCCCGTCGCGAGCATCGGGTCGAGCACGAAGCACTGGCGGTTCGACAGGTCGTCGGGCAGGCGCTCGGCGTACGTCGTCGGCTGCAGCGTCTCCTCGTCGCGGACCATGCCGAGGAACCCGACCTCGGCGGTCGGGACGAGCTTCGTCATGCCCTCGAGCATGCCGAGGCCGGCGCGCAGGATCGGCACGACCAGCGGGCGCGGCTGGCTGATCTCGAGGCCGGTGGCAGGGCCGACCGGAGTCTCGATGTCGACGGGGGACGTCCGCACGTCACGGGTCGCCTCGTAGGCGAGCAGCGTGACGAGCTCCTCGGTCAGGGCCCGGAAGGTCGGCGACGGCGTGTTCTTGTCGCGGAGCACGGTCAGCTTGTGGGTGATGAGGGGGTGGTCCGCTACGTGCACTCGCATAGGCTCCACGGTAGCGGAGTCGACCGGCCCGCGAGTCCCGTCCCTGGAGCGTCGCCGTGCCCCTCGTCCCGTCGCAGCTCGAGGCGTGGATGGGCGACGCGCTCGCCCAGGCCGAGGGCTGCCGGGCGTCCGACGACGTGCCCGTGGGCGCGGTCGTGCTGGACGCCTCCGGCGAGGTGATCGGCACCGGCCGCAACGAGCGGGAGCTGCTGCAGGACCCGACGGCGCACGCCGAGGTCCTCGCCCTGCGCGCCGCGGCCCGGCACACGGGCGACTGGCACCTCACCGGCACGACGCTCGTCGTCACGCTCGAGCCGTGCCCGATGTGCGCCGGCGCGATCCTCGCGGCGCGTGTGCCGCGGGTCGTCTACGGCGCGTGGGACGAGAAGGCAGGAGGCGCGGGCAGCGTCTACGACATCCTCCGCGACCGCAGGCTGCCGCACCGCGCCGAGGTGTTCGCCGGCGTGCGCGAGGCCGAGTGCCGGGCCCAGCTCGACGCGTTCTTCGCCGAGCGCCGATAGTCCGCGGTGCCGACCCTCGCCCGCCCCCGCGGGTTCGGGTGCGGGTGCAGGTGCAGTCGCGGGTGCGGCCGCTAGTCGGCGGCCTTGATCACGATCGCGTCGGTGGGCGGGTCGACCCGGTCCGGCTCGTGCCAGACGTCGGGCTCGACGTAGATGACCCGCGCGATCGGCACGGCCTCGCGGACGCGTGCCTCGATCGCGTCGATGGTCGACGAGACGTCGCGCAGCGCGGTGCGACCGTCCATGGCGACCTTCACGGCGACGAGCAGCTCGTCGGGGCCGAGGTAGAGGGTCTTCATGTGCACGATCTGCTCGACCTCGGGGCCGGCGGTGATGGCGGCGCGGATGGCCTCGACGTCGCCGGCGGAGGCGCCCTCGCCCACCAGCAGGCTCTTCGTCTCGATGCCCAGCACGACGGCGACGGCGACGAGCAGCAGGCCGATCGCGAGCGTCCCGATCGCGTCGAAGACGCCGTTCCCGGTGATCCAGGTGAGGACGACGCCGATCATGGCGAAGCTGAGGCCGAGCAGCGCGGCGGCGTCCTCGAGCAGCACGACCGGGAGCTCGGGCGCCTTGGCCCGGCGGATGAAGGCGGGCCAGCTCTGTGCGCCCTTGGCGGGGCGCGCCTCCTTGATCGCGGTGCGCAGCGAGAAGCTCTCGAGGCCCAGCGAGATCGCGAGCACGAGGACGGGCAGCCACGGCACGTCGAGGGGGTGCGGCTCGCGCAGCTTCTCGACGCCCTCGTACAGCGAGAAGACGCCGCCGACGCTGAACAGGATGATCGAGACGACGAAGGCGTAGACGTAGCGCTCGCGGCCGTAGCCGAAGGGGTGCTCGGCGTCGGCGGCCTTGCGGGCCTGCTTGCCGCCGAGCAGCAGCAGCAGCTGGTTGCCCGAGTCGGCCAGGGAGTGCACGCCTTCGGCGAGCATCGACGACGACCCCGAGAAGAACCAGGCGACGAACTTCGTCACCGCGATCCCGAGGTTGGCGCCGAGCGCCGCGAAGATCGCCTTGTTGCCGCCGGACGTGCTCATGTGGAGGTCCCCTCGTGTCTGGGTCGATCTTAGGATGGCCCGATGGTCACGACTCTCCCCGCCACCGCAGTTCTCGGAGCAGGCTCGATGGGCGGTGCCGTCCTCGCGGGCCTGCTCGGCCCCGACGTCGTCGTCGAGGGGGGCATCCGCGTCACGAACCGCACCGAGGCCAAGGCGGCCCCGCTCCGGCAGGAGGGCGTCACCTCCCTGGCCACCGAGACCGACCCCGGCGCCAACACGGCTGCGGTCGAGGGCGCTCGCCTGGTGCTGATCGGCGTGAAGCCGCACATGGTGGTCGACCTGCTGACCGAGATCGCCCCGGCCCTCGAGCCCGACGCCGTAGTCGTGAGCCTCGCGGCGGGCGTCACCACGGCCACGATGGAGGCGGCGCTGCCCGCGTCCGTCACCGTCGTCCGCTCCATGCCCAACACCCCGTCGCATGTGGGCCTCGGCGTCACGGGCCTCAGCGCTGGCTCGCGCTCGTCCGACGACGACCTCGCGCTCGCGCGACGGCTGTTCGAGGTGGTCGGCGACGTCGTCGTCGTGCCCGAGTCGCAGATCGACGCGCTCAGCACGATCTCGGGCTCCGGTCCCGCCTACGTCTACCTGCTGGTCGAGGCCCTGCAGGAGGCGGCGGTCGGCCTGGGCTTCACGCCCGCCCAGGCCGCCACGATGGTCCAGGGCACCTTCCGGGGAGCGAGCGAGCTGCTCGCCGTGAGCGACCTGACACCCGCCGAGGAGGCGCCCGCCGAGCTCCGCAGGCGAGTCACCAGCCCCGGCGGCACGACCGAGCGGGCCGTCGCCGTGCTCGAGCAGGGCGGCCTCGCCGACCTCTTCGGCCGAGCTGCCCAGGCCGCGCTCGCCCGCAACCGCGAGATCGCCGAGGGCCGCTGAGGCTGCCCGACCGCGTCGCCCCCGAGGGCGTCAGCCCTCGAGCGCCGCGAACTTCTCGATGGTGCGGCTGTCGCCCGACACGATGATGAGGTCGTGGTTGCTGATGACCGTCTCGGGAGTCGCCTCCTTGAACGCGCCTCCCGGGCTCTTCACCCCGACGACCGTGACGCCGTACTTCGTCCGGATGTTCGAGGCGGCCAAGGAGGCGCCCCGCACCGGCTTCGGCGGGTACATCTTGACGATCGCGAAGGCGTCGTCGAACTCGATGTAGTCGAGCATGCGTCCCGAGACGAGGTGCGCGACGCGCTCGCCGGCCTCGCGCTCGGGGTAGATGACGTGGTTCGCGCCGATGCGGGCGAGGATCTTGCCGTGCGACTGGCTGATCGCCTTGGCCCAGATCTGAGGCACCTTGAGGTCGACCAGGTTGGCGGTGATGAGCACGCTGGCCTCGATGGACGAGCCCACCGCGACGACCGCGATGGAGAAGTCCTGGGCGCCGATCTGCTTGAGGGCGTCGATGCTGCGGGCGTCGGCCTGGACGGCGTGCGTGACCCGGTCGGCCCACTTCTGCACGAGCCCGGCGTCGGTGTCGACGGCGAGCACGTCGCGGTCCTGCCGCTCGAGCTGGCCTGCGGTCGCGGCGCCGAAGCGGCCGAGGCCGATGACGAGCACCGGCGCGTCGTGCTTGATCCTGTCAACCAACGATCGGTCGCTCCTCGGCTCTCGTGAACAGCTGGCGTCGCTGGCTGGCGGCCAGGGCGACGGAGAGCGTCACTGTACCAACGCGGCCCATCCACATGGTGACCGCCAGGATGTACTTCGCCGAGTCCGGCAGCCGGTCGGTGAGTCCGGTGCTGAGGCCGGAGGTCGCGAAGGCCGAGATGCACTCGAAGAGCACGTGGTCGAGCGGCTCCTTCGTGATGTGCATGATGAGGATGCTCGAGACGGCCACGATCGTCGCGCCCCAGAGCACGACGCTGACCGCGAGGCGCAGCACGTCGCTGGGGATGCGGCGGCCGAAGGCCTCCATCGAGCGCTGGCCGCGGGCCTCGGCGAAGGCGGCGAGGAACAGCACGGCCAGGGTCGTGACCTTGATGCCGCCCGCCGTCGAGGCCGAGCCGCCGCCGATGAACATGAGCATGTCGGTGACGAGCAGCGACGAGCCGTTGAGGTCCGAGATCTGGATCGTCGAGAATCCGCCCGACCTCGTCATCATGCTGAGGAACAGCGACTGGAACACGGTCGGCCCGGCCTCGATCGCGCCGAACGTCTTCGGGTTGTCGAACTCGAGCACGATGTAGAGCACCATGCCGAAGACGATCAGGATCGCCGTCGTCAGCAGGGTCAGCTTGACGTGCACCGACCAGCGGCGGGGGTGCCGCGGGTTGCGGGCCAGGGCGTAGATCACGGGGAACCCGATGCTGCCGAGGAACACCCCCACCATGATCAGGCTGAGGAACCAGTAGTCGTTCTCGAAGGCGGCCAGGCCGTCGGCGTTGGGCGTGAACCCGGTGTTGGTGAAGGCCATCGCCGAGTAGTAGAAGCTGTCGAGCACGGCGTCGCCGAGGGCGATCCCGTCGATGACCATCCGGGGGATCATCAGCAGCGCGATCACGAGCTGGATCACGAACGAGCTGAGGGCGACGGTCGTCAGCAGGCCGCCGATCTCGCCGAGGCGCACCGCCTGGCCCTCCGGCACCGGGCCCGCGTGGGCGCGGAGCGGGTTGCTGTCCCCGGCGGCCATCAGCCGGGCCCGGAGGCCGAGCTTCCGCGAGACGACGAGGCCCATGATCGAGGCGAGGGTCAGCACCCCGATGGCGCCGATCTGCACGCCGACGAAGATCACGACGTGGCCGAAGAGCGACCAGTGGGTCGCCATGTCGACGGTCGCCAGGCCCGTCACGCAGATCACGGACACCGCGGTGAAGAGCGAGTCGGCGAGCGGGGTCACCGTGCGGTCCGCGGACGAGACGGGCAGCGAGAAGACGACCGTGAAGACGAGGATCAGCCCGGTGAAGATGAGGATCGCGAACCGTGCGGGCGACTTGCGGCCGATGTCGTCGACCCAGTCGGACAGGCGGTGGAACACGCTGCGGGGGCCGGGGGAGGGTCCGCGCCGCGGCGCGACGGAGGCGCGCGTCACAGCCGTCATGGTACATCCGGCCGGTCGTCGTTACTGTGGCTGCATGCCCGACATCTTCGCCGTGATCGCCGACGGCACGCGCCGGGACATCCTCACGGTCCTGCTCGACGCCCACGTCTCCGCCGACTCGCGCACCGGCGACGTCAGCGTCGGCGAGATGGTGACGTCGCTCGGGCTGAGCCAGCCGACCGTCTCGAAGCACCTCCGCGTCCTCCGCGACGCGGGGCTCGTGCACGTGCGCGAGGACGGGCAGCACCGCTACTACGGCATCGAGACCGGGCCGCTCGAGGCGGTGGACGACTGGCTCGTCCCGTTCCTCGGGGCGGACCTCGCCGGTGGCCTCGACGCCGCGTCGGGGGCCTTCGCCGCCTGGGCGGGCGCGAGCGTGCCCGCGCCCATCCGGCGGGCCGCCGAGTCGCTCCCCGACGCGACCGACGTCGCGAGCGGGCTGGGACGGGCCGTGGCCGATGCGCAGCACCGCGCCTCCTCGGCCCTGCACGACGCCCAGAGCGCCCTGGACGAGCGCGTGATCGACCCGGTCCGCAAGCGCCTCGGCCGCTGAGCCCCGCGCCCCGGCCCGTCGCGACGGGAGGCCTGCCGCCGCGTCGTCCCCAGGCGGTGCCCGCGACCGTTGCACCCGCGGCACACGCGCCCCTAGAGTGACCACGAGTCACAGGAACACCTCCTGTCGCTCCTGCACCGGCGTCGTCGTCGGGCTCTCCCGACCAGCAGCCCCAGGAGGCGACGTGACCCACGATCTCTCGGACGTGAGGTTCCTCACCGTCGCCGAGGTGGCCGGCATGATGCGCGTCTCGAAGATGACCGTCTACCGGATGGTTCACTCGGGCGAGCTCCCCGCGATCCGCTTCGGCCGGTCGTTCCGCGTGCCCGAGTCGGCCGTCGCGGCGGTCGTGCAGAACGGCGTCGCCGACGTCGGCTGACGCGCTTTCGACAATCACGGGTCGCCCTAGTACACTGACCCGAGGCATTTTTCCGCGGTTCTGTTTCGGACCCGGTCGTCCGATCCATGAATCAGTGAGGTCCTCTATGGGTTCTGTCATCAAGAAGCGTCGCAAGCGCATGGCGAAGAAGAAGCATCGCAAGCTGCTTCGCAAGACTCGTCACCAGCGTCGCAACAAGAAGTAGACGATGCGCGAAGTGTGCCCTCGACCGTTCGGTCGGGGGCCACTTGTCGTTGAGGGCAGATCGTCGAGGCCAGCCGCTAGGGTCGAGGGCGTGCCCGTTCCCCGCATCTCCCTGCTGACGAAGCCCGGCTGCCACCTCTGCGACGAGGCGCGCGCCGCCCTCGACGCCGTGCTGGCCGAGCCCGAGTTCGCGGCGGCCGAGCTCGGCTACGCCGAGACCGACATCCTCGGCGACGAGGCCCTGCGGGCCGAGTACGCAGAAGAGATCCCGGTCGTCCTGCTCGACGACCGCGTGCACACCATCTGGCGCGTCGAACCCGAGCGCCTCCGCACCGCCCTCCGGAAGGCCCTCGCGTGACCGTCAAGCACATCGTCATCTGGAACCTCGTCGCCACCGACGACGCGTCACGTGAGCACGCCGCCGCGCGCATCGACGAGCTGCTGACCGGCCTGGTCGGCACGGTCGAGTCGATCCGCTCGCTCGAGGTCGTCCGCAACGTCGCCTACCCCGACACGAACGGCGACGTCGCGGTCGTCGCAGAGTTCGACGACGCCGCCGGGCTCGACGCGTACGTCGTCCACCCGGCCCACCAGGAGGCGGCGGCCGAGATCCGCACGCTCGTCACCGGACGCGGCGCCATCGACTACGAGGCCTGACCAGACAGAGCGAAGGAGGCGCGGTGCAGGTGATGCCTGCACCGCGCCTCCTTCGACGTCGGGCCCTCGGGCCCTCGTCCCCTACGGCGTGAGTCGGGTCGGTCCGCGGAACAGGAACGTCACCTCGCGGAGGTTCGGCTGGTGCAGCATGAGCATCAGCACGCGGGCCAGGCCCATGCCGAAGCCGCCGTGCGAGGGGGCCCCGTAGCGGAAGAAGTCGAGGTAGCCGCCGAGCTCCTCGGGCTTCATGCCCTTCTCGCGGATCTGGGCCTCGAGCACGTCGACACGGTGCTCGCGCTGGGCGCCGGTGGTGATCTCGGTGCCGTTGTAGATGAGGTCGTAGCTCTTGGTGAGCTGCGGGTCGTCGTCGTGGCGCATGTGGTAGAACGGCCGGATCGACGCGTCGTAGTCGGTGAGGAACACGAAGTCGTGGTCGAACGTCTCCTTGACGTACGCCGCGATCTGGCGCTCGCCCTCGGGGTCCATGTCGGCGTCCGCACGGGGCACCACGTAGCCGCGGTCGGCGACGATCTGCTTGGCCTCGGCGAGGGGGATGCGGGGGAACGGCGTCGTCGGCACCGTCAGGTCGACGTCGAAGAGCTCCTTGATCGCCGCGCCGTGCTTCTCGACGACGGCGGTGAACGCGGCGACGAGCAGCTCCTCCTGCATCTGCATGACGTCCTCGTGGCTGTCCACGTAGCTGATCTCGGCGTCGACGCTCGTGTACTCCGTCGCGTGGCGCGAGGTGAACGAGGGGTCGGCACGGAAGACCGGGGCGATCTCGAAGATCTTGCCGAAGCCGGCCGCCTGGGCCATCTGCTTGAAGAACTGCGGGCTCTGCGCGAGGAACGCGCTGCCCTCGAAGTACTCGACCTTGAACAGCTCGGCGTTCGACTCGCTCGCCGACGCCATGATCTTGGGGGTGTGCACCTCGACGTAGCCGCGCTCGACCCAGTAGGTGCGCATCGCGTGCTCGAAGGTGGTCTGGACACGGAAGATGAGGGCGTTGCGCGGAACGCGCAGGTCGAGGAACCGCCAGTCCATCCGCTTGTCGATGCCGCTGTCGGCGGCGATCGGCGTCTCGGGGTCGGCGAGGCTGTCGACGACGAGGCCGTCGATCTTCACCTCGATGCCGCCGAGCTTGACGCGCTCGTCGTGCTTGAGCTGGCCCGTGACCGTCACGAAGCTGCCCTGCGAGAGGCCCGAGATCGCGTCGGCGATCTCGTCGGTCTCACCTGCCTCGGCGAGCACGTCGGCGGCCGTGCGGGGACGGACGAGCTGGACGGCGCCGGACTCGTCGCGGAGGACGACGAACTGCACCTTCTTCTGGTCACGGACCGTGTCGACCCAACCGGACACCGTCACGGGGCCGTCGGGGAGGGGCGAGAGGTCGCTGATGAGGGTGCGTTCGATCACGGGGCCAGAGTTTACCGCGACGTCGAGCTTTCGGCCTCCCGTGAGGGAGGTGGGAGTGCAGGCCCGATCTAGACTGGTGGCCATGCCCGCCCAGCAGATCCACCTCGTGCGCCACGGCGAGGTGCACAACCCCGACCACGTGCTCTACGGCCGACTCGAGGGCTTCGGGCTCAGCGAGCTCGGCCACCGGATGGCCGCCTCCTCGGCCGCGATGCTGCAGGCGCAGGGCGCCCCCGTCGCCGCCGTCGTCGCGAGCCCGCTGCAGCGCACCCGCGAGAGCGCCGCGCCCTGGGCCGCCGCGTTCGACCTCGACGTGCAGGTCGACGAGCGCCTGATCGAGCCGACGAACAAGTACGAGGGCCGCCGCTCCGACTTCACCGTCGCGAAGCAGCTCGCCGTGCCGGCCGAGTGGCCGTGGATCGTCAACCCGCTCAAGCCCAGCTGGGGCGAGGCATACGTCAGCATCGCGGCGCGCATGCTCGCGGCCGTCGACGAGGCCTGGTCGAGCGTCGACTCGGGCGACGTCGTGCTGGTCAGCCACCAGCTGCCGATCTGGATGGTGCACCGCAGCGTGACGGGCGCCCGCCTCTTCCACGATCCCCGTCGCCGTCGCTGTTCCCTCTCGAGCATCACGACTCTGGAGCGGCACGGCGGGCGCTTCGTCGAGGTCGGCTACCAGGACCCCGCGGCCGACCTGCTCGAGCGCGCCGTCGACCTCGGGGCGGTCTGATGCGCCGCGCCTCCTTCGTCGTCGGTGCCGTCGCGGCTGCCTCGGCCCTCGCCCTCGTGCTCACCGGCTGCACCTCGCAGTCCGACCCCCTCGCCGAGCAGTACCGCGCGGGCGGCACCGAGAACTACATCAGCGGTGCCGGCACGGTCACCGAGGTGCCCGAGGCCGACCGTGACGACCCGGTCGAGTTCACCGGCACGACCGACGAGGGCGACGAGTTCTCGAGGGCCGACCACGACGGCGAGGTCGTCGTCCTCAACTTCTGGTACGCCAGCTGCCCGCCCTGCCGCAAGGAGGCGCCCGACCTGCAGCAGCTCAGCACCGACTTCGCCGACCAGGGCGTCCAGTTCGTCGGCGTCAACGTGCGCGACCAGGCCGACACCGCCCGCGCCTTCGCCGAGAAGTTCGACATCACCTACCCGTCGATCGTCGACACGAACGACGGCGCGGTCCAGCTCGCCCTCGCCGGCACCATCGCGCCGAACGCGGTGCCGACGACGATCGTCCTCGACAAGCAGGGCCGGATCGCCGCCCGCGTGCTCGGCGGCCTCGACGGCCCCAGCACGCTGAAGACGCTGATCAGCGACGCCGTCGCCGAGCAGGCCTAGAGGTGTACCAGGGCAACCCCTTCTTCGAGGCGGTCGCGGGCGGCCAGCTCGCCGTCGCGCTGCCGGTGGCGTTGCTCGCCGGCCTGATCTCGTTCCTCTCGCCCTGCGTGCTGCCGCTCGTGCCGGGCTACCTCGGCTACGTCGGGGGCCTCGCCGGGGGCGGTCGTCGCGCCGCAGCCGCGACTCCCACGGCCACCGCCTCCTCGACCGCCTCCCGCGACCGTCGGCGGATGGTGATCGGCGTCCTCCTCTTCATCGCCGGCTTCTCGCTCGTCTTCGTCGGCGGCAGCCTCGCCTTCTCGGCCGCGGGCTTCTGGCTGATCCAGTGGCGCGACCTGATCGTCCGCCTGATGGGCCTCGTGGTCATCGCGCTCGGCCTCGTCTTCGTCGGCCAGTTCACGTTCCTGCAGCGCACGATCAAGCCCGGGTTCGCCCCGGCGACCGGCCTCGCGGGCGCCCCGTTGCTCGGCATCGTGTTCGGCATCGGGTGGACGCCGTGCATCGGCCCCACCCTCACCGCCATCTACGCCCTGTCGTTCACGAGCGGCTCGGCCACGTCGAGCGTGCTGCTCGGGCTCGCGTACTGCGTCGGCCTGGGCGTTCCCTTCCTGCTCGTCGCCCTCGGCTTCGGCTGGGCGACACGCTCCATCTCGTTCGTCAAGCGCCACATGCGCGCCGTCAACATCGTCGGAGGCTCGATCCTGATCGCCATCGGTCTGCTCATGGTCACCGGGCTCTGGTCCTCCCTCATGTCGCACCTCGGGGCGGTGATCGCGAGCTATGGCACGATCGTCTGACCCCGAGCGCCGCACGTCGGTCGACCAGGGGGACGGGCCCGACCAGGCCGACCTGACCGACGTCTCGTCCGACCCGCTCCGCCCGAGCGACCACTACGACTCCGCTCCCGCCCGCACGCCGGGCGACCAGGGCGCGGGCTCCGCCGACGTCGTCCAGCCGCGCCTGGGGCTCGTCGGCTACCTCCGCTTCTTCTGGCGCCAGCTGACGAGCATGAAGACGGCGCTGTTCCTCCTCATGCTGCTCGCCGTCGCGGCGATCCCCGGCTCGCTCGTGCCGCAGCGCACCTCCGACCCCAACGGCGTCGTCCAGTACCGCGCCGAGCACCCCGACCTGTTCCCGGTGCTCGACAAGATCGGCGTCTTCGACACCTACTCGTCGCCGTGGTTCTCCGCCGTCTACCTGCTGCTCTTCATCTCGCTGATCGGCTGCATCGTGCCGCGCACGAAGCACCACTTCGAGGCCCTGCGCTCGAAGCCGCCGAAGACGCCTGCGAGGCTCTCGCGGCTGGCGGGCTACCGCTCCGTGACGCTGCAGACCGCAGGAGGCGCGGCGGACGCCGCCCTCGCCCCCGCCTCCGTCGTCGAGCAGGCCCGCGCGCAGCTGAGTCGCGCCGGGTACCGCACGCAGGTCTTCGGCGACTCGGTCAGCGCCGAGCGCGGCTACCTGCGAGAGACCGGCAACCTCGTCTTCCACACGGCGCTGGTCGGCGTGCTGCTCACGGTCGGGATCGGCGGCGGCTTCGGCTACACCGGTCAGCGCGTGGTCGTCGAGGGCCAGACCTTCACGAACGCCCTCGTCTCGTACGACTCGTTCAACCCGGGCCGCTGGTTCAGCGACTCCCAGCTCTCGCCCTACAACATCACGCTCGACGAGTTCACGACGACGTACGAAGAGTCGAACGCCGACGCGCTCGGACAGCCGCTCGACTACACGGCCGACGTCACGACGACGACCCAGTCGGGCGACACGAGCGAGCACGAGATCAAGGTCAACAGCCCGCTGTCGATCGGCGGCTCGAACGTCTATCTGCTCGGCAACGGCTACGCGGTCGACGTCACGGTGAAGGCGCCGGACGGCTCGGTCGCCTTCCGCGACACCATCCCCTTCCTGCCGCAGGACGCGAACCTCACCTCGCAGGGCGTCGTCAAGGTGCCGGACGGATTGTCGGACCAGATCGGCATGATCGGCTTCTTCTACCCGTCGGCCGTCGAGACCGGCGACGGGTCGGGCATCCTCGCCTCGAGCTACCCCGACCTGCTGAACCCGGTGCTGAGCCTGAACGTCTACCAGGGCGACCTCGGCCTCGACGCAGGTGTGCCGCAGTCGGTCTACTCCCTGGACACCGACGGCATGACCGAGATCGCGGGCGCCGCCGCCGACCAGTCGGCGCTGCAGCTCTCTCCCGGCACCACGGCCGACCTGCCCGACGGCCTCGGCACGGTGACGCTCTCCGACGTCAAGCGCTTCGCCTCCCTCGACGTGCACCACGACCCGTCGCAGCTCTGGGTGCTGCTGTTCGCCGTGCTGGTCTTCGCCGGTCTGCTCACGGCGCTGTTCGTGCCGCGCCGCCGTGTCTGGGTCAAGGCCAGCACGACCGACGGGGGAGTCCTGCTCGAGTACGCCGGCCTCGCCCGCGGCGAGGACCCGACGCTGGCCCGCGCCGTCCGCGACATCGCCCGGACGCACCTCGCCGGGCTCGGCGTGCCCGCCGACGCGGCACGTGCCGCGACGAGCGACGACGACCGCAGCGACGACCCGAGCGACCGCCCGAGCGCCGCCGCCGCGTCTGCGCCCGGCTCGACCTCGAACGACCCTGCCCGCTCGACCGAGGCGCCCAGCCGCGCCGGACGTAGGATGCGACCGTGACCGAAGACCTCGCCAACTTCTCGCTCGTCGCCGTGTACTCGGCGATGGCGATCTACACGATCTCGTTCGTGGCCTTCGCCCTCGACCTCGCCAAGCGCTCGGGCGACGCCCAGCAGGCGCCTGCGTCGAGCGCCGCCGCGACCGCAGGGCCCGACGCGGGCTCGGCCCGCGGGGCAGGTCGCGGCTCCGCCCGCGCCGCGGTCTCGGGCGGCAGCACCATCGTGCTCGACCGTGAGGCCGGGACGACCGTGTCGGCGGGCCAGGTCCGAGGCGACGGCACCGGCGGCCCCGACGGCACCTCCGGTCCCGGCTCGACCCGTCGTCGTCGCGGCTCGAGCTTCGAGCGCGTCGCCACCGCGATGATGGTGCTCGGCCTGCTCGTGCACGTCTCGAGCGTCGTGACCCGAGGCCTCGCCGCGGACCGCGTGCCGTGGGCCAACATGTTCGAGTTCTCGCTCACGGGCACCGCGATCATCGTCGCGGTCTACCTGGTCGCCGGTCGCTTCGTCGACCTGTCGTTCCTCGGCGCCTACGTCATGGGCCTGAACCTCGTGCTGCTCGCGATCGGCAGCGTCAACTACTACGTCGAGGTCGTCCCGCTGCAGCCGGCGCTCCAGTCGGCCTGGCTCGTGATCCACGTGCTCGTGGCGATCCTCGGCACCGGCTTCTTCGCGATCGCGGCCGGCCTCTCGATCGCCCAGCTGATCCAGACGAAGCGCGAGCAGGCCCGGCTCTCCGGCCTCCGCTTCATGGACACCCTGCCCGCCGCGGACCGGCTCGAGGACCTCGCCTACCGCGTCGCCCTCGTCGGCTTCGTGCTCTGGACCTTCACGCTCATCGCGGGCGCCGTCTGGGCCGAGCGCGCCTGGGGCCGCTACTGGGGCTGGGACACCAAGGAGGTCTGGACGTTCATCATCTGGGTCCTCTACGCCGGCTACATCCACGCCCGTGCGACCCGCGGCTGGCGCGGAGCCCGGTCGTCCTGGCTGTCGATCATCGGCTTCGCCGCGGTGCTGTTCAACTTCGGCGTCGTCAACGTCTTCTTCAAGGGCCTGCACGCCTACTCGGGCCTCTGACCCCTCCTCGCCGCCGGGCTACCTGGGTCTCGCCGGCGGTCGCGCCTCAGCGGGTGAGCAGCCCGTAGGAGGCGCGCACCCGACCCAGCCACCACTCGCGTCGGTCGTCGGGTGCGGCGTGCGCCCGCAGCAGGTCGACGTCGACGTCGACCCGCCGAACGTCGATGGCCCCCTCCGCCGGCACGAGCGGCTCGCGCGTCACGTCGGCGGCCAGCAGGGCGGCCGTCCCGAGACCGCAGTCGTGCGGCAGGTCGGGCAGCACGGCTGCCAGGTACGCGCCCATGCTCAGCCCCACCGACGTGTCGAGTGCGCTCGAGACGACGACGGGCAGCCCGGCCTCGGACACGATGCGGAGCGCCGTCCGGATCCCGCCGAGCGGCTGCGCCTTGACGACGAGCAGGTCGGCCGCGCCGGCACGCGCGACGGCGAGCGGGTCGGCCGCCTTCCGGACGCTCTCGTCGGCGGCGATCGGCACGCCGAGGTCGGCCGTGCGGCGTCGCAGCTCGGCGAGCTCGGGCACGGTGGCGCAGGGCTGTTCCGCGTACTCGAGGCCCAGCGGGGCCAGGGTCCGCAGCGCCTCCTCGGCTCGGTCGACGGTCCAGCCGCCGTTGGCGTCGACCCGGACGCGGCCCTCGGGGCCGACGTGCTCGCGGGCCGCGGCGACGCGGGCGACGTCGTCGGCGAGCGACTGCCCGCGCTCGGCGACCTTGACCTTGACGGTGCGGCAGCCGGGGAACCGGGCGAGCACCCCCGCGACCTCGCCGGGCCCGACGGCGGGCAGGGTCGCGTTGACGGCCACGCGGGAGGTGCGGGGCGAGAGGGCAGGACCCCAGCCGAACTCGACGGCCGCGGCCAACCAGGCCGCCGCCTCCTCGGGCCCGTACTCGACGAAGGGGCTGAACTCGGTCCAGCCGCGAGGGCCCTCGACGAGGAGCGCCTCGCGGACGTCGATGCCCCGGAAACTCGTGCGGAGGGGCAGCTGCACGACGTGCGCACCGGACAGCAGGTCGTCGAGCGGCGGCAGCTCGGTGCGGGGGAGGAGGGGGTCGGCGGGCGTGGTCACCTCGCCAGTCTCGCACCGCGCCCGCTAGGGTCGGTCTCCATGGCAGCGCCCGATCCGACCCCGTCCGACGACGCCGAGTCCCCTGCCGGCGAGCACGCCGAGCACGCCCAGCCCGCCCAGCCCGTCGAGTCCACGGACGACGCCCAGTCCACGGACGGCGGGTCGCGCGACGCCGAGGGGCTGGCCATCTTCGACGACCAGACCCACGACGACTCGGTCGAGCCGGCCCGCAGCTCGCGGCTGGGCGTCGTCGTCCTCGTGCTCGCCGTGGTCCTGCTCGCGCTCGACGGCGTCGCGATCGCCCTGCTCGCGGCCGACGGCGTCGCGGCCGCGGCGTCGATCGCCCTCGTCACGATGCTCGCCTCGATCGGCGTGGGCGTCGTCGCGCTCGTCGCCGTCGCCACGCGACGGGGCCGCTGGCCCGCCGTCGCAGCGGTGCTGCTGAGCGTCCTCGCCAACCCGTTCGTGTTCGTCTGGCTGCTGGGCAAGCTCGTCCCGTCGCTCTGACCGTCGGCGACCTGGCCCCGGTCGTAGGCTGGTGGGCATGTCCGCAGCCGTCTCCGACCTGTTCGATCCCGCCGAGTGGCGAGAGGTGCCGGGCTTCGACGGCCTGACCGACGTCACGTACCACCTCGACGTCGAGGGCCGGGTGGCTCGCGTCGCCATCGACCGGCCCGAGGTGCGCAACGCGTTCCGGCCGCGCACCGTCGACGAGCTGTACCGCGTGCTCGACCACGCGCGACAGCAGAGCCGCGTGGGCGTCGTCCTGCTGACCGGCAACGGCCCCAGCCCCAAGGACGGCGGCTGGGCCTTCTGCAGCGGCGGCGACCAGCGCATCCGCGGCCGTGACGGCTACAAGGCCGAGGGCGCCGAGGCGAACGTGGCCGACCCTGCCTCGGCGGGGCGCCTCCACATCCTCGAGGTGCAGCGGCTGATCCGGTTCATGCCCAAGGTCGTCATCGCGGTCGTGCCGGGCTGGGCGGCGGGCGGCGGCCACTCGCTGCACGTCGTCTGCGACCTCACGATCGCCAGCCGTGAGCACGGCAAGTTCAAGCAGACGGACGCCGACGTGGGCTCGTTCGACGCCGGCTACGGCAGCGCCTACTTCGCGAAGCAGATCGGCCAGAAGCTCGCCCGCGAGGTGTTCTTCCTCGCCGAGGAGTACAGCGCCGACCGCGCCCACGAGATGGGCGCCGTCAACCGCGTCGTCCCCCACGCCGAGCTCGAGAAGGAGGCGCTGGCCATGGCCCGCGTCGTCCTCACCAAGTCGCCCACCGCGATCCGCATGCTCAAGTTCGCGTTCAACGCCACCGACGACGGCATCGTGGGCCAGCAGGTCTTCGCGGGCGAGGCGACCCGCCTCGCCTACGGCACCGACGAGGCCGTCGAGGGGCGCGACTCGTTCCTCGAGAAGCGCGAGCCCGACTGGTCGCCGTTCCCGTGGCAGTACTGACGCGGACGCCGACGGCGCAGGCGGCAGGACGCGACACGAGGAGGCGCGGCGCGTGACCCGCCCCCTCCTCCCCGTCGACGCGCGGCGCCCGCTCGACGTGCTCGAGGCCCTCCGCGAGGCCCTCGCAGGCGGTCCCGCCGTCGCCCCGCGGACCGACGACCACGTCCCCGCCGACCTTCCCGCCACCGTGCCGCAGCCCGTGGCCCTCGTCGTCGAGACGAGCGGGTCGAGCGGCGTGCCCAAGCGCGTGATGCTGCCCGCCGACGCCGTGCTCGCCGGCGCGGCCGCCGCCGACGGCGCGCTGGGCGGCCCCGGGCAGTGGGTTCTGGCGCTGCCGGCGCACTACGTCGCGGGCACCAACGTCCTCGTCCGGAGCATCGCCGCCGGCACCGAGCCCGAGGTCCTCGCGCCGGGGCACTTCGACCCGGTCGCGTTCGCCGCTGCCGCGCGCCGCCTCGAGCACCCCGTGCGCTACGCGTCGCTCGTGCCGGCCCAGCTCGCCGCGGTGCTCGACGCCGCCGAGCACGACGCCGACGTGGCCGACGCGGCACGGAGCTTCGCCGCGGTGCTGGTGGGCGGGCAGGCGACGCCCGCGTCCCTCGTCGACCGGGCCCGCGCCTCCGGCGTGGCCGTCGTCCGCACCTACGGCTCGAGCGAGACGAGCGGGGGCTGCGTCTACGACGGGGTGCCCGTCGGCCGCACCCGGGTCGCCGTCGTCGACGGGCAGGTGGAGCTCGCCGGTCCGTCGCTCGCGCTCGGCTACCTGGGCGACGACGCCCGCACCGAGGCGGCCTTCGTCGTCCGCGACGGGGAGCGCTGGTACCGCACCGGCGACGCCGGCAGCGTGTCCGACGACGGCGTGCTCGCCGTGAGCGGCCGTCTCGACGACGTCGTGGTCTCGGGCGGCGAGAAGGTGTCGCTCGGGCTGGTCGAACGGCTGGTCCGCGAGCAGCCCGGCCTCGCCGGCGCCGTGGTCGTGCGGGCGAGGCACGAGCGGTGGGGCGAGGTGCCGGTCGTGGTCGTGGGGGAGCCGGGCGGCCCTGCGCCGCACCTGCTGCACGCGACGCCCCGCCTCCCGGAACTGCCCGAGCTGCGTGCGGTCGTCAGCGCAGCCCTCGGCCGCGCCGCGGCGCCCGACCGGCTCGTCCTGCTCCCCGAGCTGCCCCTCCTCGCGAGCGGCAAGCCCGACCGCCGCGCCCTGGCGGCCCTCGTCGCGGGCGAGGACCCCGCCCGGAACTAGGATCGGTCCCGTGGCACGAGCGACGACATCCCAGAAGAAGAAGCGCGGCGGCCGACCGGGAGGCCGGCCGGGCGCCCAGCGCGCCCGCCGCGTCACGCCCGGCGACTGGATCGGCGGCGCCCGCCTCCGCACCCTGCCGCTCGGCGTCGCGCCCGTCGCACTCGGCACGGGAGTCGCCCGGGCGAACGGCAGCTGGGACCTCCCGCTGGCCCTGCTCTGCCTCGCGATCGCCGTGTTCCTCCAGATCGGCGTCAACTACGCGAACGACTACTCCGACGGCATCCGCGGCACCGACGCGCACCGGGTCGGCCCGGCGCGCCTGACGGGTTCGGGCAGCGTCCGGCCCAGGATCGTGCTGCGCGTCGCCCTCGTCTTCTTCGGCCTCGCCGCGCTCGCAGGCGTCGTGGTGGTCGTGACGACCGGCTACTGGTGGATGCTCGCCGTCGGGGCCGCCGCCGTCGTCGCCGCCTGGTACTACACGGGCGGCAAGCGCCCCTACGGCTACAACGCCCTCGGCGAGGTCTTCGTCTTCGTGTTCTTCGGCCTGGTCGCCACCGTCGGCACCGCGTTCGTGCAGGTGCACCGGTTCCCCGCCGACGCGTGGGTCGCCGGCATAGCGGCCGGGCTGTTCGCCTGCGCGGTGCTCATGGTCAACAACATCCGCGACATCCCGCAGGACGCGGCGGCAGGCAAGCGCACCCTCGCGGTCGTCGTCGGCGACACGGTGGCGCGGGCGCTCTACGCCCTCTTCCTGCTGCTGCCGTTCCTGCTGCTCGTCTACTTCGGCTTCCTGTACTTCAACGCGCCGTACGTCTACTTCGTGCTCATCACGGCCGTGCCGGCAGCGGTCATCGGCGTGACCGGCAAGACGCCGCGCGAGCTGATCCTCGCCCTGCAGCTGTCGTCGCTGACGGCGCTGCTGTTCGGCCTCGGCCTCGGGGCCGCGCTCTTCTTCTAGGCGCTGAGGCCCGAAGGCGTCGGGCCCAGGAGGCGCGTCCCGCGTCGGCCCCAGGAGGCGCGTCGCGCGTCGGCCCTAGGAGGCGCGTCCCGCGTCGCGCTGGTCGCGAGCGACGGCGTCGTCGGAGGCCGTGCCGGTGCCTGCCTCGCGGGCGTCGCGCTCGGCCAGCTCGGCGTCCTCGGCGAGGCTGTCGCCGTCGAGCGGCTCCGGCTTCGAGCGGCGCTCGGCGAGCTCCAGTGCGACCTGTCGACGCAGCGGGGCGAAGAAGAGGTACGAGACGCAGAACGCCACGACCGCGGCGATGAGCGTCGCGAGGTACGGGTTCGGCAGCAGGAGCACGAGCACGACCAGCGCGACGAGGAACACGCCGAGGCGCACGATCGTGTACTTGACCCAGGGTTTCACGCGGCGAGTCTACGCGCGCACCCTGCGCCTCCTCGTCCCTGCGCGCACCTCCCTGCCGACCATCAGGCGATGCCCTGCCGGCCCGCCTATGCTCGGTCCATGGTGAAGTTCTTGGTCGTGGCGATCGTCGCAGCGTCAGCGTTCATCATCTACGCCCTGATCGACTGCCTCTTCGCCGAGTCGTCGAAGTTCCGGGCCCTCAACAAGCCCCTCTGGGCCCTCGTGATCGTGCTGCTGCCGGTCATCGGCGCCGTCCTGTGGTTCTTGATCGGCCGTGCTCGCAAGTCCGGCCAGTCCGAGACACGGCGCTTCGTCGCCCCCGACGACGACCCCGAGTTCTCGGGTCGCTCGAGCTCGACGGTCAGCGACCTCGACCGCGAGACGACCGACGAACGCATCCGCCGCCTCGAACAAGAGCTGGCCGAGCTCGACGGCGACGACAAGAACGACACGAACGACAAGAACAACGCCTGAGGCCGACGGCGTGACGCTTCCCGCGAGCGACCGGCCCGACACGGCCGAGTCCGAGCTGCCTGAGGGCGCAGACGTCCCGCCCATGACATCGGGCAGCGTCGCCACCGACTACGCCGTGGCCCTGCTCGCCGGCCTGGTCGACGCCGGGGTCCGTGAGCTGGTCCTCAGCCCGGGTTCGCGATCGCAGGCGATCGCCCTCGCCGCCGCCGAGTTCGAGCGTGCCGGCCGGCTCCGCCTCCGCGTGCGGATCGACGAGAGGTCGGCCGGCTTCCTCGCGCTGGGCCTCGCCGTCGAGTCCGGCTTCCCTGCTGTCGTGGTCACCACCTCCGGCACGGCGGTCGCCAACCTCCACCCGGCCGTGCTCGAGGCCCACCACTCCGGCGTCCCGATGATCGTGCTGACGGCCGACCGTCCCGTCGAGCTCCGGGGCATCGGCGCCAACCAGACCACGCAGCAGCCCGGCATGTTCGGGGTCGCCACCCGGGCCGGGCACGATCTCGAGGCGCCGCGCTCGGGCCCGGTCGACTCCGACGCAGTCCGCACGGTCGCGCGTGCCGCCGTAGCCACGGCCCTCGGACACCCCGACGCCGACCGGGCCGAGAGCGCCCCCGCCGTCCCTGGTCCCGTCCACCTGAACGTCGCGTTCCGCGAGCCCCTGTCGGCGGCGCTCGACTCGCTCCCCGCGGCCCGTCCCGAGCCGGTCGAGGCCGACTCCTGGTCGGACGCCGCTCGGGTCGCCGCCGTGCGCGTCGAGGTCGACGTCGAGCCGGCCACGGTGGTCGTCGCCGGCCACGGGGCCGGTCCGGAGGCGGAGTCGCTCGCCCGCGCCCTCGGCGCACCGCTCGTGGCCGAGGTCTCGAGCGGGGCCCACTTCGGTCCGAACCTCGCCCTCGGCTTCCGCACGCTGCTCGGCGACGCCGAGCTCGGCGGCGTCGTGCGTCGGGTCGTCGTGCTCGGGCACCCGACCCTGACCCGCCAGGTCCCTGCCCTCCTCACGCGCGCGGGCGTCGAGGTCGTCGTCGTGCGCGGGGCGACCGCCGACGCCTACGACCCGGGCCGGTCGGCCACGGTGGTCGACGCCGTCGACGTGGTCGAGACCGCAGGAGGCGCGCCCGACGACCGCGCCCACCGCGCCTGGGTGGGCCGCTGGGTGCACTCCGGACGCCGCGTCGTCGGCGACGACGAGGCCGCGCCCGACCTCGAGGCCGCGACGAGCGACGACGGCTCGGCCCGGGCCGAGTTCCTCCGGGGCGAGGTGGCCCTGCTGCGGCGTCCCGTGACCCGGCGCGCCCTGGCCGAGACCCTCTGGCGCGTGACGTGGCCGCACGACCGGCTGGTCCTCGGCGCCTCCCGCCTCATCCGCGAGGTCGACGAGGTCGTGCCCGGCAAGAAGATCCGCGTCCACGCCAACCGCGGTCTCGCCGGCATCGACGGCACGGTGGCGACGGCCACCGGCATCGCCCTCGCGAGTCAGGTCGACGACGGGGCGCCCGGCGTCACCCGCGTGCTCCTGGGCGACCTGACCCTGCTGCACGACGTCGGCTCGCTCCTGTTCGGCGACGGCGAGGTGCGGCCCCGGCTGCAGGTCGTGGTCGGCAACGACGGAGGCGGGACGATCTTCGACGGCCTCGAGGTCGCGGCCACGGCCCCGGTCGACGCGATGCGTCGCGTGCAGTTCACGCCGCACGGTGTCCAGCTCGCGGGGCTGGCCGCCGCGTACGGCTGGCACCACGTGCTCGCCTCGACGCGGGCCGAGCTCGACCAGGCGCTCGCGAGGGCCTGGGACGGCCCCGTGCTGATCGAGGTCCCGCTCGCGCGCTGAGCGCGCTGACCGAGCGGCGATCAGGACCCGGCCGTAGGCTCGGGCGCATGGCCAAGACCTGGACGACCCAGCCCACCGAGATCCTCCGTGCCGGCCCCGAGCTGAGCCTCGCCGAGATCGACCCTGCCTCGACCCCCGGCTTCTCCGGCGACAAGCGCTACGCCGCGCAGGTGCTCGAGTCGGGCCGTGACACGCTCGGCGAGCTGCAGGAGAAGCTCTTCGCCGGCAGCCGCACCGGGGGGTCGCAGGGGAACGTCCTGCTGGTGCTCCAGGGCACGGACACCGCGGGCAAGGGCGGGATCGTGCGCCACGTCGTCGGCGCCGTCGACCCGCAGGGCGTCGCGCACCACGCCTTCAAGGCCCCCACCGAGGAGGAGCTCGCCCACGACTTCCTCTGGCGCGTCCGTCGCGAGCTGCCCGGACCCGGCATGATCGGGGTCTTCGACCGGTCGCACTACGAGGACGTCCTGATCGGCAAGGTCCGGCGGCTGGCCCCGCCGGAGGAGATCGAGCGACGCTACCATGAGATCGTCGAGTTCGAGCGTGAGCTCGTCGACGCCGGCACGACGATCGTGAAGGTGATGCTGCACTTGTCGCGCGACGAGCAGAAGGAGCGCCTCACCGAGCGGCTCGACCGCCCGGACAAGCACTGGAAGTTCAACCCCGGCGACATCGAGGAGCGCCTGGTGTGGGACGACTACCAGGACGCGTACGAGACCGCCCTGCGTCGGACGTCGACGGACGTGGCGCCGTGGTACGTCGTGCCCGCCGACCGCAAGTGGTACGCCCGCGTGGCCGTCCAGCGCCTCCTCGTCGACGCCCTCGAGGCCCGGGGGCTCGGCTGGCCGCCCGCCGGCTTCGACGTCGAGCTCGAGCGCACCCGGCTCGCCTCGACCTAGGCCCGGCTCCGCAGCGAGTCGCCCGCGCCCCGGGGCAGCCGCAGCCCCTCGGGCAGGCTCAGCAGGGCCAGCGCTGCGAGCACGACGAGCGCGACCTGGTAGCCGGTGGCGGCGCCTCCGACGCCCTCGGCCGTGGCGACCGCGTCGGCCACCCGGACCGTGAGGGCGGTCAGCGCGACGCCGAGCCCGACGGCGAGCTGCCCCGTGATCGACGCGATGGCGTTCGCCGGGGCGATCTGGGCGGCCGGCACGTCGGCGAACTGCAGGGTGTTGTACGCCGTGAACCCCACCGAGCGGAACACGCCGCTGACGAGCAGGATCGCGGCCACGAGCACGGGCGACGTGTCCGGCCCGACGACCGCCGCGGCGACGAAGGTCGCGGCGAGCCCGACGGTGGCGACGACGATGATCGGCACGATGCGGAACCGGTGCATCAGGGGAGTCGTGAAGGGCTTGACGCCGAGGTTGCCGACGAAGACCCACATGAGCATCAGGCCGGCCTCGACGGGCGACCAGCCGAAGCCGTCCTGCAGCAGCAGCGGCACGACGAAGGGCACGCCGTTGACGACGGCCCGGTAGAGCGAGCCGCTGAGGTTCGTGACCCGGAAGGTCGCGACGCGGAAGGGCTCGAGATCGAGGAGGGGGTGCCTGGCTCGACGGAACCACCGGCCGGCCGCGAGCCCGAGGGCCACCGCCACGACGACGAGGAGCGCCCCGAGCAGCACGGTCGCCTCGTCGCCGAGCAGCTCGAACGCGACCACCAGGGCCACGATCGCGCCGACGACGAGCAGCAGCCCCGGCCAGTCGAGCAGGTGCCGGTCGCCGACCTCGGGCGACGGCACGACCCGCCACGCCGCGACGAGCAGCAGGGCGCCGATCGGCACGTTGACGAGGAACACCCACTCCCAGCCGAGGTGCTCGGTGAGGAGGCCGCCGATCAGCGGCGCCACGACGGGGGCCGCGAGGGCCGGCCAGGTCAGGTAGGCGATCGCCTTGATCAGCTCGGACTTCTCGGTGCTGCGCAGGACGATGAGACGCCCGATCGGCACCATCATCGCGCCCGCGGCGCCCTGCACGACCCGAGCCGTCGTCAGCGCGACGAGGTCGGGGCTGAGCGCGCACGCGAGCGACGCCAGCGTGAACAGCACCACGGCGGCGAGGAACACCCGCCGTGCGCCCCACCTCTCGGCGAGCCAGGCGCCCAACGGGATGAACGCGGCCACGGCGACCAGGTAGCCGGTGACCGCGATCCCCAGCTGAGCGGGCTGCACCCCGAAGTCGCGAGCCACGGAGGCGGTGGCCGTCGACAGGATCGTGGCGTCGAGGTTCTCCATGAAGAAGGCCGCGGCGACCACCAGCGCCACCGGTCGCGACCAGCGCGGCGCGGCCGTCGCCTCCTCGGCTCCGGGCCCCGGCGCGGGGGTCGACGTCACAGCGAGAACGCCCCGACGACGGGCTGGAACTTCATGGTCGTCTCGGCGACCTCCCGCTCGGGGACGGACTCGGCGACGACCCCGGCGCCGGCGAAGGCTCGGACCGTGCCGTCGGGGTGCACCTGGGCGCAGCGGAGCGCGATCGCCCACTCGCCGTCGCCGTCGGCGCCCACCCAGCCGACCGGTCCGGCGTAACGGCCGCGGTCGAACGGCTCGAGGCGGCGGATCAGCTCGAGCGCACGCCGGGTCGGGGTGCCTGCCACGGCGGCGGTCGGGTGCAGGGCGGCGATCAGGTCGAGCGACGACGACCCGTCGGTGAGCCGCCCGCGCACGTCGCTGGCGAGGTGCCACAGGTTCGGCAGCTTCAGCGTGAACGGCTGCTCGCCGGTCACGACGTCGTCCGCGTGCGGGCCGAGCGAGAGGAGCAGGCTGCGCAGCGCGAACGCGTGCTCGTCGAGGTCCTTGGTCGAGGTGGCGAGGGCGTGGGCGGCCTGCTCGTCGGTGACGGCGTCGACCCCTCGCGCGCTGCTGCCGGCGAGGACGCGCGCGCTGACCTCGCCGCGCTCGGTGCGGACGAGCGTCTCGGGACTGGCCCCGATCAGGCCGTCCACGGCGAACGCGTAGCAGTCGGGGTAGGCCGTGAGCAGGGTCGCGGCGACGAGCCGCAGGTCGGCCTCGGCGGGCAGCCTGCCCACGAGGTCGCGCGCGAGCACGACCTTGCTCACCTCGCCGTGCCGGATCGCCTGCACGGCCTGCGCGACGGCCGCGCCGTAGCCGGGCCCGGACAGCTCGCCGTCGACCAGCCGGAGCTTCGCGGCCGCGCCCACGGGCGACGCCGGGGGCAGCTCGGCCCCGTCGACCCTCGTGATCCAGGCCACGCCGTCACGACGCCCGAGGACGATGCGCGGCACGATCAGGACGCTCGTGTCGGCCGACTCGTCGTCGAACGCGAACGAGCCGAACGCCATCAGGCCCGTCCCCGGCACGCCGACCTCGTCGACGACGGAGGCGCGGCTCGCGACCGCGCGCCAGGCGTCGGCGGCGTCGCGCATCCGGTCGGGCCCGGTGAACTCGAGCCGCAGCGCCTCGCCGATGCCGGCCATGCCGGCGCCGCCGCGCACGAAGACGAGCGGGCTGCGCGGGTCGACGACGTCGAGGAGGGGGCTGATGTGGTCGATCTGCGTGGTGCGGACGGACAAGGAGGGGACGTGCAGCGACGAAGGGACCACGTCTCGACCCTACTCGGGCCACGCACGGGGCATGCCGGTAGGATCGACCATCGTGACCAAGGCCGATATGAACAAGCAACCCGACGAGGTCGCGTCCATGTTCGACGGCGTCGCCCGCCACTACGACCGCACGAACGACGTGCTCTCCGCGGGCAACGCCGTCCTGTGGCGCGTCGCGACCGTCAAGGCGATCGGCGCGGGCCCGGCAGACCGGGTCCTCGACATCGCCGCGGGCACCGGCACCAGCTCGGCGGCCATCGCCGCGCGGGGCGCCGAGGTCGTCGCACTCGACTTCTCGCACGGCATGGTCGAGGTCGGCCGCGAGCGCCACCCCGAGATCGAGTTCGTCGAGGGCGACGCCGAGCAGCTCCCGTTCGACGACGCGACGTTCGACGCCGTCACCATCTCGTTCGGCCTGCGCAACGTCAACCGGCCGAAGCAGGCGCTCGCCGAGATGTACCGGGTGCTCAAGCCCGGCGGCCGTCTCGTCGTCTGCGAGTTCTCGACGCCGCCGTTCGGCCCCCTCCGCGCCGCCTACGGCACCTACCTGCGGCACGTCATGCCGGTCGTGGCCCGGGCCGTGAGCAGCAACACGCCCGCCTACTCGTACCTCGCCGACTCGATCGACGCGTGGCCCGAGCAGCAGGTGCTGAGCCAGTGGCTGCGCGGCGCGGGGTTCACCCGGGTGGCGCACCGCAACCTGACGCTGGGCATCGTCGCCCTGCACCGGGGCCGCAAGCCGGCCGACCCGTCGACCCGCGCCTCCGCGGCGAAGAAGAAGTAGCCGCCGCCCCCGGGCGGTCGACCAGACCAGACGAAGGTGACCCCTGTGAACCCGAGTGTGCCGCTCACCCGCCGCAGCAGCTCCCTGAGCTCGTCGCTCGGCCTCGGCGAGAAGCTCTTCGCCTCGCCCTCCGACCGGCGCTTCGTGCAGTCGGTCGACGACGGCCTCGAGCTCGTCGAGCAGGGCCTGCTCCGCGAGATCGCGTTCGCCGACGAGATCGCCGACGCGACGACGCGCTACCTGCTCGCCGCCGGCGGCAAGCGCGTGCGCCCGACCCTGACCCTCCTCATCGCGCAGCTCGGCGACGGCGCCACCCCGGGCATCGTCGCGTCCGCCCAGGCGACCGAGATCACGCACCTCGCGTCGCTCTACCACGACGACGTCATGGACGAGGCGCAGATGCGCCGCGGGGTGCCCAGCGCCCAGACGGTGTGGGGCAACAACGTCGCGATCCTCGCCGGCGACCTCCTCTTCGCCCGGGCCAGCACCATCGTGTCCGGCCTCGGACAGGAGGCGATCCTGCTGCAGGCCGAGACCTTCGAGCGGCTCTGCCTCGGCCAGCTGCACGAGACCGTCGGGCCGCGCGAGGGCGACGACCCCATCGCGCACTACATCGACGTGCTCGGCGACAAGACGGGCTCGCTGATCTCGACCGCGGCCCGTGCCGGCGTCATGTTCTCGGGGGCGCCCCGCGAGTACCTCGCCCCCGTCGCCGAGTTCGGCGAGAAGATCGGCATCGCGTTCCAGCTGATCGACGACGTGATCGACCTCTCCGACCAGGCCGAGGAGACCGGCAAGCGCGCCGGGACCGACCTGCGTGCGGGCGTCGTCACCCTCCCGCTGCTGTACCTCCGTCAGGAGGCGCAGACCGACATGGAGGCGGCGGCCCTGCTGGGCGTCATCGACCAGGTCGTCGACGCCACCCGTGCGGCGGAAGACGGCGCGGACCCGGTCGACGAGGCCGAGTTCGCCGAGATCGTCCGTCAGCTCCGCCAGCACGAGGTCACCGACCGCACGCGCCGCGAGGCGCACCGGTGGGCGTCGGAGGCGCTGGCCGCCCTCGAGGCACTGCCGGCGGGCCCCGTCAAGAAGGCCCTCACCCGGTTCGCCGACCGGGTGGTCGAGCGCTCCGCCTGACCGGCGACGCGCCTCCTCGGCACCGTCGCACCGCTGCACCGCAGCCGCACCTGATCACCACAGACACCGCACCGTCCGCACGGCCGGCACCTCCGCGCCGTACACCAGCAGAGAGAGACAACTCGTGACCACCCTTCGACTGGCCATCGTCGGAGCCGGCCCCGCCGGCATCTACGCCGCCGACATCCTGCTCAAGGCCGAGAAGGCCTTCGACGTGTCGATCGACCTGTTCGAGCAGCTGCCTGCCCCCTACGGCTTGGTCCGCTACGGCGTCGCACCCGACCACCCGCGCATCAAGGGCATCGTCAACGCCCTGCGCGACGTGCTCGACAGCGGCGACATCCGGGTCTTCGGCAACGTCCGCTACGGCGAGGACATCACCCTCGACGACCTCAAGCAGCACTACAACGCGGTCGTCTTCTCGACCGGCGCCATCAAGGACGCCGACCTCGACGTCCCCGGCATCGAGCTCGAGGGCAGCTACGGCGCCGCCGACTTCGTCAGCTGGTTCGACGGGCACCCCGACTTCCCGCGCACCTGGCCGCTCGACGCGCAGTCCGTGGCCGTGGTCGGCGTCGGCAACGTCGCCCTCGACGTCTCGCGCATCCTCGCGAAGCACGCCGACGACCTGCTGCCGACCGAGATCCCCGACAACGTCTACGCCGGGCTCAAGCAGTCGTCGATCACCGACGTGCACGTCTTCGGCCGTCGCGGACCTGCCCAGGTCAAGTTCACGCCGCTCGAGCTGCGCGAGCTCGGCGAGGTGCGCGACGTCGACATGGTCGTGCACGACGAGGACTTCGACCACGACGAGGCCTCGAAGACGGCGATCGCGACGAACAAGCAGGTCTTCGTCATCGACAAGGTGCTGAACCAGTGGCGTCAGCGCGAGGTCGGCACGGCGTCGCGTCGGCTGCACCTGCACTTCTACGCGAAGCCGCTCGAGGTCGTCGGCGACGACGAGGGCCGTGTCGCGGCGTTCCGGTACGAGCGCACCCGGCCCGACGGCCAGGGCGGCGTCGAGGGCACCGGCGAGGTCCGCGAGGTCCCGGTGCAGGCGATCTACCGCGCCGTCGGCTATTTCGGCTCGCCCCTCGACGGCATCCCCTTCGACGAGCGTCGCGGCGTGATCCCGAACCACGAGGGCCAGGTCATGGACGACGACAACCAGATCATGCCCGGTGTCTACGCGACCGGCTGGATCAAGCGCGGGCCCGTCGGCCTCATCGGCCACACGAAGTCCGACGCCATGGAGACCGTCAAGCACGTCATCAACGACCAGGCGAGCTGGTGGCAGCCCGCCGACACGTCCGACGAGGCGATCCCCGCCCTGCTCGAGCAGCGCGGCGTCGAGTACACCGACCTCGAGGGCTGGCACCGGCTCGACGAGCACGAGCAGTCGCTCGGGGCGCAGCACGAGCACGAGCGCGTGCGCGTCAAGGTCGTGCCCCGCGACGAGATGGTCCGCGTGTCGCGGTCCGGCTCCGGTGCGGGCCCGGACACGGGCTCCGACTCCGACGCGGCTGTCGTCTCCGTCTGACCTGCCGTCGCCTCTTCTCGGAGGCGGCCCGCGCCTCCTGCGCCTCCTGCCCTCGGGCGGACCGCAGGAGGCGCGTCGTCCTCTCCGGGGCGCGCTCCCGGCGCTCGCGTCACCGGCCCCGGCGCGCGTGGCTAAGCTGGTCGACATGGCAGACAGCTCTTTCGACGTGGTCAGCAAGGTCGACAAGATGGAGGCGGACAACGCCCTCCACCAGGCGCAGAAGGAGATCGAGCAGCGCTACGACTTCAAGGGCGTGGGCGCGTCGGTCGACTGGAGCGGCGAGAAGCTGCTCCTCAAGGCGTCGACGGAGGAGCGGGTCAAGGCCGTCCTCGACGTCCTGGAGTCGAAGTTCATCAAGCGCAGCATCAGCCTGAAGCACCTCGACGCGGGAGAGCCCTTCGCCAGCGGCAAGGAGTACCGCATCGAGGCCGCCCTCAAGGAGGGCATCGAGCAGGACGCCGCGAAGAAGATCGGCAAGATCATCCGCGACGAGGGCCCCAAGAGCGTCAAGAGCCAGATCCAGGGCGACGAGCTGCGCGTGCAGTCGAAGAGCCGTGACGACCTGCAGGCCACCATGGCCCTGCTCAAGAAGGCCGACCTCGACGTCGACCTCCAGTTCGTCAACTTCCGCTAGCGGCAGGCCCGGCCCAGCCCGCCGTCTCTGCGCGCGCCGGCCCGCAAATGCCGACCGCAGGCGTACCCGAGTGGACTCATGTGACCGGATCTCCCACTTTTGTGGCCCCTCCGGTCGGGTTCTGCGGGCGTCCTCGCGCGAGGAGGCGCGAGATGGCTGCCCAGACCGACTCCCAGTCGTCGAAGACCTGGTGGTACGAGACCTCGATCACCACGTAGCCGAGCGTGATCAGCGTGGCGATCCTCACGCGATCCTCGTTGTACTGCTTCGGCGACGAATGGAACTCGTAGCTCGTGCACTCCACGACGAGCCAGCCGTCGAGGAGCAGGTCGACCCGGATCTCCGACGTGAGCCAGACCTGGATCTCCGGACGCAGACCGCGCTCGACGAGGCGGACCCGGGCGACGGACTCGGTGCCCGACTCGGCACGCGCGTCCATCAGCATGAGCAGGCCAGCGGCCGGCCGTCCACGAAGGTGACGATCGACAGCTGCAAGGGAAGGGCGCTCCGCTCCGCGGAGCCGCGGGGCGGAGTCGATCACCGCGACGGCCTGGTCGGCGGGCTCGTGCAGCAGGGCCTGAGCTGCCGCACGGCTCGGCGAGACAACCAGTCGCTCGCCCGCAGTGAGGTCCGTCGCGGAGGACGAGGACGTGAGGGTGGGCGGTGCCGAGTCGTCTCCCTGCGTCGTCGGGATCGCGGAGATCACGGGCGTTGTGCGGCACGGACACGACGAGGCGTTCACCGGGCGGCGCCCATGCGCCTCGGAGCGTCAGTGCGCTGACTCCGGCGAGAACGCCTCCCACCCGGGCGGCCCGGACGACGCTCACCGGCAGCCCGGGCAGAGCGTAGAGGCCGTGTCGCACGCGCTCGACGTCCCCGCGGCGCCAGGCCTGGTCGAGTTGATCGCGTGTGCACCCGGCCCGGAGCAGCTCGCGGCGGTGCGCCAGCCCCTGGTGGTGTGAACGGATGACGTCGACGACTCGCGGAGGCTCCATGGCGCCTGACCCTGTCGTGGAGCCCACGTGCGTGTCTGCACCAGCGCGCGACCTGGGGACGGCTCGTCGTCCCGGCCCGGGGTGTGGAGGAACCGCGGCTACTCGCCCATGCACAAGCACACCGCGGCCGGGAGTCCGCAAATGCCGACCGCTGACGCCCGTTCGCTCCGCCCATGACGGGAAATCCCCTTCTTGGAGGCCCCGCGGTCGGCATTTGCGGCGACGCAGGAGGGGGAGGGGCGGGGTGGTCAGCGGGAGCCGCCGGAGGCTGTATATTTGTCTGGCGCCTCCGGTCGGTGATTACATGGGCCGGGCGTGCATGGCAAGTTACCCAAGCGGCCAAAGGGATCTGACTGTAAATCAGCTGGCGTAGCCTTCGGGGGTTCGAATCCCTCACTTGCCACAGTCCACCGCTCCTCCGGGAGCAGGCGACACCACGACGGACTCGAGAGATCGGGTCCGTTCGTCGTTTCCCCGGTCGATCGGGCATCACCGCCAGGAGGCCCCATGGACGACACCAGCACGAGCCCCCAGGACGCGGCCGCGCTCCTCGCCGTCGCCGTCGACGTCACCACGGCCGCAGCCCGGCTCGCGGCTGCACGGCGTGCCGAGGGGGTCGAGGTCGCCGACACGAAGAGCAGCCTCGTGGACGTGGTCACGCACACCGACCGCGAGGTCGAGTCGTTCCTCCGTGCCCGTCTCGCCGAGCTGCGTCCCGGCGACGGCTTCCTCGGTGAGGAGGGCGACCCCGACGACTCCTCCACGGGACTCACCTGGGTCGTCGACCCGATCGACGGCACCGTCAACTTCCTCTACGGGATCCCGCAGTGGGCGGTGAGCGTGGCCGTCGTCGAGGGCGGCCCCGATCCGCTCACCTGGTCGGCCCTCGCCGCCTGCGTCGTGAACCCGCTCTCGGGCGAGGTGTTCACCGCGAGCCGAGGAGGCGGCGCCTGGCTGGGCGAGGAACGTCTCGTCCCGTCCGCCCCCGCCTCGCTCGCGGAGTCGCTCTTCGCGACGGGGTTCTCGTACGAGGCCGACCGGCGGGTCGAGCAGGCCGCCGTGGTCGGCCGCCTGATCGGGCAGGTGCGCGACCTGCGTCGCCTGGGAGCCGCCTCCCTCGATCTCTGCGCCGTCGCGGCGGGGCGGCTCGACGTGTACGCCGAACGCGGCCTCAAGCCGTGGGACCACGCCGCCGGCGTGCTCGTCGCGCAGGAGGCCGGCGCGGTGGTGCGCGGCGAGGAGGGCCAGGCGCCGAGCGGCAGGCTCGTGGTCGCGTCAGCACGGAGCGTCGCCCGGGCGGTCGATGGTCTCCTCGAGGATGCACGGTTCTGACCTGCGTCTCGCGAGAAGGTCTCTGATCAGGCATTCCTGCGAGAAGTCCGGCGTCTGCACCACCGTGACACCCGAAGGCGGGTAGCCATCTGGTGAACGAGCGGCTACCCTTGACGAGTTCGTTACTTCTCCGTGACATTCGTCCGGAGTCGTCTCGATGTCGACCTCGAGAGCCGATGAGCCCTCTTCCGCCCGAACCCCGAGGATCCATCACCCGTGTCGAAGTCCCACCCCATCGCCGAGCATGAAGGCGACCAGCAGTCGCGTCGTGCACCCGTCGATCAGCGGGACGGCGCGTCCGGAGCCCCGGCGCAGCAGGTCTTCACGACCCGTCGCGAGGCCCGCGAGGCCGAGCGTCGCGCCGCGGCCTCCGTGTCTGCCCCCGTCGCATCTCTCGCTCTTGACGTGTCCGCTCCCGCCGAGCCCGTGACCGCTTCCCCCGAGCCTGCTCGCATCGTGCCTGCTCCTGTCGCGTCGATCGCCGCCGAGACCGCCCCAGCCCACGCCACGAGGGCCGAGCGACGCGCCGCCGAGGCCGAGGCTGCTCGCCGTCGAGGCCGCCGTCCCGCCGTCGCCCCCGCGGTCGCCGCCCCTGAGGCGAGCCGCGCGACCGCGCGTGCCGCGCAGCGCCCCGTCGCCCCGCGAGCTGCAGCCGCCCCGCGAGCCGCTGCAGCCACGACGGCTCCGGCCGCGGCCCCCCGCCAGCGCAGCTCGTTCCGCAGCGCGGGCAAGCGGGTCACGGTCGTCGGCGCCATGGTCTTCGCCGGTGCGATGCTCGTCTCCACCTCCGTCCCCGCGAACGCCTTCTTCGTCGACACCGACGAGCGGACGGTCGCCAAGAAGGCTGCCGCGAGCCAGACCTTCGTGGCCGGCGCCGCCGCCGAGGACGCCGCCTCCCGCGACGGCTACTCCGTCACCGAGATGAAGGTCGCGCCGGTCAGCGAGTACGCCTCGACGAGCTCCAGCACCTTCTCGAACGACGTCGCCGGCACCGTCCAGTGGCCCTTCGCCACCGGGGTGCCGATCAGCAGTGGCTTCGGCGGTCGTCACGTCACGAACTGCGGCTTCTGCAGCACGTTCCACAACGGGCTGGACTTCGTCCCGGGTGCAGGCTCGCCCATCCAGGCCATCGCCGACGGCACGGTCAGCGCGGTCACGGGCCCGGGAGGCGCCTTCGGCAACCACGTCGAGATCGAGCACGTCATCGACGGCGAGAAGGTCACGTCCACCTACTCCCACATGCAGACCGGCTCCGTCCAGGTGTCCGTCGGCGAGAAGGTCACCGTGGGGCAGCTCGTCGGCAAGGTCGGCAGCACCGGCAACAGCACCGGTGCCCACCTGCACTTCGAGATCCACCTCGGCGGCGTCCCCGTCGACCCGTACCCCTGGCTCACCGCCAACACGAACTGACCCGTCGGAGGCGCCCGTCGACCTGAGCAGGCCGGTGATCGACCCGGACAGGCCGGTGGGCAGCCCGCGCACGAGCCGCGGTGCAGAGCGTCCCACCGACACGACGAAGCCCCCGACCTCGGTCGGGGGCTTCGTCGTGCGGGACGGCAGGAGCGCGGGGCTCAGCCCACGTCGTCGACCGCAGCGAGCCACACGGCGGCGTTGGGCGGCAGCGCCGGCCCGTCGAGCGCCATCGTCGACAGCAGCACGTCGCCGACCGGCAGCTCGACCGCCACCTCGCCCGTGTTGGCCACCACGGTGACGCCGCCGGTGCGGAAGGCCACGACGCTCTCGTCGTAGCCGTCGACCCAGGTGAGGTGGGCGGCGCCGAGCTCGTGCTCCGCGCGCAGGGCGAGGGCCGAGCGGTAGAGCTCCAGCGTCGAGCCGGCGACGCCCTGCTGCTCGTCACGGGCGTAGGTCGACCAGTCCTCGGGCTGCGGCAGCCAGGAGGCGCCGGTCGCGCTGAAGCCGAAGGCCGGCGCACCCGACTCCCACGGGATGGGCACGCGGCAGCCGTCGCGCCCGTAGCGCTCGCCGTCGGTGCGGAACCACGTCGGGTCCTGGCGGCTCTCGTCGGGCAGGTCGACCGCCTCCGGCAGTCCGAGCTCCTCGCCCTGGTACAGGTAGGCGCTGCCGGGCAGCGCGAGCATGACGGCGGAGGCCGCCCGGGCACGGGCCAGGCCGAGCTCGGGGATCGGCAGGCCGGCGCTCTTCGGGCCGATGCCGTGGCCCTGCGGGTTCTCGGCCGTGAGGGCCAGGCGGCTGGCGTGGCGCACGACGTCGTGGTTGCTCAGGACCCAGGTGCTCGGGGCACCGACGCTCGAGAACGTCTCGATCGACTGGTCGACGACCCGGCGGATCGCCGTGGCGGACCAGCCCGTCTCGAGGTAGGCGAAGTTGAAGGCCTGCTGCATCTCGTCGGGACGCACCCACTTCGCGAGCTTCGACAAGGGCTCGACCCACGCCTCCGCGACCATGACCCGGTCGCCGGGGTACTCGGCCAGCACCTGGTGCCACTCGCGGTAGATCTCGTGCACGCCGTCCTGCGCCCAGTAGGGCGGGGTGGCGTCGGCGGTCTCGCCGCCCCCCATGCTGCCGGCGTCGGCGGGCGGCGTGTAGTCGGGCAGGCCGTCGGCCTTGATCATGCCGTGGGCGACGTCGACGCGGAACCCGTCGACGCCCCGGTCGAGCCAGAAGCGCAGCACGTCGACGAAGTCGGAGCGCACGAGCGGGTTCGTCCAGTCGAGGTCGGGCTGGGAGGTGTCGAAGAGGTGCAGGTACCACTGCCCGGGTCGGCCGTCGGGCTCGACGAGGCGCGTCCAGGCCGGTCCGCCGAAGACGGACTGCCAGTTGTTCGGCGGCAGGTCGCGGTCGGGCCCCGTCCCGTCGCGGAACATGTAGCGCGCACGCTCGGCCGAGCCGGGGGCCGCGGCCACGGCGGCGCGGAACCACGCGTGCTCGGAGGACGTGTGGTTGGGCACGAGGTCGACGATCAGCCGGAGGCCGAGCTCGGTCGCGCGGGCGCGCAGGGCGTCGAAGTCGTCGAGCGTGCCGAAGAGCGGGTCGACGTCGACGTAGTCGGCGACGTCGTAGCCGGCGTCGTGCTGGGGCGACGTGTAGAACGGCGAGAGCCAGACCGCGTCGACGCCGAGGTCGGCGAGGGCGTCGAGCCGCGAGGTGATGCCGGGCAGGTCGCCGACGCCGTCGCCGTCCGCGTCGGCGAACGAGCGCGGGTACACCTGGTAGATGACGGCAGTGCGCCACCACTCGCCGCCGCGCTCGGCGCCGGACGACGGGGTCGACTCGATGTCGGGGACGGTCGTGGTGTCGGTCTCGGAGGGGGAGTCGAGCGTGTCGCCCGTGGTCTCGTGTGAGGACATCCCGCCACGATACGGCAGCGGCGGGGCCGCTCCGCCCGGTAGCGTGGGGCTCCCACGACACGGATCGGCGGACCCCTGGACTCCTTCATCGACCTCGCGAACGGCGACTGGTCCGACGACCCCCGCCCGTTCCCCCTGGCCCTCGGCACGAACGTCTTCGGCTGGACGGTCGGTGCCCCGACGGCGCTCGAGCTGCTCGACCTGTTCGTCGGCGACGGGGGCCGCGTCGTCGACACGGCCGACGTCTACTCGGCCTGGCTGCCCGGCAACTCGGGCGGCGAGTCCGAGGCGATCATCGGCCGCTGGCTGGCCCGCCCGGGCAACCGCGACCGCGTGCTCGTGAGCACGAAGTGCGGCCAGCACCCGGCCGCGCCCGGCCTGTCGCGGGCGAGCATCCGCAGCGCCGTCGAGGCCTCGCTGACCCGGCTCCGCACCGACCGCATCGACCTGTACTCGGCGCACTTCGACGACGACGAGACGCCGCTCCGCGAGACGGTGACCGCGCTGAGCGAGCTCGTCGACGAGGGGAAGATCCGCTTCGCCGGTGCCTCCAACTACTCCGCCGCGCGGCTGCGCCAGGCCCTGGCCATCGCCGACAGCGACGGCCTGCACCCGTTCGTCGCCGTGCAGCACCCCTACAACCTGGTGAGGAGAGGCGAGTACGAGACCGAGACCGCCCCGGTCGTCGACCACTTCGGCCTCGCCGTCCTCCCGCACTCGTCGCTCGCCAGCGGCCTCCTGACCGGCAAGTACCGGGGCGGCGACGCTCCCCGGTCGTCGCCGCGCGAGGGCCGTGCGGCTAGCTACGCGACCCCGCAGGCCCTCGGGGTCGTCGAGGTCGTGGCCGAGGTCGCGGAACGGCACGGGGTCGCGCCTGCCGCCGTCGCCGTCGCCTGGCTCTCGTCGAGGCCCGGCGTCGTGGGCGCACTGGCCAGCGCCCGCACCGTCGAGCAGCTGGACGACCTGCTGGGCTCGGCGTCGGTCGAGCTCGACGACCGCGACCTGGCGGCCCTCGACGCGGCGTCCGCACCCCAGGCCTCGTAGGCGCACCGCCCGGGCGGGCGGGACCGGCTCCGAGGAGGCGGGCGTCAGCGACCGAGGACGACGATCGTGCGGACGCTCGGGTCCCAACGCCGACCCGAGACGAGGTTGCCGGCCGGGGTCACGACCGGGCCGCGGGCGTCCTCGGGGGCCTCGCGCGCCTCCTCGTCCTCGAACGCCTCGACCGCGGCGAGGGCCAGGCCGACCGCCTCGGCGTCGAGCCGGCTCGCCAGCGTGACGTGCGGCACCCAGAGACCGGGGGAGGAGTGGGGCACGTCGTCCTCGCCGCCCACGATCGCGTGCACCTCGGCCTGGAGCTCGAGCAGGGCACGCGTCGCGACGACCGACCGCACGAGCACGTGCCCCCGGCCGTGCCCGAAGACGAGGGGCGCGCCGAGCACGACCGGCAGCGGGAGCAGGCGGTCGAGCAGCTCGGTCAGAGCCGGGTCGGCCGTTCCGTCGATGCCCCTCCGTGCCAGCAGCGTCACGTGAGGGGAGTTCGAGCTGCTCGCGTGGTCGGCCTGCGACGGCAGACCGGCGTCGGAGAGCGCAGCCCACTGGGCGCGGACCCGGGCGTCGGCGGGCCCGTCGAGCAGGAGTTCGATGCTGTGCACCCGTCGATGATGGCCTCGTGGAGGAGGCGCGCGCCCGGTGTCCTCAGAGGGCTCGCGGCTCTGCTACCCTTGTCTGGTGCCGATCGGCAGTCGCCCTCCTGGGCCGGCTGAACGAGGTCACGCCCCGATAGCTCAGTGGTAGAGCACTTCCATGGTAAGGAAGGGGTCGTCAGTTCAAACCTGACTCGGGGCTCCGGCTGGTCACGGTCACACCGTGCAGACAGCTTGCGGCGGGGTAGCTCAGTTGGTTAGAGCACACGGCTCATAATCGTGGTGTCGCGGGTTCGAGTCCCGCCCTCGCTACCGCAGGGCCCTGAACGTGCATCCGCACGAGCGGGGCCTTCCTCCTTCCTCGGGCTGTGCCCTCCCGGCTGCGTTCCTGATCGCCGTGCACCGCCGGTCGCCTACGCTCGGGGTGTCTCCGAGCATCCACAGCATCGGCACGGCCGTTCCCTCGACGATCATCGGGCAGGACCACATCCGTGACGTGTTCCGCAGCCAGCCGGGGCTCGGCCGCCTCGCACCGCGGCTGATCGGCGCCGTCTTCGACGGTGCCCACATCGACACCCGCCACACGGTGATCGACGAGCTCGGCGCCGAGCAGCCCGGCCAGCCCGGCCAGCCCGACGCCGCCCCCGTCTTCTACGACCGTGCCGAGGGCCGCATCCTGCGCCCCGGCACCGGAGCCCGCAACGACGTCTACGTCGAGCGGAGCCCCGACCTCTTCGTCCGGGCCGCCGAGGAGGCGCTGGCCGGCGCGCCGGGGATCACCGCCGCCGACGTCACCCACGTCGTCACCGTCTCGTGCACCGGCTTCTTCGCGCCGGGCCCCGACTACCTCCTGGTGCGCAGGCTCGGGCTCGCGCCCTCGACCCGTCGGCTGCACATCGGGTTCATGGGCTGCTACGGAGCCTTCCCGGCCCTGCGGGCCGCGCGCGACACGTGCCTCGCCGAGCCGGACGCCGTCGTGCTCGTGGTGTGCGCCGAGCTCTGCACCCTGCACCTGCGGAGCTCGGACGACCCTGACGCGATCATCGCCTCCTCGGTCTTCGCGGACGGCGCCGCGGCGGCCGTCGTGTCGTCCCGGCCGGCCGCCGTGGGGGCTCCGGTGCTCGACCTCGACGTGCTCGAGACCGTGCTCACGCCCGTCGGCGAGGACGACATGGCGTGGAGCATCGGCGACCAGGGCTTCGACATGGTGCTGAGCAGCTACGTGCCGCACATCGTCGAGGAGCACGTCGACTCCGCGCTCGCCCCGCTGCTCGAGGCCGGCGGCGTGGCCGTCGACGAGATCGACGGCTGGGCCGTGCACCCCGGCGGCCGCAGCATCCTCGACCGCGTCGAGTCGCAGGTCGGCCTCAGCGAGGCGCAGATGGCGCCGTCGCGTCGAGTGCTGCGCGAGTACGGCAACATGTCGAGCGCGACGGTCCTGTTCATCCTCCGCGAGCACCTCGAGGGCCGAGGGGGCGAGGGCCAGGACGTCGAGGGCCGAGGAGGCGCGGGCCACGCACCTGCACCTCCCGAGGCCCGCAGGGTGTGCGCCATGGCCTTCGGGCCCGGCCTCACCGTCGAGAGCGCGTTGCTCACCCGCCGGGTCGGCGGCTGAGCGTGGTTCTCTCGGCGACGGGCCCGTCGACGGACCCGCGAGGGCCCTTCATCGACGTCCGGCAGCGCGACACCGGGTTGCGGGAGCTGATGGACGACCCGGACTGCGACCTCGGCCAGCTCCGGCGCACCTACGCCGTCTTCCCGGTCGTGAACGGGCTGGTCGCGGGCTGGCGGCGTGCGTACCGGGAGCGGATCCGGCCGCTCCTGTCGGCCGACCGGGCGACGACCCTGCTCGACCTCGGATCGGGCGGCGGCGACCTCGCTCGCTCGCTCGCCCGGTGGGCTCGCCGCGACGGGCTGCGCCTCGCGGTGACGGCCGTCGATCCCGATCGGCGCGCCCACGACTTCGCGAGGGTCCGTCCGGCCGACGGGGTCACCTACCGGTGCGCGTCGAGCGGAGACCTCGTCGAGGCGGGCGAGCAGTTCGACGTCGTCGTCTCGAACCACGTGCTGCACCACCTCGACGATTCGTCCCGGGCCGACGTCCTGGCCGACAGTCGGGCGCTCGCCCGCCGGCTCGTGCTGCACAGCGACATCCGGCGGTCGCGCGCTGCCTACGCCGGGTACTGGGTGGGGACCCTGCCGCTCGCGCGCACCTCCTTCGTCCGCGTGGACGGGCTGCGCTCGATCCGTCGCAGCTGGACCGACGCGGAGCTGGCCCGCGAGCTGCCTGCCGGCTGGACGGCCGTCCGCCGACCGCCCTTCCGCGTCTGGGCCGTGCTCGACCTCGCCGCCGACGCCGACGCCGCCACGACCTCGGGCTCGGTCGAGAACGAGGGCGCAGGCGCAGGCGCAGGCGACGTCGAGCTCGGGCTACGCTCGTGATCACGCACGACGTCGTCGTCGTCGGCGGGGGACCGGTCGGCGTGCTGGCCGCCGCCCTGCTGGCGGCGCGCGGCCTCGACGTCGCGGTCTGGGAGCGCCGAGCCGAGGCGCCGAGCCTCTCGCGTGCCATCGGCGTCCACCCGCCGTCCCTCGACGTGCTCGACCGGGTGGGCGCAGCCGAGCCCCTCGTCGCGGACGCGGTGCCCGTCCGTCGCGGGGTCGCCCGCAGCGGCGGGCGCACGCTCGGCACGGTCAGCTTCGACCGGGCGCACCCTCGGTGGCCGTTCGTCGCCGCCCTGCCGCAGCACCGCACCGAGCAGCTGCTGCGCGACAGGCTGGAGTCGCTAGCGCCGGGCTCGCTCCGGCGCGGTCTCTCGCTCGACGGGCTCGAGCAGGAGCCGGACCGGGTGCTGCTCCGCGGCACGTCCGACGACGGACCGGTGGAGGCGGCCGCCCGCTTCGTCCTCGCGGCCGACGGTGCCCGCAGCCCGCTGCGCGACGCCCTCGGGATCGACGCGCCCCTGCGTCGCTACCCCGACCACTACGTGATGTGCGACGTGGCCGACGACACCGGTCTCGGCGCCGACGCGGTCGTGCACCTCGAGCGACGCGGCGTCGTCGAGTCGTTCCCGTTGCCGGGCGGGGTGCGGCGTTTCGTGGTGCTGCTCGATCCTCACGCCGCCGGCACCGGGACAGCGGCTGAGGCCGGAGCCGCGCCCGACGCCGAGCTCGTCGCGGGCCTCGTCGCCGAGCGCACCGGCCTCGACATCGACCCCGGCACGGCGACCATGACGAGCGCCTTCGGGGTGCAGCGCCGGCTGGCCCGGCGCACCGTCGCCGGGCGGGTCGTCCTGATCGGCGACGCCGCCCACGAGATCAGCCCGATCGGCGGCCAGGGGATGAACCTCGGCTGGCTCGACGCGGACGCCGTCGCCCCCGTCCTCGCGCGGGCCCTGCGCTCGGCAGGAGGGCGACGCCTCGACCCGACCGTGTTCCGGGCGTACGAGGAGGCGCGTCGCCGGTCGGTCGCCCGCTCGGCCCGGCAGGCGGAGATCAACATGGCCCTCGGCCGGCCCGTCGGGCCCGTGGTCGGCGCGGCTCGGCAGGTCGGCCTGTCGGCGGCGCTGCACCTGCCGACCCGCCGGCTGCTCGCGTCGCTCTACTCGATGCGCTTCGTCTGACCTGGAGATGCTCGCCGGGCCAGGCCGGGGGACCGATCGGGCCTGTCAGGCGACGAGCGCCGTGCCCGCGAGGGCGAGCGACACGACGAGCACCAGCGCAGCGGCGATCACGAGCCGGAACAGCCCCCGCGTCGCCCCGCCCCGACGGACCAGCCTCGCCCCGACCACCGACAGCACGAGGGCGGCGGCGGCCCCGACGAGGCCCGCCCCGGTGCGGACGGGCGTCGGGGAGCCGTCGAGGAGGAGCCCCCCAGCCGTCACGACCGCCGCCGTCCCCAGGGCGGCGAACGCCACGAGCCCGGCGCGCAGGCGTCCGAGCCGGTGGGGCAGCCCGACGACGCCGGTCCGGGCGTCGTCGTCGAGGTCGGGCAGGACGTTGGTGAAGTGGATCGCGACGCCGAAGGCAGCGCCCACGGCCAGGGCCCAGGCCGCCGGGGCGGCCGGAGGCACAGCAGCGAGGGTGACCACGGCAGGCAGGGCCCCGAAGCCGACGACGAAGGGAACGGCCGACCACGCCGTGCGCTTGAGCCCCAGGTTGTAGGCCCAGCCGGAGGCCAGGAAGACCAGGTGGGCGACGCCGGCGGCCCAGCCGAGGACGAACGTGAGGCCGACGGCGAGGACGGTCACGACGGCGACGGCGGCCACCGCGGTGCTCGTCGAGACGAGTCCGAGCGCGAGGGGCTTGTCGCGCCGACCGACCTGGCGGTCGCGCGCGGCGTCGACGAGGTCGTTCGAGAGCCCGATGGAGAGCTGGCCGGCCAGCACGGCGGCACCGAGCAGCAGGGTGCGGCCGACGCCGAGGCCGACCGCCGCCGCGAGGACGACCGAGAGCACGGTCACCGCGACGGTCGGACCGGGGTGCGTGGATCGCGCCAGGGCGGCGACGGTCGAGCCGGCCGAGCCCGTCACGGTCGCGACCTGGCTCGACGTGGACGACCCCAGGGGCACGTCCGAGGCGACGTCCGGGAGCAGATGGGGGACAAGTCGAGGCGGGACCATCCACGGAGGTGAGGTCGAGTGAGCACGCCCGGGTCGGGGGAGACCCGGACGTGCTCGTCAGCCGCTCGCAGCCTTCGGTGGGACACGTGGATCAGGACCTGTCCCTGGCTGTCGATCGAGGGCTCGCGTCGAGTTACCATCCCAGACGTGGGGGAAGTGTACGACGCGAGCCCTCGCAGCGGTAGAGCCATCGAGCAGACTCGGCTACTGGCCGCGACCGGTCTTCTCCTGGAGGCGGTCGATGTGCTCGCTCGCCTTGGCCTTGCTGAGGTCGGCGGGCAGCTCTTCGCCTGCCTCGCGGGCGAGCGTGTCGAGGTAGCTCTTCTGCGGGCCGGTCATCGGCTCGTCGCCGGTCACCCAGTCCTCAGGGTCCTTGGAGGCGGTGGTGGAGGGGTCGGGACGTTCGCCGCCCAGGGTCTCTCCGGAGCCCGCGTCGGCGCCGGAGGCAGGTGCTCCGCCGCCCTCGGGTGCTGCGGGGTCGACGGGCGTGATGTCAGGGTCGATGTTCGAGTCGCTCATGGGGAGAACGTACGCCGCGCCCCCGACATCGGCCCCGGTTAGACTCGACGCCGTGCCTGTGAACCCCGATCTGCAAGGGCGGGTCCTCCCGCCGGCCCCCGCCTACCTCGTCGGCCGGGAGAAGGTGCGCGAGTTCGCCCGTGCCACCGGCTCGACCAGCGCCCTGTCGCTCGACCCCGAGGCCGCGCGCGCCGCCGGCCACGCCGACGTCGTCGCCCCGCCGACCTTCCCCGTCGTGGTGCAGGAGGCGACCCTCGCGCAGCTCCTCGCCGAGCCCGACGCGGGCATCGACTTCTCCCGGGTGGTGCACGGCGAGCAGCGCTTCCGCTACAGCCGCCCCGTGGTGGCGGGCGACGAGCTCACGGCCACGCTCACGGTGACCAGCGTGAAGTCCCTCGGCGGCAACTCCATGGTGACCGCCTCCTCCGACATGGTCGACCAGGCCGGGGCGCACGTCGTCACCGCGGTGTCCACCCTCGTGGTGCGGGGGGACGACGCGTGAGCGCCCTCGAGGTCGGCCAGGTCGTGGCCCACAAGTCCTACCCGCTGACGCGGGACTCGCTCGTCCGCTACGCGGGCGCCTCCGGCGACTTCAACCCGATCCACTACCGCGACGACGTCGCCGAGTCCGTCGGCCTGCCGGGCGTGCTCGCCCACGGCATGCTGACCATGGGCACCGCGGTGCAGCCCGTCGTCGAGTGGCTCGACGGGTCGGGCGACGACGCCGGCGTGATCGGCTGGGTCTCCGACTACCAGGTGCGCTTCACGCGTCCGGTGGTCGTGCACCCGGCCGACGGCGCCGAGCTGTCCGTCATCGCGAAGGTCGCCGCGGTCGACGACGAGGCCGGGACGGCACGGGTCGACCTCACCGTGACGGTCGACGAGAAGACCGTGCTGGGCAAGGCCCAGGTCGTGGTGACCCTGGCGTGAGCTCCTTCTCCGAGCTGACGACGATGCGCGTCGGAGGCGAGCCCACGAGGTTCGTCACGGCCGACGGCACGGACGAGCTGATCGACGCCGTCCGTGCGGTCTGGGCCGACGACGAGCCCTGGTTCGTCCTCGGCGGCGGCTCGAACACGGTCGCCTCCGACGAGCCGTTCGACGGCACCGTCGTCCACGTGCGCACGCGCGGCGTCGAGCGGCTGGACGACGTCGACGGCTGGGTCCGCCTCCGGGTCGCCGCGGGCGAGCCCTGGGACGACCTCGTGGCCCGCACGGTCGACGAGGGCTGGTCCGGCCTCGAGGCGCTGAGCGGCATCCCGGGGTCGACGGGCGCCTCCCCGATCCAGAACATCGGCGCCTACGGGCAAGAGGTGTCGTCGACGGTCGTCTCGGTCGACTTCCTCGACGCCGACACGGGCGAGTTCGTCCGCGTGCCCGCGGCCAACCTCGGCCTCGGCTACCGCACGAGCGTGTTCAAGCAGGGCCGGGCGGGCGTCGTGACGGCGGTCGAGTTCGCGCTCCGCGACGGGGGAGGCGCGAGCGAGCAGGTCGCGTACCCGCAGCTCGCCGGGGCCCTCGGCGTCGACCTCGGGGCCCGGGTCTCGGTCGCCGACGTGCGGTCGAGCGTGCTCGCCCTCCGCGCCTCCAAGGGCATGGTGCTCGACGCCGACGACCGCGACACGTGGTCGAGCGGCTCGTTCTTCACCAACCCCGTGGTGTCTCGCCAGACGGCCTCGGAGCTGCCCTCGGACGCCCCGCGCTGGCCGATCGACCCCGAGCCCGAAGACCAGGTCGTGCCGCTCGGCGAGGCTCCGGCACCGCCGCCTCCGCCGACGAGCGGGGCCGTCAAGCTCAGCGCCGCCTGGCTGATCGAGCACGCGGGCGTCGCGCGCGGCTTCCGCCTGCCGGGCTCGGGAGCCGCGATCTCGACGAAGCACACGCTGGCCCTGACCAACCGGGGCAGCGCCTCCGCCGGCGACGTGGTCGAGCTCGCCCGCTTCGTGCAGCAGCGGGTGCTGGCCGAGTTCGGCGTCCTGCTCCGCCCCGAGCCGGTGCTGCTCGGCCTCGACCTCTGACCTGACGTCAGGCCCGTGCGGAGGGCAGCCAGCCGCGTTCCATCGCGAGGGTGACCGCGCGGGTGCGGTCGCCCACGCCGAGCTTCTCGAAGACGTGCTGCAGGTGGGTCTTCACGGTGGCCTCGCCGACGAAGAGGCGCAGGCCGACCTCGCGGTTCGAGCAGCCCTCGGCGACCAGGACGAGCACCTGGGTCTCGCGGGGGCTCAGCGGCGTCGGTGACGAGCCCTCGGAGCCGTCCGCGCCGGAAGCACCAGCTGCACCAGCCGTGCCACCCGTGCCCGCAGTCCCGGCCCCGTCGGCCTGCGTCGCCGCCCGACGAGCGCGCCCCACGAGCAGCGCGGCCATCGACGGCGCGAGCGCGACCTGCCCGGCGACGACCGAGCGGAGCCCCGCGAGCAGCTCCTCCTCGGGCGCCGCCTTGAGCAGGTACCCGCTGGCGCCCGCCTCGACGGCGCCGAGGATGGCGTCGTCCGACTCGTAGGTGGTCAGCACGACGACGCGGGCGGTCGGCACGTCGCGGAGCACCGCCTCCGTCGCGGCGACGCCGTCGAGCCGCGGCATGCGCAGGTCCATCAGCACGAGGTCCGGCCGCAGCTCGGCGGCGAGCTCCACGGCCTCGACGCCGTCGCAGGCCTGCCCGACGACCTCGAAGTCGGGCGTGGCCGTGAGCATCGCGGTGAGCCCCTGCCGCATGATCGGGTGGTCGTCGACGACCAGGGTGCGGACGCTCACGACGGCTCCCCGCCGGGCAGGTGCGCGGTCACGGTCGTCCCGGCCGCACCGCTGACGACCTCGAGCCGCCCGCCGGCCAGCCGCAGCCGCTCGTCGAGCCCGTCGAGACCGAAGCCGTGGCGGGCGGCGGCCGGGTCGAACCCGCGCCCTTCGTCCCGCACCGAGAGGACGACGTCGCCGACGGCGCCCGAGCCCTCGGCGACGCCGACCCCGCGGACGAGCGCGACGTGCGCCGAGCGCGACCCGCTGTGCTTGCGGACGTTGGCCAGCGCCTCCTGCGCCGCCCGGATCACCACGACCTGGTGGTCGCGCGGCAGCGTGAGCCCGGGCTCGACGTCGACGGTCACGGCGACGCCGCTCTCGCGCGAGAACCGCCCGGCGAGTCGGCGCAGGGCGTCGGCGAGGTCGCCGCTGTCGAGTCCCGAGGAGGCGGTGGCCGCGACGAGGGTGCGGGCGTCGGTCAGCGCGTCCCGGGCCGACGACTCGATCAGGTCGAGCTGGGCGAGGCCGGCGGCCGCGTCGCCGGCGGCGACCGACGACCGGGCCTGCTGACTGAGCATCACCAGCCCGGTGAGGCTCTGCGCGACCGTGTCGTGGATCTCGCGGGCGAGGCGCTCGCGCTCGGCCACGGTGCCGGCCTCGCGGTGCCGGGTGGCCAGCTCGTCCTGGGCGGCGCGCAGCTCGTCGAGCAGCCGGCCCCGCTCGGCGCCGGTGTGCGCGATCGACGTGATCCACAGGCCGAGGGCGATGCTGAACAGCAGCGAGAGCCCCTCGCTCGTGGCGGCGGTCGCGAGCGTGTCGGGCGACCAGCCGAGGCTCACGACGAAGCCCGCCGAGATCGAGAGGCAGAGCAGGACGTTGGCGACGATCGCCGAGCGGGGCGTCGGGAGCGCGGTCCACAGCAGGGGCATGAGGAACGCCTGCAGCACGGCCAGCTGCGGGGCGCCCGCGACGGCGAGCCCGCCGACGACCACGACCGCCGCGACGACCGCGACCTCCGCCCGGCCGACCTGGTCGTCGTCCCTCCGCACGACCGGCCGGGCGAGCAGCAGCCAGGTGAGGACGAACAGCCCGGTCGCGGCGAGGGCGAGCGGGCGGCTGCCGACGGCGCTCCCCACGGCGCTGCCGCCGTCGCCGCCGGTCTCGGAGGCGAGCGCGAGCACGACGAGCACGACGGCCGTCGCCCCGGCCCCGACGTCCCACCAGCGCACCGCGACGCGGCTCGTGCCCGGGCGTGCGCCCGCGCCGCGGCTCGCGGTGCGGGCGCCCTCGGCTGCCGTGGCGGTCATGTCCGTCACCGTACCGTCCCGCGCAGTCGCGGTCAGGCGTCCTTCCGGCCCCAGCGGAACGTCAGCCGGGCAGCGACCGCACCGGCGACGAGCCAGACGGCCAGCCAGAGGGCGATGCCCGGCAGGTCCCAGGTGCCGCTGACCTCGGCGACCGCCGACGACTCGGGCAGGAACACGCTCCGCATGCCCTGGGCGAGCCACTTCAGCGGGAACGCCGACGCGACCTGCTGCAGCCACGTCGGCAGCTGGGCGAACGGCAGGTAGACGCCCGACACGAACTGCAGCACGAGCGTGATCGGCACGATGACGGCGGACGCGCTGCGTCCGGTGCGGGGGACCCGCGACAGGGCGATCCCGATCAGCGCCGACCCGGCGAGGCCGAGCAGCCACACCCACGCGAACGTCGCCCACGACGACGCCTCGGTCGGCAGCGGCACCCGGAACAGCACCCGGGCGACGACGAGGAGGAGCGCCACCTGCAGCAGGTTCGTCACGACCACCTGCCCCAGCTTCCCGACGAACCACGAGGCGACGGGCAGGGGCGTGCCCGCGAGCCGCTTCAGGGTGCCGTCCGAGCGCTCGACGGCGATGTCGATGCCGAGGGCCTGGACCCCCGAGAGCAGGACGCCCGCGGCGATCATCCCGGGCAGGTAGTAGGCGGCGGCGTCGACGGCCGACCCGTCCGGCCGCACCCCGTACGAGCCGGACGCGCTGAAGGCCGTCGAGAAGATCGCGAGCATCACGACGGGGAAGAGGAACGTGAAGAACACCGTGTCGCCGGCGCGGAAGTAGGTCCGCACCTCGTGGCGCACCTGGACGCCGGCGAGGGCGAGCACGCGGCGGAGGCCGGCCGTCGAGGAGGCGCCGGTCCGGTCCGAGGGACCACGGGACGAGCGCGTCGTGGTCACGGTCCGCGGAGCCCCGGTCACGACGCCGCCGCCTCGGCGACGAGCTCGAGGTAGACGTCCTCGAGCGACGGGCGCACGACCTCGAGGTCGCGCAGATCTGCTCCCGCGCCGTGCAGGCGCGCGACGAGTCCGCCCGGGTCGGCCGTCCTCTCCTCGTGTCGGCCTCCCGCGTCCGACCACCGCACCAGCGGGGTCCGGGCCGCGACGCTGCCGATCTCGTCGGGGCGTCCCTCGGCGACGACGCGACCCTCCGTGATGACCGCGACCCGGTCGCTCAGCTGGGCGGCTTCGTCGAGGTAGTGGGTGGTGAGCAGGATGCTCGTGCCGTCGTCGGAGAGCGACCGGATCAGCTCCCAGAACCGACGCCGCGCCTCCGGGTCGAAGCCCGTCGTCGGCTCGTCGAGGAACAGCAGCTCGGGGTCGCCGACGATGCCGAGGGCGACGTCGACCCGGCGGCGCTGACCGCCCGAGAGCGCCCGCACGCGGGTGCCCGCCTGCGCCTCGAGCCCCACCGCCGCGACCACCTCGTCGACGTCGCGCGACCGTGGGTACAGGGCGGCCATGTGGGCGACCTGCTCCCGCACGGTCGAGGTGCCCTGCTCGGCGGAGGTCTGCAGGACGATGCCGATGCGCGCCTTCCAGTCGAGCCCGCCGTCGCGGGGGTCGGTGCCGAGCACGAGGGCCTCGCCGCCGGTGCGGTCGCGGTGCCCCTCGAGGATCTCGATCGTCGTCGACTTGCCGGCGCCGTTCGGCCCGAGCAGGCCGAGCGTCTCGCCGGCCCGGAGGTCGAACGAGACGCCGTGCAGAGCGGTGGCGCGCCCGTAGGTCTTGGTGAGGTCGCGCACTCGCACGACGGGCTGTGAGGTCATGCTCCGAGCCTCGGGCAGGAGGCGCGGGCACGGCACCCCGGACCGGGCTACCCGCATCCCCCGACCGGTGGATGCAGCCGGTGGACCGCCTCGGGGGACGGTGCCGGGGGCCCGCTCGGCGAGCCGGTCCGGCCGACCGGACCCGCGCCTCCTACGAGAAGAGGCGCTGGAGGCGCTGCACGCCCTCGAGCAGCTGGTCGTCGCCGAGGGCGTACGACAGGCGCAGGTAGCCGCTCGGCCCGAAGGCCTCGCCGGGCACCGTCGCGACGTCGGCCTGGTCGAGGACCAGGTCGGCGAGCTCGAGAGAGGTGGTGGGCGTGACCCCGCCCCATTCGCGACCCAGCAGGCCGCTCACGTCGGGGTAGACGTAGAACGCGCCCTCGGGGGTCGGGGCGACGACGCCGTCGATGGCGTTCAGCTCGGCCACGATGCGGCGGCGGCGGACGTCGAAGGCGCGGCGCATCGACTCGACCTCGTCCTGCGGGCCGGTGAGGGCGGCCAGGGCGGCGCGCTGCGAGACGTTCGACACGTTCGACGTGAGGTGCGACTGCAGGTTGGAGGCGCCGGCGATCACGTCGGCCGGGCCCACCATCCAGCCCACGCGCCAGCCGGTCATCGCGTAGGTCTTGGCGACGCCGTTGACGAGGATCGTCTGCTCGGCGAGCTCGGGCACGGCCTCGGTGATCGAGACGGCGCGCACGCCGTCGTAGACGAGGCTCTGGTAGATCTCGTCGCTGATCACCCAGGTGCCGGTCTCGAGCGCCCAGCGGCCGATGGCCTCGACCTCGGCGGGGGAGTAGACGGCGCCCGTCGGGTTGGAGGGCGAGCAGAACAGCAGCACCTTCGTGCGGGGGGTGCGAGCGGCCTCGAGCTGCTCGACGGTGACCTTGTAGCCCTGGTCGGCGCCGGCGAAGACCTCGACCGAGACGCCGCCCGCCAGTGAGATCGCCTCGGGGTACGTCGTCCAGTACGGCGCGGGCAGGAGGACCTCGTCGCCCTCGTCGAGCAGCGCCTGGAACGCCTGGTAGACCGCCTGCTTGCCGCCGTTGGTCACGACGACCTGCGTCGGCCGCACCGTGGTGCCGCTGTCGCGCAGGGTCTTCTCGGCGATCGCCTCGCGCAGCTCGGGCAGGCCCGCGCCGGCGGAGTAGCGGTGGTTGCGCGGGTCGCGGGCCGCCGCGACCGCCGCCTCGACGATGTGGCCGGGCGTGGGGAAGTCGGGCTCGCCCGGGCCGTAGCTGATGATCGGCCGGCCCTCGGCCAGGAGCGACTTGGCCTTGGCGTCCACCTTGAGGGTGGCCGACTCGGCGATGGAGGCGATGCGGGACGAGAGGCGGCGTGTCGGCTGGGTCACGACGGCCAGCCTATCCGGCGGCCTGCGGCCCCGACAGGGCGGCACGGCCCTGCCCGGCGCGCCCCGGCTTTGCAACACCGCAGGCCCTCGCCTACACTTGACGAGGCGGTCGGACACCGCGGAGTCGGCGCGCGCCTCAGGGCGAGCACGAGTCGCAGTCCGGCCCGGGGGCTCCGGCCCCATAGGGCGGTGGCTCAATTGGTAGAGCAGCGGTCTCCAAAACCGCAGGTTGCAGGTTCGAGTCCTGTCCGCCCTGCAGCCCGGCCGGGTCGCCCCGACTGGTCCACCAGAGACCAGCGGGGCGGCCCGGATCACGGACCAGGCCCTCGGGTCGACCCTCGGAAGGTAGTACGACAGTGGCGAGAAAAGACCTCGACGTCCCCAGTGAGGACGTCGTCGACAAGGCGAAGTCGGACAGCGCAGCGCGTCGCAGCCCGTTCGCCCGCATCGCCCTGTTCATCCGCCAGGTGATCGCCGAGCTCAAGAAGGTCGTCACCCCGACCCGCAAAGAGCTGCTGAGCTACACCGGCGTCGTGCTGGTCTTCGTCGTCATCATGATGGCGCTGGTCACCGGCCTCGACTCCCTCTTCGGCCTCGTCGTCGGCTACGTCTTCGGCAACGGCCCCACCGGCAGCTGACGCTGCCCGCCGGCTGACGGACCACCCGGTCCGCGCCGTGCCCCTCGACCCCGTGGGATCGGCGAGGGCGACCCGGTCCGCCGGCTCCCTCTCCACACGGCCCCACTCTTCAAACGGAAGTTGAAATCCAGTGCCTGACAACGAGCGCGACGACATCGATCTCGCCCCCGCCGCCGAGCAGTCCTCCGAGGTCGCCGAGACGCAGGAGGGCGACGTCACCGACATCGACTCCGACGGCGACCAGGGCTCGGCCGAGGAGTCCGCGATCACCGTCGTCGACGAGGGCGACGAGGGCACCACCGACACGGACGACCTCGACGGCCTGCTCGACACGCTCGCCGAGGCCAGCGACCCGGAGGCCGACGCCGTCGTCGACGACGCGCTCGACATCGACGACGCCGCCGAGGCGGAGGCCGCCGTCGAGGCGACCGACGACGAGGCCGACTCCGAGGCCGAAGAGCTCGCGAACGAGGGCGACGCCGTCGGCGCGGACGCCGTCATCGCCGAGGCCGAGCAGTCCGTGCAGGACGCCGACGCGCAGGTCGCCCAGGACGACGTCGACCTCGACGTCGTCAGCGAGCAGGCCGACGAGGTCGCGACCGACGACGACGAGGCCGAGGTCGACCCCTACGAGGCGTTCCGCTACGACCTCCGCGGCAAGCCGGGCAAGTGGTACGTCATCCACAGCTACGCCGGCTTCGAGCGTCGCGTGAAGCAGAACATCGAGAACCGCATGGTCTCCCTGACCATGGAGGACTACATCTACCAGGTCGAGGTCCCCATGGAGGACGTCGTCGAGATCAAGAACGGGCAGCGCAAGCTGGTCACCCGCGTGCGGATCCCCGGCTACGTGCTCGTCCGCATGGACCTCAACGAAGACTCCTGGTCGGTCGTCCGCCACACCCCCGGCGTCACCGGCTTCGTGGGCAACGCCCACAACCCGACGCCCCTCCGCTTCGAGGAGGCCTTCCAGATGCTGAAGAGCCTCGTCCAGGTGCAGGAGGCGGCACCCGCCGCCAAGGGCTCGGCCAAGGGCGGCAAGCAGGCCCAGCGGGTCATCCCCGCCGAGGTCGACTTCGAGATCGGCGAGACGATCACCATCAAGGAGGGCTCGTTCGCCGGTCTTCCCGGTACGATCAACGAGATCAAGCCCGAGAGCGGCAAGCTCACGGTGCTGGTCTCCCTGTTCGAGCGCGAGACTCCCGTCGAGCTCAGCTTCGACCAGGTCACCAAGCTCTAGTCCCCAGGATTACAGCCCCACAGCTCCCCTAGATCACCGGAGTCCGCACCGCGGACCACCGGGAGAGCGGCCCGCGACCGCGGCCAGCTCGAACCCCACGAGAAGGAAAAGAACATGGCACCGAAAAAGAAGGTCACGGGTCTGATCAAGCTTCAGATCAACGCCGGCGCCGCGAACCCGGCCCCGCCCATCGGCCCGGCCCTGGGTCAGCACGGCGTGAACATCATGGAGTTCTGCAAGGCGTACAACGCCGCGACCGAGTCGCAGCGCGGCAACGTCGTCCCCGTCGAGATCACCGTCTACGAGGACCGCTCGTTCACGTTCGTGCTCAAGACCCCGCCCGCCGCGGAGCTCATCAAGAAGGCCGCCGGCGTCGCCAAGGGCTCGTCGACCCCGCACACCGACAAGGTCGGCAAGCTCACCATGGACCAGGTCCGTGAGATCGCCACCACCAAGCAGGCCGACCTGAACGCCAACGACATCGACGCCGCGGCGAAGATCATCGCCGGCACCGCCCGCTCCATGGGCATCACGGTCGACGCCTAGCCACACCCCCTCGTGCAGGCGACCCGCCTGCACGCACCAGACACCAGTGGGAGAGCCGGCCAGGCTCGCTACCACGTCCCCAGTACGAAGAGGTCCAACATGGCTCAGAAGTCCAAGGCGTACCGCGCCGCCGCCGAGAAGATCGAGGCCGGCAAGTTCTACAGCACCAGCGAGGCCGTCGCCGTCGCTCGTGAGACCGGCTCCAAGAAGTTCGACTCCACCGTCGAGGTCGCGCTGAAGCTCGGCGTCGACCCCCGCAAGGCGGACCAGATGGTGCGCGGCACCGTCATCCTCCCGCACGGCACGGGCAAGACCGCCCGCGTCATCGTCTTCGCCACGGGCGCTGCGGCCGAGGCCGCCATCGCCGCCGGTGCGGACGAGGTCGGCGGCGACGAGCTCATCGAGAAGGTCGCGGGCGGCTACACGTCGTTCGACTCGGCCGTCTCGACGCCCGAGCTCATGGGCAAGGTCGGCCGCCTCGGAAAGGTCCTCGGACCCCGCGGCCTCATGCCCAACCCCAAGACGGGCACCGTGACCCCCAACGTCGCGCAGGCCGTCAACGACATCAAGGGCGGAAAGATCGAGTTCCGTGTCGACAAGCACGCCAACGTGCACTTCGTCATCGGCAAGGCCGGCTTCTCGGAAGAGCAGCTGAACACCAACCTCGACGCCGCCCTCGACGAGGTCGTCCGTCTGAAGCCGTCCTCCTCCAAGGGCCGCTACATCACCAAGGGCACGCTGTCGACGACCTTCGGTCCCGGCATCCCCCTCGACATCAACGTCTTCTAGGCCGCCGCTGCTCCGGCAGCATCTGCCCAGGCAGCGCACCTCGATCACCTGATCGTCACGACAGGCCGTCCCGCTCTCGAGCGGGGCGGCCTTCGTCGTCCCCGGCGCCCGCACCCGTCGTTCCCGCGTGCACCCGCCGGCGCGCGCGAGGGTCCGCGCCGGTTCCGCGGGTGTCGCTGGGGGTCAGCCGCGCCCGGCGCGCACGACGAGCACGAGGAGGGGCGGGTGCGGCACCATGGAGGCGTGACCGTCACCGCCCGCCCCGCCACCGCCTCCGACGCCCCGGCCCTCGCCTCCGTGGCGGCCCTCACGTTCCCCCTGGCGTGCCCGCCCGGAACGGCCCTGGCCGACATGGCCCGCTTCGTCACGACGGTGCTGAGCGAGCAGCGCTTCGACGAGTACCTCGCCGACCCGACACGGCACGTGCTCGCCCTGGAGGACGACGCGGCCGCCCCGGGCACCCCGCTGCTCGGTGCCCCGTTGCTCGGCTACGCGATGCTCGTCACCGGCGATCCCGCCGACGCCGACGTGGCCGCCGTGGTCGAGGCGCGACCGGCCGTCGAGCTGAGCAAGTTGTACGTGGCGCCCGACGCCCACGGGCAGGGCGCGGCGCGGGTGCTCATGGAGGCCGCGCTGGCGACGGCCACGGCGACCGGCGCCTCCTCGATCTGGCTGGGCGTCAACCAGCAGAACGCCCGCGCCCAGGCCTTCTACGCCAAGCACGGCTTCGAGCGGGCCGGCACGAAGCAGTTCACCGTGGGCACGGAGACGCACGACGACTTCGTCCTCGTGCGCGCGCTCTAGCCCGCGAGCCGGACCAGACACCCACGCCGCGACGTCACTCGTCGGCCACCCTCAGCACGAGCTTGCCGCGCGTGTGGCTCTGCTCGAGCCTGCTGTGCGCGTCGGCGGCGTCGGCGAGGTCGTAGATGTCGTCGACGTGCACGCGGAGGTCGCCCGAGTCGATCAGGCGCGAGAGGACCGCGAGCGTCGACGCGTCGGGGCAGACGGCGAACCCCGTCGAGCGGATGCCCCTCGCCTCGGCCTTCTCGGCGAAGGCGCGCCACGAGCGGAGCGGGGCGTGGACCGCGAGGCCGCCCGGCCGCAGCACGGCCAGCGACTGCTCGGCGACGTCGTCGTCGTCGACCAGCCCGATGACGACGTCGACGTCGCGCACGCTGCGGGCCAGCTCCGCCGAGCCGTAGTCGACGACCTCGTCCGCGCCCAGGTCGCGCAGCCAGCCGCTGTTGCGCTGCGACCCGGTGGCGACGACGTGCGCGCCGAAGTACGACGCGAGCTGGACGGCGAAGTGCCCGACGCCTCCTGCGCCGGCCTGGACGAGCACGCGCTGGCCCTCGTGCGCCTTGGCGACCTCGACGACCATGCCCCAGGCGGTGAGGGCGGCGAGCGGGACGCCGGCGGCCTCGACGTGCGAGAGAGTCGCGGGCTTCCGGGCGAGGGAGGTGGCGGGCACGCTGATGTACTCGGCGTACGTCCCGCTCGTGTGCGGGAACGCGGCCATGCCGAAGACCTCGTCGCCCGGGCGGAGCGGGTGGGCGGCGTAGGGGGCCTCGACGACGACGCCGCTGAAGTCGTGGCCGAGCACCGCGGGCCAGGCGCGGACGCCGCCGCTGTCGGCACGTCCGGCGCGGGCCTCGGCGTCGACCCGGTTCACGCCCGCGGCGTGCACCTTGACCAGCACGTCCGAGCCGACGCGGCACGGCCACGGCACGTCCGCGGCGATCAGCTCCTCGGGCCCGCCGGTCTTCTCGATCACCATGGCACGCATCGTCGTGTGCGTCATCGGGCTCCCCTGTCCGTCCGCGGCGCCCGACAGGGGCGTCCGTCTCCCCAGTGTCGACAGCAGATGAGTCGGTCGTGTTTCGCGGGTGTCACCGTCTGGCGAAACCTCGCTACGGTGACGGGATGAGACCCTCGACCACCACCGTGCCCGCCCTCGTGCCCGCCGCGCTCCGCCTGCTCGCGGCCCTGGCCGTGGTCGCGGCGGTCGTGGGCCAGTGGGTGCGCAGCGTCGAGAGCCCCGTGTACCAGTTCGCCAACTTCTTCGGCTACTTCACGATCCAGTCGAACCTGATCGCGGCGGTGGCGTTCGTCGTCGGGGCAGTCTTGCTGCTGCGCCGCCAGGCCGCGCCCGAGTGGAGCGTCGTGCTGCGCGGCGCTGCGGCGACCTACATGGTCACGACCGGCATCGTCTACAACGTGCTGCTGACGAACGTCGCCCTCGACAACTCGTTCAACGTGCAGTGGTCGAACGACGTCCTGCACAAGTGGATCCCGCTGTTCGCGCTGCTGGACTGGGTGCTGGTGGGCGACCGGGGGCGCATCGCCTGGCGGCGGCTCCCGGTGTTCCTGGTCTACCCGCTGGTCTGGCTCGTCGTGGTGCTGCTGCGCGGGCAGTCGTTCGTGCCTTACCCGTTCCTCGACGTGCAGCGCCTCGGCGCGGGCGGGGTCGCGGTCTGGTGCCTCGTCATCGCCGTGGTCATCGCCGGGCTGAGCGCGGTCGTGATCGGGCTGAGCCGGGTGCGGGTCCTCGGGGTCGACCACGGCAGCACTGACCACGATGGGGCAGTGCGCGGCAGGTGAGACCGCGGCGAGGCTCAGCGCAGCGGGTCGTAGGGCGGCGGCTCGTAGGCCCGGACGCCGGGGGCGAACGGGTCGACGGGAGCCTGGCGGGCCAGCGTGTCGAGCACGGTGTCGGCGAGGCCCACGAGGCGGTGGATCTCGTCGTCGTCGCGGTCGACCCACCGGCACTGCGGCACGGAGTCGACGGGGACGAAGTCCAGGTGCTGCTCCCACACGACCAGGGTGCGCTCGGCCCCGAGCACGTACTGCTGCCAGAACACCTGCCGCAGGTACGAGCGCGGGATGCTCGTCCAGGCCTTCTTCGTGGTCTTGATCTCGCAGAGCTCGACGGTGCCGTCGTCGCGCACGGCCACGCCGTCGGGCGTGGCGAGGTGGCGCTGCTGCTCGTGGGCGTGGAACAGCTTCGAGCTCGGCGCGATGCGGTGCTCGGACAGCACCCAGCGGGCGATCTCCGGCTCGCGGGCGCGCCCGTGGTCGGTGTAGGCGTTGCCGCCGAAGCCGTTGCCGTACAGCTTGTCGAGCACGACGGCCTGCACGGCCCGCGGGCTCGAGAGGCGGGCGACGTCGGTGGCCGTGATGCCCCGGCTGCGGGCCCGCAGCCACGCGATGCGGTCGGTCGAGTCGGCGAGCACCCGGAGCTCGTGCGCCGGACGGCGCGGAGCCGGGGGAGGCGCGGCGAGGGTCTCGTCGTCGTCCCAGAGCGAGAGCATGGGCTGGACGACGGACATGTCTCCATTGTCGCTCGTGACCGGGGCAGGTCGCGACAGGGCGCCTCCTCGTGTCGGCCGCACGGAGGCGAGACGGAGGCGAGGCGGAGCCGCGGACGGCGCCGATCGGGCGTCAGACGGCGGCGGCGAGCTCGTCGATGGCCGCGGGGGAGAGGGCGTGGTGGATCGCGAGCATGCTCGCGCCGATCACGGCCGCCTTCTCGCCCGACCGCGACTGGACGATGCTGAGGTGCTCGGTGGCCAGCGGCATCGAGCGCGAGTAGACGACCTCTCGCACCCCGGCGATGAGGTGCTCGCCGGCCTGGGCCATCGAGCCGCCGATCGCGATCGTCGACGGGTTGATCATGTTCACACAGGCCGTGAGCACCTCGCCGATGTCGCGTCCGGCCTGGCGGACGGCCTGGATGGCGTCGATGTCGCCGGCGCGCACCAGGTCGATCACCTCGGCGCCGCCGGCGACGTCGTGGCCCTCGCGGCGCAGGGCGGCCGCGATCGCCGGGCCGGAGGCGACGGCCTCGAGGCAGCCGACGTTGCCGCAGTGGCAGGCGATGCCGGCGCCGCGCGGCACCTGCACGTGGCCGATGTCGCCCGCGATGCCCTGGGCGCCGCGCTGCAGCCGACCGCCCGAGATGATGCCGGAGCCGATGCCGGTGGCCACCTTGACGAACAGGAAGTGGTCGACGCCGGGCCAGGCGAAGCTCCGCTCGCCGAGGGCCATGATGTTGACGTCGTTGTCGACGAGGACCGGCACGTCGAGGTGCCCGCGCACCCAGCCGGGCACGTCGAAGCCGTCCCAGCCGGGCATGATCGGCGGGTTCACGGGCCGACCGGTGCTGAACTGCACGGGGCCGGGGAGCCCGATGCCGACCCCGATCAGGTCGCGGCGGGTGCGCCCCAGCTCGGCGAGCAGGGCGTCGGCCTCGGCGACCATCGTCGTGAGCACGCGCTCGGGCCCGTCGGCGATGTCGAGCAGCGAGCGGCGCCCGATGAGCGTCTCGCCGACGAGGTCGGTGAGCACGAGGTTGAGGTGGCCGGCGCCGAAGTCGGCCCCGAGCACGACCCGGGCCGACGGCACGAGGGCGACGCGGGAGGGCGGGCGACCGCCGGTCGAGACGGCGTCGGCGAAGGGGCCGACGAGCCCGAGCTCGACGAGGGCGTCGAGCCGCAGCCCGACGGTCGACCGGGCGAGGCCGGTCATCGCGGCCAGCTCGGCGCGGGTGCGCGGGCGGCCGTCGCGCAGCAGCTGGAAGAGCTCGCTGGCGCCGGTGCTGCCGAGCGCGGACGACCGCGTCGTGTCGGACATGGTGAGCAGTAAAGCACAGGGCGAGGCGACTGCCGAGACAAGGGCGCCGATCGATGACGACTTTTGCTTGCGCTCCGACAGAAGTGGTCCTATGGTCGGTCTCGATCAGCGGTGATCGACTCCCCACGAGGGGCAGCGACGCCGTACTCGCCCCACTCGAAGAGGAGTCCCCCTGGTGACATCACCGATCTCGGTCCAGCTCTACACGGTCAGGGACGCCATCGCGGCCGACCTGCCCGGCACCCTCCAGCGCCTCGCCGACATCGGCTACACGCAGGTCGAGCCGTGGGGCTTCGTCGAGCGCGTCGAGGAGTACGCCGAGGCGCTGCCCGCCGCCGGCCTCACCGCGCCGAGCGCCCACGCCAAGCTCGTCGGCCAGGACCTCGAGCCGATCTTCGCCGCGGCCGTCCGGCTCGGCGTCGGCACCGTCATCGACCCGCACATCGACGAGACGCGCTGGGTCACCCGCGAGGACGTCGAGGCGATCGCCGCCGAGTTCGTCGCGATCTCCGACGCCGCGGCGGCCCACGGCCTCTCGGTCGGCTACCACAACCACGAGTTCGAGCTCGAGTCCGTCATCGACGGCACCCCCGCCCTCGAGATCTTCGCCGCGGCCCTGCCGGCCGGCGTCGTCCTCGAGGTGGACACCTACTGGGTCGAGGTCGGCGGCGTCGACGCGGCCGAGCTGCTGGCGCGTCTCGGCGACCAGGTGCAGTTCCTGCACGTCAAGGACGGCCCGAAGAGCAAGGACGACGCCGAGCAGGTCGCCGTCGGCAAGGGCGTCATGCCCGTCCGCGACATCCTCCGGGCCGCCCCGCAGGCCCTCGCCGTCGTCGAGCTCGACGACACCCGCGGCGACGTGTTCACCGCCCTGACCGACAGCTACGAGTTCCTGCAGGGAGTCCGCGCATGACCGACACCGCCACGACCGCCGACACCGTCGCCGCCCGTGACTCCCGCACCGGCCCCGTCGGGGTCGGCGTGATCGGCGCCGGCGTGATCAGTGACCAGTACCTCAGCAACCTGACCAAGTTCCCCGACCTCGAGGTGCTCTTCGTCGCCGACATCGACGAGCCCCGCGCCGCGGCCCAGGCCGAGAAGTGGGGCGTGCCCGGCAGCGGCTCGGTCGACGAGCTGCTCGCCCACGACGGCGTCGAGATCGTCGTCAACCTCACGATCCCCGCCGCCCACGTCGAGGTCGCCCTCAAGGCAGTCGCGGCCGGCAAGCACGTCTGGGGCGAGAAGCCCTACGCCCTCGACCGCGAGAGCGGCGCCCGTCTGCTGCAGGCCGCGAAGGAGGCGGGGGTGCGGGTCGCCGTCGCTCCCGACACGTTCCTCGGGTCGGGCATCCAGACCGGGCTCCGCGTCGTCCGCCGCGGCGACATCGGCACGCCCCTCACCGGCCTGACGCTGTTCCAGGTGCCCGGCCCCGAGTCGTGGCACCCGAGCCCCGAGTTCCTGTTCGCCTACGGTGCGGGCCCGATGTTCGACGTCGGCCCGTACTACCTCACGACCCTCGTGCAGGTCTTCGGCCCGGTCGCGAAGGTGACCGCCACCTCCTCGAAGGCCCGCGAGACGCGCGTCATCGGTTCCGGCCCGAAGGCGGGCACCGAGTTCCCCGTCGAGGTGCCCACGCACATCAGCGCCCTGCTGCAGTTCGAGGACGGCGCGAGCGCGCAGGCCGTCTTCAGCTTCGACTCGAAGCTGGCCCGTGCCGGGTTCGTCGAGATCGCGGGCACCGAGGGCACGGCCGTGTTCCCCGACCCGAACGAGTTCGAGGGCGACACCGTCGTGCACACCGGCGGCGAGGAGCCGACCGTCGTGCCCGCCTCCGGCTCGACGTTCACCCGCGGCACCGGCGTGGCCGAGCTCGCCCAGGCGATCCGCGAGGGCCGTCGCGAGCGCGTCCCCGGCGAGCTGGCGTTCCACGTGCTCGACGTCATGGTCTCGCTGGCCGAGTCGGCCGAGCGCGGCGAGGGCGTCGTCGTCGAGTCGTCGCTCGAGCCCACGCCCGAGCTGCCCGAGGACTGGGACCCGTCGGTCCCGACCCTGGGCTGATCCGTCGGCGGGCCGGCCTCGACGACGAGGCCGGCCCGCCACCGGGACACCGTCCCCCTCCACTTTCCCTCCCACAGCACCACAGCACCACCGCAGCACTGCACCGAAGCAGCTCAGCACCACCGCACCACCGCCACACAGCACTTCCCCCGCTCGATGAAGAGACCTCTCGAAGATGAGAAACCAGGAGAAGACATGAACACGAAGAAGTTCCGCTGGGTCGCCGCCCTCGCCGTCGGCGTCGTCGCGGCAGGGTCGATGACCGCCTGCTCCGCCTCCGGCGGCAGCGGCGACAGCGACACGATCACCTACTGGGCCAGCAACCAGGCCCCCACGGTCGAGCGCGACGCCGAGATCCTGCAGGAGTCGATCGACCGGTACACCGAGGAGACCGGGGTGGAGGTCGACCTCGAGGTCATCCCGTGGTCCGACCTCTACAACCGCATCCTCACCGCCGTCTCGAGCGGCGAGGGCCCCGACGTGCTCAACATCGGCAACACCTGGGCGGTGTCGCTCCAGTCGAGCGGCGCGTTCGTGCCCTGGGAAGGCGAGGCCCTCGACGAGATCGGCGGCCAGGACCGCTTCGTCCAGTCGAGCTTCGCCACCGGCGGCGCCGAGGGCCAGGCCCCGACCTCCGTGCCGATCTACGGCCTGTCGTACTCGCTGTACTACAACACCGCCATGTTCGAGGCGGCGGGCATCACCACGCCTCCCGCCACGTGGGACGAGTTCGTCGAGGACGCCAAGAAGCTGACGATCGACACCGACGGGGACGGCCAGATCGACCAGTGGGGCGTCACGATGGCCGGCTCGAGCATCACGAACAACGCCCACCAGGCGTTCGTCCGCGGCCTGCAGAACGGCGGCTCGCTCTACGACGACGACGGCAACCCCGACTTCGGCAACGACGGCGTCGTGACCGGCGTCAAGGAATGGGTCGACCTGATGGCCGTCGACAAGGTCGTCTCGCCGTCCGACGCCGAGAGCGTCAACGGCTCCGACATGGCCGCCACCTTCGCCGAGGGCCAGGCCGCGATGTTCTTCGACCAGGCTCCCGGCGACAACCTGAAGTCGCGGAACTTCACGGACTACGCCGCGGCCCCCGTGCCGATGGAGACCGCCGACGCCACCGGCCTCGAGGGCACCCAGAGCCACGTCGCCGGCATCAACGTCAGCGTCTTCGAGAACTCGGGCAACAAGGAGGCGGCGATCGACTTCGTCAAGCACCTCACGAGCGACGACGAGCAGAAGTACCTCAACGAGTCGTTCGGCTCGCTGCCCGTGGTCACCACCGCGTACGACGACCCGGCGTTCCAGACGGACGTCATCAAGCTGAAGCAGACGATCCTCGCGGACCACGCCCAGCCCATGCCCCTCTACCCCTCCGAGGGGCAGATGGAGACCCTGGTCGGCACCGCGATCAAGGACCTCCTCGCCACCGCGGCCCAGGGCGGCTCCGTCAGCGAGGCCGACGTCAAGTCGGCCCTCGAGGACGCGAACAGCCAGATGACCACGGGTCAGTAGCCCCGTCCCACCGTGCGGGGACCCGTCCGGTCGGCAGCGTCAGCGCTGCCGGCCGGGCGGGCCCCCCTGCCCCGCCCGAGAGGACCGTCATGACCGTCAACGTTCTGCCCCCCGCCACCGCCGAGAAAGAATCGGCTCCCGATCCGCACCAGCTGGCTCCGATCGAGCCCGCGAAGCGCAAGAAGCACCGTTCGCCGCTCGCCTACTTCTTGGTCGCCCCCGCGGCCCTGGCCGAGCTCCTCGTCCACATCGTCCCCATGGTGCTCGGCATCTGGATCGCGTTCATCACCCTGAACCAGCTCAGCATCGCCAACTGGGTCAACGCGCCCTTCGTCGGCCTGCAGAACTTCGTCACGGCCCTCGACCCCAGCTCGCCGATCGCCGGCCAGCTCTACGGGGCCCTCGGCCGCACCCTGCTCTTCACCGTGATCGTCGTCGCGATCGCGTGGAGCATGGGCATGCTCGGCGCCGTGCTGCTGACCAGCTCGTTCAAGGGGCGCGGCCTGCTCCGCACGCTGTTCCTCGTGCCCTACGCGCTGCCCTCGTACGTCGGCACCATCGCCTGGGCCTTCATGTTCAACCAGCGCGACGGGGCCATCAACCGGTTCCTGGTCGACGACCTCGGGATCCTGCAGGACCGGCCCTTCTGGCTCCTCGGCGGGAACTCGTTCTGGGCGATCGTCATCGTGACCGCGTGGCAGTTCTGGCCCTTCGCGTTCCTGATGCTGCTCGCGGCACTGCAGAACATCCCGGGCGACGTCTACGAGGCCGCCAGCCTCGACGGCGCCAGCCTCTGGAAGCAGTTCACGAACATCACGCTGCCGATGGTCAAGCCGGCCAATGCCGTGCTGCTGCTCATCATGAGCCTCTGGATCTTCAACCAGTTCAACGTGCCCTACGTGCTCTTCGGTCCGGCCTCGCCCGAGCAGGCGACGCTCATCTCGCCGCTGATCTACCAACAGAGCTTCAACAACTGGAACTTCGGCCTCGGCGGTGCCATGAGCGTCATGCTCCTGGTCGTGCTGCTGATCGCGTCGGCGTTCTACATCCGGATGGTCCTCCCGAAGGGGCAGAACGACAATGATTGAGACCCGCGGCTTCAAGATCTTCCGCTTCTTCGGGCTGGCGTTCCTGTCGCTGGTCGTGATCGTCCCGCTCTACGTGGTGCTCACGACCTCGATCAAGCCGCTGGCCGACGTGCAGGGCCTCTTCACCTGGATCCCCTCGCGCGTCACCCTCGAGCCCTACGTACAGATCTGGCAGACGGTGCCCCTGGCGTCGTACTTCAAGAACAGCCTGATCGTCACCATCTCGGCGACGATCCTGTCGGTGGCGATGGCCGTGCTGGCCGCCTACGCGCTGGCTCGCCTGCGCTTCAAGGGCCAGCGCAGCTTCAGCCTCGTGGTGCTGTCGACGCAGATGTTCCCCGGCATCCTGTTCCTCCTGCCGCTGTTCCTGATCTTCGTGCAGATCCAGCGCACGGTCGGGGTGCAGCTGACCGGCAGCTACCTGGGCCTGATCATCACCTACATGACGTTCAGCCTGCCGTTCTCGATCTGGATGCTGACGGGCTACTTCGCCTCCATCCCGAAGGAGCTCGAGGAGGCGTCGATGATCGACGGCACGGGTCGCCTCGGCGCCCTGTTCCGCGTGATCATCCCCGTCGCGAAGCCCGGCATCATCGCCGTCGCGGTCTACGCCTTCATCACCGCCTGGGGCGAGGTGCTCTTCGCCTCCGTGCTCACGAGCAAGGACACCCGGACCCTGTCGATCGGCCTGCGGGCGTACGCCTCGCAGCAGGACGTCTACTGGAACCAGCTGATGGCGGCCTCGGTCGTCGTCTCGCTGCCCGTGCTGATCGGCTTCATGCTCGTGCAGAAGCACCTCATCACCGGTCTGTCCTCCGGTGCCGTCAAGTGACGCCGACCGGCCTGGCCTGACGGGGGCGGAGCGGTGACCGACGTGGGGGAGGCGGCGCCTCGCCTCGCGGACGTCGCCCCGACCCGGAGGGCCGAGGCCTCGGCCGCGCCCCTCCGGGTCGGCGTGGTGGGCGGCGGGTTCATGGGGCGGGTGCACACGGCGGCGGCCCGGGCGGCCGGCGCGCAGGTGGTCGCCGTCGCGTCCTCGAGCCCGGCCAGCGCCTCCTTCGCGGCCGCCGCCCTGGGTGTCCCGACCGCCCACGACAGCGTGCAGGACCTGCTCGACGACCCCGGCGTCGACGTCGTCCACCTCTGCACACCGAACGCCCTGCACGCGGGGCTCGCCCTCGCCGCCCTGGCGGCCGGCAAGCACGTGGTCTGCGAGAAGCCGCTGGCCACCTCGACGGCCGAGGCCGACGAGCTCGTGCGAGCAGCCCGGGTGGCAGGCAGGACCGCCGCCGTCCCGTTCGTCTACCGGTACCACCCGATGGTGCGGGAGGCGCGGGCCCGGGTGGCCTCGGGCGTCACGGGACGCGTGCTCAGCGTCCGGGGCAGCTACCTGCAGGACTGGCTGCTCGACCGCGACGACGTCGACTGGCGCGTCGACTCGGCCTCGGGCGGCCCCTCCCGTGCCTTCGCCGACATCGGCAGCCACCTCGTCGACCTGGTCGAGTTCGTCCTCGGCGACCGCGTCGCCGCCCTCTCGGCCGTCCTCGACCGGGCCCACGCCGAGCGCGGCGGCCGCCCGGTCGACACCGAGGACGAGGCAGCGGTCCTCTTCGAGACGGCCGCCGGGGTCATCGGCACCCTCTTCGTGTCGCAGGTGGCGCCGGGGCGGAAGAACCGCCTCCTCGTCGACGTCGCCGGCACGGCGGAGAGCCTGGAGTTCTCGCAGGAGGAGCCCGACCGGCTCTGGATCGGGCGCCGCGCCGCGTCCGAGGTCGTGTCGCGCGACGCGGCCCGGCTGGTGCCGGACGCGGCCCGCCTCTCCACGCTCCCGGCCGGGCACCCGATGGGCTACCACGACGCCTTCGCCTCGTTCGTCCGTGACGTGCACGACGCCGTGCGCGGCGGACGGCCGGAGGGGCTGCCGACCTTCGAGGACGGCCGCCGCGCCGTCGTCGTCACCGAGAGCGTCCTGCTCGCCGCCGCCGAGCGGCGCTGGGTGGACGTGCCCTCGTGAACCACCGCCCCGTGGACCAGGATGGAGCTGCGCCGGGTGCCGACGCACCGACGACGAGAGAGGCCGACATGGGCGAGAGCTCGCACCCCGTCACGCTGTTCACCGGCCAGTGGGCCGACCTGCCGTTCGAGGAGGTGGCGGCGCTCGCCGCGGGCTGGGGCTACGACGGCCTCGAGATCGCCGCGTCGGGCGACCACCTCGACCTCGAGCGCGCGGACGAGGACGACGCCTACCTCCGCGGCCGGCTCGACGTGCTCGAGCGGCACGGCCTCGGCGTCTGGGCCATCTCGAACCACCTCACGGGGCAGGCCGTCTGCGACGACCCGATCGACTTCCGGCACCAGGCGATCGTGCGGCCGAGCACGTGGGGCGACGGCGAGCCCGAGGGCGTCCGACAGCGTGCGGCCGAGGACATGAAGCGGGCGGCCAGGGTCGCCCGGCGGATGGGCGTCGACACGGTCGTCGGGTTCACCGGCTCGTCGATCTGGCCGTACGTCGCGATGTTCCCGCCCGTGCCCGAGAGCGTCATCGACGCCGGCTACGAGGACTTCGCCGCCCGCTGGAACCCCATCCTCGACGTCTTCGACGGCGAGGGCGTGCGGTTCGCCCACGAGGTGCACCCCTCCGAGATCGCCTACGACCACTGGACGAGCGTCCGCGCCCTCGACGCGATCGAGCACCGCGAGGCCTTCGGCTTCAACTGGGACCCGTCGCACATGCTCTGGCAGGGCGTCGACACGATCGGGTTCATCGTCGACTTCGCCGACCGGATCTACCACGTCGACTGCAAGGACACGCGTGTCCGGCCGAGCAGCGGCCGCGCCGGGGTGCTCGGCTCGCACCTGCCCTGGGGCGACCCTCGTCGCCGCTGGGACTTCGTCTCGACCGGGCACGGCGACGTCGACTGGGAGTCGGCGTTCCGCACCCTCGACGCCGTCGGCTACGCCGGGCCGATCTCGATCGAGTGGGAGGACGCCGGCATGGACCGGCTGCACGGGGCGCCCGAGGCGCTGGCCCACGTGCGCTCGCTGCTCTGGCCCCGGCCGACCGCCTCCTTCGACGCGGCCTTCTCGAACCAGTAGCCGCTCCGCCCACGAACAGGGAGAACCCCGTGCCCCGCACCCTCCAGCCCGGACAGTCGAGCCGCGTGCTCGTCGTCGACCCCGCGACCGGCGACGTCGAGGTCGCCCTCGAGAGCTCGAGCGTCCTCGTCGAGGCGCCCAACTGGAGCCCCGACGGCCGCTGGCTCGTCGTCAACGCCGACGGGCTGCTCTGGCGGCTGCCCGCCGAGGCGCGCGGCGTCGACGAGACGGCCCTGGTGCCCGTGCCCATGGGCGACGTGCCCGAGATCAACAACGACCACGTGATCGCGCCCGACCAGGGCAGCGTGTTCGTCAGCTCGCGCGACGGCCACCTGTACGAGGTGCCGTGGGACGGCGTCGCGCCCGGCGGCGAGGCACGCCGCGTCACGCGCGAGCACCCTGCCGGCCGCAACCACAAGAACTACCTGCACGGCGTCTCGCCCGACGGCGCGACGCTCAGCGTGATCGTCGGCGCCCTGCCCGAGGCAGTGGCCGACCCCGACGACGAGGAGGCGCGGGCCGGCTGGCAGACGAACGTCGTGCTGGTCTCGGTGGCCGACGGCGCCCCGACCTCCGTCACCGCGGACGGCCACCCCGACGACGGTGCGGAGTTCTCGCCGGACGGTCGACACGCCTGGTTCAACTCCGAGCGGGCGTCGGGCGGCGTGGCGGGCCACGCGCAGCTGTTCCGCGCCCGGCCCGACGGCGGCGAGCTCGTGCAGGTCACCGACGACGAGCTCGTGAACTGGTTCCCGCACGTCTCGCCCGACGGGTCGACCCTGCTCTGGCTCGGCTACCCGGCGGGCACGCTCGGCCACCCTGAGGACCACGACGTCGTGCTCCGCACCCTGCCGCTCGGCACGGACGGGCTGCCGACGCCGGGGGAGCAGCCGCGCGACGTGCTGCGGCTGCTCGGCGGCCAGGGCACGATCAACGTGCCGTGCTGGGCACCCGACTCGACTCGCTTCGCCTGCGTGGACTACCCGCGCGGCTGAGCACCCACGACGGGAGCCGGCGAGGGCGGGACCCGGCGCCGCGCCGGGGCCCGCCCTGGATCGGACGTCAGGCCGTCGGCAGCAGCTCGGCGACCTTCCCGCCCGCGATGCGCAGGCGCCGCTCGGCGCGCCGGGCCACGGCCGAGTCGTGCGTGACGATGACGAGGGTCAGCCCGCGGTCGCGCCAGACGCCCTCGAGCAGGTCCATGATCTCGTCCCGGGTGGCCTCGTCGAGCGATCCCGTCGGCTCGTCCGCCAGCAGCACGGTCGGCTCCGTGACCAGGGCACGCGCGACGGCGACCCTCTGCTGTTGGCCGCCGCTGAGCTCGCCCGGCAGGTGGTCGGCCCGCTCCGCGAGCCCGACCGAGGCCAGCGCCTCCTTCGCCCTCGTCCGTCGCTCGGGGCGCGGCACCGAGTCGTCCGCGAACGCCGTCTCGACGTTCTCCGCGGCCGTCAGCGTCGGGATCAGGTTGAAGCCCTGGAACACGAAGCCGACGTCGCGGGCCCGCACCGCCGCCAGCGCGCGGTCGCCCGCCGCCGAGAGGTCGGAGTCGCCGAGCCGCACCGTGCCGCTCGTCGGCCGGTCGAGCGCGCCGAGCATCTGCAGCAGGGTCGACTTGCCGCCTCCGGTCGGGCCCTGGATCGCGACCATCTGGCCGTCGGGGATCTCGAGGTCGACCCCGTCGAGGGCGGTGACGGTCTTCTTCCCCTGCGAGTAGGTCTTGGTGACGGCGGTGAGCGTGTACATGGGGTGGGTGCCTCCGGAGGCGGTGGTCGGGTCTGTGACGCCGGCGGGTGCCGGCAGGGCGGTGGCGCGGACGTCGGTGCCGGTCGGCTCCGGGGTCGCCCCGGTCACGCGACGCTCCTCAGCGCCTCGGCCGGGCGCAGCCGCGACGCGCGCCACCCGCCCACGGCGCCGGCGAGCAGCCCGCCGACGACGGCCAGACCGACGGCGAGCAGCACGACCGAGATCGTCACCGGGGCGTGCAGGACGACGTCGGTCGTCGCCGTGGCCAGCTGCTGGCCGAAGCCGCCGCCTGCCGCGGCCGCGCCTCCTGCGTCGGCTGCCGCCCCGGGCCCGCCGGCACCCCCGCCGGGACCTGCCGCGGTGGTCGTGGCCGCAGCCGACAGGGTCGGGGCGACGAGGTTCACCACGAGCAGCCCGACGAGGCCGGCCGCGACGCCGACGACGCCGCCGACGAGGCCCTGCACGAGCGACTCGCCCGCCACCTGGCGGGTGATCCGCGCGTTGCTCCAGCCGATCGCCTTGAGGGTGCCGAACTCGCGGGTGCGCCGTCCGACGCCCGAGACGGTGAAGAGGATCGCGATGAGGAACGCCGCGGCGAGCACGATCACCGAGAGCCAGGTGCCGAGCTTGCCGATCAGGTCGGAGGCGGTCGTCAGCGAGCCGGAGACGCTCGACGCGAGGTCCGACTGCGTGCTCACGGTCGCGTCGGGCAGGGCGGCCTGCAGGTCGGTCTTCAGCGCGTCGACGCCGCTGGCGCTCGCCGCGGTCACGTACACGTCGCTGATCTGGTCGGTCAGCCCGCTGAGCGCCTGCGCCGTGTCGAGAGGGACGTAGGCGTCGGAGGCGGTGGCCGCGTCGGACGACGTTGACGCGACGATCCCGACCACGGTGAAGTCGGTGCCGCCGATCGCCAGCGTGTCGCCGACCGCGAGCTCGGCGCTGGTCGCGTAGGTCTGGTCGAGCACGACGACGTCGGTGCCCGCGTCGTCGGCGGCGAGGGTCCGGCCGTCGACGAGGGAGGCGCTGGTCAGGGGACCGACCGCGGCCGCGCTCGGGTCGAGGCCCGTGACCGAGAACTGGTCGACGTCGAACGCGCTGCCGCCGGCGCCGTCCGCCCCGCCCGTGGGAGGTGCGGGCTGGCTGCTGGAGTCGGTCCCGTCCGTGCCGGTGCCGGTGCCGGTGCCGTCGCCGGTCGTGCCGTCCGTGCCCGCGCCTCCTGCACCCTGGGAGAAGTCGGGCAGCGTGCCCGAGAAGCTGGAGTTCTCGAGGCTCAACGTGGCCGTCGCGGCGGACACGCCGTCGACGCCCTCGACCGTCGTCAGGGCCGACGAGGCGAAGGTCGCCGTGTCGCGGGCGGCCGAGAGGGTGCTCTGCGCGACCTCGGTGCTGCCGTCGTCGGTGGTCGTGCCGTCGCCCGAGCCGAAGGCGAACTGCTGGCCGGGCCCGCCGCCGTCGGCGCCCGGCTCCGCGGTCTGCGTGATCGTGACGTCGGTGCCGACGCCGTAGACGGACTCGAGCACGGACGACTGCGCGTTCCGCACGCCGGCCGCCACGCCGCTGACGACGATGACGAGTGCGATCGCGAGCGCCATGCCGGCCGCGATCACCACGGTCTGCTTGCGTCTGTTGCTCAGCTCTCTGAGCAGGTAGGTCAGGAACATCGGGGGTCTCCTCGGTGCAGGGGGATCCGCGGGGGATCAGGTCGGAGGCGACGCTAGGGAGGCGGTCTCGCAGCACCCGATGGGCCGTCCATGAGGTTCCTATGAGAGACGCGCAGGCAACGCATCGGAGCAGCACAGTCCGTTCATAGGAACCGGCTCGAAGCTGAGTGCGTGACCACGACGACCCCCACCCCCGCGCAGGCCCCCCGACTCACCCGGGCCGACGGCTCGCCCCTCCGAGTCCTCGTCGTCGACGACGAGAACAGCCTCACCGACCTCCTCTCGATGGCCCTCCGCTACGAGGGGTGGGACGTCAAGGCCGCCGCCGACGGGCAGGGCGCCCTCGCGCTGGCCCGCGAGTTCCAGCCCGACGCGATCGTGCTCGACTGGATGCTGCCCGACATCGACGGCATCCAGGTGCTCGGCCGTCTGCGCGCCGGGGGCGACGACACCCCGATCCTGTTCCTCACCGCGAAGGACTCCGTCGAGGACCGCGTCTCCGGCCTGACGGCCGGCGGCGACGACTACGTCACCAAGCCGTTCTCCCTCGAGGAGGTGGTGGCCCGGCTCCGCGGCCTCATCCGCCGGTCCGCGTCGGCCGTGAGCGAGGCCGGCGACAGCCGCATCGTCGTCGGCGACCTGGTGCTCGACGAGGAGAGCTACGAGGTGCACCGCGGCGATCGCGAGGTCGAGCTGACCGCCACCGAGTTCGAGCTGCTGCGCTTCCTGATGCGCAACCCGCGGCGGGTGCTCAGCAAGGCGCAGATCCTCGACCGCGTCTGGAGCTACGACTTCGGCGGCAAGTCGAGCGTCGTCGAGATCTACATCTCGTACCTCCGCAAGAAGATCGACGCGGGCGAAGAGGCGATGATCCACACCGTGCGCGGCGTGGGCTACGTCATCAAGCCCACGTCGTGAGCGCGGCCGCACCCGGAGGGTCCCGTCTCGGCGGGCTCCTCGGGCGCGTGCCCCGCGCCTCCGCCCCCCTCACGCTCCGCAACCGCCTGATCCTCAGCATCGTCGCGATCGTGGTGCTCCTGACCGTGGTCATCGGCACCGTGAGCGTGGTCGCGCTGCGCGGCTCGCTGATGCGCCAGCTCGACGACGACCTGACGAGCGCGACCGGCCGGGCCGTGGCCGCCGCCTCCGTCGGGGGATCGTCCGGCCGCCCGAGCCTGAGCCCGGACAGCGACGCGCTCGGCGCGCCGCGCCAGGCGCCGGGCACCTTCACCGCCGTGCTCGTCGGCGACGTCGTGCAGCAGGCCTTCACCGTCACCGAGGCGGGCGAGCTCGAGGATCCCCTCACCGACGAGATCACCTCTGCGCTCGCGACCGTGCCCGACGCGGGCGGCCCGGTCACCGTGTCGCTCGGCTCGGACCTCGGCGGCTACCGGGTCGAGGCCGTCCCCGTGACCCTCACGTCGCGGAGCGGCGGCACCGTGTCGTCGGGCTACCTCGTCGTGGGCCTGCCCACCGACAGCGTGACCCAGACGGTCGCCGGGATGATCGCCTCCATCGCCTTCGTCACCCTGCTCGGCCTCGTCGTCGCGATCCTCATCGCGTACGCCGTGGTGCGGCGGGCGCTCCGCCCCCTCGAGAGGCTCTCGGACACCGCGCTGCGCGTGGCCGAGCTGCCCCTCGACCGCGGCGAGGTGGCCCTCGCCGAGCGGGTCGACGAGCAGGACACCGACACGCGCACCGAGGTCGGCCGGGTGGGAGCCTCGCTGAACCACATGCTCGGCCACGTCGCGGCGGCGCTGGAGGCGCGGCAGCAGAGCGAGAACAAGGTGCGGCAGTTCGTCGCCGACGCCTCGCACGAGCTGCGTACCCCCCTGGCGTCCGTCCGCGGCTACGCCGAGCTGACCCGGCGGATGGGCGCGGGCCTGCCCGACGACGTCGTGTACGCGATGGGCCGCATCGAGTCGGAGTCGCTGCGCATGACCTCGCTCGTCGAGGACCTGCTGCTCCTCGCCCGCCTCGACGAGGGTCGCGACATCGTCGTGGCCGACGTCGACCTCACCCGCGTGGTGCTCGACGCCGTCAACGACGCAGGGGTGGCCGACCCGGCCCACGACGTCGACGTCGTGCTGCCCGACGAGCCGGTCGTCGTGCCCGGGGACGCGATGCGCCTGCACCAGATCGTCGCGAACCTGCTCACCAACTCGCGGACCCACACGCCGGAGGGCACGCCCGTGCACGTCGCCCTGGGCGTCGACGAGTCGGCGCGACGTGCCGTCGTCACGGTGTCCGACGAGGGCCCGGGCATCGACCCGGCGGTGCTGCCCGTGCTGTTCGAGCGCTTCGCCCGGGCCGACAGCTCCCGCTCGCGCAAGGCCGGCTCGACCGGCCTCGGGCTCGCCATCGTCGAGGCCGTCGCGCACGCCCACGGCGGCGACGTCTCGGTCGCCAGCAGCGCCGACGGCGCCGTCTTCACGGTGCGGCTGCCGCTCGCCGCGCCGCCCGCCGCTGCCGCCTGACACTCGCAGCGTCGGGTGCGGGGCGACCGCCGCCCGACCGCAGGAGGCGCGACTTGCGTCGACGCGCCTCCTGCGTCTACTGTGTACCCAGCCCAAGACCGCCGGTTGTCCCTGTCTGCTCGCAGACGGAGACCGAAGGTTCTCGAGAGAGAGCGACCAGCGCAGGTGTGTGAAGTCGTTCCTCGCTTCTGCGAGATCCAGCTCCGTGCGCCAGCGCCGGAGCTTTTTCCATGCCCCGTCCTCGGACGAGACGTGAGCGAGTGCCCGGGGGCTGCCGGCACACCCACGTTTTAGGAGAGCCATGGCGAACAAGGAAGCATCGGTCGCCGAGCTCACGGAGAACTTCCGTAGCTCGACCGCCGTTCTGCTCACCGAGTACCGCGGTCTCACTGTGGCAGAGCTCAAGGAGCTCCGCACCGCCATCAGTGCAGACGCGACGTACGCCGTGGTGAAGAACACGCTCAGCAAGATCGCGGCGAACAACGCCGGCATCAGCTCGTTCGACGACGAGCTCGTCGGCCCGTCTGCGATCGCCTTCGTGCACGGAGACCCTGTCGCCGTCGCCAAGAGCATGCGTGACTTCGCCAAGGCACACCCCGCGCTGATCGTGAAGGGCGGTTACTTCGACGGTAACGCCCTGACCGCAGCCGAGGTCACCAAGCTCGCCGACCTCGAGTCGCGGGAGGTGCTGCTGGGCAAGCTGGCCGGCGCCTTCAAGGCCTCGCTGTTCGGCGCTGCTTACCTGTTCAACGCTCCGCTGTCGCAGGCCGTCCGTACGGTCGAGGCGCTGCGCGCGAAGCAGGAAGCCGACAGCTAACAGCTGTCGCAGCAACCACCACCACTTACAGAACACAACAAGGAGAACACCATGGCGAAGCTCACGCAGGACGAACTGATCGAGGCCTTCAAGGAGCTCACGCTCATCGAGCTCAGCGACTTCGTGAAGAAGTTCGAAGAGGTCTTCGAGGTCACCGCTGCTGCCCCCGTGGCCGCTGCCGGTGCCGCCGGCCCCGCCGCCCCCGCTGAGGAGGTCGAGGAGAAGGACAGCTTCGACGTCGTCCTCGAGGCTGCCGGCGACAAGAAGATCCAGGTCATCAAGGAGGTCCGCGCGCTCACGAGCCTCGGCCTCGGCGAGGCGAAGGCCGTCGTCGACGGTGCCCCCAACACCGTCATCGAGGGTGCGAACAAGGAGACGGCCGAGAAGGCCAAGGCTCAGCTCGAGGCTGCCGGCGCCACCGTCACCCTCAAGTAGTCTGCGGGGCCCACGGCCCCTCGCGACCTCGGTCGCACAGCACTGCCTGCTCTCACGAGCACAGGAGGCGCTGCTCCCCACGGGGAGCGGCGCCTTCGTCGTTCCCGGGTGCGGTCCACGGCAGCGGGTTCGGCGGGTCCCCGTCACCTCCGGCGGGTCAGCGCGGACCCGCCGTGGGCGACGCGGACCCGCCGCATGCCGCTCCGACCCGCCGCGCGCAGCCTCAGCCGCGGGCGACGACCGAGTGGCGGCGGCCGTAGAGCGCGTACACCGCGACCCCGACGCCCATCCACACGGCGAACGCGGCCCACGTGATCCCGCCGAGGGTCACCATGAGCAGCACGCACGTCGCGAAGCCGAGCAGCGGGACGACCGGGTACAACGGCACGCGGAACGTCCGCTCGAGCTCGGGCCGGTTGCGGCGCAGCCAGATGACCGACAGGTTCACGAGCGCGAACGCGAAGAGCGTGCCGATGCTCGTCGCGTCGGCGAGGGCCCCGAGGGGGATGAACGCCGCCGTGAGGGCGACCGCGCCGCCGACGATCAGGGTGCCGGCGACGGGCGTGCGCGTCCGCGGCGAGACCCGGCCCAGGATGGACGGCACGAGCCCGTCCCGGGCCATCGACAGGAAGATGCGCGTCTGCCCGTAGAGCACGGTCAGGACGACGGAGGCGATGGCCGCGACCGCGGTCACCGCGAAGAGGAAGGCCACCCAGGGCTGGCCCGTGATGTCGGCGACGATCGTCACGAGGGTCGCCTCGCCGTCGGTGAAGTCCTGCCAAGGGCGGGCTCCGACCGCGGCCACGGCGACGAGGATGTACAGCACCGTGATGATGACGATGGAGGCGACGATCGCCCGCGGCAGGTCCCGCTTGGCGTCCCGCGCCTCCTCGCCGGCCGTGGACGCCGCGTCGAAGCCGATGTACGAGAAGAACAGGCGGGAGGCGGCGGCCGAGACCCCGGCCGCCCCCATAGGCGCGAGGGGCTCGAAGTTGCCTGCGCTGAAGGCCGTGAACGCGACGGCGACGAAGAAGACGAGCAGGCCGACCTTGACCACGACCAGGACGGTGTTGACCCAGGCGCTCTCGCGGGCCCCGGGCACGAGCACGAGGGTGGCCAGCAGGACGAGCGCGGCGGCGGGGAGGTTCAGCAGGCCTCCCTCGGCGGGCGGGCCCGCGACGACGTCGGGCAGCGAGAGGCCGAAGACGCGCAGGGCCTCGTCGACGTACTGGCCGGCGCCCACCGCGACGGCCGCGACCGACACGGCGTACTCGAGCACGAGGCACCAGCCGCAGACCCACGCGACTCCCTCGCCGAGCGTCGCGTAGGCGTAGCTGTAGCTCGAGCCGGAGACGGGCACGCTGCCCGCCATCTCGGCGTACGACAGGGCCGAGAGCAGGGCGGCGACGCCGGCGAGGACGAACGCGAGGAACACCGCGGGCCCGGCGAGGGGCACGGCGGTGCCCAGCACCACCAGGATGCCCGTGCCGAGCGTGGCCCCGATGCTGATGGCGGTCAGGTGCCAGACGCCGAGGGTGCGCCGGAGGCCCCGGGCGTCGGACGCCTCGGCCTCGCGCGCGAAGGCCTCGAGGGGCTTGCGACGCAGCAGTTGCTCGCCGAGCCGCGGGCGAGCAGGAGCAGGGGCAGGGGCAGAGGAGGCGGGGGTCAGGTCGTCGGGCACCGCGAGAGGCTACCGCCTCGGGTCAGTCCTCGTCGACGTGCAGCCCGAGCTGTCGCACCCGGGCGATGGCCTCGCGGCGGGACGTCGCCTGCAGCTTCCGGTAGATGCTCCGGACGTGGCTCTTGACCGTGTTGACCGAGATGAACAGCTGGCTGCCGATCTGGCCGAGGGTCTGGCCGGTGGCCAGGTGGCGCACGATGACGAGCTCGCGGTCGCTCAGCGGCTCCGCGAGGGGCGCCACGTCGGGACCCTCGGCCGAGTGCAGGCGGGCGAGCACCCCGAGGGTGGCCTGCGGCTGGTCGCGCTGCACGGCGCGGGCGACGAGGTGGTCGAGGAGGGGCTCCGGCAGGGTGCCGAAGACCCAGCCGGCGCCCGAGCGGCCGGCCTCGAGCAGCGCGCGGTCGAAGGCGATGTCGGCCTGGGCGGTGTCGCCCTGGGCCAGGTGGGCGGCCGCGGCCACGGCGTGCACGTGGCCGATGGTCCGCTCCGAGTGCAGGTCGCCGAGCGCGAGGCACGCCTCGAGGTCGTCGAGCGCCGCTTGCGGCTCGCCGGTCGAGAGGTGGATGAGGGCGAGCACGCGGGCGGGGCACTCGATGTGGCGGTCGCCGGGCGAGAGGGGCTGGGCCAGGCGTCGCGCCTCCTGCGCCTGTCCGAGCTGGAGCATCGTCTCGGCGCGGAGGGCCGTGGCCGACCGGCCGAGCACGACGGCGCCCGTGAAGCCCTGCACGAGGCGCGAGATGCGGCCGAGGTGGTCGAGCACCTCGATCGAGCGACCCTGGGCGAGCAGCACGGTGGCCTCGGCGAACCAGCCGAGCGCCTCCCAGTCGCTGCCGCGTGCCGCCAGGTGCACGTCGGCGATGAGGTCGTCGTGCCCGCCGGGGGACTCGTCGCGTTCGAGGGCGAGGTGCAGGCGGGCGATCTGCGCGAGGGCGCCGAACGAGCTGGCGAGCAGGTCGGTGCCCTCGGCGAGCTCGGCCGCGCTGTCGAGGTGCTCGTCGGCGAGCGCGAACTCGCCGAGCAGCACCGCGACGTAGGCGAGCGCGGACAGGCACTCGACGCGCTCGGCGATGCTGAGGTGCTCCTCGCCGAGGCCCGAGGCGAGCCCCAGGGCGAACTGGGCCTGGTCGTACTCGCCGTAGTGCAGCCGGATGAGGCCGAGCTGCAGCGAGAAGGAGGCGCTGAGGCTGATGCGCGCCGTGATCGACTCCGAGAGGTCGCTCTCGATCATCGTGCGCGCGACCTCGAGGTGCTCGTGGGCGACGACGAGGTTGCCGAGCGTCCGCAGGGCGGCGCCGAGGTGCACGTGGTAGCCGGCCCGCACCTCGAGGGGCAGCCCGGGGTCGGCGTCGATGGCCTTGGCCACGCCGCGGAACCACGGGAGCGCCGCGCTGCGCGAGCGGGAGCCGACCGAGCGGTAGCTGGCGGCGAGCGCGAGCAGGATGAGCGGCCTGCCGCTCCACTCCGCCTCGGGAGCCGAGCGGACGGCCTCGCGCAGACGGGCTCCCTGCAGGGGGGCTATCTGCGTCCAGGCCTGCTCGATGGCGTCGAGCGAGGCCCGCGCGTCGGCGGGCTGGAGCTCGACCCCGGTCGGGTCGGGTGATGCATCGTCAAGGGTGCGCACGGGTCCTACCTCTGCCGCATCGGGTAGTTCCCCGTCGGGTAGGGGAATGCGGCGTCAGGGTGTGGTCAGGCACCCTGAGCTCCTAGCATAAATGAGCGATGTTCCCGTCTGCTCGTCTGACGGCCAGATTGCCCCAGGAGTGGGGGGGACGCGCTGCGGGCGTAGCCTCGCTCCATGAGCAGGATGGACTCCGTCGCCGCGGGCGGCGGCATGCGCGGCGCGGGCGGCACAGGAGGCGGCGGAGGCGGTGGCGCAGCCGGCGGGGCGGGCGGCGGCGGCAGGCTGGGCGGCGGGGGCGGCGGCGGCCGTGGCGGCCGGGTCTCGAGCGGCGACGCGGCGGCGCAGAAGGCGGCCAACGCCGCCGCGCCCAAGATCCCCGACCTGTTCCGACGGATCCGCGGCCTCTTCTCTCCCCACCGCAAGGCCCTCGTGGTCACCGTGGTGCTGGTGCTCGTCGGCGCGGCGATCAGCGTCGCGCCTCCGCTGCTGACGAAGCAGGCCTTCGACCGCGGGCTCTTCCCCGCGGGCGGCCCCGACGTCCCGGTGCTGATGGAGCTCGTCGGCCTGATGATCGGGCTGTGGGTGCTGTCGGCCGGCATCGGCGTCTGGCAGACCTACCTCACCGCCACGGTCGGGAACAGCGTGATGGGCGCCCTCCGCATCCGGCTGTTCGGGCACCTCCAGCGCATGGAGCTCGCGTTCTTCACCCGGACGAAGACGGGCGTCATCCAGTCGCGGCTGCAGAACGACGTCGGCGGCGTCGCGAACGTGCTGAGCAACACGATCTCGAGCGTGCTCGGCAACACCGTCACGGTCATCGCCGCGTTCATCTCGATGCTCGTGCTCAGCTGGCAGATGACCGTCGTCACCGTCATCCTGCTGCCGCTGCTCGTCGTGGCGCAGCGCCGCGTCGGCCAGGTGCGCGCGCGCATCGCGACCAAGACGCAGGAGTCGCTGTCGGACATGACGGCGATCACGCAGGAGGCGCTGAGCGTCAGCGGCATCCTGCTCGCGAAGAGCTTCAACCAGCAGCGCAGCGAGGTCGAGCGCTACTCGGCCGAGAACCGCACGCAGATCGGCCTGCAGGTGCGCCAGCAGATGAGCGGCCAGTGGTTCTTCGCCGTCGTCCAGATCTTCCTGTCCGTGATCCCGGCGCTGATCTACCTGGTGGCAGCGTGGCTGATCCTCCGTGACGTCCCCGTCACGGCCGGCACGATCGTCGCCTTCACCACGGTGCAGGCGCGGCTGACCTTCCCGCTGATGGGGCTCCTCCGGGTGGCGCTCGACCTGCAGACCTCCGGTGCGCTGTTCGCCCGCATCTTCGAGTACCTCGACCTGCGGCCCGCCATCACCGACGGCGGTGCCTCGGCGACGGTCGACGAGGCGCAGCTCGGCCGCGTGGAGTTCGACGACGTCGAGTTCGCCTACCCCGACGCCGAGCCGGGGCAGCGGACCCTCCGCGGCGTCTCGTTCGACATCGAGCCGGGCCAGTTCGCGGCGTTCGTCGGCCCGAGCGGCGCCGGCAAGACGACGGTGTCCTACCTGATCCCGCGGTTCTACGAGGCGACGGGCGGCAGCGTCCGCTTCGCCGGCACCGACGTCCGCGACCTGCGGCAGGAGTCGCTGGTCGAGAACATCGGCATCGTCAGCCAGGAGACGTACCTGTTCCACGCCACGATCGGCGACAACCTGCGCTACGCGCGTCCGGACGCCACCGACGAGCAGCTCGTCGACGCCGCCCGGCAGGCGAACATCCACGAGACGATCGCGTCGTTCCCCGACGGCTACGACACGGTGGTGGGCGAGCGCGGCTACCGGCTCTCCGGCGGCGAGAAGCAGCGCATCGCCATCGCCCGCGTGCTGCTCAAGGACCCGGCCGTGCTGGTGCTCGACGAGGCGACGAGCGCGCTCGACACCGTGTCCGAGCGGGTCGTGCAGGAGGCGCTGGACACGGCCACGAGAGGGCGCACGACGATCGCCATCGCCCACCGCTTGTCCACCGTCCGCCACGCGGACGTCGTCTTCGTCGTCGACGGCGGCCGGATCGTCGAGCGCGGCACGCACGACGAGCTCGTCGCCCTCGGCGGCGTGTACGCCGACCTGTACGGGCAGCAGGTGGCGTCGACGGCGTGACCGGCGCCTCCTCGACGGCCGACGAACGCCGGGGACTCGCTCGGGGGACAGCGCATGTGACGAACTCGTGACGGATCGTGCACCGGTCGCTCTCGTCGTGGTATCTGTTGGGGGACGAGTTGAGGCTGCGTCAGGTCCCTCACGGGGCCGGCGCCGGGGGAACGAGGGCACGCGTGTCGAGCACCACCACCACCACCCGTGACGACGAGACCACCACGACACGGCGGCGCTCGCCGCTGCGGGCCCTGTTCGGGCGCGGCTCGCTCGACATCCAGTCGACCCTGCTCGTCATGCTGCTCGCCGTCAGCTTCCTGGCGGCGATCGTCATCGGCAGCGTCGGCTACGTCAACGGGCGGGACTCGCTCCGTGCGGCGGCGTTCGACCAGGTGACGAGCATCCGCGAGTCACGGGCCCGCGACGTCGAGCGCACCCTCGCGGGCGTCCAGCAGGCCGTCGTGCTCGACAGCCGCAACGACAGCGCGCGACAGGCGTCGCTCGACTTCAACGCCGGCTTCGCCGCGCTCGACGACCAGCCCGTCGACCCCGCGCGCCAGGAGGCGTTGACCGCGTACTACGAGGACACGTTCGTGCCCCGGCTGGACGAGGCCACCGGTTCGACGACCGACCCGTCGCTGATCGAGCCGACCTCGCCGGCCCAGGCGTACCTGCAGTCGCTCTACACGGTGCCCTTCGACGACGACTTCGACGCCTCGCTCGCGTTCGACGCCGCCGACGACGGCAGCGCGTGGTCGCAGGCCCGGGCCGACCACCACGACTACTTCCGCGAGATGGTCGACCAGCTCGGCTACGAGGACGTCCTGCTGCTCGACCTCGACGGCGACGTCGTCTACTCAGCCTTCTCCGGCACCGACCTCGGCACGAACGTCGAGGACGGCCCGTACTCGCGGACGGCGCTCGCCGACGTCTGGGCGACGGCGCTGGAGTCGAACACGGTCGACTCGTCGTTCACGACCGACTTCCAGCCGTACGCCCCCTCGCTCGGCGTGCCGACCGCGTGGATCGCCTCGCCCGTCGGCTCGGGCGCGGACGTCACCGGCGTGCTCGCCGTGCAGGTGCCGACCGAGACGATCGACTCGGTCATGACGGGCGATCAGGGCTGGGCCGACCAGGGCCTCGGCCGGACGGGCGAGGCCTACCTCGCCGGGCCGGACGAGACGATGCGCTCGACCTCGCGCGAGCTGATCGAGCAGCCCGACACGTTCGTCGACGACGTCGTCGACCACGGCACCCCGACCGGCGTCGCCGAGCGCCAGGTGGCGACCGGCAGCTCGGTGCTGCTGCAGCCGGTGACGACCACCGCGGTGGAGGCCGCCCTGCAGGGCCGCACCGCGACGACGGTCAACACCGACTACCTCGGCCACGAGGTCCTGGCGGCCTACGCGCCCATCGACGTCGACGGCCTGAACTGGGTGATCGTCGCCAAGGTCGACACGTCCGAGGCGTTCGCGCCCGTCGACGTCTTCACCCGCAACCTGCTGCTCTCGACGGCGGCGATCATCGTCGTGGTGTCGCTGCTCTCGCTGCTGCTGGCGCAGGTGTTCGTCCGGCCGGTGCGGCGCCTCCAGCACGCGGTCAACCGCGTCAGCGGCGGCGAGATCGGCGTCGAGGTGCCCGTGAAGGGCCAAGACGAGTTCAGCGAGCTGGGCGGCGCGTTCAACGACATGAGCCGCAGCCTCCGGGTCAAGCAAGATCTGATCGACGAGCAGCGGCGCGAGAACGACCGCCTGCTGCTGACCCTCATGCCGGAGGCGATGGCCAAGCGCTACAAGGAGGGCGAGGAGACGATCGCCGAGGACCACACCGACGTCGCGGTCGTGTACGCCGACGTCGCCGGGTTCGACGACTTCAGCCGGGGGATGCGCTCGGGCGAGCGGCTCGCCCTGCTCAACGGGCTGTGGCGGTCGTTCGACGAGGCGGCGGAGCGGCTCGGCGTCGAGAAGGTGCGGAGCAGCCAGCGGGGCTACCTCGCCAGCTGCGGGCTCACGGTGCCCCGCATCGACAACGCCCGTCGGGTGGTCGACTTCACCCTCGAGCTGCAGGGGATCATCGATCGCTTCAACGCGACCAACTCGTCCCGCGTCGCGCTGCGTGCGGGCATCGACACCGGCCAGGTGACCAGCGGCCTCGTCGGCCGGACGAGCATGGTCTACGACATGTGGGGCGACGCCGTCACGCTGGCCCACCGGGTGCAGGACGTCTCGTCGCAGGCGGGCGTCTACGCGACCGAGCGGGTCGTGCAGAAGATCGGCGACGGGGTGCCGGCGGTCGACTCGGGCACGGTCACGACCCAGTCGGGCGAGCAGCGCGTGTTCCGCCTCGAGCGGCCGGCCGTCTGATGACGTCGCTCTGGCAGCAGCCCTGGTTCTGGCCGGTGCTCGCCGTGGTGGTCGGGCTGCCGGTGCTGCTCATCGTGCTCACCGAGATCGCGAGCACCCTGCAGCGTCGAGGCAACCCCGGCGCACGGGTCGTGCGGCTGCTCCGCACCTACGTGGTGCCGACGGCCGCGGTGTCGATCCTGGTCGCCCAGGTGACGATCGCCGTCGACTCGGAGGACTTCACCTGGACGCGCGTCGCCGCGACCGCCTTCGGGTTCCTCGTGATCGTCGCCGTGCTGAACGCGGTGAACCTCGCCCTGTTCACGAACGCCGAGAAGGGCAGCTGGCGCGACCGCCTGCCGTCGATCTTCGTCGACATCGGCCGCATCGTGCTCATCGCCATCGGGCTCGCGGTGCTCTTCAGCACGGTCTGGGGCACGGACGTCGCAGGGCTCTTCACGGCGCTCGGCGTCACCTCGATCGTCCTCGGCCTCGCGCTGCAGGGCGCGATCGGCAGCGTCGTCTCGGGGCTGCTGCTGCTCTTCGAGCAGCCGTTCCGCCTCGGCGACTGGCTCGACGCCGGCGGCGTGCGCGGCCGTGTGGTGCAGGTCAACTGGCGCGCGGTGCACATCGACACGGGCAACGGCATCCAGATCACCCCGAACGCGTCGCTCGCCGGCTCGTCGTTCACCAACCTCAGCCGCGGCGACGGCAGCTACACCGTCACCGCCTCCGTGGCCTTCACCACCGACGACCCGCCCGCCGAGGTCGTCGCGCTGCTGCAGAGGGTCGCGAGCGGCCTGCCCGAGCTGTGGCCCGGCACGACGCCGGTCGCCGTCCCGCTCGGCGGCGCCGCCTACGAGGTCTCGTACGAGGTGCGCCGGCCCGCCCACGAGGGCTCGTCGCTCGCGACGCTGCGCAGCTGGCTCTGGTACGCCTCGCGCCGTGCAGGGCTCGGCCTCGACGGCGACACCACCGACGCGTTCGTGACTCCCGAGCGGATCGAGCAGGCCGTCGCGTCCGTCGCCCCGACCCTGCAGGTGACGGCGGACGACGTGCCTGCCCTCGTGCCCTCGGTGCGCCTCGAGCGGTACGCCGCGGGCGAGGTCGTGCTGCCGCTCGGCGTCGTGCCGGAGGCCCTGCGCTTCGTGCTCAGCGGAGCGGTGGCCCTCGGGGTCCCGACGCCGGGCGACGCGGTCCTGCCCGTGTCGCGCGTCGAACGGGGCGACTTCGTGGGGCAGACGGTGCTCACGCGCCAGCCGACCACGACCCGCGCCGTCGCGGTCTCCGAGGTCGCGGTGCTCGTCGTCCCGGGCGACACGCTCGACGCCCTCGTGCGGGTGAGGCCTCGCCTCGCGCGGGAGCTGGGCGAGGTCATCGACCGGCGGGGTGCCGCCGCGCGCGAGGTCGCGGAGGCGTCGGGCGAGGCCGGGGGGACCCGGGGACAGCTGGCGAGCTAAGACCTAAGGGCGAGCATCGCCCGCATGGCGTCGACGTCGCTCTGCTGCGTCATGATCATGCCGCTCGCGAAGGCGTCGACCTGGGGGTCGTCGCTGCGGGCGAGGACGGCCTGGGCCATCTCGATGCCGCCCAGGTGGTGGTCGATCATCAGGGTGAGGAACAGCCGCTCGGCGTCGACGCCGTCGGCGGCCCGCAGCTCGGCCATCTGCTCGGGCGTCGCCAGGCCGGGCATCGGCTCGCCGGGGACGTGGCTCGGCGCGGGGGAGCCGGACGCGGCGCCGCCGTGCTCGTGCCCGGACAGCTGCCCGTCGAGCGTCGGCTGCGTCATCCAGGTCATCACGGGCTGGGAGGGAGCCTGGGGCACGCCCCACACCTCGAGCCAGGCGTACATCTGGCCGGCCTGCTGCGACTGGGTCGCGGCGATGTCGTAGGCGATGGTGCGCACGTCGTCCGAGGTCGAGCGGTCGCGGATCGCGAACGACATCTCGACTGCCTGCTCGTGGTGCACCTGCATGTCGCGGGCGAACCCGGCCTCGACGCTGTTCGTGCCGGGCACGACGGGAGCCGACGAGGTGAGGCGGCCCACGGCGACGCCCGTGCCGAGCACGAGCAGCAGCGCGACCGCGGCGGCGATCACGAGGCGCAGGCGACGACCCGAGGAGGCGCCGGCAGCGCCTGCCTCGGTCGTCACGTCGTCGAGGTCGTCGCGCGGCTCGTCGCGGTCGGGGGCCCTGCGGAGGTCGTCGGTCACGACACCTTGCCGGGGCCGTCGACCCCGCCGGTGCAGGGCGCGCCGGGCTCGGGGGCGTCGGCCGACTTCCAGTACTTGGTGACGAAGTCGGAGACGGCGTCGGCCTCGGGGTCGTCGAAGGCGAGCTGGGCGCCCCAGGCGCTGACGGCCATGGGGCTGTCCATGCCCTCGTAGGGCGAGACGACCGAGTAGGTGGAGGGCGCGAGGTCGGTGATCTGCTCGATCTGCTCGTCGGTGACCTGGGCCGGGTCGTAGGTGAACCAGATCGCGCCGTGCTCGAGGTCGTGCACGGCGTTCTCGTTCGGCACCTGCTCGGTGTAGACGCCGCAGTTCATCCACACGGCGGCGTGGTCGCCGCCGGCCGGGGGCGTCATCTCGTAGTCCACGGCCCCCGTGACGTGGTTCGCGGTCAGGTCGTCCCAGGTCTGCACGCCGGCGACGTCGATCTCGCTGCGGTCGGCCCGGGGCGTGCCGCTCGTCACGACGACGGTGACGATCAGGGCCACCGCGGCGGCGCCCGCGACGGAGGCGGTCACGATGCCGATCGTCCGGTTGCGCTTCGACCTGGCCTGCTCGCGCTTCAGCGCGGCGACCTTCTCCTGCCGGCGCGCGTCCCGCTGCTGCTTCACGCTCATCGAGCTCGGGTCGGGCGTCGCGCCCGGGTTCTTCTTGTCGCTGCTGGCCACGGATGGGGTCCTCTGGTGTCGGGGATCTCGGGGTCTGTCGGTGCCCGCCCAGTCTGCCCCGGCGGGTCGTCCCCGGCGACAGCGCGCGCCGTGCGGCGGCAGGACGTCGGGGATGTGTCACCGATTTGTCCCACACCTGTCTGGGAAGACCGTCACAGCCGACCCGACTCGCCCCGTCATCTGCCGGGGGCCGCCGGTAGAGTCGTGGGGCCGGGGCGACACGTCCCTGCCCCACCCGCCACCGCCTCCTGGTGCCGCACGACGGCCCACGAGGTGCGGAGCAACCGCGAGGGAGCGATCCCGACCGTGAAGGAGCACCCGTGAAGTACGCCGAGACCGTCCTCGACCTGGTGGGCGACACCCCCCTGGTGAAGCTCAACAAGGTCACCGAGGGCATCACGGCCACGGTGCTCGTCAAGGTCGAGTACCTCAACCCCGGCGGCTCGTCGAAGGACCGGATCGCGACGCGGATCGTCGACGCGGCGGAGCGCGACGGCCTCCTCCTGCCCGGCGGCACCATCGTCGAACCGACGAGCGGCAACACCGGCGTGGGCCTCGCGCTCGTCGCCCAGCAGCGCGGCTACCGCTGCGTCTTCGTGCTGCCCGACAAGGTCGGCGACGACAAGCGGAACGTGCTGAAGGCCTACGGCGCCGAGATCGTCGTCACCCCGACCGCCGTCGAGCCGTCGAGCCCCGAGTCGTACTACAGCGTGAGCGACCGGCTCGTCCGCGAGATCCCCGGCGCCTTCAAGCCGAACCAGTACGCGAACCCCGCCGGCCCTCAGAGCCACTACGAGACGACCGGTCCGGAGATCTGGCGCGACACCGAGGGCCAGGTGACCCACTTCGTGGCCGGCGTCGGCACCGGCGGCACGATCAGCGGCACGGGTCGCTACCTGAAGGAGGTGTCCGGAGGATCGGTGCAGATCATCGGCGCCGACCCCGAGGGCAGCGTCTACAGCGGCGGCACCGGCCGCCCCTACCTCGTCGAGGGCGTCGGCGAGGACTTCTGGCCCTCCGCCTACGACCCCACCGTCGTCGACCGCATCATCGCGGCGTCCGACGCCCGGTCGTTCGAGCTGACCCGCCGTCTCGCCCGCGAGGAGGGCCTGCTGGTCGGCGGGTCGTCCGGCCTCGCCGTCGCCGCTGCGCTCGACGTGGCCCGCGACCTCGGTCCTGACGACGTCGTCGTCGTGCTGCTGCCCGACGGCGGACGCGGCTACCTCGGCAAGATCTTCAACGACGCCTGGATGCGCTCGTACGGCTTCGCCGACAGCGTCGACGGGCGCACGGTGCGCGACCTGCTCGCCTCCAAGACCGGCTCGCTGCCGGCCCTGGTGCACGCACACCCGTCCGACACCCTGCACGACGTGATCGGCATCATGACGACCTACGGCGTCTCGCAGATGCCGGTCCTCTCGGCCGAGCCCCCCGTCGTGATCGGCGAGGTCGTCGGCGCGGTCGAGGAGAAGACGCTGCTCGAGGCGGTCTTCGCCGGGGGAGCGAGCATGGGCGACGCCCTGTCGACCGTGGTCGGCGCTCCGCTGCCCCTGATCGGCATCAACGAGTCGGTCGAGAGCGCGCGTGCCGCGCTCGAGACCACCGACGCGCTGCTCGTCACCGACGACGGCAAGCCCGCCGGGGTCGTCACCCGCCACGACGTCCTGGCCTTCCTCTCCGCCTGACGATCGCTCCGCACAGCACCACGCGTCAGACTCCCCGCACCTGCTTCCCCGCGTCACCGAAGGACACCCCATGAGCACCTCCGACCACGGCTTCTCGACCAGGGCCATCCACGCCGGCCAGGAGCCCGACGCGCGCACGGGCGCGGTCGTGCCGCCGATCTACCAGTCGTCCACCTTCGTCCAGGACGGCATCGGCGGCTTCCGCGACGGCTACGAGTACGCCCGCTCGGCGAACCCCACCCGCGACTCGCTGCAGGAACTGCTGGCGTCGCTCGAGGGCGGCACCGCGGCCTTCAGCTTCGCGTCCGGCCTCGCGGCCGAGGACGCGCTGTTGCGCTCGGTCCTCCGCCCCGGCTCGCGCGTCGTGATGGGCAACGACGTCTACGGCGGCACGCACCGGCTGGTGAACCGGGTCTGGACGCCGTGGGGCGTCACCCTCGAGACCGTCGAGATGACCGACCTCGACGCCGTCCGCGCGGCTGTGCGTCCCGGCGAGACCGACGTGCTCTGGGTCGAGACCCCGAGCAACCCGCTGATGAAGGTCAGCGACGTCACGGCGCTCGCCGAGATCGGGCACGCCGCGGGCGCGCTCGTCGTGGTCGACAACACCTTCGCGTCTCCGGCCCTGCAGCAGCCGCTCGGCCTCGGCGCCGACGTCGTCGTGCACTCGACGACGAAGTACATCGGCGGGCACTCCGACGTCGTCGGCGGCGCCGTCGTCGTGCGCGACGACGAGCTCGCAGAGAAGATCGGATTCGTGCAGTTCGGCGCGGGCGCCGTCTCGGCCCCGATGGAGGCGTGGCTCACGGTGCGCGGCATCAAGACGCTCGCGGTGCGCGTCGAGCGGCACTCGTCGAACGCCCTCGCGATCGCGCGGGAGCTCGAGGGGCACCCCGCGGTCGAGCGCGTCTTCTACCCGGGCCTCGAGTCGCACCCGGGGCACGAGCTGGCCGCCCGCCAGATGAGCGCGTTCGGCGGGATGCTCTCCGTCTCGCTGACAGCGGGAGCCGCTGCGGCCCGCCGCTTCGCCGAGTCGACCGAGCTCTTCCAGCTGGCGGAGTCGCTCGGCGGCGTCGAGTCGCTGATCGGCTACCCGACCGAGATGACGCACGCGTCCGTCCGCGGCACCGAGCTCGAGGTGCCCGACACCGTCGTCCGCCTGTCGGTCGGCATCGAGGACGTCGCCGACCTGCTCGCCGACGTGCGCCAGGCGCTCGACCGCGCGCAGGCCTGATCCCGAGGGGCGCCTCCCGACGGGGCGCCTCCTGGCAGGACCCGGCGTCGGAGGCGGCACCTAGGGTGAGAGCATGACGACCGCCCCCGAGAGCACCCTGCCCGCGGGCGGCGTGCTCTCGCCGGCGTACCGGCTGGCCACGCTCGGCATGGTGGCCCTGATCGGCATCGCGGCGTTCGAGTCGCTGGCGATCACCACGGTGATGCCGATCATCGCGCGCGACCTCGACGGCGAGGCGCTCTACTCGGTCGCGTTCGCCGCCCCGCTGGCGTCGGGGGTCGTCGGCATGGTGGTGGCCGGCAACTGGGCCGACCGCAGCGGTCCCCGGGTCGTGGTCACCGCCTCCATGGTCCTCTTCGCGGTCGGCCTCGCCATCGTCGGGACCGCGCCCGACATGGTCGTGCTGCTGCTCGGCCGTCTCGTGCAGGGGCTCGGCAGCGGCGCCGTCATCGTCGGCCTCTACGTCATGGTGTCGAAGCTGTACCCGCCGGCGCTGCACCCGTCGATCTTCGCCGGGTTCGCGGCGGCCTGGGTCGTGCCCGGCCTCGTCGGCCCCGTGGTCGCCGGCACGGTCGCCGAGCTGGCCAGCTGGCACTGGGTGTTCCTCGGCGCGGTCGTCGTCGCCCTGCCCGCCTTCGCGATGATCCTGCCGAGCCTGCGGCGCATCCCGCCCACCGTCCCTGCGCCGGGCGAGCCCCGCGTGTCGTGGAGCGTGGGACGCATCGCGTGGTCGGTCGCCGCCGCGCTCGCCGTGATGGCGCTCAACCTGCTCTCGGAGCTGCCCCTCGCGGCCGCAGCGGCCGTGCTGGTCGCTGCCGTGGTCGTGCTCGTCGTCGCGCTCCGCCCCCTGCTGCCGGAGGGGGCACTCGTGGCGGCCGCCGGCGTGCCCGCCCTCGTTCTGCTGCGCGGTCTCGTGGGCGCCGCCTTCCTCGGCAGCGACGTGTACCTGCCCTACATGCTGTCGGCGCAGTACGGCTTCGCGCCCGCCGCCTCCGGCATCACCCTCACGCTGGGCGCCGTCGCCTGGGCCGCCGCGAGCTGGGCCCAGGGGCGGCTCGGCGACCGGGTCGCCCAGCGGACCGGCATCCGCGTCGGCATCGTGCTGGTGCTCGTCGGCGTGCTCTCCGCCGGTGCGTCGGCCCTGGGGCACCTGCACCCGGCCGTCGTCATCACCGGCTGGGCCCTCGCCGGTGCAGGGATGGGCTTCATGTACCCGCGCTTCTCCGTCCTCGTGCTCCGCTGGTCGCGCGACGACGAGAAGGGCTCCAACAGCTCGGCCCTGACCATCGCCGACTCGTCGGGCTCGGCGATCGCGCTCGCCGTGACCGGGGCCGCGTTCCTCCAGCTCGGCGGCGCCGACGAGCCCGCCGCCTTCGTCGCGTGCTTCGCCGTCGCCGCGGTCGTCGCGCTCACCGCGCTGCTGGTGAGCGGTCGCGGGGCGCCGCGCGGTCGCTGAGCGCGGCTCCTCGCCCCTCGGTCGAGGGGGGCCGCCGAAGTCTGCATAATGGTCTGCAGCGCGCGATGTGTACGGTCACAACGCCGATCAGCGATGGAGCGACGTGAAGCACGAGGTCGAGAAGGTGCGCGCTCCGAACATCCGCGACGTCGCGGCCCTGGCCGGCGTCTCGTACCAGACCGTGTCGCGCGTCCTCAACGACAGCCCGAGCATCCGCCCCGCGACTCGGCAGCGCGTGCTCGACGTCATCGACCAGATCGGCTACCGCCCGAACCAGGCGGCCCGGGCGCTGTCGACCAGCCGGTCCAAGGCGATCGGCGTCCTCACCCTGCAGAACGTCCACTTCGGGCCGCAGACCATGGTCAACGCCATCGAGGTCGAGGCGCGGGCGGCCGGGTACCGGCTGAGCATCGCCAGCACGTCGCGCGCCGACGACGACGTGCGGGCGAGCGTCGACCTGCTGAGCAACCAGGCGGTGGAGGCGATCATCGTCATCGCGCCCCAGCGCAAGTTCTTCGCCGTCCTCGACGAGCTCGAGCTGAGGGTGCCGATCGTCGCGCTCGACTCGTCGCCGCGCACCAACGCCCACAGCCTCGCCGTCGACCAGCACGCCGGGGCACGCCTGGCGACGCGGCACCTGATCGACCTCGGCCACAAGCACATCGTCCACGTCGCCGGCCCGCAGGACTGGATCGAGGCCGACGAGCGGATGCAGGGCTTCCTCTACGAGATGGCCGAGGCCGACCTCTCGGTCGAGCCGCCGATCCTCGGCGACCTGACGGCCGACTTCGGCTACCTCGCCGGGCGCGAGCTGCTGAGGCGACGAGACTTCACCGCCGTCTTCTCGGCGAACGACCTCATGGCGGTCGGGCTGCTGCACGCGTTCCGCGAGGCCGGAGTCGACGTCCCGCGCGAGGTCAGCGTCGTCGGGTTCGACGACTCGCCGACCGCTCCCCACCTCTGGCCGCCGCTCACGACGGTCCGCCAGGACTTCGCGCTGATCGGTCGCCGCGCCGTCGAGCTCGTCGTCGCCGAGCTCGACGGCAAGCCCGTCGAGGGGCGCACCCTGATCGCGCCGGAGCTCGTGATCCGGGGCTCGACCGATCGTCCCTGGTTCCTCTAGGAGAAGGCCTCGCACTCCAGCCGGGCTGCGGCGGGGCATCCTCCCTAGGGCCCGGCGACACGCGGTGGACGGAGGCATTTGACAGGGACCCCCGCCGGGATTAGCTTTGCTCCAGTCGCGGTGTGAACGGTCACATCCCGAGTCTCACAGGCTCTCCCGAAGGGCCTGGACCCGGGCGACGAGAGAAGACGATGGTTCCCGCCGGCCCTGGCCGACGGTGACGACGACGAAGTCGATACATGGAGGTCAGCGTGCGCGCAGCACAGATCACGATGAGCGGGAGCCGCGGGGGTGCCGGCCGTGGCCGTTGACTCTCCCGTCATCCTCGAGATGCGCTCCATCACGAAGGAGTTCCCGGGCGTCAAGGCGCTCGACGACGTGTCGATGCAGGTGCGCGCCGGCGAGGTCCACGCGATCTGCGGCGAGAACGGCGCCGGCAAGTCGACGCTGATGAAGGTCCTCTCGGGGGTCTACCCCTTCGGCACCTACGCCGGCGACATCGTCTACCAGGGCGACGTGATGAAGTTCCGCGACATCAAGTCCAGCGAGTCGTCCGGCATCGTCATCATCCACCAGGAGCTCGCGCTGATCCCCGAGCTGTCGATCACCGAGAACATCTTCCTCGGCAACGAGCCGACCCGCTTCGGCGCCATCGACTGGCCCGCCGCCAAGACCCGCGCCGTCGACCTGCTCGCCCGCGTCGGCCTGAAGGACGACCCCGACACGGCGATCAAGAACCTCGGCGTCGGCAAGCAGCAGCTCGTCGAGATCGCCAAGGCGCTGAACAAGAACGTCAAGCTGCTCATCCTCGACGAGCCCACCGCGGCCCTCAACGAGGCCGACTCGCAGCACCTGCTCGACCTCATCCGCGGCCTGAAGGGCCGCGGCATCGCGTCGATCATGATCAGCCACAAGCTCAACGAGATCGAGGCCATCGCCGACTCGATCACGATCATCCGCGACGGCAAGACGATCGAGACGCTCGACGTCCAGGCCGACGGCGTCAACGAGGACCGCATCATCCGCGGCATGGTGGGTCGCAACCTCGCGAGCCGCTTCCCGGACCGCACCCCGTCGATCGGCGAGGTGTTCTTCGAGGTCAAGGACTGGTGGGTCCGCCACCCGCAGACCGCCGAGCGCTTCGTCTGCAAGGGCTCGTCGATCACCGTCCGCAAGGGCGAGATCGTCGGCCTCGCCGGCCTCATGGGCGCGGGCCGCACCGAGCTGGCCATGAGCATCTTCGGCCGGTCGTACGGGCAGTTCGTCTCCGGCGAGATCGTCAAGGACGGCGAGCGGATCGAGATCAAGAACGTCCGCGACGCCATCGACCACGGGCTCGCCTACGTCTCTGAAGACCGGAAGGTGCTCGGCCTCAACCTGCTCGACGACATCAAGCGCTCGACCGTCGCCGCCAAGCTCGGCAAGATCTCGCGCGCCTCCGTCGTGAACACCTACGAGGAGCACTCGATCGCGGAGGAGTACCGCAAGAGCCTCCGGGTCAAGACGCCCACCGTCGACGAGGGGGTCGCGAAGCTCTCCGGCGGCAACCAGCAGAAGGTCGTGCTGGCGAAGTGGATGTTCACCGACCCCGACCTGCTCATCCTGGACGAGCCGACCCGCGGCATCGACGTGGGCGCGAAGTTCGAGATCTACAACATCATCAACCAGCTCGCAGCCCAGGGGAAAGGCGTGATCGTCATCTCGTCGGAGCTCCCTGAGCTGCTGGGGCTCTCCGACCGGATCTACACGATCTTCGAGGGCACCGTCACCAACGAGATCGACGCGGCGGACGCCGACGCCGAGACGCTCATGCGCACCATGACGTCGAAGAAGAAGGAGCAGGCCGCATGAGCGGAATCAAGGACCTGAAGAAGGTCTTCGGCGGCAACACGTCGAACGCCCGTCAGTTCGGCATGATCGCGACCCTCGTGGTGGCCATCGTCATCTTCCAGTTCCTGACGGGCGGGCTCACCCTCGAGCCGACGAACCTCATCGCCCTGGTCAGCCAGTACTCGTACATCCTGATCCTCGCCATCGGCATGGTCATGGTCATCGTCGCCGGCCACATCGACCTCTCGGTCGGCTCGGTCGCGGCGTTCGTCGGCATCATGGTGGCGACGTCCATGACCACCTGGAACTTCCCGTGGCCCGTCGCCATCGTCTTCGGCCTCGTCGTCGGCGCGGCAATCGGTGCCTGGCAGGGCTTCTGGGTCGCCTACGTCGGCGTCCCCGCCTTCATCGTCACGCTGGCGGGCATGCTGCTCTTCCGCGGCGCCAACCAGTTCGTCGGCAACGCGACCACGCTGCCCGTTCCCGAGGCCTACACGGTCATCGGCGCCGGCTACCTGCCCGAGTTCGGGCCGAACACCGGCTACAACAACGCGACCCTGCTGCTCGGCCTGGTCCTCGCCGCCGTCGTCGTCTGGCGCGAGTTCCGCCTCCGTCGGGTGCAGCGCACCATGGGCAGCGAGATGGCCCCGCTGTGGGTCAGCTTCGTCAAGCTCGCCGTGCTCGTCGCGATCATCCTGTACGCCGCCACGCTCTTCGGCGGCGGCCGGGTCGGCACCTCGTTCCCCGTGTCGGGCATCATCCTCGGCGTGCTCGTGCTGGTCTACGGATTCATCACGCAGAACACGATCTTCGGCCGGCACATCTACGCGGTCGGCGGCAACTCGCACGCCGCCGAGCTCTCGGGCGTCAACGCGAAGCGCATCAACTTCTTCGTGATGATGAACATGTCCGTGCTCGCCGCCCTCGCCGGCATGATCTACGTCGCCCGGGCCGGGGCCTCCGGTCCCCAGGACGGCCTGAACTGGGAGCTCGACGCCATCGCGTCGGTCTTCATCGGCGGCGCGGCCGTCGCCGGCGGCATCGGCACCGTGACCGGCTCGATCGTCGGTGGTTTCGTCATCGCCGTGCTGAACAACGGCCTGCAGCTCATGGGTGTCGGCTCGGACAAGGTGCAGATGATCAAGGGCCTCGTGCTCCTGATCGCCGTCGCCGTCGACGTCTACAACAAGAGCCAGGGCCGACCGTCCATCACGGGCTTCCTGACCCGCGGCCTCCGTCGCGACAAGGACGGCATCGCCGCACCTGCCGCGTCGGTCGAGACCTCGACCGCCGGCCGCCAGTCCGGTGTCGGCTCGACGACCGATGCCCCCGCCGGCGCGGTCCAGCCGAACGGCGACCTCACCGACGTGCAGCGACCCAAGTCGACCACGCCCAACTAGACCCGCACCGCCGCGTGCCCGTCCACCGACGGCCGGGCTCGCATTCCCCGGGAGCACCAGTTCCCACACCTGCAACCCCCCTACAAGAAAGTAGACACAGCATGCGCAAAATCGCGCTGGCGACCATGGCGGTCGCCGCAGCAACGACGCTGATCCTGAGCGGCTGCTCGAACTCGGCTCGCACCGACGCCGGCTCGGGCGACGCGGCCTCCGGCTTCGAGCAGGGCTCGACCATCGGCGTGGCCCTGCCCGCGAAGACCAGCGAGAACTGGGTCCTCGCCGGCGACCTGTTCACCGACGGCCTCACCGAGGCGGGCTTCGAGCCCGACGTGCAGTACGCGGCCGCCTCCGGCACCGTCGCGAACCAGCAGGAAGAGATCCAGTCGATGGTGACCAAGGGCGCGAAGGTGATCATCATCGGCGCGGCCGACGGTGCTCAGCTCGGCACCCAGGTCAAGGCGGCGCACGACGCCGGCGCCGTCGTCATCGCCTACGACCGCCTCATCCTCAACACCGAGGACGTCGACTACTACGTCGCGTACGACAACTTCAAGGTCGGCGAGCTCCAGGGCCAGGCCCTGCTCGACGGCATGGCGGCCAAGAAGGCCGAGGGCCCGTACAACATCGAGCTCTTCTCCGGCTCGTCCGACGACGCCAACTCGAAGGTCTTCTTCGACGGCGCGATGAGCGTCCTGCAGCCGGCCATCGACGACGGCACCGTCGTCGTCGCGTCCGGCCAGACCGACATCAAGCAGACGGCGACCGACGGCTGGAAGGCCGAGAACGCCCAGCGCCGCATGGACTCGCTGCTCACCAGCACCTACAGCTCGGCCGAGCTCGACGGCGTCCTGAGCCCCAACGACACGCTGGCCCGCGCCATCATCACGTCGGTGCAGTCGGCCGGCAAGGACGTCCCGGTCGTCACCGGCCAGGACTCCGAGGTCGAGTCGGTCAAGTCGATCATGGAGGGCGTGCAGTACTCCACGATCAACAAGGACACCCGCAACCTGGTCGCACAGGCCATCGACATGGTGACCTCGCTGTCCGAGGGCGACAAGGCCGAGACGAACGACGACGAGTCGTACGACAACGGCTCGAAGATCGTGCCCGCGTTCCTGCTGCCCCCGCAGATCGTCACCAAGGAGAACGCCGCTGAGGCGTACGCCAACGACCCCACCCTGGGCCCGCTGACGAAGTAGCACCACCCGCACCACCCGCACCACCCGCACCACCACGAGAGCCGATCGCCCTGCACCGGGGCGGTCGGCTCTCGCTGTTCGCGCGCAGTACGGTGGTGCCGTGACGGCAGGGGACGAGGAGGCGACGGTCGCGACCGCGCACCCGGTCATCATCGAGCTGCTGCTCGCGTCGTCCCGCTCCCGCTACGTCGGCCGCCCCGCCGACGGGCCGGAGCCGCCTCCGGTCGGGCCCGAGCTGCACGAGAGCGTCGAGCTCCGCGCCGGCCTCGGGATCGTCGGCGACCGCTACTTCGCGAAGCCCGCGCACCGGGGCGCGTCGGTGACGCTGTTCGCGGCGGAGTCCCTCGAGACGGTCGCGCGCCTCCTCGGCCTGGACGAGCCGCTCGACGTGGTCGCGACCCGTCGCAACGTCGTCACGCGCGGCCTCGACGTCGACGCGCTGCGCGGACGCACGATCAGCCTCGACACGGGCGACGGCCCGGTCCTGCTGCGCGTGAACAGGCCGGCGAACCCGTGCGCCTGGATGGACCACGTGCTCGCGCCGGGCGCCTTCCGGGCCATGCGGGGGCTCGGCGGCATGCGCTGCGAGCCGCTGTCGGACGGCGTGCTGCGGCTCGGCTCCGCGAGGGTCGAGCTCGACCCGGTCGAACCGGGCGACGCGCACCCGGCCTAGCGGCGCGAGGAGGAGGCGGTCACTGCCACCAGGACGGCGTCATGGCGGCCATCGTGTCGAGCAGCGCCTTGCGGCTGGTGCGCTTGCCCCGCAGCCAGGCCTCGATGGCCCCGACGAGGGCGTGGGCGAACCAGCCGGCGGCGATGTGGACCGACAGCCCCTCGGGCAGGGAGCCCTCGGGGAGCCGCTCGATGTGCTGCAGGGACGAGGTCTCGAAGTGGCCGGCGAGCGCCTGGTGGATCGACGCGTCCAGCGCGTCCGGCAGCGCGAGCCGGTACATGTCGCGGTAGCGGACGACGTGGTCGACGACGCGCTCGATGGCCCGGCTGGTGAACTCCGCGCCGTCGGCACCGGTCGAGGCCGCGCGGGCGGCCTGGTCGTCGAGGCGGATCTGGTCGAGCTCCGGCGTGATGACGTCGGTCAGCAGGCCGCCCGGCGACGTCGCGTGGCTGTAGAACGTCGCGCGGTTGATCCCCGCGGCGCGCGTGACGTCGGCCACCGTGATGGTCGACACGGGCTGCTTCGACGCGAGCTCGACGATGGCGCCGTGCAGCGCCTTGGTCGTCTGGACGATGCGGGCGTCGACCATGGAGGCCTCCTGGATGTCGTGCCGTGGCCGCGGCGGGGGCCCCGGCTGAGCCGATCCTAGTGGTGCTCGACAGCCGTCGGCCTCGGCGACGCCGTGTCGCGAAGTCGGACTCCGTCGTGCGGCGGAGGCCGAGACGGAGGCCCTGTCGGCGAGGCCGAGGCGGGGCTACGATCGATGTCGACCACGCCCGTCGTCCGTGCGCAGCGTCACCCCTCCCACCCACCACCACGTCCAGGTCGCACGGTGTCGGATCGAACCGATTCGAGCGCGCCTGGCCGGCCCTGTCGTGAGGACACCCCCGTGAGCATCGTCGTCCACCCCGGTGACGCCCTGACCCGCCGCCAGAGGCTCGTCTACGTGATCGTCCTGGGCGCCCTGACCGCGCTCGGCCCGCTCACGATCGACCTCTACCTGCCGGCGTTCCCCTCGCTCGAGGACGACCTGGGCGTCACCGCGGGCCTCGTGCAGCTCACCCTCACGGCGACGACGATCGGCTTCGGGGTCGGGCAGCTGCTCGTCGGGCCCTGGAGCGACAAGGTCGGCCGCCGCCTGCCCCTCATCGTGGCCACCGCCGTCCACATCGGCGCCAGCATCGGCGCCGCCGCCGCGCCCGACATCACGTGGCTCGCGGTCTTCCGGGTCCTGCAGGGCATGGGCGCCGCGGCCGGCGGCGTCGTCGCCATGGCCACCGTGCGCGACCTGTTCGGCGGCCTGCCGCTCGTGCGCATGCTGTCCCGCCTCGCGCTCGTCACCGGCCTCGCGCCCGTGCTCGCCCCGGTCGTCGGCTCGCAGCTGCTCCGGTTCACCGACTGGCGCGGCATCTTCTGGTTCCTCGTCGCCTACGGCGTGCTCATCCTGCTCGCGGCGATCTTCCTGATCGTCGAGACCCTGCCCGAGTCGGCCCGCCACGGCGCCGGCCACACGACCCTCCGGCAGCGCTACAAAGCGCTCTTCAGCGACCGCGTCTTCGTCGGCGTCGCGCTGATCGGCGCCATGGTCTTCTCCGGCCTCTTCACGTACCTGTCCGCCTCGTCGTTCCTCTTCCAGGACGTCTACGGCCTCGACGCCCAGCAGTACGGCTACCTCTTCGCGGTCAACTCGCTCGGCATCGTCGTCGGCGTCCAGGTCAGCTCGCGCCTCGCCCGTCGGGTGCCCCCGGCGTACATCCTCGCGGGGTCGACGACCGTGCTGATCGTCAGCGCCGGGCTGATCGTGCTGCTCGACTCGCTGCACGTGGGGCTGCTCGGCATCCTCGTGCCGCTCTGGTTCTTCATCGCGGCGTGCGGCTTCACGTTCCCGCAGGTGCAGGTGCTGGGCCTCGCGAACCACGGTGCGGAGGCCGGCACGGCGGCGTCCCTGCTCGGGGCCCTCAACTTCGGCCTCGCCGGCATCATCTCGCCGGTCGTCGGGTTCCTCGGGATCGACACCGCCGTGCCGATGGGCAGCGTGATGATGGTCACCTCGGCGGTGGCGATCCTCAGCCTGTGGCTGCTGGTCCGGCCGCGCAGCGTCCCGGCGCTCGCGCACTAGGCCGGGCCGAGGAGGCGCGGAGGAGCCCCAGGAGGCGCCGGCCGACCCGGGCGGGCCGCGCCGCACCTCCGTCGGTACTGTCGGCAGATGGACACCTCGCCCCTCGCCCCGAAGCCGGCCACCCCGCGGGAGGCGACCGTCGCGCGTCGCGTGCAGCGCCGGTGGTGGGTCTTCAGCGCGCTCGGCGCGATCGGGGTCGTGCTGCTGATCGGGGTGGTCGTCACGGCGAGGGCGGGGCGGCTCGGCATCGACGAACGCTTCATGAACGAGCTCGTCGAGCACCGCAGCGACTTCTGGATCGCCCCGGCCCTCGTCTTCGACACGGTCGGAGCGGGCCTGATCGGCGTCTTCGTCGTGCCGATCGGCGTCGCCGTGGTCTTCCTGCTCCGGCGGCGCCCGTGGGCGGCGCTGTACTGGATCTGCGCCTGCGCCCTGAGCGCCGGCGTCGTCCAGGTGATCAAGCACACCTTCGGGCGGGCGCGGCCGACCGAGATCCTCGTCGTGAGCGACTACGGCTCGTTCCCGTCCGGCCACACCGCCAACGCGGCGACCCTCGCCGTCGTGCTCGGCGTCGTGCTCCGCCGCGTCTGGGTCTGGGCGGCCGGCGTCGTCTGGACCGTGCTGATGCTGCTCAGCCGCACCTACCTCGGGGCGCACTGGCTGACCGACACGATCGGCGGGCTGCTGATCGGCGCCGGCGTCGCGGTCGTCCTCTGGGCCCCGGTCGCCCATCGGCTTCTCGACGAGCAGGAGCGGGTCCGTGGCCGCGGCTGGGCGTGGCAGACGCGCGTCGGTGCGGGTGCCTAGGCTGACCCCATGACCGACCCCCTCGACCAGGCCAGGGCGGAGCCCGCCGCGGCGGTCGCCCCCGCCGAGCAGGCGAAGCGCGACGCGGAGGCGGCGCTGGCGCGGGCCCAGCAGCTCGCGGCCGAGGCCGAGGCGGCGGCGCAGGAGGCGGGAGAGGCCGAGCGGGACGCCCAGGCGGCAGCGACCGCAGCGCCGGACGCAGGCGCCGTCGATCCGACCGCCGCCGCCGTCCCTGGCGATGTGGGCGGCGCCTCCTCGGGTCCGCTCTCCTCCGGTGCCGTCGACGCGGTGCGGGCCGGCTACGCCACCGAGGGTCCGGCCCTAGAGATCGGCTCGCTCGTCAACGGCGACGCACTCGCCGACGTCCCCGTGCGGATCCCGCTCGGCATGCTGAACCGGCACGGCCTGATCGCGGGCGCGACGGGCACGGGCAAGACGAAGACGCTGCAGGTGCTCGCCGAGCAGCTGTCCGCGGCGGGCGTGCCCGTCTTCGCGGCCGACGTGAAGGGCGACCTCTCGGGCCTCGCCGCCCCCGGCGAGTCGAGCGAGAAGCTGCTCGCGCGCACCCGCGGCATTGGCCAGGCCTGGACGCCCCTGGCGGCGCCGGCCGAGTTCTTCTCGCTCGGCGACGGCGGCCCCGGCGTCCCGGTGCGGGCGACGGTGAGCGGCTTCGGGCCGATCCTCCTCAGCAAGGTGCTCGGCCTGAACGACACGCAGGAGTCGAGCCTCGGCCTCGTCTTCCACTACGCCGAGCAGGCGGGGCTGCCGCTGCTCGACCTCGCCGACCTGCGCAGCGTGCTCACCTACCTGACGAGCGACGACGGCAAGGCCGAGCTCGCCGAGCTCGGCGGCCTCAGCAAGGCGACCGTCGGGGTGGTGCTGCGCGAGCTGATCACCTTCGCCGACCAGGGCGCCGACGCGTTCTTCGGCGAGCCCGAGATCGACACGGCCGTGTTCCTCCGCACGGCGGCCGACGGTCGCGGCATCGTCAGCCTGCTCGAGCTGCCCGGCGTCCACGACCGGCCGGCGTTGTTCTCGACGTTCCTGATGTGGCTGCTCGCCGACCTGTACAACGACCTGCCCGAGGTGGGCGACCTCGACCGGCCGAAGCTCGTCTTCTTCTTCGACGAGGCCCACCTGCTCTTCGCGGGCGCCTCGGACGCGTTCCTCGACCAGGTGACACGCACCGTGCGGCTGATCCGGTCGAAGGGCGTCGGCATCGTCTTCGTCACGCAGACCCCGAAGGACGTGCCCGGCGCCGTCCTCGCGCAGCTCGGCTCACGGATCCAGCACCAGCTGCGGGCCTTCACGCCCGACGACGCCAAGGTGCTGCGGGCCACCGTCTCGACCTACCCCACGAGCGAGTACGACCTCGGGGCCGTGCTGACCAGCCTGGGAACGGGGGAGGCGGTCGTCACCGTCATGAACGAGAAGGGCGCGCCCAGCCCGGTCGCGTGGACGCGGGTCCGGGCGCCCCAGGGCTCGATGTCGCCGCTGCCCGCCGACGAGATGGCCGCCAAGGTCGCTGCCTCGCCGCTCTGGCCGGTCTACGGCACGCCCGTCGACCGCGACTCCGCGCGCGAGATGCTGGCCCGCAAGCTCGAGGCCGCCGCGCTGCGCCGTCGCGAGCTCGACGAGGCGACCGCGCGCGACGAGGCCCTGGTGCTCCAGGCGAAGGAGGCGGCCGCCCGCGAGAAGCACGACGCCGCGGCCCTGAAGGCGGCCGAGAAGGAGCGCAGGGCAGCCCAGGCCGAGTACGAGCGCCAGCAGCGCGAGTTCGAGAAAGCCGAGCGGGCCGCCGCGTCGACGAGGGCGCGGCGGGCGGGCGGCGCGACCCGCTCCTCCTCGGGTTCGTCGTCGGGGCGGGGGCGTGCGGGCGGCGGCGGCGCCGGCGGCGTGCTCGGCGACGTGCTCGGCTCGAGCGCGGGCAAGACGATCGTGCGCGAGGTCGTCAAGGGGATCTTCGGGACCCTGCGCCGGCGCTGAGCCCGGCGGGGCGCGGTCCTCGGCAGCGCGACGGTCCCGGAGCGTTGCCGCGAGGAGGGAGCGCTCAGCCCGTGAAGGCCTGCCAGACGAGCGCCAGCAGGCCCGTCGCGACGGCGAAGGCGACCACGACGAGCGTGGTGCTGAGCCACCGGCGACCCTCGTACCACGATCGGCTCTCGGGCCAGGTGCGGTAGAACTCAGGCCCCGACATCGGCCGCGAGACGGTCGTCACGGCGCTGCCGAGCGCATCGGTGACGGCGGTGATCGCCTCGTCGGGCCAGTAGCCGCCCCGCATGCGGAAGAGCACCTCGCCGTCGTGGCCGAGGGCGATCAGCTGCGGCAGGGTCTCGGTCGAGGCGCCGCGGTAGGTGCGCGCGACGAGGACGGTCGCGACGGCGTCGCGGGGGAGCCGCACGCTGCCCGGCAGCCAGCCGCGCTTGAAGAACTCGGTCGAGCTGACGCCGGCGTAGGAGACCCGGAAGCGCCAGTACATGAGGAGCCCCACGACGACCGCGACGTCGGCGACCCACAGCACGGCCGGCCAGCGGCCGGTCGGCCAGGTCAGCCAGAGCAGGGCCCCGAGCACGGGCACGAGGCTGAAGACCGCGGTGAGCACGGCGGTCCGGGCGATCGTGCGCCGGGGCACGGCGATCACCTCGAAGTCGTCGCGCGCGACGCCAGTCACCATCTCAGCCCCCTCGGCCCTCGGCTGCCTCCCCCCTCAGAGAGGACGGCCGTCATCCCGACGGCCTGCCGTGGCACCGATCATAAGGGAGGCGCCCCACGGGCCGGACCGCTCTGTCCGGTCCGCGAAAGCGCGGCTCGGCAGCCTCCCGGCGTCAGCTGACCGGCGTGTGCCCGACGGCCGCGTCAGCGGTCCCGCAGCTTCTCGAGGTCGCGGCGTTCGCGCTTCGTCGGCCGACCGGCACCGCGGTCCCGGACCGCGACCACGGCGGTCTCCTCGCGCGGGGGAGGAGGCGGCGTCAGGTCGGTCATCGCCTCGGCGGCGACGGAGGCGCCCACCCGCTTCACGAGGCACGTGCGGACCACGAGGATCCGGTCGAACCCGGCCACCCGCACCCGGACCTCGTCGCCGGGCCGGACCGACTGCGACGCCTTGACCCGCTCGCCGTTCACCCGGACGTGCCCGGCGCGGCAGCCCGCCGTCGCCGCCGAGCGCGTCTTGTAGACACGGACCGCCCACAGCCAGCTGTCGACGCGGGCGGAGGCGGGGGAGTCCATCCGACGATGCTACGTCGGGCCGGCCGCGCGCCGCAGGTGCGTCCGCAGGACCCCGTGCGGTCCGCTACCATGGACGAGGTCGTGCGCCAGTGATGCTGTCGCCCGCCCTGGAGGATTCGCCTAGTGGCCTATGGCGCACGCTTGGAAAGCGTGTTGGGTGCAAGCCCTCAGGGGTTCGAATCCCCTATCCTCCGCACGAGAAAGGCCCTCCCCTTCGGGAGGGCCTTTCTCGTTCTCCCTTCGGGCGACACCGTGCGGCGGGACTAGGAGGCGGCGGTGCCGTCGAGCATCAGGGTCATGTACCGCAGGTCGAGCCAGCGGCCGAACTTCACGCCGACCTCGCGCAGCAGCCCCGCGTCCTCGAAGCCGAGCGACCGGTGCAGCCGCACCGAGCCCTCGTTGCCGGCCTCGACGAGGGCGACCATGACGTGGTGGCCGGCCTCCGCGGCCCCGGCGACCAGCGCCTCCAGCAGGCTGCGGCCGATGCCGGCCCCCTGGTGCCCCTCGCGCACGTAGACGCTGTTCTCGACCGTGTGGCGGTAGCCGTCCTTGGCGTGGAACGGGCCGAAGCTCGCGTACCCGACGACGAGGTCGCCCTCGACGGCGACGATCGCGGCCGTGCCCGGGCGGCTGTGGGCGGCGAGCCAGTCGCGGCGCCCCTGCAGGTCGGGCTCCACGTCGGTCCAGATGGCGGTCGAGCGGGCGACGGCGTCGGCGTGGATCTCGAGGACCCCCGGCAGGTCGGACTCGGCGGCAGGACGGATGATCACGGCACGATCATAGGAGGGGCCGAGCCCTGGACAAGTCACGCCGCCAGGCCCCCGACCCTGTGAACCGCAGGAGGTGCCGGACCGACCCGATGACGCCCGCGTAGGTTCTGGTCATGACTGACGACACCTACACCGCGTCCTTCCTCGGCGACGACGGCCAGGAGGCCCGCACCGAGCAGCTCGAGTCGATCGGCGGACAGCCGCAGAAGAGCCTGGTCCGGCCTGCGGCCGACGGCGGCGACGACGTCAACTGGGAACTCGACCCCGACACCTCGACCGAGGGCAACGCGGTGTACCGCTCCCTCGGAGTCGCGCAGCACGACTACTCCTGAGCCGTCGAGCTGAGGGGACCGGATCATCGGGACCCGGGACCCACCGGGAGCCGTCGCGGGGGTAACATATCGCCACGGCGCACCTGCGCCCCTCGGCCAGACCGCGCACGACGGCGTGCGCACAGGAGGCGCTCGTGACCACACGACGTGACGGATCCCGCTCGGTGCTCCGCAAGAAGCCCGTCCATCAGATCGAGGACGAGACCGGGGGCACCGGACTCTTCAAGAGCCTCGGCCTGTGGCAGCTGACGGCCATCGGCGTCGGCGGCATCATCGGCGTCGGCATCTTCTCGCTGGCGGGGCTCGTCGCCCACGGCGACGACGCGAACCCGGGCGTCGGGCCGGCCGTCCTGTTCTCCTTCTTGATCGCCGGTCTCGCGAGTGCTGCGGCGGCGCTCTCGTACGCCGAGTTCGCGGGCATGATCCCGCGGGCCGGCTCCGCCTACACCTACGGCTACGTCGCCCTCGGCGAGATCATCGGCTGGTTCATCGGCTGGGACCTGCTGCTCGAGTACGTGGCCATCGTGGCCGTCGTCGCGATCGGCATCTCGGGCTACTTCGACGCGTTCCTCTCGGGGCTCGGGCTGCACCTCCCCGACGCGATCGCCTCGACGCCCGACGCGGGGCAGGGCGGCGTGGTCAACCTGCCCGCGATCGTCGTCTGCCTGGTCGTCACCTTCATCCTGAGCCGGGGCTCGAAGGCGTTCGGCCGCTTCGAGATCGTCGCCGTCGGCATCAAGGTGCTGCTGGTGCTGTTCATCATCGGCATCGGCCTGTTCCACCTGAGCGCCGAGAACTTCTCGCCCTTCGTGCCCAACGGCTTCGGGCCGGTCTTCACCGGGGCCGCCACCGTCTTCTTCGCCGTCTTCGGCTACGACGCGATGAGCACCGCGGCGGAGGAGAGCGTCGACGGCAAGAAGCACATGCCGAAGGCGATCATCCTGTCGCTGATCATCGCGATGATCCTCTACGTCGCCGCCACGCTGGTGCTCACCGGCATGCAGGACTACCGCGAGATCGACCCGGCCGCCGGCTTCGCCTCGGCCTTCAGCAGCGTCGGCCTGCCGGTCGTGGCGACGATCATCTCGGTGTTCGCCGTCATCTCGATCCTCACCGTCATGCTCACGTTCCTGCTCGGCGTCACTCGGGTCTGGTTCTCGATGAGCCGCGACGGACTGCTGCCCGGCTGGTTCGCGCGGACCGACCGCAAGGGCGTCCCGCAGCGCGTCACGTGGATCGCGGGCGTCGCCTCCGCGCTGCTCGCCGGGGTGTTCCCCATCCGCGCCGTCGCCGACCTGACGAACATCGGCATCCTCGCCGCGTTCGTGGTGGTCTGCGTCGCGGTCATCGTGTTCCGCTACCGCAAGCCCGACGAGCCGCGCACGTTCCGCCTCCCGTTCATGCCCTTCGTCCCGGCCTTCGGGGTGCTGGCGAGCGGCTTCCTCATCTCGCAGCTGCACTGGGAGACCTGGCTGCGCTTCGGCATCTGGCTGGTCGTCGGCCTCGCGCTCTACTTCGGCTACGGCCGGAAGCACTCGCTGCTGAACCCGGACAGCCCGCGCGTGCCGCGCTGACCTCCCCGGTGCCTCCGAGCCCGCCGGACGTAGGCTGGGCGACGTGTCCACCCGCATCTACATCACGTCCGCAGAAGGCCACACCGGCAAGTCGACGATCGCCCTCGGCGTCCTCGACACCCTGAGCCACGAGGTCGGCCGGGTGGGGGTGTTCCGTCCCGTGGCGCGGTCGACGCGCGAGCGCGACTACGTCCTCGAGCTGCTGCTCGCCCACGACAGCGTCGACCTCGACTACGAGGAGTGCGTCGGCGTCACGTACGACGACGTGCACCGCGACCCCGACGCGGCGCTCGCCGCCATCGTCAGCCGGTTCTCCGCCGTCGAGCGGCAGTGCGACGCGGTCGTCGTGATCGGCTCCGACTACACCGACGTCGGCAGCCCCACCGAGCTGTCGTTCAACGCCCGGGTGGCCGCCAACCTCGGCGCCCCCGTGCTGCTCGTCCTCGGCGGCCGCAGCGCCGCCGACGGCACGACCCCGCGCACCGGCGCGGACATGCGCCAGGTGGCCGAGGTCACGACGGCCGAGCTGCGCAACGAGCACGCCAGCCTGCTCGCCGTCGTCGCGAACCGGGTCGAGCCCGACCACCTCGACGACGTCGTCCGGGGCATCGGCCAGGCGCTCGCGGCGAGCCCCTCGGGTGCCGTGCCCGTCTGGGCCCTGCCGGAGGACCGCCTCCTCGTGGCCCCCACCGTGCGCGCCGTGCTCGAGGCGACCGGCTCGACCTTCGTGCGCGGCGACGAGGCCCTGCTCGACCGCGAGGTCGAGGGCGTCGTCGTCGCCGCCATGTCGATGGAGAACGTGCTGCCCCGCCTGATCGAGGGCGCCGTCGTCGTCGTGCCGGGGGACAGGTCGGACGTGCTGGTGGCGACGGTGCTCGCTCACGCGTCCGAGACGTTCCCCTCGCTCGCGGCCGTCGTGCTGAACGGCGGCTTCGCCCTGGCGCCCCAGGTCGACCGCCTCGTCGAGGGACTCGGCAGCACGCTGCCGATCGCCCACAACGAGCTCGGCACCTACGACACGGCGCTCGCCATCACCCAGACCCGCGGGCGTCTCGCCGCCGACTCGCCCCGCAAGTACGACCTCGCCCTCTCGCTGTTCGAGACGCACGTCGACGGGGCCGAGCTGCTGCGGCTGCTCGAGGTCAGCCCGTCGGGGGTCGTGACGCCGCTGATGTTCGAGCACCAGCTGCTCGAGCGGGCGCGCAGCGTCAAGAAGCACATCGTGCTGCCCGAGGGCGGAGACGACCGCATCCTCCGTGCGGCGTCGACCCTGCTGCAGCGCGGCGTGGCCGACCTCACGCTCCTCGGCGACGAGACCGTCATCCGGGCACGCGGCGCCGAGCTCGGCCTCGACCTGGCCGACGCCCGCGTGCTCGACCCCTTCGACGCCAGCCTGCAGGTGCAGTTCGCCGCCGAGTACGCGAAGCTGCGGGCGCACAAGGGCATCTCCGCGAGCATGGCGATGGACACGGTCACCGACGTCTCGTACTTCGGCACGATGATGGTCAAGCTCGGCCTCGCCGACGGCATGGTCTCGGGCGCCGCGCACACGACGGCCCACACCATCCGTCCCGCGTTCGAGGTGATCAAGACGGTGCCGGGCGTCGGCGTCGTCTCGAGCGTGTTCCTCATGGCGCTCGCCGACCGGGTGCTGGTCTACGGCGACTGCGCCGTCATCCCCGACCCGACCGCCGAGCAGCTCGCGGACATCGCGATCTCGTCGGCCGAGACCGCGGTGCAGTTCGGCATCGAGCCCCGCGTGGCCATGCTCAGCTACAGCACCGGCGACAGCGGCTCGGGCGCCGACGTGGAGAAGGTCCGCGCCGCGACGGCGCTGGTGCGCGAGCGCCGCCCCGACCTGCTCGTCGAGGGACCGATCCAGTACGACGCCGCGGCCGACCCGGTCGTGGCCGCCGCGAAGATGCCCGACTCCGAGGTCGCGGGCCGGGCGACCGTGTTCATCTTCCCCGACCTGAACACCGGCAACAACACGTACAAGGCCGTGCAGCGGAGTGCGGGGGCGGTCGCGATCGGGCCCATCCTGCAGGGCCTCCGAAAGCCGATCAACGACCTCTCGCGCGGCGCGCTCGTGGGCGACATCGTCAACACCGTCGCCATCACCGCCATCCAGGCCGGCACCGAGGCAGCCGCCGCCGAGACCTCCACCACCACCGAAGGGAACACCCCGTGAGCGCAGTGCTCGTCGTCAACTCCGGCTCGTCGTCGTTCAAGTACCAGCTGATCGAGCTGGACGACGAGACGACGCTCGCGTCGGGGCTGGTCGAGCGGATCGGGGAGGCGGTGGGCCAGACCCGGCACCGCAACCACCTGACGGGTGCCGAGAGCAGCAACGACTCGCAGCCGATCGCCGACCACGCGGCCGGCTTCGAGGCGATGATGGCCGCCTTCGCCGCGCAGGGCCCCTCCTTCGACGAGCACCCGCCGACGGCCGTCGGCCACCGGGTCGTGCACGGGGGAGTGGACTTCGACCGGGCCACCCTCGTCACCGACGAGGTGGAGAAGGCCATCGATCGCCTCTCCGCGCTGGCGCCGCTCCACAATCCCGCGAACCTGCAGGGCATCAAGGCCGCGAAGGAGGCGTTCGCCGACGTGCCCCACGTGGCGGTGTTCGACACGGCGTTCCACCAGACGCTGGCCCCTGCCGCGTACACCTACGCGATCGACGCGGAGCTGGCCGAGAAGCACCACGTGCGCCGGTTCGGCTTCCACGGCACCTCGCACAAGTACGTGTCCGAGAAGACCGCCGAGTTCCTCGGCCGTCCGCTGGCCGAGCTCAAGATCATCGTCCTGCACCTCGGCAACGGCGCCTCCGCCGCGGCGATCGACGGCGGCCGCTCGATCGAGACGAGCATGGGCATGACGCCCCTCGAGGGGCTCGTCATGGGCACGCGGTCCGGCGACATCGACCCGGCAGCCGTCTTCCACCTGCACCGCGAGGCGGGCCTCGACTTCGACGAGCTCGAGACGCTGCTCAACAAGGGCAGCGGCCTGCTGGGCCTCACGGGCAGCGGCGACATGCGCGACGTGCAGGACAGCGCCTCGCGCGGCGACGCCGTGTCCGAGTCGGCGCTGGCCGTGTACCGCCACCGCATCCGCCACTACGTCGGCGCCTACGTCGCGCAGCTCGGCGGACTCGACGCGGTCGTCTTCACCGCGGGGGTCGGCGAGAACAACGCCCTGCTGCGCCGCCGCACGCTGGCCGGGCTCGACTTCTTCGGCATCCGGGTCGACGACGACCGGAACGAGCTCGCCTCGCGGGACGCCCGCCGCATCTCGCCCGAGGGAGCGTCCGTCGACGTCCTCGTCGTCCCCACGAACGAGGAGCTCGAGATCGCCCGGCAGGCCGCGGCGCTCCGCTAGGACGTNCGTCGTCGGCAGGGGCAGCCCCCTGCGTCGTCGTCAGTACTTGATCGTGGCGAGTGCGTCCGAGACGGGGGTCTCACCCGAGACGAGCTCGAACTGCGTCTTCACCGCCGTGCCCTCGATGATCGCGGTGGCGATCACCTCGGCCACGTCGGCACGGGAGACCGTGCCCCGCTCGACGGTCTGGCCCACCGTGACCTGGCCGGTGCCGGGGTCGTCGGTGAGGCCGCCGGGACGCACGACGGTCCAGTCGAGGCCGTCACGGGCGCGCAGGTCGGCGTCGGCCTCGCTCTTCGCGCGCATGTACACCTGGTAGACGGCGTCGTCGTCCTCGGCGGGCAGCTGGGCCTTCTCGGCGTCGAAGTCGTCCGTCCCGATGGCCGAGACCATCACGTAGCGGGCGACGCCCGCCTTCTCCGCCGCGTCGGCGAGCAGGACGGCGCCGTCGCGGTCGATCGTGAGCTTGCGCTCGGCGCCGCTGCCGCCACCGCCGCCGGCCGCGAAGACCACGGCGTCGGCACCGTCGAGGTGGCCCGCCAGGGTCTCGACGTCGGTCTGCTCCAGATCGAGGACGAGCGCACGGGCACCCGCCGCCTCGAGGTCGGACGTGTGGTCGGGGTTGCGAACGATGCCCACGGGGTCGTGCCCGGCGTCGGCGAGTCGGCGTTCGAGGAGCTGGGCGATCTTGCCGTGTCCTCCGGCGATGACGATTCTCATGCACCCAGGGAACACCCCGTGTCGCGCAGACCACCCAGGAGCCGCTAAACTTCTCGAGGCTCCTCACGTGGCGCCATCCAGGCCAACTCCCCCAGGGCGGAAACGCAGCAAGGGCAACCGGGCTCTGGCGGGTGCGTGAGGGGTCTCTACTTTTTAACGCACCGCCGCCCCTGCGGCGCTTCGGCGCGGCGTCCTGCCTGGTGCGGACGGGACCAGCCGGTCGCGTCCTCGAGACGGTGCGCCGCCGCCCCTGCGGCGCTTCGGCGCGGCGTCCTGCCTGGTGCGGACGGGACCAGCCGGTCAGGTCGCTGTGCTGCAGGTGACTCCCAGCAGGCCGAAATTGACCGTTCGAGTCCCCGAGACGGGCGACGACCACGGCGCGGTACCGGCCGTGCCCTGCACGCGGTAGGTCGCGGCGCTGACGCCGAGGATCTCCGCTGGCACCTGGTAGCTCTTCACCGTCACGGTGGCGACCGGCAGCGTCACGCCGTTCCGGTACACGTTCCACGACGGCGGCTCGACTCCGCCCGCGGGGAGCGGCGTCGGGACGTCCCACGACAGCACAGGGGCCCCGAGGAGACCGCCGCCGGTGCACCCGATCGTCGAGGCGCCCACGAGGGTCCCCGTGGTCGCCGTCCCGGTCGCGCGGGTCGTGTCGGCGAAGGCGGCGAGGGTGGACTCGGGGGGCACCGCAGCCAGGCTGGCCGCGAGGGCGAGCGCGACGACGGTCGACACGGCGGCGGTGCCGGCAGTGCCGGAGGTGCGGTGCCGGCCGGCCGCGTGGCGCGGCCCGTCATCGTGGCGGGCACGCACCTCCTCGGCTCGGCCTCCGTCGGCAGGTGCCGGCTCGTGGGCGGTCGCGGCGAGGTCCTCGGCGCGCGGGCGGCGGAAGCCGATCATGGCGAGCATGCCGAAGAGCGTGCCGATCACGAACACCCAGCCGGGGGCGAGCGCCTGGTCGACCCACTCGCCGAGGCGGGGCGTCGACCAGAAGACACGGTCGGCCTCCGCGACGACGATCGGGTCCGGGTCGGTCACCGGGTTCGCGTCGCCCTTGAGGACGAGGGACCGGGAGGCGCCGCCCGCGTCGTCCGTCTCGACCACGCGGTGGGTGACGCGGACGCCGTCCGCGCGGGGGACGCTCACGACGTCGCCGACCGCCACGTCGGCCGCGGGCACCGTCTTCGCCAGAGCCAGGGCGCCGGTGGGGATGCCCGGCGACATCGAGCCCGAGCGGAAGATCAGCGGGGTGACGCCCGCGAAGACGGCGAGGGCAGCAGCCGTCAGGCAGACCACGCCGGTGAGGGCCCCGGCCCAGAGGACGACCTCGCGCGCGAAGAACCGCGCCCGGGCGTTGCGGCGGGCGTGGTCGACCGGCGGCCGGTCGTGCCGCGCGCGTCCGGGGGAGGACGCCATGCGTGGCTCCCCTCGTCGCGCGTCGGGCAGGTGGATCGTGAGGGGAACGGCGGAGTCGGGCACCCGACGCCGGACTCCGCCGTTCCCGTGTCCGGGCCGCGTCCGCCACGGGTGGCGGGGGCCTCGGGACGCCCGCCCTGGGAGGCGGGGGCTGGGAGGAGCTGCGGGGGCAGCTACTGCTGGGTGGCGGTCACCGTCATGGTCGCCGTCACGGTCTTGCCCTGCACCGTGTTGGTCGCGTCGGCAGGGACCTCAGCGCGGACGCAGAGGTACTCGACCTGGTTGACCGCCAGGGCCCGGGCGGCCGCCGTGGCCGGTCCCGCGCTGAGCTTGGTCGTGCTGGGCGTGACCACCGTGGCGGGGGTGGCGCTGAACGTGGTGGCGTTGCAGGTCGGGGGCGTGCCCACGTTGTAGGTGCTCGTGCCGAGGCTCGCGACGCCGAAGTTCAGCACCGGGCCGAGGACGGCCGCGTCGGCGCCGCCGGCGACCGTCGTGTAGGCGTAGTTGAACGGCAGGGTGCCGCCGTTGCGCACCGTGAGGAGCGCGTAGGTCTGGTCCCCGGGCTTCGCGGCCGTCATCGTGAGGCCCGTGAGGGCCGTCGTGACGTCCTGGTCGTTCAGCTTGAGGTCGAGCGTGCCCGTGCTGAAGCTGCCGGTCGCGGTCACGGTGTCGGTGAACGCCGCGAGGGTCGCGACGGTCCCGAGCCCGAGCACGGGGCCGAGGGCGAGTACGGCCCTGACCTTGCCCGAGACGGAGAGGCGGTGGGCGCGCGAGGACGCCGTGGCTGCAGACATGCGGGTGTCTCCTGATCCTGATCCTGACCGGTCTGCCGCGAGGGTGGGTCGCGGCCGGTGCGTCTCCGCTGGTGAGGCGGTTCGGCACGAGCTGGTGAGGCTCGTCCGGTAGGTCGAAGATACCAAGGAGGCGCGGGTTGCGCCAGAGATCGCACCCACCCCCGATGAGGGGTCGCGTCGCCCCCTGCCCGGCGCGGACGTCGGTGGCCCCGACTACTCTTGTCCCGTGGTCACAGCCCTGTATCGCCGTTACCGGCCAGAGAACTTCGCCGAGCTGATCGGACAGTCGCAGGTGACCGATCCGCTCCGCACGGCGCTGCGCGCCGACCGCGTCAACCACGCCTACCTGTTCAGCGGCCCCCGGGGCTGCGGCAAGACGACGTCGGCCCGCATCCTGGCGCGCTGCCTCAACTGCGCCCAGGGCCCGACCGACACGCCGTGCGGCGTGTGCGACTCGTGCGTCGAGCTCGCGCGCGACGGGGGCGGCTCGCTCGACGTCATCGAGATCGACGCCGCCAGCCACAACGGCGTCGACGACGCTCGCGACATCCGCGACCGCGCCGTGTTCGCCCCGGCGCGCGACCGGTTCAAGATCTTCATCCTCGACGAGGCCCACATGGTCACGCCGCAGGGATTCAACGCGCTGCTCAAGGTCGTGGAAGAACCGCCGGAGCACGTCAAGTTCATCTTCGCGACGACCGAGCCCGACAAGGTGATCGGCACGATCCGGTCGCGCACCCACCACTACCCGTTCCGGCTGGTCCCGCCCGCGCAGATGCTCGAGTACGTGCAGCAGCTCGCCGAGAGCGAGGGCGTCGCGGCGGCCCCGGGCGTCCTGCCCCTCGTGGTCCGGGCCGGCGGCGGGTCGGTGCGCGACACCTTGTCGCTGCTCGACCAGCTCATGGCCGGCAGCGAGAGCGGCGGCATCGAGTACGAGCGCGCGGTCGCCCTGCTCGGCTACACCCACGCGGCCCTCCTCGACGACGTCGTGGTCGCCCTGGGGCAGCGCGACGGCGCAGCCGCCTTCGCGGCCGTCGACCGGGTCGTCCAGACGGGCCAGGATCCGCGGCGCTTCGTGGAGGACCTGCTCGAGCGGCTCCGCGACCTCATCGTCGTCGGGGCTACGGTCGAGGGCGCCTCCGCCGTGCTGCGCGGCGTCACGCCCGAGGAGCTCGACCGGCTCGTGCAGCAGTCGCACGCGTTCGGCGCCGCCGAGCTCTCGCGCTCGGCCGACGTCGTCAACCGGGCCCTCACCGACATGACGGGCGCCACGTCGCCGCGCCTCCACCTCGAGCTGATGATCGCCCGGGTGCTCGTGCCCGAGGCCGACGAGACGACGCGGGGCGCGCTGGCCCGCGTCGAACGGCTCGAGCGCCGAGTCGGCGTCGACGGCGCCGCGGGCGACGCCGCCCACCCTGCACGTCCCGT